>NZ_JBBCUO010000041.1:0-223 GCF_037147815.1 Kaistia sp. MMO-174 | reverse complement strand
CGACAAAGGAGGCCGAGCCGCTCGATCCGGTGCCGCCGGTGGCGACGACGGACTTCTGGCCGGCGGTGACGTTGGCGGGGATCGTGAAGGTTCCAGTCACCTTGCCATCGGCATCGCCGACGAGCGGCCCGGCCGGGGTGACATCGACGCCGTCGAAGGTGAGAGAGGCGAGCGTCTCGCCAACGCCAAATCCCTTCACCGTGAAGGCGACGGGGATTTGGCG
>NZ_JBBCUO010000040.1:0-223 GCF_037147815.1 Kaistia sp. MMO-174 | reverse complement strand
TCTACATGAGCGGCGTGGTGATCAAGTCCTCGAACAGCGTCGTCCAGCTCGATCTGCGCAACGACGCCATGATCTTCACGGAGCCCTGATGGTCGCCACTCCTCGCCTGTTCGCGGGCCAGCTGTCGCCGGGCGATTGGCGGGCTCGCGTTTCAAAGCCCGGCTTCGATGCATCCGATCCGAGCCTGACACGCGACAGGCTCGATTTCGACACGGCCTGGCCC
>NZ_JBBCUO010000039.1:0-223 GCF_037147815.1 Kaistia sp. MMO-174 | reverse complement strand
GCCCGTATAGCCTCGATCCGCCGTAAAGACAGGGCTGCCAGAGGCTGAGATATTGTATGCGTTCGCGACAAGGTTCTGGCGCGCAGCCTGTGCGTCTGCCGCTGCGAGGACATAGAGCGCATCGAGCTTGGCCCAGACGCCTGCCGTCTTCAGCGAGACAATCAGGTCGTTGTAGAGCTTTTTCCGCGCGGTGGTCGGCTGGTTCGTCAGCCTCGCGAAGAAC
>NZ_JBBCUO010000038.1:0-223 GCF_037147815.1 Kaistia sp. MMO-174 | reverse complement strand
CAACTGCCAGTCGCAAGCAATTACCCTTGCCGGCACCCCAGCATTCTCTTCGGCTTTTGCTCTCAGCTCGCTGCTCTCGACGGTCGTCTTCGGTGGCTGCACCTTCACCGGTTCGGCGACGGGCAAGCGGTATCAGGGGGAAACGAACTCCCTGATCACGGTCTGGGGCGGAGGGTCCTCGTTTCTACCGGGCAACTCGGCCGGAACGTCGGCCACCGGAGCG
>NZ_JBBCUO010000037.1:0-223 GCF_037147815.1 Kaistia sp. MMO-174 | reverse complement strand
GATCGGCGATCGCTCCAAGGCTTGCCTGGTCGAGGTGCGGCCGGTCGAGAATGGCTGGCCGACCGGCGAGGTGCTCGCCGTGGCGCAGGTCGACATGGCGACCGTGCTGGTCAATGCCTGGACGAATGTTCGCTTCGCGCTGCCGCTGTATCAGCCGGCCGGCACCGAGTTCGCCTTCGTGGTCAAGACCGACGATCCGCAGCACGCGATCGCGGCGGCGACC
>NZ_JBBCUO010000036.1:0-223 GCF_037147815.1 Kaistia sp. MMO-174 | reverse complement strand
CCCCCCCCCCCCCCCCCCCCCCCCCCCCCCCCCCCCCCCCCCCCCCCCCCCCCCCCCCCCCCCCCCCCCCCCCCCCCCCCCCCCCCCCCCCCCCCCCCCCCCCCCCCCCCCGCCCCCCCCCCCCCCCCCCCCCCCCCCCCCCCCCCCCCCCCCCCCCCCCCCCCCCCCCCCCCCCCCCCCCCCCCCCCCCCCCCCCCCCCCCCCCCCCCCCCCCCCCCCCCCC
>NZ_JBBCUO010000035.1:0-223 GCF_037147815.1 Kaistia sp. MMO-174 | reverse complement strand
TCCGAGCCTGACACGCGACAGGCTCGATTTCGACACGGCCTGGCCCTTCGCCGGCAACATTCATGCGGTCGCCAGCCGCAGGATCATTGGCATCAATGCAAGCCAGAGCCCCGGACCGGACAATTCGAGCCCGCTGCAGATCTTCTTCCCGGCGCTTCCCTATGTCCCGTGCGTGAAGGTGTTTCTATCCAGCCCGGACGGCAGCACGATCTGGTGGCGCGAG
>NZ_JBBCUO010000034.1:0-223 GCF_037147815.1 Kaistia sp. MMO-174 | reverse complement strand
GAGGAGTGGCGACCATCAGGGCTCCGTGAAGATCATGGCGTCGTTGCGCAGATCGAGCTGGACGACGCTGTTCGAGGACTTGATCACCACGCCGCTCATGTAGACGACGCCGTCGACGATCGCGAACGGAACGACATTGGTGGCACCGTTACCGATCGAGAACTTGTCGACCTGGAACATGCAGCGCGACACGCCACCGACGATGTCGAGCACCATGCCGGCC
>NZ_JBBCUO010000033.1:0-223 GCF_037147815.1 Kaistia sp. MMO-174 | reverse complement strand
ACATCCAGCGCGCGGCGATCCGCGGCGACCTGGTCGCTGCCATCCAGCAGGTGACGCAGGCCTACATCGCTGGCGACACGGCGATCGCCGACCAGACCACCGCGGTCAACGCCAAGGCCGACCAGATGTCGGCCGGCGGCTTCGTGAAGTTCGCGGCGACGGCGGCGCCGACAGGCGTCGACGTGCGGTTCCAGATCTTCCTGAATGCCGGCTCGGTCGGGAC
>NZ_JBBCUO010000032.1:0-223 GCF_037147815.1 Kaistia sp. MMO-174 | reverse complement strand
ATACGTCCCATCCGCAAGCTGGATGATCACGGTGTAGACGCTGGTATCAAGCTTCAGGGCGGCGGCAATCGCGGCCTGGATCGTGAGAAACGGCGCGCCCGACGTCAGACCGTCATTCGCGTCGTTTCCCGAGGTAGAAACATAAAACGTTCGATCCCCGGTCAACAGCTCGCGCGTCCGTTTCGCGATCGCCTGCCCCGTCCGCTCCGGCGTCATCAGCTTG
>NZ_JBBCUO010000031.1:0-247 GCF_037147815.1 Kaistia sp. MMO-174 | reverse complement strand
TTTGTCGGATGGCAGGGTGTAGATCTGGTCATTCTGGGCACCGTTGAACGTCCCGAAGAAGAAGATGATCGGGTAGTAGCCCTTCCACTCGTAGGTGAAATCGATGTCGGTATAGACGTTGTCCGTGGGGCTGTCAGCCGCGCCCTTCCGGCTCGAGGCGGGCGCATAGGTCTTGTTGATGACCGAGAAGTCGTCGTCGGAACTGAAGACCATCTGCGCCTTCGAACAGGTCTCGACGTTGAAGCCG
>NZ_JBBCUO010000030.1:0-266 GCF_037147815.1 Kaistia sp. MMO-174 | reverse complement strand
CGAGATGATCTTGTCGGCCAGATCCGCCGCCACGATGAAGGCCGGGATCCAGAGCGTGCCGTTGAACTTGGCCCACTGGCCGGAGGTCGCACTGGAAAAATCGACGCCGGTCAGCGTGCCGATGCCGTGATTGTGGCCGACAGACGACTTGCCGGCGAGCGCGTTCACCAGGCCGACGATATCCGCCATCTCATGCGAGTGGTGCAGCGGCGCCAGCAACACCATGCCGGTGATGATCTCGGCAATATCGGCGTCGATCATCTTCA
>NZ_JBBCUO010000029.1:0-298 GCF_037147815.1 Kaistia sp. MMO-174 | reverse complement strand
GACGGCATCTGGGTGGCGTCGACGCTTCTCGCTCAGACGGCGCTCGAAGAGGGCTGGATCGAACGCGAATACAAGAAGGACCCCTATACCGCGACCGAGGGCCGGATCCGGTTGACGCTGACCGGCTCGCCGGCGGCGCGGCCGTCGCTGGCCGATCTCAGGTCCTGGTCGGTTTGAGGTAAGGAAACATGCTCGATCTTCGTACCGACAATCTCGGCTATCTGCTGCCGGCTAAGACCAACCTGATGAGGAGTGAGGACGTTCCTCGCCTCATTGAATCGTTGAAGATGATCGACGC
>NZ_JBBCUO010000028.1:0-304 GCF_037147815.1 Kaistia sp. MMO-174 | reverse complement strand
GGCGGGCGCATAGGTCTTGTTGATGACCGAGAAGTCGTCGTCGGAACTGAAGACCATCTGCGCCTTCGAACAGGTCTCGACGTTGAAGCCGGGCCGCGAGACGTAGAGACCATACTCACTGCCCCGCTTGCCCATCATCATCCGCGCCAGAGGGTGCGGATCGTCGCCGACGATGTCCAGATCGCGCGCCGGAATCTTGAAGACGATGGCGCAGAGGTAATGGTTGAAGCGAAACTGCCCCGACTGAGAATAGATCACCACCCGGTCGTTGTAGGCCTCATAGGTGAGCGATCCCGCTCCTGGC
>NZ_JBBCUO010000027.1:0-313 GCF_037147815.1 Kaistia sp. MMO-174 | reverse complement strand
CGGCGTCATCAGCTTGTTCGTTGCGCTCCCGGCCTCCGCCTCGGCTTGGCTGGCGATCGCCGCCGAGGCCAGTTTGACGAAGGTCAACAGGCTGTCCGGCACCATGCCGATGGTGAGCTGGCCGAAGCCGAGGGCATCGCCGACGCGGCGCAGGAAGGTGTCGTTCGCCGCTGCGACGATGTCGGCCGGCGAGCCGGTCGAACTCGCGGCGCGGCCGATAAGCGAGAGCGCCACGCTGTCGCGCAGCTTGGCGTTCGAGATGATCTTGTCGGCCAGATCCGCCGCCACGATGAAGGCCGGGATCCAGAGCGTG
>NZ_JBBCUO010000026.1:0-326 GCF_037147815.1 Kaistia sp. MMO-174 | reverse complement strand
CGGTCTGGGGCGGAGGGTCCTCGTTTCTACCGGGCAACTCGGCCGGAACGTCGGCCACCGGAGCGCAGTACATTTAAGGCGAGATCAAAATGCTCAGGTTCACCCCCGAAAGTTGGTTCTGGATCATCGGTGGCGACGAAAGTCGCTTCTGGTCGAGCGCGGCCAACGCCTATGTCAGCACGCTACCGCCAGCGGCCGGCGTCACCCGCATCCTGAACGAGGCGGAGCTGATCGAGGCGCTGGCCCGTCTCGGAATGCCGGGGCCTCCGATCGCCCCCACAGTCGCCAACCTTCTCGCCTATGCGGCGGCGAAGCGCTTCGAGGTC
>NZ_JBBCUO010000025.1:0-349 GCF_037147815.1 Kaistia sp. MMO-174 | reverse complement strand
TGATCGTGATCGGCGCCACCGGCCGGGCGGCAAGCTCGCCGTCGAGCACATAGCTCTGGGCGAAGGCCGCATCGTCCGGGACCGTGAGAAACAGCTGACGCTCCGCCAGGCCGACCAACTCCTCTGGCGAAAAGGCCCCGGAGGCCTGGCCGGTCAGCCTGCCCTCGGCATCGTGATAGAACAACCGCATCAGGTCATCTCGTTGTCGAAGACGTTGTAGGAAAACACCGCGCCCGCTGTGGTGTTGTTGATCGTGAAATAGTTGCTGGCCCGGCGATAGGTGACCTCGAACCCCCGCCCTGGTCCGCGCACGCCGCTGGCGCCGTAGAACATGTCGACGAGGATCAGC
>NZ_JBBCUO010000024.1:0-508 GCF_037147815.1 Kaistia sp. MMO-174 | reverse complement strand
GGCCGCGATTGCCGCCGCCCTGAAGCTTGATACCAGCGTCTACACCGTGATCATCCAGCTTGCGGATGGGACGTATACCGCCGGCGGCATCATGCGAGCACCGTTGATCGGTTCTGGTCGACTTCGCATTCAGGGCAACAACGCCACACCTGGCAATGTGATCGTCTCGGCGGATGCCTGCTTCGCGTCCGAAGGTGGCCGACTGGAAATCCGCGATCTTGAGATGCGGGCGACGTCCGCCGGCAACTGTCTTGCTGCCAGTAAGTCCGGGACGCTCTGGTTCCGGAATGTTCGCTTCGGTGCATCAGCCGGCGGGGCGCACATGAATGTGTCGTCAGATGGAAAAGTCCTCGCGGAAGGGGCGTATTCTATCGTTGGCGCGGCGGCATATCACGCTGTCGCATACGGCGGACTGATCAACTGCCAGTCGCAAGCAATTACCCTTGCCGGCACCCCAGCATTCTCTTCGGCTTTTGCTCTCAGCTCGCTGCTCTCGACGGTCGTCTTC
>NZ_JBBCUO010000023.1:0-517 GCF_037147815.1 Kaistia sp. MMO-174 | reverse complement strand
GGAAAAGCAAAATGCCCCGGAAGAGCTTCCGGGGCATCGGTTCAAAGGGGCTTCGACGCGCTGATGAAACCTGTTCGAGGGGCTTTTGTCGAGCCCCTTGATACACTCGTCAGCCGGGCCAGCCGGCGGCGTCGATCTCGGCTGTGGTTGTGATCGCGCCGGAGTGGATGGCGGCCTGAACCGCCTTGAGCGTCGAGAAGCACGCCTGAACGTGCCGCCCGACCGCGATGCCGATTGCCTTCATGTCGGCGGCCGAGACCTCCACCCAGACGCCGGGCTGCGCCTCCCAGTCAATGACAAGGAGCGTCGGATCATTCGCGACGAGCTGCGCCGCGCCCGATACGCGGTTCTGGCTCTTCTCGTCGGTTCGGATCGGAGCGCCGCCGACCGTGACGCCGCCCGTCTCGACCTCGAAGCGCTTCGCCGCCGCATAGGCGAGAAGGTTGGCGACTGTGGGGGCGATCGGAGGCCCCGGCATTCCGAGACGGGCCAGCGCCTCGATCAGCTCCGCCTCGTT
>NZ_JBBCUO010000022.1:0-576 GCF_037147815.1 Kaistia sp. MMO-174 | reverse complement strand
CGGCTGATCGACCTGATCGACGTGGTGTCGATGGAAAAGCTGAAGCGGTCGATCGACGGCAAGGATCCGGTCGCCAAGCGCGGCATCTTCGTCGATCCCTTTGTCGACGATCATTATCGCGATGCCGGCGCGGCGCAGACGGCAGCCGTGTTCGAGGGATCCTGCCAGCTCGCGATCGATCCGACGCTCTATTCGGCCTCGCTGTCCGCCCCGGTGTTGCTCGACTGGACCGAGGAGGTGGTGATCCGGCAGGAACTGGCGACCGAGTGTGTGCTGGTCAACCCGTATCAGAACTTCACGCCGCTGCCGATCAGCCTCGCGATCACCCCGTCGACCGACTTCTGGACCGAGACGTCGACCGCGTTCCTGTCGCCCCAGACGCAGCGCTTCGGCTCCGGCAATACCAGCCGCACAACGGTCTCGACCCGCGTCGTCGATCATCGCGAGGAGCTGGTCGAGTTCCTGCGCCAAATCCCCGTCGCCTTCACGGTGAAGGGATTTGGCGTTGGCGAGACGCTCGCCTCTCTCACCTTCGACGGCGTCGATGTCACCCCGGCCGGGCCGCTCGTCGGCGAT
>NZ_JBBCUO010000021.1:0-585 GCF_037147815.1 Kaistia sp. MMO-174 | reverse complement strand
GAGAGATGGCAGCATTCCGCAAGAAGCCCGTCGTGATCGAAGCGACGCAGTTTGAAGGAACGATGGAGAGCGCAAACCGGGTTCTCGCGTGGATCGGCAGCCATGGTGGGTACGCTACGCGGGCGCACATGATGATGCCCGAGAAGGGCATCATCATTCATACCCTTGAGGGCAACATGACTGCTGCCGTTGGCGACTGGGTCATCAAGGGGACCAAGGGGGAGTTCTACCCCTGTAAGCCAGATATCTTTGTCGAGACCTACGAACCCGCCACCCCCCTCCCAACCCAAAGCAGCATGAGGTGATGAGGATGAGCGAGACAGCCATCTACCGGCACAAGAAGCGCGGCACGCTCTACGCGCTGCTCGGCATCGGCAAGATGCAGGCCGAGGAGTGGCACGAGTGGACTGCGAACTACAGCCCGAAAGACGACGTGAGTAAGGTCCTGGGTGTATCCGTCGACATGCGCGAGGTCGCCGTCTACCGCAGTTTGGACGACGGTCAGATCTGGGTCAGGCCACGCGAGGAATTCGAGGACGGTAGGTTCGAGCTGGCCACCAACCTCCGCCATAGCCCCACCCCACC
>NZ_JBBCUO010000020.1:0-591 GCF_037147815.1 Kaistia sp. MMO-174 | reverse complement strand
GTGGTGTTGTTGATCGTGAAATAGTTGCTGGCCCGGCGATAGGTGACCTCGAACCCCCGCCCTGGTCCGCGCACGCCGCTGGCGCCGTAGAACATGTCGACGAGGATCAGCGGCAGGCCGGTGAACGTCTTTGGCAGCGGGATGTTCGTGTTTCCCGTCGGCAGGGCGGCAGTGATGCCCGACAGGAGGGGCCGAAGTCGCTTGGCAGTCGAGTCGAAGACCAGGCCGGAAGCGGGCGCCGTCAGCACGTCATAGCCGGGCTTGGAAAACTGGAAGACGAACTGGCCTTCGCGCAGCCCGATGTAGCCACGGGTGATCGGCATGAGATCAGTCCGTCGGCACAGGCTTGTCGATCACGATGATCGAGACATTGCCCCAGACCGCGTTGCCCCAACGTCGGATCTTCGCCTGCGCTACACCGGGCGAGTTTGTAATGACGTATCCGGACATCGGGTAGGCCGAGCCATAGGTGTTCACCTCTTTGTCGGATGGCAGGGTGTAGATCTGGTCATTCTGGGCACCGTTGAACGTCCCGAAGAAGAAGATGATCGGGTAGTAGCCCTTCCACTCGTAGGTGAAATCGATGTCGGT
>NZ_JBBCUO010000019.1:0-612 GCF_037147815.1 Kaistia sp. MMO-174 | reverse complement strand
GGTCGCCGCCGCGATCGCGTGCTGCGGATCGTCGGTCTTGACCACGAAGGCGAACTCGGTGCCGGCCGGCTGATACAGCGGCAGCGCGAAGCGAACATTCGTCCAGGCATTCACCAGCACGGTCGCCATGTCGACCTGCGCCACGGCGAGCACCTCGCCGGTCGGCCAGCCATTCTCGACCGGCCGCACCTCGACCAGGCAAGCCTTGGAGCGATCGCCGATCGCGCAGAACTTGATGTCGACGCCCGCGATGTGCCGCCCCTCGTCGAGGGTTGCCGTCTGGGCCTGCGGATCGACGCCGTGCGTCTGCTGGAACACCTCCTGCTGCACGTTCCAGAACTGGGTAGTCGTCACGCGCTGCATGACGGTGACATCGATCTTGCCCTGGCCGACAAAGGAGGCCGAGCCGCTCGATCCGGTGCCGCCGGTGGCGACGACGGACTTCTGGCCGGCGGTGACGTTGGCGGGGATCGTGAAGGTTCCAGTCACCTTGCCATCGGAATCGCCGACGAGCGGCCCGGCCGGGGTGACATCGACGCCGTCGAAGGTGAGAGAGGCGAGCGTCTCGCCAACGCCAAATCCCTTCACCGTGAAGGCGACGGGGATTTGGCG
>NZ_JBBCUO010000018.1:0-698 GCF_037147815.1 Kaistia sp. MMO-174 | reverse complement strand
TTCCGAGCTTCCGAGCTTCCGAGCTTCCGAGCTTCCGAGCTTCCGAGCTTCCGAGCTTCCGAGCTTCCGAGCTTCCGAGCTTCCGAGCTTCCGAGCTTCCGAGCTTCCGAGGGGGGCTCTGCCGGTATGGGCCGGCGGGGCCTGCGCGCCGCGGCCTCTGGGCGCGCAGGGAATCGCTTTGGCGCATCGCGGCAAAGAACGGCATCCTCCAATCTGCCGAAATGAGCGTGCGGTCGCTCGCGCGGCCGGATGGTGAGGGCACGCGCGTCCGAGAGACGACGCGCCAGGGCGTCGATGCCGAGATGCCGCCTCTCCGACGCAGGATTGCCCATCCGAGCCGGAAAATCGGATTCTTCCGCTGCCTCTGCGCCCATGAAAGGAAAAAAATCGGCGCCGAAAAGGGGTATTCGCGCAGCGCCGGAGGCCGGCGGGAGCCGGCCGCCGGCAAAAAGGCGATCTGCCGATGCCTCTTGTTCGATTTTTTCGAATTTATGTGTGGCTTCAAAATCTGGCGGAAAGCCGCGGCGAAACGGGGGATGGCAAGCGAGTTATGCACGCTTGTCCCCAGGGGTGGCGCACCCCATCTAGAAAATGTCGATTGACGGGGTGGGGCTCGGTGCCTATAACCCGGCTCAAGAACGCGGGCGGCACCGCTGCCGGCGAACGGAAAACTCGTCTTCGAGTTTTGTTAATTTGGT
>NZ_JBBCUO010000017.1:0-762 GCF_037147815.1 Kaistia sp. MMO-174 | reverse complement strand
AATGCCTGGACGAATGTTCGCTTCGCGCTGCCGCTGTATCAGCCGGCCGGCACCGAGTTCGCCTTCGTGGTCAAGACCGACGATCCGCAGCACGCGATCGCGGCGGCGACCATGGGCGCGCTCGACACCGTCAATCAGGCCTGGGTGTCTTCGCAGCCCTATACGATCGGCGTGCGGCTCTCCTCCTCGAATGCCAGCACCTGGACGGCGCATCAGGATAGCGACCTGACGTTCCGGATCGTGGCGGCGAAGTTCGACCCGGTGACGAAGTCGGTGAACCTCGGCTCGTTCGCTCTCGTCGACTGCTCGGACCTCTTCATCAGCGGCACGACGCTGCTGCCGACTGCCGAGACGAGCGTCTATTTCGAGGTCGAGCGGGCTTCCGGCGAGATCATCAAGCTGTTGCCGGACCAGGTCTGCGAGCTCACCGAATACGTGACCGAGACGGTGCAGCTCCGCGCGATCCTGAAGGGTTCGGAGAAGGCGTCGCCGATCCTCTTCCCCGGCGTCCAGCTCATTGCCGGCAAGCTGCGCGGCACCGGCACCTACATCTCCCGCGCCATGACGATGGGGACCGGCGTCCGGCTGGAGACGCTGCTTGCCACCAAGCTGCCGGCGGGCTCGTCGCTGACGGTCGAACACGATGCCGGCGACGGCATCTGGGTGGCGTCGACGCTTCTCGCTCAGACGGCGCTCGAAGAGGGCTGGATCGAACGCGAATACAAGAAGGACCCCTATACCGCGACCGAGGGCCGGATCCGG
>NZ_JBBCUO010000016.1:0-842 GCF_037147815.1 Kaistia sp. MMO-174 | reverse complement strand
CGTCTCGCTGTCGAAGACGCGGATCGGATAGCCGTCGAAGAACGGCACCCACACGGCGTAGTCCGGATCGTTCAGAAGGCGGGCGGGGCTGACCCACTTGCCGACTAGCGTGCCTTCGCCAAGAGAGTTGGCCAGGGTGTTGTCGATCTGGCGCGGTCCGAGGGATACCCCCGGATAGTCCAGCAGGACCGCGCTGTTCTTCTGCGTGTTTGTCATGAGGATCATGGCGAAGGTGGGCATCAGTTCGCTCCTACGGCGGTTAGATAGGTGTTCAGGGCGGCGTACAGGTCCGCAACGTTCTGCAAAGTCAGGCCCGCACCGAAGCCTCCAACCGCCAGACGCCGGACGCTGTACGAGCCGCCGCCTTGCAAGAGCGTGATCGGCTGCACGGCCTCGGGAGCCACCGAGGTGTTGCTCACGGTGTTTAAAACGGCGCCGTTTCGGACTATATCCATCAACGAACTGGACGACCGGGACACGCCGGTCAAGCCCAAGGCCGTAGCGACAACGGCGCCTTGGCCGGTCGCGCTGCTGTTGACGCGGGCGTCGATGCGGGTTCCCGTCACCGTGTACGGTTTGAGAAGGATCGTGACCCCGGTCAGCGTACCGACATCGTTGGACGCGTCCTGGGCGTTCGTGTTCGCGTAGCTGAAGATGCTCGCATCGTTCTGTTTGAACTTGGCGAGAGACGCCGGCACCGCCCCGGTGTTCAGATAGGCGCCGACGCCGTCGCCCGTATAGCCTCGATCCGCCGTAAAGACAGGGCTGCCAGAGGCTGAGATATTGTATGCGTTCGCGACAAGGTTCTGGCGCGCAGCCTGTGCGTCTGCCGCTGCGAGGAC
>NZ_JBBCUO010000015.1:0-1350 GCF_037147815.1 Kaistia sp. MMO-174 | reverse complement strand
ACGATGAAACCATAAAAAACCCCGCCGCGCTCCAAAGCCGGCGGGGTTTTTGCATTCAAAACAAAAACACACACAACGAAGAACGAAGAACAGCGGCGCGGACGAGTTCTCGAAATTGCTCACGGGCTGAGAGATCTGCCTCCCCTTCCGCGAAGAGCCCGGCCGCGCGCCGCTCTCCTTTTGGGCAAAATCTCCCGTTGCCCGGATGTAGAAACGATAAGACGGCGATGGCCCGCCGGATCGAGCGGCGCGGGAGCTCGCGACTGGCACGCACCGACAGCGCCTTCCTTCCGTGCGTGCCGGCTTGACAGCGGCGGCGTTCGGTCGCAATCCGGGCGCGGCAAAACGGGGGCAGCGAGCGACATGCGGGAAGAACTCATCGGCCTGGCCGAGGCGGCCGGGCGCATCGGCGCGCGCTACTTCCGCAGTGGCGCTCTTGCGGCCGGCGTCGAGGAAAAGGGGCATCTCGATCTCGTCACCCGCGCCGACAAGGAGGTCGAGGCCTTCCTGCAGGAAGAGCTGCAAAAGCTCTATCCGGCGGACGGGATCTGCGGCGAGGAGGGCGCGAGCCTTCGCGCGGATGCGGACCGGCAATGGGTGATCGATCCGATCGACGGCACCTTCAATTTTGTCCGCGGCTTGCCGGACTGGGCGGTGTCGATCGGGCTTTATGCCGGCGGCTTGCCGGTGTTCGGCGTCATCCACGCGCCGATTCGCGGCGAGACGGTGTCGGGCGGACGCGATCTCGAGGTGCTGCTGAACGGCGTGAAACTGCCGCCTTTGCCGCCGCTCGACCGTCGCCGCGGCGTCGTCGCGGTCGGCTTCAGCGCCGACACGCCGGTCGAGCGCGAACTGGCGGCGCTGCGCTTCATCCGCAGCGAGCTCGACATGACCTATCGGCATTGCGGCTCGACGGCGGCTGCATTTTTGATGCTGGCGGCGGGCCAGGTCGATGCGAGCCTCGGCTTCGGCGTCTGCAGCTGGGACGTGATGGGCGGATTGCCGGTGGTCGAACGGCTCGGTGGCGTGGCGACGATCGACTGGAAGGCGATCGGGCTGCGGCAGAAACTCGATTATCTCGCCGGCTCGACCGAACTGGTCGAACGGGCTCGGCCGATCCTCGATTTGTGACCGGCGCGAAGGGCGCGGCGCTTTCCGGGATATGTCGGGCGGATCCTTGCGTGGCGGCGCAAAAAGAGGCTTGCCGGCTGGCGGGGGAGGGGGCTTGCTTCTTCCGAGCTTCCGAGCTTCCGAGCTTCCGAGCTTCCGAGCTTCCGAGCTTCCGAGCTTCCGAGCTTCCGAGCTTCCGAGCTTCCGAGCTTCCGAGCTTCCGAGCTTCCGAGCTTCCGA
>NZ_JBBCUO010000014.1:0-1835 GCF_037147815.1 Kaistia sp. MMO-174 | reverse complement strand
GACGGCATCTGGGTGGCGTCGACGCTTCTCGCTCAGACGGCGCTCGAAGAGGGCTGGATCGAACGCGAATACAAGAAGGACCCCTATACCGCGACCGAGGGCCGGATCCGGCTGAGGCTGACCGGCTCGCCGGCGGCGCGGCCGTCGCTGGCTGATCTTCGGTCCTGGTCGGTTTGAGGTAAGGAAGCATGCTCGATCTTCGTACCGACAATCTCGGCTATCTGCTGCCGGCTAAGACCAACCTGATGAGGAGTGAGGACGTTCCTCGCCTCATTGAATCGTTGAAGATGATCGACGCCGATATTGCCGAGATCATCACCGGCATGGTGTTGCTGGCGCCGCTGCACCACTCGCATGAGATGGCGGATATCGTCGGCCTGGTGAACGCGCTCGTCGGCAAGTCGTCTGTCGGCCACAATCACGGCATCGGCACGCTCACCGGCGTCGATTTTTCCAGTGCGACCTCCGGCCAGTGGGCCAAGTTCAACGGCACGCTCTGGATCCCGGCCTTCATCGTGGCGGCGGATCTGGCCGACAAGATCATCTCGAACGCCAAGCTGCGCGACAGCGTGGCGCTCTCGCTTATCGGCCGCGCCGCGAGCTCGACCGGCTCGCCGGCCGACATCGTCGCAGCGGCGAACGACACCTTCCTGCGCCGCGTCGGCGATGCCCTCGGCTTCGGCCAGCTCACTATCGGCATGGTGCCGGACAGCCTGTTGACCTTCGTCAAACTGGCCTCGGCGGCGATCGCCAGCCAAGCCGAGGCGGAGGCCGGGAGCGCAACGAACAAGCTGATGACGCCGGAGCGGACGGGGCAGGCGATCGCGAAACGGACGCGCGAGCTGTTGACCGGGGATCGAACGTTTTATGTTTCTACCTCGGGAAACGACGCGAATGATGGTCTGACGTCGGGCGCGCCGTTTCTCACGATCCAGGCCGCGATTGCCGCCGCCCTGAAGCTTGATACCAGCGTCTACACCGTGATCATCCAGCTTGCGGATGGGACGTATACCGCCGGCGGCATCATGCGAGCACCGTTGATCGGCTCTGGTCGACTTCGCATTCAGGGCAACAACGCCACACCTGGCAATGTGATCGTCACGGCGGATGCCTGCTTCGCGTCAGAAGGTGGCCGACTGGAAATCCGCGATCTTGAGATGCGGGCGACGTCCGCCGGCAACTGTCTTGCTGCCAGCAATTCCGGGACGCTCTGGTTCCGGAATGTTCGCTTCGGTGCATCAGCCGGCGGAGCGCACATGAATGTGTCGTCGGATGGAAAAGTCCTCGCGGAAGGGGCGTATTCTATCGTTGGCGCGGCGGCATATCACGCAGTCGCATACGGCGGACTGATCAACTGCCAGTCGCAAGCAATTACCCTTGCCGGCACCCCAGCATTCTCTTCGGCTTTTGCTCTCAGCTCGCTGCTCTCGACGGTCGTCTTCGGTGGCTGCACCTTCACCGGCTCGGCGACGGGCAAGCGGTATCAGGGGGAAACGAACTCCCTGATCACGGTCTGGGGCGGAGGGTCCTCGTTTCTACCGGGCAACTCGGCCGGAACGTCGGCCACCGGAGCGCAGTACATTTAAGGCGAGATCAAAATGCTCAGGTTCACCCCCGAAAATTGGTTCTGGATCATCGGTGGCGACGAAAGTCGCTTCTGGTCGAGCGCGGCCAACGCCTATGTCAGCACGCTACCGCCAGCGGCCGGCGTCACCCGCATCCTAAACGAGGCGGAGCTGATCGAGGCGCTGGCCCGTCTCGGAATGCCGGGGCCTCCGATCGCCCCCACAGTCGCCAACCTTCTCGCCTATGCGGCGGCGAAGCGCTTCGAGGTC
>NZ_JBBCUO010000013.1:0-2500 GCF_037147815.1 Kaistia sp. MMO-174 | reverse complement strand
TAGGTGTAGGCGCAGCGAAAGCGAGTCTGAACAGGGCGTTCAGTTCGTCGGATTAGACCCGAAACCGGGTGATCTAGCCATGAGCAGGCTGAAGGTGCGGTAACACGCACTGAAGGGCCGAACCGACGTCTGTTGAAAAAGACGCGGATGACTTGTGGCTAGGGGTGAAAGGCCAATCAAACTCGGAAATAGCTGGTTCTCCGCGAAATCTATTTAGGTAGAGCGTCGGATGAATACCTTGGGGGGTAGAGCACTGGATGGGCTAGGGGGATTTACCGTCTTACCAAACCTAACCAAACTCCGAATACCCAAGAGTACTATCCGGCAGACAGACGGTGGGTGCTAACGTCCATCGTCAAAAGGGAAACAACCCTGACCGCCAGCTAAGGCCCCCAAATCATGGCTAAGTGTGAAAGGATGTGGGGATCCCAAAACAACCAGGATGTTGGCTTAGAAGCAGCCATCATTTAAAGAAAGCGTAACAGCTCACTGGTCTAAATAAGGGTTCCTGCGCCGACAATGTAACGGGGCTCAAGCCATGTGCCGAAGCTGCGGATGTGATCGCAAGATCACGTGGTAGCGGAGCGTTCCGTAAGCCTGTGAAGGGAGACTCGTGAGAGCTCCTGGAGGTATCGGAAGTGCGAATGCTGACATGAGTAACGACAAACAGTGTGAGAGACACTGTCGCCGAAAGTCCAAGGGTTCCTGCGTAAAGCTAATCTGCGCAGGGTTAGCCGGCTCCTAAGGCGAGGCCGAAAGGCGTAGTCGATGGGAATGAGGTGAATATTCCTCAGCCTGCGGGTAGTGACGAATGCCGTATATTGTAGTGCCTTACTGGATTGGTGCTGCAGTGAAGGTGTTCCAGGAAATAGCTCCCGCGTATAGACCGTACCCTAAACCGACACAGGTGGACTGGTAGAGTATACCAAGGCGCTTGAGAGAATGGTGCTGAAGGAACTCGGCAAATTGCCTCCGTAACTTCGGGAGAAGGAGGCCCTCGGCTTGGGCAACCAGGTCGGGGGGGCACAGACTAGGGGGTAGCGACTGTTTACCTAAAACACAGGGCTCTGCGAAGCCGTAAGGCGACGTATAGGGTCTGACGCCTGCCCGGTGCCGGAAGGTTAAGAGGAGAGGTGCAAGCTTTGAATCGAAGCCCCGGTAAACGGCGGCCGTAACTATAACGGTCCTAAGGTAGCGAAATTCCTTGTCGGGTAAGTTCCGACCTGCACGAATGGCGTAACGACTTCCCCGCTGTCTCCAGCACCTACTCAGTGAAATTGAATTCCCCGTGAAGATGCGGGGTTCCCGCGGTCAGACGGAAAGACCCCATGAACCTTTACTATAGCTTTGCACTGGCATTCGTGTTTGCATGTGTAGGATAGGTGGTAGGCTTTGAAGCATGGGCGCCAGCTTGTGTGGAGCCATCCTTGAAATACCACCCTTGTGAATATGAATGTCTAACCGCGGTCCGTCATCCGGATCCGGGACCGTGCATGGTGGGTAGTTTGACTGGGGCGGTCGCCTCCCAAAGTGTAACGGAGGCGCGCGATGGTGGGCTCAGACCGGTCGGAAATCGGTCGTCGAGTGCAATGGCATAAGCCCGCCTGACTGCGAGACTGACAAGTCGAGCAGAGACGAAAGTCGGCCATAGTGATCCGGTGGTCCCACGTGGACGGGCCATCGCTCAACGGATAAAAGGTACTCTGGGGATAACAGGCTGATGATGCCCAAGAGTCCATATCGACGGCATCGTTTGGCACCTCGATGTCGACTCATCACATCCTGGGGCTGGAGAAGGTCCCAAGGGTTCGGCTGTTCGCCGATTAAAGTGGTACGTGAGTTGGGTTCAGAACGTCGTGAGACAGTTCGGTCCCTATCTGCCGTGGGTGTAGGAATATTGAGAGGATCTGTCCTTAGTACGAGAGGACCGGGATGGACGTACCTCTGGTGGACCTGTTGTGGCGCCAGCCGCATTGCAGGGTAGCTATGTACGGACGGGATAACCGCTGAAGGCATCTAAGCGGGAAACCCACCTCAAAACGAGTATTCCCTTGAGAGTCGTGGTAGACCACCACGTTGATAGGCCGGGTGTGGAAGTGCAGCAATGCATGCAGCTTACCGGTACTAATAACTCGATCGGCTTGATCACTCCCATTAATCCATGCTCATCCATTCAATCGGGTGACCATCGACGACAAAAACGCAGCTAACCCTGCAACCAGTTTCTGTGCTTCGCCGGCCTGGTGGTCATGGCGAGGAGCCTGAACCCGATCCCATTCCGAACTCGGCCGTTAAACTCCTCCGCGCCAATGGTACTTTGTCTTAAGACACGGGAGAGTAGGTCGCTGCCAGGCCTGCAAAGCACAGAAATAACCAGTTCGAGAAACCTTCTCTCTACGATGAAACCATAAAAAACCCCGCCGCGCTCCAAAGCCGGCGGGGTTTTTGCATTCAAAACAAAAACACACACAACGAAGAACGAAGAACAGCGGCGCGGACG
>NZ_JBBCUO010000012.1:0-19776 GCF_037147815.1 Kaistia sp. MMO-174 | reverse complement strand
AGACGCCTGCCGTCTTCAGCGAGACAATCAGGTCGTTGTAGAGCTTTTTCCGCGCGGTGGTCGGCTGGTTCGTCAGCCTCGCGAAGAACGCCAGCGCGTCGGGGTCATACGCCGCCCCCCGCCTTGCCAGCACGGGCACGCTCGTCAGTCCAATGCCGAGGGACAGCATGGCGGGTTACCAGAGAGCCACGATGCCGGTGGCAGTCGTGCCGGTGGCGCGAATGCGCGTGACCCGGATCGGGTGGTAGCCAACCGCCATGCCAGGCCACGTAAACAGCGTGCCGTCCTGCATGATGAGACTGACATCACCCGCAACCGCCACGTAGATCGAGCGGGAGACGTTCGGCAGATCCACGCTATCGCTGGGGGTGACGAGCGCGGCGTGCTGCGCCGGGCGATCCGGGGTGCCTGCCGGTTCGATATCGATTGCGGGCATGATTGCCTCCAATAAAAAAGCCGCCCGGAGGCGGCGGTGGAATGACTGGGGATGGGGTTAGGAAATGACGGCGTAGAAGCCTTGGCCGCCGACAACGCCAGTGCTGGTGTTCAGACCGATCGTGCGCGACGCCATCGTCGGACCGTTCTGGACCTCAAGCCATGTCGCAAAATCGGCATCCGAGTTTTCGTTGAACCGATAGCTGTTGGAGATGAGCGTCCCTTGGGGGTTCAAGGTCAACTCGCTAAATGTCCGGCCGAACAGGATTGCGGGGTAAGCGGGGGAGGTGAGGATAGTATCGAGAAAGCTCGTGTTGGTGATGCGCCCGTAGGCCGAACCCGTAGCAATGTTCGTCACCGCCCTCGAAGGTCGAACAATGCGAACGGTCTTGTACGTCCCAGACGCCGACATGCCAGTTAGTGGCGTGTTGATGTCGCCACTCCCCAAAACTTTGAGGCTGACCATGATCCGTCTATAGTTGCTGGGGCCGCCCACTGCATTATTAATCGTCGTGGCGCCAGAGAACTCCTGCGCGGTTGGCGTCCCGCCTGACTGATAGGCGTACTGCGTGAATATCGCGATGTCGCCGACGTTAGCCGTCGCCGGGATCGTGATGGTCGAGCTTCCGCTGTTCGTTGCCGTGATGCCCGTCATGAGCGTGAGCGTCATCGGCGCATCCCCGGCGGCCGACGCGACAATCCCTACACCGAGGCTCATGCTGACAGGTTCCCGTCGAGCGTCCACTCATCGGTGCTGCGCTTCACGAGCGTCGCACCTGCATACTGGCCGGTGAGTTTGAGCTTGGTTCCGTACGAGCGGATCGTGACACCAGAGCCGGCCGCGATAGTGGTCTGCCCTGCGCCGAGCTGGCGAAGATCGATCCACGATCCGACCGGGAATGCCACGGAGGAGTTAGGCGGCACCGTCAGCGTATTCGCCGAGGCGTTGTTCATCTCCACGACCTTGCCCTTGTCGCTCAGAACAAGCGTGTAGGTCGTTCCGGTCTGGGTGTTGAAGCCGGTGCGCTGGCCCATCGCCTCCGCGCCGAGTGTGACGAGCATGGCGGCGGTGTCGGCGTCATCCAGCAGTGTAAGAGCTGCGGCCGAAACCGTGATGCCGGAAAGCGATTGGAGCGACGCGTTGTAGGCTTGGACGTCCATACCGATCACAAGTCCGAGGCTGGTACGGGCGCCGGAAGCCGTGGTTGCATTCGTGCCGCCGTTCGCGAGCGGCAACGTTCCGCTGACGTGGGTGGTAAGCCCGACCTTGCCCCAGCTCGACGCCGTACCGACGCCCCCGGAGATCAGCACATTGCCGGTAGCGACTGCGGCGAGTTTCGCCAGCGCCGTCGTTGAAGACGCCTGGAGGATGTCGCCGATCGTGTAGGAAGTCTGGCCAGTGCCGCCCTCCGCTGCCGTGACGGCCGTGCCCGCGGACCAGGTGTTCGTTGCTGTGCGCCGAACCAGCCCGGTAGCGGTCAGCGCCGCGACAGCATCGAGGTCCGCATCCCAAGCCTGGACGTTCGACCCGATCGCCACACCAAGATTGGTCCGCGTGACTGCCTTGTCGACGAACTCGGAACCGTTGTTGGCAGCGAGGACGTCGCCCGTTCCGGCGCCCGCTGCTCCCTGATCGCCAGACCGGGTGAACGAAAGCGAGATAGCATCGCCATTGGCGAACGGGGAGGCCGCCGATGAGCCGACAATGGCGACCGTGATGTTTTTATAGCCGGTCGGGCTGGCGACAGCCGTGACGTTGAACAGCAGCCACTTGGTCGGATCGAGCGTCTTGAAAAGCCGGATCTGGCCCTTGATCGTGGACGTCGACGCAGCGAGCGTGCCCAGCACTGCCGACCAATCCGTGCCGTCTGAAGCCAGCAGGTCGGTCCGAATCACGGTTGCTGTGTTCTGCGTCGCCGAGCCAAGCCGGAGGTTGCCGTTGCCTGGGTCAGCGTCGGTCGTCGTCGTCGAGAAGACATAGGGGATCGAGATAGCCCCGCCCGCCGGGCCGGGCTGGCCCGTAGCGCCATCTGCGCCGTTGGTGCCATTGGTCCCGTTTGTGCCGGGCGTTCCTTGAGGCCCGGGGGATCCACGAAGGGTGGCAGTCGCAACCCGAGAATAGGTGTTGCTGTCTTTGTTCCAGGACCAGACGTAGTTGCTGCCCTCAACCTCGGTCGTTTCGGTCAGCGTGCCGAGGGCCGGCCGGAAGGTATACTTGCCATCGACTTTGACAACCTCAAAGCCGCCGTCGCCGTCGATCAAGGCGGGGAACTTCGGAAGGATATACGCCCGTACGGAATTAAGGGTCATTTCGGCACCAATCCATTCATAACGGGGACGGTTGCGATGACCACCTGCACGGTGGTCCCACCACGCTCTAGGGTCGCGCCGACGCTGTAGGGGCCGGCGCAAAGCGTCATCATCTGGTCGCGGGTGAAGGTGAACTGAGCGACGCCAGTCGTGATGATCACGGCCGCGGCCGTGAGCCGGATGCAGCCATCCATCTCATTGAGCGTCACGGTTATCGTCGCCCCGGACAGGTCGATCAGATCGTCCGTTTCCGGGTCCACGAACGCGACCGTTTCGATCCAGTCGGCCCGGTTCGACGCAGGCGGGAACGTTGCTACGAGCATCGCCTGGCCTCAGAGCTTGATGTAGATGGACAGGAGGCCGAAGGGCGGCATGTTGTTGTGACCCGCCCCGCCACCGAACGACGTACCGGTGAACGTCGGCGTCAGGCCGCCGGCAGAGCCGGAATTGATGTCGGAGATCGACCCATCGCTGCCGCTGACGCCCAAAGTCTGCACATCGGCGTCGCCGCGCTGCGCCCTGCGAGGAAGAAGCGGGCCAGCATTGCCGGCGATCTTGTGGGTGTGCGGCGGGATCGCGCTGATCGTGCCACTCGGCGTGATGACCGGGATTTCCGTCGTCGCGAGGACGTGCTGGTCTGCGCCACCGGAGGATCCAAGCTGCGTCGGAGAGCCTGTTAGGACAAGAGCCGCGTTGAGGCGACCGGCCGTGCTCGTCCCCATGTCGTCGAGGCCGACCAGAGAGCGGCCACGGAAGTCAGGGAGCTGGATCGTCTTGTGAGCAGCATAGTCCGCGGCTGCGGAAGCGCCGCGACCACCGCTGACCGCCAGGATCGTATTGGGGACTGCGTTCCAGAGGTATTCGAACAACGGCTGGGTATCGGCATTGGCGCGGCCGGTGGCGCCTGAGGTCACATCGCCGATTGTCCGGCCGTTGCAACGCTCCCATCCAGCGTGAACGCTGCCGCCATACCGGGGCTTGATATCGCCGGTCTGCCAGAGCGCGTTCGGGTCTACCGGCGCGCCTCCTCCGCCGCCACCCCCACCGCCCGTTGCTGGGCCATAGATCGGCAAAGTGGTCTGATCGAATAGGATGCTACCGCCCGACGTGGTGACGCGCACCCGGTAGAACTGGTCATCCTCATCCAGATAGACCGCCGGGAACATGCCGTAGCCGTCCGCGGTTACCGGGTTGGGATGGGGCACCGAAAGATCATAGTTCTGGTAGGTGATGAGCGGCGTAGTCGTCTCGGCCTCGAAGAAATAGGCTTTGGCGCCGATATAAGGCTTGCCGTTGAGGTCGATGCGCTGCGTCAGGGAGAGAGGCCAGAGACCAGCCATGCGGGCACCTCAGAAATGAAAAGACCGCCTCGGAGGGCGGCCTGATGACTTTGCGGAAGGGATGAGGCAGAATTTCCCGACCGCCGGGTGGCGGCTGGGAGGGGAAATCATGAAGTTTGCCGTTCGGGCGATGCTCGCCGCAGTGATCGCGCTATTCGTTACTTCGATTGTGGTTGAAAGCGTTGCAGAAGCGCGCGGCCGCAAAGGCAGCATTCGCATCGGGGGCTACAACAGCCATGGCAATGGCAGCCACTACATTGGCGGGCGGTAACCTATCGACTCCCGGCTGACGCTAGGCGATGCTGCCTGCGCAACCTGGGAGGGTTAGATGCGAGTGGGAGACACAGCGATTTTCATCGGGGGCGACATCTTCATCGCCCACACGATCGAGTATCAAAACGAACTGTGGCTGGTGCCAGAATGGCTCATCGTCCAAGTGCATGGAGAACAATTCGCCATGCCAGAGCGAATAATTCCGCTGGTGTTGCTGCCCTTTGAGGAACAGAAGCGCCCGAATTGGGACCGCATTGTACCCCGCGGATTGACCAAAGAGTTGTTGACCGGCGCCCCTTCACCGGAAGAACTAGACCGACTTGGTATCCTTCTGAAGCCAGACATCCGATACCCGGTTGGCGTCGAAACACGTAATATGCATCCTGATCCAACGTCTCATTAGGCGCCGGAAGGTCACCAACTCTAAGACCGAGATTGCTACGAGCATTCATGTACAGCAACCTTCCTTGGTACGGTAAAGCTCTCTGCCTAGCCGCGTTCTTCGCGATCAGTGGCTCGTCGTTCGCATCTGCTGATTGGCAGAATGGGAATAAGCTCTATGAGGGGTGCGAGGATCACACCTCATTCAACCTTGGCTATATCGAGGGCGTTATTGACACCCTTGGAGCCGACAGTGGAAAATTCTGCATCCCCGCGAACGTGATTGCTAAGCAGCTAAAAGACGTCGTTTGCAAAGATCTCCGTGAGAGCCCGAAGGACCGAGACCGCCTCGCCGCCTTTCTGGTTTTCCGCTCTCTTCAGCGCGCGTGGCCCTGCAAATAGGAGCCTGAATGTTTGCACATGATGACCCTTGGTGGGCCAAACTAATCGGACTGGCCGCTACGGCGCTGCTAGCCTGGTTTGTATTCGTCCCTGCATCTCAGTGGCTGGGCGACCAACTTCGCGCCCTTCGGTCCCCGCAACAAAGTTCGTCAGCAACTGCCGCAACGCCACAGCCTTCCGATCCGCGCTGATCTGCGCGCGCTCGATCTGCTGGATCTGCTGCAGGATCCCCCGCACCTGAACCGGATCGCGCGTCATCAACTGGCGGCTGATGTTGTCGGCAACCTGAGGGGTCAGACCGCCAACGCGGCGGATTCCGGCCTGTAGCGCGCTGAGCGCCGCTGACGCGACGCCGCCCGATGCCAGCTTCCCGCCGATATCGACCGCCGTCCCTAGGCCACCAGCTTCCTGCATGTCTGCGAGCTGGCGGGCCGTCGTCGAGTTGCCCGTCATCGCGTTATAGGTCTGGCGCTTGCGCGCCTCGTTGATGATCGACGAGCGGAATGCCTTCCAATCCCCATCGGATTTGAAGAAGGGGCGGATTCGGGCCACCTGCTCGCGGGTCGAGAAGAATTTGAGGATAGCGTTGTGCGTCATACCGGCTTCATCGATCTTCTGCCGGATTGCCTCGGCCAGGCCGAAGCGAGCCAGTTCGCGTTGGCCTTCGGTCAGCGGCACATCGCGCCCGTACGAGGTCGCGGCGCCCATCTTTCGGGCATTGACGCGCGCATCCGTGTTCAAGGCGTTGCGGCCGAACTCCAGGGCCTCATCAGCCTGGATATTGGAGAGGCCGACCTCCCGAGCCCTTGCGAAGCTCGGGTTTGCCTTGTCCATCTCCGCGAGGAGATCCTGGTGAACGGTGCGAAGGGCGATCGACTGCGGCGTGTCCTTCGCCTTGGCGAACGGCGATCCGTCAGCCGGCGTCTTCGCCGCCTCAACCATGTTGCCAAGAACACGCTGGGTCTCATCGAGCGCACGAGTGTCCGGGACGCGGCGCTTGTCGATGATCTTGCCCGTGTCGTCGATCGAGGCGAACCACTGCGCCCACGGCTCGCGCCGGTTCAGGGAGTTGGTCTTTGCGGTCGCGAGCGCGGCGCGGCCTGCCGGGGTGTCCAGGATCTTCTCAAGATCGAATGTGTACGGCACAGGCTGCTTGTAGGCGCGCTCATAGTACGGCGTGGCGGCTGTCGATCGAGCGTCCATGACTGTGGCTTTGGCCGCCTGGTAGGCGCCATCCGGGTCGCCAAATGCCTCGCCAACGAGCGCCTTGAGCCTGTCCCCCTGCGCCATCGCCGAAAGCGTGGCCTTCGACTTCGCCGCCTGCCGGCCGGGGCCAGGAACATTCACGGCAGTGCGCAGTAGCCCGCGTGCGTTCTCTCCGCCCACATCGGCCAGCGACATGGATTGGCCGCCCTGTGCCGCCCGCTCGATCCGGGCCGCCGCTTGGTCCATGGTGCGGCCATCTGAGGCAAACCGACCGGCCACCTTCTGGGCGGCATACCCCTCGGGGTTCACGCGGGCCCGTACAGCGTCGACAACTGGCTTGCCCAGAGCCCGAGCGCCAGAGGTTAAAACGGGGATCGCCCCGCCTGTCGCGGCGCCGAGCGCTCCACCCTGCACCGCCCCCAGAACCCTATCGGTGCCATCACCGTCTGCCGAGCCAGCCCCGTACAGAGCGCCGTACGCGGCACCCTCGCCTGCGGCCAAGCCCGCCCGAGCAGCAAGCCCTCGCCCCGCGGCCAGACCGGCCGTCGTGAGGCCGGCGGGTGCCGCCGCCATCGCCGCGCCAACACCGCCGGCAACCTGCCCCGCGACGCGCGCAACGGGGATGTTCTGCGCGTCATAAGCGTCGATGGCGCGCTGGCGTGCTAGTTCCTTGCCGTAGTCGCCAAGAAGGCCGAAGCCGGTGCCGATGCCGGCCAGGAGTTCGTCGTTGTAGCCCATGGTCGCCGCGTCCGCGACGCCGCGCACGCCCGCTCCGATCTTTTCCAGCATCCCGCCATCACCACGAGCGCCGCCCGTAGACTGGGCCTGTACTTGGCGATCGAGGGCAGCCTGGAGCTGTGGGCGTGGCGCCTGTTCTGCTGCCGCACTGAAGCCTTGGGAAACACGGGTCGCCGGGATCAGGTCATCAAATCGCAAGCCGCCACTAGTAGCTGTCTGATTTGCTGCACCCTTGCCCACCGGGATCAGGTCATCGAAGCTGAGCCCGGCCATTATAGGCCTCCTGGGTCGATACCAGCCTGCTGCAGCCGCTCAATGACAGCTTGCGGGTCCGCGCCGGCCTGGATCGCCTGCCTGGCGAGATCGATCGCGCTGCTAGTATCTAGCGCGCCCTGCTGGCCACCACCCTGCGGAACCTGATCGCTGAACGCCGGGCCGGCGTAGTCCGGGCTGTAGTACTGGCCGGAACGAAGCGCTGCGGCCTGTTTGCGGTTGAAATCGATCCGGCGCTGCGCCGCTGCGATAGCCCTGTCGTAGATGCGCTTGCGCACTTCGGGTGCCTGGTTCACGGAGCCCTGGATGTCGAGCAGGATTTTCCGCTCGCCCTCGGTAGGTGCTGCACCGAACGTCGATTTCAGTTGGTCGAGCGCCTGCGCCGTCACAACGTTGTCGAGTTCCTGCGTCGCCTGACCTGCTTCGGAGCCCCAGAGACTGGAGACATAGCCACGCGGGCCGGCAGCCCAGCCTGAATACGCTTGGTCGTTTAGATCCTTCGCGCGCGTCAGGGCGTTGATGACGCCTTGTCCCGCCTGGGCATTCTCATCCGCTTCGAGGACTGCCTTTCGGTCCCCCGCCATCAGCGATTGCTGGCGCTGAGCAGGGGCAGCCTTTGCCCCGCCGACAGGGACAAAGCCACCCGGCGCGTTCGGATTGTAGATGCCCTTGATTTCCTGGCCCGTGCCGGGGTCGTAGAAAGTGTCAATCCTCGGCGCATCGCGACGGTCCGCCTGCTGCCTCGCCAACTCGTAGTTCCGATCGCTCTCCAGCACCCCGCGCTGATAGTTGCGCTCCTGAAGGCCGTATGAGCGGTCATTCTCCATCACGCCGCGATTGTAGGCGCGATCCGAAGTCAGGACGCCACGGTCATAGTCGCGCTGATCCGTCTGTTTCCTCCATTCATCCAGGCCGAGGGCGCGCGCGTAGTTGCGGTCGTCCTCCATGTTCCGGCGCCGCTCCTGACGGTTTTGGACGAGCTGGTCGCCAATACCGCCGAAGGCATTGAACAGGAAATTGCTGTAGTCGGCCATGCTCGATGATCCCTACAGGAAGCCGGAGATGGTCTTGCCGATGCCAAGGGCCGAACCGATGATGTTCGCACCGGTCTGATCCTTGCCCTTCTCGTAGTCTGCCTGGGCTTGCGCAGCGCCGTTGATGGCCTGCCAGCCATACCCGGCCTTGGCCGCACCGGCATTCGCATCCAGACCGGCCATGCTGCCGTAGATGTTGGCCTGGCTATCGGCCGCCTGGCCCGCATAGGTGTTGTAGCCGCTGAGCCGGTCGAGCCAGGAGCCGTAGTCCTGATTGGCGAGGCCGTAGACGGCATTGATCGTGTCGAGGCCCGTCTGGCCCGAGCCGAGCTGACCTTGGGCTGCTGCCCGCCTTTCCAGCGCCTGCAGAGCCTGATCCGTGGCGTACTGGTAGCCGGGGCCCGCTTGGTACGAGCTTGTCGCCCTGGCGTTCCCATCGGCGCCGTTGAGCCCAAGAGCATCGGCATAGAGGCCCACACCCTTGTTGAAGGTGTCCGACAGACCGGAATAGAGCCCCAGAGCCGACGAATAGTCCTGGTTCGCGTTGGCGACGCCAGTGTCGATCTGGTTGTACGATTCGTTCTTGGCGTTCTTGTAGCCCTGCTTCAGGGCGTCGGCCGCGGCCTTCTCGTTCTTGTCAGAAAACAAGTCAAGCAGCCCCATTATCAGGCTCCCTTCCATTTACTGTCAGCGGCAACCCACGTCAGCCGCTGCCCATTGGTCGGGGCCGCAGCATCAATGTTCGCCAGATCGTTGAGAGAGAGGGCGGTAACGCCGCGGAGAATGCTGTCTGCCACGGTCCAGTAGCGGTACCAGTCACGCGTCATCCGGCCCGTCGCCGGGTCGATGACCGGGATATCAGGGCCAGGGAGTGCCGGCAGGCGCAGCCAGTCCCGGCTCATCCAGATCTTCCTTGAATCTGCATGTCGCCACCGATCAAGCCCACGTAGACCGGATCGGCGACCGCCAAACGCCACCGCCTGCCGCGGACGCTTGTCATGCCGCACCGGTTGACCACAACCCGGGTTTTGGTCACCTGCTGCGGCCCGATTTCTCGGAGCACAGGCGTCGACCAATTCACGGCGCCATCATCGGACCACGAAATCGCGACCTGCGGCTGCCGTTCTATCGGGTCTTCACCATTCGCAACGCCCGTTCCTGTCACGAAATAGAATTGCGCTCTCGGCACAGTGAAGCGAGACGGGAAATCACCCATATCGCCGGACACCACCTCCCAGACGAGTGGTTCACCCGCCTCGCGTGCCGTGTCTTCGGTGATCTCCAGGACACTCCCGGACAGCCGGTCCCCCGTGAGCCACCTGCCGAACGCCTGGACACTGTTCCCGGCCACCCGCCAACGCGTGTCGAGGTAGGAATGACGCTCATGCCAGTCCTGAGTGCCGATGTCGTATACCCAGGTGAAGTTGGGGCCTGTAATGCGCCAGCACGGATGACCACCGACGACGAAAACGCTGGCTTCTAGTTGGTCCTTGTCCGTCGTGGCCTCAATCAGGCGGTCCAACTCAGGCGGCGACACCTTCTGTGTGCCATAGCCAGAGAGTTGATGAACGGCGTTGTCATCAGAAACCCAGAGCAACGCGGTTGCGAAGCCGTCTTCAAAGCCGGCAATGGCCTTCCTGCCCGCCAAACCCCGCCAAATCACCGTGGTCCGGCTGAATGGGAAGCCTGTGGCATTGCCCGTGTTCGACCACACCTCAATCGTGCTCGGGCCGCACAAATAAAGGTCGCGAGCGAAGGCGACGCCGCGGAGCAGCCCATCCGGCTTGGCTTCTGCTCGGATGTAGTCGTTGCTGCTGATGCCCGTCCCGTTAATCTCGGAGGCGAAGCATCGGCCATCGGCGATGGTGTAGAAGAAATAGCCGTCGATGAAGCAGACCGAGTTGGGCTGCGGCAGATCACCGTCCACAAGCTCGGTGATCGATGTGTCGGTGAAGGTGTATACCGCATCCTCGGTGACAACCACGCGATCCGGCGTCGGCGTCCGGTTATTGCGGGCGAATGTCACCCAATCTGAGCCATTCAGCGTTCCGACCGCCGTTCCAACACCGACGCTATCGAAACGCACCAATCTGTTGGAAAAAGCGGCGTAGAGATACGGATCGATGAACGTCTGCCCGCGAATGCCCGTCTCGCCAGAACCGGCGAAAAGGCGGAGGCCCGGAGCGCGGCGAATGACGAAGCTGGCAGGACCAGCGGGGCCAAGCTTTTCGGCATAGGCGTTGATCAGGCGCCCTCCCCCCTCTTGCCTATTTACGCCAGGCGATGAGGACGAGGGGAAAAGGATCTTCGCCATCAGAGATACGAGGTGGACTGCTCGATATACATGGGGCGAACTCGCTGCATGCGCTCAAGCGACGTTCGCGCTATCGCGACGTCCGCGGGGGAAACGGCGGCGCCGAAGTCCAGCGCGAGCTTTTCAGCCACACAGACAGAAACCGGGTCGAAGAAGGCCTCGTCAATCTGGTCTGGGTTCGAGATGTAGACCACCTCGTCCTGCGCCAGCGTGGCAAGGATCGTATCAAGATTGTTGTCGACCTGGCTGAAGTCCTCAGGCGACGGGTTCTGGCCGGTCTGCGTCATCTGGAGCTTGTCCAGAACACGCCGAACCAGATCAGCCCTTGTTTTCGTCGCCATCGCTCGCCACCACGGCCGGGGCCGCCGCTTTCGCCTTCACGTCCTTCACCTTGAAGAACCGGTTCTTCCGCGCCTTGGCGACGACATGCGCCAGGAACGCGCTTTCGTTGGGGTCGATCTCGACCGGCTGACGGATCGGGAGCACAACGCGCTCGCCAGTGAATGGGTTCGCCCACTCCGTCTCGGCAACGTTGCCGGTATCCTCGCCGCCGAGGAATTCAATGGTGACAGTGCTCATGGATTTCTCCAGGTGAGAGGAGGCCGGGAGCCAAAGCCCCCGGCCGGTTCATCAGTCGTCGCCGAGCCACACGAACGAGACGGAAACCGTCCCCGTCACGTCGAGATAGCTGTTCGCGTCGATGGTCGCCGCAGTGCCAGAGAAGTTCAGGTAGAGGTCGACACCAGTGGCGGTGCCGTTCAGCGCCGTCGTCTTGGCGCCATCGACCAACGTTCCGGAGCCCGTCCCGCCCGAAAGCGTGATGGTCGCCGTTTTCGTGCCGATGTCCTGCTGCGTGGTGGTCAGGGTGCCGTCTGCCGCCGCGGCGATTGCAGCGGAGCCGATGCCGAGAACGAACGCAGCATCACCAGCCCCGCCGGTGAGGGCCGAGCCCTCGGCAAAGGCGGTGTAGTCCTGACGGGTCCCCAGGAACGAGATAGCGCCCTCGTTGAAGTCAAATATCTTGAGGGAGCCATACGAGCCGGAGGTAGTGCCGTCCGTCACTGGAAGTCTGGCACGCCGAAACGTGAAATCGAGGCGGTAGATGTCGCCTCGATCCTTCTTGAGAACGGCGTCGACGGAGCCGGCAGTGGGGGCCGTAGCCAATGCCCCCACATCAACCAGATCGGGACGCGTGCGGTACGGGAGGCCAACCATAGTGGTGTCTCCCTTAAGCCGGGCCGGCGGCCGAAAAGAAACCCGTGACCATGCCGAACTGAACCAGCTTGGTCGACGAATGCTTCTTGAAGACCTTGGCGAGGCCGTAGCACATCTCGACGCCGGAGCCCTTGATGAAACCGTAGTCGGTCTCATCTCGGAACGTCGGGCGGGCCATCTGAGCCCACGGCATTGCCACCGCGGACTGGCCGCAGAGGAAGACCGGGGCCACACGGCCAGACGTGTCGCCGGCCGTCTTCAGCGAAGTCCAGACGGTATCGACGAACTCGTCGATCTCGGGGATCTCGCGGATGATGACGCCGTCATAGATCTGGTCGCCGTCCTGGAAGATCGGGTTCGAGCCGACATCACGCGGGCGCGCGTCCTTGTTGACGTCCTTCATCGCTGCCTTGAGCTGGCGGAAGTTGTTCGAGCCAGCGAAGGCAACGAAGTACTCTCGCCCGTCCTCCAGCTTGTAGGGCCGGATGCGCGGGCGGGCATGCTTCGCCACGTACTTCAACAGCTGCACCGAGACATCCGTGAACTTGTCATCGACGGCGTCAACAGTCGCCAGAGCGGTTGCGTGGGTGGCGTTGTAGTTGCCGAGCGCATTGCCGTAGAGAACGCGGTCAGAATTGTCCGCATTCCAGGTGTTGCGCTGGGAGGCGTTGGCGTCCTCGTAGAGAATGCCGTTGACCCGCTGGCCGTCAGTCGAGCCGAGGCCGGCAGGCTGGGATTCGCTCGGCAGAGCCATCATCGCGGCGATGATCTCGTCGCGCTGCAGTTCCTTGCCCCAGTCGGACAGAAGCGGCTTGGCCTCGCCGAAGATATCGGCGCTGTCCTTCTGTTCCTCGGCCTTGTTGGTGGCGACGGCGTTGCGAGCCCAATCGACCCAGGCACGCATGCCGTAGTTGTCGATCACCTCCTCGTTGCCAGTCAGCTGGCCGACGCCCTTGCCCGTGCCGGTCAGGCGCGTGACGAGCGGGATGTTCATCTGCTCGCCGCCCTTCTTAGGCTCATTGCGAAGGCGGATGATCGAGGTCAGAGAGGTGCCCATGTAGGGCGAAAAGAGATTTTCCCGCACATACTCGCGGTTGATCTCGGTCGTGTACTGGACGAGCTTGTTGTTGCTCTGGGGGGACGAGAGAGCCATGACAGCCTCCTAAAGCCCCCGCTTTCTCAGCGGCGGGCTGTGGCGTTCTGGAAAAGCTCCGCGTCGCTGATCGCCGTACGGGCTGCGCCGTGGCCGGCGGCGCCCGTAGTGCGGTTCAGGGACGGGATTGACGGGGTTGTCTGGGAACGGGGCGTGGTAGCCGCCTGGGCTTCTTCGCGCCAGGCCTCCATAGCCTTCTGCCGGAACGCCGGATCTTTCAGAGCTTCATCCAGCATCCGCGACCGGTAGCCGTCGAGGCCACCATTGCCGATCTGCTGAAGCGTCTGTTCACGCTGATGCCATTTCATCAGCGCGCGACCTGGGTTGACCGCATTGCGAATATCCGCGGCGATACGCGCGTCACCATTTGCCTGCAGCGCACGCCAAGCAGCGTCGAAGCCTTCCGGGTTCTGCTCCCGGACCTCCTCGAACGTCATGTTGATGATGCGCGACTGGACGAGTGTTTCGACATCCGTCCGAACATGGCCGGCGTACCCTTGCGGGTCTTCCAGCACGTCGGGGATCTGCCGAGGGGGCTGCTGCTGAGCACGAAGCTGCGCCTGCAACTCCCGGATCTGACGCTCGGTATCTTCCGCGCGGCGTTCTGCCGCCTGCCGCTTCTCCCGCTGCTCCAGAAGCTCGGAGAGGGGGACACGATGACCCTGGTCGTTCGTGACGACCGGCTCTGCTGCCGGCTGTTCCGCCACGGGCTGGGGCTGTTCGACCGGCGCCGGCTGCTCCTGGATGACAGGCTCAGGGCTGGGTGCTGTTGTGACGGGCTCGATCGGCTCGTCGCTCATCGCTGCGGCAAAGATGTCGCTATCGGTATCGGCCATTGCCTACCGTTCCTTCGCTGTTCGTCGCTGATCACGGATCGTCCCTTGACGCCGGACGGGGCGATATCAGGCCGTCACAGAGGCCTGTGGCTGGCGCCGTATCGTGGCGCGGACGAACTAGAAGCCTGGCTGAGGCTGCATGACTGGCTCAGGCGGCGGCGGTTCCGGCAACAGCATGCCGGGCGCGCCCATCGAGCCATACATGGCCGGCGCGTCGGCCGGAGCTGGGTAAGGAATGACCTGGAAGTTGAGCAGCGCGTCGCCAACGCTCTTCATGGCGTCAGCGCGCTTCTTGCCTGTGTCAGCCTGCCTGTTCTTGATCTCTTCGGTGGCTGCTGCCATCGCCAACTGTTGCTGCTGCGGGTCCGGGCGCTTCGCCTGCTCGATGTAGTCCAGCAGTTCCTTCTTGGTCGATCCAGGCAGGCTCATGAGCTTGATCAGCACGCCGGCCGGCACGTCGCCCTTCTGGGCCAGCGGCATCAGCGTATCCAGGGTGTCCTGCATGACCGTAATGGTGTCAGGCCCTTCGTCGAGGATGATGTCGACGTCGAGAGAGCCTAGGCTATTCTGAATGGCCGGCATGCCGAACTCGTTGAGCGTCAAAGCGTTCAACTGAACGAACTGCGCCAAGCCCTCATTGTCGGTCACGCGAATCCAGCGCTCGGCAGACCAGTGACGTTGCACGGCGTTCCAGATCGCTCGATAGACGCGGATCTTCCACCCGCGATAGGCGATGATGAACGGCCCAAGCTCGGCCATGCCGGCCTGCTGCAGGAGCGAAATCGCCCGGCCTGACTTGTTCTCGATCCCCTGGCCGATCAACGCAGGATTGGGGCCGAAATTCTCGATGTCGGCCTTCGCCATTTCGAGGAAGGCGATCTGGCCTTGCATGTCGGCCTGCTTGGCAGCGTCATCGAACTCGAAGCGGCCGTCTGTGGTCGGGTTGATTTCGACATACCCATCCGGGCGGGCGGCTTCTGTTCTCGCGCGCTCGACGTCCTGCACGATCCCCTTAGTGGCGATGATGCGACGAGTGTTGAGTTGGTGCAGACCCTTTGACCGGCGGGCGTTAATCTCGTCCTGCGCCGACTTCATGTTTCGCACGAAGCCGTAGCGGTCGCCGTCGTGATCGACGTTGGCCGAGTACATCACGAACCGGCAAATCGTCATGCCCTTCTCATCGACGAAGGGAGAACTGCCGCGGTTCAGCTCGATCGCGCCGGTGTAGAAGCAGAACTGCCAGACCGAGCCAACAATGTACCAGTGCTCGATGATGAACACGCGCTTGTCGGTCTGGTCTACCCAACGCAACTCGCGGTCCTGCTGCTGCAGGCCAGCCGTCTCGCCGCTCTGCGCCACCGTCGAGTCAAGGGCGTCGGCGCTGTCCGGGAACATCTCCTTGGCAAGATCGACGTCCACCCACTTCGCCACGCCCATGTAGCGGGCATCACTGAAGTCCGGCCGGAACGAACGCGGATCGTAGAAGAAGCAGTCAGGGTCGACAGGCGCCAAGCCGATATCCGGGTCGCCATTGTCGCCCGGCTCCAGGAACATCTCGACGCCGCCAATGCCGTTGATGCCCGCCCCTCGGCTCACCTCAGCGCACATCGAGCCGAAATCATTGATGTCACAGACGTAGCGGAGCACGGACGTCGCGGTCTCTGCCCCTTCCTCGTGGGCCGGCGTGCGAGGATATGCCTTCGGGTCCTGGCGCAGCCGCTCGACAAGGCCGACAACGCCGTCGATCTTTCGGCCGATCACGTTGTTGGTCAGGATCGGCTGCTTGCGCTTCTTCAGCACCTTCTTGTCGGCTTCGGTCCACTGGTCGCCGTGGTAGTAGTGCCGCGCGTCGCGCTGCTCCTTGATCTCCTGATCCTTGGTGCCGGCGAAGTTCTGGTACTGCTTGCGGAGCTGGCCGAGGCTGAAATCAGGCAAAGCTTCGCCGGCCGCTTCAAACTGCGAAGCGGTCGAGCCTTCCTGATATGCCATGCGCTAGAGCGCTCCCACGCTGTAACTGTCGCTGCTTGAATACTGCGAATAGCCGGTCATGTTGCTGGGCTGCTCAGGCGCTCGTGGCGCCGTGCCATCAGTCATCCGGTCGAGCAACTGACCGATAAGGCCCATCGCATCCACCTGGTCGTCGTGCTTCCCAGCGGGGAAACTCAGCAACTCTCTTCGAAACTCAGGGTACCAAGCCGCGTGCTGCGGGACATAGAGGCTGTTCAGCGCCATGCGGCCTCGGATCGACTGTGCGCGGATCGCCTTGTCGCCACCACGCGTCGGAAACTGCGTGCGGGCCACATAGGCGCCGCGCTCGCGCTGCCGGCGGTCAATGAACGGGCCGAGCGCAGCCTTGATCTGCCCCGTCTCCTCGGCCCATCCGAGCGGGCGCCACCTGATCACCAGATCACAGAACGCATCGATCCACTCGTCGCTGGCCGTCTGGCCGCGCCACAGATCGAGCAGGTACATATAGCCGGCGGGGTCGATCCCAACAACCGCGTGAACCGTGTAGTCGCCGCCGTCCGCAGTGACGGCGTAATCCGAGCCGCCGTAGACGGTCATCTGTTCGAGCGGCGGGGCCTTGTCGTATGGCCTCAGCCAGTCGGAGAGGAAGTAGGATCCTTCATCCGGGACCGGGCTTTGCTGGTACAGAGCCATCCAGTCACGGGCGGGAAGCGCCCTACGGATGCGCTCCAAAGCGTCCTTGTCATACTGCTCCGGCCAAAGCGGGTTCTCTCCGTCCATCGCCGGCAAACTCAGGACGTCCCATCCTTCATGCTTGTGCTCGTTGATGAGCCAGCCGGACAGGTCGTCCTCGTGCCACCGCGTTTGAATGATCACCACACGCCCGCCAGGCATGAGGCGCGTATAGGCGGTGGAGGTGTACCAGTCCTTCATCTTGCGGCGGATGATCTCACTATCCGCGTCTTCCCGGTTCTTTACCGGGTCGTCGATCAGCAACAGATGCGCGCCGCGGCCGGTGAGAGGGCCGCCCACGCCCGTAGCGAAGTAGGCGCCGTCCTGGTCCGTGGTCAGAGCGTCCTGCGGTCCCTCGACGTGAAAGCGCTTGACGCTCGTCGACCCCGCTTTCAGCCCGACTCCGGGGAAGACCGCCTTAAATCCCTCATCTGCGATCTGATTTCGGACCTTGCGGCCGAAGTCGTCGGCCAGGTCTTGAGCATACGTGGCCGCCACGACGTAATGGCTCGGATTGCGACCCAGGTACCAAGCCGGGAAATACTCGCTCGCCAGCATCGACTTGCCGTGGCGCGGCGGCATCGAAATCATCAGGCGTGTGATTTCACCACGCTCTACTGCTTCGAGCTTCCGGGCGATCAGTCGGTGGTGCGCGGCGTCTTGATAACTCGGCCACTGGTATGCCGCATATGCTATCAGCCGCGAGAAGGCGTAGTCTTCAGCCGTCAGCGCGTGTGCCGGCCGCGACCGCTGCATCCCTTTGTTCCTTGGTCGCGAAATAGACCGGCGCGTCCGGGTCGCCTGTCACCTGCATTGGCAGAACCTTGGCGAGCAGGCCAGCCATGGCCTTGATGTCGTTCTTGGCGATGAACGTGAGGTAGCCTGTGAGCCCGCCCTCACCCTCGCCGTCCGAACCGACGCTCTCGGCAGCGGCAAGGATTGCTTCCTTCAGGACGGCGGTCGTTTTGTTCGGCGTGCCCTTGGCTCGTCCGCCGGTTTTGCGTCCGTCTGCCATGGTCTATTCGGGCCTACTTTAGATGGGGCCATTCCGCACCCCAGAAACGAGAAAACCCGGCGCTTGGCCGGGTTCATGGTCGGAATTCCCGACCTTCATTTGATATGCACTGATTTGCGGGCAGCGGTCAAGAGGTTGCGGACCATGTCTCGCCTGTGGCCATCCCAGTCGATTTCGACACAGCCCAGGTGCATCGTGACTTCTCTCTCGCGCCCATCATCCTCGACCCATCGGATGACTCGCTTGCCTATTTCTCCTCTCGCATCTGGAACAACACGGCTGGGCCGAGCCGGCGGTAAGTGGTGGATAGCTGCGTCGATAGCCAATCCGATCGTGCGCTCGCCCTCGCGCCACCGTCTTTCACAACGAGCGTTTGCCATCCGAAGGTAGACGACCAGTGTGGAGGCAACGGCGGCGTAGGCCGCAAGAGCCATTATCCAACTCATGCTGCACCTACCTTCGGCTCGTCCGCAGGGATCCCGTACCAGCCCGCAAGCACCTCCAGCACCCGCCGCAGCATCTTGATCATGTGCGGAGGCCAGTTGCCTGCGTCCATGTCGAGCAACACCACGTTGCGCAGCGTCGTTTCGACGGGCCGGCCCGCTCTGTCGTTCTGCTGGATGAGGCCGAGCACGTTCATGTAGCGGTTGGTCGCGCGCTTGACCGCCTCGGGGCTACTGTCACGCCCAAGCCCCCTCACCCGACCGTAGTCGATTGCGCGCGGTGATGGGTGCGGGATGCCCGTGAGCGCATGATAGGCCCAAACGTCCTCCGCAAATCGATTGCCAGACTCGTACAGTTGCCTCGTGATGGCCCCGGCTAGGTAGAGCCGTCCGAGCGACGAACCAGCCTCAGCGAGGCCCGCTGTGGATTCGGCGAGCCCATGGACGCGCTGTCTGGCCCCGAGCACGACGACCCTAGCCTCCTTCTCGGTCATCGCGGCCTCTTGGCGGTATCGGTCGGAGGACCGAGAGAGCGCGCCAGATGGCGTGCGTGGCAGATCGTCTTTTCGGTTCACGGCCCGGCGTCGTGCTGCTCGCTGAGCCTTTGTGCGTGCCTTCATGTCTTGTTCCTGATGTCAGAGTGTTCCTCCCTCTTCGTCAGGTTGGGGGGTGACGTCGGTTGCGCCGACGGCGTCACTCCGGCGGATCAGGCAGCGGCTGCCAATGGGTTGGTTGGTAGGCGTCGCTATAGCCACGGAAAGCGCGGCCTTGAAACACCCAGAAGCCTTCTTCGTGGCGATGGCCGATAACCACATTCGGATGTGTTTTCGACAATCCCTCCAGCGGGAAGTAAAGAAGCACATCCCCGCTAGTCGGCGCGCTGGAAATCGGACGCCAGCTGTTTCGGCGGACAGTGACGACCGCCCGTCGCAGGGCCTCGTCCATGCGGGAGTGGATCGCCTCGTTTGTCCGGTCGATGGCTGCCTGCATTTCAGTGGATACAGACTCATCGTCTTTGAACAGAAACGTGTTGCTCATCCCTTTGTCTCCTGAAGGGCGGCGTCGATGGCGGCTTCGAACCCTGCGCCGAGCATGGGCAGCTCGCTTCCTGTGAAACGGCCCACGAACATCGCCGCCCACATAGCTTCGAGAACATCATTGCTCGGTTCGCGCATCGCCTCGACCGCCGCGCGGGCCTTCCGCCGGTAGACGTTCTGCAGGCTGCTCGTCGCCGAGTGCCAGTTGTCCATCAGGTCGCTTTCATCTGCGCCGTACAGGGCTATGGCCACGCGCTCGATCATTGTGTCGGTCATTGGGTGGGGTCCTCGCGGAGGGCGGCCTTCTCCCACCAGCCCTTGCTGTAGGAAACCGCTCCAGCCTTCCTGAGCCGCTGGAGGACGCGATCCGCGGCTCGGTGAATGGCTTCTTCCGCGACGCCCTCTCGGCGCAGCAGTGATGCCAGATCGGTGTACGACTTGAACCGGCTTGGCAGCTTAGAAAGCGCCGCCTCGATCTGCCACCGCTCGACCATGCCCATGTTCACGATCATCCCCTTGTCGAAAAGTCCCATCTTCCTCGTCCTTCCTATGCTGCGGTGGGTGGGGTGGGGCTATGGCGGAGGTTGGTGGCCAGCTCGAACCTACCGTCCTCGAATTCCTCGCGTGGCCTGACCCAGATCTGACCGTCGTCCAAACTGCGGTAGACGGCG
>NZ_JBBCUO010000011.1:0-28039 GCF_037147815.1 Kaistia sp. MMO-174 | reverse complement strand
GCCCGTATAGCCTCGATCCGCCGTAAAGACAGGGCTGCCAGAGGCTGAGATATTGTATGCGTTCGCGACAAGGTTCTGGCGCGCAGCCTGTGCGTCTGCCGCTGCGAGGACGTAGAGCGCATCGAGCTTGGCCCAGACGCCTGCCGTCTTCAGCGAGACAATCAGGTCGTTGTAGAGCTTTTTCCGCGCGGTGGTCGGCTGGTTCGTCAGCCTCGCGAAGAACGCCAGCGCGTCGGGGTCATACGTCGGCCCCCGCCTTGCCAGCACGGGCACGCTCGTCAGTCCAATGCCGAGGGACAGCATGGCTTAGTACCAGCCAATGACGGTCGCGTCTGTGCCAGTGGCGAGAATGCGGACCCCGCGGAAGGGCAGGATCTGGCCGGCGGTGACTGGATAGGTAATGTCTACGCCCCCCTCGTCACGGATCGCCACCGTGGTGCCGGACGCGATGTAGAGCGCGCGGGGCTGGATCGAGAGGTCTGCCGTGTTGGATGGAGTAACGGCAAAGTGGCGGGTTCCGGGACCGCTGATCTGGAAGCCGTAGTTGGGGGACGGATTGGGCATCGTCTGCTCCTAAATGTTATGGTCGGGGCGTTAGTTCCTGGCGCCAGTCAGCTCGTACCAGCCTTCTCCCCAAAGGGTCGAAAGCCTCTCGAAGTAGCGCTCGTACTGAGCGCCGATCACGTCGAGCGAGTAGTGGTCGACGACGTGTTGCCGGATCGCGCGGCGATCGAGCTTGTGCGCGTTCTCCGCGGCTTCAATGAACTCCGCCAGCGACCGGCAGCGATAGCCCGTGACGCCGTGGATGTTGGTCTCGGTGAAGGCACCCCAGTCGGTCGTGATCACCGGCGTGCCGCAGGCCATGGCCTCGATAGCGACATTGCCGAAGGGCTCGATATAGGTCGTCGGGGCGAAGACGGCGGTGGCGCCGGCCATGAGGTTGCCGCGCTCCTCTGGGCCGACCACACCGACGAATTCGCCGTAGCCGTGCTGCTCACCTGGTCCAGCTAGGACGAGCCGCTTGCCTAGCCGCCGGCACACCTTTTGGGCCGTCGCATAGCCCTTCCGGTCGATCAGGCGGCCAATGAACAGGAAATAGTCGAGCGGGTTGTGGTCCGCATCGTGGGTGGCGAAGAACAGTCGTTTGCCGTGGTCGTCACCGGCCCAGTTCCTTGGCCCACTACGTCCGACGAGACCCGGCCGGCCATATTCAGGGATCGTCGTCGGAAACTCTGCCGGATCCAGATAGCCCGGGATCACCGCATCAAACCATGTGCCGTCGGCGCCGCACGGGTTGTTCATCGAACGCGCGCCATAGATCGTGTGCATCCAGGCGTAGCTCTCGAACACCTTGAACGGCAGGAAGCACCCGCCATAGCCGACGCCGATCTCGACGCAGAGATGCGCCGGAAAGGCATCGCTGACAGCCTTCTGGGCATAGCCGCCAATCAGGCAGATGAAATCGCGCGGCTGCGCTCGCGCCCGAATGCCCTCGATCGCGTTGGCGAGAAACACCGTCCACGCCGGGCTCATCGGCTCCCAGGGCGCTTCGGTATAGTGGCGGCCGCCGACATGGGCCGCCCTCGCCGCCTCGTCGATGCAGACCACATGCTCGGTCACCGGGGCCGTGTTCTGCTCGCCGGCATAGAGCACCACCTCGTGGCCGCGCTCGATCATCATCCGGCAGAAGTTCTTGACCTTCATGGTGAAGGCGCAGGCAGAGAACGCGTCCGTCACATGGGTGTGCGGGAGCGCGACGACGTGAAATCGCATGCGGGTCTCCAGAGATGGAAGGGGGGCGGTCAGGTGACGACGGCGCAGAAGCCCTGGTTGCCGCGGTTGCCCGTCGATGCGGTCTGGCCGATCGTCCGGGACGACAGAGTCGGGCCGTTCTGGATCTCGATCCAGGTCGGGAAATCGCTGTTGCCGTTCTCGTTGTAGCGGTCGCCGTAGGTCGGCAGCGTCCCCGTGATGCTGATCGTCAGTTCCATGAACAGACGGGCGAACAGGAAGGCTGCCGCGCTCGCAGGCGGGCCGAGCGTATCGCTCCTGGACCCATTGCCCGAGTTGATCGAGCCGAATTCATAGCTGGTGGCGATGCTGGTGATAGGCTTCGACGGCCGGATGATCCGGACCGACTTGAGGTTGCTCGACGAATTCATGCCCGTGAGCGCGGCGCCGATATCGCCGGAGGTCAGCACCTTATAGCTGATCATGACGCGACGAACGGTGCTGGGGCCGCCGGCTATATTGTTGACGGTCGTCGCCCCCGAGAACTCGACCGCGGTCGGCGTTCCCCCACTGCTGAACGCATACTGGCTGAAGACGGCAATGTCGCCGGCCTGCGCCGTCGCCGGGATAGTGATTGAGGAGGAGGTGCTGCTAGCCGTGATGGCCGTCATCAGTGTCAGCAGCATAGGTGCACCGGAGCCCGCCATCATCATACTGCTGGTAAAGCCCGGGATCATTATTTCCAGTCCTTGGAAAGAGCGATCCGGATGAAGCTCGACGAGACACAATCGTAGTCGAGGAAGTCCACCGCAGCAGCGGCGGTTGAAAGGGTGATAGTCGAGCCGGTAGCCGTCTTCAGATTGGACGAGAGCGCGAGCGTTCGACTGCCCGTGGCATCCTGGACAACTCGGATCCGGCCCTTCTTCCCGACAGTCGTATTTGTCGGGTTGCCGAGCGTGCGATTGCCGGCGAGCGTCACCGTGAAATCGACGCCGGCCGACATGTCCCATGCGACAGTGGTGGCATCGGTCAAGCCGACTTCGGCCATACCGCCGGTCACAGAATCGGTGCCGACGACGTAGCCCGTAGTCATTGCTCGATACTGAGCAGCAGAAGCCGTCGGACCGGTTGGGCCGGTTGCACCCGTAGGGCCGGTCGGTCCTGTCGCGCCCGCTGGACCCTGGACCGTAGATGCCGCGCCAGTCGGCCCACTGGGCCCGGCAACGCCACTAGGCCCGGTTGCCCCAGTCGGTCCAGGTACAGACGAGGGCGTGCCGCTGGCACCCGTCGGGCCAGTCGCGCCGACGCCACCGCTCGGACCAGTCGCACCTGTAGGGCCCGGAACCGTAGATGCCGCGCCGCTGGGACCTGTGGCGCCTGACGGCCCAGTCGGACCCGTCGCACCCGTTGCGCCCGCCTGTCCGGCGGCACCCGACGGCACCCACATCCATTCGGCGCTTCCAACATCCGCGCCCGGCGGTTCGTTGCCGGTGTTGGAATCGATGAGCGAGACGAAGGTGCGGTTGTTGAAGGTGATGTAGTCGCCCGTGGAGTAGGACGTGCCGATGTCCCATTCGCCGCGAGGCGTCAGGCCATCGCCGATGGGACCGGACGGCCCTGTCGCGCCCGTGGGGCCGGTGGCTCCCGTCGCCCCCTCACCACCGCTCAGACCTGTGGGGCCATCGGCGCCCGTGGGGCCAGTCGCCCCGGTCGGCCCAGGCACGGTGGAAGCTGCCCCCGACGGACCCGTGGCGCCCGTTGGACCGCGCGCGCCGGACGGTCCCGTAGCGCCGACCTGCCCAGCAGCACCAGATGGGACCCACATCCAGTTGCTGTCGCCGACATCGCCGTTCGGGGGCTCGTTTCCGACGTTGCCGGCAGTCAGCGAGACGAAGGTTCGAGACAAGTAGATGATGTAGTCGCCGACGGCATAGACGGTCGTATTGTCCCACGAACCGCGAGGACGAAGTCCCTCACCTGCTACGCCGCTGGCACCAGGAGCGCCAGACGGACCGGTGGCACCAACGGGGCCCTGCGCCGCGATCTGACCGGCGGGCGCCTGCTTCGTGACGCCGCCCTGGACGACAGCAACGAGTTCGTCACCGGCAAGCGGGAGCGACGCCGCGGGGAGCAGCGAGATCTTCTTATCGGTCATGGTAGGATCACGGCTCCCAGAAGATGCCAGAAGAGGTTTCCTGCAGGACCTTGCCGCCGCTTTCCTGCAGAACGTATTTGCTCAGGCCATCCGCCCAGAGCTCCGGCGCCTCATCGACCGCGACCATCTTGTAGATGATGTCGGTCGAGGGCTGCATTTCGCTGACGATGACGCGCTTGTAGACGCGGTCGTGGTCACCAACGACGACCAGGCACCCAGCCATGATCTCTGGGATCTCGGTGGGGTCGAACACGGACCCAGGTGCATAGAGATCCGCAAGCGGGCTGGCGAAGATGACCAGGTCGGTCTCTTCATCCGAGGATGACGAGGTCAGATGAGTGGTGATCCAGCCATTGGAGCGCCGGATCGCAACGGCCGTCCGCAGCCCGACCGTGTGCATGTCGACGACGGCATGCATGTCCGCCACCGCGTGCATGTCCGGCGTGTTCAGGATTGGCGCGACCGAGTCCAGCCGAATGCCGGTGATCAGGTGGGTATCCGGGTCAATCAGAACTTCCTTGATGCGAGCCCGACCGGTGTGGCGCGCCAGCGTGTCGTGCTCGATCGCCACGAGCGAACCGCGTCGGCAGACGATGGCCTCGGCCGGCGCCTCCCAGGAGTAGAACGTCGCTCGCTTCTCGGCCTGGGCGAGATCGAAGCGAGCCCGCGTGATGACCTTCGCCTCTTCGTCGAGGCCGCCATAGGATACGCCTTCGAGCTTCCCGTCCTCGCCGCCGTCATACCCATCGCGGAAGACCACCACTTCCTCGGTGTTGTAGTCGGCGGTCTTGTCCCTGAAGTTGACGCGGAAGCCGTCGGGCAGCTTCGGGAAGGCCTTGTTGAACGAGAAGCCTCTGGCGTTTCGGGGCGAGAACACCTGAACTACCGGCTCCTGCGAGCGGTCATAGTCCTGCACCACGCTCCAGAGATCCGACTGGTAGGGCTTCGCATAGCCACACGAGGCGATGAGCGCCCGCACGTCATCAATCGATTGGTCGACGATGATCTCGTTGCATGTGTAGCCCGCGTCGATGCAGCGCTGCCGCCACTCGATCATCTCCTCGAGGTCGAGGAGGTCTTGCGGCAGCGGATCGACGTTCTGACGACCGATGTGCACATCCACGAAATGCGGCGCCGGGTTCGAGGTGGTCACCCACTTACTGAACTTGCCCGTCACCGCGTCGTAGTCCCGCACATAGCCGGATGCCAGGCAGGAGACGTTGTTGATCTGGGCGTTTCGGGCCCGGATGGCGATCGTGGCGAAGCCGGGCGTCGGCAGGATCGGGGCGTTGTAGACCGACGTCGTGAACTGGTGGACGATCTGCTCGCCCTTGTTCTCACGGGACTCCGCGATGGTTCCATTGTCCGTGAACCAGAAGAAATCGGTCACGGCCGATTTGAACTGGTAGCTGGATTTGCTGAAGTCGCCGGCCTTGTACGAAAAGCCCCGCTTCATCTGGATATCGTAGATGCCACGCGGGAACGCGGCACTCGTCAGGTGCATGACGATGCGGTTGTCGTAGGCGAAGACGTGCCGGATGTTCGACGTGCTTTCGGTCCCTCGGTAGAGGTAGTCATTGCCGCTGCCGGCGGAGAAATAGCTGTCGGCCTGGTTGGCCGAGGTGACCGGTACGGCGGTCTGCCCAGGGGTATATTTCGCGACGAAATAGACACCATTCTTGCTCGGGACCGTTGGGACGTCGGTCGGCTCCGCCATGTCCCATTTCAACTGCAGCTCGTTTTTGAATGGCGAGATCGACTGCGCCGAGATGTGGAACTCCGGCAGGTTGCGCCACTGGGTCGTCCCGCGGAGACGGATGCGGGTGCGGATCGGGATAACGAGTTGATCCTCGGTCGTCCGATAGCCCATCGCCGGAAGCGAGAAGCGGCACCAGACCTCATCCGGGCTACGGCGGGTCGGCACGCCATGCCACTTCGGCACGTTCTCCGACGGATTCACCCGGTTGAGCAGTTGCGCCATATCCTCGGGGTCGACGGTGTGCGCCGAGAGCTCGAACTGAGCACCGGTCTGCCGGCCGTAGCGGTTCACCAGGTCGATCGGCTGGTCGTCCTGCCAGCCTTCCCGGTACTGGATCTGGATGTCCGAGTTAGCCTCGAACGGCGCCTCGTCGATCCGGAGATCCTCGATCTTGTGCGGGCCGTTCAGCGCGAACACGGCCTCAACGATGTCATCCCGATTCTCGATCGAGATCACCGGCTGGCCGACAAGCTTGGGGTAGACCTTGGTGGTCCCAATCACCCGGTCGATGGATCCACCAGGCTCCGCCGCGCTGTTTCCAGACGCACTGGCAGAGCGGTTGTCGTCGCCATTGGAATCGGCACTCGTGTCGCCCGCCTTCGTCACCGGGGCGCTCGTGAGGGCGCTGATCGCGAGCGAGCCGGCGAGACCGACAGCACCGGCAAGAAGGGACGCGCCGATCGTCCCTGCTCCCAATGACGCAATGCCGAACGCCGCCCCGAGGGCACCCGACGCGATACCCCCGGTGACGACAGTCAGAGCCAGAGCAGCAACGAGCCCGATGATCTGCTTGGCGCCGCCACCGTCACCCCGGCTTTCATAAGCGATGTGGAACGTGACAGCGATCGGCCGCTCCGCGCTCGTCGCCTTGGGCCGCACCGAGCGCCAGAGAGCCTTGGGGACCAACTCGCCATTGATGCGGATCTGGCCGCGATCGACGAACTGCGACGGCAGACGAGCCGACAGGTCCGACACGATTTCGGAGACAGACAGCCCCTCGCGCAGAAAGAGCACGTCCGGCTTCTTGGCGCTGAAGGGCGTTGCCCAGACACACACTACAGGCATTTGTGCCGCCGAAATCCAATGATCCTGGAGGAGATGGAGAAGTGCGAGAGCGGCACGACGACGGATCGTGTGACCTTCTCGATGTGCAGCACATGACGGGCATCGGTGAGGATGCCGACATGGCCGGGTTCGCGCGAACGCCTGCGGAGCATCACGACGACATCGAAGGGCCGCAGATCTGGCGCGGCGACCTCCGCCCAAGGGACCGCCTCTGTGCTAGGCGCACCCAGAGCGTTGCTCACCCGAATCGCGTCTTCGGCCGATATGTCGGCATAGTCCGGCAGCTCGATCTGACGCTCGGCCTTCAGGACCAGCCGGACCAAGTCGTAGCAACGCATAGTCTCGGAAAATTCGAGACCGACGTACCTCGAGGACCAGTGCATCAGCGCCAGTGCTTGTCGTTGCGATAGTCGGCCGGGATCGGCGACTTGTCCTTCAGCCGGCGAGCCGCCAGCGTGAGGCGTGATTTGCGCTCGATGACCGCCCGGCCGAGCTCGATCATCTGTTCCGCGGAGAGCGAGACGATGTGATTGTCGAGCGTGATGCGGGGAAACGTGGCCTGTAGCCGGGCAACGGCGAGCCCGAAATCGTCCTGGATTGAGCCGTCGGTCACCTGGAACTGATTGCCCTCGAACTCGATCGAGAGCCCAATTCGGCAGTCGCGTTCCGCATTGACGTCACTCGCCTCGACAGGCGCGGCCGGCGGCGGGATCGCCTTCTCACCGTCCCATCCATGGCCGAGCACCATGGCAAACTGAGTGTCAGGCACCCACTCGCCATCTAGCGTCGCGATGAAATCCTCTGAGGCCTCAATGCGGGAGACCACGGTGCCGTTGATGATCTGGGCGTACGTCGTCATGCCACCACCCACACGCGGACTTCCCCGCGTGCCCCTGCCGCGCCACGGCCGCCACCGCCGGCTGGTGTAAAGCCGGCTTGGCCGCGGGCGCCACCGGCTCCTGCCATGACACTCGTGCCACCAGCTTCGGATGCCGATCCGGTTGCCCGCGCCCCGCCGCCACCGCCGCCCCCCCAATAGCTGTTTCCACCCGAGACAGCTCCACCAGTGGTCGCACCATTGTAGCCCCCTCCTCCTCCTCCTCCTTGGTAGCTTGGGTAGCCTGAGGTGTTAAAGTTGGAGCTTGCGGAGGTACTTGTGTACCCACCGCCTCCGCCGCCAGTGAAGTCCTCTGTCGCTCCCACGAAGCCGCCACCGGTGCCTCCAACCCGGAAATTACTGGCTGTGCTATCGCTTCCCGTGCTGCCAGCGGGGAAGGTCAGCAACGAACCGAACGACGAGTTGGTGCCGTTACTGTTCACCGCTCCGCCGGCACCAACGATGACAGAGACGCTGCTGCTGATCTGAGAAGCCCGGAACATCCGAGACATGTAGCCGCCACCACCTCCGCCACCGCCGTTCGTGCCGGAGTTGGTGCGGCCGCCGCCGCCACCGCCCCATCCCTCGACGAACACCCAGGCGTTGCCTGGCGTTCCGATTGGCTTTGCCCAGGTGCCCGAAGCGGTGAAGGCCTGGTAGTCGAGGATATTGGTGACGATCCGGGAATCGCCGATCGAGATAAAGGCTCCGTCGGAAAAGGTCAGAAGCTGGCGCGAGCCGGCAGGAAAGCGGCCGGAGGTAAGAGCAGCCCCAAGCAGGTCGACGACATTGGCCGCCGCCCCACCGTTGATAGCCAACGTCACAGCGCCCGTGTTCGACACGCTGACCGGCAGGACGAACAGCATGCCATTCGTCAGGCCCGAAATCGGGGCTGGATCGAGCGTGGCAGTGATGTCGTTCGCCGTCCCGCCGACGCCTGAGAGCTGAATATTCACGCCCTGGCTTAGCCGCGCGACCTTCGCCTGGACCGCGTCCATGTAGGCGTCACCAGTGACCGCTCCAGGCGTGCTGGAGTTGGGCAGGATCCAATCGGCCATCGAAACCTCAGATGAAGAGCGCCGGGCAGCGCGACTTGGTCGCTCGGATGCCGGGCCATGAGCGCTGGGAGTAGTTCCAGCTCGAAAGCGTGCCCGTCACTTCCATGACGTCCACGTCGACATTGGTCAGGTAGAGGTGCTTGGCCGAGTACTCGACGATGGCCGGAGCATCGATCTCGACCCGCGGAACCACGGTCTGGTCGAACTGCGAGGCGGCAATGACGTCGATCTGCACCCGGCAGGGTTTGGTCACCGCCTGGAGTGCGTGGCCGATCTTCTCGTCGACGTTCTGGACCTTGATCTGCGCCTGGGGCGGCGCGTCATCATCGCTGAGAAGCGAGGCGTCGAACCAGAAGCCGATGTAGCGATCACCGTTCCAGATGTAGTCGACGGAGTCCGAGACCACGCGGATGATATCGTTCACGTCCGGGTTGGTGATGGTCATGAAGACCAGCAGGGCCTCGCCGCTCTCCTGGCTGTCCAGTTCCCGCCGAAGGCTGGCGGATACGCTTCGCTGCTTCGCCATCAGGGAAGCCGATAGAGTTGGAAGGACAGGTCGTGATACTCCGCGCCAGGGTGCGGGCGTAGCTCGTACGTATCCTTCGTGAAGCGAAACGAGGCTGACGTACCCCGAATTGGATCGACCCACACAAACGGCAGGACGCCGTCATAGAGAGTGCTGCGATACCAGTCCTCGAACGTCTCTCTTTCGTCGTCTGTGATGCCGGTGAACTGGATGTTCAACATCGTCCCGGCTGCAGTCCCCCGGCGCCGATCGATAGTCGGGCCGATCTCTGGCTCGAACGTAATGCGGTTCGACTGGGGCGCCTCTGAGTACGAGGCGGCATCAGGGCTCTTGCGGTTTGCCAGGGGCCAAGTCGCAACCATCAGTTTCTCCTCGGCCGGCTGCCGAAGCGAGCGCGCTGCGGGTTGTCCATGCGACCACTCGCAATATTCTTGGACTGCTCATCACGGATGAAGAGTCGAAGCAGTTGCTCTCCGTTGGGGCCCGTTGAACGCTGCTGCTCAACCTCTGGCGAACCCGACGACCGCTGATCGACCACCTGCACGACCATATTATTGCCGTCACCGCCGCCCCTGGAGCTGCCGCGAGGAATGACGCGCTCACCACGTTGCAGTATCGCTGGCACCTCATCGGGCTTCAGCCCAGCAACGCCGCCGGAATGGTATCTCGGCGCATTGTTGAAGAGGGAGGACGACACCGTTCGAGATGACCCACCCATGCCCGCGATGCCGCCGGAATGGTAGAGCAGCCCCGTCGTCGTCGAGTAGCCGCTAGACGCAATCGCGCCGCCACCGCCTGAGATGATGCCGGATAGGTTGCTCCAGAGCCCGTTGAAAAGCTGGTCTGTGGCCATATCGACCAGCTTCTGCGTGATCGAGAGCGTTTGTTGCGGCGTCGGCCAGCGATGCCCACAGCCCCTTGCCGTCAGCAATCCCAGATCGAATGTCCTGGAAGAACCCCTTAAACGTGTCCTTGGCGAAGTCGTAAGCATCGCGAAGACGGCTCGTCTCCGCCTCCAAGGAGGCCATCGCAGCGGCCTTCTCCTTTAGGGTAGAGATCTGGTCCGGGTCCAGGTCAAGGCCGGCCTTGGTGGCTCGGTTCAGAAGCTCCTGCTCGTATCTCAGACGAGATGCGGCCTCTGCCGTCTGTCCCAGACCGGCCTGCTCGGCACGAAGAGAAGCGATACGAGCGTCTGCATCGCGAACGATATCATCGAACTTTTCGCCGTCCGTTTTGCCATGCCGCTTCTTTGTCTTCTCGTCGACGGTCGTGAGCCCAGCGGCAAGCTCCTTGAGCTTCGCAGTCGCGGCAGACGCTCCCTTTTCAATCCCGGCATAGATGCCGCCGATCGAGTCCTGCGACATGATCTGGTCAATGCTGGATTTATGGGATGCATTCGCAGCTGCTAGCCGGTCAGCAGCTGGGTTCGCCAGCCGATCCAACTGCAGACTATCCCCAACCTTAGCGACGTCGAGGCCTGGGATGGCGTTGATTTTGTCAATCAGCCAGTCGATGCCGGCGCCCGCGCCCGATATCAGCTTATTGATGCCGTCAATGGCGAGATTGACACCACCGATGACGGCGGCACCCATGATGTCGCCGAAGTTACCCCAGATGAACTTCAGATCCTCATAGGCGGCCCGGAAAGAGTTGAGGACGTAGTTCGCTGCCGTCTTCGCCACACCCACGATGTCGACGCCGAAGATCTGGGTCAGCTCGTCTCGGAAGATGTTCGCGGCGGCAACAGCGGCCACCACGCCGAGGATCAGTGCCGCAGCCGGGTTGGCTGCGGCCATAGCTGCCGCAGCAACTGTTGCGGTCACGGCAAGGCGCGCCATTAGAGCGATCAGCTGGACAACACCGGCGACCATCGCCGGGCCGTAGAGAAGTGCCAGGCCGGCAGCGGCAGCGACAGCATAGGGCGCGATCGGCTGAATGGCCGCCGCCAGCGTGCGAAGGACTGTCGAGCCCAGCTTGGCCCAGTCGACCATCTGCAAACCGGCGGCCGCGAGCGCCGTCAGTCCGATCACCAGAATGCTGACGGGCGAGAATACCGATGCGAACGCGGCAGCCAGACCCTTTAGTGGGCTCTCCATAGTGGAGATCACTGCGGCAAGCTGCGTGCCTTGCTGGAGGCCGATCTGCATGGCGCCCATGCCCGCCTGAGCAGAGACGGCAATGTCCTGGAACTGTGCTGCGATGTTGGCCGTGTTCAGGTTCGACGCCGCCTTCACATTCGAGTTGGCGGCGACTGCGTGGCCGCTCAGCGCCTTGGTGGCCTTTGCCGCCGCAGCCGCCTCACTGGTGAGGGCCCTTTCGAGCACTTCGGCCGATCCGGCAGCGCTAACCGCTGCGGCCCCTTCCTTGGTGATAGCTGTCGCTGCCTGCGTGACGGCGGCATCCAGCTTTCCGAACGTGACAGAAACGTTCGCGCCGGTCACGATCATCTGCTGGAGTTGACCGGTGGCTCGACCCGTGGTCGTGCCAAGATTGACGACACGGCTCTCAGCCGTCGAGACGCCCTTCCCCATCCCAAGGACGGCAGTCTCGACGCTCCGCACCGCGCGCTCGATGCTTGCCAGAGACGCCTCCAGACGGCTGAAAGCGTTCTTGAGAACGCTGGACGCACTCTCAGCCTTTTTCGCCGAGTTCGTCAGTTGGTCGAGGTCCCGGGCGCCTTGGGCAGCTTGAGAGCTGTCGACGTCGAACCCGAGAGAGGCAATGTTCGCCATGTCAGTTCCTGTTGGACGACCGCTCAGCCGCCTCCGCCCGCTCTCTGGCCACGGCGGCGAGGTAGGCGTCGTCCATAGATCGGATGATCCGGATCTCTTCGCGCCTCAGTATGTCGCCGGTGAGCGTCATCCAGTGCGCCATCTCCGTCATAGAGAGCGGCTCGGTCCCATTGAGACCCGCAGAGAGCCCCGCCCGCATGCTCCAAAACCAGCCGACGAGATACGCATAGTCTGGGTCCAGAGGGTCGGGCTCTTCCACTGGTAGTCCGAACCGAGCCAGCCGCTCTCGCCGGGTCTCGCCCGTATCGTCTGCGAAATCCAGCCGAACGTAAGCCTCGATGTGCGAGACCAGCAGCGGCCCTAGTTCGCGAAAAAAGCGGCTTCGTCTCCGAGCGCCGTGTCGATCTGCTTGGCAAGCCAGCCGACCTGGAGCAGCTTGACGACGTTAACCTTCGTGAGCGGCGGAGCCGTCAGGTCTCCCAGTGAGAGGCTGTCATCCCACTTCCAGCCGACGATGGCTGCAGCGAGAAGATCAACGGTGTTGTCCTCGATCTTCTCCGCCGTCATCGAGTTGCGACCGCCACGCAGAGCCTTGTTCTTGATTGTGCGCTCCACCGCCTTCACCCGGTCATCCTCGAGGCTGACGCATTCGATTTGGAGGCCGATGGGCTCTCCCGATGCCGGGTGCTTGATTTCGATGGTGATTGTCGTCGGCTGGATAGCCAGGATGTCCATGCGGATCTCCGAAATTGATTAGGTGATGTTGGCCGTCGCCGCGGACGTTGCAGTGGCATTGCCGGCGCCATTGGTGCCTGTCACAGCAACTGAGATCGCCTTGGCCGCGTCGCCGGCAACGAGCGTGTAGGTCAAGCCCGTGGCGCCGGAGATGTTCGTGCCGTCGCGCTTCCACTGGTAGGCGAATGAAGGCTCACCAGACCAACGGCCAGGAACGGCCGTCAGCACAGACCCCTGCGTGAGAACGCCAGCGATAGAAGGCAGGAGCGCATTGGCGGGTGCCACGAGCGACTGGGGGTTCACCACGATTTCGCGCTGGACGAGACCGAGGGTGTAAACCTCCAGGATAAAGTCCTCGTTCCGGCCGTTCGGGCGCGTCGGGCCAGCGACCAGCCCGCGGTTGTAGTAGACCGTGTTCGTGTGGTTCCCGTCGGGGGCATCGAGGTCCTCGAACTTGAACGCGTAGAAGAACTTGGTGATGGCTGCCGCGCGGAGCGCGACTTGGCCGGCGTCCGTCGGGTTGCGGGCGCATTCGATCGTCGGATCACCGGCGTTCGAAATACCCTTCTGCTTCTGCGTCATGTCGGTCGCGAGCTCATCATAGCTCACGACGTTCGTGTTCACGCCGGACTCGCCGACCGAGCCGACATTGCCAACCTCGATCCAGGTCAGAGCCTCGAACTGGCTCTGGTCGAGATTGGCAGGCTGCGGGGTCGTGCAGAAATAGACCTTCCGGCCCTTGTTGGTATTCGCCATGGCGAGATCTCCTTGGATCGTAGTGGCGGGTGGACGCGCCGGCTGGCCGGCTGGCTATGCGAAAACTTCGTAGGCGACGGTCACCGGCACCTGCCAATGGGTATCGTCGGCGAACGCGGGGCCGACGTCTGGGGCCTTGGTGACACGTGTCGTGATGCCACCTGACCGCATGGGCAGATCGGGCTGGAAGTGCTCTGCCACCTTGCCAGCGATTTCCGTGGCCGCTGACGCGCCCGCGCTCAAAGGGGTGAAGACATCCACCTGCAGAAGGCCAACCCGCTGGTGGGGCTCTGCGGAGCCGAGGAACAGGCGCCGGTTGGTGTTCGGGAGATGAGAGGCCCGGAGATAGCTGGCTGGCTTCGGGTTCATCGAGACGTTGGGCCACGCGATTGGCAGGGCTGGCGAATGCGCGAAGGCCGCAAGCCGCGCGAACAGGGCCTGCTCGATGTTGCCCTCTATCGTGGCCACAACCATGCTGATAGATTCCTCGTATGAAGCCGCTCAGCGACAATCAGGCCCATGATCTTCTGACCGAGGCGCGCCGTGCGCTGGGCAATGCCCCCGGCTCGACCGTTCGTGCCGACACGGCCCTGAAGGCCGCCCGCCAGGCGCTGTCCGGCCTTGCCCTCGCCTTGCTGGTCGCGTCCGAAAGCGGATCTGACCAGGTCCCAGGCATCACAGGCCCAGGCGGCTCTTAAGCTCGGCCGCCTTGCCGTCCACGATCTCCGGCCATTGCTGCGCGGCGGTTCTCACAAACGCGTCTGGCGTCTGCCCGCGCGCGCCATACTCGCGGTGCGCTGCATAGGCGGCGGTGTAGCCGAGATAGATCGTATCGCCGAGTTCGGAGCCGGCGATCACCGCCTCGATCACCCCGGCATCAAATGCGTAGGTCTGTCCCTCCACCGGCCCCTTCTTCGGGTCGATGAGTGGCATGGCGGACGTCGAGGCCATCAATGAAGCGCGGAGGAAGCCAGTGTCGACGCGCATGCGACCGCCGGCATTCCGTGTCGTCTGCGCCCGCGCCGCAAGTTCCTGCACGCTGGCCTTGAACACGGCCTCCTGGGCGCCCTTCACCTTCCTCACCCAATCGGCGACCTGGGTGGCGAAGGAGAGGTTGGCCATCAGGCAGCCTCTGCCTTGAAGCGCTCCACGACCGAGGCGAAATAGTCGATGTCATAGCTCACGACGCAGCGGCAGCCGCTGATCTCGGAGATCGGCGCGCGCGGGTCGCACGGAAACCGGAGCGTGGCACCCGACGGAGATTGGAACACGCCATCCATCGGAACCTTCTGCCCGTTCAAGACCCGGTGGGTATGGCGCACCCGGTTGTCGCCGGCCGATCGCCAGATCTTCGTGACGTCCTCGACGCGGATCTTGCCGGCGGCGATCTGCTGTCGGATAGCGTCGTCCCGGCCCTTGCTCAGGGCCATCATGGTCTCGGTGCGGGCGAGGAATTCGCCACGGAGTTCGAGAAGCCTATCGCTGTAGCGCCCGACGATCTTCGTTATCGTCTCGGCGTCCAGCGGCTTGCCTGATTTGATGGCTGCCAAGATCGTTCGGTCGAAGCGCTTGTCGCGGCGCTCGCGCCCAAGATAGGCCCGCAACTGCGCCGGATCGCCGGACATCAGTTCCTGCCTGGCATTGGCGACATACCGCTCCTGCGCCGACGTGACGCCGATGATACCGCCCTCGCGCTGGCCGGTGACACGGTTGACGCGGCCCACGACGTTGAGGGCGGTCGAGCGCGGGTTCTGCCCCTCTGCCAGCCCCTCGCTGAGCGCAAGCCGGACGGCAACACGCTGATCGTCGAGGATGGCGGTGACCAAGGCCGACGAGTGCTCGCGCAGCCAGGTCTCGGCCTCCAGGTTGCGAACACCGAACCGGAAGACGACACGCCCGCCCTCATGATCACGCACCTTTGGCAGGCTCCCTACCGTCGCCATGCCGCCCGAGTTGTAGGCGTCGGCCAACCGCAGTTCGAGTTTGGAGAATGCGGCGGGATCCAGTTGCAAAGCCTGCAGCGCCCCCTCGATATCGCCGCGCTCCAACCGCTCGACGACGATGTTGAGGACGACGGTGTTCACGATGTCGGCGATGGCCTCCATGAAAGCCGCGCGGACGGCCTCTTCCTGGGTGGCAAGAAGGCCTTCGATGAGGTCTCGATCGGACCGACGGGCCATCGGCTACCCCGCGCACCACGCCTTCCACGCAACCGGGTCGCCGGCGGCGGGAATAGGCGTGAGGTTGGTGATGGAACGGACGGCGCCATCAATCACGAGCTTGTCGGAGAGCAGCGGCGTGACCTCAGGGACGGCGAACATCACCATGTCCCCGGTTTCGACGATCAGCACGCCGTTCTCATACCGCTGGTGCTCTCGGGTGACGGTGGCCTTCAAATCATAGGTCGCCTGCGTCGGCGGGCCCGGCTCCCAAGGCGTGGCAGGGTCTGGCGCGCCTGGAGTGACGCGGATGAGCTGAACGACGCCCTGTTTGAACTCGCTGAGCAGCTCGGTCGCGACGTCCTGCATCTCATCGTAGAAGCCCACGTCACACCCTCAGCAAGTCAACTGAAGCGCCGCTGGACCGGGCGAGAAGACTGGACAGGATATCGTCGACAACGGTGAGCGTCGGCCTCTGAGAGGATACGCTACCGCCGCCGGCATACGTGACATCCACGGCGCCCTCGACACGGGCACGGACCTTCACCTTGCCAGGGGTGACCGACGGTGAAAGGCTCCCTGGCGACACCAGTTCCGCGAGCGCCATCTCGTAAGCAGCCTGCAGGATCTCGATCGGCACCTCGTAGGGGGCGATAGCATCGCCCTCTGCGTCCACCGCATCGATACGCGGCCAGCCCAGATCTTGCGCACGGCCGCCAGCCTTACGGCCCGGATAGCGGGCGGAATAGCGCCCGTCCAGTGCGGCGCTAGCGCGGAAGAGTGCGGCGGTGCGCTGCGTATCGGTCACGCCGGCAGCAGACCAAGCGGCGTTCCCGTGGACTGCATGATAGGACAGCGCGTCGTCCAGAGAGCCGTAGTGGGACATGGTCATCCCTTGTGCCTTAGCGTCACGATCTGGCCGCCCGTGTGGACGTCGAGTTCCCTCGCGACCTCAACGGCCCGCTCGGCGGTCGCGCCCATTGCCATCGCCCCAAGTGCAAACTTCTCTCCGGAGCCGACAGCGGCAAACTCGGCTTCGAATGGGACCAAGACACCCTTTGAGCCCACATAGAAAGTTTGGCTGCCACGGACGAGAATGCCGTCGCTGTCGCCGAGCTCGGGACAATCTCCTTCCGCGCCAGCTTCGATCCACTGAACGAAGCGGTGGCAGGCTTCGATCGACCCGCTCGTCCCACCCATCGTCGAGCCGCAGGTAGCGATCTTCTGCGCCTGCCCTGCTCTGGCATTGCCACTGCTAATGAGGCTGTCAGCGGCGAGAACGCCATCCCGGTAGGCGATCGTCGTCACGCGGCGCTACCGCCCTGCGCGGCCGCATACTGTTCGAGCAGCTTGGCCCGGCCGGTCTTATGGTGAGGTGCCTTGCCAGTCGCGGCCTCGATGGCTGCACGGAGCTCGTCATCGGTCAGCTCAACATCACCGACGGCTGGGTCGGTCTCTGCCACGGACGAGACGACGCCCCAGCCGAGACGCTGATGTTCCGCAACGGTCGATGGATGTACCGAGAGCTCAGCGCCATCCTTGGTCATGAGAACGAGCATTTCTGAAACTCCGATGATCTCAGTGACGAGGCCGATTTCCCGGCCTCGCTTCTCAGATCAGCCGAGCAGCGTCGCGAGGTGCGCGCCGTTCGGGACACCGACACCCCAGGCCATCGCGATCTCGTACTTGACCTGACGGTACTGGCGGTAAACCGAGACCTCGAAGGTGAGGCCACTGATCGGGTCCGTGATCGTGGTGCGGTCATCGGCGGAATCGCCGCCCTCCGGCAGGGCCGGCGCACGAGCGGCCAGAACGATAGCCGAGCGAGCGAAGGCGTAGTTGCCGGTGTAGCTGTTGCCAACGGTAAGGGCGTTGCCATCGGCTACGTTGACCAGCAGACCGGGCTTGCCCAGAGTGATGGTGCCGGGCGCAGCTACGCCGCCGTTCACAACATACTTGTTGGCAGAGTCCGCGGCGAAGGTGACAACGTCACCCGCCAGAACGGTGCCCGTGCCGGTCTTGAGCACGACGCTAGTCGCGCCGGCTGCGGAAGCGCCGTCGGTGACGTACGAGGCGCCCGTGCCCTTGGTGTGGGCCCGGATGCCCGCCGAGTTGCGGAGCGCGAAGCCCTGCACACGATCCGTCATGCCGTCTCGCAGCATGTCGCTCGATCCGGCCTCATTGACCTTGAACAGGACAGACTGCCTACCTCGCAGGTTGGCGATGCTGGTCGAATTCAGGACGAGCTGCAGGTCCGACAGTGGGGCGCCATTGTCTTCGAGAATCTTGCGGATGCCCGCGAAGTCCGAGAGGTCACCCACGTTCGCGAACGGGGTCGTGCCAGCAGTGCCATAGGCACGGGACGAACCCGCCTTGGCCGCCGCAGCGATGTCGACTTCGATCGCATTGACCAGCTTGCGCATGCCGTCGGCGAACTGGTCGCGAAGAATGTCGTTGAGCGTGCCGGTCGTACCGACGCCGCGCTGCTCTTCACCGGACCAAAGGATCGGCGCCGCCTTCGACTTGGTGATCTGGACGTCCACATAGCCGACGGTGGTGCCACCCGAGTTGGCCGGGTTCTGGCCGGGCGTCACATCTTCGAGGTCACCAGCCACACCGATCGGCGAGCGGACGGTCTGACCGACCGCAGCTCGTTCGACATTGCTGTCACGGCGAACGGCCGGGATGAAACCGACCATCTCGCGCGAGACGATGTTCATTGCTTCGTAAAGGGTCGGGATAATACCCGTAAGCGTATTGCTCGTAGCCATTAAGGCCTCCGATTTTTGAGCGTTTCAGGGATGGGAGGCCGTCGGCCTGGAAGTGCCCGTCGGGCGAACTCGTCGATCAGTCGACGAGGGTGATCTTGTCGACCGTCATCGCCTTGGACTGCGAGGCGGGGTCGAGTCTGTCGAAGTCGGCGCGCGTCATGGTCTTGCCGCCGCCGCGGTGATTGCCGCCCTTTGCTTCAGGGCCGGAAGGCTTGCCGAGATAGGCTTTGCCCTTTCCGCCGGACCAATCGCGGACGAAGTCACCGATGGCGACTTCGCCAAGGTCGGTCTCAACGATGGCCTTGCGATCGCCGGTATCGGTGCGCTGGACCTTCACGCTGCCACGCAGGCTCGCCAGGGCGCCGTCCAGTAGGTCTGGGTTCACGCCGATGTCGAGCAGCGCGTCCTTCAGCCCGCCGTCGATCAGGGTGCGATCGATATAGCCGTCGCGTTCGCCAATCTGCTTGTCGCGCTCGCCGAGTTCGCCGGCGTGCTTGGCCTTGAGGGCGTCGAGAGCTCGGGCGTGCTGGTCTTTGAGCGCCTGCAGCGCCTCGTCGGGCTTGCCGCCGTTGCCGGCCTTTAGCTGCGCCCACTCGTCGGGGTCGAAGTCCTCTGGCAGGCCATCGACACGAGCCTTGAGCTCTTCAGCCTGGCGCTTGTACTCGTCGCGCTTGCGGACGTTCTCACGGTTCGCCGTGATGACGCCGCGGACCTTGGGGTGATCATCAATCCCCTCGACGTCGAGGACGAACTTGTCCCCCTCCTCCTTGTAGAAATCCTTCTGGCCGTCCGGGATGTCATCCGCAGACGCATAGATGCTCTTGAGGCCCATCGGGCGGCTCCTGAATGTGGGAAAGCCCGGCTCGCGGGCAGGTGTCCGCCTGTTAGGCGGCCCGCGGCGTCAGTGCCGCGACTTCATCAGCGCTCGTGTCGCGCTCGATATTTTCTTGGTCAATCTGACCAAGCTCATCGTCGGCGGTGCGATCCGCAGGGATCAGTTCGCCGCGCTGGAATCGGTCGAACATGGTTCGCCAGGAGTAGGCCCCAGCCTGCCAGCCGGCGACGAGGGCCGTGATGTCCTGCGCCGAAAGGGCGTGGTCGAAGAAGTCGGTGACCGGCGTGACCTTCACCTCGTCTGGGTTCGCGCCCATCCAGACAGCGAGGTTCTTCAGGGCTCGCTCTAGGCCGGCTGCGCTGTTGAGCGCAATGGTCTTGAGGGTCGAGGTCTGATTGCCGAGCCGAAGCCGGATAGCCTCGCCGCTTTCGGCGGTGCGCTGGCTGTCCGAGAGGATCTGCGCGCCGAACACCACTGCTCGGCTTAATGCATCCTGGATCGCCTTCGATTGGGCTTCGAGGCCAGGGCCAGAGAATTCGAGGTACTTGGCGTCGCCGCCTGGCGGGAGCAGCCAGAGCTTGGAGCTTCCGAGCGTCGTCGGGGCCCGGCCGTTCTCAACCGCGTCTTTCGGATCATCGAACCCGATGGCAACCGGGGTCGGCTCGGATGTCATATGCAGGGCGAAGGAATAATCAGCGTCGATGCGGTAGACCCTCACCGCGAGCTTGGCGAGGCCGTAGAGGGGCACATCGTCAGGGGCGGCTGTCAGGTCGTTCGCACCGATGAACACGAACGGCATGCTATCGAGAGCCCGACGCTTTCGATCCTGCGCAACGATCTCTTCGTCCGCCACCCAACCGTTCTGAGTTTGGGTCCAGCGGCGGGCGGTATAGGCACCGTCCTGGATGAAGCATTCCAGGAACACATCTACCGTGTCCCAAGCGCCGGTTTCCCGGTTGCGAACAAGGCCCGTCTCGTCGAGGACGAGGAAGTCCGTTCGCCCGTCCGTCTCATCCCAGTTGATGATGGACTCGGCGACATAGCCCGCGAGATAGGGCGTGCCATCCTGAGCCACACCGGGCAGGACGCCATAGCGCCCGACGGTCATGAGCTCGATTGCGATGCGTCGGTGAAGGCCCTCAAGCGTCAGACCATCCCTGGTCGCCTTCTCGCGCAGCGGCTCCAGCGCAGACGGCAGTTCGATCGTTGATGGTTGGTCGAGGATCGTGCCGACCGCGCCACGAACGGTAGGCGCGACGAGCTCCGGGAATTCGGCGCGCATACGATACGCGTCGTAGGCTTTCTGACGCGCTATCGGGTCGATTATCGCCGCCTGCCCTGACTTCATCGGCAGGTAGATTTCGCCTCGCGCCTTGACCGCATCCTCGCCGTCGAATGCATCGCGCATCAGGCGCCAGAACGGCGCAAAGGCGAGGTAGAGCGGGTGCTTGGTGGTTGGGTCGAATGCCATGCTCAGAAGAATCCAGTCTCGATCACGGCAGCGCGGCCCTGGCGCTTGATCATAGGCCCGACGGCATATCGCAGCGCGTCGATGTAGTGGTTGTTTGCATCCAGGATGTCCGGAAGGACATCGCCTGACCGCTTGTCGACCTTGTAGCTGTAGAGCCTGAACTCTCGGGCGGTCTGCTCGCAGCGAGGGTGCACGACGACCTTCTCGAAGTTGCGGAGGAAGGCGACGCCGTCCTCTACGCTCCCCTTCCATTTTTCGACCGGCTCCGAACGAGGAAGCCCATGTCGCCGAATGTGGCTGATGCCTTCAGGCCTGGCGTTGTCCCAACGCGTCGCATACCTGGCAAAATCCGGGATCTTCCCACCGATGTACTTCGCGTAGTCGTCGAGCTCCAAGGCGGTCTTGCCGGCCTCATACTCGACCCAAAGTCGGGCGTCTCCGATCCAACATCTCACCGCGGCCGTTGGGTCCTGGCTGAAGCCAAAGTCACCACCCTGGTAGGGGCCGTCCCAATGCGTCTGCGGCTCGAACTCATCGACGGTGAACTTGCCGGCGAAGATCTGCGCATCCGTGAGGGTTAGGAATGCCCCCTCCCAGACGTGATCATACGTCTCCGGCCGAAGGCGCTTGTCCTCTAGCCGCTGATGGTTGAGGACAGCCGGAAACCATGGGTTATCCGACCAATTGATATCTGAGACTTCACAGTCATCGGACTGATTGATGATGAAGCGCCGGTGGGTGGCGCTGTCCGGGCTCTCAGGGTTGTAGCTGACCCAGTTCTCGACGTACCAACCTGGGCCTTCGTCACGCAACGTCGGGATCAGCTTGCGCCAGGCAACCTCCGAGACATTCTCGGCCTCGTCCGTCCAATTCCCGATGATCCGGGCCTTAGACTTGATGCTATCGAGGTTGTGCCGCAGCCCGGCGAAGGCATAGGATATCCGCCGGTTTCTGGTGCGAATATACTTCTCACCGATATCGAAATACCCGGCTAGCCACGGCTCTGAACGAATCGCGGCCTTGATCTCCTCCATCGAGCTTTCATCAAGGCTGTTCAGATGCTCGCGAGACGCGAGAAATACGCCTTCAACCCCCATCTCCGCGAGTTGGTAGATGCGGATCGCGGAGCGCTTGGCTAGGCCTCTCGTTTTGCCGGAACCTCGCCCGCCCTTGAAGACCCGCGTTCTCGCTGGGACGGCGAAATTGCGCGTGAGCTTTGGTAGCTCCTCAACCCGTACCTTCATCATCCATCTGAGGCGTGACGAACTCAATCACGGTGGGCGATGGGGTCATGCTTCCATCGCTAGAGGTAAGGTCGAGAGCCTGCGGCGGCTTCCCATAGGCGCGATCCAGGATCGCTGTAGCTGCGGAGACGCGAGCGGCCGGAGGGGCGGCAGTGTCAGCGTGGATTGCCGCCAGTGTGGCCAGCGCCTCTTGGGCGTGTTCCTTGGCCATCTCCGAAAGGGCGCGCTTTGCTGCGCCGACTTTCCCAGGCTTCCGCCCTGCTCCGGGGCGAGCGCCGCCGTGCTTGGCTGCCATATTTGAAACCCTTGTTTGTTTTTCGAGGCCCTAGGCCTCTCCGGCGGTCTCGCCGATCTCATCTTCGGAGAAGTCGTTGGCGATGCGACGGAGCCAGTCTGCAAAGCCCTGGGGCCTGCCCAGCACGTCGTAGGCCTCGACAATCAGGAGCGCGGCGGTAACTGCCGGTTCGGAGGGCGTCTCGGTGGTAGTCATAGAGCCCCTGTTTCGAGCGCACGTTCACCGTTGGCGTCTACCTGCGCCGCGAAAGCGCGAAGCCAATCGGCGAACGCCTGAGCAGTAAGCCCCGTGGCTTGGTAGGCGCGGATGATGTGAGCTGAGGCGAAGGCGGGCACGTCGTTGGCCATGCAGTCCTCATGGCAAAGCACCGCCTGGATATCCGGGCGGCAACACTAGATTCCACGCATGGTTTTGATGGCGGGAAGCCGACGAGGCTCTTCCCTAAGGGCCGGCGAGCACCCAGGCGGGTCCGCTGCTGAACACCCCAAATCGTCAATGAACCAGAATCTAGTTCATTCTCCCGTTGGTTGCAAGTGCGGAACGGGCGGCCCGAAGACCGCCCCCATTCCGATTCGACTCTTTGTTGAGCCAAGGACATACTCAACCCGTGAGGCCTAAGGCGGCCCTAAGCCAACAGGGGAACCTAACCTTGGACACCCTCACAGCCCGGCCCTGCTCCCTATGCGCAGACCCACTGGTGTCAGCCAGAAGAAGCAGGAGGCAGCCGGGGCCGGCCAACACTGTCTGCAGCAGCGAAGGCCGGGCCGATGCATCGATGAACGGCGGCAGATATTCCGTTCGATCGAGGCCAGTAAACCTCAACCCGAAAGGCTGAGGCGCGCCGAGGCCGGAGGGCAGATCCATGATGCGGATCACCAACCGGACGATTGAGATCAAGATTGACGTTGCATCCTGCCTTTGGGCAATCGCAGCGATCTTGCATATCCTGATCTAGTCGGAGCGGGGCCGCCCTAACCAGCGGTCCCGTTTCCGTTTTGCCTGCCATGACCCGGCACGCCCGGCCACACCATGGCTCGCCTCGCCTGAACCTCCGAAGAAGCGCGGGGTTGAGTACGAGAACTCCCGCCGTAACTCGTATCGCCGCTAAGCTACTCGAAGAGCCAGAGCTTTGGTGTGCTGTGCCGAAGCCTGCCCGACATCATGGTCAATCTGGCTCGCCCAGACGGTCGACATCGCGAGAAGAGCGTGGATCGTTTCCATCTCCTTCGCGTCTGGAACCACGTTGTACCCGATCCTAAGAGACAGGTCGTAGATGTGATCCAATACCGCTTTCATTGTCCCGGTCGCGGCGTGGATCTCATTGAGCGCGTCGCGGCCATCGCCAACACGGTCTGCGTCGATGGCCCTGGGGTGGACATTCATGCTGCTACCTCACCGCCAGAGAGAACCTTGGGACGAACGACTACGGCGAACTCGTTGCCGCCATCGCGTTCTGCTCGCCAGAATGCAGCCCGGACATCCGGGTCGCGAAACAGGGCGGAGAGTGGCGTTGGGGATGGGTGCGTATTCATGCTGCCATCACCTTCGCCAGATGAGCGAGCCCCTTCGGCGTCACCCGGACCTGCTCGATGATCTTCTCGGAGCCGTCCGGCCGCGTGACCGTGTTCACCTTGTGCTCAAGAAGACCGGCCATGACCTTCGACTGGTAGCCAAGGTCGTGGGATGTCCCCGGCCGACGATAGATCCAGTGGTGCTGTCGGAGGAAGGCAAACAGTTCGCTCGGGCGCCGCTGAAGCGCCTTTGCCGTGTCCGTCACGCACAGGGAGCCCTCGGCCGTCGATATCCTATCGAGAGCTTCCGCCTTCGGCTTCAGTTCCTCGACGCGACTCTCAAGCTCCTTGTTCACCTCGATCAGTTGCAACGCCACGGCGGTGAGCTGCTTCGGGTCGCGCAGGTTTACGTTGGCGACTGCCGCCGCCGAGCGGAGCTGGGCCTCCATGAGGTTGAACGCCTCGATGTACTTCAGCTTCCACTTCAGGGCCTTCTGGCCGGTGAACCCCATCGCCAAGAGGGTGAACCCGTCGCGGTCCATCTCGAAATACGCGACGCTCTCTCCAGTTAAGTCATTGATTTTAAACGGTCGAAAATTGGACCGGGCCAAGGAGGGCTCGGAGGCGATGAGGTTCCTCACTGCCTCGTTGACGTGTTTCACCTCTTTGCCGAAAAAGTGGGCCACGTCCCGACTGGTCGCAAAGACCTCGCCGTCCTTGGCGAAAACGATGGGGTTGCGTTCCGCCTCGTGCGGGAGCATTTCTGTGGTCGTCATCTTCAGTCGTCCTATGGCTGATGGTGAGATGCACCGCCATGCAAGGCGGTCGTGTCGCTGGAAGCGGCGGGGATCTGGGCGTCCAAACCTTCCCCCGTCGCTTCCGTGGCGCCGTAAAGACGCTGAAGAACACTCACAACTTCTGCATTCACAGATCGGTAGTTCGCCTTCGCCGCTACGGCGAGGCGCGTCCGTAAGCCGTTAGGCAAGCGAACCATGATTTTATCCAACTCCCTACTCGGGGCGGCAGCCATCGGCGTCTCCTCTTTGCTGGCCTAGTGCCAATATCGGCCTAGTGCCAACATTGTGTCAAGCGCCCTATTGGCCTAAGGCCAGTAAAAAGGGGAGAGTTATGTCTCAAGACACGCCCAGTCGGGTTTTGGATAAGATCGTGATCCGGGTCCCGGATGGTTTGCGCGATAGGATCGCTGCCGCCGCCCGCGCGAATAACCGCAGCGTTAATGCTGAGCTGGTCCAATTGCTGGAAGCGACCTACCCACCGGAATCGACAATCGAGGACGTGATCTACTGGGCTCACTATGTGACCGACCAGTTCGAGGATGCCCCGCAGTATTCAAAGCTCCAGCTTCTCCGAGAAGCTCTGATGGAACTGGCCAAGAAATTGGACCAAGGGCGGCGTGAAGGATATCCGCCTCGCGAAGAGGATGAATGGCGGAAACAACTTGGTTTACCCGCCGATAGCACAGAGACCGCGGAGACCAGCCCCGCCCCGCCCCTTAAGCCCAAACGACGCGTTATCCGGCTGCCGAAGAAGCCCGACGACTCGACTTCCGACTAGCGCTGGGCGAAGCTAGCTTCCTTGCGGATGTCTTGGAGGGGCCGATGAAGGTGCTACATTTCTTAGCGGCGCTTGCTGTCATCGCCACATCAGCCACCGCTGAGGAAGCGACGCCCGTCCAACGCGCCGCAGAAAAGATGTTCGAGGACGCCTTCACATACATGGGCGTGGCCTACATTTGCCAGGATGCGATTGGCGCGGCGTATTATCACTCCGCCCGGTCGATTGCTGAGCAGGTTGTGCGTAAAGCCGTCAAGTCTGATGCCGACGCCGTCGTCATAGTTGATGACTTCGACAAACGGACCCGACGCGAAAACAAAAAGCGAGCGCCGGCTGCCAATTACGAAAAATGCATGGACACCCTTATGGAAGCCCAGACCAATTCCAGAGTGTCCAGGGCGCGCTTTGATAAAGCGGTAGAAGCCTCTTCCCCACGGAAATAACGCCTCGACATCCAATCTCACCTAAGCGAAGCTCGCCCCCTGCTTGGGAGGGCGCCAAATGAGATTGATCATCCTGTCCGTTACCGCGGCGTCGGTGCTCGCTGGCTGTCAGAGCACCGATTTCATGACCGCCAACTACAAGGGCATAGAGCCGATCTCCTACACGGTTCTCCCTGAAGGCCCCCGCTATGTAGCAAACGCTAGCACTGGCACCACCGAAGACCGGGCCAGAGTTTACGAGATCTTCGACAATCCATCAGAATCGAAGCTGTTGATTACTGCCACAAAGTCCACCGCGATCATGTCCGGAGTTGCCGCCGGAGTGATTGGTTATGGGGTAAGCACGGACGCGCCCCCGGTGGCCTACCGGGATGCAGCGGAAGCTTGGCTAGCCTCTCAGAACAGGAAATGCACAGCACGCGACACCACCTCTGTCGCGAAGGCAGCATATGAAGTTCGCTATTCATGCGAACAGCCGCCCCAGCCCAAGACCTAACCTCCCCTACTCGGCCGCATCCAGCCAATCCACTGGCACCTCCACCGGGGCCTCGCCGCCGAACAGTTGCATCATGACTCGAACGAGGCCGCGCCCGGTGACGTTTTCGACCATGCCGTGATAGCCAGCGAACGGCCCGCGTAGAGCCTGGACCTTGAGGCCGGCCGGGAATCGCATGGCCGTGGTCTCCCGATGCGTTCGGCCCTCTTGGCGGCGTTTGATCCGCGCCTCGCGGGTGTCGTCGAAGATCATATTCGCTTCCGCGGCACGCAGATCAGTCACCAGATCGCTGGAAACAGCCCATGGGCGACCATTCAGTGACAGCACGCTACCGACGGCGTCGCAATCCCGCAGCGCCGGCCAGCGGTCATCTGAGGCGATTTGCACGAAGGCGTAGCCAGTGAACAACGGAAAGGCGCGGGTGTATTTCTTCTTCGTGCGGTGATGGATGATCTCGCGGCGGAGTTTCGGCAGGTAGCAGGCAAAGCCCTCCTCCTGCATCTCCTGTTCGAATGCGGTCTCGTCCGGCCGCGCTGGGCGGCATGGTCGGCTCTTGGCATCGCGGGTGGCGCCTGGGGCGAGGCGGACGACGTACCAGTCTTTCATTGGGCTTGTTCCTGATTTCGAGTTCCTCCCTCTTCGTCAGGTTGGGGGGTGACGTCGGTTGCGCCGACGGCGTCACTCCGGCGGATCAGGCAGCGGCTGCCAATGGGTTGGTTGGTAGGCGTCGCTATAGCCACGGAAAGCGCGGCCTTGAAACACCCAGAAGCCTTCTTCGTGGCGATGGCCGATAACCACATTCGGATGTGTTTTCGACAATCCCTCCAGCGGGAAGTAAAGAAGCACATCCCCGCTAGTCGGCGCGCTGGAAATCGGACGCCAGCTGTTTCGGCGGACAGTGACGACCGCCCGTCGCAGGGCCTCGTCCATGCGGGAGTGGATCGCCTCGTTTGTCCGGTCGATGGCTGCCTGCATTTCAGGGGATACAGACTCATCGTCTTTGAACAGAAACGTGTTGCTCATCCCTTTGTCTCCTGAAGGGCGGCGTCGATGCCTGCGTCCCAGACATCTTCGCCATACATGCGCAACATGTCAGGGGCTGCGGCTGCTCGCTCCGCAATCTTCTGTTCGACGGCGACGACGACCGCCTTGGTCGGATCACGCATTGCTTCGATCGCCGCGCGGGCGGCTTCGTCTATCCCAACGATGAACGCCGATGCGACTGCCGGTGCCAGCCCTGTTGCGTCCACCTTGATGTTTGCTCGCAGAACTGCCGCCACGCGCTCGATCATTGTGTCGGTCATTGGGTGGGGTCCTCGTCATCGGCGGTGAGATCCGCGAGAGTGACGGATTCACCCCTCCGCAGGCGGTGCATGACATCTTCTGGCAAGCCCAAAGCGGCGCGATGCCCGTCGACATACCCGGACCGGTAGACTGCATTCGCAAACTCGGGGATCCCATGGTTGATCCCGTACTGCTCGATATCGGTTGGGACGTTGATCTCCCCAACAGGGTGCCGAGCCGCCTTGACGGCAGCCGTCATAGCGACTTCCCAAGACTGCCAGCACTCATCCACTTTGCTGGCCCGGGCAGCCGGGTCGCGGTACCCCTCCCCGACAATCGTTGCGTCTGAGGCTGCACGACACATTCGCTCAATCAGCCCGCTGGGTCGAACTACTTCCATTTTGGAAGTGGTTGTCTCTGCCATCTTCCTCGTCCTTCCTATGCTGCGGTGGTGGGGTGGGGCTATGGCGGAGGTTGGTGGCCAGCTCGAACCTACCGTCCTCGAATTCCTCGCGTGGCCTGACCCAGATCTGACCGTCGTCCAAACTGCGGTAGACGGCG
>NZ_JBBCUO010000010.1:0-58137 GCF_037147815.1 Kaistia sp. MMO-174 | reverse complement strand
CAAACCCAAAACCCAAAAACACCTTTGGGGCTACATCCCCCACCACTCTACACACAAAAACCGGGGGGCTTGGCGCGCCCCCCCCCCCCCCCCGCCCGACCAGCTTACAGGGAGAAAGCCTAGCGGCTCGTATCGAGGAGGTCGAGCCCGCGCGGGCGTGCAACCAGCGGAAAGTCCCGCGCGGCGAGCGGCGGCACCGACCAGTCGCCCGTCGCGACCAGCATTCCCGAGGCGCCGTCGAGAGCGCCGGGCTGGAGTTCCAGCGCCAGGAAACGCTTGCGCTCCACCGGCCCCGGCATCATCAGGCTCTGCGTCGCCGCGGTCGCAAAGCCGAAGCGCGCGTAGTAGTCGAGGTCGCCGACGAGAATCACGGCGCCATGGCCGAACATCGCCGCGCGGTTCAGGGCGGCGCGCATCAGCTTGCCGCCGATCCCCTCGCCCTGACGCTCCGGCGCGATCGCCAGAGGACCGAGCAGCAGCGCGTCGCGGCCGCCGGCCGAGACGTTCCAGAGGCGGACGGTGCCGACGATCTCGTCGCCGTCGCGGGCGACGAGCGCCAGCCCGGAGGCCGGCAGGCGGTTCTCCCGCAGGCGCTCCGAGGATTTCAGGTGGCGATCCGGGCCCATGGTCCGGTCAAGCAGCAGCTCTCGGGCGCCGGCTTCCCCCGGCGCCTCCACGTCAATCTGGATCATGAAAGGACTTCCTTCAGATCACGTAGGCTTCGAGCGGCTTGAAGCCGTTGAAGGCGACGGCCGAGTAGGTCGTCGTGTAGGCGCCCGTGCCTTCGATCAGCACTTCGTCGCCGATCGAGAGCGACACCGGCAAGTGATACGGCGCCTTCTCGTAGAGGACGTCGGCCGAATCGCAGGTCGGGCCGGCGAGGACGCAGGGCGTCTTCTCGTCGTGGTCGTGCGCCGTCCGGATCGGATAGCGGATCGACTCGTCCATCGTCTCGGCGAGGCCGCCGAACTTGCCGATGTCGAGATAGACCCAGCGCAGGTCGTCGGCCGAGTCGCTCTTCTTCGAGATCAGCACGACTTCCGTCTTGATGATGCCGGCATTGCCGACCATGCCGCGGCCCGGTTCGATGATCGTCTCGGGAATGCGGTTGCCGAAATGGCGCTTCAGGGCGGAGTCGATCGACGAGGCATAGTTCTCCACGCCCGGAATCTCCTTGAGATAACGGGTCGGGAAGCCGCCGCCGAGATTGACCATCGACAGCTGGATGCCGCGCTCGGCGAGCGTGTGGAAGATGCCGGCCGCCGACGCGAGCGCGCCGTCCCAGGCCTCGGTGTTCGCCTGCTGCGAACCGACATGGAACGACACGCCATAGGCGCGCAGGCCCGAACGGTGGGCATGCTCGAGCACGCCGACAGCCATTTCGGGCTCGCAGCCGAACTTGCGCGAAAGCGGCCATTCGGCGCCGGCGCCGTCGCAGAGGATGCGGCAGAACACGCGGGTGCCGGGAGCGGCGCGGGCGACCTTGTCGACCTCGGCTTCGCAATCGACCGCATAGAGGTTGATGCCGCGCGCGAAGGCAGCCGCGACGTCGCGCTCCTTCTTGATCGTGTTGCCGAAGGAGATGCGGTCCGGGGTCGCGCCGGCGGCCAGCGCCATGTCGATCTCGGCGACCGACGCACAGTCGAAGTTCGAGCCGAGCGAAGCGAGCAGCGCCAGCACTTCCGGAGCCGGGTTCGCCTTGACGGCGTAGAACACGCGGGTGTCCGGCAGGGCGTGCGCGAAGGCGAGATAATTCTCACGCACGACATCGAGATCGACGACAAGGCACGGGCCGTCGGGACGTCGGCTGTTGAGGAAGTCGATGATGCGTGCGGTCATTGAGGGTCTCCCCGTCGGCCTGCCAGGGCCAAAAAGCGTTGCGAAAGCGATGACGAAACCGGAGCGAAATCGTCGCGCCGAGCGCTATGGACGCGATCGGAACGTTGAAGACGAGCCGTTTTTGCCGGGGTGAGCCGGCAGTTTTCGCGGGTAGCAGTCACAACGACAAACGGGTGACGTTTATCGTAAGCGCTGCCTTCGCTTGGAACGGGAGACCCGATCCGCACGCCCGGCAAGGATGTAGTGCCTCTTCAGTGACAACGGCCTTTGGAGAGCCGTCCGAGACCAAAAAAGCCCGCTACGTCGTTGCTTCAAGTCGCGTCCTCCGCGGAGACGGAGTTCACCGGTTTCGCTTTCCGGCTGCCGACCTTTCTCGGGATCGCTCCCGAACTCCTGGGACCCACCTTGCGGAGGATCTTGGGCGTCGCTTCGGCCTCTTGTCCGAAGCCCCACCGGTCGGCACGCAACCACAGGCACGTGCGATAATTGGGCGAGGAGGTAGGTAGGCCGAACGCGGTTAACATTCAAGCGGATTTTGCCCTCCGGGCCCAAAATTCGTGCATGGGCCGCCGGGACCGCCCCAACGCGACGGAATCGCGACATTTTTGTGTCGGCTCAGGCGCTTGGCACGGCCTTCGCGACGGAGAATCCGGCCGATTTTCCGCTGCCGCCGGCGCCGGCGCTGCGGTTGATTCGTGCTTCCGGGCGAAGGGGCTTTCGCCTATTCAGAAACGGCAACAGGAGAAAGCGCGTGAGCGAAACGGTCGTCGGCGAGAAGGGCATGGTTGTGGCTCCCCACAGGGCCGCGGCGGAGGCAGGGGCCGAGATCCTGCGAGCCGGCGGCAACGCCATCGAGGCAATGATCGCGACGGCCGCCACCATCGCCGTCGTCTACCCGCACATGAACGGCATCGGCGGCGACGGCTTCTGGCTGATCCGCGAGCCCGGCAAGGAGCCGCGCTATCTCGAAGCCTGCGGCGGCGCCGGCTCCGGCGCCACCATCCGCGCCTATCGCGAGAAATATGACCGCATCCCGACGCGCGGCCCCGACGCGGCGCTGACGGTGGCCGGCGCCATGTCGGGCTGGAACACCGCCTATGAACTGTCGCAGAGCCTCGGTGGCCGGCTCGACCGCCCCACCCTGCTCGCGAACGCCATAGAGCACGCCAAGAAGGGCATCTCCGTCACCCGCTCGCAGGCGCGGCTGTCGGCGGAGCATTTCGACGCCCTCTCCGCCGCGCCGGGCTTCAAGGACGTGTTCCTGATTGACGGCAAGGCGCCGGAACTCGGCGCCACGATCCGGCAGGAGCGCCTGGCCGACACGCTCGACCACCTCGCCCGCGCCGGCTTCCTGGATTTCTACAAGGGCGACGTCGCGAACGAGATCGCCGCCGACCTCGAGCGCGTCGGCAGCCCGGTGACTCGGGCCGACCTCGCGGCGCATGAAGCGCGGCTGCGGCCGCCGCTCTCCGTCCGCCTCGAAGGCGCCACCGTCTTCAACTCGCCGCCGCCGACGCAAGGTCTCGCCTCGCTGCTGATCCTCGGCATCTTCGAGCAGCTCGGCGTCCAGCGCGGCGAGAGCTTCGAGCATATTCACGGACTGATCGAGGCGACCAAGCGCGCCTTCAGGATCCGCGACAGGCACGTCACCGATCCGGTCTTCGCCGGCGATCTCTCCGTGCACCTCTCGCCGCGCGTGCTAGCGCGCGAGGCGGCGGCGATCGACATGCGGCGCGCCGCGCCCTGGCCGGAAGTGGCGAAAAAGGGCGACACGGTATGGCTCGGCGCCATCGACGAAACGGGGCTCTCCGTCTCCTATATCCAGTCGATCTTCTGGGAATTCGGCTCCGGCGTCGTGCTGCCTTCGACCGGCATCACCTGGCAGAACCGAGGCGCTTCCTTCTCGCTCGATCCGCACGCGCTCAACCCGCTCGAGCCCGGCCGCAAGCCGTTCCACACGCTGAACCCGGCGATCGCCCGCTTCGACGACGGCCGCATCCTGAGCTACGGCACCATGGGCGGCGAAGGACAGCCGCAGACGCAGGCGGCAGTCTTCACCCGCCACGCGCTGTTCGGCATGGATCTCGGCGAAGCGATCGCCGCGCCGCGCTGGCTGCTCGGCCGCACCTGGGGCTCCGACCACACCAATCTGCGCGTCGAGAATCGCTTCGACCCCGACCTGCTGCTGGCGCTGGAAAGAGCCGGCCACGAGGTCGCCGTGCTCGATGAGGGCTATTCCGACACGATGGGCCATGCCGGCGCGCTCGTCCGGCGCAAGGACGGCCGTATCTTCGGCGCCAGCGATCCGCGCTCGGACGGCGCCGCCATCGCCGCCTGAAGGTCTTCGCCACGCTCTTTTTGGCAAAGCCCGCCGAATAGCGCTATGAATTCAGAGCAAGGCGACGCCGCGCCGGCGTCGCCCCGATATCCCTCAAGGAAGTCGATACACGCCCATGCTTCTCGCCAACGACCCGGTCCATGCGTTCGTCGACTATCCCGCCGTCGAAGTGCCGTCCTCCCCGACCGGGCCGCTCAGCGGCCTGACCATGGCGATCAAGGACCTCTATGACGTCGCCGGCTATCCGACTGGCGTCGGCCACCCGCTGAAGCGGGCCGAAAGCGACATCAAGACCGTCAGCGCGCCCTCCGTGCAGATCCTGCTCGACGCCGGCGCCCGCTTCGTCGGCAAGGTGCACACCGACGAGTTCGCCTATTCGATGAACGGCGAGAACCATCACTACGGCACGCCGGTCAATGTCCGCGCCCCGGGCCGCATTCCCGGCGGCTCGTCCTCCGGCTCGGCGACCGCCGTCTCCGGCGGGCTGGTCGATTTCGCGCTCGGCAGCGACACCGGCGGCTCGGTGCGCGCGCCCGCCTCCTATAACGGCCTGATCGGCCTGCGACCGACGCATGGCCGCATCGACATCTCGCGCGTCGCGCCGCTGGCTGAATCGTTCGACACGGTCGGCTGGTTCGCCCGCGACGCCGAAACCTTCGCCCGCGTCGGCGAAGTCCTACTCGGCGAAGACAAGAGCGACACGCCGCTGACCCGCTTCCTCGTCGGCGACGACATCCACGCGCTGCTGCTCGGCGATCTCGAGGAAGCGGCCGTTCGCTCGGCCGCGCCGCGCATCGCCGCCCACCTGCAGCCGGCCGGCGCCGTCATCGTCGCGCCGGACGGCCTCGCGGCCTGGCGCATGATCTTCCGCACCATGCAGGCCTATGAAGCCTGGGAAGCGAACGGCGAATGGATCCAGAGCCGCCAGCCGAGCTTCGGCCCCGGCGTGCGCGAGCGCTTCGAATGGGCGAGCCACGTCACCCGCGAGGAATATGATGCCGCCGCCGTTCGCCGCGCCCAGGTGAGGGCCCGCTTGAACGACCTGCTCGGCGACGACACCGTGCTCGCCATCCCGACCACGCCCGGCATCGCGCCGCGCATCGGCCTCGGCGGCGACGAGCTTGAATCCTACCGCAACCGCGCGCTTTCCATGCTCTGCACGGCGGGCCTCGCGGGCCTGCCGCAGATCAGCCTGCCGCTCGCCGAGCACGAGGGCTGCCCGCTCGGCGTGTCGCTGATCGCGCCCGCCGGCCGCGACCGCGCGCTGATCGAGCTCGCAACCAAGATCATGGCCGGCTAGGCGGCGACCATGGATACGCTCACGAGGATGAAGACCTTCGTCGAGGTCGTCGAAGCCGGCGGCTTCTCGGCCGCCGCCCGCAAGATGGGCCGCTCGAAGGCGCTGATCTCCAAATATGTGCGCGAGCTCGAGGACGAGCTCGGCGCGCGCCTGCTGAACCGGACGACGCGCACGCTGTCGCTGACCGAGGTTGGCCAGAGCTATGCACGCGACGCCACCGAGATCCTGCAGCGGATCGAGGACCTGCAATCCTCGGTCGGCGACGCCCATGCCGCGCCGCGCGGCCGCCTCAAGGTCTCGGCGCCGCGCACCTTCGGCGATGGCGAACTCGGCCGCGCCATCATGGAATTCGTCGTCAGCGAGCCGGAGATCTCGCTGGAGCTGCATCTGGAGGACCGCTTCGTCGATCTCGTCGACGAGGGCTTCGACGTCGCCATCCGCATCTCGACGCTGACCGATTCGAGCCTGATCGCCCGCCGCCTCGCCTCGTTCCGCATCGCCGTCGTCGCGAGCCCCGAGGTGCTGGCCGAACACGGCACGCCGGAGCAGCCGGAGGACATGATCGGCAAGCCGTGCATTCTCGATTCCAACGTCGCCTATCGTTCCAACTGGCCTTTCATGGTCGATGGCGAGAAGATCTCGGTGCCGGTAAAGGGGCGCGTCGAGGTCGACAGCCCCAATGCCGCCCGCTTGGCGGCGATGGCCGGCCTCGGCTTCGCCATCGTGCCGCATCTGGTGGTGAAGGACGATATCGAGGCCGGGCGGCTGGCCGTCGTGCTCGAACCCTTCGAGCCGGCCAGCTCCGCCATCCACGCCGTCTACCCGCATCGCCGCCACCTTTCCGGCAAGGTGCGCAGCTTCATCGACTTCCTGGTGAAGTGGTTCGACAAGAACGGCCCGCACGGCGGCAATTGCTAGCGCCGCCGCTCAAGAAACTGTGATGGGCCGCCCGTCGCCGACGCGGGCCGGCCTTCGCCGCCGACACGATCTGGCCGTACTTGTCTGGCCCCCTTCCCGCCGCTCGCCCTTCGCAGAGACCCATGCTCATGCTTCGATCCCTGATCGTCTTCGCCCTCGCAGCGCTCTTCGCGACCGCGGCAGAGGCGCATCCGCATGTCTTCGTCGACGCGAAGGAGGAGATCGTCTTCGACGCCGACGGCAAGATGACGGCGATCCGCCACATCTGGCAGTTCGACCAGGCCTTCACCGCCTTCGCCATCCAGGGCCTCGACGCCAATGGCGACGGCAAGCTGTCGGACGACGAGTTGCAGCCGCTCGCCAAGGTCAATGTCGATTCGCTGAAGGACTATCACTATTTCACGCGGCTCAAGGTGAATGGCCGCCGCGCCCCGGTCGAGGCGCCGTCCGAGTACTGGCTCGACTTCCACGACAGCCGGCTGACGCTGTTCTACACGCTGCCGCTGAAGACGCCGACCGCCGTCGGTCCGAACACGACGCTCGAAGTGTTCGACCCCGAATATTTCGTCGCCTTCAACTTCGTGAAGCACCAGGCGATCACGCTCGCCGGCGCGCCGGCGAACTGCAAGGCGCACTATGCGCCGCCGCATGAGCTCGACGCCGCGATCATGGCCAAGCTCGCCGCGATTCCCGCCGACCAGCGCGACCTGCCCGACGAGCTTGCCGACGCGGCCTCCAGCCTCGCGGCCCAGATCACGATCGCCTGCTCATGACGCTGTCCCGCGCCAGAAGCTGGATCGGCGCCATTGCCGCCAGCGCGATGCCGACCCTCGCCTTCGCCGCGCCGAGCCCGTTCGGCATCGCCACGCCCGATGGCGGCGGCGTCGTCGGCTGGGCCGGGCCGCTGGCGCCGTTCTTCGTCTGGATCGCGCGGCAGCAGTCGATCTTCTACCGCGACCTGACCGACGCGCTCGCCAACCTGACGCAGAGCGGCCATGCCGCCGCGATCCTGATCGGGCTTTCCTTCGCCTATGGCGTCTTCCACGCCGTCGGCCCCGGCCACGGCAAGGCGGTGATCGCCTCCTACCTGCTCGCCACCGGCGACCGGCTGAAGCGCGGCATCGTCATCTCGTTCGCCTCCGCCCTGGTGCAGGCGCTCACCGCCATCCTCGTCGTCTCGGTCGGCACGCTGGTCCTGAACGTCACGGCGATGACGATGACGCGGGCGACCGACGCGCTGGAGATCGCGAGCTACGCGCTGATCGCGCTCTGCGGCGTGTGGCTGCTCTGGATGAAGATTTCGGGACGCGGCCACGCGCATGGCGGCCAGGCTGGCGTGGCGCACGACCCCGCGACCTGCAACCACCCGCATCACAAGCTCGGCCGGAATTTCGCGCTCGCGACGCAGGGCGCTCCCGCCGGTCTCGCCGGCACGGGCTTCACCGCCACCGCCCTCGCCGGCAACGGCCAGGTCCAATCGGCGGCGAGCCTCGCCTGCGACTGCGGCCATTCGCATGCGCCGGACCCGTCCCAGCTCGACCGGCCGCTGACGGTGGCGCGCGCCTGGACGGCGATCCTCGCCGTCGGCGTGCGGCCCTGTTCGGGCGCGATCATCGTGCTGGTCTTCGCCGTGTCGCAGAAGCTCTACTGGGCCGGCATCCTGTCGGTGCTGGTGATGGCGCTCGGCACCGGGTTGACGGTCTCGGCGCTGGCGACGATGGCGGTCAAGGCCAAGGACCTGGCGCTGCGCTTCTCCGGCGGCGAGAGCGCGACGCAGCTGCGCATCGTCAACGGCCTGCAGATCCTCGCCGCGACCGGCATTCTCCTCTTCGGCCTGCTGATGCTCGGCGGCGCGCTGGCAGGCGCCTGAGGCCTCTTCCAGCCGGTCAAAGCAAGCCAGCAAGAAAGCCCCTCACCCTACCCTCTCCCGCAAGCGGGCGAGGGTTTTGGCCGGGGCTCTTCATGGATTCCGAGGAGGACCGTCGCAGGCAGTCCCCCTCTCCCCTCTGCGGGGGAGAGGGTCAGGGTGAGGGTCTTGCTAAAGCCGCTACTCAGCCGCGGCGAGCAGACCGCGCGAGGCGGCGCGGGCGCGCATCGCCTCGCCGAAGGCGCGGAACAGCCGGCCGGACGGCGCATCGGTCGAAACCCAGTATTCCGGATGCCACTGCACGCCGACGGCGAAGCCGGGCGCGTCGCGGACACTGACCGCCTCGATCGTGCCGTCCGCCGCCACCGCCTCGACGACAAGTCCCTCGGCCAGTTCGCCGATCGCCTGGCGATGCAGCGAGTTCACGTCGATCTCGTCGCGCTCCAGGATGCGCGAGAAGCAGCCATCGGCGACGATGCGGACCGGATGGCGGATCGCGAAACGCTCCGCCTGCACCTCGGAAACCGGCGAGCGGTGGTCGTCGCGACCGGGGAGGTCCTGCACTTCCGAGATCAGCGTGCCGCCGAGCGCGACGTTCAGTTCCTGCTGGCCGCGGCAGATGGCGAGCAGCGGCACGCCATGGCGGAGCGCCGCGCGGATCAGCGGCAGCGTGGTGGAATCGCGCGCGGGATCATAGGGCTCGGTGCGCGGGTCGGCGCTCGCGCCATAGAGGGTCGGATGGACGTTGGAACGACTGCCGGTGATCAGCACGCCGTCGACCCGCTCCAGCAGGGCGTCGATGTCAAGCGCGTCGCCGAGCGAAGGCACGATGACCGGAATGGCGCCGGCGCCTGTGAGCGCGGCCTTCACATAGGTCTCGGGGGCCGCGTGCCAGCGATAGCCTTCGAAATCGCGCACATCGGCCGCCACCGCGACGAGAGGCGAAAAACTCTTCAAATCCGTCATGATCCAGATCGCTTGCTGTGAGGCTCGGCTCCCTATTACACCGGACCATGGCAAAAAGCCGTCTTTTCGCCAACTCTGCCCGCTAGGAGACCCGCCCTCATATAGGCATCGATGCGGATGCCGGCAGCCCCGCATGGCGGGGTCTCCCCGAAAGACGGCGTCACCCCCCGGGCGGCGCCAGAACAGGACCAGGACGACTGCATGGGCTCTAAACGGCTCGACCGACGCACGCTCTTGAAGGCCGCCATGATCGGCCCCGGCGCGGCGGTGGCGGCAGGCGGCGAGGCTTTGGCGGCGCCGCCCCGGATCACCGGACTGCCCGATATCAGCTGGCGGCTGCAATCGAGCTTCCCGGCGACGCTCGACACCATCTATGGCGCCGCCGAGGCGATGGCGCGCTCGGCGGCGATCCTGACCGGCGGTCGTTTCCGCATCGAGATCGCGCCGCCGGACCGCTATGTCCCGGCCGGCCAGGCGCTCGACGCCGTCAGCGCCGGGTCGGTTCAGGCGCTGCAGACCTGCTCCTACTATCACGTCGACCGTGACCCCGCCTTCGCCTTCGGCTCCGCCCTGCCCTTCGGACTCAATGCCCGCATGCAGGACGCCTGGATCGTCGAAGGCGGCGGCGGGCCCCTGCTCGACGGCCTCTATGCGCAGTATGGCCTGACCTCACTCGTCGCCGGCAATACGGGCGCCCAGATGGGTGGCTGGTTCCGCAAGGAGATCCGCAGCCTGCCGGAGATGGCCGGTTTGAAGATGCGGATCGCCGGCCTCGGCGGCATGGTGCTCGCTCGTCTCGGCGTCGAGCCGCAGGAACTCGCCATTGAGTCGGCCTATGCCGCGCTCGACGATGGCTGGCTCGACGCGGCCGAATGGAGCGGCCCCTATGAGGACGAGCAGCTCGGCTTCTACAAGGTCGCGCCCTATTACTATTATCCCGGCTGGTGGGACGGCGGCCCCTCGATCCACCTGTTGATCAACCGCGCCGCCTTCGAGGCGCTGCCGGAAACCTACAAGGAAGCGCTGCGGGCGAGCGCCGCGCAGGCCGGGCACGAGATGCAGGCCCGCTACGACGTGCGCAACAACACCGCGATCCGCAGCCTGATCGACAAGGGCGTGCAGCTCCGGCCGTTCCCGACCGACATCCTGGAAGCGGCCTACAAGGCGTCGTTCGAGCTCTACGCCGAGCTCGCCGCCGCTCATCCGCGCTTCAAGGCGATCTACGAGCCGTGGAAGGGCTTCCGCGACCAGATCTACCAGTCGTTCCGGGTCGCCGAATATTCCTTCGAAAGCTTCGGCTTCACCCAGCAGGCCAAGGGTCACTAGAGGTCAGGCCAGCGAGGCCCTCACCCAACCCTCTCTCGCAGGCGGGCGAGGGCTTTGAGCCGGCGCCCGTCATCGATCTGCCGCCCGACATGACAGGCTCGACGCGCCCCCCTCTCCCGCGCGCGGGAGAGGGCTGGGGTGAGGGTCCTGCAACCCCTACCGGAATACGATCCGACCTTCCGCCTTCGGCGCGATCGTCTTCTTGACCGTGATGTAGTCGATCACGTCGCTCGCCATCAGCTTGGCGTCGACCGGGCTGATCAGCCGCGCCGCGTCCTTCAACGCAACATAGCCGTCGCCGCCATCGGCGACATAGTCGTTGGTGGCGAGCGTGTACTTCTTCTCCGGGTCGAGCGGCGCGCCGTTGACCGTGACGCTCCGGACCCGCATCCCCGGCAGCTGCTTCAGGTCCACCTCGACGACGAGGCCGGAAACCTGCGGGAAGCGGCCGGCCGCCGCCTCGGTCAGGCTGAAGCCGTTTTCGAGCGCCGCCTTCAGGGCCTTGCCGGTGACGGCGAGCTTCACCGTCTTGTTGCCGAAGGGCAGCTCGGCGAAGACGTCGGCCCGCGTCAGCACCGTGCCGGCCGGATATTCCTTGTCGGCCCGGATGCCGCCGCCATTGGTGAGCGCGATATCGGCGCCGACCGAGGCGCGGATCGCGTCGGCGACCAGATTGCCGATCGCCGCCTCCTCGCCGCGCACGGTGGCGCGGCGGCTGTCGAGCAGCGTCTCGCTTGTGCCGATCTGCACCTTGAGCTCGCCGTCGAGCTTGTCCTGATAGGCTTTCACCACGCCGGCGATCTTCGGGTCCGGCGTGACGGTGGCGCTGTCGACGATGTCGAAATGCGGCCGCCAGGTGATCTGCGTCTTGCCGTCCTTCTCGGTCTTGTCGATCGTCACCCGGGTGACGATGATGCTCTCCGCCTGCGCTCCGGATTCCGTCAGCGCCGTCTTGCCGTCGAAGAAGGCGAGCAGATGCTCGTCATGGCCGGAGAGCACGAGGTCGGCGGCGCGGTTGCGCACCAGCGACATGTCGACGGAAAGCGGCGTGTGCACGACCGCGACGACGAAATCGGCGCCGGCATCGCGCAGCGCCTTGCCCTTCGCCTTGCCGGTCTCGATCGACGAGTTGAACACCGTGTCGCCGGCGGTGGCGACCACCGGCGTATCCTCTGTCGTCAGCCCGTAGAAGCCGATCTTGACGCCGCCGACCTCGACCACGCGCTCGTCGACGGTGTTCTTCGGCTGGCTGCCGTCCTTCTCGCGGATGTTCGAGGTCACGACCGGAAAGGTCGCCTCGCCGATGCGGGCATGGAACACGTCCGGCCCGAAATCGAACTCGTGATTGCCGGGCGTCATCACATCGACCTTCATCTGGTTGAGGATGTCGATGATGTGGGCGCCCTTGTCGATGCCGGAGAGCAGCGACGGCGAAATGGTGTCGCCGGAATGGACGAAGAAGGTCGGCCCCTTGGCGCGCTCGGCCTCGACGACAGCGGCGAGCCGGGCGAAGCCACCGCGCCCGTCCAGCTCCTCCATCCGGTCGATATCGTTGGTCTGCACGAAGGTGATCGTCACCGGCGCGGCCCAAGCCGGCGCCGCGACTGTCATCGCGAGGGCGAGAAGGCCGAACCGCAGGCTGCGCTGGCGTCCGAACATGTTGCGATCTCCGGTCAGGATTGGGGCGGGGCGTGCGGCCAGAATGCCACCGCAATGTTGCAATGGCATAGCGGCATCCGACAAGGGCGCATTCGGCGCGACGGCGGGATCGGCGCGCGCGGCCGCTGCGACAACGCGCAACCGAGGAAATTGCACCCGGCCCCTTCGCGTTCGGGCGCTCTGCGGCTAAGTTCCGGCACGATGACCAGCCAGATCGCCGATATCGCCGCGCCCGCGGCCAAGCCCGCCGACCATCCGCCGATCACCGGCGGCCGGATCGGCGTCCTCCTTCTCAATCTCGGGACCCCGGATGCGACCGACTACTGGTCGATGCGGCGCTATCTGAAGGAGTTCCTGTCGGATCCGCGCGTCATCGAGGTGCCGAAGCTGATCTGGTGGCCGCTCTTGAACGGCGTCATCCTGACGACGCGACCGCAGAAATCCGGCAAGAACTACGCCTCGATCTGGAACAACGAGCGCAACGAATCGCCGCTCCGGACCATCACCCGCTCGCAGTCGGAGAAGCTCTCCGCCGCCCTCGCCGGCAATGGCAGGATCGTCGTCGACTGGGGTATGCGCTACGGCACGCCCTCGATCGCCGAGAAGATCGACGGGCTGCAGCGCGCCGGCTGCGACAGGATCCTGATCGCGCCGCTCTATCCGCAATATTCGGCGACGACCACCGCGACCGCCAACGACAAGGCGTTCGACAAGCTGAAGACGATGCGCTGGCAGCCGGCCGTGCGCACGCTGCCGGCCTATCACGACGACCCGGTCTATATCGCCGCGCTCGCCACCTCGGTCGAACGCTCGATCGCCGCGCTCGATTTCGAGCCCGAGATCGTGCTCGCCTCGTTCCACGGCCTGCCGAAGCGCAACCTGACGCTCGGCGACCCCTATCACTGCCATTGCCTGAAGACGGCCCGGCTGCTGCGCGAGCAGCTTGGCTGGCCGCAGGACAAGCTGCGCGCCACCTTCCAGTCGCGCTTCGGCAAGGCGGAGTGGCTGCAGCCCTATACCGACAAGACCGTCGAGGCGCTGGCAAAGGCGGGCGTCAAGCGCATCGCCGTCGTCATGCCCGGCTTCTCGGCCGATTGCGTCGAGACGCTGGAGGAGATCGCCGGCGAGAACGCCGAGATCTTCAGGCACAATGGCGGCGAGCATTTCGCCGCCCTTCCCTGCCTGAACGACAGCCCGGAAGGCATGGCGCTGATCGAGCACCTCGTCCGCCGCGAACTGCTCGGCTGGGTGTGAGGAACGGACGCCGGCTGGTGGTCTTCACCTCTCCCTGAGGGAGAGGTCGACGGCCGCAGGCCGGCGGGTGAGGGGTACAGTCCTCTCCGCGTTAGCCCCAACCCCTCACCCGGAGCTTCGCTCCGACCTCTCCCCATGGGAGAGGTGAAGAGAGGGTCTTGCTTCCCTAGGCGACGCCGATGCGCAACAGGTCGTGCATGTGCAGCACGCCGACTGGCTTCTCGCCCTCGACGACGAACAGCACGGTGATCTTGGCGCCGTTCAGCCGGTCGATCGCCGCGCCCACCAGCATGTCCGGCTGGATCGTCTTCGGCGAGCGGGTCATCACCTGGTCGACGGTGCGCGACAGCAGGTCGGGCCCGATATGCCGGCGCAGATCGCCGTCGGTGATCATGCCGATCAGCGCGCCGTCGCCGTCGACGACACCGAGGCAGCCGAGCCCCTTCGCCGTCATCGTCACGATCGCCTCGGTCATCGGCGCGCCCGAATGCGCGACCGGCATCGACGCGCCCTTGTGCATGATGTCGCGGACGAAATGCAGGCTGGCGCCGAGCTTGCCGCCAGGGTGGAACAGGCGGAAATCCTGCGCCGTGAAGCCGCGCGTCTCCAAGAGCGCGATGGCGAGCGCGTCGCCGAGCGCCAATTGCATCACCGCCGAGGTCGTCGGCGCCAGGCCGTGCGGACAAGCCTCCTCGGCCTTGGGTAGCGCCAGCACATGGCTCGCCTGGCGACCGAGCGTGCTCTCGGCGTTCGAGGTGACGGCGATCAGCGGCGTGCGGAAGCGGCTCGCATATTCGACCACGGCGCGCAGCTCCGCCGTCTCGCCCGACCAGGACAGCGCCAGGATGATGTCGTCGCGGCCGACCATGCCGAGATCGCCATGGCTCGCCTCGGCGGCATGGACGAAGAAGGCCGGCGTGCCGGTCGAGGCGAGCGTCGCGGCGATCTTGACGCCGACATGGCCGCTCTTGCCGACGCCGGTGACGACGACGCGGCCGCCATGGGCGCGGATCATCTCGACGACTTCGGCGAAGGGCGCCGCGAGCGGACCGGCGAAGGCGGCGGCAAGGGCGTCGAGGCCGGCGCGCTCGCTTCCGAGCGTCCGGAGCGCCGAGGCGACCGACTGTTCCGCGAGATCGATCGCCGCCAAATCTTCGCCTCTATTGCCCGCAGCCGGCATCGTTCACTCCGCGTCCGTTGGTTGGGCGGCTTTTAGCATGCCCAGCCGGGCCGCGCCGCCGTAAAACGCTGTGCGGCAACGAGGCCCTGACAACCTTCTCTTAACCAAGGCCGTTTACGGTTCGGAAACCATAGTGTCCGGCTCGCCGGACGCTGTCCGTTCATGCGCAAAGGTCACGGCAAGCGGCAATGCAATTCCCGGCCCGGCTCTTCCTGTCGGCGGCGCTCGTTTCGGCGCTCGCTTCGACGACGGTCGCGCGGGCCGAGGACACCCCCCTGCCGGTCGACCTGCTCGACGACACCGACGCCTTCGGCAGCCTGCGCGGCAGCGACGGCCAGGCCTCGGTCGACCTGACGCTGCCGACCGAGACGCCCGGCACCGGCCGCGACGAGCCGCTTTCGACGAGCCGCGCCGTGCGCACCGAGCGGATCACGCCCACCATCGCCGAGGAGGACGAGCAGCCGACGCGGCCGCGCGCCCGCACGGCCGATGCGCTCGACGCCTCGAGCTATGATCCGCTCGGCATCCGTCTCGGCAGCTTCGTCGTCCTGCCCTCGGTCGAGCTGCGCGGCGGCTATACATCGAACGCGGCCGGATCCTCGACCGGCGGCCCCTCCGGCGTTCTCACCGTGGTGCCGGACCTGATCGTCAAGTCCGACTGGAGCCGGCACGCGCTCGGCTTCGCCTTCCACGGCAATCTCGATTATTTCTCGGACGGCTCGGTGGCGCCGCAGCCGGACATCAATGCCGAGGCGACAGCGCGCCTCGACCTGCCGCGCGACTGGGCGCTGCGGCTGCGCGCCAACTACAATTACCAGACGCAGTCGCTCTCCAGCCTCGACTATCCCGCCGGCGTCGAGAACCCGCCCGGCGTCAACACCTACAATGCCGGCGCGACGCTGGACGGCACGGTCGGCCGGGTCGCGCTGCAGCTGCGCTCCGGCGTGACCTATACCGGCTACGAGGACGGCAAGGGCGCCAATGGCGAGATCATCCCGCAGGGCGACCGCGACAACACCTGGGTGAGCGCCGCCACCCGCGTCGGCTACGAGGTCACGCCGGCCTTCACGCCCTTCGTCGAGGCCGAGGTGTCGGATCGCAGCTTCCGCCAGAAGATCGATTCGAACGGCTTCAACCGCGCCAGCCAGGGCATCACGCTGCGCGGCGGCATCGCCTATTCGGCCGATCCGGTGCTGAAGGGCGAGCTCGCCCTCGGCTGGCATCACGAAAGCTATGACGACGACGCGTTCAAGCCGCTGAACGCCATGACCATCGACTGTGCTGTGGGCGCCGACGGAGCTGACCAACTTCACGCTGCGCGCCGCCACCTATGTCGATCCGACGACGGATCCGAGTTCGGCCGGCTCGATCGTCTACGACATCGGCCTGAAGGCGCAGCACGCGCTGCGGCGCAACCTGACGCTCGATGCCGACCTCGGCTACCAGTACCAGAAATACGAGGGAATCAACGCCGCCGACGCAACCTACGAAGCCGGCTTCGGCGTCACCTGGAAGATCAATCGCTCGGCCTGGGTTGTCGGCCGTTTCCAGCAGGAATACTACAAGAGTGCCACGCCGGGAGGCGACTATCCGACCACCACGGTCACGGTCGGATTGCGCCTCCAGCGCTGATTTCGGGTCGTTTCGTTTGCCGTGTCATCAACCCGACACGTTCACCGGTTATGCGGAAGATCATGGCCTTTAACCACCGCAAAACGATCACCTTCCGCCTCGCCCAGACAGCGCGTGCCGCTCGCGGGCGTTCAGGTAGCCATCTGACGCGGATGGGGCTTCATCCGGGTCAGGACAGCGTCTTGAAGACGCTTTCCGAGCAGGACGGGCTCTCGATGAGCCAGCTGGCGCAATCCCTCGCCGTGCAGCCGCCCACCGTCACCAAGATGGTGAGCCGCCTCGCCGCGCAGGGCTATGTCGAGCGCCGGGCCTCGGCCGGGGACGGGCGCCAGGCGCATGTCTACCTGACCGAACAGGGCCGCGACGCCATCCTCGGCATCGACAAGGGCTGGAAGCGCCTCGAGAAGGAGGCGCTGGCCGGGCTCGACGACAAGGACGTCAAGCGGCTGCGCAAGCTGCTGCGCCAGATCGAGCGCAACCTCTCCGCCATCGCCGAGGACGACGAGGACGACGTCATCGACGAGCCGGAAGCGGCGGCCGAGGCGGAAGCGCAGCCGGACGTCGCCGAGAAGCCCGAAGTCGTCGCCTAAACGAAGTCTTCGCCGACGCGGTGTGCCAGCTTTGGCGCGCGAGGTCCCGGTCTGGGCAAACCCCGACTTCGGCAAGTCCTTGCTTGAGCCGGGCGGCGCGATCTGGTTGAGTGGCGGGGGCCGATCGTCGATAGCGCCTGCCCTCCCCGGGGCATCATCTCCCGACCGACTTCGCGGAGTCCGGATGTCTCCCCCGTTGCCGACCGCCGATGCGGAGGCCACGCTGCGCCTGCGCGGCATCGCTCTCTATTGCCTCGCCATGCTGCTGTTTTCCTGCACGGACGCCTGCGCCAAGTTCGCCGGCCAGTTCGTGCCGGTGATGGAGGTGGTGTGGCTCCGCTTCCTGGTGCAGGTCGTACTCGCCGCGCTGGTGTTCCAGCCCTGGCGCGCCATCGCCCTCTACAAGACCCGCCGGCCAGTGATGCAGTTCCTGCGCGGCATGTTCCTCGCCGGCTCGACGATCTTCAATTTCCTGGCGATCCATGAGCTGCCGCTCGACATGACCATGTCGATCGGCTTCTCGGCGCCCTTCATCACGGCGGCGCTGGCCGGGCCGCTGCTCGGCGAATGGGCCGGGCCACGCCGCTGGGCGGCGATCCTGGTCGGCTTCGCCGGCGTGCTCGTCATCACCATGCCGGGCTTCGGGGCGCTGAAGCCGGCGATCTTCCTGTCGCTCGCCGCCGCCTGCTCCAACGCCTTCTACATCCTCTCGACCCGGCTCATGACCCGGACCGAGAGCAGCGCCGGCCTGCTGCTCTATTCGGCGCTGATCCCGATGCTGGTGCTCTCGCCGGTGTCGCTGCCGGTCATGGCCGTGCCGCCGACGATCCTCGTCGCGCTCTGCCTGTTCCTGACCGGCGCGCTTGCCTTCGCCGGCCACTGGTGCCTGGTGCGCGCCCATCACATGACCGCCGTACCGGTGCTGGCGCCCTTCATGTATACGGGCCTGATCTGGATGATCCTGCTCGGCTATGTCTTCTTCGGCGACGTGCCGGAGCCGCGCACCCTGGTCGGCGCCGCCATCATCATCGCGAGCGGGCTCTACCTGCTCTATCGCGAGCGGGTGAAGGCGCCGGAGCGCCAGCAGCCGATCGACGTGCTGGACGGCTGACGCGACGGGAGCGTGAAAGCGCTTCCGCCAGCGACGGGGCGCGCGCGACAAGAAAACGCGGGTCGTCAGGCAACCGGGCCAGTTCGGTGTTTCCATGCAGCCCGGAACTGCTCTAAGAGAACGAGCCGCCTCCCCGAAGGCCGGCGGCCCAGCACGTGCCTTCCCCCGGATTTCCCCATGGCCCTTCCCGCCAACCGCCAGGCGCGCTTCTTCGTCGCCCTCGCCATCTCGGTCGCGCTGCTGAACAGCACCGCCGCGTCGCCGCTCTATACGAGCTACCGGATGATGTGGTCGCTCGGCGCCTTCACCGTCGCCTTCATCTTCGCGATCTACGCCTTCGGCACGCTGATAGCCCTGCTGGTGCTCGGCCGCCTGTCGGATCGCCTCCCGGATCGGCGGCTGCTGATCATCCTCTCGCTCGGCGTGGTGATCGCCGGCGCGCTGATCTTCGGCTTCGCCGGCAATCTCCCGACGCTGATGCTCGGCCGCCTGCTCGCCGGCGCCGGCACGGGCGGCCTCACCGGCATCGCCAATGCCGCGCTGATCGAGCTCGACCCGAAGGCGGATGCCCGCGCCAACGCCGTGCTCGCCACCGCCGTCTTCACCGGCGGCTGCGCGCTCGGCCCGATGATCAGTTCGGCCGCGCTCCATTTCGACGCCTGGCCGCTGCACCTGCCCTTCGTGCTGATCGCCGCGCTGGCGCTGATCGCCATTCTCGGCCTCGCCACCGCGTCGTGGCAGCCGGCGCCGCGCATCACCGACCCCCGCGAGGCGACCGCCGCCGACGACGTGCCCGCCGGGCGCTACACGGCCTTCGCGGTCGCCGCCGGCGCGCTGATCATCGCCTGGGCGGTCGGCTCGACCTTCGCCGGGCTCGGCGTCACCTTCGTGCATGAACTGCTTGAGGTTCACAGCCAGGCGGCGTCCGGCGTCATCGTCGCCGCCTTCCAGCTCGTCGCCGGCATCAGCCAGCTCGCCAGCCAGCGGCTCGATTCGAACCGCGCCATGGTGCTCGGCACCACGCTGATCGCGCTCGCCATCCTCGCCTGCGCACTGGCGATCTGGATCACCTCGCCGCTCCTGTTCGTGCTCGGCACGGTCGGCAGCGGCATCGGCTATGGTGCCGCCTTCGTCGGCGCCGCCGGCGTGGTCAACCGGATCGCGCCGGCCGACCGGCGCGCGACCTGGGTGTCTACCTTCTACATCACCGGCTATCTCGCCAACGCGCTGCCGGTGCTGGCGCTCGGCTTCCTGGGCGACCAGCTCGGCCTGTTCGGCGCCTTCCTCTGCCTGACGGTGTTCATCGTCGTCGGCACCTTCGTCGTCAACGGCGCGGCGAAGCTGATCCTCGCCGCCCCGCGCCCGGCGCGATAGGCGAAGCAAGGCCCTCACCCTGCCCTCTTCCGCAAGCGGGCGAGGGTTTTGGCCGGCGACCTTCATCGATCGGGAGCGTCGCCTGCGCGAACTTAGGCGATCCCCCTCTCCCGCGCGCGGGAGAGGGCCGGGGCGAGGGCTCTCTTCAATAAAATCCTCAAATCCCCGCATACCATTCGTAGCCGCGGTCTTCCCAAAAGCCGCCCTGGCCGCCGTCGATATCGGCGAAATCGGCGGCCGCCTCGATGCGCATGACGTATTTCGCCATCTTGTAACCGAGCTGGCGCTCGACCCGCAGCCGCAGCGGCGCGCCATGCGGCACCGGCAGGGTCTCGCCGTTCATCTCATAGGCGAGGATGGTCTGGGCGTGGTTCGCGTCCTCGAGACCGAGGCTCTCGTAATATTTGGCGCCGCCGGTCAGAGTCTCGTCGAGCGTGTCGGCGCAATAGAAGACGATGTAGCGCGCTCCGGGCTTCACCCCGGCCTGATCGAGCAGGACCTTCAGCGGGACGCCCTTCCATTTGCCGATGCAGCTCCAGCCCTCGACGCAATCGTGCCGGGTGATCTGGGTGCGCGAGGGCAAGGCCCGCAGCTCGTCGAGCGACCATTCCATCGGCCGCTCGACCAGGCCGCCGAGCTTCAGTTTCCAGTTCCGGAAATTGTCGGCGGCGAGCGCCAGATAGTCCGCGTCCTGCGGATCGGTGCTGCCATTGGCGCGGAAATCGGGCGAGATGTCGGCCTCGGAATATTCATGCGCCAGCGCGTCGGGACCGAGAAGGGCGCGCTGCGCCGTGCGCGTCAGCGTCTCGGCGCGGAACAGCAGGCGGCGGAAGCTCTCGGAGCCGGAAAGCTGGTCGCAGCCGGAAAGCAGCAGCGCGCCGCCCAGCACCAGCGCCCGCTTGAGGAAGCCCCGACGATCGAAACCGCTCTCAATGCGCATCGGGCTTCTCCTCGGGATCGATCGCGTAATTGCCGGTGATCATCGAGCGCAGATTGTTGAAGAGGCCGGAGACCAGCACCATCACGACATGGACGACGACGAAGAGCATCACCAGCGTGGCGCAGATGAAATGAATCGTGCGCGCCGTCTGCCGCCCGCCGAATAGCTCGACCAGCCAGGGAAAGGCCGCGTCGATCCCGGGCGACATGGTGAGCCCCGCCAGCACCAGAAGCGGCAGCACGATGACGACGATGCCGAAATAGGCGAGCTTCTGCAGCACGTTGTAATGGCGCGCCTCGTCCCCCCTGGGGAAGCGAAGCCGAAGATGCTCCCAGATCGAGCGGCCGATATGGCGGAGTTGTTCGCCGCTCGGCACCAGTTCGCGCAGATGGCCCGACGTCAGGCTCCAGGCGAGATAGACGAGGCCGTTGGCGACGAACAGCCAGGCGAAAAAGAAGTGCCAGCGCCGGCCGGTGGCGAGATCCTGGTAGCTCGGCAGCGTCGCCCAGCTCGGAAAGCCGCGCTCGACCAGTTCGCCATGCTCGCGCGATACGCCGAGCACGCCGGTGGTGGTGAAATCATGGCCGAGGATGGTGGTGACGCCGACCGGCTGGGCGCCGCCGTCGTCCGCCGCGCCCATGGCGAGCACGGGATGGTCGAACTGCGAGCGCTGGCCGACATAGAGCGCCGGATGGGCGTTGAAGATCTGCATGCCGCTCATCAGCAGCACGGCGATGCAGAGCACGTTGATCCAGTGCGTGATCCGTACCACCAGGCGGTGACGATAGATCAGCAGGCGTCGTCGGGGAGCATCCTCATGCGGTATCGCAGACATGGCCGGCCTCCGCCGGCCCGGCACGCGGTCGATACGGCCGCCCTCTCTCCGGGCCCGACCATTCTACGCCAATTTCGCCCGCGAAGTTTCGGGAGATGGCACTTCACGGACGAGAAGGAGTTTCCAGCTTCACCGAGGCGCAACGACTTCGCCTCTCCCATGGGGAGAGGTCGACGGCCGCAGGCCGGCGGGTGAGGGGTTCAGGCCTCACCCGAGAGATGGCAACCCCTCACCCGGAGCTTCGCTCCGACCTCTCCCCATGGGAGAGGTGAAGGAGAGCCCGCGCCCCTTCTCGCATCCGAAGCCAAGCCCCCTCTCCCGCGCGCGGGGGAGGGTTGGGGTGAGGGTCTTTCCTGTGTCCCGCCCGCGGGAAACGTTCAGCCCTTCAGCTTGGTGCCGTTCTGGGCGGCGATGAAGTCGGAGATCATCGGCACGAACTTCTCGGCCTGGCCGGAAGCGGCCATGGCGGCGAAATTGTTCTTCACCGATTCACCCAGCGTGTTCACCGCGCCGACCGAATCCGCCATCAGCGCCAGGTAGCGCAGGTCCTTGTAGGCATTGGAGATGGTGAAGGGGTGCGCATTCTCGTTGCGGTCGATCACGTAGTTCATGAAGGTGTCGTAGAAGCCGCAGCGCATGCGGCCCTTGCTGATCACCGAATGGAACGTATCGGGCGTGATGCCTACCTTCTGGCCAAGCGCCAGCGCCTCGGAATAGAGCGCGGCATAGCCGAGCGACAGGAAGTTGTTGAGCAGCTTCATCTTGTGGCCGGCGCCGACCGGGCCGACATGGACGATCGTCGCCGCCCAGCAGGCGATCAGCGGCTCCAGCGAGGCGAACACCTCGTCGGAGGCGCCGACCAGCGCCTGCAGCGTGCCGGCGGCGGCATTCGCCGGCGTGCCGCCGAGCGGCGCGTCGACCAGCGTCACGCCCTGCGCCTCCATGCGGCCGGCGAGGCGAAGCGTCGAGGTCGGCTCGGCGGTCGAGCAGTCGACGACGATCAGGCCCTTGCGCGCGCCGGCGAGGATGCCGTCCTTGCCCTCGATCACCTGCTCGACATCGCGGGAGCCGGTGACGCAGAGGAAGATCACGTCGGCGCCGCGCGCCATCTCGGCCGGGGTCTTCACCTCGCTGGCGCCGAGCGCCAGCAGCCGCTCGACCGCCTCGCGGCGTCGATTGGCCATCACGAGCAGCGGATTGCCCTTGGTGACGAGATTGGTGGCCATCCCCTCGCCCATGAATCCAAGCCCGATGAAGCCAACGGTGCGGTTCGACATGCCTGCAACCCCTCCCTGGGTGTTTGCATTTGATTTCATTCGCAGATTAGAGTGGTAAGCGGTTTCAGGACAAGGCAAACTACCGCCATTCCCGCGAGGAAACACCGCCGGATCGGATTGTCGGCGAAGACTTGCCGGAATCGATCGCGCAAATCATGTTACCGATCACACGAATCCGGTCCCGGCGATGCGCCAACCGGGGACCGCACCCAGCCAGCCCCAAGGAGCCTCCATGTCCCGGCCCGAACTGCTCATGCCCGGCCGCATGCAAAAGAACGTCAACGATGCGCTCGACGCCAAGTTTACCGTGCATCGTCTCTACGACGCCAAGGATCCGGCCGCGCTTCTGGCCGAAGTCGCGCCCCGCATCCAGGCCGTCGCCGTGGGCGGCGCTGTCGACGCGGCGCTGATCGACAAGCTCCCGGCGCTGGAAGTCATTGCCTCCTTCGGCGTCGGTTACGACCTCGTCGACGCCAAATACGCCGGCACCAAGGGCATCATCGTCACCAACACGCCGGACGTGCTGACCGAGGAAGTCGCCGACACGGCGCTCGGCCTGCTGCTGATGACGGTGCGCGAGCTTTCCGCGTCCGAGCGCTACCTACGCGCCGGCAAGTGGCCCTCCGGCAATTATCCGCTCAGCAGCTCGCTGCGCGACCGCACCGTCGGCATTGTCGGCCTCGGCCGCATCGGCAAGGCGATCGCCCGCCGCCTCGAGGCCTTCGACGTCAAGGTCGTCTACCACAACCGCCGGCCGGCCGATGACGTTTCCTACGAGTACTACGCCGACCTGACCGAGATGGCGAAGGAGGTCGACACGCTGCTCTCCGTGCTGCCGGGCGGCGCCTCGACAGAGAAGGCGATCAACCGCGCCGTGCTCGACGCACTGGGCCCGAACGGCGTCCTGATCAACATCGGCCGCGGCACCGTCGTCGACGAGCCGGAACTGATCAAGGCGCTGCAGGAGAAGCGGATCCTCGCCGCCGGCCTCGACGTGTTCGAGAAGGAGCCGCAGGTTCCGGCCGAGCTGATCGCGCTCGAGAACGTCGTCCTGCTGCCGCATGTCGGCTCGGCTTCGGTCTATACGCGCAACGCCATGGGCCAGCGCGTGATCGATAATCTCACCGCCTGGCTCGACGGCAAGCCGCCGCTGAGCCCGGTCGTCGAGACGCCGTTCACCGGCTGGAAGAAGAAGTAAGGCCTTCGGGCCTCGCGAATACGCGGGAGGGATCGCCCCTCCCGCTTCGCCTCAGGGCAAGGCCCTCACCCAACCCTTTCCCGCGAGCGGGCAAGGGCTTTGGGGCAGCGCCTTTCATAGCCGGCGAGCCATTGCGGCAACCCGCGCAGGCGCCCCCCTCTCCCGCGCGCGGGAGAGGGCCGGGGTGAGGGTCTTCACGACGCTCACGCCCCCTTACAGCGCGAAACCACCGTCGGAGAGGTAGACCTGGCCGGTCGTGTAGCGCGACTCATCGGACGCCAGGTAGATCGCCAGCGACGCGATCTCCTCGGCCGTGCCGAGGCGGCCCATCGGCTGGCGGTCGATGAACTGCTGGCGGATTTCCTCCACCGTCTTGCCCTGCTTCTCCGCCTGCTCGGCGATGCGGCTGTCGAGCGACGGCGACTGGATCGTGCCCGGCGCGATCGAATTGGCGCGGATGCCCTGGCGGATATAGTCTGCCGCGACCGCCTTGGTCAGGCCGACCACGGCCGCCTTCGAGGCGCCATAGGCATAGCGGTTCGGGATGCCGCGCACCGAGCTCGCGCCCGACGAGATGTTGATGATCGAGCCCTCGCCCTTCGCCAGCATGCCCGGCAGGAAGGCGCGGATCGTGCGGTGCATCGCCTTGACGTTGATGTCGAAGGAGAAATCCCAGTCCTCGTCCGAGGTGGAGAGCACCGTGCCGTGATGGACGAAGCCGGCGCAGTTGAAGAGCACGTCGACCGGGCCGACCTGCTTGGCCAAAGCGTCGACCGCCGCCGTCGAGCGCACGTCGAGCGCATGAACCTCGGCGACGCCGGCCGCCTTCAGGTCGGCCATCCCCTCCGGCTTCAGGTCCGTGGCGATGACATAGGCGCCCTCGGCCGCGAAGGCGAGCGCGGTGGCGTGCCCGATGCCGGCGCCGGCCGCGGTGAGAAAGGCGCGCTTGCCCTTGAGACGTCCCGTCATGAAATTCCTCCCGTTCTATGTCATGGATTGCGGCCGGTGGAATTCCTCAATCCACAGGCCGAAAACTGGATGGCTGCCGGATGGCGAGGCGGCTAGGTCGATGCCTCCGGCAGCGACGCGTCGAGGCTCGACTTCTGCCGGCCCTCGGCGTCGAAATTGGCGGGATCGAGCCACACCTCGAAGGCGGCCTTCACGCGCGGCCAGTCGCTATCGAGCATGGCGAACCAGGCGGTGTCGCGGTTGCGGCCCTTGACGATCATGTGCTGGCGGAAGGTGCCCTCATAGGCGAAGCCGTAGCGCCTGGCGGCGCGCCGCGACGGCGCATTCAGGTCGTTGCACTTCCACTCGTAGCGGCGATAGCCGAGATCGTCGAAGACATGGCGCGCCAGCAGATACATCGCCTCGGTGGCGCCGATCGTGCGCTGCAGCGGCGGCGTATAGAGGATGTTGCCGACCTCGACGGCCCGGTCGTTCGGCACGATCCGCATCAGCGCCGCATGGCCGACGGCGCGGCCGGTGGCGCGGTCGAGAATGGCGAAGAGCAGTGGATCGTCCTTCTTCGCCGCCTCGGCGTAATAGGCGGCGAAGCTCTCGTAGTCGGCGAAGGGACCCTGCCAGAGATAGGGCCAGAGCCCCTCGTTCTCCGGCCCGCTCGACGCCTCGTAGATGTCGCGGCCATGCGCGGCGAGGTCGAACGGCACGATGGTGACGAAACGCCCCGCGAGCGTCACGCGGCCGGGCCTTGGTCCCGGCGTCGGGTCGAGTTCGATGCCGACGGGCAGCGTTCCGTTCGATGTCACGATATCAGCCTCTGGCGAAGGGAGCGAAGATGCGGTTCAGCTCGGCGCCCGGCTCGGCATGGGCGAGCTCCGTCAGCGTGCCGGCGGCCACCACCTCGCGCGCCAGCCGCAGGAAGCCGCCATAGGCGGCGCGGGCAAGGCCGGTCGCGAGCGAGACGCGGCGCACGCCCCGCGCCGCGATCTCGGCGATCGGCTGGGCGGGATCGAGCGCGATGGCGTTGACCGGCTTGCCGCCGGCAGCGGCAAGCACGGCGGCGGTGGCGGCGGCGTCGAGCTTGCCCGGCACGAACAGCACGTCGGCGCCGACCTCGGCAAAGGCGGCGATGCGCCGGCAGGCCTCGTCCAGCCCTCCGGGATGGCCGACCAGGAGCGCCTCGCTGCGCGCGGTCAAAAGCACGTCCTGGCGTGACGCATCGATGGCGGCGCGGGCGGCGCGGATCCGCTCGACGGCATGATCGAAGCCATAGAGCGAACGATCGGACGCCATGTCCTCGACCGAGAGGCCAGCGACGCCGGCATCGACGCAGAGGGCGACATTGGTGGCGACGCCCTCGGCATCGTCGGCGAAGGCATTGCCGAAATCGGCGTTGACCGGCAGTTCCGTCGCCTCGACGATCTCGGCGACATGCGCCAGCATCACGTCGCGCGACACGGCGCCGTCCGGCAGGCCGCGGCTGAAGGCGAAGCCGCCCGAGGTAGTGGCCAGCGCCTTGAAATCGAGCCCGGCGAGCAGACGCGCGCTGCCGATGTCCCACGGATTGGGGATGACGAAGCAGCCGCCCTCATGCAGCCTGCGAAAGGCGGCGCGCCGCTCCGATAACGATGTCATGTCGATCCTCATCTTCAGTCGCAGCGATCCTAGAAGGTTTTCGGGCGAGGTGAAGAGCGGTTCGAGCGGAAAACGCGATCCGGCAACGCGCTGGCGCGGAAGCCGGAAAGGATGGAGCGCGCCTCAGGCCGCCGGCGCGGGCGGCTCGATGCCGCGCCGCGCCAGTTCCTCGAGAATGAGTCGGGGGATCGGCCGGCAGCCGCAATGGGCGCTATGGTCGAGATGCCAGGCGATGCGCTGGTCGAGCGTCGGATTGGGCGGCATCGGATGCGCCTCGTGCCAGGCCCGGTTGAGCTTGCTCATCCCTTCCCCCTCGCGCCTCAGAAGCGCGCCTCGACTTCCCATTCGTCGCCGAGTTCCTCGCGGATCGCGTCGGCGAGGGCACGGCCCTCGGCCCGCCAGGCCGCCTCGGCCTGCGGCGTCGGAAACTGCGAGGCCTTCGGATCGTCCGAATCGAACAGGGCGTCGAACACGTCGTTCCAGACCTCGATCCGGTCGAGCAGTTCCTCGGAGAGGTCGAGGTCGTCCGGCTCGATGGCATAGGCGGGCTTGTCTTCCGGCACGATCCAGAACAACGAGCTGATGCCTTCCGGCGAAATACGAAGATGCTGCAAAGGGGCCTCCGCTGGATGGGGAATGCCGAGACTAGGACAAGTATCGCCGGGATGGAATCCCGCCTCACCGGTTCCTCGCGCCCTGGAGACGCCGACCCCGCCCGGCCAACTACCGGGGCCATCGTCATCCTCGGCCCGTCATCCCTGCGAAAGCAGGGATCCATGCAGCGGCAGGCTTGTCGTGCAGGACACCGGATGCCATCGCCGAACGGATCCCGGATCTTCGCTGCGCTGCGTCCGGGATGACGGCGAGGGTGGGACGCGGGACGCTGCCAGCAAACGAACCCAGAAACGACATGACCGGCCACGAGGGCCGGTCATGCAATTCTCGAAACGGCCGGAAAGCCGGGGCCTTCCGCCGACGCTTAGTGGTTGTCGCGCGGCACGCCGTAGGTCTGGTGGACCTTCTGGTACTTGACCGCGGGCTTCAGGACCATGCCGTCGGCGAGCTGGTCGGTCAGCGCGCGCTGGATTTCCTGCCACGGCGTCTGGCTCGGCGGGATCGGGAAGCCGCCGGCAGCGTTCAAGGCCGCGCGGCGGGTCGCCAGCTCCTCGTCCGAGATCAGGATGTTGGCCGAGCCCTTGTTCAGGTCGACGCGGACGCGGTCGCCCGTCTTCAGCAGCGCCAGGCCGCCGCCGGCGGCGGCTTCCGGCGAGGCGTTCAGGATCGACGGCGAACCCGACGTGCCCGACTGGCGGCCGTCGCCGATGCAGGGCAGCGAGAGGATGCCGCGCTTGATGAGGGCTGCCGGCGGCTGCATGTTCACGACCTCGGCCGCGCCCGGATAGCCGATCGGGCCGGTGCCGCGGATGAACAGGATGCAGTTCTCGTCGATCTCGAGCGACGGATCGTCGAGGCGGTGGTGGTAGTCCTCCGGACCCTCGAACACGATGGCGCGGCCTTCGAAGGCCTCGGGATCGTTCGGGTTCGACAGGTAGCGGTCGCGGAACTCCTTCGAGATCACGCTGGTCTTCATGATGGCGCTGTCGAACAGGTTGCCGCGCAGCACGATGAAGCCGGCGTCCTGCACCAGCGCCGTCTCGAAGGTGCGGATGACGTCCGGCAGCTCGATCTCGGCGTTGCGGCAGTTGTCGCCCATCGTCTTGCCGTTGACGGTCATCGCATTCTCATGGATGAGGCCGTGCTTCATCAGCTCGTTGACGACGGCCGGCACGCCGCCGGCATGCTGGTAGTCCTCGCCGAGATACTTGCCGGCGGGCTGCAGGTTGACGAGCAGCGGCACCTTGTGGCCGACGGTCTGCCAGTCATCGACGGAGACTTCGACGCCGATGTGGCGGGCGATGGCGTTGATGTGGATCGGCGCATTGGTCGAGCCGCCGATCGCCGAGTTGACGACGATGGCGTTCTCGATCGCCTCGCGGGTGATGATGTCGGACGGCTTCAGGTCTTCCCAGACCATCTCGACGGCGCGCTTGCCGGTCTCGTAGGCGATCTGCTGGCGCTCGCGGTACGGCGCGGGGATCGCGGCCGAGCCGGGGAGCTGCATGCCGAGCGCCTCGGCGAGCGAGTTCATCGTCGTCGCCGTGCCCATGGTGTTGCAGTAGCCGGTCGACGGCGCCGACGAGGCCACGATCTCCATGAACTCTTCATAGTCGATCTCGCCGGCGGCGAGGCGCTCGCGCTGCTTCCAGACGATGGTGCCGGAGCCGGTGCGCTCGCCCTTGTACCAGCCGTTCAGCATCGGGCCGACCGACAGCGCGATCGCCGGGATGTTGACGGTGGCGGCGGCCATCAGGCAGGCCGGGGTGGTCTTGTCGCAGCCGATCGTCAGCACGACGCCGTCCAGCGGGTAGCCGTAGAGGAGCTCCACCAGGCCGAGATAGGCGAGGTTGCGGTCGAGCGCCGCGCCCGGACGCTTGCCCGTCTCCTGGATCGGATGGACCGGGAATTCCATGACGAGGCCGCCGGCCTCGCGCACGCCCTCGCGCACGCGTTCGGCCAGCACCAGGTGGTGGCGGTTGCACGGCGACAGGTCGGAGCCGGTCTGGGCGATGCCGATGATCGGCTTGCCCGACTGCAGTTCCTTGCGCGTCAGGCCATAGTTCAGATAGCGCTCCATGTAGAGCGCGGTCATGCCCGGATTGTCCGGATTATCGAACCAGGCTTGAGAACGAAGCTTGCGCGGCGTGGTGGACGACATGGTAAGAGGCTCCCGGAAAATCAGGTTTGATTTTGCCCTGAGGATGCGCTGAAACATCATACGAAATCAATGGCCGTCTCGTCGCGGCCGTCAACAAAATCAGACCCCGCAAAGAGATAGCCCGGGAGGCCAGAAATGTTCCAGACAGTCGCCAATTTCGAGCGCATCGGCGAGGAGAACGCCTTCGCGGTTCTCGCGCGCGCCACCGACCTCGCCCGCCAGGGCCGCGACATCATCAATCTCGGCATCGGCCAGCCCGACTTCAAGACGCCGGAACACATCGTCGAGGCGGCGGTGAAGGCGCTGCGCGACGGCGAGCACGGCTATACGCCGGCGACCGGCATCCTGCCGCTGCGCGAGGCCGTCGCCGCCGACGTTCAGAAGCGCACCGGCGCGCCGGTCTCGCCCGACAATGTCGTGGTGGTCCCGGGCGGCAAGGTGACGATGTTCGCGGCGATCCTGATGTTCGGCGAGGCGGGCGCCGACATCCTCTATCCGGATCCCGGCTTCCCGATCTATCGCTCGATGATCGAGTTCACCGGCGCCACCCCGATCCCGGTGCCGATCCGCGAAGAGAACGGCTTCGCCTTCTCGGCCGAGGAGACGCTGGCGCTGATCACGCCGAAGACCCGGCTGATCATCCTGAACTCGCCCGCCAACCCGACCGGCGGCGTCACGCCGAAGAGCGAGATCGACAAGCTGGTCGCCGGCCTCGCCAAGTGGCCCAATGTCGCGATCCTGTCGGACGAGATCTACGGCCAGATGATCTATGACGGGCTGGAGCACACCTCGCTGCTCTCCTACCCGGAGATCCGCGATCGCGTCATCCTGCTCGACGGCTGGTCCAAGACCTATGCCATGACCGGCTGGCGCATGGGCTATTCGGTCTGGCCGACGGCGCTGGTCGACAAGGTGCGCAAGCTCGCCGTCAACTGCTGGTCCTGCGTCAACGCCCCGGCGCAGTTCGCCGGCCTCGCGGCGCTGACCGGCCCGCAGGATGCGGTGCATGCGATGGTCGCCGAGTTCGACCGCCGCCGCGCCGTCGTGGTCGAGGAGATGAACAAGCTCCAGGGCATCACCTGCGCCACGCCGAAGGGCGCCTTCTACGCCTTCCCGAACATCAAGGCGACGGGCTGGAAGGCGAAGCCGCTGGCGTCGGCGCTCTTGGAGCAGGCCGGCGTCGCCACCATCGGCGGCCCGGATTTCGGCGTCTATGGCGAGGGCTATATCCGCCTCTCCTACGCCAACTCGACCGAGAACATCCGCAAGGCGATCGCCCGCATCGACGAATTCCTGCAGGCGAACATCAAGGCGGCCTGAGGCCGCGGCAGCTTCCTGAAACGAGAGGGGCGCGGAACCGCTCGGCTCCGCGCCCTTCTTTTTAAGCTTGGACCCCGCCTTACGTCGCCGCGGCGGCGACGGCCTGCTCGATCGAGGCCTTCAGATTGGCGTCGAGGCCGAGACGGGCGGCGAGCATGTCGAGATAGCCGCGCTCGGCCGGATGGTCGGGATTGATGGCCAGCAGCGACGCCGCATAGAGCTGGATCGCGTGCTCCGGCCCGGTCGCCGAATCTACCACCTTGTTGATGTCGAGCGGGCCGGCCATCTCGCGGTTCAGGAAATCGCGCTCGTCGGCGGTGAGGCCGCCTTCGCTGAGCTTGCCGAGGATCTTCTGCTTCTCGTCGGCGTCGATGGTGCCGTCCGCCTTTGCGGCGGCGATCATCGCCGAGACGATCGAGAGCGCCACGGCGTCCGGGCCGCCCGGCGCATTGGCCGGATGGAAGGCGGAATCCGCCGGCGGCAACGCTGCAGGGGTGCCGACCGGCGGCGCCGAAGCGGCCGGCGCATCCGGATTGTTGACCTTGTATTGCTGGTAGGCCTTGTAGGCGAGCGTGCCGATGGCGGCGAGGCCGCCCAGGGTCAGCGCGTCTGCCTTGAGCTTCGGGCCCTTGCCGCCGAACAGCACGGCGGCGAGGCCGCCGGCCGCCGCCGTCGAGAGGCCGGGATTCTGCTTGGCGTATTCCGTGACCTTGCCGAACACGTCGCCGAGGCCGCCGCCCGCGCCACCAGTCGAGGCGGCCTGGCCGCTGCCACCGCCGCCCAGGATGCCGCCGAGAAGGTCGCCGAGCCCGCCGGCACCGCCGCCGCCCTGGCCCTGGCCGCCCGCGCCGCCGAGCATGCCGCCCAGCAGGTCGCCGAGGCCGCCGGCCGGATCGGACGAGGCCGGCTGGCCGCCGCCGCTGCCGAGCGAGCCGCTCATCCGGCTGAGATCACCGAGACCGCCCTGCCCCTGGCCGCCGCCTGCTCCGGATGCCGCTCCGAGCAGCTGGTCGAGAATGCTCTTGCCGTCGATCATCTCACTTTTCCCTATGATGGAGACCGTGCGAAACGCATTGGGGAAGTAGTGAGCACCGGCTACCGCGACAAGGCAAGATGCCGTCTGGAAGATCGAAATCATTCCGGCGCGACGGCGCGGCCGAAACAGGGCGCGCCAGGCGGCGATGCCGGCGCTCGACCGGGCCGTTCCGTTCGGGATAGACGGGCGCCGGGATCGTTTGCCGGCGAAGACTTCGCCCCGCCGCGAACCGGCGGGGCGATCAGGAAAATCGGCTCAGGCCGCGCGCAGCTCGAAGGCTTCGCGCGCCAGCGTGGTGATCGCCGCCCAGTCGCCGGCCGCGATCGCGCTCGCGGGCGCCACCCACGAACCGCCGACGCACATGACGTTCGGCAGCGACAGGTAGCTCTGCGCGTTCTTCAGGCTGACGCCGCCGGTCGGGCAGAACATCAGGCCCGGCAGCGGCGACGACAGCGCCTTCAGATAGGGCGCGCCGCCGGCCTGCTCGGCCGGGAAGAATTTTGCCGCGCCATAGCCCTCTTCGAGCAGGAACATCGCCTCGCCGGCGGTGGCGACGCCCGGCAGCAGCGGCACCGGCGAGCCCGCCGCATGCGCGATCAGCTTCGGGCTGGCCCCGGGGCTGACGAGGAAGCTCGAACCAACCGCGACGGCCTCGTCGAACTGCTTCGGATTGAGGATGGTGCCGGCGCCGATATTGGCGCCCTCGACCTCGCCCTTGATGGCGCGGATGCAATCGAGCGCCGCCGGCGTGCGCAGCGTCACTTCGAGCGCCGTCAGGCCGCCGGCGACCAGCGCCCGCGCGAGCGGCACGGCCGTCTTGACGTCTTCGATGATCAGCACCGGAACAACCGGCGCGGCTTTCACGATCGGGAGGAGAGCGGAGAGGTTCTGGGTCATGAAATGCTTTTAGCCAATGGGTTCGCGGAGCGGAAGAGCGATCGGAACCTATCCGATCGGACACCGAAGAAAAGGGGGCGGAGGCAATCTAGCGTACCCTGGATCCTCCTTCGAGGCCCGGCCTTGCAGGGCACCACAGGATGATGGTCGAGCGGAACCGCGAGGGTGAGGGTCTTGCTCTCTTCCGCGAACGAGCCGACAAAATTCTTCACGCGCCTGTCGAAACGGCGTCGGCTCGTTCGTCATGCTTTCATCGGCGGCGCACGGAAACCGGTCGCGGCCAGAAATCCTTCGGGAGGGGTTCGCAGCATGACCAATTTCAACCGCTGGCTCGTCGTCTTCGCAGGCGCCCTGATGGGCTGCGTCGCCGTCGGCACGATGTTTTCGCTCGCCGTTTTCCTGGAGCCGCTGTCGGTCGACACCGGCTGGTCGCGCGCCGGCATATCGAGCGCGATGACGCTGAATTTCCTGATCATGGGCGTCGCCGGCATCGGCTGGGGCATGCTGAGCGACCGCTTCGGTCCGCGCGCCGTCGTGCTGGCCGGCACGGTGCTGCTCGGCCTGGCGCTGGTGCTGGCGAGCCGGGCGACGTCGCTTCTCGCCTTCCAGCTCACCTTCGGCATTCTCGTCGGCCTCGCCTCCAGCGCCTTCTTCGCGCCGGTGATCGCCGCCGTGACCGGCTGGTTCACCACCCACCGCGGCCTGGCCGTCTCGCTGGTCTCGGCCGGCATGGGCATGGCGCCGATGACCATCTCGCCCTTCGCCCGCTGGCTGATCTCCGCCTATGACTGGCGCTTCGCCATGCTGGTGATCGGCATCGGGGCTTGGGTGATCCTGCTGCCGACGACCCTGCTGATCCGGCGTCCGCCCGCGACCGCGCCGGCCGGCGCCGCTGCCGAAGCCGGCGAGACGGGCGGCATGACCATGCAGGACACGCTGCGCTCGCCGCAGTTCTGGATCCTGGCGCTGACCTTCTTCGCGTGCTGCGCCGCCCATTCGGGGCCGATCTTCCACATGGTGAGCTATGCGATCGTCTGCGGCATCTCGCCGATGGCGGCGGTCAGCATCTACAGCGTGGAAGGGCTGGCCGGGCTTGGCGGGCGGCTGCTTCTCGGCGTCGCCGCCGACCGGATCGGCGTCAAGCCGGTGCTGGTGGCGGGATTGCTGGCGCAGGCCGTCGTCATCGCCGCCTACAGCGTCGTCAGCCAGCTCGAGCAGTTCTACCTGCTGGCGCTCGTCTTCGGCGCCGCCTATGGCGGGGTGATGCCGCTTTATGCCGTGCTGGCGCATGACTATTTCGGCCAAAAGAGCCTCGGCGCCGTGCTGGGTGCCGCCACCATGCTGTCGAGCATCGGCATGGCGCTCGGGCCGTGGATCGGCGGCTGGATCTACGACACCTTCCAGAACTATGCGTGGCTGTTCATCGGCTCGTCGATCGTCGGGCTCGGCGCGGTGGCGATCGCCCTCGCCTTCCCGCCGCTGACACGCCGCCAGGTGCAGACGGCGTAAAAGTGGGGAAGGAAGCCCCTCACCCCAGCCCTCTCCCGCACGCGGGAGAGGGAGCCCGCCTGCGTCTCTCCCATGCGTGCCGAACTCATGAAGGGCACCGTCCAAAAGGCCCTCTCCCGCGAGCGGGAGAGGGTTGGGTGAGGGTCTTGCCTGCCTTCGCTTTACCGCCTCACGACCGCAGCCGGCCCGCGCCGCCAGCCCGCTCCCAATTGACGCCGGCGATGCGGGGGTCGGCCGCGAACGCGGCCGGCGGGAATTCCAGCGCCTGGCGCGGAAACTCGCAGAGCGCCTGGGCGCCGCTGGCGCTGAGGCGGATGCGCCAGGTCTGGCGTTCGATCGGCGCCAGACGGGCAAAGGCGCGGCAGAGCAGGATGGCGAGATTGCTGCCGCCGGCCGGATCGCGCACCGAGCGATAGCGGATCACCTCGCCCTCGGCCTGGCGCGCCGCGTCGGCGAAGGCCTGGCAGCCCTGATAGTCGACGCGGTCGGTCCAGATCCCGGCGTCGTCGGCGAGCGGCGGCACGGTCAGGTCCAGCAATCGCTCCGTCGCCACCTCGGCGGAGAACGCCGTGTATTCGGCCGCGTCCCGCGGCCAGGGCGTATCGGGCGACTCGGCGAAGAACAGCAGCCGGTAGAACGCCATCTCGGCCACGGCCGTCTTCGGATCCTCGGCGGCATAATAGACGCCGAGCGTGCGGCCGGCGCGGCGGAAACGCGAGCCATAGGGATAGATCGCGCCATAGCGGAACGGTGTTGCGAGCAGGAAATCGAGATGGCGGCAATCCGGCGGGATCGCCGGCTTGGCGTCCTCGATCAGCTCTTCCAGCAGCGCCTGCTCGGCCAGCGTATCGGTCAGCTTCAGGGTCGAGACGCGATGCTGCGCCTCGACCAGACGCCAGCACGGCCCGGCGAACGACCGGAACTCAGACGAGAGCGCGACGCGCGTCCAGATAGGCGATGACATCGACCAGCCCGCTCACGGTTTGCAGTTTTTCGACGGGCCGGCCGCCAAGGACCAGATTCGGATTGTCGAGCCAGGCTGTCGCGACCGCGCCGTCACCGCCGACGATTGCATCGAGGGAGCGGAACAGGCGGACGAGGAGCACGGCGAGTTCGAACGGCTTGGTGCCGGGCGCGAGAGCGAAATCGCCGCGCTTCATGCGCGACACCGTCGCCTCGCTGACGCCGAGGATCGCGGCGAGAACGCGCGCGGTCAGGCGTAGCTGGTCGGCGGCGCGGATGGCCGCCTTGGTGAGGACCGGTCCGGCCTCGGGCCGGGCGGCGGGTTGCAGCTTGAGCATCACCCTCTCCTTTCCATAGAAAAGATATGGCACTTTTCTTTCCAATGAAAGGGGCGATCGTTTAAGGCTCGCGCGAGGCCCTGCGAAAATTGACCCGGCGCATGCCAGCCTCTATCGCATCTTGAAACCCGCAAAGCTGCCGTCCCCGCGATTCCGGAGCGTTTCCTTGTCCCTGACCGAAGAAAGCCGGCTCGCGGCAGTCTCGATCCCTGCCGTGACGCCCTTTCCGAAGGGACCCTTCCGCTTTTTCGCGCTCGACGTCGAGACGGCCAACAATGATCGCGGCAGCATCTGCCAGATCGGCGTCGCCTGTGTACGCCACGATCATTCGATCGAGACCTGGGTGACCTTCATCGACCCGAGAACCGAGGTCTGGCTCTGGAGCGGGTTGCACGGGATCACGGCGGCCAAGGTGCGCGGCGCGCCGACCTTCGTTGAGGTGCTGCCGGTTCTGCAGGCGGCGCTCGACGGCGCGATCATCTACCAGCACTCGCATTTCGACAGCGGTGCCATCGCCGCCGCCTGCTCGAATGCCGGCCGCATGGCGCCGAGCTGGTCCTGGCGCAACAGCGTCCAGGTCGCCCGGATCGCCTGGCCCGAACTGAAGGGCAATGGCGGACACGGGCTCGCCAGCCTCAAGGCGCATCTCGGGCTCTCGTTCGATCACCACGACGCCGGCGAAGACGCGCGCGCGGCGGCGGAAGTAGTGCTGCGCGCCGAGGGCATCACGCCGGTCCATGTGCCCTACCGGACAGCGACGTAGCGGCGGTGGCGGATCGCTGCAATTGACCCGGCGCGACGCAGCCTCTATCGCATGCGGCAACGCACAAACCGCCAGCGGGGACGCCGACTTCCATGATCGTGCTCGAAGCGGTCAGCCATGACTTCGATGGCCGCCCCGTCCTCGACGGGATCGATCTGGCGTTGCCGGAGCGGCGCATCGGCGTCGTCGGCGCCAATGGCTCCGGCAAGAGCACCTTCGCGCGGCTGCTGAACGGCCTCGTCGTGCCGCGCGCCGGACGCGTGCTGGTCGACGGCGTCGACACCCGGAAGGACATCAAGGCGATCCGTCGCAAGGTCGGCTTCGTTTTCCAGAACCCCGACCACCAGATCGTCATGCCGATCGTCGCCGAGGACCTCGCCTTCGGCCTGAAGGCGCGCAGGATCCCGAAGGGTGAGATCGACGCCCGCATCGACGCGGCGCTCGCTCGCTACCAGCTCGACCATCTGCGCGAGCGGCCGGTGCATCTCCTGTCCGGTGGCGAGAAGCAGCTGGTGGCGATGTCGGCCGTGCTGGTCACCGATCCGGAAATCATCGTCTTCGACGAGCCGACCACCCTGCTCGACCTGCGCAACCGCAACCGGGTCGCCGCCGCGATCGAGGAACTGGCGCATCCGGCCGTCGTCGTCAGCCACGACCTCGACCTGATCGCCGGCTTCGACCGCGTGCTGATGATCGAGGAAGGCCGGGTCGCCGCCGACGGCCAGCCCGGCGAGGTGCTGCGCTTCTATCGCGAGCGGATGCGATGACGCTCGGGCTCTACCATCCGGGCAGCTCGCGCCTGCACCGCGCCACGGCCGGCGCCAAGCTCGCCGGCCTGCTCGCCGTCTCGCTGGCGCTCTTCCTGCTGCCGTCGAAGCCCGTGGTCTTCGCGAGCGTGCCGCTCGCCTTCACCATCTACCTGTCGACCGGCGTGCCGTTCCGCAGCCTGATGACGCAATTGCGCGGCCCGGCGATCCTGCTCGCCATCATTTTCGCCTTCCATCTCGTCTTCGGCTCGGCCGCCGAGGGGATCCTCACCGTGGCGCGCTTCGCGGCGCTGATCCTGCTTGCGAGCGCGGTCACGCTGACGACGCCGGTGTCGGAGATGGCGGAGCTGGTCGAATGGCTGCTCGAACCGCTGCGCCCGATCGGCATCAATCCGGAGAAGGTCGGGCTTTCGATCGCGCTCGCCATCCGCTTCGTGCCGCTGATCTCGGAGGAATTCCGCCATATTCGCGAGGCGCAGGCGGCGCGCGGCCTTGCCGCCAATCCGCTGGCGCTAATCGTGCCGCTGATCATCCGCACGCTGAAATCCGCCGACGAACTCGCCGACGCCATCGAGGCGCGCGGTTATGAATCCTGATCGCTGAGCATCCTACCAACCCGGAGACAGAGACCCGATGAGCCAGGACGTTTCCACCCGCGACATCGTCTATATCGCGCTCTTCGCCGCGCTGATGGCGGCCATCAACCTGGTGCCGGCGCTGCAGGTCGGCTTCCTGCCGGTGCCGATCACCGCGCAGACGCTGGGCGTCATGCTCGCCGGCTCCCTGATCGGCGCCAAGCGCGGCGGCCTCGCCATCCTGCTCTTCGTGCTGCTGGTGGCGCTCGGCCTGCCGCTGCTGGCCGGCGGCCATGGCGGCCTCTCGGTCTTCTTCGGCCCGACCGCAGGCTTCATCCTCTCCTGGCCGATCGCCGCCTTCGTCACCGGCTGGCTGACCGAACTGAACTGGCGCCGGATGAACGCGGTCTGGTTCTTCGTCTTCTCGGTGATCGGCGGCGTCGTGGTCGTCTACCTGATCGGCATCCCCTGGCTCGCCATGGTCGCCAAGCTGTCGCTCTGGGATGCGGCGAAGGGTTCGATGATCTTCGTGCCGGGCGACCTGATCAAGGCGGCCGTCGCCGCCGTCATCGCCGAGACGGTGCGCCGCTCCTATCCGCTGATGCAGGCGGCGCGCTAACGCGCCGTTACCGGATCGCTAACAGGATCGGCGCTGTTAACCCGCGCCGATCCCCCAGGCCTCGGCGATCAGTTCGACCGAACGCAGCCGCGCCGCGTGGTCGTAGACATCCGAGACGAGGATCAGCTCGTCGGCGCCGGTCTCCTCGACCAGCGCCTCCATGCCGGCGCGGACCGTCGCCGGTGAACCGATGATCGAGCGGGCGAGCATCTGCTTCGCCTGCGCCCGCTCCATCGGCCCCCAATAGGTCTCGATATCGTCGATCGGCGGCTTGGAAAGCCCGCGCGCGCCCTTGAAGATATCCGCGAACGACATCTGCTGCGTCGTCGCCAGCCGGGCCGCGTCGGCATCGGTCTCCGCCGCGATCACGTTGACGCCGACCATGGCATAGGGCCGGTCGAGCTGCTCCGACGGCTTGAAGCGGCTTTTGTAGATCTCCAGCGCCGGCAGCAGCAGGTCCGGGGCGAAATGCGAGGCGAAGGCATAGGGAAGGCCAAGCTCCGCCGCCAGCATGGCGCCGAAATTGCTGGAGCCGAGGATCCAGAGCGGGACCTCGGTGCCCGCCGCCGGCACCGCGACGATGCGCTGCTCGGGCCCGGCCGGCGCCAGGAAGGCCTGCAATTCCAGGACGTCCTGCGGAAAATTGTCGGCGTTGTTCGGCGAGCGGCGCAAGGCGCGCAAGGTCAGCTGGTCGGTGCCGGGAGCGCGGCCGAGGCCGAGATCGATGCGGCCGGGAAACAGCCGCGCCAGCGTGCCGAACTGCTCGGCGATGATGTAGGGCGCATGGTTCGGCAGCATGATGCCGCCGGCCCCGACCCGGATCGTCTTTGTGCCGGCCGCGATATGGGCGAGGACGATCGAGGTCGCCGCGCTGGCGATGCCGTGCATGTTGTGATGCTCGGCCACCCAGATGCGATGATAGCCCCAGCTTTCGGCATGGGCTGCGAGATCGCGGGCATTGTCGAGCGCTCCCCTCGCATCCGTCTCTTCCGTCACGCGCACGAGTTCGAGAATGGACAAGGGCGTCATGGCAATCCCCAATCAGGCGGCAAGGGCCGGAAAAAACTTCGCCCGACCGAGGTAAGTCGGCCGGGCGAAAACTTCAATCGCTCTCGCGCCTTAGCGCGCGACGCGGACGCCGATCTCGATCGGCTCGTCGAGAAGGCTCGTCTCCGAGACGAAGCCCTCCGGCCGGTCGTTGGTCGGCCGCAGCGTCTCGGCCAGCGTCTCGGCTCGGATCGTCTCGGCGTGGTCGACCAGCGCCCCGCCGAGGCCGTTGGCGATCTTGACCTCGATATGGATGCGGTCGGCGATGTTGAAGCCGGCCTCCTTGCGCGCCGTCTGCACCAGGCGGATGAAGTCGCGGGCCACGCCCTCGCGCTCCAGCGCCTCGTCGACATGCGTATCGAGCACGACCACGCCGGCGGCGCCGTCGAAGGCGACCGCGTCGAGGCCCTCATTGGCCTTGAAGCGCAGCTCGTATTCGCCCGGCTCGATCGTCTGGCCAGCCACCGCATAGCGGCCGCCCCCCAGATCTTCCCACTGGCCGGCCCGCGCCGCGTTGAGCACGTCCTTCAGGTTCTTGCCGAGCCGCTTGCCGATCTTCGGATCGACCGCGAGCACGACTTCGCCGAAAGCAGACGGATCGGCCGCCAGGACGACTTCCTTGACGTTGACCTCGTCGGCGATGACGTCCTTCAGCAGCGCCAGCTTCTCGAAGCCCGGATGGGCGATCGTGAGGCTGCGCAGCGGCAGGCGCGTGCGCAGGTTCTTGACCGTGCGAATCGACAGCGCCGCCGATGCGACGGTGCGTGCCAGGTCCATGCGCTCGACCAGCGCCTTGTCGTCGACCAGCGCCGACGCATCCGGCCAATTCGCCAGATGCACGCTCTCGCCATCGACCAGCGCGCGATGGATGTGCTCGGTCAGGAACGGCAGGAACGGCGCCAGGGCACGCGTCATCGTGACGAGCACGGTGTAGAGCGTGTCATAGGCGGCCTGCTTGTCGGCGTCCTTCTCGGCTTTCCAGAAGCGCTCTCGCGAGCGGCGGATGAACCAGTTGTTCAGGGCCTCGATGAAGGGCGGGAACGCACTGGTCGCGCCGGCGAGATCGAGCTTCTCCATCGCCGCGTCGATACCGCGGATCAGGTCCGCGGTCTTGGCGAGGATGTAACGGTCGAGTTCGGCCTCGGCGGTCGTGACCATCCGGCCCTTGATGCCGTCGATATTGGCGTAGAGCGTGAAGAACGAATAGGCGTTCCAGATCGGCAGCATGACCTGGCGCACCGTCTCGGCGATGGCGCGTCCGTCCTTCGGCATGGCGAGATCGCCGCCGGAGAGCAGCGGCGACGACACCAGATACCAGCGCAGCGCATCGGCGCCATAGGTGTTGAACACCTCGATCGGGTCCGGATAGTTGCGGAGCCGCTTCGACAGCTTCTGCTTGTTCTCGTCGAGCACGACGCCATGGCAGACGACCGAACGGAACGGCGCCTTGTCGAAAAGGGCCGTCGCCATCACCATCAGCGTGTAGAACCAGCCGCGCGTCTGCGCGACGTATTCGACGATGAAGTCGCCCGGGAAGTGACCTTCGAACCAGTCCTTGTTCTCGAACGGGTAGTGCACCTGCGCGAACGGCATCGAGCCGGATTCGAACCAGCAATCCAGCACGTCCTCGACGCGGCGCATCACTGACTTGCCGGTCGGATCGTCCGGGTTCGGACGGGTCAGCTCGTCGATATAGGGACGGTGCAGGTCGTGCGGGCGCACGCCAAAGTCCCGCTCGATCTCGTCGAGCGAGCCATAGACGTCCATGCGCGGATAGTTCGGATCGTCCGACTTCCAGACCGGGATCGGCGAACCCCAGAAGCGGTTGCGGCCGATGTTCCAGTCACGCGCGTTTTCCAGCCACTTGCCGAACAGGCCGTCGCGCACGTGACCCGGCACCCATTCGATGCCCTGGTTCAGCTCGACCATGCGGTCCTTGAAGGCGGTGACCTTCACGTACCAGGAGCGTAGCGCCTTGTAGATCAGCGGCTGGTCGGTGCGCCAGCAATGCGGATAATTGTGGTCATAGGTCTCGTGCCGCAGGACCACGCCCTGATGCTTGAGGTCGCGGATCACTTCCTTGTTGGCGTCGAAAACGTTCATGCCGGCATAGGCGGGAACGAGATCGGTGAAATTGCCGGCGAAATCGACCGGGTCGACGACCGGGATGCCCTCTTCCTGGCCGACGCGCATGTCGTCCTCGCCGAAAGCGGGGGCGATGTGCACGACGCCGGTGCCGTCGGTCATCTCGATGAAGTCACCGCCGATCACGCGGAAGGCGCCATTCGCCTTCTCGTTCGCGAAGAAGGGCAGAAGCGGCTGATAGGTGCGACCGACGAGGTCGCTGCCCTTCAACTGCCCGACTTCGGCATAGCCCTCCAGTTCCTTGGCGTAGTTGCCGACGAGGGGCGCGCCGATGACCAGACGCGCGCCGTCCTTCTCGAGCACGGCGTAGTCAGCGTCGGGCGCCACGGCCAGCGCCATGTTGGACGGCAGCGTCCAGGGGGTCGTCGTCCAGGCGAGCAGGCGCGTCGGGACGTTGTCGCCCTCGCGCGGATCGAGCAGGAAGCCGACCGTCAGCGCCGGGTCCTGTCGCATGCGGTAGGAATTGTCGAGGCGGGTCTCGAAATTCGACAGCGGCGTCTGCGCGGCCCAGCTATAGGGCACGACGCGATAGCCCTCATAGATCAGGCCCTTGTCGTGCAGCTGCTTGAACGCCCACATGACGCTCTCCATGAAGGAGAGGTCCATCGTCTTGTAGTCGTTCTTGAAATCGACCCAGCGCGCCGAGCGCGTGACATAGTATTCCCAGTCCGCCGCGAACTGCTGGACGGAGCTGCGGCAATGCTCGTTGAAGCGGGCGACGCCATATTTCAGGATCTCGATGCGGCCGGAGACGCCGAGTTCCTTCTCGGACTGCATCTCGGCCGGCAGGCCATGGCAGTCCCAGCCGAAGCGTCGATCGACGACCTTGCCGCGCATCGTCTGATAGCGCGGCACCAGGTCCTTCACGAAGCCGGTGACGAGGTGACCGTAGTGCGGCAGGCCGTTGGCGAAGGGCGGTCCGTCATAAAAAACGAACTCGGACGCACCCTGCTCGCGGCGCTGCTCGATCGAGCGTTCGAAAATCGTGTTCTCCTTCCACCACGCGCCGATCGCTTCCTCGATCTTGGGGAAGGACGGCGACGGCTCGGCGGCGGGATAGACGGTCTTCGGCTCTGTCATGGCGAATGTCTTTGTTCTGGGCGGAAAACGGGACGGAAATCGGCGCCTTCGATAGCGCCTTTGCGGCATCGACGCCACCCCTTGGGGAGAAGGGCTGATATGGGAGGCGAGGCAGGACGTTGTAAGGGGGCGGTAGGGGCTGGCGCCTGCGGGACACACAAGCCCCTCACCCCCAACCCTCTCCCGCATGCGGGAAAGGGTCTCTTGGCCTATTCAGGTCTCGACGCGCACCGGACCGGATGCCCCTCTCCCGCAAACGGCAGAGGGGTGGGTCGAGGGTCCTTCGCCCTACCCGACCCTTGGCGAAATCCGGTTGACGTGGCCCATCTTGCGGCCGGGCCGGCTTTCCGCCTTACCGTAGAGATGCAGCCGCGCGCCGGGCTCGGCGGCGAGTGTCGCCCACTCGTCCGCCTCGGCGCCGATCAGGTTGGTCATAACCGCGTTCGAATGGCGCTCGGTCGAGCCGAGCGGCCAGCCGGCAATGGCGCGGATGTGGTTCTCGAACTGCGAGACGATGCAGCCATCCTGTGTCCAATGGCCGGAATTATGCACGCGCGGCGCGATCTCGTTGACGAGCAGCCGCTCGACGCCGGCGTCCTCGACGACGAACATCTCGACGGCCAGCAGGCCGACATAATCGAGCGCGTCCGCCACCCTGGTGGCGATTTCCCGAGCGGCGCCGGCGGTCGTGGGCGAAAGCTGCGCCGGCACCGTGGAGGTCGCGAGGATATGGTTGCGGTGAACGTTCTCGGCGATGTCGTAGACCGCCGTCTCGCCATTGCGGCCGCGCACCACCAGCGCCGAAACCTCACGCGCGAAGGTAACGAAACCTTCGAGCACGGCCGGCTTGCCGGCGATCGCCTCGAAGGCGGCGGCGGGATCGTCGCCCGGACGGATTGCCACCTGCCCCTTGCCGTCATAGCCGAAACGGCGCGTCTTCAGGATCGACGGCCGCCCGAGTTGCCCGAGCGCCGCCTCAAGCCCGGCGAGATCGTCGATCCTGGCAAAGGGCGCGACCGGAATGTCGAGGCTCTGCATCAGCTCCTTCTCGGACAAGCGATCCTGCGAGACGGCGAGCGCGCGCGGCCCCGGCAGCACGTCGACCTGATCGCCGAGGAAGGCGGCTGTGGCGGCCGGCACATTCTCGAACTCATAGGTGACGACATCGACGGAACCGGCGAAGGCGGCAAGCGCCGACTGGTTCTCATAGGCGGCCGTGGTGCGCGCCGCCGCGACGTCGAAGGCCGGGCTCTCGCCGTCGGGGCAGTAGATGTGGCAGCGGAAGCCGAGTTCGGCAGCGGCCGTCGCCAGCATCCGGCCCAGTTGCCCGCCACCGAGAATGCCGATGGTCGAGCCGGGCGGCAGCATCTTGTCAGACGTCATCGGAAGGGCTTTCCGCAACCCGCGCCGCCTGGGCAGCGCGCCAATCATCGAGACGGGCGGCGAGCGGCGCATCGTTGAGCGCCAGAATCGCCGTGGCGAGCAGCGCCGCGTTGATCGCGCCGGCCTTGCCGATCGCCAGCGTGCCGACGGGGATGCCGCCCGGCATCTGCACGATCGAGAGCAGGCTGTCCTGGCCGGAGAGCGCCTTCGATTCGACCGGCACGCCGAGGACCGGCAGCGGCGTCATCGCCGCGCACATGCCGGGAAGATGCGCCGCGCCCCCGGCGCCGGCGATCACGACCTTGTATCCCTTGTCGCGCGCCGACTTCGAGAATTCGACCAGCCGGTCCGGCGTCCGGTGCGCCGAGACGATCCGGTCGTCATGCGCGACACCGAGCGCATCGAGCGTCTCGGCGGCGTGCCGCATCGTCTGCCAATCGGATTGGCTGCCCATGATGATGGCGACTGGCGCCGTCTTGTCTGCCAAGTTCTCGTCTCCGGCTTGCGGGAAGGCGCGGATTATAGAGAGGGACGCCCTCGCCGCAAGGCACCGAAACAGCCTTACCCGTCGTTAACCAGAATTGAACCAAGCGCGGGCAAAATCGCGCCATGGCCCACGCACCCGCCCTCCGACCCAACCCCATCGCCGCCCCCGGAACCGAACCGGCGCCGCTCGCGCGCCGACGCGAGGCCTCTTCGGCCGAGCCGGCCACGGAGTTGCCGGTGGAGCAGCGCTCGCTGGTGATGCGGCTTTCGGAAGAGGTGGCGGCGCTGCGCCGCGCGCTCGACGCCAGCCAGCACCGCATCGCGGCGCTCGAGGTCGAAGCCGCCGAGGAGCCGATTTCGGGCCTCTTCAACCGACGCGCCTTTACGCGCGAGATCGAGCGGGCCATCGCCTTCCAGGCACGCTATCCGATGACCTGCGGCGTCGGCCTGATCGACATCGATGGCATGGACGCCATCCGCGCCGCCCAGGGACAGGCCGGCCTCAACCGCGCCCTGCGCAAGATCGGCGACACGCTGCGCGCCGGCATCCGCTCCTGCGACGTCACGGCGCGGACCGGCAACGAGCAGTTCGCCGTCGTGCTTTGGAATTCGACGCCGGCCGATTGCGGCCACCGCGTGCAGGGACTGCAGCGCGCAATCGCCGCCCTTGAGGATGGCTTCCCGGCGGGGGCCGGCATCGCCACGCGCTCATCCGTCGTGATGATCGAACCCGGCGCCACGGCCGACCAGGTGATCGCGGCGGCCGATCGGCTGCTGCTCGAGGGCATTGCCTGCGGTCAGGCGATGATATCCGGCAGGAGCTGATCCTCCAGCGCGACGATCCGGTCCTTCAGCGCCAGCTTGCGCTTCTTAAGGCGCTGAATCCGCAACGGATCTGCACGGCCGGTTTCCGACATGACGGAGATCGCAGCGTCGAGATCGCTGTGCTCCTGCCGCAACCGCGCCAGTTCGAACCGAATTTCCCGCTCTTCTTCCTCGGTCATACGCCCCAACCTTACCGAGCTCCGCCCGGCCCATTTTTCGGCGCCGGAACCGAGACGATACATGCTCGGTCGAACGGGCGCGAGTGCATCTATCACGCCTTGCCCCCTTGAAGCGGGCGGCCAAAGGCCACAGATCCAGAGAGTGCCGGCCGTCTGGCGGACCTCCTGCGGGGGCCTCCGGTTTATAAGCCGGTTCACAGCAACCCGCGTCTGTGGCACGATCAGGTGCCGTCATCGATCACGAAGGGAGGCAATATTAATGTCCATCGAATCGCATCTTGCCGAGCTGGAGCGCCGTCACGAGGCCCTCTCCAGGGAAATCGACGAGGCCCTCAGCCATCCGAGCGCCGACACGCTTGAACTGGCGGCCATGAAGAGGCGCAAGCTGCAGCTCAAGGACGAGATCGCCCGACTGAAGGTAAACAAGACCATTCACTGATTGATGACGAAAGGGTCAAGCAAGGCGCCGCGATCGATCGCGGCGCCTTTGCTTTATGCGGATCACTCCGCCGGCACGACGCGGGAAGGCGAAGCGGCCCGCTCGCCGGCATCGAGGATCGGGCGCCCCTTCGGCTGGGTCCGCGTCCAGTCGAGATACCAGGCGAGCCCGAACAGGATGCAGAGCCCGGTGCCGATCAGGACCGTGTCCAGCATGGCGCCGAAGGCGGTGAAGGTCGGATCGTTCGGCAGGCCGAACACGCTTTCGCGGACGATGTGGCCGGCAACGCTCAGGATAGTGCCGACCCAGAAGACCGGCAGTGTGTGGCGGCCAAGGCGGACGATCGCGTTGCTTTCGTCGAGCCAGGCCTGCAGGAAGGCAGGCAGCGGGCTGTAGATCACCACATAAGCGATCGCCAGCACATGCAGCAGGCGGAAGATGCCAACCCAGCTCTTGTTGAAGCCCGATAGCCACACCCATTCCGGCAATGACGGGAAATAGTCCCAGAGATGGGCGAAGACCAGGATGGCGGAAGCAACCAGGTAGAGCACCGCCAGGCCATAAAGCGGCCGCGACACCGGAAACCGGACGCCCCGGCGCAGCAGGATGCCGCCGACGAAGCCGATCACGAACAGGATCTGCCAGGTGAAGGGGTTGAAATACCAGCCGCCCTGGCCGGGAAAGCTCGGCAGGGTGATGCGCCAGGCATTGGCGACCGCCCAAAGCAAGAAGCTCACGACCAGCACCAGAGACAGGCGCACGCGGGCGAGCAGCATGATCACGGGCAGCATCGCCATCATGACCATGTACATCGGCAGGATGTTGAAATTGCCGGTCTGGTAGGTGAGCAGGCCCATGCCCGCCAACGCCTCCACAGGCTGCTCGACGATCCAGTGGCGCTCGTCGGGAAGCATCAGGCCCGGTTCCTGCAGCCAGAGCGCCGCGCCGGCATAAAGCGCGAAGCCGCAGGCGATGGAGGCGAGATGGGCGACATAGAGCGTACCGATGCGCTTGCCGACCCGGCCCATCGATTGCCCTGCCTGCCCCGACACGAAGCGCGGATAATAGGCCAGCGCCGCCGAGATGCCGGCGAGCAGCACGAAGATCTCCGCCGCGTCCGACAACCCGAAGTTCCGGTGGGTGAAGTTGGAGTATAGATTGCCCGGGATGTGGTTCACGAAGATAGAAATCAGCGCGAGGCCTCGGAAGAAATCGATCCGATAGTCGCGCGGCATGGACGTGGACAATGCTCGATGCACCCGGGAGCCTCAGTTTACAGGAGCCGATGAGAACCTCGATCGCCTAGCCGGCGAACAAGGCGAGCGTGCGGCGGCAGATGCCGGATTTCAATGCATGAAAAGCGACATGGCTCCGTCAAAGGTCAATTTCAGGCCGATGACGAAGACAAAGAGATAGGAGAGCCCGTAAAAAAGGGTCTGGTCGATGACCCGGACGATCCAGATTCCGAGCACAGTCGTCAGCGCCGCGAGCGGGAACAGCGCCGCCGCCGTGCCTAGATTGGCGGCGTCGAACTGGCCGAGGAAGAAATAGGGCACCAGCTTCACGGCGTTGGTGACGGCGAAGAAGATCACCGAGGTGCCGACGAAGACCTGCTTGTCGAGCCGCAGCGGCAGCGCATACATCTGGAAGGGCGGCGCGCCGGCATGGCTGACGAAGGAAGTGAAGCCGGCGAGCAGGCCCCAGAACGAGCCCTTGGCGCCGTTCGGCTCCGCCGGCTTCGCCCGCAGGCGGTCGCCGAACCAGTAGTTCAGCGCGAAGAGGATGGAGATCAGCCCCACCAGCAGGCGGACGAAATCCTCCTTCACATAGGCGGCGGTGGCCCAGCCGACGGCGATGCCCACGACCGACGCCGGCAACATGACCGCGAGCGTCGGCCGGTCGAAGATCCGACGGTAGAAATAGAGGCTGATCACGTCCATCACGAGCAGGATCGGCAGCATGATGCCGGCCGCCTGCACCGGCGAGATCACCAGCGCCAGCACGGGAACGGCTAGCATGCCCATCGCGCCGCCAAAGCCGCCCTTTGACAGGCCTGCGAGCGCCACGGCGGGAACGGCCGCGGCATAAAATGCGAGTTCGGTGTGCATGCGGGGATCGTTCAAGCGGAGGATGTAGCGGGTTGAATCGATTTACCCCGCTTCGCCGGCAAAATCCACTATATCTGCTGTTTGACCGCCTTTCCGCATCTCAAACTCACATTGCGTCATATGCGCAAGCTTATTATATAAGAGCCATGAATACTCCGCCCTCTGAAAAGCATCTCGGCTTTCTGATCAACGACGTCGCCCGGCTGGTGCGGCGGGCGTTCGATCAACGTGCGCAGAGTTGCAGTCTGACCCGGGCGCAGTGGCAGGTGCTGGCCTATCTCTTCCACAATGAGGGATCGAACCAGGCCACGGTCGCGGAAGCCCTGGACGTCGAGCCGATCACGCTTTCCCGCCACATCGACCGGCTGGAAGCGCTCGGCTATGTCGCCCGCGTGCCTGACCCGGCCGACCGCCGCGCCCGCCGCCTGCATCTGACGGAGAGCGTCCGCCCGCTGCTGGACGAGATGAAGACGATCGGCAACGAGGTGATCGACACCGCGCTCGAGGGCATCACCGCAGAAGAGGCGGAAACGCTGATCTGCCTGTTGAGCCGCATCCGCTGCAACATGGCGGGCCGAGGCGTGGATCAGGCAGGCTCGGACGCTTTAGGCGACGTTGTGGCCAACGACGCGGCGACGAAGGATGCGTCGGCCAAGACGGTCGCCTCCAGGGCCGCGGGCGCCAAGGCTTCGACGGCCAAGGCCGCAACTACCAAGACATCGGCTGCCAAGACATCGACTGCCAAGCCCCCGGCAACGAAAGTCCCCCAGAAGGCTTTGATATGAGCGCCGAGCCAGCCGCGCGCGAGACGGCAGAACCCAGCAAGGATCTGCCCCGCGTTCCGCAATTGACCGTCGTCGAGACGCCGCAGAAGAAGAAGCGCGGCGGCCGTTTCCTGCTGATGCTGGCGCTGCCCGTGGTGCTTGCCGTCGGCGGCGGCTATCTCTGGCTGACGGGCGGGCGCTACGCCTCGACCGACAACGCCTATCTCGAGCAGGACCGCGTGACCATCACGGCCGACCAGTCGGGCCGCATCGTCGAGGTCGCCGTCAACGAGAACGACCATGTGCAGAAGGGCGACCTGCTTTTCCGCATCGATCCCGAGCCGTACAAGCTCGCGCTACGCCAGGCCGAGGCGGCAGTCGCCGTCGCCAAGCTGCAGGTCGAGCAGCTGCGCTCCAACTACCAGCAGGCCCTGGCCGAGCAGCAATCCGCCGAGGACAGCCTCGCCTATCGCCAGAAGACCTTCCAGCGCCAGAAGGACCTGCTGGATCGCGGCGTCACGTCCAATGCGGACTTCGACACCGCCCAGAACAATCTCCGCCTGGCGGAGCAGGTCGTGGCGCAGGCGCGCGAGAAGGTCGCGGGCGCGCTGACGGCGCTCGGCGGCGATCCGAACATCCAGACCGACCAGCACCCGACCGTCCTGCAGGCCAAGGTTGCCGAGGAAACGGCGGCGCTGGCGCTCAAGGAAACCAGCGTTTTCGCGCCCGACGACGGCGTCGTATCGCAGACCGACCGCCTGCGCGTCGGCCAGTACGTCACCAATCCGGCGATGGCCCCAACGGCGCTGCTCAGCCTGGTCGAGACGGCGACAACCTATGTCGCCGCGAATTTCAAGGAAACCGACCTGACCCACATGAAGGTGGGGCAATCGGCGACCGTGACCTTCGACACCTATCCCGACCGCCCGTTCGCCGCGCATGTCGAATCAATCGACGCCGGTACCGGCTCGGCCTTCTCGCTGCTGCCGGCCCAGAATGCCTCGGGCAACTGGGTGAAGGTCGTGCAGCGCGTGCCCGTGCGGCTGCGCCTCGACGGCCCCGTCGATTTCTCGACGCTGCGCACCGGCTTGAGCGCGACGGTCGAGGTCGATACCGGCTACAAGCGGACCCTGCCCGGCTTCGGCCATGCCGTGGCAGCCAATAGCGAAGCGCCTGCGGAAGCCCCCACGACCCACTAAGCCCGCGGGTCCCGGAGAGTCGCCACAATGAACGCGCCCGCCTCGCCGACCGCCGTTCCGCATCGCGGCCTCATCACCGTGTCGATCATGCTTGCGACCATCATGCAGGTGCTCGACACGACGATCGCCAATGTCGCGCTGCCCTCGATGCAGGGCTCGCTCGGTGCCGCCCAGGACACCATTACCTGGGTGCTGACCTCCTACATCGTCGCCGCCGCCATCGCCACGCCGATCACCGGCTGGATCGCCGACCGGATCGGCATCAAGCGGCTGTTCATGACCTGCGTCGCGGGCTTCACGGTCGCGTCCATGCTCTGCGGCCTTTCCGGCAGCCTGACCCAGATGGTCGGCTTCCGCATCCTTCAGGGCCTGTTCGGCGCGGCGCTGGTGCCGCTATCGCAATCCGTGCTGCTCAACATCAACCCGAAGGAAAAGCACGGCCAGGCGATGGCGATGTGGGGCGCCGGCATCATGGTCGGCCCGATCATCGGCCCGACGCTCGGCGGCTGGCTGACCGACGCCTTCAACTGGCGCTGGGTGTTCTTCATCAACCTGCCCGTCGGCATCATCGCCTTTCTCGGCATCGGCGCCTTCATGCCGGAAGGCCCGCTGCGGGAACGCAAGTTCGACTTCTTCGGCTTCGCCTTCCTGAGCCTCGGCATCGGCGCCCTGCAGATGATGCTCGACCGCGGCGAGCAGCTCGACTGGTTCTCCTCGCCGGAGATCCTGATCGAACTGGCGCTGATGGCGATCGGCTTCTGGGTGTTCACCATTCACATGGCGACGGCCAAGAACACCTTCATCGATCCGCATATCTTCAAGGACCGCAATTTCGTCACCGGGCTGATCTTCATCTTCATCATCGGCATCATCCTGCTGGCGACGATGGCGCTGCTGCCGCCGATGCTGCAGAACCTCTACGGCTACCCGGTGGTGACGACCGGCATGATCCTGGCGCCGCGCGGCGTCGGCACGATGATCGCGATGATCGTCGTCGGCCGGCTGATGGGGAAGGTGGACCCGCGCATCCTGATCCTGATCGGCCTCGGCGCTACGACGTGGTCGCTCTACGAGATGACGACCTGGGCGCCGCAGATGAGCGCCACGCCCTTCATGACGACCGGCATCATCCAGGGCTTCGGCCTCGGCTTCGTCTTCGTGCCGCTCTCGACAATCGCCTTCGCGACGCTGCCGCCGCATTGGCGCACCGACGCCGCCAGCCTGTTCAGCCTCGTCCGCAACCTCGGCTCGTCGATCGGCGTGTCGCTGGTGGCGACCCTGCTGTCACAGAACACGCAGATCGGCCATGAAGTCCTCGCCGGCCATGTAACGCCCTTCAATCCGGCCATGCCCGCCGACGCAGCAGCCGGCAATCTCGAGGCGCTGGCGAAGATCAATGGCGTGATCACCCGCGACGCCGCCTTCATCGCCTATATCGACGATTTCAAGCTGATGATGTTCGTGACGCTGGCGACGATCCCGCTGCTCGCCTTCATGCGCTACAAGCCGCAGAAGGGCCCTGCGCAGCACGTCGCGCTCGAATAGGCGCGCACCGGCGGCATGATTCCGCCGGCGCGCGAGAGCCCGTCAGTGCGCTTCGATGAAGCTCAGCGTCGCGCCGACCATCTCGTCCAGCGTCGCCGGCCCGGTGAAGGCGTCGAAGCCATGGTCGGTATCGAGCACCATCAGGCCTTCCTCGCCGCTGTGATAATCGAGGAAGAGCTGGCCGGCGGCGGGCTGCGGCGTCACCACCGTATCCCGCGTCCCGACGATCACCAGCAGCGGCCCGCCATACTGCGCGATCGCCGCGACCGGATCGGTCGCGAACAGCGACTTGAAGAACGACACCTTCAGCGTCGTCTTGGCGCCCCAGGGCAACGTGCCCTCGATCAGCTCGTTCGGGTCCTTCGACGCCAGCGCCTTGTTGACGGCCTCCTGGCCGAGCACGACGCCGAAGCTGAAGGCGGGATTGGCGACCGGCGCCCAGAGCGTCGCCGTATCGACCGGCCGGACGGCGGCGAGATGGGACGCAACCAGGCCGCCGAGACTCCAGCCGATGACATGGATCTTGGCCGCGTCGACATTGTCCTGCTTCTTCAGCCAGTCGAAGGCGGCGACCGCATCGGCGATCTGGCTGAAGGTGGTCGTATCCTCCCACTTGCCCGAGCTGTCGCCCGAGCCGACGAAATCGATGCGCAGGCTGGCAACGCCGCGCTCGGCCAGGAGCCGCGCCGTCCGCGAATAGACACCCTCCTCTGTCCCGGCAATGGCAAGCTCGTCGCGCTTGCCGGTGAAGCCATGCAGGAGCAGCACGACCGGCGGCTTCTCGACGCCCTTCGGCAGCGCCAGCGTGCCGACGATCGTCTCGTCGCCGCGCGCGATCTTGACGTTGCTCTCGACCACGCCACCGGCCTTCTGGGCCAGCGCCGTCTTCGACGCCTCCCGCATCTTTGCGGTCACGTCGTCGGCCGCGGCCGGCGCAACGATCGCGGCCAGCACAATGGAGGCGAGCAGCCATTTTCTCAGCATCAAATTTCCCCTGGAAGCACGAAGTCTTTGTCGAAGATCTGGGCCGGCGGCAGCGCCGGCCGCAAGAAAAAGGCCGGCACGACGGCCAGCCTCGACACTATTGATGCAATCCGGGCCGGCGGCAACCTTGCCGGCAAAGGTTCTCAGCCGGCGATGATCCAGCCGCCGCCGGCCGCCAGGAGCACCACCAGCCAGGCCGGCAGGCGGGCGACGACAAGCAGGCCGTAGCAGGCGACGGCAAGGGCGAGGTCCCGTGTGCCATGGATGGCCGTCGTGAAGACCGGATCATAGAGCGCCGCCGCGAGCAGGCCGACGACGGCGGCATTGACGCCGCCGAGCGCTTGCCGGATCGGCGCGACACGGCGCAGCGCGCGCCAGAACGGCAATACGCCGACGACCAGCAGGAAAGCCGGCGCGAACAGCGCCAAAGTCGCCAGGGCGCCGCCGAGCCAGGGCGTCGGCAGCGCCGCCGCGACACCGATATAGGCGGCGAGGCTGAAGAGCGGCCCCGGCATGGCCTGCGCCGCGCCATACCCGGCGACGAGCGCAGTCTCCGGCACGAAGCCGGCGGCGGCGACGCTCTCCTTGAGAAGCGGCAGCACGACATGACCACCGCCGAAGACGAGCGCGCCGGCGCGGTAGAGCCCTTCCAGGAGACGGAGAACCGGGGCGCCGGTCGCCCCGGCGAGGAGGGGCAGGCCGACGAGGAGCAGCGCGAACAGCCCCAGTGCGGCTCCGCCGACCCAGGCGGGCGGCATCGGTCCCTTCGCCGCCGCAGCGGGAGCGGCAGCGGGAACGTCGGCCCCGTCGACGCCGCCGACGGCATAGCCCGCCAGTCCGCCGGCGAGCAGGATCGCCACCTGCGCGAGGCTGCCGGGCCAAAGCAATGCGGCGATGAGCGCGGCCAGCGCGATGGCCATGCCAGCCCGGCCCGTCACCAGCGACCGCGCCATGCCGCGCACCGCTTCCGCCACCACGGCGACGGCGACGATGGCGAGGCCGGACAGGATGCCGGCATCGATCGGCCCATGCGCGGCACCGACACCATAGGCGAACAGCCCCATCAGGACGGCGGATGGCAGGGTGAAGCCGAGAAAGGCGGCGATGGCGCCACGCAGCCCCGCCAGTTCGAGGCCGATGCCCATCCCGACCTGGCTGGAGGCCGGTCCCGGCAGGAACTGGCAGAGCGCGACCAGATCGGCGAAGGAGGCTTCGTCCAGCCAGCGCAGGCGGCGCACGAAGGCATCGCGGAAATAGCCGATATGCGCGACCGGCCCGCCAAACGAGGTGCAGCCGAGGCGCAGGAAGACCAGGAAGATCCGGACGGCCGAGGGCGAAGAACGCCCCTCCCCGACGGCGCCGGCGGAATCGGTTCGCTCCATCATCGGCGGATGATGCTCGGTCGACACGACAAAATGAAGAAGGCGGCGCCCGCGGGCGCCGCCTTCTGAGACGTCTTCAGCCGAAACCGGCTCAGTGCGCCGGCTTCGGCTCCGCGCCTGCGGGAACGGCCGGCGCCTCGTCCTCGTCCTCCTGCTTCGCATGCTCGCTCGACAGGTAGGTGTAGAACATCGGCACCACGAACAGGGTGAAGATCGTGCCGATCGACATGCCCGTCGCGATGACGAGACCCATCGAGAAGCGCGCCTTCGCGCCGGCGCCGACCGCGAACAGCAGCGGCACCACGCCGAACACCATGGCGGCCGTCGTCATCAGGATCGGGCGCAGGCGAACCCGCGCTGCCTCGACGATGGCGTCATGCCGGTTCAGCCCACGCTCCTCGCGCAACTGGTTGGCGAACTCCACCATCAGGATGCCGTGTTTCGTGATCAGGCCCACCAGCGTGATGAGACCGACCTGCGAGTAGATGTTCAGCGACGCCAGGCCCAGATTGAGCGGGATAAGCGCGCCGAAGATCGAGAGCGGCACCGACATCATGATGATGAGCGGATCGCGGAAGCTCTCGAACTGCGCCGCCAGCACCAGGTAGATGACGACGATCGCGAGCGCGAACACGATCAGGAGCGAATTGCCCGTCTCGAGCTCGGTGCGCGACTGGCCGGCATATTCGATGAAGTAGCCGGGCGGCAGCACTTCCGTCGCGATCTGCTGCAGCGTCGCCAGGCCTTCACCCGACGTCACCGTCGGCCTCGGCAGCGCGGCAAGCGTGGCCGAGTTCAGCTGGTTGAACTGCTCGATCGCCGGCGCCGAACCTTCGGTATTGATCGTCACCACCGAGGAGAGCGGCACCATGTCGCCCGCCTGCGATCGCACGAAGAAGGTCGACAGGCTTTCCGGATTGAGCCGGTACTTCTGCGGCACCTGCGTGATGATGTCGTAGGCGCGCGCCTCGCGGTCGAATTTCGAGATGCCGTTCTCGCCGACGAGCAGGGTGAGCGTGTTGCCGATATCCGACACCGAGACGCCGAGCGCGGCGGCGCGGTTACGGTCGATCACCACATTCACCTTCGGCGTATCGAAGGAGAGCGAGTTCTGCACCACGATGAACTTGCCCGACGCCATGGCGCGGTTCTTGATCTCCTCGGCCACCGCATAGACGCGGTCGGCCGGCTCGGTCGACTGAACCACGAACTGGATCGGCAGGCCGCCGCCGGTGCCCGGAAGCGACGGCACGGCGAAGACGAAGGCCTGCACGCCCGACACCGTATCGAGACGGCCCTGCACCTCCTGCTGGACCTGGGCCTGCGAGCGCGTGCGCTCGGACCAAGGCTTGAGCACGAGGCCCGAGAAGGCCGAGTTGGCAGAGCCGGATCCGGCGATCGAGAACAGCGCCTCGCGTTCCGGAATATCCGCGGTTTTCTGCGCGATCTCGTCGACATAGAGCTGCGTGTAGTCGATCGTCGCATATTGCGGCGCCGTGATCAGCGTGAACATCGCGCCCTCGTCCTCCTCCGGCGCCAGTTCAGACGACGTATGGAGAAAGAGGAAGACCATCGTGCCGAGCAGGGCGGCCACCATCAGCAGCGTGATCGGCCGGACCTTCAGGGAGCCAGTCAGGCGACGCGCATACCAGCCGCTGAAGCGGTCGAACACCTTGTCGATGAAGTGCTGGATGCGACCGCCGCCCGGCTTCAGGATGCGGGCCGACATCATCGGCGACACCGTGAGCGCCACGAAGCCCGACAGGATCACCGCGCCGGCGAGCGTCAGCGAGAATTCGCGGAACAGCGCGCCCGTCACGCCCTGGGTGAAGGCCATCGGCGCATACACGGCCGCCAGCGTGATCGTCATGGTGATGACGGCGCCGGTGATCTCGCGCATGCCGACGATGGCCGCCTTCATCGGCTTCAGCCCCTCCTCGATATGGCGGTGGATGTTCTCCACCACGACGATCGCGTCGTCGACGACGAGGCCGATCGCCAGCACCATGGCGAGCAGGGTCAGCGTGTTCAGCGAATAGCCGAGCGCCCATAGGATGAAACAGACGCCTATGAGCGATAGCGGGATGGTGACGATCGGGATGATCACCGAACGGAACGAGCCGAGGAACAGGAAGATCACCACGACGACGATCGCCGATGCCTCGAGGATCGTGTGCAGCACCTCGTCGATCGAGGCGCTGATCGCCTCGGTCGAGTCATAGACCAACTCGATATGCATCCCCTCGGGCAGCGAGGCGGCGATCTTCGGCAGCTCGTTGCGCACGCCGGTGGCGACGTCGAGCGGGTTGGCCGACGGCGTCTGGAAGATGCCGAGGAACACGCCGGGCTTGCCGTTGAAGCGCACTTCGGTATCCGTCGAGGCCGCCGCCAGCTCGATGGTCGCGACGTCGCGCAGGCGCACGATGTCGGCCCCGTTCGAGCGAAGCGGCAGCGCGCCAAAGGTATCGGGATCCTGCAGCGTCGTCTTCGCCTCGATCGAATAGGCGTAGAACTCGTTCTTGGTCTTGCCTGGCGCCGACAGGAAGTTAGAGCCCTTGATGGCGGCCAGCACTTCCGTCGCCGTCACGTTGCGCGAAGCGAGCGCGACGGGATCGATCCAGACACGCATGGCGAATTCCTGCGCGCCGAGGATTTCGGCGTTGGCGACGCCGTCGACGGTGGCGAAGCGCGGCTGGATCACGCGGATCAGGTAATCCGTCAGCTGCTGCGCGTTCATCGTGTCGCTGCGGGCCGCCAGATACATCAGCGCGAACTGGAAGCCAGTGCCCTTCTGGATCACCGGGTCCTCGGCTTCGTCCGGCAGCTTGCCGCGCACCTGCTGGACCTTGGCGATGACTTCCGTCAGCGCCTTGTCCGGATTAGTGTTCAGCCGCATGTAGACGGAAACCGTCGAGACGCCGAGCGAACTCTTCGACGTGACGTAGTCGACGCCCTCGGCCGAAGAAACCGACTTCGCGATCGTCGAGGTGATGAACCCCTGGATGACGTCGGCGCTGGCGCCCGGATAGACGGTCGTCACCGTCACCACCGTCTCGTCCACCTTGGGATACTGACGGATTGACATCGACAGGATGCCCTGCGCCCCCAGCAGCAGCATCAGCAAGCTGACGACCGTTGCGAGCACCGGCCGTCGAATAAAGAGCTCCGAGAAACTCATGACTTGGAAGCCCCTGCATTGGCGTCCGCGCCGGGAACCGGCTGGACCGAATTGTCGACGGCGACCGGGCTGCCGCTGGAGAGCTTGTTCTGCCCGGAAGTGACGATCTGCATGCCCGGCTTGACGCCCTCGACGATCTCGATGCGATCGCCCGAACGACGGCCGAGCTTGACGAACACCTGCTTGGCGACGAGGTCCGGCTTGGCCGGCTCCGCCGGCTTGCCGGCGTCGGCCGGCTTTGCGGCCTCAGCGCTCTTCGCGGCGTCTCCGGAAGCCGGCGCCGCGGCCGGCGCATCCTGCACGGCATAGACGTAGGCGCCATAGAGGCTGATCGTCACCGCCGTCTGCGGCAGCGCGATCACGCCCTGTTCGACCGGCAGGTCGACGCGGACGCGAATGAACTGGCCCGGGCGAAGCGTCTCGTCCGCGTTGTCGAGCAGCGCCTGCACCGAGACGAGGCGCGAGGCGGCGTCGATCTTCGGGTCGATGCCGGTGATCTTGCCCGAGAAGTTGAGGTCGTCCTCCTTGAGGCCGAAACGAACCGGCTGCCCGATCTTCAGCGAGCCGAGCTCCTGCTCCGGCACGCTGAAATTGACCTTCATCTGGTCGAGATTCTGCAGCGTCGCGACGACGGTCGCCGGCTGCACATACTGGCCGACGTCGATCTTCGGAATGCCGATCGTGCCCGGGAACGGCGCCCGGATCGCCTTCTGATCGAGGGTCGCCTCGAGCTGCGTCAGCGCGCCCTTGGCCTTGTCGAGGTTGTTCTGCGCTTCCTGCAGCGAGGCCACCGTGCTGACATTGCGCTGCAGCAGTGCCTGGGCGCGGCTGAGCGCGTCCTGGCTGACGGCAACGGCCGTGTTCGCGCTGACCAGGCCGGCGCGCTCGACGGCGTCATCGATCTGCACCAGCAATTGGCCCTGCTCGACCTTGTCGTTCGCCTTGAACAGGATCTTTTCGACGATGCCGCCGGCCTGGACCGCGACGTCAACGCCTTCCGCCGCCGCGGCCGTTCCCACCGCCTCGATGCCGGGCGTCCACTGCGCCGGCTCGACAGTGATCGCCGAGATCGTGACGACGGGCGCCTTCATGTTGGCGAAGAACTGCTCGATCATCTTGGTCCGGAAGAAATTGAACCAGATGAGACCGCCACAGAACGCCACGACGACGACGAGCAGAATCGTTGCGAGGATGAACCGCTTCATGTTTGGCAATCCAATGGGCGCAGGGCGAGCCGGGGAAGCCGAGCGCATAGTACAAAACAAATAAACCCGGCAGCCTGCCTCGCAGGCCTGCTGCCGCGGTCACCAGGCAGATTTGTGTACCGCGTGCACATAACTGTCAACGCACGCTTGAGGCGGAGCGAACGTTCGCTCGACGCGAGTGCCAACAAGGCAACACCTACCGACTGGATATCCGGCCCGAAAAGCGGGCCATCAGGCCTGGAGATCCGCCTCCCCTTCCGCGACGGGTCCGGCCGCGCGCCGCTGTCCTTTGGGCGGTATCTCCTGAGAACTCGTCCGCGCCGCTGTTCTTCGTTCTTCGTTGTGTGTGTTTTTGTTTTGAATGCAAAAACCCCGCCGGCTTTGGAGCGCGGCGGGGTTTTTTATGGTTTCATCGTAGAGAGA
>NZ_JBBCUO010000009.1:0-62587 GCF_037147815.1 Kaistia sp. MMO-174 | reverse complement strand
ACCCACCATGGCTGCCGATCCACGCGAGAACCCGGTTTGCGCTCTCCATCGTTCCTTCAAACTGCGTCGCTTCGATCACGACGGGCTTCTTGCGGAATGCTGCCATCTCTCGTCCTCGCTAGGCTGCTTTGGGTTGGGAAGTGGGGGATAGGATCGCGGCCTGAGGGCCTGCCGGCTGGTCCTGATACTTGCCGACGTATGGTTGCTCGGTCGGCGCCTCGAGACGTTCGAACACGATCTGCGCGATCGGCATGCCGCTCTTGAGAATGACGTCGTGCGCGCTGTGGTTGGTCAGCTCGAGCGTGAGGTATCCACGCCAGCCAGGCTCGATGATTGTGTTCTGGACGGTCAGTCCACGACGCGCCCATGTGGACTTGTCACAGACCCGCGCGATCAGGTCGTCTGGCATCCGGAAGTTCTCGAACGTCGATGCCAGGCGGAACGTGCCGCTGACCACCACCATGTCCTCAGCGATGCGGACGTCGTAGCCGGCGGCGCTGAGACCGAACGTCATGCCGGCGTGCTGGGTGCGCTCGTGGAACGGGTGGACGATCGGCTTCTGCGTCTGGCACAGGGCTCGGATGGTCTGGGCTGGAAGGATTGCCATGGTCGGCTCCTAAAAGGGGATCGAATCGTCAAGCTCTATCGAGCGAAGCGGATCGTCGGGTCCGCGCGCTGCGATGACGGTGGCGCCGGGGAATGTCGCCTTTGCCTTGCTGATCTCGGGGAAGGCCTGGATGATCCGGCCGATCTCCTCGAGCGAATAGACGTCGACGCGCCGGCCGCTCGAGGTGACGTGCTGCACGTCGACCATGTCGCGAACGATGGCGACCACGCGCCCGTCATCGAGTGCCGTTTCCCAGACCTGCGGAGCCAGCGGGGCGGCATTCGCCTCGAGGGCGAGGCCGTGGAGCTTCCGCCAGGCTGATGCCATTCGCGCGGTCTCGCGCTCCACGTCCTCAAGGTCGCCTTCCCAGACCGCCTTGTTGAACTTCACCCGCTGGCGGTCGAACTTCTCACGCCATTCGGCATCGACCAGTAGACGAAGCCGCCCCGCTCCCCAGGTTGCATCCATCTCAGCCGCCAGATGATCGACGCCATCGATGTGCGCTCGGCCCTCGAGGTAAACCGCGTTGCCGCGGTTCATCCATTGGGCGCCAGTCATGCGTGGGAGTGGTGAGGCATTCGCCAGAGGCTTGGTCATCACGCCGCACTCCTGCGGGCTGCCCGAACCTTTGGGGACTTGTGCTTGTCACACCGACGGCGGTCGATTTGAAATGACCGCTCAGACCGAACAAACCGAACTGGCGCATCACAAACCGCGCAACCAACTTCCCACGTCAGGAGCTGAATGTGATCACCTGCCTGCGTGATGTAGGGACGCGCGAGAACGCAGGTGAACACCTGCCCCGAGTCGATGACCTGTTCACCGATCATTTAACTTAACCTTTCTTGGTGCCAACTTCTTCTCGGCGGTTTCGATGTCCCGCTGCAGGACGCGCTGTCTGCTCAACAGGCGCTTCCGATCCGTGCGAGCCGCTCCGTGCCGGATAGACAAATCCGTGAGACGATCGAACAACGGGGCGCGGGTTGCCTTCAGGCTATCCGAGAACGGCGCCGCCAGCTGATGAGTCTCGACCAGCCTGTCCTTGATAGCTTTCTCTTCGGCATCGACCGGAGCCAGCCGGCGCTGAAGGATCGCCAATTGCTCAGACAGGTCCGCCAGGATCATTCGCAGCTCCCCGATGTCGTCTGCGTGGGCTGCGTTGGACCGTAAGTCCCCTTGAGTGGGACCACCGACAGGCGGCTGTTCGACCCGCGTCAGCGAGGGCGAACTGACGACGGCGGCGCTAGCCGCGTCGGTGTTCCCTGTAAGGGGACCCAACCTACGAACTTTTGAATCGTTTTTTTCGTAGGTTTCGTACGTTGCTTTTCCATAGAAGGACGCAACTAACGCATCCACGTCTACGGTGACAATTATCTCTCTATATTGATTGTCAGGTAGCCTTTGGAGAAGGACGATTTCACGCATCAATCACCCCCAGGCGGGTGTCGTCGACAATGACACCCTTGGTCCGATTTCGGTTGTTGTCGGTGTGCTCGACTTCTTTCAACTGGCCTGACTTGAACCACGCAGCGAGGATCGCTTTCGCGCGCGCGTCATCACAGCCAACGAAGTTTTTGACGACCTGCCCGACCCAACGGGTCTTTGACTGGGCAAACGGACTGAAGAGGACGCCTGTTGGCTTGCCTTCTTCGTCGACAACCCCACGCGATATCTCATCGAGAGCGTGATTCAGGGTGACAATAGAAATACCATCAAACGGGCCTGGCGGCGACCATGGAACCAATACGCCCACTTCGTCGCTCGGCCTGAGACCCTGGGCGTTCCCGATATCTACAGAAACCTTCTTGAACCATTTCGACTTGCTGGTGATCAGGCTGAGATTTGCCTTCGCGTCGTCGAATCTCACGTACCTGGTTCTGTCTTCAGCCGGGATTTCAAACTTGGAAGCTTCGTCATCTGTCATCGCGAACAGCGTTGCCGCGATACGGGCCGAGTTTACTAGGGCGCCGCCGCCTCGAGCCGCGTCCGCGTCGCCGCCCATGTCCTTGGCGTATTTCTTGGTGTGGTGGACCAGAAGGACCGCTGCGTTCGTGCGTCGGCCGATCTCGCGCCAAATGGCTGCGACCCACTTCATTTCACTGTTCGAGTTTTCTTCGCCTTCGAACGTCTCGGCAAACGGGTCAACGATAATGACGTCGATCTGATGCTGAACAATGGAGGCGACCAACTGCTCAACCAGCGGCATGCGGATCACTGCCTTGGTCTTCGGATCGATCTTCGCGACCACGATACTCTCGGGGTCGTCGGCCAGCAGAACGCGGTCGCCGATGTCTTCTTGGCGAAGATCCATCTCGGATGTCGCAGCTACCATACGGCGGCGCAATTCATCCGTATCGTCCTCCGCGTTGATCACCAGAGTGCGATATGGCCGATCTATCGACCAACCAGCCCACGGCTTGCCACTCCCGAGAGCCATCGCAGTCTGGAGCGTCAGCAGCGACTTACCGACGCCGCCCGGCGCCACGAGGAGGCTGGTGTGCCTTCTAATCAAAAGGCCAGGTACAACCCAAGAGCGCGGAGGAATATCAAGCGCGTTGATTGGGAAGGCCGAAGAAAGAGGAACGGTTGTCTGAACTTCTTCCGGCTGCGCTTCTTGTGCCGGCTGTGCACGAGACCAACCTTGGTTCGCCTGCTTCTTTCTAGACCAGACCTGTAACACCGCGTCTGCGTTTTCGAGCCCACGCAGCTCGCCTCGAGCGAAGCGCTCGAGCGTATAGCGGCACTTCTCGGCGAATTCGTCAGGGCCGCGTCCACCGCGCGTCTCGAGATCGACGTGTTGCTCGTACTGCGGCCAGGCTGCATCGAACAGATCTTGCGCGGACGGCTCGGTGCCGTTCTCGCCGATGAACTCGATCAGGCAGGCGAGTACGGTGTCGCGCATGTAGCGCTCACGCCCGTCCTTGATCTTGGAAGACAGGCCAAGCGAGTTGGTCGAGTGCTGAGCTTCGACACCCGTCACGCTGGCCTCTCCACCGGCTGGAGCGGCGACGGGCGGGAACAGGCGCTTGATGTGGTCGGCGGCATAGGCTTGCTGACCGGGATTGCGGAGCGGCTGGATGCCGGTCGCCTCGATCGTGCGCCCCTCTTTGACGGGCCACGCGATCGATCCTGCCAGGCGCATCACGCGCGATGGGTTGGTCACCGTGGGATCGCCGTTCATGGCTGCCGCGATACCGCGCAGAGCCGCCGGCCACTCGCCAGTGTCGGTGATGACTTCGGAAAGCCGCCACCAGAGCTGCGCGCGGGTGTGTGGTGCCCTGCCCGTCACGACGACCATGGTTGGCTTGGCGTCGCGGTAGATCTCCTTGGCAGCCAGTGCCACACCTGGGTCATCAAGGTCGACATAGAGCGCCGTCAGCGCCCATGCGTCATCGTCCTTGGCTCGACCGAATGGGGCGGTGTGCGGATGCCGCAAGGCGGCGCCGATGTAGACGTTGCACATCGGCGTGGCGTTGAGGCGCGCAGCTTCCTCGACCAGCTCGTCAAGCTGGTCAGTACCGTATAGGCGGGCGTTGCGAAGGCGGTGACGCCCGGACTCGTCGGGCCGGGTATCCGTCCAGGCAAGCTCCACCAGTCCATCCTGGCAGCCGTCGAGAAACCCGCCGAACAGGTGTTCGATGTGGGCCTGCATGGCTGTCGCATCTGGCTGAAGAATTGGCGTGACCACTGCGTTCATTGACCCACCCCCCACTCCGGTTAAGGTGACGGGGCCGCAGCCGGCCCCGCCATGTTGTTGGACGACCCCAGGGCTCAACCGAAGTCGTCAGCTCCTGCCGCGGCAGGCTGCGGTGCCGGCGCAGCAGCCGGGGGAGCTGCGTGCGTGGATCCGGTAGTCGGCGGCGTGGAGGATGCAGCGGAAGCATTGCTTCCGACGGAGGCGGACGGGGCGGGCGGCAGGGCGTCAGAGCGCTCGGTCCAGCCGATGATCTCGAACGTCGGCTTGTAGTTGGTCGATTGGCCGCTCTTGACCGCGGACGTCTTGACCATCTTCACGATCGGAACCTTGCCCTGGGCGGCTTCGGGCGCCGCCATGTAGGCATCATGAAGAGCGTCGATCGCTTCGATCACGCAGCCGGCCGACGAGCCGAATTCACGAGCCGGTCCGCCGCCCATGTTCTTGTGCAGCAGGACGGTGAATTCGAAGCCCTGCTTGAACAGCGGCTTGCCGTCCGAGCCCTTGTCTTCCGGCCGAGCCGGAATAGCCGCCTGGCCAAGAACAACCATGCGCTTGACCGGCCCCTGCGGCGAGTAGTTGACCCAGCCGACGCGGATGTTGGCGAGATCCGCGACGAAGGTGCAGTCCTGGGAAATGTCGACTTCGTTGGATTCGTACTGACCGCTCGAATTCTGCGAACGATCGATCCTGAACATCCGGCCGGCGCGTGCATCGTACTTGATGAACGGCTTGATCTCGCCGGAACCACCACCTGCGCTAATACCGAGGGCCATCGGCCTCTCCTTCTTTGCAACACGCGACGGACAAACCCGCCATCGCTTCGGGATCTCAGACGCCGAACACCTCGAACGCGGCCTGGCGCGCTGCCGGTGGGGCGAAATAGAAGCTCTCGACGTCCGGGCTCACCATGTCGGCGAGCGCTTGCGGATCGGAGGAGACGGAAAGGAAGCGGCGGCAAGCTCGAGCCATCCGCTCGAGGGCGCCCACATGGGCACGCACGTTCTCGAGCTTGTAGACCGCCGACTTTTTGGGCGTGACGTAGGCCAGCCGGGCGTCGAGATTGTCCGAGATGGCGACCGTATAGAGCGCGACCTGGCGCGCGTGCCCCGTCTTGATTTCGGACGACAGGGCGAGCTGCGTCTTCAGGTCAACGATGATGCCGTGGTCCTGCCAGATGAAATCGTAGAAGCCGATGATCGGGACTTCGACACCCTCCACGAACCACTCGACCTTGCCTTGCGTGCTCGAGGGAATGCCGTAGGGACGGAGAGCCAACAGACCTTGTTCGACCAGCCCTGGAAGGGCCTCGGCCTCCTTGTCCTTGCGCGGATCGCCGGAGAGTGCCGTCTTTTGACGGAAGACGCTCTCTGCTTCGGCCACACAGTCCTCGAGTTTGGCGTCGGGATTTAGAAGCCCCATCGCCACGCCGGCCTCGGCAGCCGTGCCGCGGTGCGCGGCAGCACCGACCGGCATGCGCCGCTTCAGCACCTTCTCGAGAACGAACATGGCGGGAGAGGCCGCAAACGTGTTCAGCGTCGAGGGAGACAGGTGCTGGATGTTGTGAGCCGCGAACGGGTTGGTCATGCTGCCACTCCGGCGGCGACGTTGCAGCGCGCGCCCCACAGGGCGATCAGCGCGGCTTCGGCGCGGCCATGGTCCTTCTTGCGGTTGAAGTGGATCAGCGCCTTGTCTGGCCACGTCTGGATGGCGAGCAGCCGGGAAGGCTCCTTCTCGCCGGGGAGCTTGAAGTGCTTCTTCCAGACGGTCGCAGCCACGTAGCTGACCGGGATATGGCGCGCGCCCAAGACACCGTTGATCGTGCCGATGGCCTGACCGAAGCGGAACATGCTCGAGACGCCCTGCCCCGGCATCGCGCCGACACGCTCGACGAAGGCTTCGCTGATCGCGTGGTGATCCAGAACGCCAGCCAGCAGCGGCGCCGAGACCATGCGCTTCTTGCCCTCGCCGACGAGCGGCAGGTCGCCGGTCGAGACAAGAAGGCCATGGCTGTCGATGACAGCCCAGGCGCCTTCTATGCCAGGGTCAATGCCGAGGATAAACGTCATGAGGGCAGCCCCGCACGCTTGCGATCAAGGGCTGACCTACCGGCTGGTGGATCGCCCATGAGGATGCCGAACGGCGTGAGGCCAAGGTGACTTGCTACCGCGCGCTGCACCTCAGCATTCGGAAGGATGTGCGCGTCGAACTTTCGGCCACGTCGGTCCGTTTTGTTGCCGGCGCGACGCTGTTCGGCACGCTTGTCGCCTTTGGCGCGGGCACGATTGACAACGGCACGGATCCAGTCCTCGCATGGGGCGTGGACGGCATCTGCGATTTCCCGTGTCCTGGCGCCGCTGGCCCACATGTTGAGGATCGTCTCGCGACGCTCGAGCTGATGGTCAATGCCCGTCGCTTTCATCGACCTTCTCCTCGTCCTTCTTCAGCCAGGGAGCTATCCGGAATGCCAGCGCGGCGCGCTTGGTCGATGACCGGAGCAAGGCGTTCGCGATAAAATTCCGGATCGCCCGATTGATCGGTGAGATTGAGGTAGCTCGCGAGTTGCGCAGCGAGGATGTCGCGTTCATGCCGGGCCCGAGCCTCCGTGGTGGTGTTGTATTTTTCGATGGATCCTCGGATCACGTCGGCCAGATCAGCGGGGACACGCTTGATCTTCTTCCAGCGAAGTCGTTCGATGACGGTGACAGACAGCCCGCTCAGGCGTGCAGCAATCGCATTCGCCTCGTCAGCATTGCGACCTGCCGCGCCGAGGAACCGCACCCCGATCGACATCTCTTTTCGGATAGCCTCAACCCTTTGCATTTCTTCCTCGCGCCGTGAGTTTGATTCGTTGCGCCGTGAGATTTCCGTCATCTGCCAATCCCTTTGATTCATGTTCGGAGTTGCGAGATCCGAACTTGAACAAGCAGAGATTGGCGGGAGACCGGACAGATGAGCGGTGACCCAAGAAGCCCACCAACTTCGAGAACAACCTGAGAGCCGGGCGTTTCCAGGAGAGTTGCGCACGCCCGGCCCTCAGATCAGCGTCGTTTCCGACGCGGACGGGGATGGATTTGTTTCGCTCGGAGCACTGGCTGCCAAACTGGTCCAGCGCTTGGCGCTCAAGCGAGCGGAGAGGGTGTAGTGCCCCAGCCGGGGAGGAGGTCGGCTGGGGCACCCGCGTATTGCCGAGGGGCGGGAGGAAGTACCGCTCGGCAATCTGGAATGAGGTGGCGTCCGGAGCCGAACCGAGTTTCCCCGGTTCGGCATCCGTGACGGCTTCGAGCGCTTGGGCGGAATGCAATAGCCCCGCTTTCGCAGGCCCTGACTGGCCCCGCCCACGCAGCGCTCGCGTGTTTGCCCTGTTCGACGTCCTGAACCCAGGGGGTCTCTGGCTAGTCAGGGGAAGAAGTGCGGTCATCGGTTGATCACCCAAGACAGGACGACAAAGCCGATGATCGCAGTTACGGCGACAAACGCCTCGGGCCAGCTCATTGCCACCCTCCATGCACATGCTCGTGCTGGTCGTCGGAGTGACGCTGTTCGGCGGCTGCAAGGGCGTTCACGCCAATGCGGATCATGACGTAGCCGAAGCAGGCGGCGATGAGGGCTAGGGCGAGGAAGACGAAGGTCATGCGCGCCTCCGGCTGAGAAGCACCTCAACGAAGTCGCTGATAATCAATGCTGCGCAAGCAGCCAGCCAACCGTTCTGCCAGCCCGTGGGCGCAGTGAGGTCCATCAAGATGACGGCGGCGCAGAGAACAAGGAGACGGGGAGTGATCATGACGCCCTCGCCTGTTCGGCCGCGGATGCGATGAAGCGCTCAACCCGTTCGCGTGTGCTCTTCCGGGGCTCTCGCCCGTTCCGAAGCTGGAACACGAACAGAGGGTCGTTGGCGGCCTCTTTGCCGAAGCGGGTCGGGGGCCAGTTACGGTCCCGGATGAATTGCTCGACTGAGGATTTGAAGGCGTCGATTTCGCTCATAGGCCACTTATAATAGGCCTATTCCTATAACGCAAGAGGCGAAATCCTATTCGCCATATCCTATTTTGCCGGATACCGCTTTGCGTATGGATGCTGTGCGCGCGCTCATTAAGCAGATGCTGATCGACCGGGGGATGAATTCCGCCGAGCTGTCGCGCGCGATCGGCCGAAACCATGCCTACATCCAGCAGTTCCTCACCCGGAACATCCCTGCAAAGCTACCGGAGGATGTGCGGTCGAGGGTTGCCGAAGCTCTTGGCGTCGATGAGGTAGCACTCGGTGCAGCCCCTTCGCGCAGAGAGCCCAGGGAAGATTTCGGACGACCTACAATCCTAGTCCCAGAGCGTGATGTCCGAGCTTCGGCCGGGCCGGGCACCTTTATCGAGGAAGAGAGCGTCGTCGGGCAGTGGCCCTTCCCTCGCGCCTATATCAACGAGGTGCTGGCGCTCCGTTCCGGCGACCTGAGCCTGATCGATGTGCGCGGCGACAGCATGGAGCCGACGCTAAAGTCAGGCGACAAGGTGATGGTCGACCACGGCGACACTGCAGTCAGCCAAGGTGGCGTCTTTGCTATCTTTGATGGCCATGCGACCGTCGTGAAAAGGGTCGAAACCATTCCTGGCTCCGACCCACTCGAATTAATGCTGATCAGCGACAATCCCAAGCACAACAGCTATCCGGTTAAGGCCGAACTGATTTCGGTGGCCGGCCGCGTTGTCTGGTACGGCCGGCGCCTCTAGTCAGGTCAGCCCGGCTAAATCCCGGATCAGCGCGGCCGGCACCGGGCCGTGCTTCGCGATGACAACCGGATCTCCGTAGATATCGAATTCAGGGTCGCATCGCCGCGAGAAGGCGACGACCATATGGCGCTTCTGCGCCAGCGCCTCAGCTAGGCGTTCGGCCTGCCCGCGGTCCTTCGCCACCTGCGGGGCGTCCGGGGTAATCTTCCCATTCTCTGTCAGCCCAAACGACTGAACGGCGTACACAACCTTACTCGTCATCTCCGATCTCCATCGCTGCGGATGCGTCAGACTGACTCAGGCGAAGAGAACAAATCAAGAACAAATTGACAAATGGTTAACGACCTGAGTCGACCAATCGAATCGAGAATAGGAGAAAAATGCTCTCGTAGGATAATTCCTATTGACGAGGGTGTAGGACTATTCCTATAACAGGTCATCAGCGAAGACAAAGCGTGTCGAGCTGAGGTTCGGCCCGCCGCAGAGGAGGCCACCATGTGATCAGTGCCCGGAACACCGGGGAGGATGGCCGGGCTTCAATCCCACCCTCCCCATCAGCACCCACCAAGCCGATGAGGGACCGACGTGGATACCCCCAAGCTCGAATTCCGCAACCATGGCCCCGAACGTCTCTTCGGGACGCACAACGACTTCCTGCTAGCCGCTAACGCCGGCCCTGACGCATGGCACCTGCCGTTCGCAGCCTCCATCGGCACCCGGTACGGCGGGTATCTGAACGCGAACCTCTCCATCGAGCAGGCCCGCCAGATGCACTCGTGGCTGGGCAAGGCGCTGGCTCAGGCCGACGCCGAGACGGAGGCTGCGTGATGGCCGAGCATAAGCACACGCCGGGGCCTTGGGTTTGGCGCGGGAAAAGCGGTTCGCTGCATCAGGTTGGAGAAGAGCCGTATCGCTTCGGGAAGACGGTGTTGGCGCCAACCTATGGCTACGAGGCGGGGGCAGAAACAGAAGTCAGCGACCCCGATGCTTGCCTGATCGCGGCTGCGCCTGATCTGCTGAAGGCTTGCCAAGCCGTCGCGGACGTCTGCGCGGACGACAGTGAGCGCCGCATGGCATCCGATGGGTATACGGCGCTTGAGTTGGTTCTCGCCGCCATCGCCAAGGCCACCGGGGAGGCTGCAGCATGAGCACGCACCTCGACTACACGGTCACGCTCTCTGACTGCGGCGCCGTCGTGTTCCCTGACGTGGAGTGCGAGCTGGCCATCTCGACCGAGATTTCGTCGGCTGATTTCGACATCTCCGTCACCTCGGTGGTCGTCAACGACGTCGACCTGCTCCAGAGCCATGACCCAGCCTTCAAGCGTCTGGGAGTGATGATCGCCGAGAAGGCCGAGACCGACGAGTGGGTCATCGAGCAGATGATGGCGAGCGAGAACATCGTCTACGTCGGCCTCGGTGGCAACGACCCCGATGGCCACTATGAGGTGGCAGCATGACGGAGCGCGTTGAAGACGGCGGGCCGGCCGTCTGCGCACGGTGCGATGACGCTGCCAGTCACTACCAAGGGCACCAATGGCTTTGCCCAAAGCATTACCGGTTCGGGCAAATGCGAGCTTTAGCAAAGCGTCGCGGAAAGCTCGTTCCTTCTCATGAAGATCTGCACTCGCTCGTCCCGAACGGGATGAGATGCCCTGACTGTAACGCCGCCATGAACTGACTAGCCAGAGACGGCCAGACTTTCACGGCGACACTGCAGCATTACCGTGACGGGACTTTCGGCATTGTTTGTCGCTCGTGCAACACGCGGCACGCCTACTCCCCTGGCGACAGTTTTCGCGACGCCCCGAGGCATCACAAGTTCTGCCCAAAGTGCGAGCAGTTCCGCCCGTTCTCGGACTACGCGGCAGACAACAGTCGAAGTGGCCCGATGAAACTCAAGAGCTGGTGCAAGCCGTGCTCGCACACCGCCCACACCCAATGGAGGCTCAACAATCGTGACCACTACAATGCGAAACAACGAGAGCATCGTGCCCGTCGCGCTGGCTGACCTCCGGGACTGGTTCGCCGGACAGGCGTTGGCTGGCATGGCAACTGGCGCCGGTTTCCAAGGTGCCCCTTGGGAGAAGCTCGCCATAGACGCCTACGGGTTCGCCGACGCCATGCTTGCCGCCCGCGCCCGCCAGATGGGCCTCGATGTAGGGGGCGCAAATGGGTGAGCAGTCATACGGAACCGATATCGCGCCAGCACGCCGGATCCACGACATGGTGGCCGAGTACGAGAGCAAGATGGCTTCGCTGCCAGAAGCAATATCGTCCTTCCTGGAAGCTGGGAGCGCCTTGAAGTCGGCCGCGTGCGTTGGCGGTGAATGGGGTGATGAGCGCATCGAAACCGGCAGCGCGTCGGAACATATCTTAGCGCGCAGCCTCCGCCGCTCGGCATGGAAGAACGTTTGGAAAGCGCTGCGCCTGCCGGAAATAGCCAGCGCCAAGGACAAGCAGTCGTTTGAGCGGGCGTTGGCAGATCCTCCACCGTTCGACCTCGACACCGTCCGCGCCACCTTCTGGCCCTACCTCGAAAATCCGCGCCTTACCATCCTACGCGGTTTGGCTGAGGTCTTCGCGGACCTGGACCCGGCTTACAAGAGCCACGAGAAGGTGAAGATTGGCGTCAAAGGGCTGCCTAAGCGGATCATCCTCAGCAACCTAGGGATCGGCGGGTGGGGCCGCGACAGACTGCGCGACATCCTCAACGCGCTCGCCTCCTACCAAGGCAAGCCACTACTCGACTATGCTGAGCTCCAGCTGCTCTTGCAGGATGGCGACGCCCTCAAGGAAGGGGGCACCTTCCCACACCCACACAACAGTCCCTATCGGCAGGATACGTTTACTGTCATCGGCCGCGGCGTCTGGCTTCGCCGGTTCCATAACGGCAATGGCCACCTATTCTTCGGCAACGAGGCCCTGCGCGACATCAACATGGCGCTCGCCGAGTTCTATGGTGACGTCCTGCCCGATTGCCACGAAGAGGTAGACCGTCCGGTGCCACGCGCCAGCACGGCGGTCGCTAGGGATTTGCAGTACTACCCGACCCCTGTCGCGGTCGTGGAGCGCGTTCTGGCCGACATCTACCTCAAGCCTGGCATCCGCGCTCTGGAGCCCTCCTGCGGCTGCGGCCGTTTCCTGGATGGCCTGAAAGCCGCAGGCGTCGATGCGATCGGGATCGAGGTCGACCCCGCGCGGGCGGCCGAGGCGCGCGCCAAGGGGCACGCGGTCATGGCGGCGAACTTCCTGGAAGTTCCGCCCAGCGGGGAGCCGTTCGATCTCGTCGTGATGAACCCGCCGTTCTACGGGCGCCACTACGAGAAGCATGTCCGGCACGCCGTCAGGTTCCTGAAGCCGGGCGGGCAGATCGTCGCCGTCCTCCCCGCCACAGCACGCTACGACCACGGCCTGCTGGACGACCTCCGGCCCGACTGGCACGACCTCCCTGTCGGCTCGTTCGCCGAAAGCGGAACCCGCGTCTGCACCACCGTAGCCAAGATAAGGATCGCAGCATGACCCGCTCCACCCTTCTCTCCTGGCTGGCAGATGCGCCTGCTGCGTCCGTGTATCTGGCGGTGATCTGCATCGCTATCGCAGCCGCATGGGGGTGGAAGGCTCACCCGACCTCCTTCTCCTTCGATGCTCCCGCCCTCGAACAGGAAGGGCGCTGAGCATGGCGGACGACTACTGCCTTGTCTGCGGTCAACCGCTCACCTGGGCGCACGATCACCAGCCGGACCTATCCGGCTTGGATGATGGCCCGCCGCTCGGCCGCAAACCCTACACGAGAACCGCCCCGCCCAAGTCGGCCGACGAAATCCGCGAGATCCGCGCCCGCGCATGGGAAACCCGCCGCGCCAAGTATGGCCAACATGGACACCGCTAACATGACGACCGCAATTGAGCCGAGCGCCGAGGAGATCGAGCTGAAGCCGTGCCCGTTCTGCGGCGAGCACTTGGTGCATAGTCCCGATCTATCGACCCGGACCAGCAAGATCTTCGTACACCCGGAGACCGCGCATTACTGCGTAGTCGAGCACGTCATGATCAGCACCGCCGGCGGTGGACATCGTGTGGTCGCTTGGAACCGCCGCGCCGAGGTAGTGGGGGAGCCCGCGCCCCAACTATCCGGAAATACCGGAGAGTTGCCCGCGCCAGCCGTGGCGGTGCCGGAGGGGTGGAAGCTTGCCCCCTTGCTTCCCACTGTTGAGATGCAACAGGCTTACTACGCGGCAGTCGACGAGGGCTTTGTGAAGGGCTATGTCGCCGCCCTCGCCGCCGCGCCCGAGCCTCCCGCCACCCGGAGCGAAGAGCCGTTCGGATACACCACCGAAGGCTGGATCGACACGGCGAAGCGCAAACTGGGCTGCGGGTCATTCTGGATTGAACCTTCGGGCGGCCCGACTGAAGTCGCCCTGTACCGGAGCCCTCCCGCCACCCGCCACGAAGCCGAGATCCGCAATGAGAGGATCGAGATTGACGAGCGACTTTTCTGGTTCCTGTCGATCCTTGCTGGAATGAGGGGCCGAACAGAGGTTCTGGACCGTCCTTATGAGTGGCTGGCCAGCTTCTGCGACGACCGACCGAGCGGTAGCGATACGTTCAACCTCGCCATCGAGCGAGGGTTCATGACCTCATACTACGATGGGGACCGCGACCACGGGGAGGCGATCATTACGGAGGCGGGCCGACAATTCGTTGAAAACGCCACCGCCATCCGCGCGCTGAAGGAGCCCGGCGATGAGCACTGAAGCATGGGAGAGGGTCCCCCTGAAGCGAGACCCGGGCCCGTACGAGACACGTGCCCTGTGGGGCATCATGAATCCGTATGGTTCGCTATGGACCGACCAAGCGTTCGAATCGCCCGCAGAAGCCGAGAGCTACCTCCGCAACTTCTGGAAGGACATCTCGAAGGCCAGCCTCTCGAAGTTCCGCATTGTCCTCGTCCGCAGATCGATCACGCTGGAGGTCGAGGATGGCCAGATCACGGTCGCCCCGCTCCGCGCCCGCATAGAGCAGATGAAGGAGCCGCAGACATGAGCGAGTGGCAGCCTATAGAGTCCGCGCCGAGGAAGGGCAAGTTCTTCGCCCTCAATCATGATGGCGAGATCTGGGTAGCGCGTTTCGGCTCGGGCGACCAGCTCAACTATCGAACCAACCACCTCCACACGCCACGAAGCTTTCAGTATGTGCAGGTCGGCAACGAGATGCTCCTACGCGAGGATGAGGCTTATGCCGAGGCGGAGGAGCGGTGGTCCAGTGAGTGGACAATCTGGTCGAGGCTGTACGAGTTCAAGCCGACCCATTGGGCACCGATACCGCCCCTCCCCGCCCCGCCGACTGCGGCAAAGGAGTAAGAGGATGAGCGAGAATTCGACGCCATGGACCTCCCGTGATTTTGACGACGACAGCGACGAGGGCGGCCTGTCCATCGCCGACTTCTGCCAATCCGTCGCAACGTGGTCATGCATGCAACTTCGCAGCGTCTCGGTTGCGGAGGCGGCGCTAGCCTTCAACACCACGCCAGATGTGGTGCAGCACGCGATCAATGAGCATGGAGGGTTCTACCTCTACCTCATTGGCGACGACGCGGACCCGACCGAGCAGTTCATCGAGCACGACGGAGAATGACCATGGCGGCAAACAACGTTGGCAAGGGTCATCTCCGCGCCAATCCCGCCGGCATTCCAGTGCAGGAGGGATGATGGCCCTTTCCCGACAATTGCCCATTCTTGTCGAGGCGGTTCAGTACGGGCAACCGGGAGCGGCCTCCAAACGCTGGGGGCCATCAAAGGAGTTGCGAAAGTTCCTCGAAGCTGGAGGGAGCGGGCTCGTTACATGCGAGGGCGGGATCATTATCCAGTCGATGCGGGAGTGCCGATACGCGCGCCCCGGAGACTGGATTGTCAAAGGGGTGGACGGGGAATTCCGGCCTCTGAAGCCAGAAGACTTTGAGGCTGCTCATGAGCCGGCCGGCATCGAAGTGAGAGAGGGATGATGGGAGCTGCAGTATACTCGTCGTCAACGCTCGCTCGAGAGTGGGGCTGCTCGGAGCGCCATGTGCGCAATTTGGTAGCGCGGGGTGAGCTTCGTGCGTTTCGTCTCGGCGGGAAACTGCTCAGGATTCCGGCCGACGCCGTGGAGGAATTTCAATGCCGGAATACGACATCGGGCGATATCGAGGTGAACTCTGTCTTGTCTTCCGCGTCGACGGAAAGCGAAGGCGTTACACGCTTGGAACCGCTGACGCGAGCGAGGCTGAACGGCTTGCGCCAGCGCTCTACGCGCAGCTGACTAGGCCGCTGGGAAAGACCGTCCAGGAACTGTGGAACGCCTACCGGGCAGACAAGGACGGTCGTGCCGTTCTGGTGACCATGAAATTCACCTGGAAGGCTCTTGAAGCCCGCTTTGGGAAGATGTCCGGCGAAGACATCACGATCGAGGACTGCCGCGCACATACGGATTCACGACGCCGCGATGGGATCAAGGACGGCACAATCCACACGGAACTGGGGCACCTTCGGATGGTCCTGCTCTGGGCCGAGAAGCACAAACTGATTGATCGCGCGCCCTCGATTGAACGACCGTCCAAGCCGGCGCCGAAGGAAGCGCACCTATCACGAGACGAAGCCAGAGATCTGATCAACGCGGCGACGACACCGCACATGCGCCTATACATCATCCTCGGTCTGGGAACGGGGGCGCGGACGAGTGCGCTCCTGCAACTAACATGGGACCGATGCGACTTCGTGCGCGGGATGATCGACTTACGGAATCCGTTGGTCACCACGCCCCATAAGGGCCGAGCGATTGTTCCGATGAACCGGACGGTCAGGGCGGCACTGCAAGAGGCTCGTGCCGGCGCGCTGTCGCCATACGTTATTGAGTGGGCAGGCCGGCCTGTCGTCTCGATCAAGACCGGCATTCACTCCGCAGCGAGAGCGGCCGGCCTCCCGATGGTGACGCCGCACATGCTTCGCCACTCAGCGGCGGTGCATATGGCCGAGGCCGGGATTTCGATGGAGGAGATTGCCCAGTTCCTCGGGCACAGCAACGTGAACGTGACGCGGAAGGTCTATGCGCGCTTCTCGCCGAACCACCTGCGAACCGCTGCTTCAGCCCTCGAATTCGACGATCTAGGTTCAGTGAACCAAAAGCCCACTACGTCGAAGGCTGGCTAAGTATTTGATTTAGTAGAAGAAGGATGGTGGGCGTGACAGGGATTGAACCTGTGACCCCTACGATGTCAACGTAGTGCTCTCCCGCTGAGCTACACGCCCATCCTTTTCGTCGCGACCGGCGGGACCGGCGGCGTGAGCGAGGGTATACAGGGCGATTTCCGAAGCTTCAAGCCTCGTTTTTCGACCCTGTTGAAAACTCCTCAGGCGGCCAGCAGCCGCTCCACCTCGTTGACGAGGTCGCGCAGGTGGAACGGCTTCGACAGCACCTTGGCATCCTTGGGCGCGTTCGAATCCGGATTGAGCGCGACGGCGGCGAAGCCGGTGATGAACATCACCTTCAGGTCGGGGTCGAGTTCGGTGGCGCGGCGGGCCAGTTCGATGCCGTCCATCTCCGGCATGACGATGTCGGTCAGGAGCAGGGTGAAGGGCTCTTCGCGGATGCGCTCATAGGCGCTGCGGCCATTGTCGAAGGACACGACATCATAGCCGGCATTCTGCAGCGCCTTCGCCAGAAAGCGGCGCATGTCGTTGTCGTCTTCGGCAAGCAGGATGCGGTTCATCAGGAAATCCATGGCTGGACGGTCGATCTCGTTCGCCAGCGGGACCGGGGACAACTGGTCGGCGGTGCGGCGCTTGGCGATTGGGTTCTTGGCGATTTGGTTATTGAATTACGGCTGAACGAAGTAAAGATCGGGTGAATGGCGCGAAACTTCGCTGCCCGAACCGCTCCGGACGACATAAGCTGGCCTCCTTCGTATGGAATCGGGGCCCGCCCGCCGCAACTTCAAGGAGAACGACCATCGACGCCGCGCCGGATTTCGAGAATGCGCTGCCCTTCGAGGTTGTGGCCCCGGCCGAGCAGCGCATTCCCTTCGTGTTCAATTCGCCGCATAGCGGCCGCGTCTATCCGACCGCCTTCCTGGAGGCGTCGAAGCTCGACGAGCGGACGCTGCGCCGATCGGAAGACACGTTCGTCGACGAGTTGTTCGCCTCGGTCGTGCCGCTCGGCGCGCCGCTGATGCGCGCGCATTTCCCGCGCGCCTGGCTGGACGTGAACCGCGAGCCCTACGAGCTCGATCCGCGCATGTTCGAGGGCGACCTGCCGCCCTATGCCAATATCCGCTCGCTGCGGGTCGCAGGCGGCCTCGGCACCATCGCCCGCGTCGTCTCGGAGAACGTCGAGATCTATGCCGAGCCGATGCCGGTGGCCGAGGCGCTGCTCCGGATCGAGACGATCTACAAGCCGTATCACGAGCGGCTGCGCCAGACGCTGGCGACGACGCATGAGCGCTTCGGCTATTGCGTGCTGGTCGATTGCCATTCGATGCCGTCCACGGTGCGGACCCTGCCCGGGCGGGCGCGGGCCGACATCGTGCTGGGCGACCGCTACGGCACCAGCTGCGCGACGGAGATATCGGAAGCCGCCTATGCGCTCCTGACCGACGCCGGCTATGCCGTCGCCCGCAACAAGCCCTATGCCGGCGGCTTCATCACCGAGCATTACGGCCGGCCGGGCCGCGGCCTGCATGCGCTGCAGATTGAGATCAATCGCGGTCTCTACATGAACGAGCGGACGCTGCAGCCGAATGCCGGCTATGACCGGCTCGCCGCCGACCTGGCGAACTTCGCAGCCGCGCTGTCGAGCCTGCCCGACGCGCCGTTCTATCCGCTCGCCGAGGCGGCCGAATAGGCCGACCGGAACGGAAAGCCCGAACGGATCGACGCTACGCTGCGGACAGAAAAAAGGGCCGCTCGTCAAACGAGGCGGCCCAAGTCTAGGGAGGAAACGCCCAAGAAGGGCAGCGGTAGATCGACGCCAATCGATGTACCGCACCGCAATAAGTTGCGCTTGCACTGCAAAAAGATCAAGAGGCTTTGCAACGTGACCGATGTCGCACCCTTCCGCGAGGGCGGTCGAACGCCGCGCAGCAGCGGAAGCGCCCCGGATGCGATTGAAATAGACATTTAAAATCAGCCTGTTAGATATCCGAAATCGAATGGCGCGATGCTATGCGGACAGCGCATGGCTCGCATGCAGAGCCCCTGGGAGCCCGCCTGATGACCGATCCGAACCTGATCGCCTTCCTCGACCGGCTGGCAGATTCTGCCGGAAAAGCAATCATGCCGCATTTTCGGGCGCTCGATTCGATCGAGAACAAGGCGGCTACCGGCTTCGATCCCGTCACCGTCGGCGACCGCGCAGCCGAACAGGCGCTGCGGGCGCTGATCAACGAGCACTATCCCGAGCACGGCATCATGGGCGAGGAGTTCGGCAATGAGCGGCTCGACGCCGAAAATGTCTGGGTGCTCGATCCGATCGACGGCACCCGCGCCTTCATCTCCGGCCTGCCCGTCTGGGGGACGCTGATCGGGCTGACCACCGGCGGCACGCCATCGCTCGGCATGATGGCGCAGCCCTTCACCGGCGAGCGCTTCGCCGGCGATGGCACGCGCTCCTGGTATCGCGGTCCGGAGGGCGAGCGGACGCTGCGGACGCGCCCATGCGGCGGCCTGCCGGATGCCGTGCTGTTCACCACCACCCCGGCGCTGTTCAAGGGCGCCGACCGCGAGGCCTATGATCGCGTCGAGAGCCAGGTCCGGCTCGTGCGCTATGGCTGCGACTGCTACGCCTATTGCATGGTGGCGGCCGGCTTCGTCGACGCCGTCATCGAGGTCGGCCTGCATCCCTATGACATCGTGGCGCTGATCCCGGTGATCGAGGGCGCCGGCGGCCGCGTCACCAGCTGGGACGGCGGCTCGGCAGCAGCCGGCGGCCGCGTGGTCGCCAGCGGCGATCCGCGCCTGCACGACCAGATCCTCGAAATGCTGAACCGCGCCGGCTGAGGCAGGAAACGCTTCACCTCTCCCTCAGGGAGAGGTGAAGGTTAGCAGGACCGCGAGGCCGGCGCCCCTCGCGAAACCGCTTCCGACCGCCGTCAGATCGACTGCAGCAGGCCGCCATCGACGGCGATCGCCTGGCCGGTGATGTAGCTGGCGCGCTCGGAGGCGAGGAAGGCGGCAAGCGCCGCGAATTCCTCCGGCTCGCCGATGCGGCCGGCCGGGATCTTCGAGCCCATGGAGGCGCTGGTGACGCCGACTTCCTTCATCCGGTCGGTATTGGTGTAGCCGGGCAGCAGCGCGTTCACCGTGATGCCCGCCGCCGCGACGTCGCGGCTGAGCGCGTTAACAAGGCCGAGCAGGCCGGCGCGCAGGCCGTTCGAGACGACGAGGCCCGGCTGCGGCTCGCGCGCCGCGACCGAGGTGACGGCGAGGATGCGGCCAAAGCCCTTCGCCTTCATCGACGGCAGCGCCTCGCCGACGCTCTCGACGAAACTCATCCAGAGATTGTCGAAGCCGGCTTGCCAGGCGGCGTCGGTGATCTGCTCGAAATTGCCGGGCGCCGGCCCGCCGGTATTGGTGACGAGGATGTCGACGCCGCGGCCGAGCTTCTCCGCCGCCTGGCGGACCAGGACGCGGCTCGCGCCCGGCTTCGAGACATCGCCGGCGAGGCCGATCACGCCGAGCTCGGCAGCGGTCTTCTCGACGCGGGCGGCGTCGCGGGCGACGATCACCACCGTCGCGCCCTCGGCCGCGAGCTCCGCGGCGACGGCGCGGCCAAGCCCGCGCGAGCCGCCGAAGACGAGCGCGGTCTTGTCGTTCAGTTTCAGATCCATGGCCGAGTAGTCCTGTTCCTTGAAAGATGGGCAGGCTCGCAGAAACAGGCCGCCATTGCCACAGGGGAGCTCGCCGGGAAAACGCCCTAGGCGGCGCCTTCGAGCTGCTGGCGGGCCGACAGATAATGCTCGACCGCGCGCGCGAGCCGGCGCACGCCTTCGGCGATCACCTCGGGCGAGCTGCGGGTGAAATTGACCCGCATGGCGAAGCGGTTCTCGCCGGTGAAGTCGAAGACGCTGCTCGGCACATAGGCGACCTTCTCCTCGACGGCGAATTTGTAGAGCGCGTCGGTATCGATGGCGCTGTCTTTCGAGCGCATCCAGACGAACATGCCGCCGACCGGCACCTCCCACTCGAACCAGTCGGAGAGCCGCAGCGCCGCCTCGCGAAGCAGCGCGTCGCGACGCTCCCGATAGACCGGCACGATGGCACTCGAATGCTCGTGGTCGAAGTCGCGCTGCATCAGTTCGAGCGCGATCGCCTGCGTCAGCAGGCTGCCGCTCAGGTCGCTCGCCATCTTGGTCAGCGCCAGGTTCTGGATCATGCCGGCCTCGGCGACCACCCAGCCGACGCGCAGGCCCGGCACCAGGCTCTTCGACACCGTGCCGAGATAGATCACCGGGCCGTCATAGGGACCCGGGCTGGTCGAGCGAGCGACGGAATGGCTCAGGATACTCGGCCCGGGCGAGCCATCGAGCTGGATCGAGAGATAGGGATCGTCCTCGACCAGCCAGGTGCCCGCCGCGAGCACCTTGTCGAGCAGGGCGACACGGCGCTCCTGCGATACCAGCACGCCGGTCGGGTTGGAGTAGTTCGGCACCGAATAGACGAACTTCGCCTTTTCGAGCGCGGCATCGAAGCCCGGATCCTGCAGCGTCCAGTCGAGCGGCAGATAGCTCGGCGCGCGCGGACGCCAGGCGTCGAGGGCGCCGAGATAGGTCGGCGCCTGCGCGACGATCAGTTCGCCCTGATCGACCAGCACCTTGCCGATCAGGTCGAGCGCCTGCATCGAGCCGGTGGTCAGAAGCACGTTGGCGGCAGTGAAATTGCCGCCCGTCTCGGCCGCGACGCGCGCAGCGATCAGCTGCCGGAGCGCCGGCAGACCCTCGACCGGGCCATATTCCATGATGGTCGAGCCGTGGCGGGCGATCGCCGAACGCGCCGCCGCCTCGACATCGGCGACCGGATAGAGCTCGGCCGCCGGCAGCCCGCCGGCGAGGCTGACGACATCCGCCCGCCCGCCGAAGGCGAGGAACTGCTGCGAGATGTCGTTGCTCGAGCGAAGCCACTGCGCCGTCGCGGGCCGGGCCTTGTTGGTCTTGGCGCTCGCCATAGTCATGAATCCTCGAATGTCGGAAATCGAAAGGCGGAGCGCCAGCCCCGGCGGCTAGAGCCGGGGATCGGGATCCTCGGTATTGCCGCGGCTTTCCTGAACGATCATCCGGCCGGTCGAGGCGGCGTAGCGGAACTGGCAGGCCTCGACATAGTCGGGATCCTTGATCCAGGCGTCGACATGCGCCTTGCTCGGGAATTCGAGGATCACCATGCGATCGGTGAAGGGCGTCCCCTCGGCCGTGAAAACCTCGTCGCCGCGGGTCAGGAAGCGCCCGCCGTGCCGCTTGACGATCGGCGGCGTGCGGTCGGTGTATTTCTTGTAGGTCGCGGGATCGTGGATCGACATGGTCGCGATCACATAGGCCGTCATCGTCATCTCCCTTGTTTGCTAGACATTAGCGCTCGAATGCCGAGTGAATCCGTGCAATTTTCAACCCTCGACGGGGCATCCCTGCAAGAACTCGCTCTGAAACGTCGCCCTGGGAGTGAAAAACGCCAATGGTCGAACTCGACTCGATCGACCGCCGCATCCTGGCCGTGCTGCAGGCGGACGGACGCATCTCCAACCTGGAGGTGGCCGAGCGCGTCGGCCTGTCGCCGACGCCGTGCAGCCGGCGCATCAAGCGGCTGGAAGATAGCGGCGTGATCCAGGGCTATTCGGCAAGGATAAACCCGCTGGCGCTGGGGCTGTCGATCTGCGTCGTCGTCTCCGTCCGCCTCGCCAAGCAGACGCCGGACGCCGCCAGCCAGTTCCTGAGCGCGATCGAAGACCGGCCGGAAATCACCGAGTGCCTGCTGGTCACCGGCAGCGTCGATTATCTGCTGCGGGTCTGGGTCAAGGATATCGAGGCGCTGCGCCAGTTCATCTCGGCCGCGCTGCAAGCGATCCCCTGCGTCGCCGAGACCTCGACCATGGTGATTCTCGACACGACGAAATCGAATGGCCTGTCGACGGCCGACACCGCCGCGCGCCCCGGCCGCGAGCAGCGCTAGCTGTCGGAGCCGGGAACGAACGCGTCGAAAGCGGCCCAGAACAGGCCGCGCATCGGGTCGCGCTCCATCAGGATCTCGTGCCGCGCCCCGGGGATGACGATCTGCGACCCGATCCGCATCTCGCGCGCGAAGCGCTCGATCGCCAGCGGTGACACGACCTTGTCCTCGCCGGCGGCGATCATCAGCGTCGGAATGCGGATTTCGGCCGCGAAGGCGGGATTGGAGGCCTCGTTCATCGCCCGGCAGGCGGCATGCAGCCAGGCGATGGTCGGCGCGCCGACAGTCAACTCCGGCCGCGCCTTGGCGATCGCGATCGTTCGGTCGAAGCGGCGCGGGTCGCTCGTCAGCGGGTTGCCCTTGAAGCCGCGCTCGTCGACCTCGGCGATGCGGGCGCCGGGCGGCAGGGCGTCGCCGAGCCCGAGCAGCGAAAAGGCGCCGGCGGCGAAATTGATGAAACCGCGCGACGGCGCGAAGCCACCGAAATCGAGCAACGGCGACACCAGCACCATGCGGGAGAAGGCCTGCGGCCGGCGCCTGGCGAGTCGGAGGCAGACGAGCCCGCCGGTCGAATGCGCCAGCACGAAATAGGGCGGCGGACAGTCCGGCAGCATCACCGTTTCGATGAAGGCCTCGAGATCGCGCTCATATTCGACGAAGTCATCGACATGGCCCTTGCGCGGATTCTGCAGGCGGCGCTCGGAAGCACCCTGCCCGCGCCAGTCGAAGCTCGCGACCGCGAAGCCGCGCTCCAGCAGTTCGCCGACGACCTCGTAATATTTCTCAATCGCCTCGGCGCGGCCATGGACGATGCAGACGGTGCCCTTGAGGCGTCCTTCCGGCCGCCAGACGGCCGCGCGCAGCCTGACCCCGTCGGCGGTCATGACCGTCTGTTCGGCAGCGCCTGTCGGGACGGGGTTGTCGGGAAAGGATTGCAGACTCATCCGCCGCGCAGTTCCGCATTCGAGCATGGCATCGTGGGTCCTCCGGTCTTAGCCGAGCAACCGGAAGGCGACAAGCGACGGCTGCGCACCGGTGCGAAGGCCGAAACGAAGAAACCGGCGACATCCGGGGATGTCGCCGGCTGACAGGCCGACCTCGCGCGGGGGGCGGATTCGAGATCGACCAGCAGGTCAGGGCGCCCTGCGCTTACCAGCGGCGCCAGTCATTGCCCCAGCCGCCATGCCAGCCGCGATCGCCGCGCCAGTCATTCTCGATCACGCGGCGGCGCAGGATCTCGCCGGACCAGGAATCCACCACCAGCATCACGTCGCGGCCGCGCGGGCCGATGGCGCGGACGATGTAGACGTCGCTGCGGCGGTTGACGATGTCGATGCGGGCATAACCCTGGCGGGCGAGCACGCGGTAGATCTGGCGGCCGTCGAGCTGGCGGCGGGGAGGCGGCGGGCGGCGATAGTCGCGATCGTCCCGGTAGCCGCGGTCGTCATTGTATCCGCCGCGGCCGCCCTCGAAGCGATAGTCCTGGGCCTGCGCGGCGATCGGCAGGACCAGCGCGCCGATCAGAGCAGAGGTGGCAAGAATGGCCTTGATCATGGGTCTTTCTCCAGCGGATGAGCCGGACGATCTGTGCATCGCCGGTCTTGATGGTGAAGCTATCCGCAGCCGCCTGAACGCCATTGGAATGGGTCGTTCATGTGGCGTTCAGCCGAAATGGACCGGCCCTTGAACAGCTTTTGCCCCATCCCCACATCCAATCAGCGGATGCCGATACCGGGTCCGCGAGTGAGACACGCGGCCCGGCCGAGATGGCGGAGCCGGCGTGAATTTCGAACCCCGTCGCTCCAAGGAGGACACCCATGCGTACGTTTGACCTGAGCCCGCTCTATCGCTCCACCGTCGGCTTCGACCGGCTCTTTTCCCTTCTCGACCAGGCCTCTGGCGTCGACGCCGGCGTGCCGGGCTACCCGCCCTACAACATCGAGCGCACCGGCGAGAACGCCTACCGCATCACCATGGCGGTAGCCGGGTTCGGCGACAGCGAACTGTCGATCGAGTCGCGTGAGAACACGCTGACCGTGAAGGGCGAGAAGAAGCCCGAGGACGGCAAGGAATCGGAAGTGCTCTATCGCGGCATCGCCGGACGCTCGTTCGAGCGCCGCTTCCAGCTCGCCGACCATGTGGAAGTGAAGGGCGCCAGCCTCGAGAACGGCCTCCTCCACGTCGATCTCGTCCGCGAGATCCCGGAGGCGATGAAGCCGCGCACGATCGCCATCACCAGCGGCAAGAAAACCAGCCAGCAGATCGAGGCCAAGGCCGCCTGAACGGCGACCCGCGCACTCCATTGACCGGGCGCCCCACGCCAGTGGGGCGCCTTTATTTTAGGCATCAACTGCCGAAACTATTTGCACGAAGCGCTCCACATCGGCCTCGTCAGTACGAAAACTGGTCACCAGCCGCACAAAAATGGTGTCATTGTCCAAGGGTGCGGCAATCAGTCCTGCCGGCGGCCATTCATAGTAGCTCGCACCGGCCGCGCGCAGCCGCCCGTCCGCAGCCTTTGAAAGCGTAGCGAAGATCTCGTTGCCCAGCGGCCGCAGCGGGACGGCCGAACCGGCCGCCACGAGACCGTCGGCGAGGCGCTGCGCCATCGCATTGGCGTGCGCCGCCATATCCAGCCAATGATCCCCATCGAGATAGGCCGCGAACTGGGCCGAAACGAAGCGGCTCTTCGAGAACAGCTGGCCAGCGCGCTTGCGGTGGAACTCGAAGCCGCGCGCCTTCCCGGGATCGAAGAACACCACAGCCTCGGCGGCGAAGCAGCCATTCTTGGAACCGCCGAAGGACAGCACATCGACGCCGGAGCGCCAGCTCGCTTCCGCCGGCGATACGCCGAGCCCCGCCACGGCATTGCCGAATCGGGCGCCGTCCATGTGCAGCGGCAGGCCGGCGCCATGGGCGACGGCGGCGATCTCAGCGATTTCCGCCGGCGTATAGGCAGTGCCCGCCTCCGTCAGCTGGCTGATCGAGACGGCCGCCGGCTGGCCGTGATGCAGCGCCTCGGCCGGATAGGCGGCGATGGCGGCGGCGAGATCCGCGGGCAGCAGCTTGCCGCCGGCGCCATCGATGCGATGCAGCCGAGAACCGCCGCCGAAAAATTCCGGCGCTCCGCATTCATCGACGGCGATATGCGCGTCGCGATGGCAGAAAACCACGCCGCCGGGCTTGGCGAACTGCGCGAGCGACAGCGCATTCGCCGCCGTGCCGGTCGCGACGAAGAATGTCGCCACCTCCCGCTCGAACACCCGCGAGAACGAAGCCTCGACGGCCGCCGTCAGCGGATCGTTTCCATAGGCGGGGGCATGGCCCGCCGCCGCTTCGACGAGTGCGGCCGCCACGCGGTCGGACGCGCCCATCCAGTTGTCGCTTGCAAAGATCATGGCGTCATATCGCGGCGGCGGGCCGGGAAGCGCAAGCCCTCCGCGGCGATTCCCCGCCTGGCGGGCCGCTAAAAGCGCTCGACAGCCTTGTCGCGACGCGGCCTGGCTGCCCGCCGGAAGGAGCGAGGCTGGAATCGGTCGAATCTGCCAGCCTGTGCAACAGGCCGCCGGACCGGCGGAAACCGGCGCATTTCTGCGGCAAAACACTTCCCCGACCGACGGCCCCGCACGACCGGCATTCGAAATTTTCTTGCGCTGCGACCGCCGATCCATCACCTAAAGTTTGTTGGCCTCGTTCGTTTCGTAACAAACATAATGCGTGATCAGCGAAACGCTTGCCGCAGCGAGAGAGTTCTGGCATTTTGGCGCGCCTTGAATTAGGACAGCCTTGCTGTCCCATCGTAGGGTAACGGCAGGACGGTTTCGCGAATTGCGGAAGCGGGCAGGCAGGTTCGGAATGAACCTTGCTTGCAAGAGGATGCGGCCGGACGGCCGGGGTTGCGAACGCCGGTTCGGCGGGGCGCGGCGGTTTGGGCGCGATGCGTCTTATAGTGAATACGGCGATGCGCCGGTTGCCGGTCCAGACGTTCCCGAGGGAACGGGCGGACGGGCGGCCGGCTGGATCGTCGAATGATGAACCATAGAGGATGAGAGGGCACTCAGATGCCGAAGGACTTGCGCGAGACGGAAATGCAGATGGCAGCAGCGGCGACTACCCGCGCCGCCAAAAGCACTGCCGTACGCAACAAGGCCGGCGGAATAGGCGCCCAAGGCCTCTATGACCCGCGCAATGAGCACGATGCCTGCGGCGTCGGCTTCATCGCCAACCTGAAGAACGAGAAGTCGCACCGCATCGTCCAGAGCGGCCTGCAGATCGTCCGCAACCTCGAGCATCGCGGCGCGGTCGGCGCGGATCCGCTGATGGGCGACGGCGCCGGCATGCTGGTCCAGATCCCGCACCGCTTCTTCTCCGAGGAAGCGGACCGGCTGGGCTTTGCCATCGGCGCGCCCGGCAGCTACGCCGTCGGCTTCCTCTTCCTGCCGCAGGACGCGGAGATCCGCGCCGGCATGGAGAAGATCGTCGAGGAAGTCGTCGTCTCCGAGGGCCAGGAGCTGCTCGGCTGGCGCGACGTGCCGGTCGACAACTCGTCGCTGTCCAAGGCACCCGACATCGCGGCGACCGAGCCCTACCATCGCCAGGTCTTCATCGGCCGCGGCAAGGGCATGGCGAGCGACGAGGCGTTCGAACGGCGGCTGTTCATCATCCGCAAGGTGATCTCGAACCGCATCTACACGGCCTATTCCGGCCTCGACAACGACTTCTACGTCGTGTCGCTGTCGTCGCGCACCATCGTCTACAAGGGCATGTTCCTGGCCGAGCAGCTGGGCGCCTATTATTGCGACTTCCACGACGAGCGCTTCGAGAGCGCGCTCGCGCTCGTGCATCAGCGCTTCTCGACCAACACCTTCCCGTCCTGGCGCCTGGCGCATCCCTACCGCATGGTCGCGCATAACGGCGAGATCAACACGGTGCGCGGCAACGTCAACTGGATGGCGGCGCGGCAGGCCTCGGTCGATTCGGAGCTCTACGGCAACGACATCTCGAAGCTGTGGCCGATCTCCTATGAGGGACAGTCGGACACCGCCTGCTTCGACAACGCGCTCGAATTCCTGGTCCAGGGCGGCTATTCGCTGCCGCACGCGGCCATGATGCTGATCCCCGAGGCCTGGGCGGGCAACCCGCTCATGGACGAGCAGCGGCGCGCCTTCTACGAGTATCACGCCGCGCTGATGGAGCCCTGGGACGGCCCCGCCGCCGTCGCCTTCACCGACGGCCTGAAGATCGGCGCCACCCTCGACCGCAACGGCCTGCGCCCGGCCCGCTACCTCGTCACCGAGGATGGCGACGTGCTGCTCGCCTCCGAATCCGGCGTGCTGCCGGTTCCGGAGGAGAAGATCATCACCAAGTGGCGGCTGCAGCCCGGCCGCATGCTGCTGATCGACCTCGAGCAGGGCCGCATCGTCTCGGACGAGGAGATCAAGACCGAGCTCGCCACCAAGCTCCCCTACCAGGAGTGGCTGGCGCGCACCCAGATCGTGCTGGAAGACCTGCCGCCGGTGCCGCCGCGCGCGCCGCGCACCGACGTGACGCTGCTCGATCGCCAGCAGGCGTTCGGCTACACGGGCGAGGACCTGAAGCTCCTGATGGCGCCGATGGCGACCACCGGTCAGGAAGCGGTCGGCTCGATGGGCACGGACACGCCGATCTCGGTGCTCTCCGACAAGTCGAAGCTGCTCTACACCTACTTCAAGCAGAACTTCGCCCAGGTGACGAACCCGCCGATCGACCCGATCCGCGAGGAGCTCGTCATGAGCCTCGTCTCGTTCATCGGACCGCGGCCGAACCTGTTCGACCTGCAGGGCGCCGGCCGCCGCAAGCGGCTGGAAGTGCGGCAGCCGATCCTCGAGAACCCGGACCTGGAGAAGATCCGCGCCATCGGCGAGCTGGACGACAATCCGTTCCAGTCGAAGACGCTCGACATCACCTACGCCTCGGCGCAGGGCGCCGAAGGCATGGCCGACGCGCTGGAGCGGCTCTGCGAGCGCGCCGAGGCGGCCGTGCATGGCGGCTACAACATCATCATCCTGTCGGACCGCATGGTCGGGCCGGACCGGATCCCGATTCCGGCCCTGCTCGCCACCGCTGGCGTGCACCATCACCTGATCCGCAAGGGTCTGCGCACCTCCGTCGGTCTCGTCGTCGAGACGGGCGAGGCGCGTGAAGTGCATCATTTCTGCGTGCTGGCCGGCTTCGGCGCCGAGGCGATCAATCCCTATCTCGCCTTCGAGACGCTGACCGACATGAAGAAGGACTTCCCCGAGGAGGTCGACGACGAAGAGATCGTGCATCGCTACGTCAAGTCGATCGACAAGGGCATCCTCAAGGTCATGTCCAAGATGGGCATCTCGACCTACCAGTCCTATTGCGGCGCGCAGATCTTCGACGCGGTCGGCCTGGCGTCGGAATTCGTCGAGCGCTACTTCTTCGGCACCGCCACCACCATCGAGGGCATCGGGCTCGCCGAGATCGCCGAGGAGACGGTGCGCCGCCACGCCGAGGCCTTTGGCAACGGCGCGATCCTGCGCAACACGCTCGATATCGGCGGCGAGTACAACTACCGCATCCGCGGCGAGAAGCATGCCTGGTCGCCCGACTCGGTGGCGACGCTGCAGCATGCCGTCCGCACCGGCTCGTGGGATCGCTACGAAGACTACGCCAAGGCGATGAACGAGCAGTCCAAGGCGCTGCTGACGCTGCGCGGCCTGTTCGAGATCAAGATGGCGGAGGAAGTCGGCCTGGCCCCGGTGCCGCTCGAGGAAGTCGAGCCGGCGGCCGAGATCGTCAAGCGCTTCGCCACCGGCGCCATGTCGTTCGGCTCGATCTCGCGCGAGGCGCACACCACGCTCGCCATCGCCATGAACCGGATCGGCGGCAAGTCGAACACCGGCGAGGGCGGCGAGGAGCCGGAGCGCTTCCAGCCGCTGCCGAACGGCGATTCGCTGCGTTCGTCGATCAAGCAGATCGCCTCGGGCCGCTTCGGCGTGACGACGGAATATCTCGTCAACTCCGACGTGATGCAGATCAAGGTGGCGCAGGGTGCCAAGCCCGGCGAAGGCGGACAGCTGCCCGGCCACAAGGTCGACGCGACCATCGCCAAGGTCCGGCATTCGACGCCGGGCGTCGGCCTGATCTCGCCGCCGCCGCACCATGACATCTACTCGATCGAGGATCTGGCCCAGCTGATCTTCGACCTGAAGAACGTCAACCCGCAGGCCGATGTGTCGGTCAAGCTCGTCTCCGAAGTCGGTGTCGGCACGGTCGCCGCCGGCGTCGCCAAGGCGCGCGCCGACCACATCACCATCTCCGGCTTCGAGGGCGGCACCGGCGCTTCGCCGCTGACCTCGCTCAAGCATGCCGGCAGCCCGTGGGAAATCGGCCTGGCCGAGACGCAGCAGACGCTGGTCCTGAACGGCCTGCGCTCGCGCATCGCCCTGCAGGTCGATGGCGGCTTCCGCACGGGTCGCGACGTCATCATCGGCGCGCTGCTCGGCGCGGACGAGTTCGCCTTCTCGACGGCCCCGCTGATCGCGGCCGGCTGCATCATGATGCGCAAGTGCCACCTGAACACCTGCCCGGTCGGCGTCGCCACCCAGGATCCGGTGCTGCGCAAGCGCTTCAAGGGCACGCCCGAGAACGTCATCAACTTCTTCTTCTTCGTCGCCGAGGAAGTGCGCCAGCTGATGGCGGCCATGGGCGCGCGCACCCTGGTGGAGCTGATCGGCCAGTCCGACCGGCTCGACAAGGTCGCGGCGGTCAACCACTGGAAGGCGGCCGGTCTCGACTTCACCAAGCTGTTCCACAAGGTGGAGGCCGGGCCGGAAGAGATCCGTCATACCGAGCTGCAGAAGCACCCGATCGAGCATGTGCTCGACCGCAAGCTGATCGCCGAGGCGGCGCCCGCGCTCGCCACCGGCAAGCCGGTCAAGATCGAGGCCGAGATCCACAACACCGACCGTTCGGCCGGTGCGATGCTCTCGGGCGAGGTCGCCAAGCGCTACGGCAATGACGGCCTGCCGGAAGACACGATCGCCATCACCCTGCGCGGCACGGCCGGCCAGAGCTTCGCCGCCTTCCTGGCGCGCGGCGTCTCGATCGACCTGATCGGCGAAGGCAACGACTATGTCGGCAAGGGCCTGTCCGGCGGCCGCATCGTCGTGCGTCCGCCCGAGGCGACCCGCATCGTGCCGGAGCAGTCGATCATCGTCGGCAACACCGTGCTCTACGGTGCGACCGAGGGCGAGGCCTATTTCCGCGGCGTCGCCGGCGAGCGCTTCTCCGTCCGCAACTCGGGCGCGATCGCCGTCGTCGAGGGCTGCGGCGACCATGGCTGCGAATACATGACCGGCGGCATCGTCGTCGTCATCGGCCAGACCGGCCGCAACTTCGCGGCCGGCATGTCCGGCGGCATCGCCTATGTCCTGGACGAGGACGAGACCTTCGCGCAGCGCTGCAACCTGTCGATGGTCGAGATCCAGCCGGTCCAGGAAGAGGACGACCTGCTCGAGAAGCTGCATCACCATGGCGGCGACATCGAGCACAAGGGCCGGATCGACATCACGTCGAACATGAACCGCTTCGATGACGAGCGCCTGCACCGCCTGATCTCGCAGCATCTCCACTACACGGGCTCGACCCGCGCCAAGGAGATCCTGGAGAACTGGGAGAGCTATCGTCCAAAATTCCGCAAGGTCATGCCGGTCGAATATCGGCGCGCACTGATCGAGATGGAACGCGCGCGCTACGGCGTGGCGGCCGAGTAAGGGGGAAGAAATGGGTAAGGTAACGGGTTTCCTCGAGATCGACCGCCAGGACCAGAAGTACCAGCCGGCTGCGGACCGCATCCGGCACTTCCGGGAATTCACCCTGCCGCTGAACGACCAGGACGTCGTTCGGCAGGCGGCGCGCTGCATGGATTGCGGCATTCCGTTCTGCCATGGCGACACCGGCTGTCCGGTGCACAACCAGATCCCGGACTGGAACGACCTCGTCTATTCGGGCGACTGGCAGGAGGCCGCGCGCAACCTGCATTCGACCAACAACTTCCCGGAGTTCACCGGCCGCATCTGCCCCGCCCCGTGCGAGGAAGCGTGCACGCTGAACCTCGAGAACACGCCGGTCGCCATCAAGACGGTCGAGCAATCGATCGCCGACAAGGCCTGGGACGAAGGCTGGATCAAGCCGGAGATCGCCTCGGTCAAGACCGGCAGGAAGATCGCGATCGTCGGCTCCGGCCCGGCGGGCCTGGCGGCTGCGCAGCAGCTCGCCCGCGCCGGCCACGACGTGCATGTCTATGAGCGCGAGGCCAAGGCCGGCGGCCTGCTCCGCTACGGCATTCCGGACTTCAAGATGGAGAAGCACTTCATCGATCGGCGCGTGGCGCAGATCGAGGCCGAGGGCGCGACCTTCCACTACGGCCAGAACATCGGCGTCACCAAGCCGATGGCCGAGCTGGTGGACGGGCACGACGCCGTGCTGCTGACGGGCGGCGCCGAGGCTCCGCGCGATCCGAAGCTGCCGGGCGCCGAGATGGAAGGCGTGCACTACGCCATGCCGTTCCTGGTCCAGCAGAACCGGCGCGTCGGCCGCGAGGAGATCCACGAGGAGCCGATCATCGCCACCGGTAAGCGCGTCGTCGTCATCGGCGGCGGCGACACGGCGTCGGACTGCGTCGGCACCTCGTTCCGCCAGGGCGCGCTCGCCGTCACCCAGCTCGACATCCGCCCGATGCCGCCGCTCAGGGAAGACAAGCTGAGCGTCTGGCCCTACTGGCCGACCAAGTTCCGCACCTCGTCCTCGCAGGCCGAGGGCGCCGAGCGCGAGTTCGCCTGCGCGACGCTGCGCGTCGTCGGCAAGAACGGCAAGGTCACGGGCGTCGAATGCGCCCGGGTCGACGAGAAGCGTCGGCCGATCGAGGGCACGGAATTCATCATCCGCGCCGACCTGGTCTTCCTGGCGATCGGCTTTGCCCATCCGGTGCATGAGGGCATGCTGGCCGAGCTTGGCGCCACGCTCGACAAGCGCGGCAACCTCGCCGCCGATACGAAGAACTACCAGACCTCCGTCGACAAGGTGTACGCCGCCGGCGACATGCGCCGCGGCCAGTCGCTGGTCGTCTGGGCGATCCGCGAGGGTCGCCAGGCCGCGCATGCGATCGACAAGCAGCTGATGGGCGCGACCAACCTCGCCTGGTAAGGCGGGACGGTTCCCCCCACGAAACGAAAAGCCCCCGCCGGTCGCCGGCGGGGGCTTTTTTCTTTGGTGGCGGCGTTCCGCGATGGGATTCGGCAGGCCCCTCACCCTGCCCTCTCCCGCAAGCGGGCAAGGGTTCCGGTCAGCGCTCCTCATCGATCTCGCGGCTTGGCGAGGGGCACATGCGGCCCCCTCTCCCGCGCGCGGGAGAGGGCTGGGGTGCGGGCTTCCCCTACTGCACCGAGGGCGCCAGGGTCGGCACGGCGGCGGTAGGCGCCGGCAGGATGACGATGCCGTCGACGATGCTGGACGAGGACGTGGCGGCGCCGTCGTCCTCCGCATGCGGCGGCTTCCAGGCGAAATCGTCGACCCGGCCCGGCTGCGGCGCCGGCGCCTGGCCGCGGACGGTCAGCTTATATTGCAGGCTATCGGCCGCGGGTCCGGGACCCGCCTCGTTGGCGGCGCCGACGAGCTTGGCGCTGGCGGCGCCCGGATCCGGCTCCGTCAGCGACACCACCGGCCCGACCTTGCGCTCCTTGCCGTCCGGACCGATCTCGGTCGCCGCGTTCGGATTGGTCGGGGTGATCGAGCTCATCGGCAGGCCGAGGCCGCTGCTCTGACGGATGTCGCGCTCGACGAAGAAGGCGAGCTTGCGCTTGCCGGCCTTGCTGAAATTGATGCCGTCGCCGAGGCGCAGATTGCGCATCTGGCCATCGACGTCCGGCCCGCGCGCGATGAACTTGCCGCTCTCGTCGGCAAAACCGTCCCAGACATCGATGAAATGCGCCCCGACCGCGTCGGCCCGCGCCTTGAACAGCTGGTTCAGCTCGGCCATGTCGGCCGAGGCGTCCGACGAGCGGAGCGGCGGCGCGCCGACCCAGTAGACCGGCTTGCCATAAACCTTCAGCGCCAGCAGGAAACGCTCGACGCGCTGCTGATAGGCCTTGCGCCATTCGTCCGAGCCGGGCGAAAGCCTGCCCTCCGCGGTCTTGATCTGCTGACGGTCATTGGCGCCCATTTCGACGACGACGATGTCGGGCTTCTCGCTGTCGAGCAGCTCGGTAATCCGGCTGGCCCAATCCAGGTAATCGTCGCGCACGAAGCCTGACGAGCCGTCGGAGCGGTCGATAACCACAAGCCGCGGCTCCTCGGCGAAAGCCTGGTCCAGCCCCCAGGCGAGGCCGCTGCCGACGAAATCTCCGACGACGAGCACCTTGCGCGCGTCCGGGTTCTTGGGCTGGACCTCGAGCGCCGGATAGATCGGTTCGGCCGGCGCGGCCGGACGCTTCTTGCGCACCGGCGGCGCCTGATCGTTCGACTGACGCGGCGGCCGCTGCATGCCCGGTCCACGACGACGACCGAGTTCCTCCGGCGGCACGGGATACAGGTCCTGCGGCGGCGGCCGCTCAATGCCGAAGAGGCGGTCGAGGAATCCGGCCGGTCCGCCGCGGAACTGCGCGGTGGCGGGCTCCGTCGCGCTCGCCAGCGCGACGGCAGCCAGGATAAGGGCGACCCAACTTCGAAGCATACCAGCCAGCATGACGACATCCCGCCATTTGGGGGTCGCCTGCCCTCGCGACCTTTCCTGAGGGGGCGATCTTACCTGCCAGACCGCAATTGCTGCAACAGGCCCGTCGAGGCGTAGCCGTCCGGAATGTCGCCGGCGGCCGCCTGGTACTGGCGGATGGCGAGGCGCGTGCCGGCGCCGATCTTGCCGTCGACGGAGCCTGAATAGTAACCGTGGCGACCGAGCAGCTGCTGCAATTCGGCCCGCTCGGCCGCCGAAAGCGGCCGCACGTCGCGCGGCCAGCCCGAAACGAACTCGCCGCCGCCGCGCAGCCGGTCCGACAGGTGGCCGACGGCCAGCGCATAGGCATCGGCGTTGTTGTAACGCTTGATCACCTTGAAGTTATGCAGGAGCAGGAAGGCGGGCCCGCCGGCGCCCGCGGGCGCATAGAGCGTCGCCGTCTCGTTCGAGGCAGGGAACGGCCGACCCGCGACGCGGTGGATGCCGAGCTTGCGCCACTGGTCGAGCGACAGCGCCTTGCCGGAATCGGCGTGGCGCCAGTCGAAGCCGGCCGGCAGCTCGACCTCGTAGCCCCAGGTCTGGCCATGCCGCCAGCCCATCTTGGCGAGATAATTGGCGGTCGAGGCGAGCGCGTCGACCTCCGAGGTCCAGACATTGCGCTTGCCGTCGCCGTCGAAGTCGACGGCATAGGCCTGGTAGGTGGTGGGGATGAACTGGGTGTGGCCCATGGCGCCGGCCCAGGAGCCGACCATGTGGCGAGCATCAACGTCGCCGCGCTGCAGGATCTTCAGCGCCGCGATCAACTGCTGGCGACCATACTTCGCGCGCGAGCCACCCTGATAGGCGAGCGTCGCCAGCGAGCGGATGGTGTTCTTGACGATCTTGTCGTTGGTCAGGATCTGGCCATAGGAGGATTCCATGCCCCAGATCGCGACCACCACGCTGCGGTCGACGCCGAAGGTCTGCTCGATCTGCTGCAATTGCCGGCCATACTGGCGCATCGCCTCGCGGCCGTTCTCCAGCCGCTTGGCGGAAACGGCACTATCGAGATAGTCCCAGAGCGGCTTGACGAACTCGGCCTGCGAACTCGCCTTGGCGAGCACGTCGGGATCGGGGGTGAAGTTGCCGAGGGCGCTGTTGTAGACGCTGCGCGAAATGCCGGCCTTCTGAGCCGTGGGCCAGAAGCTCGCCACCCATCGCGCGCCTGCCACATCCGCCATGGCGGGCACCAGGCCGGCCAGCAGCATCAGGAACAGAAGCACAACGCGGGTTCCGGCAGGCGCGAACGGCCGTACGGCGGAAACGGGCGGGCTCAAAAATGCCATGTCTCAGAGGTCTCCTTGTCTTCGTGTCAATGCAAGTCCGGGCCCCCGTCCGGTTCGTTCTCAAGCTCCGGCCGGGTCTTGCCCGGTCCTTTCGCTCAGTCGCGCTGGTTGCGCCGGCCGAGCGCCTCCTCCCAGGCCAGCGCCGTCGCAACGCACTGGTCGAGATCGTCATGCATGGGCGTCCAGCCAAGCGTGATGCGCGCACGTGTCGAATTTGCGACCACGGCGGGAACATCGCCGGCGCGACGACCGCGCTCGATGACGGAAAAATCCCGGCCGGAGACGCGCCGCACCGACGCCAGCACCTCGCGCACCGAATAACCGTGGCCATAGCCGCAATTGGCGACCAGGCTGTCGCCGCCGGCGCGCAGATAGGCGAGCGCATCGGCATGCGCGCTCGCGAGGTCGGCGACGTGGATGTAGTCGCGCACGCAGGTGCCGTCCGGCGTGTCGTAGTCGGTGCCATAGAGGTCGATGCCGTCGCGCTTGCCGAGCGCCGTCTCGCAGGCGACCTTGATCAGGTGGGTCGCGCCCCGGGTCGACTGGCCCGTGCGGCCGCGCGGATCGGCGCCGGCGACGTTGAAATAGCGCAGCGCCACATAGCGGAAATCATGCGCCCGGGCCGCGTCCTCCAGCATCATCTCCGTCATCAGCTTGGAGCGGCCATAAGGCGATTGCGGGACGGTCGGCGCAGTCTCGATGACGGGTTCGGTGCCGGTATCGCCATAGACGGCGGCGGTCGAGGAAAAGATGAAGTGGCGCACGCCGGCGCCGATCACCGCCGCCATCAGCGCGCGGGATTTGACGGTGTTGTTGAGATAGTAGCCGAGCGGGTCGGCCACCGAATCCGGCACGACGATCGAACCGGCGAAATGGATCACCGCGTCGATCGAATGTTGGGCGACCAGTCGCCCGACCAGCGCCTCGTCGGCGATGTCGCCCTCGACGAAGACGGCTTCCGGCGCAACGGCCCATTGAAAGCCGGTGGACAGGCGGTCAAGCACGACCACTGCCTCACCAGCGTCAACAAGACGCCACACCATGTGGCTACCAATATAGCCGGCTCCGCCAGTCACCAAGACCGCCACTTCAAAACTCCAAGCATATTCCGATTGTTAATGAACTATGAATAGGTAAACGAAGTCTTGATGAAGGCCAAAACGCTACCTTTTCATTGGTATTCTTGTTAGGAATCTGTCGATATGCTGCCCGTACCGATGCATCTGTGAGGCGTCCATGAACCCGAAGATTCGCAAGGCCGTATTTCCTGTTGCAGGCCTTGGCACCCGCTTTCTGCCCGCGACCAAAGCCATGCCGAAGGAGATGCTGACGGTCGTCGATCGTCCGCTGATCCAATACGCCGTCGATGAGGCGCGCGAGGCCGGCATCGAGCACCTGATCTTCGTCACCGGCCGCAACAAGGCGGTCATCGAGGATCATTTCGACGTCCAGTACGAACTCGAGGCGACGCTTTCCGACCGCGGCAAGAAGGAGGCCCTGAGCCTCCTCGCCAAAGACCTGCCGAAGCCGGGTTCGACCAGCTTCACCCGCCAGCAGGTTCCGCTCGGCCTCGGCCATGCCGTCTGGTGCGCGCGCGAGATGATCGGCAACGAGCCGTTCGCCGTGCTGCTGCCGGACATGGTGATGAAGGGCGAGCCGGGCTGCCTGAAGCAGATGGTCAAGGTCTACGAGGAATGGGGCGGCAACGTCCTCGCCGTCGAGGAATGCGACCCGGCCCAGACGCACCAGTACGGCATCGTCGGCATCGGCCAGGAAGTCGGCGGCCCCGCCTTCCGCATCAACGCGATGGTCGAGAAGCCGAAGCCGGAAGTGGCGCCGTCCAACCTCTACATCAACGGCCGCTATATCCTGCAGCCGCAGATCTTCGACTTCCTGTCGAAGCAGGAGCGCGGCGCCGGCAACGAGATCCAGCTGACCGACGCCATGCTGAAGCTGATGGACCGCCAGTATTTCTACGGCTGCCGCTTCGACGGCCAGACCTATGACTGCGGCAACAAGGTCGGCTTCCTCGCCGCCAACGTGGCCTTCGCGCTCGACCGCCCGGATATCGCCGACGAGTTCCGCCCGGAACTCGAAAAGCTCCTGGCGCGCTGAGGCGACCGGCACCTGCCTTCGCCTCTCCCTGCGGGAAGGTGACGGTTACGGCCCCAGGCTTCGCCTGAAGGGAATACGAAAGCGGCGGCTCCGATGCGATCGGGCCGCCGTTTTCATGTTCGCCGCCGCCGGCGACTTTACCCCAGCCCTCGCAACCGGGCGGCTATCCGCGCGCGCCGGCCTTCGTCAGGAGTTCGACGATCGGCTGGAAGCCGCGCTCCCTGGCGTGCCGCAAAGGCGTGACGCCATTGCCATCCGGCAGCGACGCATCGGCTCCGCCGTCGAGCAGGAGCCCGACGATCGCGACATGGCGCTCGCCGCCGTCGCCGAGCAGGATCGCCTCGAGCAGCGCCGTCCAGCCGAGATTGTTAACATGATCGACCGCGACGCCCGCCTCGATGAGCGTGCGCACGGTTTCGACATGGCCGCGTTCCGACGCCGGAATGAGCGCGGTGCCGCCATAGCGGTTGGTGCTCCCGAGGTCCGCCCCATGCGCCAGCGTCAGCTTCAGGATCTCGAGATGACCGCGGGCGCCGGCATAGAGATAGGGGCTGTCCTGGATGCGGTCCTTGGCGTTGACGTCAGCGCCGGCCAGGATCAGCAGCCGCGCGACCTCGACGAAGTCCCGATGCGTCGCGACCAGCAGCGCCGTCTCGCCCTCGGCGTTGCGGGCATCGATCGCGACGCCCTTGGCAAGGAGGTCGGCGACGGCGGCCGCGTCGTTGCGCTCGACGGCCTCGAACAGGGCGGCCGCATTCGGGGCGGTCTGGGCGGAAGCGGTCATGACACCGGACACCATGAAAAGGGTTGCGATCCCGGCAACGGCGGCGGCGCCGCTGCCGCTCAGAAGCGTTCGCCGGGACGGGTGACGGATCGGCATGGGCAGCGGTCCTCAAACTCGGGAAACGACGAGCGCGTGCCGCCCGTCAGGAGCTTCCCTTGTAGAACACCGCGGCGGTCATCGCGAACCGCAGTCTCCTCATGGATCCTGCGCCGGGCCAGTCGGAGCCGCCTCGCAATGCCTATCCGCCAAGCCCGGCATCCGCATGGGATGGACGGGGTTGCGACGGATCCATGCATCGACGTCTCGGAGATCGTCGGGATACGGCTCGGCACCGGGGAAGCTTCGATAGCTCCAGAATCGGAACCCCGCCGCCCACAGCCTGCTGAGCTTTTCCCACTGATCGACGTCGCGCTTTCTCGGCGGGCGGAAGGAGCGCCCCATCAAGGCGAGAGGTCTCTGGCATTGGGGACACGCATGATCTGTGTCGCCACTGCATTTCCACGATTTCCGACAAGCAAAGCACGCGTGCGAAATCAGATAGTCCGGCCCCCGGAAGTAGGGTCGGATGACCGGGCCGGGGACGGAACGGTTGCCGATGGCTTTCCGCAGTACCATCCGCTCGTGCTTTGTCAGGCTCGCGCTCATTCCATGAAAATGAAGCAACGCCCCGCTGCTCGCAATGGTCAGGATGTGCGCGGGCTACAGCTTGCCGATCTTGCGATCGACCCTGGCGAGGTAGCGCGCCCGGCTCTCCGGCGTCGAGCTGTCCATCTTGTAGTGCGCCATGTAGCTGGTGCGGCAGAGCGGGTGGCAGAGCGTGCGGATGCCGCGCAGCAGGATGCGCCGGCCCGGCTCGCCGATCAGCTTGGAAAGCCACCAGGTCGCCCCGCAGGTCGTCACCACGGCGAGCTTGCGGATGTTCTTCATGCCCGGGCGCGAGCCGCGCGTCGCCGTCGGCATGATGAAGGTGGCATGCGGAACCCAGACCCGCTCGAGCCAGCCCTTCAGCATGGCCGGCGGACTGAACCACCAGGTCGGATAGACGAAGACGAGGATCTCGCACCACTTGATATGCGCGAGATGGTCGGCGATCGGCACCTCGTTGACGACGGGGTCGTTGTAGACCCGCCGCTCGTCGGCGCCCATCACCGGATTGAAGCCGGAGGCGTAGAGGTCGAGCAGGCGGACCTCGTGACCGGACCGCTTCAGCGCGCCGACGACGGTGTCACGGACGGCGGCGCCAAAACTTTCCGGCACGGGATGGGCAAAGACGACAAGCGCGCGCATGAGGCTAAAAGCGTTCCATCTCTTTCGTGACGCGCTCCAGGAACGCCGATCGCGTCGCTTCCGTCGAGCGGTTCATGTCGTAATGGGTGAGGTAGGGCACGCGGCCGAGCCTGCCGACCTGCGCACGCAGCACGCGCGTGACGCTCTTTCGCGGCGGATCGCCGACGAGGAGCGCCCGCCAGCGCGCGCCGCCATAGGTCGCCACGGCCGCGAGCTTGCGGATATGGCCGAGATTGCCGACCGCCTTGCCGTTTTCCATCCGGAACGACACGCCGGGCAGGAACACCCGGTCGAAGAAGCCCTTCAGGATCGCCGGGAAGCCGAAATTCCAGACCGGATAGACCAGGACGAGCGCCTCGGCCCGCATCACCCGCTCGACATAGGGATCGACATTGCGCCGGTTGACGGCGAGGTCGTGGTAGTCGATCCGCTCCTGCCGCGACAGCACCGGATCGAAGCCTTCGCCATAGAGGTCGCAATCATCGACCTGGTGCCCTGCCCGCGTCAGCGCGCCGACGACGGCGCCGTGCAGCGCCGCCTGGAAACTCGTCTCGACGGGATGCGCATAGAGCACCAGCACGCGCATGTCAGCTGGCCTGCTGCAGGCCCGGGAACAGGAAGGTCTTGGTCGAGGTGAAGTCGAATTCGGGGTCTTCCCAGGCGATCATCTTGCCCGGGTTGAGCAGGCCCTTCGGATCGGCCTCGCGCTTGAAGGCGAGCTGGGTCAGGTCGGTCTGCTTCATGCCGCCCTCCTCCAGCGTGTAGCGGTGCGGATTGAAGATCGGGCATCCATGTTCCTCGTGGATGCGGATGATCTCCTCCAGCCGCGCCTCGGTGGTGTAGCGCACCATCGGCAGGCCCATCGGCGTGATCTTGCCGTCGAAGCGGACGAATTCGAGATGGCCGGGCACCTCGTCGCCAAACAGCCTGGTCAGCGCCTCGATCTTCTCGATGTGGTGCGGCGGCGGATACATCGACTGCAGATAGGTGATCGACGGGTCGACGCGGATGGCGCGCAGCGTCGTGTGATTCCAGCCGAGCTCGTAGTTCGGCGGAATGCCCTTGAGGTCCTCCGCCGTATCCGAGCGGAACACCACCTCGCCCTTGCTGCGCGAGGTGAGCGCCAGGAAGGCGTCGACCGCATGCGCGGCGACCGTGACGATCGCCAGCGACTGGCCGGGCTTCAGGAACTTCTGGTGGCGCAGGAAGTAGTCGTAGGGAATCGGCGCCGCGACGGTGGCGAGTTCCTTGACGAGCAGGCCGTCGGCATTGCCGACGCCGTCGGCGTAGCGCACCGCGTCCATGTAATCGTCGAAGCCGACGAGGACGTCGACCCAGTCATAGGCCGTCGTCAGCGGCATCTCGACTTCGGTGATGATGCCGTTGGTGCCGTAGGCGTGCATCACCTTGTGCAGTTCCCAGCCGGTCAGCTCGAGGATGCGCGGCTCGGCCTCCATGGTGACGACGCGCAGACGCAGCACGTTGCCGATGTCGCGCAGGCCGCCCCAGCGGATCGAACCGACGCCGCCGGAGCCGCCGGCGATGAAGCCGCCGATCGTCGCCGTCTTGGCGGTGGAGGGATGCAGGCGCAGTTCCTGGCCGGAGTGGGCCTTCGTCTCGGCGTCGAGCTGGGCGATCACGGCGCCGGGCTCGGCGATGACGCGGCCGGGGAAGATCGCCTTGACCTTGTTCATTTCGGCGAGATTGAGGATCAGGCCGCCGGAGAGCGGCATCGCCTGGCCGTAATTGCCGGTGCCGGTGCCGCGCGGCGTGACGGGCACCTCATGCTGGAAGGCGGCCTTCAGGATGCGGATCACCTCCGCCTCGTCCTTCGGCGTCGCCACCAGGTCGGCGGTGATGTGATCGAGCTGCGCCTTCAGAACGGGCGAATACCAGAAGAAGTCACGGCTCTTCTGCTTCACCAGCGCCGGATTTTCCTCGAGCGCGATGCCGTCCAAGTCGGCCTTCAGCGCGGCGAGGTCGTTTCTGAATTGGTGAGCCATGATCAGTTTCCAAACAGGGAATCGAGTTCGCGATAATCGGGCAAGGTCCGGTCGATCGCATTGCCATAGCGCAAAACGGTGCGATCGGATTGCGGCCGCGACAGGAATTCCGACCAGGTCCTGGCGCGGAACAGCACCAGGTCGGCCGGATCGCCGGCGCGGATGCGGCCGACGTCGGGGCGGCGCAGGACCGCCGCCGGATTGGTGGTGACGACGCGGGCGGCGCCATCGAGCGGATGGTCGAGATGCAGGATGCGCACGGCCTCGCGGAACACCTCGACGGCGTCGAGGTCGCCATAGGCGTAGAACGGATCGCGCGTGTTGTCCGAGGCGACGGCGACGCGGATGCCGCGCTCCTCCATCTCGTTCAGCAGCGTCACGCCGCGCCAGCGCGGCGTGCGGCCGGGGTGGCGATCCTGCAGGTAGAGATTGCACATCGGCAGCGAGACGACGGCGAGGCCCGCCTCGGCGACGAGATCCAGCGTGCGGTCGGCTTCGTCCTCGTCCTGGCGGGCGAGCGAGCAGCAATGGCCGACCGTGACCTGGCCCTGATAGTCGGTGCGGATCGCGGCTTCCGCGATCGCCTTCAGCGAGCGGGCGTTCGGATCGGCGGTCTCGTCGACATGCAGGTCGATGTCGAAGCCATTCTCCGACGCCATGGCGAAGAGGTGGTCGAGCCCGGCCTCTAGCCCGGGGCTCATATAGGTGAAGCCGCCGAGCACGCCGCCATAGGTCCGCAGCGTGTCGGTCAGGCGCGCCCGCACCGTCGCGTCGAGAAACAGGTCGATCGGCGACAGCGCCACGGCCTGCAGGTCGACGCGGCCGGCCCAGGCATCGCGCGCCTCGGCAAAGGCCGGCCACGAGGCCGGGAACTGCGGCGGCACGCAGTCGATATGGGTGCGGATCAGCCTGGTGCCATGGGCATAGGCGGAGCGGAGCGAGAACTCCATCCGCGCCCGCACATCGGCCGTGGTCCAGTTGGCGTCGCGGTCGGCATCGACGGCAGCTAGTGCGTCGGCGAAGCTGCCCGAGGGGTTTTCACGGCGGGCCCAGATATGCCCCTTGTCGAGATGCGTGTGCATGTCGACGAAACAGGGCCAGACCTGGCCCTTGTCCATGTCGACGACGGGCGCATCGATGACGCTGCCTGCCGGCTTGAGCGCCTCGATCTTGCCGCCGGCGACGACGATGTCGGCCCGCATCAGGCCCTCGCCGACGTCCTGTCCGTCGAACCCGTCGACCGTGACCGCCGGCAAGGTCGCGTTGGCGAGCACATAGCGATCCGCCTCCGGGATCGCGGCGAAGCCTTTCGCCATCTCAGTTCTCCCGTCGGATCGCGCTCTCGTGCCAGCGGCGCAGCAGCAGGTGCGAGATCAGGCTGGTGGCGCCATAGATCACGACACCGGTCGCGCACAGCAGGATGAGGGCGGCGAACAGGCGGGGGATGTTGAGGCGATACTGCGATTCAAGCAGGCGGAAGGCGAGGCCGGAACCGGCGCCGGCCGAGCCGGCCGCGAACTCCGCCACCACGGCGGCGATCAGGGCGAGGCCGCCGGCGATCCGGAGGCCGGCGAGGAAATAGGGCAGCGCCGCCGGCAGCTTCAGGTGGATCATCGTCTGCCAGCGGCTGGCGCCGTAGAGCTCGAACAGGTTCAGCAGGTTGTGGTCGGTGCTCTTCAGGCCCTGCGTCGTGTTCGACAGGACCGGGAAGAAGGCGACGATCCAGGCGCAGATCAGCAGCGCCGCCTGCGTCGACGGCGCATAGATCAGGATCAGCGGCGCGATGGCGACGACCGGCGTCACCTGCAGGATGACCATGTAGGGCGACAGCGCCAGCTCGATCCATTTCGACTGGGTGAGCAGGATCGCGAGCGACACGCCGCCGACCAGCGCGATCGCAAGCGCGGCGAAGGTGATCTTCAGCGTCACCAGCAGCGCCATGCCGAGGATCGGCCAGTCGTTGACGAGCGACTGCGCCACCAGGTTCGGGCCGGGCAGGATGTATTTCGGGATATTGTAGGCGGCGACATACCAGGCCCAGAGGCCGATCAGCATGGCGAGCATGACGAGCGGGATGAGCACGCGCAGGACGCGCTCGCTGACCGGCATCGCCGGCGCGGGAACGGGCGCGGCGTCCTGGTGCGCCGCCGGCGCGGCTGTGTCGCCCGCCGCGGGGCCGTGATCGATGCTGGTCATAGGTGGTCAGCCGCTCCGATAGCGGAAAGAAGGGATTCCGAAGCGCGGCGGCAATAGTCGCCATAGGCCTGCGAGGTGCGGAAGCCGATGCCGCGCGGATGCGGCGCATCGACCTCGATCTCGTCGATCACGCGGCCCGGACGGGCGGCCATGACGACGATCCGGCTCGACAGGTAAACGGATTCGAAAACCGAGTGGGTGACGAAGACGATGGTCCAGCCGAACTGTTCCCAGAGCCGCAGCAGGTCGTCATTGAGCTTCTGGCGGGTGATCTCGTCGAGCGCCGCGAAGGGCTCGTCCATCAGCAGGATGCGCGGCCGGGTCACCAGCGCGCGGGCGATGGAGACGCGCATCTTCATGCCGCCGGAAAGCTCGCGCGGATAGGAATCGGCGAACTTGTCGAGGCCGACCATCTCCAGCGCTTCCATGATGCGCGGCCGCGCCTCGGCCTGCGAGATGCCCTTCAGCCGCAGCGGCAGCCAGACATTCTTGAACACGGTCGCCCAGGGCATCAGCGTCGGCTCCTGGAACACGAAGCCGATGTCGCCGCCCTTCTTGTCGCCGGGGACATGCGAGCCGTCGGGCCAGACGATGCTGCCGGAGGAAGGCTCGCCGAGCCCGGCCAGCATCCTGAGCGCGGTCGACTTGCCGCAGCCCGACGGACCGAGCAGGCTGATGAACTCGCCGGCGCGGATCGACAGCGACATGTCCTTCAGCGCGATGGTGCCGTTCGAGAACGTCTTCGAGACATGCTCGAGACGCACGATGGGCCGTCCGGACTCAGCGGAAGGCGGGCTGCTGGTTGCGAGAGACAAGTATTCCGTTTCCTCAACTGCGTGGCCTGGCATGCCACGATCCCGGCCCGGCCCTATCAGCCGCGGCCGGCAAGTGGAAATGGCATTGCCGGGACGAGCCCGGCAATGCCGGGAGCCGCGCGGCTCCCTTTTCGCGATCTTACTTCTTCAGGTCCTTGCCGACGCCCTTGCAGACGAACTTGGTGGTGTAGACCTTCGACAGGTCCAGACCGGCCTTGGTGACGCCCGCCTTGACCATCTTGTCGTAGAAATCATGCACGCGCGCATCGGTGATGCAGCCGATGCCCTTCTCCAGCGTGTCGCCGGAATCGACCAGGCCGTAATCCTTCATGGTCTGGACCGAATAGGCGATCTGCTCGTCCGTGATCTCCGGATTGTCCTTCTTGATCAGGGCGTTGGCGGCCGAGTTGTCGCCGTAGAGATAGTTGTACCAGCCCTCGATCGAGGCATCGACGAAGCGCTGGACGATATCCGGGTTCGCCTCGGCATATTCCTGCGTGGCTTCGATCAGCGTCGAATAGGTGCTGAAGCCCTGATCGGCAAGCAGGAACAGCTTCGGCTTGAAATCGGCCTGCTTGGCGATCTCGAACGGCTCGGAGGTGATGTAGCCCTGCTGGGCCGAGTTCGGATCGGCCAGGAACGGCGCCGGATTGAAGGTGTAGGGCTTGAACTGCTCGTCGCGGAAGCCCGGGAAGGCCGACTTCATCCACTGGAAATAGGAGGCATAGCCGTCCTTCGACAGCAGCAGCGTGTCGAGCTTGGCGAGGTCCTCGAACTTCTCCACCTGCGGGTGGGCGATGATGACCTGCGGCTCCTTCTGGAAGATCGCCGCGACCTCGACCAGCGGAATGCCCTCGTCGGCGGCCGCGAAGGTCTCGACCAGGTTGCCGGCCATGTTGAAGTTGGTCTTGCCGGCCAGCATCAGCTGGCGGTTGGCCGCCTGCGGGCCGCCCTGCACGATCGTCACCTTGAGGCCGTGCTTCTCGTAGGTGCCGTCGGCGACGGCCTGGTAGAAGCCGCCATGCTCGGCCTGCGCCAGCCAGTTGGTGCCGAAGGAGACCTCGTCGAGCGCGAAGGCCTGGCCGGAAAAGGCCACTGCCGCCGCGCCGGCCGCCAAGCCGATGAACTTCGTCCGGATGGAAGTCATAAACACTCCGCCTTTCCTTGTCGCGACAGCCCCCGCGGTCGCCAAAACGCGTTTCTCCCGAACCGCATTGCCTCGGTTCGCGGCCTCCCTGGCCTGAAATCGAGCTTCCCATTCGCAAGACATATGCCAAGGCGCCCTGCGAAGCGCCACCATCCGCCCGCCGCCTAGCCATCCGCCCCGATTTCGGGAAGTGGCGCCATATTATGCGACGAACCCTGCTCAAGATAGCGGCAGCGGCCAGGAAATTGAGCATTCCCGGCAAAACGCGCCCGCTGACAGGCGCGCGGCGCGACCGCCCGGCCTTGCCAGTGCCGCCATCCGCCCCCTACCCTCCGGGATCTCATTCCAGCCCCGGAGCTTCGCACGGTGAACCAGCCGCTCTCCCCCAAGGACATCCGCCCGCCCTTCGGCCGCTACAGCCACGGTGTCGGGGCGCCGGCCGGCAGCCGCTTCATCTACACCTCCGGCCAGCTCGGGGTCCGCGCCGACGACAGCGTTCCCGACAGCGTCGAGGAGCAGGCCGAGATCTGCTTCGAGAACATCCGCGCGATCCTCACCGCCGGCGGCATGGAACTCTCCGACATCGTCCGCCTCAACGCCTTCGTCACCCGGCGCGAGGACATGCGCCGCTACATGAACGTCCGCGACCGTTTCGTCAGCGAGCCCCTGCCGGCCTCGACGCTCTATATCGTCACCGGCTTCACCCGGCCGGAATTCCTGGTCGAGATCGAGGCCGTGGCCGCCAAGGCGGACTGAAGGCCGGGCGCGCTGGCGCGCATCTTGCGAGCCTCGCAGCCGACAGCCTGCGCCGGACGGCGCGCGACAGGACGGGGAGCGACATGACGACGAGCGAAAGAACCTGGCTGAAGGATCCGATCGCCGTGCTGGCCGAAGGGGCCGAGCGCGGCGTCGTCGTCGAGGACGGCCGGATCACCGAGCTGGTAGGCAAGGGCGCCGAGCCGAGCCACCCGGTCCACAAGGTGTTCGACGCCTCGCGCCATGTCGTGACGCCCGGCCTCGTCAACACGCATCACCACATGTTCCAGACGCTGACGCGCGCCCATCCGGCGGCGATCAACAAGGAACTCTTCCCCTGGCTGCAGGCGCTGTTCCCGATCTGGGCGAAAAACGTCAATCCCGACAATCTGCGCCTCGCCACCCGCCTCGCCCTGACCGAACTCCTGATCTCCGGCTGCACCACCGCCTCGGACCACCAGTATCTCTTCCCGCCCGGCCTCGACGACGCCATGGACATCCAGGCGGAGGAAGCCGGCAAGCTCGGCGTCCGCATGACGCTGACGCGCGGCGCGCTCAACCTCACGACCGCGGAAGGCGGCAATGCCGACCAGGGCGCCGTGCAGGATACCGACGTCATCCTCGCCGATTGCGAGCGGGTGATCGGCCGCTACCACGACCGGTCGGAAGGCGCGATGCTGCAGGTGGCGCTCGCCCCCTGCGCGCCCTTCAACGTCACCAAGCGGCTGATGGTCGAGACGGCGGCCTTGGCCGAGCGCTGCGGCTGCCGGCTGCACACCCATCTCGGCGAGACTCGCGACGAGAACGACTACTGCATGGAGCATTTCGGCTACCGGCCGGTCGATTATCTCGAGGAATGCGGCTGGCTCAACGACCGGGTCTGGCTGGCGCATGGCATCCATTTCAACGACGAGGAGGTGATGCGGCTCGGCCGCCACGGCGTCGGCGTCTCGCATTGCCCGACCTCGAACATGGTGCTCGCCTCCGGCCAGTGCCGCACCAAGGAACTGGAAGCGGCGGGATCGCCGGTCGGCCTCGGGGTCGACGGCTCGGCCTCGAACGACAACTCCAACCTGATGGAGGGCGTGCGCCACGCCCTGATGATCAACCGCCTCACCTACAATGCCGAGAGCGTCACCCATTTCGACGCGTTCCGCTGGGCGACGGAAGGGTCGGCGCGCTGCCTCGGCCGCGACGACATCGGCGCGATCGCCGTCGGCAAGCAGGCCGACATGGCGCTCTACACGCTCGACGAACTGCGCTTCTCCGGCGCCGGCGACCCGCTCGCCGCCCTCGTGCTCTGCGGCGCCTACAAGACCGACCGCGTGATGGTGAAGGGCGACTGGCGCGTCGAGGACGGCGTGCCCGTCGGCATGGACCTCGCGAAGCTTCGCTACGAGCATGGCGAGGCGGCGAAGGCGTTCTTGGAGTCGCTATAGGTGGCATCGAGCTCAACCCCACCCTCTCCCGCCTGGCGGGAAAGGGATAGGCAGTCCGCCATGACCGAACGCATCTGGATCCGCGACCCCATCGCCATCCTCGCCGAAGGCGCCGAGCGCGGCGTCGTCGTGGAAGGCGGCCGGATCGTCGAAGGCGTCGGCCGCGGCGCCGAGCCCGTCCATCCCGTGCAGAAGATCTTCGACGCCTCGCGCCATGTCGTCACGCCGGGCCTCGTCAACACGCATCACCACTTCTTCCAGACGATGACGCGGGCGCATCCAGCGGCGATCAACAAGTCGCTCTGGCCGTGGATCGCCTCGATCTATCCCTATTGGACGAAATACGTGAACGCGGAGAATTTCCGCCTCGCCGCCCGCCTGTCCATGACCGAACTGCTGATGTCGGGCTGCACCTGCGCCTCCGACCACCACTATCTCTTTCCCCGCGGCCTCGAGGACGCGATGGACATCGAGGCGGAGGAGGCAGCGCGGATCGGCCTGCGCATGACGTTGACGCGCGGCGCGCTCGATCTCTCCGGCGCCGAGGACAGCCAGGCGCTCGCCCCCGGCGGCGCCATCCAGGACGACGACGTCATCCTCGCCGATTGCGAGCGCATCATCGGCCGCTACCACGACCTTTCCGACGGGGCGATGACCCGCGTCGCGCTCGCCCCCAACGCGCCGTTCGACGTCACCAAGCGGCTGATGCGCGAGACGGCGGCGCTTGCCGAAAAGCACGATTGCCGCCTGCATACCCACCTCGTCGAGACGAAGCAGGAGGCCGACTTCGCCCGCGACAAGCACGGCATGACGGCGGTGGACTATCTCGAGGATTGCGGCTGGCTCTCCAACCGCACCTGGCTGGCGCATGGCATCTATTTCGACGATGCGGAGATCACCAAGCTCGGCCGCCACGGCGTCGGCGTCTGCCATTGCCCAACCTCCAACATGGTGCTCGCCTCCGGCATGTGCCGGACCAAGGAACTGGAAGCGGCCGGCGTGGCGGTGGGCCTCGGCGTCGATGGCGGCGCGTCCAACGACAATTCCAACCTGATGGAGGCCGTTCGCCACGCGCTGATGATCGGCCGGCTCAAATATGACGCCGCCAGCGTCACCCATCTCGATGCGTTGCGCTGGGGCATGGCCGGCTCGGCCCGCTGCCTCGGCCGCGACGATATCGGTGCGATCGCGGTCGGCAGGCAGGCCGACATGGCGTTCTGGTCCTTGGACGAATTGCGCTTCTCCGGCGCCGGCGACCCGATCGCCGCGCTCGTGCTCTGCGGCGCCCATGCCGCCGACCGCGTCATGGTCAAGGGCGAATGGCGGGTCGAGGACGGCGCGCCGGTCGGCGTCGACGTCGCAAGGCTGCGCCACGAGCATCATCAGGCTTCGCGCGCCTTCCTGGAAGCGCTATGACAGCAAGCATCCCTGCCGACGGCCACCCGGCCCGTCCCCGATCCTAACCGCAGCGCACGGCTAGACGCCGCCGCGAAACGATCCTTGAGAGAGACCATCGGAATGACCCTTCCCCGCCCCTATTGGCACGAGATGCAGGCCCCGGCTTTCCAGGGCGGTGAAAAGGACTGGATCGCGGTCCTGCCGGTCTGCGCCATCGAGCAGCACGGCCCGCATCTGCCCGTCTTCACCGATGCCTGCATCGGCGAAGGCATGGTGAAGCGCGTCGTCGAGATGCTGCCCGACGGCCTGCCGGCGACCTTCCTGCCGCTGCAGTCGATCGGCAAGTCGAACGAGCACATCTCCTCGCCCGGCACGCTCACCTTCACGTGGGAAACCGCCATCCGCATGTGGATGGAGATCGGCGACAGCATCGCCCGCGCCGGCGTCCGCAAGCTCGTCATCGTCACCTCGCATGGCGGCAATGTCCCGGTTGCCGATATCCTCGCCCGCGAATTGCGCATCAAGTACGAGATGCTGGTCGTCTCGACCGGCTGGACCAATGTCGGCGAGCCGGAAGGCATGGTGCCCGAGGAGGAATATCTCTACGGCATCCATGGCGGCGACGTTGAAACCTCGATCATGCTGCACTTCCGCCCCGACCTGGTCGACATGTCGAAGGCCGAGGATTTCCGCTCGACCCAGCTCGACCTGCTGAAGGAATTCAAGCGCCTGCGTTTCCACGGCGCGCCGGCGCGCGCCGCCTGGAAGGCGCAGGATCTGAACCCGAAGGGCGCGGTCGGCAACGCCACGCGGGCAACCGCAGATCGCGGCCGGCAGATGGTCGACTACCAGGCGGCGGCCTTCGTCGAGCTGCTCGAGGAAATGGCGCGTTTCGACCTCGGCCGACTCTGGAAGGCGCCTGCCTGACACGACGAAATTCGACCGAAAACACTCGGGAAAACGCTTGGGAATGTCCCGTGTCTGTTGCTAGCATGAAGGCGCAGCGCGACGGCATCGGCCCCAGCGTTTGTCCCGGGGGCGGGCGTGGTCGACATTGTCATTTCCGAATTCATCCACAAGAACGCGGTCGCGGATCTCTCCCGCGACTTCGAGGTTCATTATGAGCCGACGCTCGGCAGCGACCTGACGGGCCTGTCGCGGCTGGTGCGCCAGGCGCGCGCGCTGATCATCCGAGACCGCACAGTGGTCGACGTGCCGCTGATCGCCAAGGCGCTGCACCTGCGCGTCATCGGCCAGGTCGGCCCCGTCTCCGACAATATCGACATGCTTTCCTGCGAGGCGCGCGGCGTCGCCATCGTCCGCGCGCCCGACATGATCGCCGACGCCATCGGCGAATATGTCGTCGCCAGCGCGATGATGCTGACGCGCGGCGCCTTCTTCGCCACCCGCGACGTGATGCAGGGCAAGTGGCCGCGCGGCCATCTCGTCGGCCGCGAGATCGGCGGCCGGACGCTCGGCCTGGTCGGGCTCGATTTCGGCGCCCGCGCCGCCGCGCTCCGCGCCCGCGCGCTCGGCATGCGCGTCATCAGCTGGGATCCGTTCCTGAAGCCGGCGCACCCGGTCTGGAACGAGGTCGAGCGGGTCGATTTCGAGGACCTGCTCGGCGATTCCGACGTCGTCAGCGTGCATCTGCCGGCGCGGCCGGAATTCGTCGGCCGGATCGGCACAGCCGCGCTGGCGCGGATGAAATCGGGCGCGGTGGTGATCTCGGTCGGCGGCGGCGGCGTCGTCGACGAGGCGGCCGTCGCCAACATGCTCGCCATCGGCCGCCTGCGCGGCGCCGCCTTCGACGGCTTCGAGATCGAGCCGCTCAACAGCGAGGCCGGGTCGATCTTCGCCGCCGTCCCCAACCTGATCCTGACGCCGAGGATCGCCGACCTGACGCTCGAATCGCACCTGCGCTCCTCGGCCGCGATCGTCGCCAAGGTGCGCGGCGCGCTCGGTCCTTGATCATCCGGCAAAAAATCCCTCTTGCAATAGTGACGCGCCTCGGCTGGATTGGGGCTTTCCCGCCAAACCGAGGTTCCAGCAAAAGGAACCCGACTGCAGGGCGGGCTGAAAGCGCTTTGGATGGCGCGTGCCAGGGGAGTTGAGGAATGAAGAAATTTGCCCGCCTGTTGGCGGCAACCATGCTTGTCACCGGCATCGCTTCGATGGCGGAAGCCAAGACGCTGGTCTATTGCTCGGAAGGCAGCCCCGAGAATTTCAATCCGCAGGTCAATACCACCGGCACGTCCTTCGACGCCGCCCGGCCGGTGTTCAACCAGCTCGTCGAGTTCGAGCCGGGCACCACGAAGATCCGCCCCGGCCTCGCCGAGAGCTGGGAAGTGTCGCCCGACGGCATGGAAGTCACCTTCCATCTGCGCAAGGGCGTGAAGTTCCATTCGTCGAAGATCTTCAAGCCGACGCGCGACTTCAACGCCGACGACGTGCTGTTCTCGTTCAATCGCATGTGGAAGGAAGACAATCCCTACCACAAGGTGTCGGGCGGCGCGTATGACTACTTCAACGACATGGAGATGCCGACGCTGCTGAAGTCGATCGACAAGCTCGACGACTACACGGTCAAGTTCACGCTGACCAAGCCGAACGCACCCTTCCTCGCCAATCTCGGCATGGACTTCGCCACCATCCATTCGGCCGAGTATGCCGACCAGATGTTGAAGGCGGGCAAGCCCGAGACGGTCGACCAGCAGCCGATCGGCACCGGCCCGTTCACCTTCGTCGCCTACCAGAAGGACGCCGTCATCCGCTTCAAGGCGTTCCCGGACTTCTGGGGCCCGAAGGCCAAGATCGACGACCTCGTCTTCGCGATCACCAAGGATCCGACGGCGCGCTGGGCCAAGCTGCAGAAGAACGAGTGCCAGGTTATGATCGGCCCGAACCCGGCCGACCTCGACGCCATGGGCAAGGACCCGAACGTCAACCTGCTGTCGCAGCCCGGCCTCAACATCGCCTATCTCGCCTTCAACGTGACCAAGCCGCCCTTCGACAAGAAGGAAGTGCGCCAGGCGCTGACGATGGCGATCGACCAGGCGACGATCATCAAGGACGTCTATGGCGGCGCTGGCCAGGCGGCCAAGAACTTCATTCCGCCGACGATCTGGAGCTACAACGACGCCATCGAGCCCTACAAGTACGACCCGGCCAAGGCCAAGGAAATGCTGAAGGCCGCCGGCGTCCAGGAAGGCTTCGAGAGCGACCTGTGGTGGATGCCCGTCACGCGTCCCTACAACCCCAACGCCAAGCGCGTCGCGGAGCTGATGCAGGCCGATTTCGAGAAGGTCGGCATCAAGACCCATCTCGTTTCGTTCGAATGGGGCGAATACCGCAAGCGCATGCAGGCCGGCGAGCACCAGATGGGCCAGCTCGGCTGGAGCGGCGATAACGGCGATCCCGACAACTTCTTCTTCCTGCTCGGCTGCGAGGGCGCCCGTCCCGGCGGCCAGAACCTGTCCAAGTGGTGCAACAAGGACTTCGAGGCACTCTTCCAGAAGGCCAAGTCGACCTTCGACGTCGCCGAGCGCGCCAAGCTCTACGAGCAGATGCAGGTGATCGCGCATGAAGAAGCGCCGGTCTTCAACATCGCGCATTCGGTCGTCTACGAACCGATCCGCAAGAACGTGACGAATTACAAGGTCAGCCCGCTCGGCCGCCGCGAATTCGCGGAAGTCGGTCTCGAGTAGCAAGCGACGACGAGGACGGAGGCGCACCACACCTCCGTCGTCCCGGGACAAGGCGATGGCTGAGGCGATCGCTTGCCCCGGGATTCATCCGGCCCCGCGCGGGGCCGGATGAATCCCCGCCTTCGCGCGGGGATGACGGCAGTGACACGGCTCCCTGCCTCGCCTTCCAGGCGGTAAACACCATGTTCAGTTTCATTGTCCGGCGCGTGCTCCTGGTCATCCCGACCTTCCTGGCCATCGCCTTCCTGACCTTTGTCGCCATCCGGCTCGTGCCCGGCGACCCGGTCGAAGCCCGTACCGGCGAGCGCGGCATCTCGGCCGAACGCCTCGCCTATTTCCGCCATGAGCTCGGTCTCGACCAGCCGGTCTGGAAGCAGTTCCTCGACTATCTCTGGCAGATCGCGCATGGCGATTTCGGCACGTCGATCTCGACGCAGACGCCGATCCTGACCGAATTCACGACGCTGTTCCCGGCGACGCTGGAACTCGCCATCTGCGCCATGATCTTCGCCACCGTGCTCGGCATTCCGGCCGGCGTGATCGCGGCGACGCGGCGCGGCTCCTTCGTCGACTACACGCTGATGGGCGCGGCGCTGACCGGCTTCTCCATGCCGATCTTCTGGTGGGGCCTGCTGCTGATCCTGTTCTTCTCGGTCGATCTCGGCTGGACACCCGTCTCGGGTCGCATCGACCTGCTCTATTATTTCGAGCCCGTCACCGGCTTCATGCTGATCGACAGCTGGCTGTCCGGCGAGGAAGGCGCGTTTGCCTCGGCCGTGTCGCACCTGATCCTGCCGACCATCGTGCTCGGCACCATCCCGCTCGCCACCATCGCCCGCATGACCCGATCGGCCATGCTCGAGATCCTCGGCGAGGACTACGTCCGCACCGCCCGCGCCAAGGGACTGTCGCCGTTCCGCGTCGTCGGCGTGCATGCGCTCCGCAACGCGCTGATCCCCGTCGTCACCGTGATCGGCCTGCAGGTCGGCGCGCTGATGGCCGGCGCGGTGCTGACCGAATACATCTTCTCCTGGCCCGGGATCGGCTCCTGGCTGATCGAATCGATCCAGCGCCGCGACTATCCGGTGCTGCAGGGCGGCATCCTGCTGGTTTCCGGCATCGTCATCGTGATCAACATCATCGTCGACCTTCTCTACGGCGTGCTCAACCCGAGGATCCGCCATGCCCGCTGAGAAAACCGCCGCCCTCGCCGCGCCGAAGGCGCCGCCCGGCCCCTTCGCCAGCTTCTTCCGCGACTTCTCGGAGAACCGCGCCGCGCTGGTCGGGTTGATCATCCTCGGCCTGCTCGTCTTCGTCGCCATCTTCGCCAACTTCCTGGCGCCCTATTCGCCGACCGAGCAGTTCCGCGAGTTCACCCGCATACCGCCCGCCTGGGTCGAAGGCGGCAACCGCGCCTTCCTGCTCGGCACCGACGAGATCGGCCGCGACATGCTCTCGCGCCTCATCTTCGGCGCCAGGCTGTCGCTGTTCATCGGCCTTTCCGTCGTGCTGGCCTCGATGGTGGTCGGCATCGTGCTCGGCCTCGTCGCGGCGTTCGCCCCCGGCTGGCCTTCAATCGTTATCATGCGGGCGATGGACGTCATCCTGTCGGTGCCGAGCCTGCTGCTCGCCATCGTCATCGTCGCCATCATCGGCCCCAGCCTGACCAACACGATCATCGCCATCACCGTCGTCTACCTGCCCTATTACGTCCGCCTGGTGCGGGCCTCGGCGCTGCAGGAGAAGACACGCGACTATGTGACGGCGGCCCGCGTCGGCGGCGCCGGCACGGTTCGCATCATGTTCAGGACGGTGCTGCCGAACTGCATGGCGCCGATCATCGTGCAGGCGGCGCTCACCATCTCGAACGCCATCCTCGAGGCGGCGGCTCTCGGCTTCCTCGGCCTCGGCGCCCAGCCGCCCTCGCCCGAATGGGGCGCGATGCTCGCCTCGGCGCGCGAATTCCTGCAATCGGCGCCCTGGATCGTCACCGAACCCGGCCTCGCCATCCTGATCACCGTGCTTGCCATCAACCTCGTCGGCGACGGCCTGCGCGATGCGCTCGATCCGAAGATGCGGAGGAGCTGACATGCCGCTTCTCGAAATTTCCGACCTCTCCGTCGACTTCAAGACCGCCGGCGGCCAGTTCCGCGCCGTCGACAACGTCTCGCTCACCGTCGATCGCGGCGAGATCCTGGCGATCGTCGGCGAATCGGGCTCCGGCAAGTCCGTCGCCATGCTGGCGGTGATGGGGCTCCTGCCCTGGACCGCCACGGTCACCGCCAGGACGCTCGCCTTCGACGGCCGCGACCTGCTGACGCTTTCGCCGCGCGAGCGGCGCCGGCTGGTCGGCAAGGACATGGCGATGATCTTCCAGGAGCCGATGTCGAGCCTCAATCCGTGCTTCACGGTCGGCTACCAGATCGGCGAGAGCCTGAAGGTGCATCTCGGCCTGTCGAAGAGCGAGCGCCGCCAGCGCTCGATCGAGCTCCTCAACGCCGTCGGCATTCCCGATCCCGAGCGCCGGCTTTCCGCCTTCCCGCATCAGCTTTCCGGCGGCATGAGCCAGCGCGTGATGATCGCCATGGCGCTCGCCTGCCGGCCGAAGCTGATCATCGCCGACGAGCCGACGACGGCGCTCGACGTCACCATCCAGGCGCAGATCCTGGAGCTGCTCGTCTCGCTGCAGCGCGAGACCGACACCGGCCTCGTGCTGATCACCCACGACATGGGCGTCGTCGCCGAGACGGCGGAGCGGGTCTCCGTCCACTATGCCGGGCAGAAGATCGAGGAGCAGCCGGTCGGCCCGCTGTTCTCCGATCCGCATCATCCCTACACGGCGGCGCTGCTCGCGGCGCTGCCGGAGCGCGCGACCGGCAGGCATCTGCCGTCGATCCCCGGCGTCGTGCCCGGCCAGTTCGACCGGCCGCCGGCCTGCCTGTTCGAGCCGCGCTGCCGCTTCGCCACCGATCGCTGCCGCACCAAGGCGCCGCCGCGCCAGGGCGCGATGGCGGGCTTCGCGCTCTGCCATTATCCGCTGACGCATGGCCGCCCGATCGGCCATCCCCATCCCGAAGGCAGGGAGGTCGCGGCATGAACGCGCCCGTCATCCTGGAGGCCAGCAAGCTGGCCCGCTACTATTCGGTCGCCCGCGGCGCCTTCAAGCCCGCCGCCACCGTCCGGGCGCTCGCCGAGGCGAGCTTCACGCTTCAGGCCGGCAAGACGCTGGCGGTCGTCGGCGAATCCGGCTGCGGCAAGTCGACCCTCGCCCGCCTCGTCACCATGATCGAGGAACCGAGCGCCGGCCAGCTGGTGATCGGCGACACGGACATCGTCGGCGCCGACAAGGCGGCTCTGCGGAAGCTGCGCACCGAGGTGCAGATCGTCTTCCAGAACCCCTATGGCTCGCTCAATCCGCGCCAGAAGATCTTCGATGCGCTGGCCGAGCCGCTGATCATCAACCGCAAGGAGATGAACGCCTACCAGCGCAAGACGGCGGTGCTCGACATGCTGAAGCGGGTCGGCCTGCGTCCCGAACACGCCGACCGCTATCCGCACATGTTCTCCGGCGGCCAGCGCCAGCGCATCGCGATCGCCCGCGCGCTGATGCTGAAGCCTAGGATTCTCGTCCTCGACGAGCCCGTCTCCGCGCTCGACGTCTCGGTGCAGGCGCAGGTGCTCAACCTGCTGGTCGAGCTGCAGGAAAATCTCGGCCTGTCCTACCTCTTCATCAGCCACGGCCTGTCGGTCGTGCGGCACATGGCCGACGAGATCCTCGTCATGTATCTCGGCCGCGTCGTCGAACGCGCGCCGCGGGAAAAGCTGTTCGAGCAGCCGCTGCATCCCTATACGCAGGCGCTGCTCTCGGCGACGCCGATGGCCGATCCGGAACGCCAGCGCGAACGGATCCGCCTCAAGGGCGAGCTGCCATCCCCGTTCAACCCGCCCAAGGGCTGCGCCTTCCATCCGCGCTGCCCGCTCGCCTTCGACAAATGCCGCGTCGACCGGCCGGAACTGCGCTTCCACGGCGACACGGAGGTCGCCTGCTGGGCGGTGGAACGCGACGCCGCCGCTTCATAGGTGGCGACGAGGTACGAGCCCCTCACCCCAACCCTCTCCCGGGTACGGGAGAGGGAGCCCATGGCGCCCCGTCTCAACGCTGTCGGTCACGCCGGCCCAACGGCCCCCGTCATCGACCTCGCGGCCGATCGTCAGCGCCCCCTCTCCCGCTCGCGGGAGAGGGCCGGGGTGAGGGCCCTCGTTTTGCCGCATCCGTTCCACCCCATCGCAATCGGCGCCGACATCCCTTATATCAGGCGGCAACCTCTTCCCCCTTTTGCGCGGGCTGACGTTCCGCGCCGGAGACATTTCATGACGGAAACCCAGATCCCGGTCACCGTGCTCACCGGCTATCTCGGCGCCGGCAAGACGACGCTGCTGAACCGCATCCTCTCGGAAAACCACGGCAAGAAATACGCCGTCGTCGTCAACGAGTTCGGCGAGATCGGCATCGACAACGACCTCATCGTCGAGAGCGACGAAGAGATCTACGAGATGAACAATGGCTGCGTCTGCTGCACGGTGCGCGGCGACCTGATCCGCGTCGTCGAGGGCCTGATGAAACGCCCCGGCGGCTTCGACGGCATCCTGGTCGAGACCACCGGCCTCGCCAATCCGGCGCCGGTCGCGCAGACCTTCTTCATGGATGACGACGTCCGCGCCAAGTCGCGCCTCGACGCGGTCGTCACCGTCGCCGACGCGATGAACCTGCTGACCCGGCTCGACGACGCGCCGGAGGCCGAGGAGCAGATCGCCTTCGCCGACGTGATCCTTCTCAACAAGACCGACCTGGTCGACGCCGAGAAGCTGGCCGCCGTCGAGCACCGCATCCGTGACATCAATCCGCATGCGACGATCTACCGGACCGAGCGCTGCGCCATCGACCTCTCCAAGGTGCTCGATCGCGGCGCCTTCGATCTCGAGCGCATCCTGACTCTCGACCCGGAATTCCTCGAGGGCGAGGATCACGACCACGATCACGTCCATGACGAGAATTGCGGCTGCGGTCACGACCATCACGACCACGACCATCATGGCCATGATCACCACCATCATCATGACCACGATCATCACCACCATCATCCGCGCCACGACGAATCCGTGTTCAGCGTCTCGCTGCGCGGCGGCTCGCTCGATCCGAACAAGTTCTTCCCCTGGATCCAGGAAATCACCCAGACCGAAGGCCCGAACATCCTTCGCCTGAAGGGCATCCTGTCGATGGACAAGGACCCCGACCGCTATGTCGTGCAGGGCGTCCACATGATCATCGAGGGCACGCACCAGCGTCCCTGGGCCGAGGGCGAGAAGCGCGAGAGCCGCCTCGTCTTCATCGGCCGCAAGCTGAATGAGGCAGCCCTTCGCAAGAGCTTCGAGGACTGCCTCGTCGCCGCCTGAGGCGGAACGCCCGGCATGAGGGGCGGCGCGCACTCCGCGCCGGCCCGAGCATTTCGTCATCCCGGCCCGCCGGGATGACCACTCGCCACACCACGCCCGACATCGACCGGAACCGTCTCTTGCCCACCATCCAGTCCTTCCCGCTCGGCGCCTATGTCGTCGCCGCCGATTTCCTCGGTCACGAGCCGGTCTTTGCGCTCGGCGACGGCCATGTCGCGCGGGTCGACGGCCCCGCGGCCGAGAAGGTCGGCGTGCATTCCGGCGGCCTGCTCGCCGCCGCCCGCACGCAGGATGGCGAGCGGTTGATCACCACCGGCGATGACGGCCGCGTCATGGCGATCGACGCCAGCGGCCATGTCGAGGAAATCGCCGTCCAGCCGAAGAAGTGGATCGACCAGGTCGCCTGCGGCCCGGACGGCGTCATCGCCTATGCGAGCGGCCGCCAGGTCTTCGTCCGCTTCGCCAATGGCAAGGAGCGCGTGCTCGAGCATGAGCGCACCGCCGCCGGCCTCGCCTTTGCGCCGAAGGGGCTTCGTCTCGCCGTGGCGCGCTACAACGGCGTGTCGCTCTGGTGGATCGGCACGGAGGCGAAGCCGACCGAGTTCGAATGGAAGGGCTCGCATCTCGGCGTCACCTTCTCGCCGGACGGCAAGAACGTCATCACCTCGATGCAGGAGAATTCGCTGCATGGCTGGCGCGTCGCCGATGGCGGCGGCCACATGCGCATGTCCGGCTATCCCGGCAAGGTGAAGTCGATGTCGTGGTCGGCCAAGGGCCGCTTCCTGGCGACGTCGGGCGCGGAAATGGCCGTGCTCTGGCCGTTCCACTTCAAGGACGGCCCGATGGGCAAGCAGCCGCTGCAACTCGGCACCCGCGACCAGATCGTCACCTTCGTCGCCTGTCACCCCACCGAAGAGGTCGTGGCGATCGGCTACAAGGACGGCATGGTTCTGGCCGTGCGTTTCGCCGACAGCGACGAGGCGATCCTGCGCAAGCCGGCCGAGGGCGGCCCGGTCAGCGCGCTCGCCTGGGACCGGAAGGGCGTCCGCCTCGCCTTCGGCACCGAGGGCGGCGAAGCCGGCGTGATCGACCTCGCCGGCTGAGGCCGGCAAGGCGCTTGTCCGTGGCTTTCTTCACCTCTCCCTCCGGGAGAGCTAAGGAAGTGCGCCCTGCGCGTCAGCGCGTGCTGGGCACCGGGCGGAAGATCGACACGGCGAACAGCACCATGCCGATCAGCGTGATCAGCGAGCCGAGAATGACGATTCCCTCGCCGGGAGGCAGTCCCTTCAGCGTCAGCACGAGGCCCGGGATCATGATCCAGAGGCCGATCGTCGACACCCAGAACTGGATCAGGGCTAGCCGGCTCGCCGCCTTGGCGGGATTGGCGTTGTAGTAGAAGCCCATCAGCGCAAGCGACACCCAGCCGATCAGATTGAGATGCGCGTGCGCGGGGGCCAGCGTGAAGTCCTGCTTGGCGCCCATCATGATGCCGCCGATCATGCCGACGATGACATAGATCACGGCCGTGCCGATAAACATCTGGCTTATTCTTGGCATGTCGAACCCCTCCGACGAAACGGGGCCGACTCGTTCTTGGCTCTGGCCCCCCGAACGCGGTTACGACGTAACGGAAGCCAAGTCAAAATCATTCTAAGGAAGAAGATCGACAGTCGATCCCAGGAAGATCGTGCCCTCAACCCCTGGACGATGCTTTCGCCTCGGCGCAATCAGCAATCTGGCCGATCGGCGGGTGGCGGAAGTCGGGAGGCCCCGAAGGATGCGCGCGAGGGCAAAAGGCGGAGGCCGAAAAAGATGACGCCGGCGCGCGACCGGGAGCCGAAGGAGAAGGCTCTGAACTCGGTCGCGTCGGCCGGCGTCTGACGCATGGCGTCAAATAGGAAACGCCCGTCGGGGAGGAGGTCGACGGGCGTTTTAAGGGTGGCGCCTTGCCGGGGAGGAGGTCAGCTCGGCGCCGATCGCAGGGACATGGAGGGGAGGAAGATCCCTGCGAATTCCTTGCAGTCTGAAGTATCGCTCGGTGTCGGAAGTATTAGTAGCCGACAGCCTGCTTGGCGACCCGCTCGATCTCGCCGCGGTGAATGCCGAGGTCAGCAAGCTCGCGGTTGTTCAGGCGGGAAAGCTCGTTGTAGGTCTCGCGGAACTTGCGCCAGGTCTTGTAGGAAGCGAGGATGTTCATAGCCATTTCGGACGTCCTTTTGGGATAGGGTGTGATCTCTGTCGAACTGGCGCCGGATTTCTCTGTCGCCGTTCTTGTTGACGCTGATATAGGCTGCTGCTTCCGGATTGAGCACTGCGAAATTGCTCATGCCAGCGATGCGCGCAACGCAGAGCAGCATTAATTCTCGTGTCATATTGCGCCGCACCATTAAGCGATATGGCCGGATTGCGGCACCTGGCTGCCGATTGCGCCGGGAGGCGGGCGCCAAATCGGTCAAGACATGACGCTGGCGCATGTCGAGGCACGACGGCCGCCTGCCCATTTCCTGGGCGATGCGCACGCCGCGCCCGCCCCGCTCCGTCGAGCGCACAAGAAAAGACCGGGCCAGTGGCCCGGTCTCGATAGTGAACAGCGTTGCGAAACGGCGATCAGCCGAGGTTGTGAACCAGCACGTTGCGGAACTGCCAGGGATCGCTCTCGTCGATATCCTCCGGGAAGAAGCCCGGCCGATCGGTGAGCGGCGTCCAGTCGGTGTAGATGCCCTCGACGGTGCCGAGATAGGGCCGCTGGATGCGCAGGCAGAGATGATAGTCCATCTCGTCCGCCTCGACGATGCCGGCGTTCGGATGCTCGAGCGCCCAGACCATGCCGGCGACCACCGCCGACGTCACCTGCATGCCGGTGGCGTTCTGGTAGGGCGCGTTCTCGCGCGCCTCGTCGATCGTCAGCCGCGAGCCATACCAGTAGGCGTTCTTGGCGTGGCCATAGAGCAGCACGCCGAGTTCGTCGCGACCGGCGATGATCTCTTCCTCGGAGAGGATGTGCTGCTTCGACTGGCGCTGGCCGGCGCGGCCGAACATCTCGTGCAGCGACAGCACCGCGTCGTTCGACGGGTGATAGGCATAGTGGCAGGTCGGCCGGTAGACGACCTCGCCGCCCTCGCGCACCGTGAAATGGTCGGCGATCGAGATCGCCTCATTGTGGGTGACGAGGAAGCCGAGCTGCGGACCGGGCGTCGGGCACCAGGAGCGCACGCGCGTATCGGCGCCGGGGCCGAGCAGGAAGATCGCCGCGCCCGAGCCGGTGTCATGCGTGCGGGCATGGTCCGGGATCCAGCGCTCATGCGTGCCCCAGCCGAGCTCGGCCGGCTGCAGGCCCTCCGAGATGAAGCCCTCGACCGACCAGGTGTTGACGAAGGTGTCGAGCTGCTTGGCGACGCGGGCGCGCTGGGTGTCGCGCTCGGCGATGTGGATGCCCTTGACGCCGGTCGCCTGCATCAGCGCCGCCCATTCGCGCCGCGTCTTCGGCTCGTCATGCTCGATGTTGAGGTCGCGCGCCACGTCGAGCAGCGCCTGCTTGACGAACCACGATACCATGCCCGGATTGGCGCCCGAGCAGGAAACCGCGGTCGGGCCGCCCGGGCTGGCGCGCTTTTCGGCCAGCAGTTCCTCGCGCAGCGCATAGTTGGAGCGGGAGGCCGGATCGGCCTTGTGGTCGTAATAGAAGCCCGGCCACGGCTCGATCACCGTGTCGATGTAGAGGCTGCCGATCTCGCGGGCCAGCTTCATGATGTCGAGCGAGGAGGTGTCGACCGAGAGGTTGACGCAGAAGCCGCCCGCGCCGAGAAGCGGCGTCAGGATCTCGCGGTAGTTTTCCCGCGTCAGCGCGACCTTGACGTGCTTCACGCCATAGGTGGCCATCAGTCCGACGTTTTCACTGCTCGGCTCGATGACCGTGATCTGCGGCTGGTCCAGCGCGAAGTGGCGCTTGATCAGCGGGAGGAAACCTCGCCCGATCGAACCGAAGCCGATGATGACCACGGGGCCGTTGATGCGACCGTAGACAGGCCAATTCGTCATAGCGAGACACTCCTCAAAGTCGAAATCAACAAGTGGGGTACCGTACCCTTCCTTCGTGACAGACAAACAGTCGGGGAGGGTGGGGCGGCAGCCCCCCCATACCCCACCACCGAACACGGCGAAAAACCAGAGGCGCGGATCGAGTAGGGCCAGCCCCCCCCGGCGGGGCACCCCC
>NZ_JBBCUO010000008.1:0-109363 GCF_037147815.1 Kaistia sp. MMO-174 | reverse complement strand
GCGGCCTTCGCCCAGAGCTATGTGCTCGACGGCGAGCTTGCCGCCCGGCCGGTGGCGCCGATCACGATCAACCGCACCGAGATCCCGGCCGACAAGCGCAGCAAGGTCAAGGTCGCCGGCCTGCCGGATCCCTGCGTCGTGCTCGTCGACGGCGAGCCCGTCACGGTCGAGGGCGGGCTGCTGGAGCTGACGGCCGACATGCCGGCGACCTATTCGATTGTCTTCGACCAGTTCCCGTTCATGCCCTGGTCGGCCGAGATCACGGTCACATAGCTCACCGCTTCTCTCTGCCCTTGATGTCACTCAGGCGCCAACCCAGTTCCCAGGCATCGCACTTGGCTTCCCAGGCGAGGACGAGCTCCCCTGTCTGCGTTGGCAGCGCCTGAAACCGGAAAAACGGATTGTCCAGAACCGACCGTCCGGACGCATGGGCCAAGGAACCTTGGCGCTGCACGGCAAGCAACTCTTCCTCCATCGCGGCCTCCCCTTGCGAGATCTGGATGCTATCAGATGAAGTTCAAGCTTTCCAAGAACTTAGAACTATTTCAATTCGGTGCCCTTGCTCATCTCAACGAAGCAGTCGGGCAGCAGCTCTACACCATGACTGCGTCGCCGATCGCCATGCTGCGCGCGCGGAAGCTGGCCGAGGCGAAGCGCGTACTGGCAGGCGAGGGCGGCGCGCCGATGCTGACGGCCGAGGCCGCAGCGAAAGGCGTCGCCATACTGGATCTGGCGGCCACCGTCATCACTAAGGCCGCGGCCGAGGCGGAAACGCTGGCGGCGATCGAGGCTCGCCGACAGGCGACGCAGGCCGCCATCCGTGCCGCGCCGCATCCGGCCGCCATCGAAGCCGCGCTCGAGGAGTTTCAGAATGGCTGACAGCACCTATCACGCCGGCTCCATCTCGGTCGCCGCCGGCGGTCTCGCCGTGCTCGGCACGCTGACGGCGTTCCTGAGCCAGGTGAAGCCGGGAGACACGCTGCTCAAGGGCAACGGCTTTGCGGTGATCGAGGCGGTTCCGAGCAACACCGGCCTGACACTGGCGACGCCGTGGAACGGCACCATGCTCACCGACGAGCAGGACTATCGGATCCTGCGCACCGGCGTCGGCTGGCACTCCGCCGTCGAGATCAACGCCCGCCTGACGTCGATCGTCGCGGCGCTCGAGGCGGGCATCGGCTTCAAGCCGGATGCCACCGGGACGCTTGCCGACCGCGCGGCGAACAACGCCGCGGCGAAGGGCTTCATCTTCGTTCGAACCGACGTCGTGCCGTTCCAGATCTACATCAAGGCTAGCGCCACCTCCGGGGACTGGGCGGGGCCGACCAGCCTGCAGGGGCCCGCCGGCACGCCCGGCGCCCCCGGCGCCAGCACAGCGGACGTTCTGGCGGCACTCGGCATTCCCTTGATCACCATCAGCGCCTCGGACCCGACCGGCAGCGCGCCTGAAAACGCGCTCTGGCTCAAGGTCCCAGCCTAGGAAGGACGGACATGGATATTCGTCAAATCAATGAAGACCTCTTCGAGATCGGTGGGCTCGTCCGCATCGAACGCGGGCCCGCCCGACATCAGGCCAAGGCCACCGCAGAACTGCTTTCGGACGAGTGCACCGCTGCCCATTACCAGGTCGGCATGGCCGACGCGGCGGGCAAGGTGATCGAGCTTGGCAAAACCATGACTTATCTCGACTGGCAGGGCGAGAGGGGCTGGTACCTCTACGTGCTCATCCGCCGTCGGCATTGGCTCGAATATGCGTTTGCCGCTGATCAGGAAGCAGCTTTGGAGCAGGCGAAGGCCCTGGCTGCAGCGCCGATCTGGCCAGTGGAACCCGACGATGTCGCCGGCGAGGCGTGGCGCGAGCGCCGCAAGGGCCTCCCCCAGGACTGATCTCAACCATCGCGAGGTTATAGACTATGCCCTACCTCAACGACCGCGTTCTCGATAATGGCCTGCAGGTGCTCGATACCGAAGCCGACAAGATCCTGATCTGCAGCGCCGAGCCGGCGACCTTCACGGCCGCGAACGCGACCAATGCCCTCGGCAACAAGACGTTCTCCGCCGGCGCCGCGTTCGGCTCACCGGCGGTTCGCTCGCCGTCCGGCCGCAAGGTGACATCGGTGGCGATCAGCGACGGAACCGTGACAGGGTCCGGCACGGCCTCGCACTGGGCTGTGGTCGATTCCGTCAACAGCCGCCTGCTCGCCGCATCGTCGCTTGCCTCGTCCCAGGCGGTGACATCCGGCAACGTGTTCACGCTCGGCGCCTTCGATATCGGCATTCCCGGTCCGGCCTGACAGGCGGAATAAATGCTCGGATCCGCTCCTCTCGGGTCGGTCGCCCTCGGCCAGCAGGCCCGCTCCAATCTGGTCGAGCTGGCTGCCGCGGGCGTCGCCGCGAGCGCTCCGAGCCTCGGGACGCCAGCCATTGGCCAGCGCCATGGCCTGACGGCCTCGGAGCTGGTGACGTCTGCGGCCGTCCTGCCGGCGCCGGCGCTCGGTCAACGTCACGCTCTGGCCGCCGATAGTCTTTCCGCCGGGGTGGCAACGCTTGCCACGCCGGGCCTTGGTCAGAAGCACAGCCTCGCGGCGGCGGGCCTCGATGCGGGCGCTCCGACCTTGGGGACCCCACCGCTGGCTGTCGCTGGGGTGGCCCTCCTCGCGGACGCGCTGTCGGCTGGCTCGCCAGTCCTTGGCGCGCCGACGGTCGCTCAGACGCATGCCCTGACCGCAGTGGCGCTCGATGCCGGTCCGCCGGCGCTGACGCCGCCGGCGATGGCGCAGCGACATGTCCTTTCCGCTGTCGGCGTCGATGCCGGCTCGCCCAGCCTCGGCAATCCTGCCGCGGCCGTGCTGGTTCCGCTGGCCGCCAATGGCATCGCCGCCGGCGCGCCGACGATGGCGTCGCCAGCGCTCGGCCAGGTCCATGCCCTGATCGCCACCAGCGAGATCACGGCTGCGCCGGTGCTGGGTTCACCTTCGATCGGCCAGCGACACGTTCTGACGGCGGTGTCGCTGGATGCCGGTGTTCCCGTCCTGGACGATGCCCTGATCGGCGGCAGCCTGTTCTTCGTCAAGCGCGGCGGCATCGCGGTGCCGGCGAAGCTCTTCGTCCGCAAGGGCGGCGCATGGAAGCCCGTAACGCACGGCTGGATGGGCCGTGGCGGCTCCTGGCGCACCAACTACCAGTAAGGAACAAGATGGCTGTCAAACTGTTCGACCGGGTGCGGATGACCGTCGCGGCCGGCGGAGCGGGCAATCTCACGCTCGGATCTGCCGTGGGCAATGCCGCGACGGGCTACTATCAAACCCTCGCTGCTGCCGGAGCGGTCAATGGCGACCAGTTCGCCTACGTTCTCGAAGAGGGCTCGGCCTTCGAGTGGGGCATCGGCACCTATATTGCCGGTACGACGAGCTTCTCGCGCAGCCTGATCAAGTCGACGACCGGCTCGCTGCTCAATGTCACGACAGCCGCGCAGATGTTCGTGACGCCGCTTGCGCGGCACTTCCCTGTCGGTCCGCAAACGGTCTGGATCCCCGCCGGCGCGATGATGCCACGCGCGACCAGCCCGGCCGGTCGGGGCAAGTACGATTCCGGTTCGAACGACATCAGCCTGTCGACGATGGACTTCGACACGACGACGCAGGAATACGCGCATTTCGCCGTTGCCATGCCGAAGGGCTGGGACGTAGGTACGGTCACCTTCATTCCCTACTGGACCAATACCGGCGGCGCGACGGGCCAGAATGTCGTCTGGTCGCTGGCCGGCCGCGCTCTTGGCAATGCAGACGGCATCAACGGCGCCTTCGGGACCGCGCAGGTGTCAGACGACGCGTGGAACGGCCAGAACTGGCTCTACATCGGCCCGGAGAGCGCGCCCATCGAAATCGGCAACACTCCGGCCGAGAGCGACCTTGTCGTGTTCGAGGTCTCGCGCGTGGTTGCCTCGGACAACATGGCCGGCGACGCGATCCTGATCGGCATCAAGCTGATGATCAGCTTCAACACAGGCAATGACGCATGACCGAAACCAGTCTGATCGCGCTCGTCTCGCCGCAGGGCGTCATCGCCCGGATCTCGCCGGCGCGTCTCATCGACCCGGATGCCGGCACCAAGCCCGGCTGGCGCTGGCTGCCGATCGTCGAGGAATACGGCGAGCCCTTCGGTGACACCGTCGAGGCCGATCGTGTGCTGCGCCTGGTGCAGGATCCTGCGGCCATTCCGCAGCCGAAGCGCCAGGTGGCGAAGACCTTGGTGGAGGCGCGCGTCGATCGGTATCCGGGCAAGCTGACCGAGATCATGGCGATCCTGATGCAGGATGGTTCGAAGTTCGTCCGCTGGATCTCGCGTGACTATCCCTTCGTCAATTTCGACGATCCCGACACCATTGCCGTGCTCGATGCGGTTGACCTCGACCCTGACGAGATCCTGGCGCCGGGCGACGACTGATGTATGCGGTCAATCACCTCGAGGGCTTCGGCACCCTTCTGGAGTCCGGCGCCAAGGTAACGTTTCTCGGCTCGGCGACACCGAAGACTTCGGGCGCGACGTCGTTCACATTCTCATCGCAGTCGTTCGGCCAGACGGTTCCGGCCGGCGCTGTTCTGGTCATGTGCCTGACCTCGGACGCCTCCGGCGCGAACCGCAACTACAATGGCTGCACGGTCAACGGGAATGCGGCCTCGCCCAATGCGGTGAGTCCGAACGGACTGACGATGGTCGGCATCTACCAGTATGTCGCGCCAAGCGACATGTCGTCGGCGACCATCGTCGTCTCGTCCAACGGCACCGCCGGCGGCTGCACCCTCGACATGTTCATGATCGAGAACCTGCAGAGCACCACCCCGATCGGCACCTTCGTCACGAGCGGAACGACGCCGGCCAACTCGGACCCGACGACCTCCTTCAGCCCGACCGACACCGGTAACGTCGCCATCGCCGTGGCCCTCAACATCGGAACGGGCGCCATCACCTGGATTGAGCTCGATGTGCAGGCGACGCAGGCCATGAATGTCTTCGCTGCGCATGTCGCCACGGCTGCAATGGGCAACGACCTCGACACGTCGATCACGATCACGGCGGACTGTGCCACGCCGAACCGTCCGCGCATGGCGGCAGCCTATTGGCGATAGTCGAAAAGCGACCCTGTCGGCCGGATGCGAAACAGCCGACGGGGCTCGGGCGTCCTAGGTCGGCGGCTGGCCGCTGATGTACGGTGCCGCGGCGATCTGCTGGATCAGCGCGCTCTTTTCAAGCGTAGGCTTCTGGTAGTTTTTCTTCATGTCGTCCCCGTGTGGTTCTCAACACTATAGATTGTGGCAGGCGCGGGCACGCCCGTCCAGATAGCCCACTCTTTGAGGGCGAACCCGCCGGCCGCTGCGGCAGCCGACGGGTTCAGGTGCGGGCGGTGCGCTGAGCCTGCTACCCACGCAACTGCCGATCGGTGTGAGACAACCGGCACGCCCGACAGCGCGCCCGCGTAGCACAACTGGCGAAGGTGTAAGGGGTTCCGGAAAAAAAAGGTGGACGGTCCGGATCCAAATCCTCCGCAATGATCTATCAGATGGACCCGTCGGCGCTGCGTCAGCCCGACGGGTCCAAGGGGGAGCGATCTCCGGCATTTCCTCGCTGTTCCCCTGCAGGCAGCGCGCCGGGGCCTACTCCGGCGCAACCTACCCCAGTCGGATATGGGTAGGCTCCTCTCCACACCTGCTCTGATCCGGCCAACAGAGTGGCGGGCGTCTCGTGGCTCGCGTAGCGCCGACGAACGGTCGGTTCGCAGGGCTTTGCGTCGACCTGCCGGATGGCACGCCCGCCGTACAGAAGAATACGCCCAACCTGCGATTGCGCGGGTTCAACAATCCATCAATTCGGAGAGACGACATGACCCGCGAAATCTCGGCGGAAGGCATCGCTATGATCAAACAGTTCGAGGGCTTCAAGGCGAGGGCCTACCTCGACACCGGCAACGTCCTGACCATCGGCTACGGCCACACGTCGGACAGCAACTATGTCGTGAAGGCCGGCGCGGTCATCACGGAAGCCAGGGCGGAGGAGCTGCTCCGGCTGGATCTCCACGAGGCGGAGGAGATCATCAATCGGCTGGTCAAGGTGTCGCTCAACGACAACCAGTTCGCTGCCCTGGTCTCCTTCGTCTTCAACATCGGCGAGACGCAGTTCCGCGGCTCGACCCTGCTGAAGAAGCTGAACAAGGGCGACTACGCCTCGGTCCCGGCCGAGATGGCGAAGTGGGTCAACGACAACGGCAAGCGCATCACCGGCCTGGTGAACCGCCGCAATGCCGAGGGCGGGCTCTGGGTGAAGGGCTCGTTCGTTTCCAGCGCATCGGTGCCGGCCGCGCCGCCGAAGGTGAACATCCTGACCAAGCCGGAAGTGCTGATGCCCGCCGCCACCGCCGCCGGCACGGTGATCGCCGCGGCCAACGGGCCCGGGCCGATCGCCTACGCCATCGGCGCGGTGATCGTCATCGGCGCCGCCGTGGCCGCCTTCTACTTCATCCGCCGGACCCTGCAGGCGTCGCGATGATCGCCTGGTTCTTCACGACGCGCGTCGGCCGCTATGTGGCGGCCATCGGCGCCCTGCTGCTGATCCTGGCCGGCCTCGCGCTGAAGCTGATCGCCATGGGGCGGGCGCAGGAACAGGCGAGGCAGGCGGCCGGCAAACTCAAGGCCATTTCGAAGAGGAGGACGAGCGATGCCGAGGTGGACCAGCTTGGGGCCGCTGATGTTGATCAACGCATGTCTCGCTGGATGCGTGACAGCCGGTGACTTCTGCGACGTCGCGGCGCCGATCCGGCCGTCCGTTGAGGATCGCCTCAGCGGAGAAACCCAGCGCCAGATCCTGAAGCACGACAGCTATGGCGAACAGGCATGCGGGTGGAAGGCACGATGACTGCTGCAGACAAGATTGCCGCGAACACGACGATACTAATCCTGTCGCGGCTTTCCATGGTCGCAACGCCGGGGCTTCTCGCTGCCATCAGCTTTCTGTTCTGGCTCTACCTTAACGGGATTGCTGCCGATGCCAGCGCCGCCGTTGGAACCGCGACCAAGTTGGAGACCCGCGTCACCGTGTTGGAGGGGAACGAAGCCACCGGGCGGGAGGACCGGATCCGCTATCAGGATCAGGTGCTGGCGCAGTTGATCAAGCTCACCGACAAGGTCGACAACCAGGCCGGCCAGATTGCGATGTTAACCGCGACGATCGAGACGCTGAAGGGGCGTCCGAGATAGGGCTCTCAGCCACAGCGGTGATAGATGACGCAAGGGGATATGCAGCGCCGCACCGTTTCGAGTTCCAATAGAGCAGAGGATTGCGGCGCGGCCGTGGCGTCAACGCGGGGCGCTTAGCCACGGCGCCAGCATCTGGTGATTGGTGACGCTAGGGGATAGTGAACGCGCCTCAGTCACCACCAGCAGCCGAGCCACCGCATTGCCCAGCTTTCTTTCGCCTGCCATAGCGCCGATCGTTCTCCTCGTCCTTTCGAACGTGTTCATGACGTCGGCCTGGTACTGGCACCTGAAATATCCGAACACGCTGCTGGTCAAGGTGATCCTGATCAGCTGGTTCATCGCGCTGTTCGAATATTGCCTCGCCGTTCCGGCCAACCGCATCGGCCATGGCGTCTATTCGGCGGCGCAGCTGAAGACGATGCAGGAAGTGATCACCCTCGTCGTCTTCGCCCTGTTCTCGTGGCTCTATCTGAAGGAGCCGCTTGGCTGGAACCATCTCGTCGGCTTCGCGATGATCGCCGGCGGCGCCGCATTCATTTTTCATAAGTTCTGAGGGATCTGTCGAACCGGTCCAGTCGGTCGATCGCTTGACGAATTTGGCATGGCTTCCCAACTCTGATCTCGCCCGGCCGTCCACCGGGCAGAAAGGCTAATTCTACCAATCGGAGCCATTATGAACGTCCAGACCGCATCGTCCCATTTCCTGGCGAGCAGGCGCTTGGGGGCCGTAGTCGATGCTTGGCCTTTGGTGTCTCAAGCTCTTCAGGGGGCCCTTGCCGTTTCACAACTCGGCCACGGTTCGAGAGAACATGAAACGAGATTTGGAAACGGCGGCACAATTCTCCGCCCTCTTTTTGACGCCACGGCGGACCTTATCCAATCAGCTGACAGGGCATCTCGTCTTCTGGAGCGTCAAGAGGGGGATCTACTCGAGCGGCAGTTCGTGCCCGGATCTTGCCTTGTTGAGCTTGATAGCCAGGACCTTCGTGAGTTCGGTAGCCTCCTGTCAGCGTTCTGCACGAAAACCAGTAGCGCCTCCAGTTGGGCTATTATGCTGTCACAACATTGCGCTCCTGTCGCCAAGCGCATCGCAACCGATGTTGCGCCGCTCGGAAGCGTGAACGCACGAATCGCGAGGGTGTATTCTGGAGCGGTCAGCAATCGCCGAGGATTGAGCGAAGTTCTCGAAATCTTAGGCGCTCACTATGACGCCTTGAAGCGGTCTCTTGAGCGCGAATCTACTTAGCCGACCACGTCTGCCGCCGCGGTAGGGGTAGCCATGATATCCTCTGCAACGGCGAGTATGCTCTGACGTTGGATCGCATGAGCGCTGCGTTCGTGACACGCTTGCGCTCTGGTGTGCCCGTTCGCAATGTTCCAGCATGCAAACGGGCGCACCTTTGTCAAAATGGTCTCGGGATTTGGGTGCGAACCATGCGCGAAGACATCACTATTCGCCTAGCCATCGCTGCACTTGATCCGCAGTCGGTTGAGCCAAAGGAGATGGAGGCGCTCTTGCGCGAAGCCATTGTTGAGATCGAACTGCTCCGGGTCCGAGCCTCGATGGCGGTCACGAAGCTCGTACTCGACGACTTGGAGCCGGAAGGGGAAGCCTAGTCGGCTGGCAGTGGGCGGCATAGGAACGCGCTCGCCAATCGGGCCATTCAGTTCGTCTTGATGGTGGACTTCCGCACCCAGCGCATCTGCGCACACGTTTCCGGTATGACTACAGCGCATCTCATCCCGGTCGAACCGGCCCGGCACAATGAGATCCAGCTCAAGGTGCTTGCGTTCGGAGTGGCCGTTCGCGTTTGGGCCGTGTTGCAGGATTTTTCGACAGGTCGCGGGTGAGATTGCCCGCTACCAGCCACGCGCGGGAAAATGGCTCGGAGCGACATGAACCGGCTCGGGTCGGAGGCGTTGTTGGGGAAAAAATGAATCCAGGAATGAGCACCCCTATGCCCGCGACACCGTTCCAGCTTACCAGGACTGAATGGCTTCTCCTGAGGACCCTTGAATTGGGTAACCTTGATCTGGAAGAGGCCGCCGCGGCACTGGCTCGACTGAAGGAGTTGGGATTGGCGGCTTCGAATGGTCCGCGTTGGACCGCCACCGACTACGGCAAGTTCCTCGTGGCCTCTCGACGAACAATCTAAACCCCGTCGCGCCTCAAGCTCCAAGATCCATTGCGAGTATGTCAGCCACTCGCGCGGCCTCGACGAACAGAACACGCACCTCGCCACTCGTCGCGTTGCAATCGAGTTCCATGAGGCAGATTTCCATGGCGTCGATGTGCCGCTCGATGCTGCTGCGGCTCGCAGGAAAGCTCTCGCCACCAGCCGCTTTCCCTCCCAGAATTGTACCGGTCTGAAACTGCGTTTCGTGCCCGACTGATTGGGCGGAGCATCGTTTCGGCTCAGCCCTCTCGAACGAGCCCGGAACGATGGGGTCATCCGGCCCTCATCGGGTCCCTCCAGTGCTGGCGAGGCGTCGGGCTTCTTGCGCTCGAAGTGAGCGAGACATTCCGGCCGTTCGTTGCGACCGTGTTGCTGACCCGGAGGGCACTTCGAGGAGCGCTGCTCTCGCTACTACTCCTTAGGCGGATCGATCAATCCGCCGTTCAGGCGGTCTTCGTCGAGGGCCTTGCCTCTGCTCTCATCCACCTGTTTGACGACGCGGGCTGCCTTCTGCAGTGCCTCGCGCGCCTCCTCGCTGAGGGACTGTTCTGCCAGCGCCTCCAGCGCCTCACGAAGAGTCGGGGAACAGTCTTCCATTTGTCTCGCCCTGGTTCCGGGCAAGAAGAATCTTCCCCATCTCTGCCTAGCATTTCCCGCTCGACGTCGGCCAAGTATTTTGGTGGCTGTCACGCCCGCTTCCGACCTGTCGGAACATCGAACATCACGCTGATATGGCGGCAGCCACAGGCGGGGCATTTCAGCCGCTGCGGCAGCAGGGAAATCGGGAAGTCCCGGCCGCGGGTCCAGAGCAGCGTTTCCATGTCGAGATCGATGTTCTTCAAGCAAGGGCGGGTGCCCTTCTTGGTGCTGGCGTCCCGGCCGAGGCAGCGGGCCTTGACGCGCCAGCCTGCCAGCCAAGCCTCGCCCAGGGTTTCGATGCTCATCGGTCGATCCGCAGGCAGGTCCAGATCGGCGAGAATCGAGCATGGAATTCGTCGGCCTCGCCGGTCGAGCGGAAGCACCAGATTGCCTGATGCACAAAGCGGTCATCGCCTGGTCGGTGCGCATAGTCGCGCTCGCGACAGAAGTCGGTGATTTCGTTCATGCGGGCGCCGAAGCCGATGCGCGGCACGTCCAGGCAGACCTGGTGCGGGTAGTCGCGGTCGATCACGGCAGCCGTTCGCTGGCCCTTATATCGCCCCATCGGGATCCCTCCATGCCGTCGTCAGGCGGCGGCGGACATAGCCGAAGGAGATCCGCGTCGCTCGGCTATCCGCTGTCAGCAACAGCGTCTCGATCACAGCGCGGGCGTCGCCATTGTGAGCGGCGAGCAGGCGGTCGACCCGCTCGTCGAGCGCATGCTGCTCGGCATCCACGATCTCTGCGGCTGGCCCCATGACGGTCTCCTCTGGGTATATGTTCCTATTTTGTTCTCGCCTGTATCAGAGTCAATCTGCCTCCGGTTGAGCGGTACAAAATCCCCAACCGGGCGCGTTGCGGGCTCGGGGCATTAGCGGACCGTCCGCTCCCCGCATGGGGCCGCGCGCCGAGCTGTCTGATCCCCCATCCAACATGTGGTTGACGTAAGGGCATATCTGCCGTTGTACTCTCCGAGTACGATTGCGGCGCGGATGTCTACCATGGAGACTGAAATGTCGGTTTCGAAGCGAGATCTGGAAGAAGCCCTGGTCGATGGCGCGACAGAGGGGCTCAATAACAAGCAGCTCTTCGAGCGGGTGCGGGAACGGTATCCGAAGGTGAAGACGAGCAAGATTGTTCGTGCTGCGTTTCATGCGCTGAGCGAGCCTACCCTCAAGGATCGGAATATCCTCGACGTCATCTATGCTCTCGCATTGAAGCACCGGCTGGACGGCGTCCCCAGCGGCCAGTCTGGGGACGATGACGACGACAATAGCGATACGGCGGAGTTGGATGGCGCAGCCTCGCGAAAGTCGAAAGCCGCGACGCTGCCCTTGCCTGAATCTGACAAGAAGCGGCGCAAGAAGGGATCGGCCCCTATGGCGCCATGAGCCAAGCCAGATCGACAGTGTTATCCGGCGTGAGGATTTTAGAAGGCTGTGCCGAAAGGTGAAAACCTTGTCGGTCTAACTCGCACCGCCGATCTTACACGCGGGACGAAACAGGATGGATAGCGTCGCCTGGCGTAGAGTCATTCTGCGCACTTGCGTTTTTGCCGGGCTGATCGCTGCGAGCATCCTTCTGTGGTGGGCGATCGCACGGTTGATGATTGCCCTCGGCCCGCTTCCCGCGCCCGCCGCGCTGTTCTGACCCAAGCTCACACCGAGGGAATCGGATAGGCACCTGTCTTCGACAAGGAGACTGGAATGCCCGAAATCGTCCGCCGCATGTTTCTCGAGGGGAAGGATGTCGTCGCAGAGGAGCAGGATTGGAAGGCTCGTGGTCTTCCGCCGGACGTTCGCGGGTGGTCGGCCTATTGCGTCTTCCTTACGGGCCGAGACCCAGAGAAGCTCGAAAAGGAGATACTCAAGGCCTTGCCGCGCGCGACGCTGAATGTCATCCCATCGCAGAACCCAGCAGGCCTCTGGCTCCGGGGAGCGCATTGGGAGCTATGCCAGGCCGCCGACGCGCTGAAGTTGTAGCCGTGCTGCAGCACTTGCAGCCATATACACGTTATGGTTTAGTATCTTGCATGTTTGGTTGTGGAGAGCCAGCATGCGACGCCTCATCGAACAGGAAATCGAGCGCCAAATTGTTCAGCTTCAAATCACTCAAAGCGTCATTGATTTGTTGATTGACTTGCTGGATCGCTGCGACGGCGACAGTGACTTTGAGCCTGCGCTTGGTTCGCCCGAACTGCCCCCATACCTATGGGGCTGGGGAGTTGGTAGAGAGGTCTCGCAGTTGCGATGGTCTGCCGGCGTTCTCGATGATCGCGAGGATGACCAATGCGTCGCTTAGGTCTCAAGCGGGTCTAGTGCCTGGTTGCCCTCTTCGGGCGAAGGGAGCGGATGCTGCTTCCCATGATGAGGGCGACGACTGGATCGTCTCATCCTTCCCCATCCGCTCTATCAGTTCGCCATCTTTATCTTGAGCAGTCTTTCGGCTGCTTGCCGAGCAATAACAAGCGTTTCATACGTGGCTCGGAGTTCAGGCGTATTACAGAGCTGAATCAGGTCGTCGATCCTGACTGCAATCTGCTGAACTTCCAATACCTCGTCTGGTATTAGCTGCTGCTTCTGCTCGCTCGGCGGCAATTTGGAGGAGTACGGATAAATCAAGGTGGCCTTCCTTTAGCGCGATGACACTAAGTTCGTGAGCCAGTTCATGGATGTAATCAGCGTTGTTGGTCATTCCTTTCCCCGCTCTGTGCGTCCCTTACCCTACGTAAGGTTGTATCTATTAGGTCTCACATCAGTTCGAATTTTGAAATAAACTTTTCGTGATGTAATTCGTAGGCCATTGACGGTAGCCGTATCCTCCAAAGTGGGTAGCTGAATCGACCACCTGCGTTCGCGCCCTCACTTTCGCTACTGAGGTGCGATCACAGTCTGCATGCCACGAAGCTGCGGACCTCTCGCCAGTTGTCGGACGCGAACAGTTCGACAACTTCGTTGGGGCCCTCTTCGATGACGAAGAAGCGCGCGCCCTCAGGAATTTCCCTGCGTTCAGGATCAGCGAAGTCGACGCAGATGGTCATTCGGCCAACTCTCCACGACGGGCACATCCAGGACTCGTCGGAGACGTCGATCCATCCCTCTGGAATGTCTGGGCAATCTTCTACCGGGAAGTCAGGAAAAGCGATCTGGTAAGGACGAAGGATAATTTCCGAGGCTGTTTCGGTCATCGCAGCGTTACCTCCGATGATTGAGCATACCGCCTTGAAGTCATCGGAGATACTTGGCTAAAAGGTAGTCGGCCCTCAGGCCATCATCAGCCCTGCTCTGCCTTCGGACGGGGCCGGGCTATCTTCATGGAGACTGTCATGACTGAAGGATGGGGTGGGCTGACGATCCTAGCCGGGCGCCGAGAGGGCGCGCTGGCTGAGATCAGGAGCCACCATGAACTTCAAGCGCAAGCGTCCGAAATCGTCTCGGGCCGGATGCCTTCTCTGCAAGCCTCATAAGCGTCAGGGCAGTTGCCTTCACGAGCGCGACCGATTTTCGGACCGCCGTCGAAAGGATGCCGCATCTCGACAGGTGCGAGAGTTTCGGTGCGACTGATGGCTCACCACCCCACCACTCGCCTGACGAGCGCCAGCACGTTCCCGGCTATCACCCAGAGCAGCATAGCCCATAGCCCGGCTATGAAGATGCACGCGGCAATCGGGATGCGGAGGCGGCGGTAGGGCATGGTGCGGAGGGCTTCGAAAGGTGCGGGGAGCGTATAAATTTACGCAATGAAATCAAAGTGGGCAAATCCCCCGCACCTTTGGCCTAAGTGCTTGATCCTGCTCGCTTGCCCTAGCCCCTTCCGGGACGCCAATATCCTAATGAATCAGTGAGTTACCGGCGTTCTGGCTGTCGAGCCGCCACGCTGGCTGAGTTCGACTGTTCCGGTGCGGCCGCCGTCTTTCCGGCCGGGGCTGGTCCGTTTCGGCCTTGTCGAAGCGCGCGGCCGCGTCGCAAGCTCTTCAGATCGGCAATGGAAGGACCTGCCCCATGTCAAACGGACCCGAAGTGCACCCCAATCGCCGCGACTTCCTGATCACGACCATGGCGACGGCCGGGGCGACGGCGGCCCTTGCCGTTTCCACCGGCGCGGCCGGGGCGGAAGAAGCGGCCGCCGCCGCCAATCCTGGGTCGGGCACGGTCTATACCGGCGATGTCATCCAGGGGAAGAAGGTCGTCAGCGCGCTCGACGTGAACGATCTGGCGCCCGGCCAGAAGCACTTCCTGTATTTCCAGGGCGTCGAGATGCCATCCGGACAGCGCTGGCATGTATCGGTGACGGTCGTCCGCGGCGCCAAGCCCGGCAGGCGCGTCGTGCTGGTGAGCGGCGTGCACGGCGACGAGATGAGCTCGATCCACACGGTCCAGACCGTGATGAACGCTCTCGACCCGGCGCAGATGTCGGGCACCGTCATGGCGGTGACCGACGTGGCCAGCCCCGCCATCGAAAGCATGCAGCGCCGCTGGCCCAACTATGGCCGGGGCAGCGACCTGATCGATCTGAACCGGGAATGGCCCGGGAACGAGAACGGCATCACGGCTCCGAGCCGCCATGCGGGTCTCCTGTTCAACCGGCTGCTTCGCCCGAACGCCGACGCGGCGATCGACTTCCACACAGGCACGACCGGATTCGAGGTCTCCGCCTTCAATATCGCCGGCATGGACGTTCCCGAGATCAAGGCCATGGTGGACCTTTTCCCGGTCGGCCAGGTCTTCGACAACCACGTCTATCCCGGCGTCCTGCACAATGCGTTCGTCGACGTGGGCATCCCGTCCTTCTGCGCCGAAATCGGCGCCGCGCGCGTCCTGGACCTCGATATGATCCCGCTGTTCGTGGAGGGCACGCTGAACGTCCTCAAGCTCCATGGGATCCTGCCGGGGACGATGGGGCGGACCGGCAAGGACGTGCATGTCTTCGTCGGCAACAGCGCGTTCCCGATCCTGGCGACGGAGGGCGGGCTCGTCGAGCATCTGGTCAAGCTCAACGACAAGGTCGAAGCCGGTCAGAAGATCGCCGTGCAGCGCAACGGCTTCGGGGAGGTGGTCGCCGAATATGCCAGCGGCGTGGCCGGCGAAGTGACGGGCCAGCGCAGCGACGCGATGGCCGAGCCGGGCAATCCGCTGGCCTTCATCCTCTTCCACCGGGGATCGGCCGACGGCGCCGAAATCTATCCCGAGTAGCGTCGGCCCCGAAGCAGGATGGCCGGCCCCGTATCGGGCCGGCCTGACGGGGATCAGAACGTTCCCTTGATGCCGAGACCGTACATGCGCGGTTCGGTCATGCTCGCCTCGATGCCGCCGATGCCGCGGTTCTGCTGCATGTAGGTCGGCGAGCGCTCGTCGAAGATGTTCTTGACGATCCTGCTGCTCTGCGCCGATATCCTGGGCCGGGTGGTCGCCATGCCGGACGAAGTCGCCGCCGGCATCGTCGCCACGCTGATCGGCGGCCAGTTCTTTCGGCGGTGGCCCTGACCGCGATCGCGACCGCGGCGGCCGGCCCGATCGCCTTCGTCGCCCTTGCGGGACCGTAACTCGCGCGGCGGCTGACGCGGTCGCCGGAAGTCCCGGTCGTCTCCGCCGCCCTGATGGGTATGGTGCTGCTGATGATGGCTGATCTCATCAGCCAGCGCTTTCCGCTCAATCTCAGCCTGCCGATCGGCTCCACCACCGGCCTGCTCGGCGGCGCCTATCTCCTCTGGCTGCTGACCCGCAGCCGGACGGTGTGAAGCGATCCGGCCCGCGCCTCAGCGCGTCGACGCGATGTGCTCGGCCGTGCGGAAGGCGAGCGCGAGGATGGTCAGCACCGGGTTGAAGCCGCCATTCGTCGGATGCAGGGAGCCGTCGCAGACGAAGAGATTGTCGTGGCCCCAGACCCGGCCATCGATGTCCGTCACCGAGCGGGCCGGATCCGTGCCCATCCGGCAGGTGCCGGCCTGGTGGTGACCGCCCGACAGGCTGACCGTCGGCGCCTTGCCCCAGGTCCGGACGGCGCCGGCCGCCTTCAGCCAGTCGGCGGCCCGGTGGTGCATGTAGGTCGCCGTCCTCATCGTCTCGGGATGCACGCCGCCCGACAGCATCGCCACCGGCATGCCCCAGCGGTCGCGCACATGCGGCGCGACGCGGACGCGCGCATCCGCCGTCGGGATCTCGTGCACCGGTCCGATGATGCGGATGGTGCGGTTGTAGTTGTCGCGCATGAAGTCCTTGGCGGCCTGGCCCCAGCGCGGCAGGTCCGGCGGCAGGAACTGCTTGAAGAACTGGATCGGCGGCCGCACGAAATCATCCGCCAGCATGCCGCCCGAGATCAGGCCCGGATTGCCGTGGCTGAAGCTCGTCGTGGCGATGGTGACGCCCGGACCCTGTGAATCGTGCATCGGCTGGTCGAACAGGCCGTAGGCGCCGGGATAATAGTGGCCCTGCAGGTTGCGCCCGACCAGATCGTGGCTGTTGCCGAGGCCGTTCGGTTCCTGCGCGGTGGCCGAGTTCAGCATCAGGCGCGGCGTCTCGATCGCGCCGGCCGCCAGCACGATTGTCTGGCCCCTGGCGACGTGTTGCTGGCCGTCAGTGTCCGCGAAGGCGACGCCCGTCGCCCGGCCGCGCTGGTCGGTCTCGATCCTGATCGCCATGGCGCCGGTCAGCAGCGTGCAGCGGCCGGTCGCGATGGCGCGCTTGATCGTCGTGTTCTGGGTGCCGTTCTTGCCGTCGCTCGGGCAGGGGAAGCCGACGCAGGTGCCGCAGCCCATGCAGGCGGCCCTGCCGTCGCGCGGCACGCTGTTGATGGCGACGGGTACCCGCGTGACGCCGATGCCGAGTTTTTCGGCGCCGCGCCGCAGCGCCTCGGTCGACGGGCTCTCGGGCAGCGGCGGCATCGGATAGTCGCGCGCCCGGGCTCCCTCGTGAAAATTGGTGCTGCCGGAGCCGGACACGCCGATCTCCCATTCGGCCCGCTCGTAATAGGGCTCGAGATCGTCGAAGGAGAGCGGCCAGTCGACCAGCGACGATCCTTCCGGCACGCCATAGAGGCTCGCCATGCGAAAATCGTCGCGATGGTAGCGCCAGGCCTGGGCGCCATAGACCAGCGTTCCTGCGCCCACGGCCGCGGCCAGGTTGTGATAGAGCGTCTCGTGCGGCCGAACGATCTTCTCGATGCCGTCGACGTCGATGACCACGCGCGGATTGCCGTCGAGATCCGGTCCGGTGTTGTGGCCGTAGAAGGACAGTCGGTGATTGCGCAGATGGTCGCGGTGGCCGCTGTCGGCATAGTCGCGGCGGAGGCCGCGTTCGAGCAGCAGCACCCGCTTGCCGCTATCCGCGAGCACGCCGGCGGCAACGCCGCCGCCGGCGCCCGCTCCGACGATCACCACGTCGAAATCGAGGTCGTCGGGCACCGGGGAGGGCGGCTGCCCTCTGGTCGCGGCGGGGCCGTTCGGGCCTTCCGGCAATCGGTGCTGATAGCCGACCATGCGCCAGGACGCGGCGCCCGGATTGCCGCCATTGTCGGGATCGGCGTAGACGCCCTCGGCGACGAGTTCGGCCAGAAGCTGGAACCAGGCCTCCGTCTCGCGCGCACGCAGGATTGCCTCCTGCGCCTCGGCGGCGCGTTCGACGAAATCGGCCGGCAGGGTGTCGAGGCCGGAGGCGACGATGGCCGCCTGGTCCGGGTTCTGGCGAAAATGCCGGTCGAGATAGGCGGGCGCGCCGAATTCGAGGGCTCCGCCATCTTGGTCTATAGGCATGATGAGGGCCACGGCGGCCAGCAGCAGCGCGTTGTTCATGGCAGTCGACTCCGACAGTGATTACCGGCCGGCGAGAGAGCCGCCGATGCCGCCGATGCTGAAATAGCGGTTGAGAACGGCGAACAGGATCACGGGCGGGGCGAGCATGATGACGGCGCAGGCCATCACCGGTCCCCAGTCCGCGAGGTTCTGCTGGAAGAAGGTCTGCAGGCCGATCGGCATCGTGAAGGCGCGCTCCGACCGCAGGAACACCGAGGCGACGATGTAGTCGTTCCAGGAACTCAGGAAGGTGAACAGCGCCGTCGACAGGATGCCCGGCAGCGAGTTGGGCAGGATGATGCGGACGAAGCCGCCGAACACGGAGGCGCCGTCGATCCAGGCGGCTTCCTCGAGCGTGATCGGCAGGGAGTCGAAATAGGCCGTCATCATCCAGCAGCCGACCGCGATCGACGAGGCGACATAGACGATCGACACGCCGGAGAGCGTGTCCGCGAGGCCGATCTTGGCGAACATGATGAAGAGCGGGATGATGAAGGCGACCGCCGGCAGGCTCTGCAGCACGAAGATGAACAGCGAGAAGGCGGAGGTGGCCCGGCCCTTGCCGCGCGAGAGCACATAGCCGGCCGGCGCCGCCACCGCGACGGCGGCGACCGTCGAGATCGCGCTGACGAGGAAGCTGTTCGTCAGCCAGCGCAGCACTTCGGTCTGCGTCAGCACGTACAAGAAGGTGCCGAGCGTCGGTCCGGTCTGCTGCCAGGCCATGGGCGGGCGAAGCGCCAGCCAGAAGACGACCAGGATCGGCGACAGCAGCACCAGGGTGATCGCCAGCGTGACGAGCGACCGCAGCCAGGGGCGGGGGCTCGCGCCGACGGGGCGGACGGAGGATTTCGCGCTCATTGCAGGCTCGACTTCTGGATCTGGCGCAGCAGGACGACCGAGAGCGTGATCATCACCGCGGTCATGAGGAAGGCGATTGCCAGGCCGATGCCCGGCAGGAAGTCGAGGAAGGTCGTCCGGTAGGCGAGGACGATCAGGGACGTCGTTGCCTCGAGCGGACCGCCTCGCGTCAGAAGATAGATGGTCGGGAAGTCGTTGACGCAGAACACCGCCATCAGGATCCAGCTGATGTAGGTGGAACGCGCCGTCACCGGCAGGATGATGTGGCGGAACTGCTGCCACTTGCCGGCCCCGTCGATGGCGGAGGCTTCGTAGAGATTGCTCTCGACGCTTTCCAGCGCCGCCGCGCACATCATCATCATGAACGGGTAGCTGATCCAGACCTTGAACACGCAGACCGTGACCATGGCGAGGGTCGGGTTGCCGAGGAACATGACATTGCCCATGCCGAGGGCGCGGGCGATGTTGGGGAGCACGCTGTCACGCGCCGCCAGCAGCCAGTTCCAGCTCATGGCGGTGACGACGATCGGCACGATCCACGGCAGCAGCAGCAGCACCTTGAAGGCGTCCCGGCCGGGAAAATTCGGCTTCAGCTGCAGCGCCAGCGCGAACCCGAGCGCCCAGCTGCCGAAGACGCCGCAGGCGGTGAAGACCAGCGTGAACCAGGTCGCCCGCCAGAAGCTCTGGCCGGTCAGCACCTCGGCGAAGTTCTCCAGGCCCACGAAGGGGCCTGGAGCGATGAGGCTGCCGCCATGCACCGATTGGATGATCGCGAAGAACAGCGGGTACGCGTTCACCGCGACCATCAGGATCAGCGCCGGAAGCGCCAGCCCTGTCAGGGTCAGCCGGTGGCCGAATTGCGGGATCTGTCTACGTGTCGCGGCAGTCATGCCTCGGTCTCCGGCCGGATCTTCGCTACGCCTTCATGACCTTGACCAGGCCTGCCTGCAGCTCCTCAAGCAGGGCCTTGGAGTTCTTTTCGCCCTGCAGGATCCGTTGCAGCATGTTGATCATGGCGGAGCCGCCATCGACGGCGTTCAGCGCGCCGAAGGGATATTTGGAGCGGGCCGCGATGGTCTTGCCGATCGGCTGCCATTCATTGATCGACCGCGCCATGTTCGGGTCGTTCTGGAAGATCGGCAGGTCGGTGATGCTCTTCTTCGTCGGCAGGTCGGAGCACACGCCCTGCTCCCAGAACAGGTGCAGATTGTCGAGATAGTGAGCCAGGAAAGCTTCCGACGATGGCTGCGACGGCGTGGTCTTGAACATCATCAGCGGGTTGACCCAGTAGGCCGCGCCCTTGTTGCCGCTGACGCTGGCGAGCGGCGAGGCAACGACCAGGTCCGCCGCCACCTCGGCCGGCATCTTGGCGGGCAGGCCGACCTGCTCGAAGCCCATGGCGATGTGGCCGCTCGTCCAGTCCGGCATGACGTTGGCGGCGTAGTCGTAGCCGATCGCATAGGGATCGATGATCTCCTTGGCGACGAGCTCGTGCAGGAAGTCGATCGCCTCGATGTTGCGATCGGTGACGCAGTCCGGATCGCCGTCCTCGTTGAACAGGCCGCCGGCGTTGTTGAGCAGGACCGACGCGACGTTGTGGAAGCCGTAGCCGGAGGTCGCGAAGCCGACATAGCCGGCCTTCTGCAGCGCCTCGCCGGCCTTGATGTAGCTCTGCCAGTCGGTCGGAACCTCGGCGCCGGCCTTTTCCAGGATCGACTTGCGGAACCAGAGCACGCGCAGGTCGATCGACCACGGCATGGCGGCCAATCCGTTCTTGGTCTGCAGCGCATCGATGAGGCCGGGCAGGAAGTCGTCCTTGCCGTCCTTCTTCAGCTGCGCCAGCAGGTCGTCGGCCGGCGCCATCTTGCCCTGCTCCATGAAGTAGAAGGGCAGGTAGGCCGCGCCGGAGCTGACGGCGGGGGTCGTGTTGGCGGCCCCGGCGGCGGTGAAGGTCTGGTACCAGTTCGCCCATGGGATCGACTGGTACTCGACGCCCAACAGGCCTTCGGCCGGCTTGTAGGCGTTGGCGATGCCCTTGGCGGCGTCGGTGTAGGTCTGGCCGGTGCCCCAGACCATGTCCCAGAACTTGATCTTCTCGCCGGACTGGGCCCAGGACTTCCCTACGCCAAGGCTCAGGGCCGTGGCCGCTGCCATCGTGCCGCCGAGAAAGGTTCTCCGGTTGATGGAACGCGGGGGTATCGACGCTTCGTTCATGCTCAATTCCTCCTTTTGAGCGCGGCAGAATTCGTCCCCTTCAATGGGGCTTCGGTCAAAGTCCTGCCCCCGCCATGGTGACGGGCGCGAAGATGTGGATTGATGTCGTCGTGAACCGCTGGTCGGCGTGTTTGCAGATGCCCGGCGGTCCTTCTCCCAAATCACCGAACCGTTTCGGTATTCCATGCTCCGCTCGATCGAGTCAAGGGCCGATCGAGCGCCGGACGCAGGATCGACTGGGGGCATTCGGCTTGCATTCAGTCGCTCGGTCCGGGTTGCAGTGGCCGATCGCGGTGGTTATCCTCATGGGAATGAATTCTGAAGAAACGGTTCGGTAGATGGCGACCATTCGAGACGTGGCCAAGATGGCCAAAGTTTCCATTTCGACGGTCTCGGTCGCCCTTCGCGACGGCTCGCAGGTCACGCCGGAGACTTTGCGACGGATCACCGAGGCGGCCGAGGCAGTGGGCTATTCGCCCAATCCGGTCGCGCAGAGCCTCAAGGCCGGGCGTTCCCGGCTGATCGGCGTCGTCATCGGCTCGATGCAGAATCCGTGGTTCGGCGACCTGATGGCGGCCATCGAGGAGACGGCGCTCGAGCATCATCATCTCGTCACCCTGTCGGAGACGAAGACGGATCCTCTGCGTGAGCGGGCGATCATCGATGCCCTCACCGGCCAGCGTGTCGGTGGCATCATCATCTCGCCCCATCTGCCGGCCGGCGACCACCTGCAGTTCCTGGCAACGCTGAAGACGCCGCTGGTCGCCATCGATCACAAGATCGAGGCGCTCAATACCGATTTCGTCGGCATCGACAACGAGCTCGCGACCGCGATGCTGACCCAGCATCTACTGCGCCTCGGCCATCGCCGGATCGCTCACATCGCCGGAACCGCCGGGTTGTGGACGTCCGGACAGCGGGAGAAGGGATTCCGCGCAACTCTCCTCGCCAGCGGGATCGAGCCCGATGACGCCTTGATCGTCGACGGTCAGTACAGCGGCGACGTCGCCTATGACCAGACGATGCGGCTACTGACCCGCCCGGACCGCCCGACCGCGATCGTGGCGGCGAACAGCCTGATGGCGCTCGGTGCGCTTCAGGCGATCAACGATCTTCGCTTCAATTGTCCCGACGACATTTCGCTCGCGACGATCGACAGTGTGCCCTGGGCCAGCGTCATCTGTCCGCAGCTCACCGTCGTGGTGCAGCCGATCGCGGAAATCGCGCAGGCGGCGACGATGTTCCTGCTCGACCGTATCCATCATCGTGGCAGCGAGCCGATCAAGCCGCGCGAAAAGATCTTCGTACCGAAGTTCATCGCCGGACGCAGTTGCGCTCCCCCGAGGGGGTAAAGGTCTCGGGCCGATATCGGCCCGATATACAGCGTCAGCGGTCGTCCTTGCCGTCGAAGAGTTGCGCGAGGCTTTCGTAGGACCGCCTGGCGACATATTCCCAGTCGGCCGGCTCGTCATGTTCGACCACGACAAGCGTGGCGTTGGTCGCCCTGATCGCGGGCAGCAGCGCTAGCCAGTCGATGACGCCGTCGCCATGCGCCAGCCAGCCGTCTTCTTCGACCGTGCCGAGCGGCGCCGCGTCCTTGGCGTGGATGGCGATGATGCGGTCGGCGAAGCGCCTCAACTCGGTCTCGATGTCGCTGCCGGCCTGGAACACCCAGCCGCAATCAAGTTCGAGGCGTACAAGCGGGTCGGAATGCTCGACGAGAATGTCGATCGGCCGCGCTCCGTCGGCAAGCGGCTGGAACTCGAAGTCATGGTTGTGCCAGGCGAAGTTCAGGCCTGCGGACCAGGCGATCTCGGCCTCCTTCGAGAGTCGTTCGGCGAGCCGCTTCCATCCATCCACTCCGGTGGGGCGGCGCTCCGGCATGAGTCCGGGCCGGACGATGGTCCTGCCGCCCAGGACCTGTGCCGCCTCGATCCATGCCGGCAGGTCGTCTGCCTCGGTGGGGTCGGCGATGAAGACGCTCGGTGCGTCGAGGCCGGCGTCGTCGAGGGCGCGACGGAAGCCCCTGGGGGCGTCCTGATAGGCGCCGGGCCACAGCTCGATATGGTCGTAGCCGACACGCTTCAGGAACGGGAGCTGGCCCGTCAGCGGGAGGGCTTTCCGGGAGGTGTACAGCTGGTATGCGATTTCCACTTGCGGTCTCCGGGTCGAGAGGGGCCGGCCTGTCCGTAACAGCCGGCGATGCGAGATATGCGGTGTCGCCGGTTGTCGGCGACGATCTGCGGACGGTCCGTCGGGAGGCGTGTCTGGGTGGGCGTTACCGAAACGGTATGGTAAGAACCGGGCGATTGAGCCTCGCGACTTTACCGGCTTCGGTTCGTCTTGCCTGAGGCGTGCCGCGCGCGTCGTCGGCCGTCGTGGAGCCGACCCGGATCGCGCGGAGAAAAGGCAAAAATGGCTGATTTATAGGCCAGTCAACGCCATCTTGCGGACCACCCGAGGGCGCGATCTACAGCGGCCGGCGTCGCTCATGCTCGTCGCCACATCGTCCTCCCCACGATGAAGCGCTTCAGGCCGAAAACGTATCGGCGTGGGAAAACGCTGTCAATGCCGAATCGTTTCGGTTCTGTGGTGTCGAGGGCAGACATGGAAAAACTCAGGCCGCCCGGAAGCCGGGCGGCCTGAGTTTCGATGGAGCTTCGGGATGCGTCGGTCAGCGGTGGAGGACTGCCGCATCGTCGTCGCGGCGGCTGCCGGCGTAGGCGGCGGCGACCGAGGCGATGAAGGCGCCCACGAGCATGGCGACGACGGTCAGGAGCGTGGTGGTCAGGCCGGCCTTGCGCGCCGCGTCGGCGGCCTCCTTGGCCTTGTCCTTCGCCGCCTGGATCTGGGCCAGCACGTCGGTGACGCGCTTTTCGGCGTCGGCCTGCGTCAGGCCGGTGCGGCTCGCGACCAGTTGGGCCAGATAGGCCTTGTCGCCGGCCGGGAATTCGCCGCTCGCCGCATCCTGCAGCAGGATTCGCGTCACCTCTGCGCGCATCGCGCCATTGTCGCCCTGCGCGGAAGGCGCCGAGCCCGCCTGGGCTGCCGGGCGGAACATCAGGTCGATGAAGTAGCCGCTCGGATCGCCGGCGCCGTCGGCGGAGGCCGTCGCGCCCTGCGCCGCTCCCTGGGCCGCGCCGGAAACCAGCGCCGTCGTCGACTGCACGCCGTGCGAGATCGCGGCGCCGATCGCCGAGGTCAGCAGGGCGACGACGAAGACGGTCGCGATGCACCAGACGATGAAGCCATGGGCGGTATCGCGGAAGAAGACCTCGTCGGTATGGACACCGACCCATCTGGTGCGCAGCCGCCCCGCGAGATAGCCGGCGACGCCAGAGGCGACCCATTGCGTTACCACAAGCCAGATGATCGCCGAGATCGCCACCGTGGCGATCGACGCGCCATGCCCGGACCAGGGGGAGACGGCGGCGAGCCCGAGGCCGGAGCCGAGTAGCGTCAGGATGATGGTGACCGCGACCGCGGCAGCCGCGCCGGCGAAGATCGCGCTCCACGAAACCGCCGAGCGGGGCGATTCGGCTGTTGAAGTCGCCGCTTCTACTTCGACAAGTGCCATTTCATCCTCCTATCGGAAGAAGATGGCGAGAAGGATGATAATCGGAATAGGAACACCGAGCAGCCAGAGCAAGATACCGCGTCCCATGACATCCTCCTTGTTGAATGGATGCGGGATAAACGGCCCGAGCGCTGTTTGGTTCCGTCTCGGCTAGATTGTTCTGGGTGCTCCCAGAGGAGCGTGTCCTGCTTTCTGGCGGTGTCGAACTTGGCCGGATTTCGCTCGCGCGCGCCGCTCCTCGCCGGCCTAGCGCAGGCGGGATTTCCATTCGCCGGCCGCGGGCCGCGGCACGCCGAGGTTTTCGCGCAGCGTCGCGCCCTCGTAGTGCTCGCGGAACAGGCCGCGCCGCTGCAGTTCCGGCACGACATGCTCGGCGAATTGTTCGAAGGCCGTCGGCACATGCGTGGGCACGACCATGAAACCGTCCGCCGCGTGGCGGTCGAACCATTCCTCCATCCGGTCGGCGATCAGTGCCGGCGTGCCGACGAGATCGCCCTCGGTGCGTGCGCCATACCATTTCCCGAGTTGCCGGACGGTGAGGTTCTCGCGCGCCGCGACCTCCAGCACCTCGCGGTAGTGGCCATAGACGCCCTTGACGTCGAGCGGCGGCAGCGGCTCGTCGAGGTCGAACTGCGAGAGGTCGACGTCGATGTGATAGGACAGGCGGGCGAGGCCGGCTTCCGCCGGCACCAGTTCCTCGAATTCCCGCTTCCGCGCCTCGGCCTCTTCCTCGCTGGCGCCGACGATGGGCGTCACCGCCGGCAGGATCTTGACGTGATCGGGATCGCGGCCATGTTTCGCCGCCAGCGACTTCACGTCGGCATAGAAGGCGATGGCGGAATCGATCGAGGCATGGCTGCAGAAGATCACGTCGGCCCAGCGCGCCGCGAAGTCGCGGCCGTCCGGCGACGAACCGGCCTGGATGATGACCGGGTACCCCTGCGGCGCGCGCGGCAGGCTGAGCGGGCCCTGGACCTGGAAATGCCGACCCTGGTGGTCGATCGAGGCGACCTTGGCCGGATCGGCGAAGTCGCCGCTCGCCTTGTCGAGCTTGAGCGCGCCATCCTGCCAGCTATCCCAGAGCCTGGCCGTGACCTCGAGGAACTCGTCGGCGCGCTGGTAGCGCTCGGTTCGGCCGGGCAGCTTCTCGTTGCCGAAATTGAGCGCTTCCGCGTCCTGGAACGAGGTGACGACATTCCAGCCGGCGCGGCCGTCGGTCAGGTGGTCGAGCGAGGAGAAGGTGCGCGCCGCGTTGAAGGGCTGCTGATAGCCGGTCGAGAGCGTCGCGCCGACGCCGAGGTGCTTTGTGACCGCGGCGATCTGCGCGATGACCGGGATCGGGTCCAGCCTCGGCGTGCCGACGCCGTAATGCACGTGGTTCTCGATGCTGTTGCCGAAGCTTCTCGGGATGCCGAGGCTGTCGGCGAAGAAGACGAAGTCGAACCGCGCCGCTTCGAGGATGCGGCCGACCTTCTGGTAGAAGGCCGGCGAGAACCAGCCGGATTCCGCGTCCGGATGGCGCCACGAGCCGACGCCGCCTGGGCCGGCGTTCATGAAGGCGGCGAGATGGATCTGTCCGGGGCGGGTGCGGGGCATGATGGTTCCGATGGTGGTGGCCGAGGCCGTTAGGGATGCGCCGGCTGCGGTGCGGCATCGCCGGCCGGCAGCGGTACGCCGAGATGGCGCAGCAACCGGGCTTCGAGCGGGGCGAGATGGCCGTCCTCGGGGCTGCGCGGCCCGCGGCCCGGGATGGCGACGGTCTCGGAGATCCGGCCGCCGTCGAGCACGATGACGCGGTCGGCGAGCCGCACCGCTTCGGCGACGTCATGCGTGACCATGACGACGGTCCAGCCATGCGTCCGCCACAGCGTGCCGACCAGGTTCTGCATTTCGAGCTTCGTCAGCGCGTCGAGCGCGCCGAAAGGCTCGTCGAGCAGCAGCACCTCGGGCTGGCGGACGAGCGCGCGCGCCAGCGAGACGCGCTGGGCCTGGCCGCCGGAAAGCGTCAGCGGCCAGGCATTGGCCTTGCCGGCGAGGCCGACCTCGACGAGCGCGTCGGTGACGATGCGCGCCTGGTCCTTCGCCGGCAGTCCGAAGCCGACATTTTCCGATACCTTCAGCCAAGGCATCAGCCGCGCCTCCTGGAAGGCGACGGCGAGCCGGTCGGTCGACTGGAGCCGGCCGGAAGTGGCCTGCTCCAGTCCGGCGATGATGCGCAGCAGGGTCGATTTGCCCGAGCCGGAGCGGCCGACGATGGCGATGAACTCGCCCGCCGGGATGACGAGGTCGATGCGATCGAGAACGGGTGCATCGTCGAAGCGCTTGGAGATGCGCTCAAGCCTGATGTCGGGCACGGCAGGGGCTTTCGACAAACCGACTACTTCGACAGGTCGACGACGTAGTCGGCGATATCGGGCGCCTTTTCGATGAAGCCGAACTCGACATATTGCGCGCCGAGGCGGTTCAGGTCAGCGACGGCGGTGACGTCGAGCGGCAGGATCTTCGGCGTGTCGAAGCCGGCGACCACCTTGGCGAGGCCTTCCGAGGCCCCGAATTCGCGATAGGCGTCGGGGATCAGGGCCGGGTTGGCCTGGGCGCGGGCCGCTTCCTCGACAAGGCCGTCATAGACTGCCTTCAGCGCCTCACGGTGCTTCTCGGCGAATTCCCGGCTGACGATATGGATCGACCAGTTGGCGGTCGGCAACTGGTCGGCCGTCACCAGCACCTTGGCGCCTTCCGTGGCGATGGCGTTGGCGAGGTTCTGGTCATAGCTCGCGATTGCCGCCACCTGGCCGCTGGCGAAGGCGGAGGCGAAGCTCGATGTGTCCAGCGTCACCTTCTCGACCTTCGAGACGTCGAGGCCGGCTTCCTTGAAGGCGAGGTTGAGGATGTAGTCGCCCGTCGCGCCCTCGCCGTCGATGCCGACCTTCTTGCCGTAGAGGTCCTTGAGCGCAGTCACGCCCGAGCCGGGCGCCGCGACGATGCCCTGGCTATTGCCGGAATACTTCTCAAGCGCGAAGGCGACCCAGTCGCTCTTCTGGGCCGAGAGGTTGACGAAATAGCCGGTGCCCGTCGACGAGGCGTCGGCGCTGCCGGAGGTCACGGTGTTGTAGGCCGAGAACGGATCGAGCGGGCCGATGAACTCGACCTTGGCGCCGACCTTGGCGAGCTCCTTTTCCAGGATGCCGGTGGTGCGGACGGTGGTCAGGTAATTCGCTGTCGGCAGATAGGCCGCGCGGAAGGTCACCGCGTCCTCGGCGAGCGCCGCGCCGCTGGAAATGAGGAAGCCGAGCGAGGCCGCCACGGCCGTCCGGCGGAGGCTGGAGTGCATTGCAGACATCATGTCGTCCTTGAAAATTCAGGTGAGGAATGGGCTGTCGACGGCTCGCGGTCAGCGTCCGTCATAGGTCTTGCGCCAGGCGAGCAGCCGGGCTTCGAGAAGGCGCACGAGATAGTCGGTGAGGATGCCGAGCAGCGCGTAGATGACAATGCAGAGGAAGACCTGGTCGGTGCGCACGAAGCGCTGCGCCTGCGCCAGGATGTAGCCGATGCCGGCATTGGCATTGACCGTCTCGCTGGTGACGAGCGCGATCCAGGCGATGGCGAGCGAAAAGCGCAGGCCGGTCAGGATCGAAGGCAGCGCGCCGAGGAAGAGGATCCTGTAGGCGATCAGCCGGCGCGGCACCCGGTAGACCAGCCCCACCTCGACCAGCTTGCTGTCGACATTGCGGACGCCGGCGAAGGTGTTCAGATAGATCGGCACCAGCACGCCGACGGCGATCAGCGACACCTTCATCCATTCGCCGATGCCGAAGGCGACGATGAAGAGCGGCACCAGCGCGTTGAACGGCACGGCGCGCAGCATCTGCAGCGGCTTGTCGACGACGATCTGTCCGGCCCGGTAATAGCCCGCCAACAAGCCGGCCGCGAGGCCGAGGGCAACGCCGAGGATGGTGCCGGCCAGCACGCGGGCGAGGCTGGCGACCAGCGCCTGCGGCAGCCGGCCGTTCAGCGTCAGCTCCCAGCCGGCCGCCACGACCTCGACCGGAGAGGGCAGCGCCTTCGGCCCGACAAGACCCGTCGCCGAGACACCCCACCAGAGCAAAAGTATCGCGACCGGGCTGAGCCAGGGCAGCAGCACTCCGCGTGCGGTGGATTGCGCGCCCGGTCCCGGCGGTGTCGCGGTAATCCGGGTCTGCGGCAATGTCTCGGTCTCGGCGCTCATCAGATCGGAATTGCCTCAGGCCGCAGCGTCGAGCAGCGACAGCTGGTCGAGCAGGGCGACCGAGAAGGAGCCGGTCCCCGGCGCGATCGCGGCGGCCCGTTCGGCCGCCACGGCCAGAACCGCATGGGCGGAAACCGCCGCCTGCAGCCGGTCCGGCACGACTCCGGCAAACGCCGCCACCAGCGCGCCGAGGCTGCAGCCGGTGCCGGTGACGCGGGTCAGGTTGACATGCCCGCCCGGCACCGCGACGACGGCCTCGCCATCGGTGATGTAGTCGGTCGGGCCACTGACGGCGACCACGCCGCCCGTCTTGCGGGCGAGACTTTGCGCGAAGGGGATGGCTTCTTCTGCGCTGGCGGTCGAATCAACGCCCTTGGTGCCGCCCGTGCCGCCGGCAAGCGCGATCACCTCGCTGGCATTGCCTCGCACGACGCCGGGGCGAAGCTCCACCAGCTCGGCCGCGAGGCGGTCGTTCGCCGTCGCGCCGGCGCCGACCGTCACCGGGTCGAGCACCCAGGGCGTCTGTCGGGCCGAGGCTGCCTTTGCCACGCCGATCAGGATGCCGGGATCGTCGGCGACCAGCGAGGCCAGGTTGATCCAGACGCCTTGCGCGATGCCGGCAAAGTGCTCGGCCGCCGAGGGGATGCCGCCGATGGCCGGCGAGGCGCCGACGGCGAGCAGCACGTTCGCGCTCAGGGGGGCGGCGATATAGTTGGTGAGGCCGAAGACCAGCGGCGACGTCGCGCGCACGGCGGCGAGGTTCGACGTGATGGCGGGGGCGGGCCAGATCTGGGAAGTCATGGTTCTGGATCTCGAGCAGGCCGCCGAACGGTCTCGGCTGGCGCGTGGAATCGTCGGGAACCGCGCCTCGGCGCAGGCCCCTCGGAGGAAATCGAGATCAGCTTAGGGAGTTCGGCGGGCGGCGGTAACGCCGTAACGCTCTGAAATGTCAGGCGAAAGGTATATCCTATTCTGCCCTTGCCAAGAAGGGCGGAATATCATTTCGAGACGACGCCGCGCCTAGCCGGCCTCCATCGGCAGCGAATCGTCCGTCGCCCATTCCTGCAGCGAGGCGTCATAGAGGCGCGGTTCCGGCTTGTCGGCGAGCGCGGCGGCGAAGGCGATGGCCGACCCCGCGATGCCGCCGCCGCAATAGGCGATGCCGGCCCGGCCTTCGTCGAGACCGACCGATTTCAGCCGCTCGGCCAGGGCAGCGACAGGCAGGAAGCAGCCAGATTCCGCGTCGACCAGTTCGCCGGCCGGGAGGTTGACGCTGCCGGCGATCCGTCCGGCGCGCCCCTTCGAGGGCGCCGACGCGCCGGAGAAGCTCGAGCGCGGCAGCGCGTTGACAATGCTCTGTTGCGGATCGCCGATCGCGGCGAGGACGGCTTCGCGTGTCGCCACAAGCGGGCGTCGTGCCAGAGGCGGCGCCGGAACGGCCGCCACCGGCCGCGCCGGGCCGGTCTCCACCGGACCCCGCGCCTCGATCCAACCCTTCCAGCCGCCGTCGAGGACCGAGACGTTGTCGAGGCCGAAGAGGCGGAACACCCACCAGACCCGCGTCGCCCACCAGGGATTGCCCCGGCTGTAGACGACGACGTGGGAAGAGCCGCCGATGCCGAGTCGGGTGATCGCCGCCGCGAATTCGGCTTCGCTCGGAGCCATGAACAGCAGCGCGGAATCGATGTCGGAAAGGTCGCGCTGCAGGTCGAGGAACTGCGCGCCCGGAACATGGCCGGCCTCGAAGCCTTCCAGATCGCCCTTCGGCCGTTCGTCGGCGACGAGACGGGTAGTCGAATCGAGGATGCGAAGATCGGGTGAGCCGAGATGCCGCTTCAGCCAGTCGGTCGAGACGAGCAGGGGAGCCGGAATCGGTGCCGGCAGGTCGTCGGGGGTGCTCATCTTCGTCTCTCTGGCTGTGTTGCGCAGGGTGGTCCCGTGGTCGCTTCCTGCCGGACGAATCCGTCGGACCGGGCCGGGGCGGATCCCTAGGCTAGGGCCTTCAACGGTGGCGCGCCATGCCAGAGGCGCCTCAGGTTGGCCCGCCGGCAGGCCATCCGCCGGCAGGCCGGATGTCGCTTAGTCGGGCTGGCCGCTGGTCGGCATGGTCGCGGCGACGCGCTGCAGCAGAGCGCCCTTGTCGAAGCTCGGCTTTTCGTAGGTCTTCTTCATCTCGTGCCCCCTTGGCATTGTTGACGGCGCGGCTTGTGCCATCCGCCGCTTTCGTCCGTCGATGACCCGTGGGCAACACCTTGAATCAAAAAGCCGATTTCCCCGGCTCGCTTCGACAGGGCGATGGCGCGGGAACGGATCCGTGCCGAGGGGTTTCAAACGGGCGGGCGCCCGTCCATATGAGGAACAGTCTTCGACGCGGCCTCGTTCTGCCGCAAGCCTGGGAGAGGAACGCTGACCGATGCGCGGCACACGGACTGGACCAGCGCGGCCGACGACCCTGTCGGCCGAGGATCGGCTCGCGATCGCAACCGATCTCGCCGTGAGCCTTTATGAGGCGGGCCTGATCCGGGCCGACCGGCTGAAGGACGCGCCGCATGACATCGCCACCTATGGCGATTTCACCAAGGATGGCCGCGAGCTCGGCCGCGACCTCGCCCGCTACGAGGCCTGGCGCTGCGACGAGGCCGTCTATGCCGCGCTTGACGATTACAGCCGGCTGCTGAACGAGCAACTCGAGGCGGTGCAGGCACGATGGGCGGCCGAAAACGGCATCAGCCCGCGTTTTCGCGTTGGCGACCGCGTCGCCTGGCCCAGGGTCGAGGGCCAGGACAATGTCGGGACCGTCATGGCGATCGAGCCGGGCGGCCGCTATTCCGTCATGCGCGACGACGCGGCGGCGAGTGGATCGAAGCTGCGCTTCCTGGTCGATTTCGAAGCCTGCCGGGCCGAGGGCGAGCCGGCGCCGTCGCGGCTTTCGACGCTGAAGGGTCTGCCCGGAAAGATCTGGGCCGCCGCCTCGGCGCTGCTCGCCATGGAGGCGATGGACTTCACCATGCGGGTCAACCTGCTGCTGCCGTGAGCCTGCTGTTGCGAGCGATTATCAGAAGCAATTCAAGCGTTTAGTCGAAGGTTGACACTCGCGGGCCGACCCCTTAAGTGGCGGGCCATCGGGGAGTAGCCACCGTCCTGGACGGGGTCGCGTCAACATACTCGCGCAGTCGCGCGTGGCGCGTCCGGACGCAGAAGCGTCTCGGCGAGACCGTGTCGCAGGTTCCTCACAGGGCGGGGAATCGGACGCGACCGGCCCGTCCCCGAGAGATATCGTGTCCCCCTTCGCCATTCTCATCCTGGCCGTCGGCATGTCCGTCGACGCGCTGATCGCCTCGGTCGGCCGCGGCGCCGCCATCGCGCGTCCGAATCTCGGCACCGCGCTTCGTACCGGCATTGTCTTCGGCGTGGTCGAGGCGATCACGCCGCTGGTCGGCTGGCTGCTCGGCATCGCCGCCAGCCAGTTCGTTCAGGCGGTCGATCACTGGATCGCCTTCGGCCTGCTCGCCGCCGTCGGCGGCCGCATGGCGCTGCATGCCATCCGGCGACCGGATGACGCCGTCGCCGCGGCGCGCCATGGCGGCTTCGGCACGCTGCTCGCGACCGCGATCGGCACCAGCCTCGACGCGATGGCCGTCGGCGTCTCGCTCGCCTTCCTCGACGTGAACATCGTCGTCATCGCCATCGCGATCGGTCTCGCCACCACCGTCATGTCGACGGGCGGCATCCTCGCCGGCCGGTTCGTCGGCCAGCGCTTCGGCCGTTATGCGGAAATCGCCGGCGGCATCGCCCTGATCGGACTCGGCGTCATGATTTTGGTCGAGCATCTGAGCGCCTAGCGGCCTCCGGGCCGGTCAGCCGGTCCGGAAGCCCTGTCGCGTCGCTTCGTTGGCCTAGCGGACCGAGGAAAAATCGGTCGGCTGCAGGAACGAGCTCGCGACATTGGCGACGATCAGGCCGTCCTTCTCGCTGTCGGCGCGGGCTGCCTGCCATTCCGGGTCGGCCATGAAGGCGTTCCAGCGGCTCTCGCGGTCGGCCAGGCTCTCCCACGCGATCAGATAGGTGAGGTCGTTGTTGGCCGGGCCGATCAGCGTCGTCCAGAAGCCGGCCTGCCGGATGCCGTGTCGGTCCCACAGGCGGAGCGTGTGCTCGCGGAAGCGTTTCTGCAGCGCCGGCATGCGACCGGGCAGGCAGGAATAGACGCGCAGTTCGTAGATCATTCGCTTCTCCGGCATGGCGCCGCGTTTATCGCGTTGGCGTTGTGTTGTTGGACGGAAACGGTCGCCGGGAAGACAAGCCTGTTCGGCCGGCGGAGGCAAGGGCCGTTCGGCCGCGTCGCGTTACCTATATTCCTTGATCATATTCATTCTAAACTGACATTCCCTTTCGGAAATGTGCTAGATTGCGCGCGATACGTGCCGTCCGCGACGGTTTCGTCGCGGAATCGGCGCAGAACGAGCCGATTTGGCTGCGATGTCCGGTTGTCGGGAGGCTTCGATGATTCAGCGGGGCTACGCAACGCTGCTGATTCCTTTGCTCATGTTCGCCGTCTTGCCGACGGTTGCGCGCGCCGCCGGCGATCCGGCACAGGGCGAAAAGGTGTTCCTGAAGTGCCGCGCCTGTCACCAGATCGGCGAGACGGCCAAGAACGCCGTCGGGCCGGAGCTGAACGGCCTGTTCGGCCGCAAGACCGGCTCGGTGCCCGGATACAGCTATTCGGCCGCCAACAAGAACTCCGGCATCGTCTGGGACGAGGCCATCTTCCGCGAATACATCCAGAATCCGAAGGCCAAGATCCCCGGCACCAAGATGAGCTTCCCGGGGCTCAAGGATCAGACGGACATTGACAACGTCATCGCCTACCTGAAGCAGTTCGGGCCCGACGGCAAGAAGCAGTAGCCGGCCGCAGGGTCGCTGCAGCGGACGGTCCGGATCGGAGAGAGGCGGCGGGCGTGAAGCGTTCGTCGCCGCAAGGAATGACCGGGAGACGCCGGCCGCGTCTTCGGGTTCGTGCACGCATTCTGTTCCGACGCCGTCCGGCAGGGAGCAAGAGGATGCTGATCGCGATAGTGCTGGCTCTGGTGGTCGTCGGCTCGGTGCTCTTCCATTTCCTGAGCCCGTGGTGGTTCACGCCGATCGCCTCGAACTGGGGCTATATCGACGATACCGTCAACATCACCTTCTGGATCACGGGCGCCGTCTTCGCCGCCGTCGTCCTCTTCCTGGCCTATTGTGTGCTGCGCTTCCGCCACCGCCCCGGCCGGCGCGCCGCCTATGAGCCGGAGAACAAGCGGCTGGAGAGCTGGCTCGCGATCGGCACGGCCATCGGCGTCGCCGCCATGCTGGCGCCCGGGCTGGTCGTCTGGGCGCGCTTCATCCGCGTTCCGGCCGACGCCAGCGCGGTCGAGGTGGTCGGCCAGCAATGGCAATGGGCGTATCGGCTGCCCGGCAAGGACGGCAAGCTCGGCGCCGCCGACACGCGCGACGTCAGCGATACCAACCCGCTCGGCATCGATCCCGACGATCCGCGCGGCCGCGACGACGTCATCGTGCAGGGTGGCGAACTGCATCTGCCGGTCGGCAAGCCGGTGGCGTTGCTGCTGCGTTCGCTCGACGTGGTGCATGATTTCTTCGTGCCGGAGTTCCGCGCCAAGATGGACATGATCCCCGGCTCGGTCACCTATTACTGGCTGACGCCGACGCGCACCGGCAGCTTCGAGGTGCTGTGCGCCGAGCTCTGTGGCGTCGGCCATCCCTATATGCGCGGGCTCGTCGTGGTCGAGCCCGAGGCCGACTACCAGGCCTGGCTCGCCCAGCAGCAGACCTTCGAGCAGATGCAACCCGCCAAGACGAGCGCGCTCCAGACGGGAGCGCTGCGATGACGATCGATCGTTGCGACGGCGACGGCAGGAGAGGGACGGGGGAGGGCTCGACGCCACGCCCCCGCAACGCAGCGGGGTGACGGCTCATGGTCGATGTCACGTATGGCGAACCGGTAGCGGGCGGGCACGACGCCGAGGCGCCGCATGAAGGCGGCGAACTCGATCTCTACCACCCGAAGAGCTGGGTGACGAAATACGTCTTCTCGCAGGACGCCAAGGTCATCGCGGTTCAATATGGACTGACGGCAATGGCGATCGGGCTGGTGGCGCTGGTGCTGTCCTGGCTGATGCGGCTGCAACTCGCCTTTCCCGGCCTGCTGCCCTTCCTCGATGCCGACCACTATTACCAGTTCATCACCATGCACGGCATGATCATGGTGGTGTACCTGCTGACCGCGCTCTTCCTCGGCGGCTTCGGCAACTACCTGATCCCGCTGATGCTCGGGGCGCGGGACATGATGTTCCCCTATCTCAACATGCTTTCCTACTGGATTTACCTGGTCGCGGTGCTGCTGCTCGCCGCCGGCTTCTTCGTGCCGGGCGGCCCGACCGGCGCCGGCTGGACGCTCTATCCGCCGCAGGCGATCCTCGCCAACACGCCCGGCCAGCAATGGGGCATCATCGTGATGCTGGCCTCGCTGATGCTGTTCATCATCGGCTTCACCATGGGCGGGCTCAACTATGTCGTCACCGTGCTGCAGGGGCGCACGCGCGGCATGACGCTGATGCGGATGCCGCTGACGATCTGGGGCATCTTCACCGCCACGGTGATGGCGCTGCTCGCCTTCCCCGCGCTTTTCGTCGGCGCGGTGATGATGCTGTTCGACCGGCTGTTCGGCACCAGCTTCTTCATGCCGGCGATCGTCGTAACCGGCGAGCAGGCGCCTTATGCCGGCGGCAGCCCGATCCTGTTCCAGCACCTGTTCTGGTTCTTCGGCCATCCCGAGGTCTATATCGTCGCGCTGCCGGCCTTCGGCATCGTCTCCGACCTCATCAGCACGCACGCCCGCAAGAACATCTTCGGCTACCGGATGATGGTCTGGGCGATCGTCATCATCGGCGCGCTCTCCTTCGTGGTGTGGGCGCACCACATGTATGTCAGCGGCATGAATCCGGGCTTCGGCTTCTTCTTCGCCACGACGACGCTGATCATCGCGGTGCCGACCGCGCTCAAGGTCTACAACTGGGTGCTGACGCTCTGGCGCGGCGACATCCATTTCACCGTGCCGATGCTGTTCGCGCTCGGCTTCATCGTCACCTTCGTCAATGGCGGGCTGACCGGGCTGTTCCTCGGTAATGTCGTCGTCGACGTGCCGCTCTCCGATACGATGTTCGTGGTGGCGCATTTCCACATGGTGATGGGGGTCGCGCCGATTCTCGTGATCTTCGGCGCCCTCTATCACTGGTATCCGAAGATCACCGGGCGGATGCTGAACCCGACGCTCGGCAAGATCCATTTCTGGATCACCTTCCTCGGCGCCTACGCCATCTTCTTCCCGATGCACTATCTCGGCCTGCTTGGCGTGCCCCGGCGCTATTACGAGATGGGCGACACCGCTTTCGTGCCCCATTCGGCGGCGGTGCTGAACGTCTGGATCACGGTCGCGGCCCTCATCGTCGGTGCGACGCAGGTGCTGTTCCTGTTCAATCTCGCCTGGAGCGTCAGGCACGGCCGCGAGGCCGGCGGCAATCCGTGGCGGGCGACCACGCTCGAATGGCAGACCCCGGAGACGCCGCCGGCACATGGCAACTGGGGCGCCGAGCTGCCGGTCGTCTATCGCTGGGCCTACGACTATTCCGTGCCGGGGGCGGCGGAGGATTTCGTGCCGCAGAACCAGCCGGGACTGGATCCGGACATGCCGGGCCATGCCGTCGCGGAGGGCGCGCGATGAGCCTGATCCTTGCCTTTCTCGCCGTCATCATCCTGATCGCCTTCGCCTGGCTCTGGCGTCAGGGCATCCTTGCGAAGCCCTGGCTGGAGACCGGCGTCGTCGGCCGCTTTCCCGCCGCCGATCCGTCGGGCGCTCGCGTGGCCAAGGTCGGCCTTGCCGTCTTCCTCGCCGTGATCGGCTCGCTCTTCGCGCTCACCATCAGCGCCTATCTGATGCGAGCCAGCCTCGGCGACTGGGAAGCGGTGCGGATGCCCGGCATCCTCTGGATCAATACCGGGGTGCTGGCGCTGAGCAGCCTCTCTCTTGAAACGGCGCGGCTCGCCGCCGGGCGCGACGATGCGGACGGGGTGCGGGCCGGCGTGCTGGCGGCAGGCGCCACCGCGGCGCTTTTCGTCATCGGCCAGTTGATCGCCTGGCGGCAGCTCGAGATCGAGGGCTACTATCTCGCGACCAATCCGGCGAATGCCTTCTTTTACCTGATCACCGCCCTGCACGGGCTGCATGTCCTCGGCGGGCTGGCGGCGCTCGGCCGCGTCACCTGGCGCATGCAGCGCGGCGCCGGCGTCGCGCAACTGCGGCTCGGCGTCGAGCTCTGCGCCACCTACTGGCACGCGCTGCTGCTGATCTGGCTGGTGCTGCTCGGACTGCTGGCGAACTGGCTCGGCGACTTCGTCGCCATCTGCCGCCAGCTCCTGACGTGAGGAGGCGCACATGACCGATCATCCCGCCGATCTCGCACCTTCAACTGCCGCCGGCGGCCGTCGCGCCGCTTCCGGCTGGCCGAGCTTCCTCGCTGACTGGGCCTCGGACCGCAACGCCTTCAAGGGCGTGTCGTGGGGCAAGGCGATGATGTGGGTGTTCCTGCTCTCCGACACCTTCGTCTTCGGCTGCTTCCTCGTCGCCTACATGACGGTGCGGATGTCGACGACCGTGCCATGGCCGAACCCCAGCGAAGTGTTCGCGCTTCAGATCAGCGGCACCGAGGTGCCGCTGATCCTGATCGCGATCATGACCTTCGTGCTGATTTCCAGCTCGGGCACCATGGCGCTGGCGGTGCATTATGGCTATCTGCGCGAGCGGCGAAAGGCCGGGACACTGATGCTGGTGACGGCGCTGTTCGGCGCCTGCTTCGTCGGCATGCAGGCATTCGAGTGGACCAAGCTGATCCGCGAGGGCGTCCGGCCCTGGAGCAATCCTTGGGGCGCGCCGCAGTTCGGCTCGACCTTCTTCATGATCACCGGCTTCCACGGCACCCATGTCACTGTCGGCGTGATCTTCCTGATCATCCTGGCGCGCAAGGTGCTGCGCGGCGATTTCGACACCGGCCGGCGCGGCTTCTTCACCAGCCGCAAGGGCCGCTACGAGACGATCGAGATCATGGGCCTGTACTGGCACTTCGTCGATCTCGTCTGGGTCTTCATCTTCGCCTTCTTTTACCTCTGGTAGGAGGTTCGCATGGTCGAAGCGATCGTTCATGCCGATGCCGGCAAGCCCGCCGGGGAGCCGCCGCCCGCCGACGTGCAGCACCATCCGGTCAAGCTCTATCTCGCCGTCTGGGCCTGGCTGTTCGTGCTCAGCGCCTGTTCCTACCTGGTCGATTATGTCGGCCTGCATGGCTGGCTGCGCTGGACGCTGATCGTGCTGTTCATGCTGCTGAAGGCAGGGCTGATCGTCGCCATCTTCATGCACATGGCCTGGGAGCGGCTGACGCTGATCTACGCCATCCTGCTGCCGCCGCTGCTGGTTCTGGTCTTCGTCGCCATCATGGCGTCGGAGGCGAACTACACGCTTCTGACGCGGCTGCTCTATTACGGCGGCGGCAACTAGCCGCCCGCGCCCGGCTGGCGTCGGTCAAAGCGATGCGGCCGCTTCTTTGCCGTCATTGTTTCACGTGAACCGATCAGCCCGCCGCGGCCGGGCGGCGGCGGGCCGAGGTGCGGGCGCGCAGGCGGGCGCGCTTCTTCGCCTCGCGGGCGACATGGCGGTTGACGATGAGGTTGAGGGCCTCGTTGACGCGGGCCTGCCAGTCGTCGCCTTCGCCCTGGAAGTATTCGAGGACGCGGTTGCTCAGCGCCAAGGTCACGACGGTGACTGCCTCGGCCTCGGCTGCCGCCTTGCGGCGCCGGGCTGGAACGGACTCGGCGGTCGAGGAAGCGAAAAGCTCCGTCGCGGCGCCGTCAGAGACCGAAAGGGGCTCGAAGTCCGAGGATTTCGTCGAGCTGGACATGATCATCCTGATGCCGAAGGTTTATCTTCTACACCAAGCTTACCGTAGCGTCATGATCCCCGCAGTGATCGGCGTCACAGGCCGGTCGGAACCAGCCCGTGGCGCAGTGTTCGCGCCTCCACCTAGAGCAGCGCCTGCGCGATGTCGGCGATCAGGTCGTCGGCTGCCTCGATGCCGGCCGAGAGGCGCACCAGCCCGTCCGAGATGCCGATCGCCTCGCGCTGCGCCAGCGGGATCGAGGCATGGGTCATGGTGGCGGGGTGTTCGATCAGGCTCTCGACGCCGCCGAGGCTCTCGGCGAGGGTGAACAGGCGCACCCGTTCCAGGAAGCGCCGGGTGCCGGCGAGGTCGCGGTCGAACTCGACGCTGATCATGCCGCCGAAGGCATGCATCTGCCGCCTGGCGATCGCGTGCTGCGGATGGCTCTCGAGGCCCGGATAGATGACCCGTTTCACGTCGGGGCGTGCCTCCAGCCAGCGGGCGATGGCGAGGCCGTTCTCCGAATGCCGCTGCATCCGAAGCGCCAGCGTCTTCAGCCCGCGCAGCGCCAGGAAGCTGTCGAACGGACCGGAGATGGCGCCGACGGCGTTCTGCAGGAAGCGCACCTGATTGACGATTTCCTCGTTCGGGCCGACGACGACCGTGCCGCCGATCATGTCGGAATGGCCGTTCAGATATTTGGTCGTCGAATGCACGACGACGTCGATGCCGAATTCGAGCGGACGCTGGATGTAGGGGCTGGCAAAGGTGTTGTCGGCAACCGTGATCAGGCCGCGCCGCTTCGCCAGCGCGGCGATCGCCTCGAGGTCGACGATGCGCAGCAGCGGATTGGTCGGCGTCTCGATCCAGAGCAGCTTCGTCTCCGGCCGGATCGCCGCCTCGACGGCATCAAGATCGGTGAAGTCGGCGAAGGAGACGTCGAGCCCGGCGCTGCGCTTGCGCACCTTGTCGAGCAGCCGGAAGGTGCCGCCATAAAGATCGTCGGTCGCGACGATGTGGTCGCCAACGGAGAGGAGCTCCAGCGTCGTCGAGATCGCCGCGAGGCCGGAGGCGAAGGCGAAGCCGGCCGTGCCGCTCTCCAGGTCAGCGACGGCGCGCTCGAAGGCGAAGCGGGTCGGGTTTTGCGAGCGGCCATATTCGAAGCCCTTGTGCACGCCCGGGCTTTCCTGCGCGAAGGTCGAAGTGGCGTAGATCGGCACCATGACCGCGCCCGTCAGCGGATCGTGGCTCTGGCCGCCATGGATGGCGCGGGTCTCGAAGGCAAGGCGGTTCGGCTTCAGGGGCTTGTTCAAAATGCCAACCTTTCGTGATTGATCAGATCGATCCGGGTGATGAGCCCGACGAACTCGTCGCCATCCATGACGATGGCGACCTCGTTGCGCTCGAACACCGGCAGCAGCGCCTCGACCGGCTCGTCCGCCTGCAGCGTGTTGAGCTCCGTCACCATGGCGTCGCGCACCGAGGCGCCGAAAGCGCTGCGGCCGGCGCGCGCCTGCGGCCGCAGGCCGCCCAGCACGTCGCTTTCGTCGATGAGGCCGATCAGCGCGCCATGTTCGATCACCGGCAATTGCGAGACATCGGCCGAGCGCATCCGGGCGTAGGCGGTGGAGAGCGTGTCGTCTGGCGCCACCGTCACCGTGCCGCCTTCGGCGAAGCTGCGGGCGACGAGATCGCGTAAGTTTCCGTGGCGGATCTTCTCGATCAGGCCCTGCTCGGCGACCCAGACGTCGTTGAACACCTTGGACAGGTATTTGTTGCCGCTGTCGCAGACGAGGGTGACGACGCGCTGCGGCTCCGTCTGCTCGCGGCAATAGCGCAGCGCCGCCGCCAGCAGCGTGCCCGAGGAGGAGCCGGCCAGGATGCCCTCCTGCGCCAGCAGGGCGCGCGCCGCCGCGATGCTCTCGCGGTCGGTGATGGTGTAGGCGCGCGACACCAGCGACAGGTCGGCGTTGGGCGGCACGAAGTCCTCGCCGATACCCTCGACGGCCCAGCTTCCGGGCTCGATCGTCTCGCCGGTATTGACCAGCGGCGCCAGGATCGAGCCCTTCGGATCGGCCAGCACCATCTTCGTCTTTGGCGAGACGCGCCGGAAATAGCGGCCGATGCCGGAAAGCGTGCCGCCGGAGCCGACGCCGACGACGATGGCGTCGATGTCGCCGTCCAACTGCTCGAAGATCTCCGGTCCCGTCGTCGTCTCATGCGCGCGCGGATTGGCCGGGTTGGCGAACTGGTTGACGAAGAAGCCGCCGGTCTCCTCGGCGATGCGGGCGCCCATGTCCTGATAGTACTCGGGATGGCCCTTGCCGACGTCGGAGCGCGTGGTGCGCACGTCGGCGCCGATGGCGCGCAGATGCTGCACCTTCTCGCGCGACATCTTGTCGGGCACGACGAGGATCAGGTGATAGCCCTTCGGCAGCGCCACCTGGGCGAGGCCGAGGCCGGTATTGCCGGCGGTCGCCTCGACGATGGTGCCGCCCGGCTTCAGCCGGCCGTCCGCCTCGGCGGCGGCGATCATCGACAGGGCGATGCGGTCCTTGATCGAGCCGCCGGGATTCTGGCTCTCCAGCTTGACGAACAGCCGGCACGGGCCGGTGTCGAAGGTCGTCAGCTCGACGACCGGCGTGCGGCCGATCAGCTCGAGGCTGGAGCGGACCGGGCGGGGCAGGGGCGCTCCGTTTCCCGGGATTTGCGACGTTGCGGGCGGTTGCTTGCTCATGTCGAAGCTCCAGGCGGGTTTCTCGCTCTGCCACCCTATGTAGGTGGCGGCAAGCATAGCGAAATGCCAGCCGGCCGGGCGTCGCCGCGCCATCGCCCTTGCTGTCGCCGAAACGTGGAAAAGGATTTTGCCTTCTTCCGCGAGGTCCGAATTCGCGCCTCGCCCGAGCGCGGAATGGCGGAAATCATGACTTTTTTGCGCGAGATCACGGTCGCTTGCGTCGAAATAGCGGCCGGACTTCTGATATAACGGACGCATTCAGCCGGCATTGGAGGCCATGGACGTGCAGCAGCAGACGGCCCAGATCATCGACCTCGCATCGTATCGCAAGGCGCGCAGCCCGCAGCCGGCGGCACCGCAGATGGCGATGCCGATGGTGTCGATGCCGGTCGCCTGGATGCCGGTCTGGGTCATGGTTCCGGTGCCTGTAGCCCAGCCGGTCGCGATCGGCTGAACCGGGGCGCGGCCATGGTGCATGCGACGCCAGCCCTGATCGAAGACGCGCCGGACGAGGTCGCCGCCGACACATCCGGCGAGCTCGCGGCCCTGGTCGGCCGCAACCTGCGCCGCCTGCGCACCCGGCGCGGCCATTCGCTGGAGCGGCTCGCCAAGCTTTCCGGCGTCAGCCGCGCCATGCTCTCGCAGATCGAGACCGGCAAGAGCGCCCCGACCATCAACCTGCTCTGGAAGGTGGCGACCGCGCTCGGCGTGCCGTTCGCGACGCTGATGAACGGACAGGAGGCGCGCGGCACGACGGTGATGCTGCGCGACAAGGCCAAGATCCTCACCTCGAGCGACGGTCGCTTCTCGTCGCGGGCGCTGTTTCCGTTCAGCGGCGAGCGCAAGGTCGAGTTCTACGAGCTGCGGCTCGGCCCCAACCATCGCGAGGACGCCGACCCGCACGCGCCGGGGACGCTGGAAAACCTGGTCGTCGCCCAGGGCACGATCGAGATCATCGCCGGCCGCGACGCGCCGCAGGTTCTGGGCGAGGGCGACGCCATCGCCTTCGAGGCCGACGTGCCGCACAGCTACCGCAACCTCCGCGCTTCCGAGGCGGTGATCTATCTCGTCATGACCTATGTCGAGACGATCTCGGGCTGAGACAGGCTTTCTCGACGCATCCCGTGACGAAAAAAAAAGGGCCGCCCGGCGGGCGACCCTGAGACGGCGTGCGACGGAAGCAGGCCTCAGGCCTTCATCTCCATCATGCACATCATCATCGGCATGCCGGCCATGCTCATCATCATGGGCATGCCCATGCCCATCATGCTCATCATGCGATTGCAGCAATCCATGAACATGTCCTTGGACATGCCTTCCATCGGCATCATCTCGCAGGTCATGCCCTTGTCGGTCATGGTGCAGGTCATCTTCGCCATCATCATCGGCATGGGCATCATGCCGCCCATCGGCATCATATTGCCCATCATGGGCATCATGCCGTTCATCATGCCCATGCCGGGCATCATGTTCTGCATCGGCATCGGCATCATGGCGGGCATCGGCATCATCTGCATGGCACTGCTCATCTTTCCATCTCCGGGTCGCTCGACGGCCGCTGCCGTCCATGTCTCGGCATCTAGACGCGGCCCCTGGGCCTGACAATGCGCGATCGGAGGCCGGCCGACGTTTCCTCCGAGCGAACGGAGGGGCGGTCGCCCGGGCGAACGGCGACGGCGGAAATCTCGAAAAATCCTCCGCTATAACGGAAATGGCCGCGCCGGCGCGGGGGCGATTTTGGCGCCAGGCGCGGCGAAATTCGAACAACTTCGCGCGCGGGCGATGATTGTCGCCAATTCGATCTCCTTCGCGCATTCTGATGCCGGCCGCGATTGCCGGTGACGAATCGGCCGGCGAGGCGGCGAAGCCGAAAAGGCGTCTTGCCGATTGGCCAAAGTCATTATAACGTCCTTACGTCATAATGAAGAGGCGGCCGAGACACCGTCGGACCGTCGGCACTGAAACGGAGGGGTTCCGTGACGATCAGACCATTGATGGGCTTGTTCCTGGGTACCGCCATGGCGGCTTTCTCCAGCGTTGCCTGGGCAGAAGACGTGACCGTGTCGTTCCTGACGCACTGGCCGCCGGAGACGGTCGCCAAGCTGGAGGCGGCCGCCGCGACCTATGCCAAGGATCATCCGGGCGTGAAGGTCGAGGTTCGCGCCGTGCCGTTCGGCGACCTGCTGACGACGCTGCGCTCGCAGGCCGGCCAGGCCGGCGGCCCGACGATCACCGGCATCTACGACCTCTGGCTGCCGGAACTGGCGCGCGACAAGCTCGTCAACGCCGCGCCGGAAGCGAACAGCACCGACGTCACCACCAACTGGCCGAAGGGCGTCGCCACCGCCGCCAGCGTCGGCGGCACGGTCTACGGCTATCCCAACGAGATCGACGTCTACGCGCTCAACTACAACAAGAAGCTGTTCGAGGAAGCCGGCATCAAGGAGGCGCCGAAGACCTGGGACGAGTTCTACGCCGCGGCCGAGAAGCTCACCAACAAGGACAAGGGCCAGCAGGGCTTCGGCATGATCAATTCGTGGGCGGCCGGCGTCGTCCATCCCTTCGCCTCGCTGCTCGCCTCGAATGGCGGCGCGCTGGTGGTCGACGGCAAGCCGCAGCTCGACAGCGACAACGCCAAGGCGACCTTCGATCTCTATGAGAAGCTGATCAAGTCGGGCGCCTCGGTCGCCACCATGGGCACCGCCGACGCCAACACCACCGGCCCGTTCCTCGACAATTTCGTGTCCGGCAAGACCGGCATGATCATCATGGCGAACTGGTGGGAATCCGCGCTCAAGGCCGGCATGGGCGACCGGTTCGCCGACATCGCCACCGCGCCGATCCCGGTCGGCCCGAAGGGCGACGGACCGCACTCGATCTCCTACTCCTGGATGACCGTCGTCTCCGACGGCGCCTCGGACGCCGAGAAGAAGGCGGCATGGGACTTCCTCGCCTGGTTCAACGGCCCGACCTCGGGCGAGAACGGCGCCTCCGCCATGGGCGACCTGCTGCAGTCCATGGGCATCCTGCCGTCGCGCACCTCCGACGTCGCGGCCTTCGCCGAGCGCCTGAAGACGCCGTTCCTTGCCGGCTATGTCGACGTTCTCTCGGAAGCCCGGCCGTTCCCGACCGTGCTTGGCGGCCAGGAATTCACGGAATCGCTGCAGGGCCACATCGAGGCGGTGCAGTTCGGCAAGGAGACGGCCGCCGAAGCGGCTGCCGCCGCCCAGGCCGACGCCGTCGCCATCCTCGATAAGGCGTCGCAGTAAGGTCGCGATCATCCTCTTCCGTCATCCCCGCCTTTGCGGGGATGACGGTCGAGGGGAGCCTCCGTCCCGACCCCCTCGCCCGCGCAAACGGGAGAGGGCTGGGGTGAGGGCCTTGTTTTCGGCCCTCGAATCTAGCGCCTCCAAGCGTTCCGAAGACCCTCACCGCAACCCTCTTCCGTGACCGGGAGAGGGAGCCGGTCGAGTCACGCCCCGCCGATCCCGAACTGCCATGAACAGAGAACACGCATACCGATGAGCGGCTTCCGAAAATCGATCGTGGCGATGCTCGCGCCGAGCCTCGGGCTGATCGCGGTCTTCATCCTGGTGCCGATCGCGCTGACCGTCTGGCTCGCCTTCACCAAATGGTCGTCGCAGACGCCGTTCTCGACTGCGACCTTCATCGGCCTCGACAACTTTCGCGAAATATTCGGCGCAGGTTCCGTCGGCCGCGACTTCAAGGGCGCGCTCGTCAACACGGCGCTCTATTCGGGGATGTCGATCGCGCTGATCCTGCCGCTTTCCGTGCTGTTCGGCATGCTGATCCACCAGGCCGAGCTCAAGGGCGCCAACGTGCTGCGCACGATCCTGTTCGCCACCTACATGGTGCCGATGATCGCCGTGGCGCTGGTGTTCTCGAAGCTCTATTCACCGTCGGAAGGGCCGATCAACCAGATCCTCGGCTGGGTCGGCATCGGCCCGTTGCCCTGGCTTTCCTCGCCCGATACGGCGCTGGTCTCCGTCGTGCTGCTGAACGTCTGGCAGCAGGTCGGCTATTTCACCATCCTGATCATCGCCGGCCTGACCCAGATCCCGCAGTCGATCTACGAGGCGGCAAAGATGGACGGCGCGCGCGGCCCGGCGCTGTTCGGCTTCATCACGCTGCCGCTCTTGAAGCGGACGCTGCTGTTCTCCGCCGTCATCGCGCTGATCAATGCCGTGCAGGTGTTCGAGCCGGTGGCGCTGGTGACGCAGGGCGGCCCGGTCGGCTCCACCAACGTCATGACCTATCACATCCGCCGCGTCGGCATTGAGCGGGCCCAGGGCGGCCTCGGCTCGGCCATGTCGGTGACGCTGCTGCTGGCGCTGGTCGTCACGGTGACCGCCGTCTTTGCCTTTGCCCGCAGGGAGGATCGGCGATGAGCGTTCCCGCTACCACGCCGGCGCCCGGCGCCGCATCGCCCGCCTGGCGGGGCTTCCTCTATCTGCTGATGATCGCGATCGCCGTCGTCTCGGCCTTCCCGCTGGTCTGGATGGTGCTATCCAGCCTGAAGACGCCGGCCGAGGCGATGCAGACGCCGCCGGTCTGGATCCCGGCGACGCCGTCGCTCGATGCCTATGCCAAGGTGTCGGAACTGATCAGCGTCGGCCGCTCCTTCGCCAACTCGGCGCTGATCGCCGGCATCACCACGGCCGGCATCCTCGTCACCTCGCTGATGGCCGGCTACGCCTTCGCCAAATACCGCTTCCGCTACCGCGAGGCGCTGTTCGCGATCACCATCGCGACGATGTTTCTGCCGCCAATCGTGACGCTGATCCCGCTCTACCGGCTGGTCGGTTCGATCGGCCTCAATGCCAGCCTCGCCGGCGTCATCGTGCCGAACCTCGCCAACGCCTTCGGCATCTTCCTGATGCGCCAGTTCATCGCCGGCGTGCCGGACGAGCTGGTCGAAGCGGCGCGGCTCGACGGCGCGTCGGAATTCCGCATTGTCTTCACCATCGTGGCGCCGGCCGTCGCCCCGGCGCTGGCCGCGCTGGCGCTGTTCGCCTTCGTCTATCACTGGAACAGCTATCTCTGGCCGCTCACCGTGCTGCAGGGCAATTCCAGCCAGTATCCGATCGTGATCAGCCTCTCGCGGCTGCTCTCCTACAACCGCTCGGCCGTCAATACCGGTCTGGTGATGGCCGGCGCGACGCTCGCCGTGCTGCCGCCGCTGGTCCTGTTCGTGTTCCTGCAGCGCTTCTTCGTCCGCACCATCACCGCCTCGGGGATGACCGGACAATGAGGAATCGAAGGAAGACCCTCACCCCGACCCTCTCCCGCCTCGCGGAAAAGGGGCCGATCCTGCCCGCTTCGATCCAGCACCCGAACAGGATGTCCTTCATGGCAAGGCGCTGCCTCACCGGCACCACCGGCCAAGCTCCCTCGCCCGCAAGGCGGGAGAGGGCTGGGGTGAGGGCCTTTCTTGTCCAGGTTTCCCGAAGGCGCAGCGCGGGCAACCGATTCCTGTCCCGCCTCGAAAATCCCTCTTGCCTCCATCCAATCCCGAGATAAAGTGATTACGACGTTATAACGACATAAGCACTGTCGCAGAGGGGAAGACCGGTTATGTTGAACGTTCGCAGACATCTGAAATCCGCCACCATCGGGGTGCTCGCCCTGGCCGCCACCGCGCTCTCGGCCTCGGCCGGCGAGGTGACGCTCTGGAGCTGGCGCACCGAGGACCAGGCGGCGATGGAGAAGATCTTCGCCGCCTTCACCGCCAAGAACCCTGACATCACCGTCAAGCTGCAGTTCACGCCCGACGCCGACTACCAGAACCGGCTGTCGACGGCGTTGCGCGGCGGCAAGGGTCCGGACATCGCCCAGCTCAAGGCCTATGGCGAATTGCAGCCGCTGGTCGACGGCGGCTATCTCGACGCGCTCGACGAGAGCGTGCCGGCGCTGAAGGACTTCACGCCGGCGGCGCTCGGCGGCTCGGTCGGCATCGCCGACGGCAAGATCTACGGCGTGCCCTATTCGACGCCGGTGATGGGCGTCTTCTACAACACCGAGATCTTCGAGAAGAACGGCATCGCCGTGCCGAAGACCTATGACGAATTCGTCGCCGCCTGCGAGAAGCTGAAGGCGGCCGGCGTGCTGCCGATCGCGGCCGGCGGCGCCAACGGTTCCGGCTGGGCGCTCGAGATCAATGCCGGCGTCGTCGGCCCGTCCGTCTTCGGCGCCGGCTTCTACGACGAGATGATGAGCGGCAAGGCGAAGTTCACCGATCCGCGCTACGTCAAGGCGCTGGAGAAGATCAAGGCGCTGCAGCCCTATTACTCGGACGGCTTCGCCGGCGTCGACTACACCACCGCGACGCAGCAGTTCATCTCCGGCAAGGCGGCGATGTTCTTCGGCGGCGCCTGGGAGAACGGCAGCTTCAAGGCCCAGAATCCGAACCTGAAGTTCTCGATCTTCCCGTTCCCCGGCGACAAGGCCGAGGCGCAGCCGGCGGTGTCCGCCTTCTCGGACGGCTCCTACGGCCTTGTCTCCGACAGCGGCAACAAGGAAGACGCGACCAAGGTCCTCGCCTTCATTGCCTCGCCCGAGTTCGCCCAGCTCTTCGCCGACAATCTCGGCTGGCCGCCGGCCCGCACCGGCGCCACGGCCAACGACCCCGTGCTGAAGTCGATGCTGGAAATGCAGGCCAACGCCACGCCGTATCTGACGCTGGTCGGCTTCCGCTGGCAGACGCCGACGGCTTCCTCCGTCATCCAGGCCGAGATCATCGACATGATCGAAGGCAAGATCGCGCCGGAGAAGCTCGCCGCCGACGTCGATGCGGCCGTTTCGACCTGGTTCAAGCCGAAGTCGTAGCCGTCACCATTACCAAGGGGAGGGGCGTCCGCCGCCCCTCCTTGCCGCCCTCCCGCAAAGGGAGAGGCGAGCCAGAAACAAGCATCGGCCCGGGGGAGGCGAGAATGACGGCACAGCGCCTTCGGCGTGCGCCCATCGAATGGCAGAAGCATCGCGCCGCGATCCTGTTCGTGCTGCCCGCGCTCGTCATCTACTGCCTGTTCGTCGTTTATCCGCTGGCCAGCTCGCTCTGGGGCTCGCTGTTCGAATGGCGCGGATTCCGCATGCGCGGTTTCGTCGGGCTGGACAATTTCGCCCGCCTGTTTGTCGAGCCGAGCTGGACCAAGCTTTCCGGCGCCTTCACCCACAATGTGTTCTGGTTCTTCGGCATCATGGTGCTGCAGAACGGGCTGGGGCTGATCTTCGCCTACCTGCTGTTCCTCCGGAATCGCGGCACCGCCTTCCTGCAATCGGTGTTCTTCTTCCCGGCGGTGCTGTCGCCCGTCATCGTCGGCGCGCTCTGGCGGCTCTTGCTGACGCCGGACGGCGCGGTCGAGACGCTGCTGCACAATCTCGGCCTGCTCGAGGGGCGCCTCACCATCCTCGGCGATTCCAGCTGGGCGCTCTGGATCCTGATCGCCGTCGACGCCTGGAACTGGATGGGCCTGCCGGTGCTGATCTTCACCGCCGGCCTGCGCCAGATCCAGCCGGAAGTGTTCGAGGCGGCGCGGCTCGACGGCGCCGGCAATGGCCGCATCCTGTGGTCGATCGCGCTGCCGCAGCTGGTGCCGTCCATTTCCTCGCTGACGACGCTGACCTTCATCAACACCTTCAACCAGTTCGACCTCGTCTATGTGATGCAGGGCGTGCAGGGGAACCCGAACTTCGCCACCGACACTCTGGTGACCTACTTCTTCCGCCTCGCCTTCGGCGCGGAAGGGGCGGTCGGCATCACCGATATCGGCCTGGCGCTGGCGCTCGGCACGCTGCTCTTCCTGCTCCTGACCGTGGTGACGATCGGGCTGCTGCGCTTCTTCGAACGGCGGACGGTGAGGCTCTGATGACCAATCTCGACGTCTCGCAGCGTATCCGGCAATTGCCGGGCTGGATCGTCCTGGCGCTCTGGGCGCTGGTGGTCGCCGTGCCGCTCTACATCCTCGTCGTCTCCTGCTTCAAGACGACGGCCGAGATCTATGGCGACAAGTTTGGCCTGCCGACCAATTGGACGCTCGACAATTTCGCCAATGCGTGGACCCAGGCGCAGTTCGCCCGCTACATGTGGAACTCCTTCGCCGTCACCGGCGGCGCGGTGATCCTGACGCTGGTCGTCTCGGCGATGGCGGCGTTCCCGCTCTCCCGCTACCAGCTCGGCTGGTCGTCGCCGGTGCTCGCCTTCTTCCTCGCCGGCGTCATGCTGCCGATCCGCCTCGCCTCGGTCGAATTGTTCTCGCTGATGAAGACGCTTGACCTGCTCGACAGCCGGCTCGGCCTGATCCTCGTCTATTCGGCGATCCGCATTCCCTTCGCGGTCTTCATCCTGGCGAATTTCATGCGCGTGCTGCCGCGCGAGCTGGAGGAGGCGGCCCGCCTCGACGGCGCCAAGGAGTGGCGCATCCTGTTCCGCATCATCCTGCCGACGATCAAGCCGGCGGTGGCGATCGTCGCCATCTTCACGGCCATCGCCGTCTGGAACGACTTCTTCTTCCCGCTGATCTTCATCTTCGACGACGCCTACAAGACCGTGCCGCTCGCCATCACCACGTTCATCGGCCAGTTTCGCACCGACTGGGGCATGGTGTTCGCGGCGCTGGCCATCTCGATGATGCCGGTGCTTGTCATGTATCTCCTGCTGGCGCGCCAGATTCGCGAAGGCGTCGGCGCCACCGGAGGACTGAAATGATCGACGAACGCATCTATGGCGGAAAGAGCCTGCTCGTCGTCGGGGCGCACGCCTTCGACGCCGAGGTGATCGCCGGGCCGCTGGCGGCGACGGCGGCCAAGTGCGGCCTCGACGTCACCTTCCTGCACCTGACCATGGGCGAGCAGGGCCACACCTCGCTGTCGCCGGCGGCCTATGCCAGCCAGAAGCGCGCCGAGGCGGACCGTTTCTGCGCGAAGCTCGGCATCCAATGGCGCGAGCTCGGCTATCCCGACGCCTTCCTGCCCGACACCGACGAGGTGGCGCTGAAGATCGCCGACGTCATCCGCGAGCTGAAGCCGGACACCCTTGTCACCCACTGGCACGGCAGCTGGCACAAGGATCACCGCGCCGCCGCCAATGCGACGAAGACCGCCGTTCTCTACGCCGCGCTGCCAACGCTGGAGCGCGCCTACCCCGCCTTCAGCCCCAGCCTGCTGCTGTTCGGCGAGAACTGGGAGGACGACGAGGGCTTCGCGCCGACTGAACTGGTCGATGTCAGCGAAGGCTTCGAGGTCTGGCGCGAGGCGATCACCGAATACGAGCTGGCCCGCGGCCTCTCCTCGTTTCCCTATGTCGATTACTATTCCGCGCTCTACCGGATGCGCGGCTGCCTGAACGGGTCCATGTACGCGCAAGCCTTCTCCACGACGTCGCATTCCTTCAATGCCGGCGGCGGCATGTTCAACGCCAGATCTTCCTCCAGCAGGGCCCGCCTTTCCGGCTGCGGCTGCGGAGGGCACGAATGACCGAGACCCCGCAGGTCCTCGCGCTCGATCTCGGCGGCACCAGCCTGCGCGCCGGCTTCGCCATCGTCGACGCGCCGGCCGAGCTCGCCGCCGTCGAGCGCTGGCCGGCGCCGGAAAGCGCCTGCGCCTTGCGCGACAGGATCCTTGCCCTCGTCGCCGCGCGCGCCGGTTCCGCGCCCCTCGCCGGCATCGGCATCACCATTCCCGGCCTCGTCGAAGGCACGGTGTCGCGCTGGGTGCCCAACCTGCCGTTCCTCGACGGCGTTGATCTCGCCGAACTGTTCGGTGAGGCGGGTGTGCCCGTCGCCGCCGGCAATGACGCGCAGATGGCGCTTTTGGCCGAGGCGCGGCTCGGTGCCGCCAGCGGCCTCGACGACGCCATCCTGCTCGCGATCGGCACCGGCATCGGGTCCTCCGTGCTCGCCGGCGGCCGCATCGTGCGCGGCGGCCGCGGCGCCGCCTGTTCGTTCGGCTGGGCCTCGGCCGACGTCGCCGATCCCGGCGAGGACCGTTCCGGCTGGCTCGAGCGGCAGGCGGCGGGCCGGGCGCTCGACAGGCTCGGCCGCGACGCCGGCCTTGCCGATGGCGCGGCGCTGATCTCGGCGGCGCGGACGGGCGACCCGGTGGCGAGCCTCGCCATTCATCAGGTCGGCGCGGCGCTCGGAACGACGCTTGCCGGCGCCGTCGCGCTGCTCGATCCGCAGGCGGTGCTGCTCGCCGGCGGGGTCTCCGACGCGATCGACGTGCTGGGGCCGCCGCTGCGCGCCGCGCTGACGCGCAACCTGCCGCCGCATCTGCGGTCAATCGAAATCCGGCCGGGCCAGTTCGGCCCGCGAGCCGGCCTTGTGGGTGCCGCCGTGGCCGCTGGCCTCGGTCCGGAATGGTGGAGGGTCCGATGACCGAAGCTGCGATGACATCGCTTGACCGTCGCCGGCCGGAGCCGCTCTGGCACCAGGCCGAGCGCGCCATCCGGGCCCGCATCGAGGCCGGCGAATGGCCGGCCGGCTCGCAGATCCCGGCCGAGGACCGGCTGTGCGAACTGCTCGGCGTCAGCCGCATCACGGTTCGCCATGCCCTGCGCAACCTGGAATCGCTCGGCCTGCTGCGCCGCGAGCATGGCCGCGGCACCTTCGTGCGCAGCGCCACCGTGGTCGCCGGCGCGCGCGGCCTCACCAGCTTCTCCGACGAAATGGCGGCGCTGGGGCTCACCGTCGGCTCGCGCATGCTGGAGCAGCAGATCGTGCCGGCGAGTGCCCGCGTCGCGGCCGCGCTCGAGATCGAGGAGGGCGAGCCGGTCGCGCTCGTCCGCCGCCTGCGCCTCGGCAACGGCTCGCCGATCGGCGTGCAGACCGCGCATCTTAGGCTCGACCGCGTGCCGGGCCTGCTCGACGAGGACCTTTCGGACGGTTCGCTCTATGGCCAGATCGAACGCCGCTACGGCATCAAGCCGTCCGAGGCGACGGAAATCTATCGCGTCGGCTCTGTCGGGCCCGAGGATGCCGAACTGCTGGAAATCGCCGTCGGCAGCCCGGCCTTCATCGTCGAGCGCCTTGCCATCGATCCGCGCGGGCCCTTCGAATTCACCCTCTCGATCATGCGGGGCGACCGCTACGAGATCCGTTCCACCTTGCGGATCTGACGGCCGCCGGCCGCAGCTCCCGACCCCTTTCCCTCATACCATCCCCCAAGGAGACGACTGATGTCCGATTTCTACCTGCACCGGCTGATCAAGTTGATCGAGACCGCCGGCAGCGCCAACGACGCCGCCTTGACCGAAGCGGCCAAGCGCTTCTCGGAGTCGCTCGCGCAGGGTGGCCTGATCCACCTGTTCGGTTCGGGCCACTCGGTCCTGCCGACGCAGGAAGCCTTCCCGCGCTACGGTTCGTTCGTCGGCTTCAATCCGCTGACCGACCCGCGCGTCATGTGGCACAACGTGCTCGGCGCCGGCGGCGTGCGCGAACTGCTCTGGCTGGAGCGCACCGAGAACTACATCGACAAGTTCCTCGACCACCAGCCGCTGAACTCCGGCGATTCGATCATCATCTACTCGCATTCCGGCACCAACTCGGCCGGCATCGAGACGGCGCTCTACGCCAAGGCGCGCGGCCTGTTCGTCGTCGCCGTCACCTCGAAGGCGAACGACAAGCCGGCTAAGCATTCCTCCGGCAAGCGCCTGAAGGATGTCGCCGACGTCGTCATCGACACCAACTCGCCGGTCGAGGACGCCATCGTCCCGATCGAGGGCTGGAGCCGTCCGGTCTCGGGTTCCTCGACCGTGCTGGCGATGATCCTGACCCACGAGCTGATCGCCCGCACCGCCGACGCGCTGTCGAAGAAGGGCGTCGAGTTGCCCGTCTTCGCCTCGCCGACCATCGAGGGCGTCACCCTGCACGACACCGACGTCATCTACGGCATCTACCGCGAGAAGATGATCGAGGCGCAGCAGAAGCACCTCAAGACCTTCCAGGAGAAGATGAAGGGCTGATCCAGCCGTTTCATCCAGCCTGGTTGTCGACGCCGCGAGCCCCCCGGTTCGCGGCGTTTTTGTTTTGCTGGCAGTGCCGTGTCGGGCGCTCCACATTTGCCGAAGGCGATCCTCGACAGGACTCCCACGCTCGTCGTCTTCGCGCGGCGAAAACCGGACTGCAGGGATTCTCGCCTGCGCGAGGATGACGCAGGAGGATGTCGGGTCGAAAGACCCTCACCCCGGCCCTCTCCCGCGCGCGGGAGAGGCGGCCCGCCAGAGCCTCTGGGCTGGACGTCGACGACGGCCGCCGGCCGAACCCTCGTCCGCTTGCGGGAGAGGGCAGGGCGAGGGCCTCGCCGCCCTGAGTCCCGCCCCGAATCCGCCTCTGTCCCGCCTGCTTTTCGCCGCGTTGGACAAACCGAAATCCACGATGTGGATCAGTCGCTTGCCCGTCGCGGGGCGCCTATCTTACACGATCGATTGAGTCGGGTTTGTTGACAGCTGCCTGCAATTCGGGAAATCTCGGAGCTGGCCGGGGCGTTCCGTCCCGGCCGCCGAACGACGGAGACTGCCGGCCGCCCGCTCTTCGCGGCGCCAATTTTGGGAGAAACCCGATGACGCTTGCCAACGACGTTCCTTCCGACCTTCCCCGTTTTTTCTCGTTCTTCCAGGCCCCCGAGCCGAAGGCCAGCCTGGCGAAGCGCCCGCCCGAGGCGCGTGAACTGGACAAGGCCGATGATGCCGACACGACGTCGGATTTCGTCTGGGCGCTTGCCTATTGGCCCTGGCTGTAGCACTCGAAGGGGCGGGCTGCGGTCCGGCCCGCCCTTCGAGGATGAAGCATGAACGCCACGATCCGAACCCGCGCCGTTGGCGCCACTGCCACGGCGACCCGTGACGGCCTGCCGGAAGTCACCAGCGAAACCGGCGGCCATCTCTCGGTCGTGACTCGGCCCTCTGCCGAGGGTTTCAATCCTCTCGATCTGATGAGCGCGTCGCTCTCCGCCTGCATCGTGTTGAGCGTCCAGATCGCGGCGCGGCGGGAAGGCTGGCTCGACCAGATCGAGCAGGTTTCGGCCAAGGTCATCCCGGAAAAGGCGCATGACGAGCCGTCGCGCGTGGAGCGCTTCGTCACCACGGTGACCATCGAAGGGCCGCTCGACGAGGCGAAGAAGGCGCATCTGATCGAGGCGGCGGAAACGATCTGCACCGTCTCGAACACGCTTCGCGCCGGCGCTGCGGTCACGAGCAGCTAGGCTCTGTCCGGCTGGCGTCGAATTTGCAAAGCTCGGCGCATCTTTCGCTGGGAGCAAAGCACATGACCACGCCAGGCCCGACCTCGCCGCCGCCGCTCGATCACGAGCATTTCCTTCGCCTCGCCTTTGCCGTGGCGCGGCGCTCGCTGGAGGGCGGCTCGCATCCGTTCGGCGCGATCCTGGTCGGGCCGGACGGCAGCGTGCTGATGGAGCAGGAAAACGCCTTCCAGCCGGATCACGACATGACCGGCCATGCCGAGCGCGTGCTGATGACGCGGGCATCGAAGGCCTATGAGCCGGGCTTTCTGCGCGGCTGCACGATGTACACCTCGGCCGAACCCTGCGCGATGTGCTCGGGCGCTGCCTATTGGGCGGGCATCGGCCGCGTCGTCTATGGCCTCGGCGAGCACGAGATGAAGGCGATTACCGGCGACCATCCCGAGAATCCGACGCTGGATCTGCCCTGCCGGATCGTGTTCGCCGCCGGCCAGCGGCCGATCGAGGTGATCGGACCGATGCTGGTCGAGGAGGCGACCGCCCTGCATGACGGCGTCTGGGGCGAAGGCTGACGCGCGTCGGCGCCGGTTGTCGACCGTTTTTTTCACCATCCGATCAAACCGCGCAATCGCCACCGTTGCGAAGCCCTGCGCGGAGTGGTTCCATCCGGCGGGCGGGATGGCCGGTGGAGGGCTCCCCGACTGCTATGGAGATTTCACATGACCATCCGCTTCCTGACCGCGACGGCGCTTGCCGGCGCGATTGCGCTTGGTGGCCTGTTCGCGGCGCCGTCCGCCATCGCGGCGACGCCGAAGGACCTGTTGATAGTCGCGCAGGCGATCGACGACATCGTCAGCCTCGACCCGGCCGAAGGCTTCGAGCTCACCTCGGTGCAGTCCTTCAACAGCCTGTATCAGCGGCTGATCCAGTCGAATCCGAACGAGCCGACCAAGCTCGATCCGGTGCTGGCCGAAAGCTGGGTTGTGGCGCCGGAAGGCAATGCGATCACCTTCAAGATCCGTGACGGCGCGACCTTCTCGTCCGGCAATCCCGTCCGCGCCGACGACGTCATCTACTCGCTGTCTCGCGCGGTAAAACTCGGCAAGTCGCCGGTGTTCATCCTGAATGAGCTCGGCTGGACCGCCGACAATGTCGACGGCTTCCTCACCAAGGTCGATGACAGCCACGTCAAGGTTTCCTGGCCGGCCAAGGTCGGCCCGTCCTTCGCGCTGTCGATCCTCTCCGCCCCGGTCGCCTCGATCGTCGACCAGAAGGAAACCGAGGCGCATGCCAAGGACGGCGATTTCGGCAATGCCTGGCTGCACACGGCCTCGGCCGGCTCCGGCCCGTTCAAGATCCGCGCCTACCAGCCGCATGAGGCGCTCGTCCTCGACGCCAATGCTTCCTCGCCGACCGGCGCGCCGAAGCTGAAGGGCATCATCTTCAAGAACGTCGCCGACCCGGCCGCCCGCCGCCTGCTGATCGAGCAGGGCGATGCCGACATCGCCCGCGACCTTGGCGCCGACCAGATCGCGGCGCTGACCGGCAAGCCCGGCATCAACGTTCTGTCGGCCCCCTCGGCCGAGATCGACTACCTGGCCTTCAACGTCGCCAGCAAGGACAACCCGAATTCGAAGAACCCGGCGCTCTGGGAAGCCGCGCGCTACCTCGTCGACTATGAGGGCATCGCCAAGAACCTGCTGAAGGGCCAGTCGGCCGTGCATCAGGGCTTCATCCCGAAGGGCTTCGCCGGCTCGCTCGACGACACGCCGTTCCATCTCGACGTCGAGAAGGCGAAGGGCATCCTGAAGGCGGGCGGCATCGATGGCGGGATCACCGTCAAGCTCGACGTGATCAACCAGCCGCCCTACACCGACATCGCCCAGGCGATCCAGGCGACCTTCGCCGAGGCCGGCATCAAGCTGGAGATCCAGCCCTCCGTCGCCAGCCAGTTCTATTCGAAGATCCGCTCGCAGGGCCACGAGGCGGCGCTGCTGTTCTGGATCCCGGATTATTTCGACCCGCACTCCAACGCCTCGGCCTTCGCGCTCAATCGCGACGACGGCACCAAGACGGTCGCCTGGCGCAATGGCTGGGTGATTCCGGAGCTCTCCGACAAGACCCAGGCCGCCGTCGAAGAACAGGATGCGGAGAAGCGCGCGGCGGACTATAAGGCTATTCAGCTTGAGGTTCAGCAGAAGTCGCCCTTCGTCGTCCTCCTGCAGCCGAACAACCAGATCGTGCTGCGCGACAACGTCAAGGGCTTCATCCAGGGCCTCAATGCGGATCAGGTCTATTTCGCAGGGGTCGAGAAGTAATTGACGGATTCCAGCGGCCGCCTCGCGGCCCCTGAGCTTCTTCCCCGTCGGCCTCGCGGCCGGCGGGGACTTTCGTTTCTCGCGGGCCTCGCCAACTGGCTGGTGACCCTGGCGATAACCCTGCTCGGCCTGATGGTCGTCACCTTCGCGCTGGCCGAGCTTTCGCCGGCCGATCCGGCGCTTCATCTCGCCGGCGACAAGGCGAGCGAGGCGACCTATCAGGCGGCGCGCCAGTCGCTCGGCCTCGACAATCCGCTGCCGCAGCGCTTCCTTTCCTATGTCGGCAATGTCCTGACCGGCAATCTCGGCACCTCCTGGTCGACCAACCAGCCCGTCTTCACCGACATTCTCCGCGTCTTCCCGGCGACGCTGGAGCTCGCCACCGTCGCCATCCTCTTCGGCGCGCTGATCGGCGTGGCGCTCGGCGTCATCGCGGCGCTCCGGCCGCGTGGGCTGATCGACGGCCTCGTCCGCATCTTCTCGCTGATCGGCTATTCGGTGCCGATCTTCTGGCTCGGCCTCCTGTTCCTGCTGCTCTTCTATGCGCGGCTGCACTGGGCCGCGGGCCCCGGCCGGCTCAGCGACATCTACGCCTACACGATCACGCCGGTGACCGGCTTCTACCTGATCGACACCGCGCTCTGGGGCGAGGAGGGCTCGTTCGTCGACACGCTCTCGCATCTCGTGCTGCCGGCGACCGTGCTCGCCATCCATTCGCTCGCCTCGATCTCGCGGCTGACGCGCGCGAGCCTGCTCGGCGAGCGCGGCAAGGAATACGCCGTCGCCGCCCGCGCCAAGGGCGTCGGCGAGGTGCGGCTGATGTTGACGCATCTGCTCCCCACCGTCGCCGGAACCGTGCTGACGGTGATCGCGCTCGCCTATGCGACCCTGCTCGAGGGCGCGGTGCTGACCGAGACCGTGTTCGGTTGGCCAGGCCTCGGCCGCTACATGACGACGGCGATCTTCGCCTCCGACATGCCGGCCGTGCTCGGCGGCACGCTCGTCATCGGCGTCTGCTTCGTGATCGTCAACGCGATCACCGACATTCTCGCCCGCATCGTCGATCCGAGGCTGTCATGACCAATCTTCCGCTCACGGTCGCCGTCGCCCCCAACCGGCTTTCGCTGGCGAAATTCGCCCGCCGCTCGCCCTCGGCCGCCATCGGCGCCGGGCTGGTGGTGCTGATCCTGCTCGTTGCGCTGTTCGCGCCGTGGCTCGCGCCCTACGACCCGATCGCACAGGACGTCGCCAACCGACTGATGCCGCCCTCGGCGGCGCACTGGTTCGGCACGGACGGCTTCGGCCGCGACCTGCTTTCGCGCCTGATCTACGGCACCCGCCCGACCCTGATGCTGCTCGCCATCGTCATCCTGCTGACGACGCCGATCGGCATCGCCATCGGTATCGTCGCCGGCTTCTATGGCGGCATCGTCGAGCGCATCCTGATGCGCATCACCGACATCGCCATGGCCTTCCCGAAGCTGGTGCTGGCGCTCGCCTTCGTCGCCGTGCTCGGCGCCGGCCTCGTCAATGGCGCGCTGGCCCTGGCGCTGACCGCCTGGCCCGCCTATGCGCGCCAGACCCGCGCCGAGACCGTCGCGCTGCGCAAGAGCGACTATCTCGCCGCGGCCGAGATGATGGGCATCACCGGCCCGCGCCTGCTGTTCGGCCATGTCCTGCCGCTGGTGCTCCCCGGCGCCATCGTGCGCATGGCGCTCGACCTTGGCGGCATCATCCTGATCGCGGCCGGCCTCGGCTTCCTCGGCCTCGGCGTCCGTCCGCCGACGCCGGAATGGGGCGCGATGGTCGCCGACGGCACGCAGGTGATTTTCGACCAGTGGTGGGTGGCGGCGACGCCGGGCGCGGCGATCCTCCTGACCAGCTTCGCCTTCAACCTCCTGAGCGATGGGCTCCGTGACCTGATGGACCCGCGCAATGGATGATCCGACCCTTCTCAATGTCGAGCGGCTTTCCGTCCGCTTTCCCTCTGATCGCGGCCCGGTCGAGGTCGTGCACGGCATCTCCTTTGCCATGGGCGCGGAAAAGCTCGGCCTCGTCGGCGAATCCGGCTCCGGCAAGTCGATGACGGCGCGCGCGCTGATCGGACTGGTGGCGAAGCCCGGCCGCGTCACCGCCGACCGGCTGACGCTCGACGGCGCCGATCTCGCGGCGCTCTCGCCCCGGCAGTGGAAGCACTGGCGCGGCTCGAAGATCGGCTTGGTGCTGCAGGATCCGAAATTCGCGCTCGATCCGGTCATGAGCATCGGCCGCCAGGTCGAGGAGCCGCTGAAGCTGCATACCAGCGCCTCGAAGGCGGAGCGGCGCGAGCGGGCGCTGACGATGCTGGAGGCCGTCGGCCTGCCGGACCCTCTGCGAGCCTATCATTCCTATCCGCACCAGCTTTCCGGCGGCATGGGCCAGCGCGTCATGCTGGCGGCGACGCTGATCGCCGAGCCGCGCCTGCTGATCGCCGACGAGCCGACCTCGGCGCTCGACCGCGACCTGCGCGACCAGGTGCTCGACCTGATGCTGAGGCTGGTCGACGAACGGCAGATGGGGCTGATCCTGATCAGCCATGATCTCGACCAGGTGGCGCGTTTCTGCGACCGGGCGCTCGTCATGTATCGCGGCGACATCGTCGATCGCCTGCCGGCGGCGGAGCTCGCGAATTCCGAGCATCCTTACACCAAGACGCTCTGGGCCTGCCGGCCGTCGCCGGAGACCTTCGGCACGCTGCTGCCGACGCTCGACCGCGTCCGCCTGGAGGCCGGCGCATGAGCCTCGTCGATATCAGCGATCTCAACGTCACCTTCCGCGACCAGGACGTCGGCCGCCATATCCTGCGCGGCATCACGGTCGCGATCGGGGAGGGCGAGACGTTCGGGCTGCTCGGGCCTTCCGGCTGCGGCAAGTCCACGCTGCTGCGCGTCATCGCCGGGCTGAACCGTGACTGGCATGGCTCGATGGCGCTTCTCGGCGCGCCCGTGGCGCCGCGCCGGCGCTTCACCGGGGCGCTGCGCCGGCAGGTGCAGATGGTGTTCCAGGATCCATACGCCTCGCTGCATCCGCGCCACAGGATCGGCCGCGCGCTGCGCGAGCCGCTCGTCGTCAACGGTCTCGACAATCCCGACAAGCGTGTCGCCGAGGCGCTCGCCGAAGTCGGGTTCGGCCCGGATGTCGCGGCGCGATATCCGCATCAGCTTTCCGGCGGCCAACGCCAGCGCATCGCCATCGCACGCGCCCTGCTGCTTCGGCCGAAGCTGCTGCTGCTCGACGAGCCGACCTCGGCGCTCGATATGTCCGTGCAGGCGGAAATCCTGAACCTGCTCGTCACGCTGAAGGCGCGCTTCGGCATGACTTTCGTGCTGGTCAGCCACGACCCGGACGTGATCGGCCATATGTGCGACCGCGCCGCGCGCATGGCGGAAGGGCGGATCGCCGCCACGTTCGACCGACCGGCCCTTGCCGCCGGCGCCGCCGCCGCGCGATGATCTCAGGAACATGGAGGGGAACGAATGAGCGACGAGGCCCTGCTGCAGGAACTTCTCGACCAGGAAAAGCGGCTGGTGTTCGACCGCTTCGACAACGACACGGCGATTGCGCTTGGCCAGCGCATCATCGAGCGGGCGCGGCTCGACGCGCTTTCGATCGTCGTGGAGATCGCCCGCGGCGAACAGCGGCTGTTCTACTGCGCGCTGGCCGGCACTTCCGCCGACAATGAATTCTGGGTAGCCGGCAAGACGGCGGTCGTGCGCCGCTACGGCCATTCCTCGTTCTACATGGGCCAGAAGGCGCGCGTGAAGGGTGTCGATTTCGCCACCGCGCAGCAGGTCGACCCGCACAAATATCTGCCGCATGGCGGCGCCTTCCCGATCATCGTCCGCCATGTCGGCATGGTCGGCACCGCGACGGTCTCCGGCCTGCCGCAGGCGGAGGACCATCGCCTGGTGGTGACGGTGATCGAGGAGATGCTGGCGGAGCTCCGCGACGGCGAGGCCCGCCCCGAGGTGTGGACGGCGTAGGCCCGGTACTCGCGCCTTCTTTCACCTCTCCCTGAGGGAGAGGTCGGAGCGCAGCCCCGGGTGAGGGTTTACGTCCTCTCCGGATGGTTCCCCAGACCCTCACCCGCCGCCCCGCGGGCGTCGACCTCTCCCTCAGGGAGAGGTGAAGGGAGAGCCTAACCCTCCCACGCTCGCCGTCATCCCGGACGGAGCCCCGGGATCCATGCAGCCGCGCCGACGACGAGCGGCGCGCTGCCTGAGGCACCTGCGCGGCCCCGATATGGATTCCTGCTTTCTTTCGCAGGAATGACGGATGTGTGGTGTCTAGGCTGCCGCTGTGCCCACGCAAGCCAGCTTCCCCGTCCTTTGGAAGGGGATAAGCTGTATCGGATCGGGCCGCTTCAGACGAAGTTGGCGCGGTCGGGGTGGTCGCGCAGCAGCGCCGCCTTCAGCTTCTCGATCGCCCGGCTCTCGATCTGGCGGACGCGTTCCTTGGAGATGCCCAGCGTCTCGCCGAGCGATTCCAGCGTCGCGCCTTCCTCGCGCAGCCGCCTCTCGCGCAGGATCCGCACCTCGCGGTCGGACAGCACCGCCATCGCGTCGTGCAGCCAGGTGACGCGCCGCTCGCTGTCGATGACGTCGCCGACCATCTGGTCGGGCAGGGGCGTCTCGTCGACGAGGAAGTCCTGCCGGTCGGAGCTGGCGGCCTCGGTGTCGTAGGCGGGGGCGTTGAGCGAGGTATCGGCGCTCGAGAGCCGCGCATCCATCAGCGCCACGTCATTGGTCGAGACGCCGACGGCGATGGCGATCTGCTGGTAGATCTGCTGGTTGGGGATCGGCACCGCGCCCTGCGAGAGCTTGGCCCGGAGACGGCGCAGGTTGAAGAAGAGCGCCTTCTGGGTCGAGCTGGTGCCGCCGCGCACGATCGACCAGTTGCGCAGGATGTAGTCCTGGATCGAGGCGCGGATCCACCAGGTCGCATAGGTCGAGAAGCGGACGTCGCGATCGGGCTCGAACCGGGCGGCCGCTTCCAGCAGGCCGACATGGCCCTCCTGGATCAGGTCGCTCATCGGCAGGCCGAAATGGCGGAAGCGTGAAGCGATGGCGATGACCAGCCGCATATGCGACGCGGCGAGCCGGTGCAGCGCCGCCTGATCCTTCACGTCGCGCCAACGCATGGCGAGATCTTTTTCCTCATCCCGCTCGAGATAGGGCGCCTGCATCGCCGCCTTGACGAATTGACGCCCAGAGATCGCCGATGTGCCCATGCGACCTGCTCCTGTCCTGGAAGGTTTCGTGCGCCCCGCTACTGACAAGACCAAGCCTACGCCGCGGTTCCGAAAAGGCGACGCACATTGGTGTGATGCAACCGTAAGAACGATGTGATGGCGACAGAGCGTCGCGGTCGCCGGGCTGCAGTCGATCCGGCGGTCCCTGAAGAGACGCATAAAAAAACGCCCGGCAAGCCGGGCGTTTTTGTCGAATTCCAGGACGGCGGGACTTATGCGGCCTCGTCGTGCTTCTCGTCGTCGCCGTCGATCTCGGCCGTGGTCTCTTCGTCGACCTTGCCGCCGCGCTTGGGGCTCTTGGCAAGGTTCTGCTCGATCTGGCGGACCGCTTCGGTCTCGGAGATCTCGTTCACGGCCGCGATCTCGCGCGACATGCGGTCGAGGGCCGCCTCATAGAGCTGGCGCTCGCTGTAGGACTGCTCCGGCTGGGTGTCCGAGCGATAGAGGTCGCGGACGACTTCGGAGATCTGGATCAGGTCGCCGGAGTTGATCTTCGCCTCGTATTCCTGGGCGCGACGGCTCCACATGGTGCGCTTGACGCGGGCGCGGCCACGGATGGTCTCGAGCGCCTTCTTGACGGTCGGTGCGTCCGAGAGCTTGCGCATGCCGACCGATCCCGCCTTCGCGACCGGGACGCGCAGCTTCATCTTGTCCTTCTCGAAGGCAATGACGAAGAGCTCAAGCTTGATGCCGGCCACTTCCTGCTCTTCGATGCCGACGATCTCGCCGACGCCATGCGCCGGATAGACGATGTGTTCGCCGGTCTTGAAATCGGAGCGCTGAGTGGTCTTCTTCAGGGTGGCCATACGCGTATCAACTCCGTTAAATTGGCGGGGCCCGGCTCGCCAAGCCAAGGGCCGGATTCGGACGAAACCCGTCTCATCCGTGGCTAAGGCAAACCCGACCGGTCCCGGAACAAGACGTTCCGGGGGCGACCCGGCCGGGGTCGCTCATCCACTGTCAGCCGATCAGGAAAACGCTCGCCCCATATGGGTTCTGTGCGCGCGCAATCAACATCGACGACGATCCATCGCCAGCGCGCCTTAATGTCGCGGCTGGACGACTTATCGCTTCAATGTTGAGGGTTGTTCACGAACAAAACACCAAAACGGTGCGGTGACGCCGTAAGTGGTTACCGACTGTATTTGTATATATATCACAAAATACCCAAAAATCAAAGCACTGCCGTCAGGGCGCGCCGGGGCGCCGCTGGGGCAGGCCGATCATCGGGTTCCGCGTCGGTCGGAGGGCGGCCGAAAGGCTGGCCCGGATCAGTCGCCTTCGCCGGGTTCGGCGGAGAACTGGGTGTCGAGCTTGTTGGCGACGCCGTCGAACTCGGCCGCTTCCGGGAGCGGGTCCTTGCGCACGGTGATGTTCGGCCACTTCTCGGCATATTCGGCGTTGAGCTTCAGCCACTTCTCGAGGCCCGGCTCGGTATCCGGCTTGATCGCCTCGGCCGGGCATTCCGGTTCGCAGACGCCGCAGTCGATGCATTCATCCGGGTGGATGACGAGCATGTTCTCGCCCTCGTAGAAGCAGTCCACCGGACACACTTCGACGCAATCCGTGTACTTGCAGCGGATGCAGTTGTCAGTCACGACATAGGGCAAGATCGTCTCCTCGGGCGAGCACGCTCCAAGCTCGCCGGCGTCGTCTGGGTAAACGCTTTAGTTGGACGGCGCAAGGATCGCGGATGCCGCAGCGCCGCTCCAAAGTCGAATGAATTTCCTCAATCTTCGTCGTCGCTTGGAAAATTCTCGCCATCGTCGTCCGAGACGGCGGAATGGAACGCGTCGAGCACCCGGCGATCACGCTTTGTCGGCCTCGGGCCGTTCCGCACCACCGGTTCGGTCAGGATCGCCGGCGGCGTCAGGTCCTCGTAGAGGCGCTGCGCCTCCGGGGCGGGACCGCGGCGCATGCCGGGGTCGAGGATCTTCACCACCCGCACCTGCCGCTCCAGAGACAGGGTGAGGACGTCGCCGGGCCGCACGAGGCGGCTCGGCGCGTCGATCTTGTCGCGATTGACCCGGACCTTGCCGGCCAGGACCAGCTTCTGGGCGATCGAGCGGCTCTTCGCGAAGCGGGCGAACCAGAGCCATTTGTCGATGCGCTGGCGTCCGGTCTCCTCGCTCATCGCCGCTCCGCGCCTGCCTCAGCCGCCGCGCTTCTTGGCTTCGAGGTCGGCCTTCAACGCCGCCAGCGCCGCGAAGGGCGAGTTCGGGTCGATCGGGCGCTCGCGGCGTGGCTCCTCGCGGCGGGGCTGCGGCGCATTCTGGCCCTGACGGTTGTCGCCGCCCTTGCCACGGTGCTCGCCACCCTTGCCGCGATGATCATTGCCGCGATGGTCGTTGCGGTCGCCCCGCTCCGGACGCGGACCGCGCTGCTGCTGCGGGCGGCCGCCCTGGCGGCGTCCGTCGCGTTCGCCGTCCTGCTGGCGGCCACGGCCGCCGTCGCGGCCTTCCGGCTTCGCCTCGCCGGCGCCGGCTTCCGCCGAGGCGCCATGCTGCGGACGACGGTCGCGGCGATGGTCGCGCTGCTGCGGCCGGCGGTCGAAGCGGCCGGGACGCCAGACATCGATCATCTCCGGCTCGGCCGGGACGGCCGGCTCGGCGTCGCCCGTTTCGAGCGACGGCGCCTCGACGACCGGGGTCGCGTCGGCCTCCGTCGCCTCTTCGGCGGTTTCGGCTTCGGTCGTGGTCTCCGTCCCCGCCTCGGTGACGGTGGTCTCGACGGTTTCCTCGGTCGTCGTCTCCGTCTCGGCGGCCGGCGCCTCCTCGGTGACGGTCTCGGTGGTCTCCACCGTCTCTTCCGAAACGACGGTCACGGCCGGGGCCGCTTCTTCCGCCACGGGCGCGGCCTTCGGCGGCGCCGGACGGCGGTCGAGGCGGTAGCCGAGCGACTTCAGCACGCCGGCGAAGTCCTCGCCCGAGCAGCCGAGCAGCGAGGTCATCGCCACGGTGACGGTGAAGCCGTTGCCGTCGACGGCGCCCTCGGGCGGCACGAGATTGTCGGAGGTCGGCTTCCAGGCGATCAGCGGGCGGATGATGTCCGCGAGCCGCTCGAGGATGTCGATGCGGACGGCGCGATTGCCGGCGATGCGATAGCCGACGACACGGTAGAGCGGGCGGGCGAAGCTCGGATCGACCGGCACCGTGGTGCGGCCGGTGGCCGAAAGCTGCGGCAGCTCGATCAGGCCCGGGGCGTCGAGGCCCTGGTTCTTCAGCGCCCAGAGCATGGCGTTCAGCGCGCTCGGGGCGGGCTTCAGCAGCGCCGGGACGTAGATGTGGTAGGCGCCGAAGCGGACGCCGAGCTTGCGCAGGCCCGAGCGGGCCTCCTGGTCGAGCGCCTTGATCTCCTCCGCGAGCTCGGAGCGCTCCAGCACGCCCTGGCCCTCGACGAGGCGGAAGGCGATGCCGCGGGCCGGACCCGAAAGCTCGACGCCGGCGAGCAGCTCGAACAGCGGCTTCAGCAGCGTCTCGATGTGGCTCTTCAGCCAGATGTCGACGCGGTCCTGCACGCGCTCGCGCGCCGGGCCGGTCAGGCCCTCATCGGCGAGCAGGATCAGGCGCGGGCGCAGCGCATCGTCGGTCGCGACGATGCGGGCCACCGGCGCGCCGAGCCAGCGCAGCGTGCCGTCGGTCGACAGCAGGAATTCGGGATTGGGCGCATTGCCGATCTTCTCGGCGCGGCGCTCGATCTCGCCGGCAAGCGCCTTCTGCGCCACGGCGCCGATCGCCTTGGCGTCCGGTCCGTCGGCCTGGGGATCTGGCGTGAAGCGGAAACCCTGCAGGCTTCCGACATGCTGTCCCTCGACCAGCACATCGCCGGAGGTCGTGATTTCTGCTTCAAGCATGGCGTTTTCTCTAAGCCGCTTCATCAGTACACTGGTGCGCCGATCCACGAAACGCTGGGTGAGCCTTTCGTGGAGCGCATCGGAAAGACGATCCTCTATCGCGCGGGTGCGCTCCTGCCAATGGCGAGGATCCTTAAGCCAGTTAGGCCGGTTTGCCGCAAAGGTCCATGTCCGAATGTGCGCAATGCGGTTGGCGAGCGTATCGATATCGCCATCTGTGCGATCTGCAAAGGCGACCTGACGCTTAAACCAGTCATCCGGCACCGCCCCTTCGCGCGCGACGAAGGTGAAGATATCGCCGACCAGCTCGGCATGATTAGCCGGTGCAATGCGTCGATAATCGGGCGTCTGGCAAATATCCCACAGCAGTTCGAGCCGTTCGCGCCGGTCGGCCAGCGCCCGGATGCCGGGATCGCGGGCGAGGATTTCGAGCACCGTCACGTCTTCGGAAGGCGGCGCCTTCGACAGGCCTTCCATGCCCGGCGGCCGGTCCAGGCTGGCGCGCAGCGCGTCGATCGAACGGAAATCGAGCGCACGATTGCGCCATTGCAGCGTCCGGACCGGCATGAAGTGGTGGCTCTCGAGCGCCTCGATCAGCTCGTCCTCGAAGGGATCGACCTGGCCGGTGACCCCGAAGCTGCCGTCGCGGGTGTGGCGGCCGGCGCGGCCGGCGATCTGGCCGAGCTCGGCCGCCGTCAGCCGGCGATACTGGAACCCGTCAAACTTGCGCTCCTGCGCGAAGGCGACATGGTCGACATCGAGATTGAGGCCCATGCCGATCGCGTCGGTGGCGACGAGAAAATCGACATCGCCCGACTGATAAAGCTCGACCTGGGCGTTTCGCGTGCGCGGCGAGAGCGATCCCAGCACGACGGCGGCGCCGCCGCGCTGGCGCCGAATCAGCTCCGCCACCGCATAGACCTCGTCGGCCGAGAAGGCGACGACGGCCGAGCGGCGTGGCAGGCGGGTGATCTTCTTCGAGCCGGCATAGGTCAGCATCGACATGCGCGGCCGGGTGATCACCTCGATGCCGGGCAGCAGCTTTTCCAGGATGCCTCGCATGGTGGCGGCGCCGAGAAGCAGCGTCTCGTCGCGCCCGCGCAGATTGAGCAGCCGGTCGGTGAAGACATGGCCGCGGTCGAGATCGGCGGCGAGCTGGATCTCGTCGATCGCCACGAAGGAAACGTCCGTGTGCGAGGGCAGCGCCTCCACCGTGCAGACGCGAAAACGCGGATTGGGCGGGACGATCTTTTCCTCGCCGGTGATCAGCGCCACCGATTCCGTGCCGATGCGGGCGGCGATGCGGCCATAGACCTCGCGCGCGAGCAGGCGCAGCGGCAGGCCGATGATCCCCGAGGAATGCGCCAGCATTCGCTCGATCGCCAGATGCGTCTTGCCGGTGTTTGTCGGACCCAGGACGGCAGTGACGTTGCGCCCGCCCGCTCCGGCGCCTGGTGGTCTTGTCCGTTCATTCATATCGCGGGCAGTCTCACTTCCAGATCAACGCTTCCGAGCCTGTTCTGTATCTTATCGGCACACAAAACAGACTCGAATTCTTGCCGCAGACGGTCCCGATTAAACTTTGGAACCTTTCTGGAACAAACGATGTCCGAATCGCTGACTCGCCGGAAATCGCGTTCTGTTCACCACCATATATGTGCCGGCCATCCGGAAGCGCCACGAAATAGTGCCGCAGCCGCCGTCGCGCGGACCGGAGCGGCCCTTTCGGCGTTAACGCTTTCACCCTTGGCGCCATGCCGGCATGGTTAGCGAAAGGTGAATGATTTCAACCCATTCCACGCGGTGCCGTTTAAGAATTCGATCGAATCCGGAACGGAGCATGGACGAATCGCTGGCGAATCGCGGTTCCCGATTCGTGCCGACTAGCGCTGGTGGGCGGTTGCCGTTCAGACCCCATCGGCGGGGCGCGCGCCCGATTGGCGGCAAGGGCCGTTCCGCCCGATGGTGTATCTCGGCCCTGTCGGGATTAACGGATGGCCCGGACCGTGTCGCAATTCGAGACAGGCGGCATTCGCGCCCGGTCGGACAAACGGCGTCTATCGCGGCATTGCGACAGCGCGATGGCACGTCCTTGCGTATGTGAGGAAGAAAGGCCCTCACCCCAGCCCTCTCCCGCGAGCGGGCGAGGGGGCGGGCGGAGCCGGTCGGACGCCGGCATCATTCTGTCCGTTGTCCAGGGAGATGCGGCCTCTAACCCGTCCGCCGGCGGCAAAGCCCTCGCCCGCTCGCGGGAGAGGGTGGGGTGAGGGGCTTGCTTGCAGTTGGAGGCTGGCGGACCGTAGCCCGGAGTCTCACTCCACCGAGGCGCGCTGGCTCTCGGCCTCGCCGACGAAGCGGGAGGCGTGGATCGTCAGCATGCCGACCTCGGTCCCGATCTGCATCCGGTAGGGCATCATCACGCCGAGCGCCTCGACCGGCGCCAGCCAGACCTCGAGCGCTTTGTTGTTTTCCATGTATTCGATCGCCTCGCGCGTCGGCCGGTGGCCGGCGACGGGGACGTAGCGCGCGCCGCAGACGACGACCGAGCCCTTGTAGGAGCCGTTCAGGCCGTCGACCTCGGCCGTGCCCTTGTAATAGAGCTTGACGTCGAAGCGCTGCCAGCCGTCGAAGACGGGAACCGTGCGGTTGCAGGCGGCCGTCATGTTGCCCTTGGGCAGCGGCACGATCATCGCGCTCAGGGGATCGAAGATGTTGCGCTTGTGCTGTGGCAAGAGCGGCACGCGGTCGGCCTTCTTGGCGAGCGGCGGCAGGGCGGCGACCTGGACGATGTTGCCGGCGTTCATCTGCATCGAGACGCTGCTGTTGCGCTGGCCGTTCTCGCTGGTGTCGAGCAGGTAGGCGGCCGGCAGGACGCGCGAGCCGACGATGCTGCCGCTGCTCTTCAGGAAGCCCTTGCCGTCGGAGACGAAGCGGGTGACGCCGCTGGTCGTGCCGCGCACCGTGATGGTGTAGCCCTTGCCGTCGAAAACCGTGTCGAGGGCGAAACGACCGATGGTGATGCCGCCGAGCAGGATGGTATAGCTGGCGTCGACCTTGCCGGATTGCGGGCCGGCAGGCGCGGCCTGGGCGATCGGCGCGACCGAAGTCGTGGGCGCGGCGCCGAGGAGGGCCGGCAGGACAAGGGCGCGGAGGATGCGGAGCGGTCGCATGAAAAGGGTTCCGTCGAAGGAGCGGCCAAGGCCGATTCCCGTCCCGGGATCGGCTCCAGCTTCGTGGTCGTGATGATGCCCCCAAATCACATCGTGCGATTCTAGGTGATTTGCCCCGTCTTCGTCACTAGTCATCCCGCGCTGAATGCTTGACGGGCGAAGCTTCGGCCACTATGAGAAGGCCCACTTTCCGATACCCCTGCTGCGATCGAGGCCGAGACCGGCGCGTTGCGGCGGAATAGAAGGATTTTTGTTATGTCCCGTGTCTGCGAGTTGACCGGCAAGGCCGTTATGACCGGCAACACCGTCAGCCATGCCAACAACAAGGCCCGTCGCCGCTATCTGCCGAACCTCGTCAACGTGACGCTGATCAGCGACGCGCTCGGCCGCAGCTTCAAGCTGCGCGTTTCGGCTCACGGCCTGCGCTCGGTCGAGCACCGTGGCGGTCTCGACGCCTTCCTCGCCAAGGCCAGCGCTTCGGAGCTGTCCGATCGCGCCCTGACGCTGAAGCGCGCCATCGCCAAGAAGCTCGAACTCGACGGCGCTGCCGCCGCCTGAGGCTTTGATGATCAAGCCGGGTCACATCCTAGCGGCCGCCTTCATGGCGGCCGTTGTCGTTCTGTCGAATATCCTCGTCCAGTACCCGGTCGAGGCGACGGTTGGCCGACTCCAGCTCGCGGATCTCCTGACCTGGGGGGCGTTCACCTATCCGTTCGCCTTCTTCGTCAGCGACCTGACCAATCGCCGCTACGGCCCGCGCGTCGCGCGGCTGGTGGTGCTGGTCGGCTTCGTCTGCGCCGTCATCGTCTCGTTCAAGCTGGCGACGCCGCGTCTCGCGATCGCCTCGGGCACGGCCTATCTGGTGGGCCAGCTGCTCGACATCAGCCTGTTCGCGCGGCTGCGTCGGCAGGCCTGGTGGCGGGCGCCGCTGGCGGCCTCGGTCGTCGGCTCGGTGATCGACACTGCGATCTTCTTCACGCTCGCCTTTGCCCCGCTTGCGGCTTTCCTCGGCCCCAACGACGCCTTCGCGCTCGAATCGGCGCCGCTGCTCGGCGTGCTGTCGATCGCCGGGGCGCGCTGGATGTCTTGGGCGCTGGGCGACCTGACGGTGAAGCTCTGCGCGGCGCTGCTGCTGCTCGCGCCCTATCGCGCGCTGATGCGCTTCGTGCTCGCCTTCCCCGAGCCGCAGCGCAGCCCGGCCTGAGCCGTCGCCTCCCTTTCGAGAAATGAAGAGCCCCGCAATTTGCGGGGCTTTTCTTTTTTGGGCTCAGTTCGCGGCCTGGAAGCGGATTTCGCCCTGGTTCAGGAAGCAGGTCTTGTCGAACAGCGCGAGATCGAGCGGATTGGGCAGGCGGACGTCATCGAGGTCCGGAAACGGCTTCTCCGCCGGGTCATAGGCGCGGTCGATCTGGGCGATGAAGACCAGGATCAGCCCGCGCTCGCGGGCAAACGACCGCAGCGCCCGGACCTGCGTCATCAGGTCGGGATTGTCGCGCCGCTGGTCGAGCAGTTGCAGATAGTCGATGACGGCGAGCGTGCCGCGCGGCGCGGTGGAGAGTTCCGCCATGATGTAGCCGGCATGGATGGCGTCGGACGCGTCGAAGGCGAAGCGACCATCGGCGAGCATCGCCTCGGCACCGATCGCCCGCAGCCGGTCGGCAATCTCGGCGTCGGTATATTCGAGCGTGAAGAGCCGGCCGGGATGGCCCGCCTTCACCGCCTCGGCGGCGAGCGCGAGGCTCATCAGCGTCTTGCCCTGGCGCGGGCGGGCGCCGACCAGGACGAGGTCGCCGGGCACGAGCCGGGCGAACAGCCTCGCCGCCGGCGAGCGCGCGGCGGCCCTTGCCGCGAGCAGGCTCCAGGCGTCGAAGCCCTCGCCGGCGGCAATCCGGTCGAGCGCCGCGTGCAGCGGAATGCCCTCCCGGCGGGAGAGCAGCCTGGCGTTTCGCTTCAGCTGGTGGATGGGCGCGGAAAATCGCATGGCGCAAACCTCCTATTGCGAGCCGGAATCGCAACCCCTCCTTATGCGCGCGCTCGAACAGTCGGTTCGACGGGGATCTCGGGCGCCCTGCATGAAAGATGCTGTCCCGATGGAGGGGGGAGGCGCGGGCCGCGCCGGAATCGGAGCATAGCCGATGCCGCGCCGGCCGGAAACCGGGCGCCGTTGGTCGCCGGGAAAAACGGGTCAGTTGACGGCGGTGCCCGCCGAACCGCCCGGGCCCTGCCAGATGAATTCGAGGATCAGCGTCCGCTGCAGGATGCTGAGATTGTCGTCCGACACCAGCGTGATGCGGGCGCGGCCCTGCTCGTCGGTGGTGACGGCGAGGCTTTCCATGTTGTCGATCTGGTTCAGCATGTCGGCCTGCATCACCACCGGGCCGTCGACGAGCGCGCCGGGGCGGATGCTGTCGCCGGCGATTCGGCGCAGCCGCATGCCGACGCCGAAGGGCATGATGACCCGCCGCTCCAGCAGCAGCAGGTCGCCATTCGGCAGGAAGGCGCCGTCGGTGACGTCGAAATCGTCGCTGCGGACGACGCTGAAGGCGCCGGCGAGCGGGCCGCGCACGATCCAGGAGCGATGATTGCCCTTCCTGTCGAGCGAGCGCTCCGAGACCAGCACGGGCGAACCCGCCAGCGGTCCCTCTGCGGGCGCCAGCGCCACCGTCTCGAGGCCGCGATTCTTGACCAGCCCGGTTGCCGAGCGTGGCAGCTTCACCGGCTCGGGCCTCGCCAGAGACAGGTCCGGATTGGCGCGGTAAAGCCGCAGTTCGTTGGTCTGCTCGAACGAGACATAGGCCGCTTCCCGGCCGTCGATCGTCGTCAGCCGCAAGCCTTCCGCGTCGGCGTTGCGCTTGGCGCCGAGCGGGTTGCCCTTGCCGTTCAGCATCGGCGCCCATTCGGCGTCGCGGATGCCGACCAGCCGGCCTTCCTCGCGCTCCAGCGTGCCGCGGAACCAGTAGCCATTGTCGGAGATCGCCACGAAGCTCTTGCCGTCGGGCCTGAAATCGATGCCGGAGAGGCCGCCGAAGGCGCGGTTGGTCGAGTTCAGCGTCAGCCCGCCGGCGAATTCGAACTCGCCGAACCGGGTCTGGCTGCGGCCGATCAGGAAATAGTCGATCCGCGCCGTGCGGACCGGCTCCGGCACGAAGCCGGCGGCCAGTGCGATGCCGGCCGATCCGGCCAGGATCATCGCACAGACGGCCGCCAGCGCCTTCTTCATCGCGTTCCGGTCCGCCGTCTCGGCGCGGCGCGGCGCACCGGCGTCTGGTGCTCGTCGAAGAGCTCGGCCAGCTTCTCGGTCATCGCGCCGGCCAGTTCCTCGGCGTCGACGATGGTGACGGCGCGGCGGTAGTAGCGCGTCACGTCATGGCCGATGCCGATGGCGATCAGCTCGACCGGCGAACGGTTCTCGATCTCGTCGATGACGAAGCGCAGGTGGCGTTCGAGATAGTTGCCGGTGTTGACCGACAGGGTCGAATCGTCGACCGGCGCGCCGTCCGAGATCATCATCAGGATCTTGCGCTGCTCCGGCCGCGCCAGCAGGCGCTGATGCGCCCAGTCGAGCGCCTCGCCGTCGATGTTCTCCTTCAGCAGGCCTTCGCGCATCATCAGGCCGAGATTGCGCCGCGCGCGCCGCCATGGGGCGTCGGCCGCCTTGTAGATGATGTGGCGCAGATCGTTGAGGCGGCCCGGCGCCGCGGGCTTGCCTGCCTGCAGCCACGCCTCGCGCGACTGGCCGCCCTTCCAGGCGCGCGTCGTGAAGCCGAGGATCTCGACCTTGACGCCGCAGCGCTCCAGCGTCCGCGCCAGGATGTCGGCGCAGGTGGCGGCGACCGTGATCGGCCGTCCGCGCATCGAGCCGGAATTGTCGAGCAGCAGCGTCACCACTGTGTCGCGGAAGTTCGTGTCCTTCTCGATCTTGAACGAGAGCGGCTGCATGGGGTCGGTGACGACGCGGTGCAGCCGCGCCGGATCCAGCATTCCCTCCTCGCGATCAAAATCCCAGGAGCGGTTCTGCTGCGCCATCAGCCGGCGCTGCAGGCGGTTCGCCAGGCGGCCGACCGCGCCCTGCAGGTTGGCGAGCTGCTTGTCGAGGAAGCCGCGCAGCCGGTCGAGCTCGGCCGGATCGCAGAGATCCTCGGCCTTGATCGTCTCGTCGAAGCGGGTGGTGAAAGCCTTGTAGTCGACGGTCGGCCAGGCGTTGGAGAAGGGGCTGTCCTGCCGCTTCGCCTCGCCCGCGTCGCGCGCGTCCTCGACGTCCTCGCCGTCGGAATCGTCCTCGGCGCCGGCTTCGGTCGTCTCGGTCTCGCCGGCCTCGGCCTCGTCGCCCGTCGTCTCGGCTTCTTCGGCGGCGTCGCTGTCGGCCTGATCGGCCTGGTCGGACGCGTCGTCCTTCTCGGAGCCCGAATCCTCGGAGGCGTCGTCGCCCTGGTCCTCGTTGTCGTCGTTCTCGCCCTTGCCGAGTTCCTCGGCCATGTCGAGCGAGGCGAGCAGCGAGCGCACGGCGGAGGCGAACTGCTTCTGGTCGCCGAGCGCGGTGGAGAGGCGGTCGAGATTGGCGCCGGCCTTCTCCTCGATCCAGTCGCGCCAGAGGTCGACGATCTTCTCGGCCGAATGGGGCGGCTTCTGCCCGGTCAGCTTCTCGCGCACGAGCAGGGAGACCGCGTCTTCCAGCGGCGCTTCCGACTGCTCGGTGATCTCGTGGAAATTGCCGCGGTGATAGCGGTCCTCGAGCATGGCGGCGAGGTTGCCGGCGACGCCCTCCATCCGCCGCGCGCCGATCGCCTCGACGCGCGCCTGCTCGACCGCGTCGAAGATGGCGCGGGCGTTCTTGCCCTCGGGCGCCACGGCGCGGTGGATCGCCTCGTCATGGCAGGCGAGCCGCAGCGCCATGGAATCGCCGAGGCCGCGCGTGACGGCGATCTCGGCGGCGGTGGGCTTGCGGGCCGGCTCCGGCAGGCGGGCGCGCAGGCCCGTCAGGATCGGCCGGTCGTTGGAGAACGAGACTTCCAGCTCCGGCTTGCCGGAAATGGCGCGCACGCAGCCGGCGACCGCGCGCTTGAACGGCTCGGTCGCCGCCTCGCCGGGCTTCTGTCTCGGGTCGCTGTTGCTGCCGCTCATCTTCGCTTCCTTCTCCCTCGCCCGCCTTTCGCGAGGGAGGGGAGTGGGGGTCTCGGGTGCCGGTAACGGCGCCGGACCGCGCTGATCTTACGCGCAGATCCGGGCCGAGGGCTATGGACCGAACGGGCGAGGGGGCCGGCACGAATGTGCGAGCCCCGCCTGTCCTTCACCCGCGCTATCGGCGCGGGCCAGGGGCTCGCCTCAGCTCAGAACCACGTTCGCGGCCGACTCGACCAGCTCTTCGCCAAAGGCGCGCTGGTAGAATTCCGCCACCAGCGAACGCTCGAGCTCATCGCACTTGTTCAGGAAGGTGACGCGGAACGCGAAGCCGATGTCGCCGAAGATTTCGGCGTTCTCGGCCCAGGTGATGACCGTGCGCGGGCTCATGACGGTCGACAGGTCGCCGTTGATGAAGGCCGAGCGGGTCATGTCGGCGAGGCGGACCATGCGGCCGACGATGGCGCGGCCCTTCGGATCGGCGAAGTGCTTCGCCTTCGAGACGACGATGCCGACCTCGTTGTCGTGCGGCAGGTAGTTCAGCGTGGTGACGATGGACCAGCGGTCCATCTGCGCCTGGTTGATCTGCTGCGTGCCGTGATAGAGGCCGGAGGTGTCGCCGAGGCCGACCGTGTTGGCGGTGGCGAACAGGCGGAAGGCGGGGTGCGGGCGGATGACGCGGTTCTGGTCGAGCAGCGTCAGGCGGCCGGAGGATTCGAGCACGCGCTGGATCACGAACATCACGTCCGGGCGGCCGGCGTCATATTCGTCGAAGACGAGCGCGATGTTGTGCTGGTAGGCCCAGGGCAGGATGCCGTCGCGGAATTCCGTGACCTGCAGGCCGTCCTTGATGACGATGGCGTCCTTGCCGATCAGGTCGATACGGCTGATGTGGCTGTCGAGATTGACGCGGACCGCCGGCCAGTTGAGGCGCGCCGCCACCTGCTCGATATGGGTCGACTTGCCGGTGCCGTGATAGCCGGTGACCATGACGCGGCGGTTGCGGGCGAAGCCGGCCAGGATGGCGAGCGTGGTGGTGCGGTCGAACAGGTAGTCCGGATCGGCGTCCGGCACGTGCTCATTCGGCTCCGAATAGGCGGGCACCTGCATGTCGGAATCGATGCCGAAGACGTCCCGGACGGAAATCGTCGTATCGGGCAGGGCGGTGCGATCAGTCGTCGTCTCAGTCATGTCTGCTCCGTCGCATCCAGCGGACGCTTGCGGTCGGGTTCAAGGCGGGAGGGCCAAACTCAAAGTCTCCCGCGGGCGCGGGCGGTGGGTGCGCTTCTTCTAGCAGAAGCCGGCCGCCTTGAGAAAGTTATATGCCTGAATGATTTCCGCCAGCTTGTCCTCGTAGCTGCGGTCGCCGCCATTGGCGTCGGGGTGGTAGATCTTCACCAGCGACTTGTAGCGCGACTTGATCTCGACGCTGGTCTCGGTGCCGTTCAGCTCCAGCGTATCGAAGGACTTGCGCTCCAGCGTCTTGATGTGGCGCTTCGGCTTCTCCGGCTCGCGGGCGCGGCCGGCGGTGCCGTCGAACATGTCGAACGGGTCCTGCACGCCGCCGCTCCAGTCGCGGGTGGCATGGCTGCGGACGCGCTCGCGCTGCTCGCCGGCGCTGTTGACGCCCATCGTCCAGGTCGGGCGATGGCCGGTCAGCGAATCCTTCTGGTAGGCGGCGATGTCGTCGTCGCCCATGCCGGAGAAGTAGTTGTAGCTCTTGTTGTAGAGGCGCACGTGGTCGATGCAGAAATGGTGGAACTGGCCTTCGCGGTTCCGCCCCTTCGGCGCCTTGTGCGTGCCTTCGGCTTCGCAGCCCGCCCAGGCGCAGCGCTGCGCGGCCGGTCTTGCAGCCGTCTTTCCGGACGCCGGTTTGATCCGGATCCCGTCGAACAATTTTGAATCGAGCTTCATCATGCGATTATGGTAGCCACCCCGTCGACGGACAAGGCGATGTTTCGCCGGAGTGACGGAGGTTTCTCAATGAACACGAAAGAGCGGATTATGTCGGCGCTGGCAAGCGCCCTGTCGCCGCAGAGCCTAGATGTGATCGACGAGTCGCATTTGCACAAGGGCCATGCCGGGCACCGCGAGGAAGGCGAAACGCATTTTCGCGTGAGGATCACGGCCGAGGCGTTCCGCGGCAAGAGCCGCGTCGATATCCACCGGACCATCAACGCCATCCTCGCCGACGAGCTCGCCGCCGGCGTCCACGCCCTCGCCATCCAGGCCAAGGCGCCGGACTAGCCTTCCGTTGTCCACCTTCGCCGGCTGGTAGCCGCCGCCATAGGTCCGCCGGTTGCTGGCCCGCCGTTCGCTGGCCGCAGGGCGGCTGAGGTTGTTGGCCGGCCGCCGTCTTTTTGCGCCGGCCCCGTCCCACGCTCCGCCGTCATCCCGGGCGAAGACCCGGGATCCATCCAGCCGCGAAGCCGGGAACCGAGACGCCCAACGCCTCGGCGGCCTGGATTCCTGCTTTCGCAGGAATGACGGCGAGGGTGGGGCGAGGCAGGAGCCCGTACGGCGAGGGCGGCGAGAGGCAGGAACCCGTGCGGCGAGAGGCAAGCGCTTCGGCGAGACGGACGGCAGTGGCCCATTTCGTGGGCCGGCCGCCGTCCTTTTGCGCCGGCCCCATCCCGCGCTCCGACGTCATCCCGGCCTCCGAGCCGGGATCCATCCAGCCGTGAAGCCGGGAACTAAAACGCCGGATGCCTCGGCGGCATGGATTCCTGCTTTCGCAGGAATGACGATGAGGGTGGGGCGAGCGGTGAGGGTGGGTGGAAAGGACGGCATTCACCTCTCCCATGGGGAGAGGTCGACGGCCGCAGGCCGGCGGGTGAGGGGTTCAAGCCTCACCTGAGGGATCGCAGCCCCTCACCCGGAGCTGCGCTCCGACCTCTCCCCATGGGAGAGGTGAGGGGATCAGGCTCGCCCCGATGGAAGAGACCTGCCTTGCCGCGCTTGGGCGGGCGACAACCGCCAGCCTTACGACGGCTGGCGCTTCTTGAACTTGTCCCAGAAGCTCGGCTTCTTCTCGACCGGGGCCGGGCCATAGGCATCGGCGGCCGGGTCGGCCGTCATCCGGATCGGGGAGGGCACCGGCAGCGGCATTTCGGGCGCCGGGACGCCGTCGATCGCCATCGAGGCTGCATTGGCGGCCGTGGCAGCCGGGTCGGCGACCGGGGTGTAGGCAGCCGGAGCCGAGGCGACCGCCTCGGCGTCGGCGGAAGCCTGGCGGGCGGCGGCGTCGGCCGCGGCCTTCGAGGCGGCGACCTGATCCTGGCCGTCGAGCTTGGCGGCGGTTGCGAGGAAGATCTGCTGGTCCTTCGCCTGCTTCTGCTTCACCGCGGCGTCGAGCCATTCCGGCACGCGCATGCTGGCGGGGCAGGCGGCCGAGGCGTTCAAGGCAGCGCCACCGGTATCGACGTCGAACACGTAGCGCTTGTCGCATACGCCGACGACGGGCGGCTTGCGCGTCACCTCGAAATGGTCGTTGCCTTCCTTCAGCATCCGCCAGAACGGCATGTTCGGGTCGTTGCGATGGCGGGCCATGTTCTCGGCCGTCATGCGGAACGGATAGAGGTGGACCTCGAAGGCGCGCTGGCCGCCGATGAAGGCGTCGCGGGCGAGCCAGTAGATCTCGCCGGCGGATTCGTCCGTCATCGAGTAGCAGCCGGCCGACGAGCAGGCGCCATGCACCATCAGGCTGTTGCCGGTGCGGCCCCAGGCGTCGTCATAGGCGTTGGGGAAGCCGATGTTGAACGACAGGTAATATTTGGAGTTCGGGTTCATCTGGCCGGGCTTGACCGTGTAGAACCCTTCCGGCGCCTGGCGGTCGCCCTCCTTGACCTTCGGGCCGAGCTTGCCGGACCATTTGCAGATTTCGTAGGTCTTCAACAGGCCATAGGTGCCGTCGCGGCGCTGCTTCCAGACCTCGAACTCGGACGTTTCCTTGAAGGAGCGGATATAGACCGGCGCCTTCGGGTCCATGTTCAGCTGCTCCATCTTCGCCTTCAGCTTGGCGGGGAGCGGCTTCAGATGCTTGGGAGTGCCGTCCTGGCAGGCGGCAAGCGCCAGGCCCACCGCGATGAGCAGCGCGGCCTTGCGAAGGCGGGAGAAAAACGCGGAACCTGGCATGAACACCCCTGCGGGGCTCCGCTGCCCTCAGGCGATGCGACCCCGTCCCGTCTCTGCACGACCGCGCGCCTTCCCCAGGATCCTTCCCGAAGGGGACGCGCGGACCGAATCAGCTACTCGTTAGACGTGAAGACGGGCAGAATCGTGTCAAAGCGACCGGCCGATCGCAAGGAACTTCTCGCGACGCTGGCGCTTGATGTCCGCTTCCGACTGGCCCTCGAACGAGGCCAGCGCGTGCTCGATCGCGTTGCCGGCGGCGTCGATCGCCGCTTCGGGATCGCGATGCGCGCCGCCCATCGGCTCTGCGACCACCTCGTCGATGACGCCGAAGCGGAACAGGTCCTGCGCGGTGATCTTCATGTTGGTTGCCGCGTCCTGAGCGCGGCTGCCGTCGCGCCAGAGGATCGAGGCGGCGCCTTCCGGCGAGATTACGCTGTAGATCGAGTGCTCCATCATCAGCACGCGATTCGCGGTGGCGATCGCGATCGCGCCGCCGGAGCCGCCTTCGCCGATGATCAGGGAGACGTTCGGCGTGCCGAGGCCGAGCGCAGCCTCGGTCGAGCGCGCGATCGCCTCGGCCTGACCGCGTTCCTCGGCGTCGATGCCGGGATAGGCGCCGGCGGTGTCGACCAGCGCGATCACCGGCAGCGAGAAGCGCTCGGCCAGTTCCATGATGCGCACGGCCTTGCGATAGCCCTCGGGCCGGGCCATGCCGAAATTGTGGCGCAGCCGCGTCTCGGTGTCGTGGCCCTTTTCCTGGCCCATGACGGCGACCGGGCGGCCGCGGAAGCGGCCGAAGCCCGCGATGATCGCCTGGTCCTCGGCGAACTTGCGGTCGCCGGCGAGCGGCGTGAAGTCGGTGATCAGCCGCTTGGCGTATTCGACGAAATGCGGCCGGTCGGGATGGCGCGCCACCTGGGTCTTCTGCCAGGGCGTCAGCTTCGCGTAGATCTCGGCGAGGGCCTGGCCGGCCTTCGCCTCGAGCCGCGAGATCTCGTCGCCGACAGCGACGGCATCGCCCTTCTCGGCCATGGCGCGGAGTTCCTGCACCTTGCCCTGGAGATCGGCGACGGGTTTTTCGAATTCAAGAAAGGTTCGCATCCAGACCTTCAAGCCGTACAAACATGGCTATATGCGGGCGGCCGGACAGACCTCCCTGAAAGTGGCCGCACACTGGCCGTTAGCCCCGGCGGTGTCAAGCTGACGCGCGCGGCGCACGAGGAAGTTACGACTTCGCCAGCGGGTGATGCTCGGCGACGAGCGCCCGAAGCCGCTCCTCCAGCACATGGGTATAGATCTGCGTGGTTGAAATATCCGCATGCCCCAATAATTGCTGGACGATCCGCAAATCGGCGCCGTTCTGCAGCAGGTGGCTGGCGAAGGCGTGGCGCAGGACATGCGGCGACACGCGGGCCGAGGCGATGCCGGCGGCGGCGGCGAGCTCCTTCAGGTCGCGGGCGAAGGCCTGGCGGGTCAGCGTGCCGCTTTCGCCGAAGGAAGGAAACAGCCACTGGCCGCTCGGCGCCTTGCCCTCGTGCTCGGCGCGCAGCGCCACGTAGCGGGAGATCGCCTCCCGGGCGCGGGCCGTCAGCGGCACCATGCGCTCCTTGTTGCCCTTGCCGCGCACCATCAGCGCCCTGAGGTCGGCGCGCGCCGCCGAGGCGGGCAGCGCCACCAGCTCGGAGACGCGCATGCCCGAGGCATAGAGCGTCTCCAGCAGGGCGGCGAGGCGGGCGGCGCGCAGCTGCGCGGCCGGCGTCTTCGCCAGCGACACGGCGCCTTCCGCCGTCTCCAGCAGCCGGTCGACCTCGGCCTCCGACAGCACCTTCGGGATCGGCACCTTGCGCTTCGGGCCCTCGACGATGCCGGACGGGTCGTCGCCGCGCACGCCCTCGGCGAACAGGAAGCGGTGCAACTGGCGCAGCGCCGAGAGCCGGCGCGCGGCGGAAGAGGCGGCGAAGCCGCGCACCTCGAGATCGACCAGATAGGCGCGCACGTCGGCGAGCGCCGCGCGCTCGAAGTCGAGCCCGTGGCCGACGAGGAAATCGGCATAATCCTCGAGATCGCGGCGATAGGAGCTGAGCGTATGCGGCGAGGCGCCGCGCTCGGCGCTCATCATCTCCAGGAAGGCCTCGAGATGGTGCATTCCGGCGAGCGAGCGCCCGCCTTTCGACTTCGCCGTCATCATTGTTCCTGCAGCAGCCTGTCGGTCGGGACCCGCACGGTGATCTCGCGCGGCGTCGGCTGCACGAAGGTTGCGAGCGCGAACACGGCAGCGTAGCCGGCGAGCGCAAGCAGGATGCAGGCGATGATGAAGCGCGACAGTGTCGGCATGAACCGGCCACGGACCTCGGGACGACGTTAAGAGGTTATGGTCATGGCGGGGTGGGTCTGGCAAGGGCGGGCGACGGCCGCAGCCGCGCCGAAATGGCCTTCCGTCACGTCGTCCCGGTCGATTCCGGCGCCTCTTCGGCCTCTCTCCCCATTGCCGGCGGCCGGAATGCTTGACAGCGTCGCCCGGGTCCGGTTCTACCTCGGCAGAGGCTGGACGAGGAGCTGCGGAACCATGATCGAGAGCATCGTTCCAGAACATGAGAGCACCGCGCCGGAGGCGACGCTGGTCCGCCTTCTGGGCCCGCGCGCCATCGTTCTGGTCGGCCTGATGGGCGCCGGCAAGACCTCGGTCGGCAAGCGCATCGCCGCCAAGCTGCACCTGCCCTTCGTCGACGCCGACGCCGAGATCGAGAAGGCGGCCGACGCGACCATTCCCGAAATCTTCGCCCAGCATGGCGAGGCCTATTTTCGCGACGGCGAGCGGCGGGTGATCCGTCGCCTGCTCGACGGCAATCCGAAGGTGCTCGCCACCGGCGGCGGCGCCTTCATGAACGACGAGACCCGCGCTGCGATCCTCGAGGGCGCGGTTTCGATCTGGCTGCGCGCCGAGCTCGACGTGCTGATGGCGCGGGTGCGCAAGCGGGCCAACCGGCCGCTGCTGCAGAACCCCGATCCCGAGGGCACGATGCGCCGCCTGATGGCCGAGCGCGACCCCGTCTATTCCGAGGCGAACGTCCACATCCTGTCGCGCGACGTGACGCATGAAATCGTCGCCGACGAAACCATCGAAGCTCTGCTCGCCTTCCTGGCGGCGGAGACCCCTGCGCAAGAAAGCTGACTGCACGATGATTTCCGCCGAAGCCTCGGTCACCACCTCGGTCCGCGTTGCGCTCGGCGACCGCGCCTATGACATCCTGATCGGCCGCGGCCTGATCGCCGAAGCCGGCCGCGCGATCGCCGAACGCCTGCCCAGGGTGCGGGCCGCGATCGTGACCGACGAGACGGTTGGCGGGCTGCATCTCGCCGGCCTGACCGCGTCGCTCCAGGCCGCCGGCATCGACAGCGTGCCGATCGTGGTCGCTCCCGGCGAAGGCTCGAAGAACTTCGCGACGCTCGAAACCGTCGTCCGCGCCATTTTGGCCGCGCGGCTGGAGCGCGGCGACATCGTCGTCGCCTTCGGTGGCGGCGTCGTTGGCGACCTTACCGGCTTCGCGGCGGCGATCACCCGGCGCGGCATGCGCTTCGTCCAGATCCCGACCTCGCTGCTCGCCCAGGTCGACAGCTCCGTCGGCGGCAAGACCGGCATCAATACCGCCGAGGGCAAGAACCTCGTCGGCAGCTTCCACCAGCCCGATCTCGTCATCGCCGACACCGGCATCCTCGACACGCTCTCCCCGCGCGAATTCCGCGCCGGTTATGCCGAGGTCGCCAAATACGGCCTGATCGACGACCCCGCCTTCTTCGCCTGGCTGGAGCAGAACTGGCAGGGCATCCTTTCCGGCGGGCCGGAGCGCGAGCACGCGGTGGCGACGAGTTGCCGGGCCAAGGCCAAGGTGGTCGCGGCCGACGAGCACGAGACGGGCGAGCGGGCGCTGCTCAATCTCGGCCACACCTTCGGACATGCGCTGGAATCGGCCACCGGCTATTCGCAGCGCCTCGTGCATGGCGAGGGCGTCGCGATCGGCATGGTGCTGGCGCACGAATTCTCCGCCCGCATGAATCTCTGCTCGCCGGATGACGGCATCCGCGTCGAGGCGCATCTGAAGGCGGTCGGCCTCCCGACCCGGCTTTCCGACGTGCCGGGCGGGTTGCCCGATGCGCAGGATCTGATGAAGCGGATCGCCCAGGACAAGAAGGTGTCGCGCGGCACGCTGACCTTCATCCTGACCCATGGCGTCGGCAAGGCCTTCATCGCCAAGGACGTGCCCCCGGCCGCCGTCGAGGCCTTCCTGAACGACAAGCTGGCGGGCTGAGGCGCCATCGCAGCCCCCGGAAACGGGGGCTTACTTTTGGCCGCGATGTTCTAGACTGCGGATGCGAGCCATGCCGGCGGATGCCGATCCGTCGGCCCCTTCGCGCGGAGACGGGTCGTGTTTGACATTCTCGAAACGTTCGGCGGCTGGTACGACCTGCCGGCCCATATCGGCTATCTGCTGTTCGCGGTCTCGATGTTCCTGACGAACATCTTCTGGCTGCGCATCCTGCTGATCGTCTCGCTGGCGTTCCAGATCGTCTATTTCGCCATGGCGGGCGGCGCGCTCTATACCGGCATCGGCTGGAACATCGTCTTCATCCTGATCAACGCCTATCGCCTCGTCTCGCTGATGCAGGCGCGCCGTCGGCTCGGCAAGGCGACCGGCGGCCATCTTCTCGGCGCCGGCGCCGACGAGGTGGTGATCGACGCGGCCAACAGCCTGGACGACACCCAGATCGAAGAGCTGATCCGCCTCGGCGAGGTCTACGACCTCGCGCCCGGCGCGCCGCTCACGACCGAAGGGGAGCCGGTCGACTGGTTCTATCTCGTCACGGCCGGCCATGCCGTCGTCATGGTCGATGACGCCGAGGTCGCCCGCATCCATCCGGGCGAGTTCGTCGGTGAGATCTCCTTCCTGACCGGCATCGCGGCGACGGCGACGGTTCGCGCCTCCGAGCGGCTGACAGTGATCGCGCTCGACCGCGAAAAGCTCGCCCGCGCCTGCGCCGAGGATGCGCGACTCTCGGCCGCCGTCCACCAGGTCATCGGCAACGCGCTCGCCCGCAAACTCGTCGTCGCCAACCAGCGCCGCGCGACGAAGACGCCCCAGCCGGCGTAGTTTTCGAAGCGACCAGGGCGGCGATGTCGGGAAAACCCTCACCCCGACCCTCTCCCGCGAGCGGGAGAGGGGGCTCGCCTGCGCCTTTGACAGCTATGGCTCCACGTCGATGACGGTCGCCGGCAGAAAGCCCTCGCCCGCTTGCGGGAGAGGGTAGGGTGAGGGTCTTGCTCGCACTTGTGGTTCGCCGTCACCCCATCCTCGCCATCATTCCTGCGAAAGCAGGAATCCATGCCGCCGAGGCATGGGTCATTTCGGCTCCCGATGTCGCGGCTGAATGGATCCCGGCGCGGGGGCTGGGATGACGGCAGAGCGTGGGCGGAGGTTCGCGCCAGCAGGCGGAATTCGGCCAGCAAAAAGCCCGGCACGTCGCCGTGCCGGGCTTTTTCATTCAGGACCTGTGGGCCGCCTCAGGCGAGCTTGCCGTGGCAGTGCTTAAACTTCTTGCCCGAGCCGCAGGGGCAGGGGGCGTTGCGCTGCAGGCGGCTCCAGGTCGACGGGTCGTTCGGATCGACGCCGAGCGCGGCGAAGCCGGCGGCCGCGTCCGCGCTTTCCAGCAGCGGCCGGTCGTCGAACTCGTTCTCGCCCGAGAGCGGGTCGAGATGCATCGCCTGCAGATTGTCCATGTCCAGATCATCGGGCGCCAGCGGCGGCGACTGCATGATCTCGACGCGCATCATCTGCGCCGTGACCGCCTCGCGCAGGCTCTGCAGCATGCCCTCGAACAGCTCGAAGGCCTCGGTCTTGTACTCGTTCAGCGGGTCGCGCTGGGCGTAGCCGCGGAAGCCGATGACCTGGCGCAGATGGTCGAGAGTGACCAGGTGCTCGCGCCACAGATGGTCGAGCGTCTGCAGCAGCACGGCCTTTTCGACCTGGCGCATGACGGTCGGCGAGAAGCGCTCGGTGCGGGCGGCGGCGGCTTCGTCACCGGCCTTCTGCACGCGCTCCAGCACTTCGGCGTCGGCAATGCCTTCCTCGGCCGCCCAGGCCTCGATCGGCAGGTCGAGATTGACCGCCGTCTGCAGCGCCTCGTGCAGTCCCTTGGCGTCCCACTGCTCGGGATAGGCCTTTTCCGGGATGTGCTTGGCGACGAGGCCGGCGATCACCTCGTTGCGCATGTCGTCGACGGTGGAGGCGACGTCTTCCTCGGCCATGAGCTCGACGCGCTGGTCGAAGATGACCTTGCGCTGGTCGTTCATGACGTCGTCGTATTTGAGCAGGTTCTTGCGGATGTCGAAGTTGCGCGCCTCGACCTTCTGCTGCGCCTTTTCCAGCGCCCGGTTGATCCAGGGATGGACGATCGCCTCGTCCTCCTTGAGGCCGAGCTTCTGCAGCATGCCGTCCATGCGCTCCGAGCCGAAGATGCGCATCAGGTCGTCCTGCAGCGACAGGAAGAAGTGCGAATGGCCGGGGTCGCCCTGGCGGCCGGAACGGCCGCGCAGCTGGTTGTCGATGCGGCGGCTTTCATGCCGTTCGGTGCCGATGACGTAGAGGCCGCCGGCGGCGATCGCCTTGGCTTTCAGAACCTCGATTTCGGCCTTGATCTCCTCGATGCGGCGATTGCGCTCGGCTTCGTCCTGGATTTCGCCCAGTTCGCGCTCCATGCGCATTTCGAGGTTGCCGCCGAGTTTGATGTCGGTGCCGCGGCCGGCCATGTTGGTGGCGATCGTGACGGCGCCGGGCACGCCGGCCTGGGCGACGATATAGGCTTCCTGTTCGTGATAGCGGGCGTTCAGCACCTGGTGCGGGACCTTCTCCTTCTTCAGGAGCTCCGACAGCAGTTCCGACTTTTCGATCGAGGTCGTGCCGACGAGGACCGGCTGGCCGCGCTCGGCGCAATCCTTGATGACGCGGATGATCGCCTTGTACTTCTCGCCCGCCGTCCGATAGACCTCGTCGTCATCGTCGATGCGCTGGACGGGCACGTTGGTCGGGATCTCGACGACCTCGAGGCCGTAGATGTCGGCGAATTCGGCCGCTTCCGTCTGCGCCGTGCCGGTCATGCCGGCCAGCTTCTCGTACATGCGGAAATAGTTCTGGAAGGTGATCGAGGCCAGCGTCTGGTTTTCCGGCTGGATCTTGACCTTTTCCTTCGCTTCCAGCGCCTGGTGCAGGCCTTCCGAATAGCGGCGGCCCGGCATCATGCGGCCGGTGAACTCGTCGATGATGACGACCTCGTCGTCCTTGACGATATAGTCCTTGTCGCGCTGGAACAGGCGGTGCGCGCGCAGCGCCTGGTTGATGTGATGGACGACGGTGACGTTCTCGACGTCATAGAGCGACTCGCCCTTCAGCAGCCCGGCCTGGGTCAAAAGCTGCTCGAGCTTCTCGTTGCCGGCCTCGGTGAAGTTGGCGGTGCGCTGCTTCTCGTCGATCTCGTAGTCTTCCGGCACCAGCGAGGGGATGAAGGTGTCGATCGTGTTGTAGAGCTCCGAGCGGTCGTCGAGCGGGCCGGAGATGATCAGCGGCGTGCGCGCCTCGTCGATCAGGATCGAGTCGACTTCGTCGACGATCGCGTAGTGATGCGGGCGCTGCACCATCTGGCCGAGCTCGTACTTCATGTTATCGCGCAGATAATCGAAGCCGAACTCGTTGTTGGTGCCGTAGGTGATGTCGCAGGCGTAAGCCGCGCGGCGCTGGTCGTCGTCGAGGCCATGCACGATGACGCCGACCGACAGGCCGAGGAAGCGGTAGAGCCGGCCCATCCATTCGGCGTCGCGCGAGGCGAGGTAGTCGTTGACGGTGACGACGTGGACGCCCTTGCCGGTCAGCGCGTTCAGGTAGACCGGCAGCGTCGCCATCAGCGTCTTGCCTTCGCCGGTCTTCATTTCCGAGATGGAGCCGTCGTTCAGCACCATGCCGCCGATCATCTGCACGTCGAAGTGGCGCATGCCGAGCGCGCGCTTGGCGCCCTCGCGGACGGTGGCGAAGGCGGGGACCAGCAGGTCGTCGACGGTCTTGCCGCCGGCGATCTCGCGCTTGAACTGTTCGGTGCGGGCGCGAAGCTGGTCGTCGGAGAGCGCCGACATTTCGGCTTCCAGCGCGTTGATCTGCGCGACGACGGGCCGATAGCCCTTGACGCGGCGGTCATTGGCCGAGCCGAAAATTTTGCGCGCAAGCGAACCGAGACCGACCATGGGCCATCCTTGATGTTGGGTCCGGCCCGCTCAAAGAAGGCAAGGGGCGCCGGGTTCGTGTTGTCGGCGCGATCGCTGCGACGAAGGCCGGAAACCGTTAGGCGCGCCGTCACCTCTCACAGCGTTCTGGACGCCGAGTTCCGAGACAGATAAGAGGGGGCACAAGGGTTGTCAACGTGGACGACCAGCGGTTCCATGCCCGGAAAATGCCGGAATTGCAGCGGATCCACGCACGTGATCGTGAGGAACTGGCTATGCTCTTCACTTCTCTCTCCGTAACGGAACAGGACAAGTCCATGAAGTCTCGTGTCGCAACTTCCCTTACGGCCTTGCGCGGGCCTGCTTTGGCCGTGCTCGGCCTGATGGCGCTGGCGGCACCCGCCGTGGCCCAGGACGCCGCGCCGGCTGCGGCGCCGGCCGCCGCGCCCGCCGCTCCGGTCGATCCGAAGGCCGTCGTCGCCACCGTCAACGGCAAGCCGATCACCGAAGCCGACCTGACGCTGGCCGGCGAGGACTTCTCCGAGGAACTGGCGAAGGTCGCTCCCGACCAGCGCCGCAAGGCGATCCTCGACGTGCTGATCGACCTGCGCCTGATGGCGGGCGCCGCCGAGAAGGACGGCCTCGACAAGTCGGAGGAGTTCCAGCGCCGGCTCGATCTGCTGCGCGCCCGCGCGCTTCGCAACGAGTTCTTCCGCGCCAAGGTCGATCTCGCCGTGACCGACGAGGCGGTCAAGAAGCGCTATGAGGCCGAGATCGCCAAGATCGTGCCGGAAGAGGAAGTCCACGCCCAGCACATCCTGGTCGAGACCGAGGACGAGGCCAAGGCGATCATCAAGGAGCTCGACAAGGGCGGCGACTTCGCCAAGCTCGCGGCCGAGAAGTCGAAGGACCCCGGCTCCGCCAAGATGGGCGGCGACCTCGGCTTCTTCACCAAGGGCAAGATGATCAAGGAGTTCGAGGACGCGGCGTTCGCGCTCGAGCCCGGCAAGTACACCGAGAAGCCGGTCAAGACGCAGTACGGCTTCCACATCATCAAGTCGGTCGAGAAGCGCAAGCAGCCGCTGCCGACCTATGATCAGGTCAAGGACCAGGTTCGCCAGCTCGTGCTGCGCGACACCTTCGTCGACACGGTCGCGGGCCTGCGCAAGGACAGCAAGGTCGATATCGTCGACCCGGCTCTGAAGGCCGCCCCGGACGCGCAGCCGGCGCAGTAAACTCTGCCGTAGGGTTAACGGATTGCTAACGGAAGGGCCGGACATCGTTCCGGCCCTTTTGCATTTGAGGATGGCCGCCGTTCCCTCCCGACGCTCCGAAACGGCTTGCGCGTGACAGGCGGTTCGGGCACAGGGAGGGCCTCCTTTGCCCGAAACCGCCGAGGCATCATGTCCACTGCCGTCTCCCCGCTCGCCGTCCCCTTTCCCGACATGCCGCCGATCGAGGGCGTCCGCTTCGCGACCGCTGAGGCTGGTATCAAGTACAAGAACCGCCTCGACGTCTTCCTGGCGCTGTTCGCGGAAGGCACCACCGTCGCCGGCGTGTTCACCACGTCGAAATGCCCGTCGGCGCCGGTCGACTGGTGCCGGGACTCGCTGAAGGGTGGCACCGCCCGGGCGCTGCTGGTCAATTCCGGCAACGCCAACGCCTTCACCGGCAAGAAGGGCCGCGAGACCACCGGTCTGCAGGGCGAGCTGGCCGCCAGGGTCGCCGGCTGCCGGCCGGACGAGGTCTTCCTCGCCTCGACCGGCGTGATCGGCGAGCCGCTCGACGCGCAGAAATTTGCCGCGGTCCTGCCGGACGCCGCCGCCCGCGCCGCCGACGGCCCCTGGGTCGACGCCGCGCGCGCCATCATGACCACCGACACCTTCCCGAAGGGCTCTACCCGCAAGGTCAAGCTCGGCGCCGCGACGGTCACGATCAACGGCATCGCCAAGGGCGCCGGCATGATCGCCCCCGACATGGCGACCATGCTCTCCTTCGTCGCCACCGACGCCGCCATCGCCGCCCCCGTGCTGCAGGCGCTGCTTTCGAAGGGCGTCGTGGGCAGCTTCAATTCCGTCACCGTCGACAGCGACACCTCCACCTCCGACACGCTGCTCCTCTTCGCCACCGGCAAGGCCGCCGGGGCGGAGGTGATCACCGACGCCGCCGACCCGCGCCTCGCCGATTTCGCCAGGGCGCTCGACGAGGTGCTGCTCGACCTCGCCATCCAGGTGGCGCGCGACGGCGAGGGCGCCCGCAAGCTGATCGAGGTCCGCGTCGAGGGCGCCGTCTCCGACGCCTCCGCCAAGCGCATCGCGCTGTCGATCGCCAATTCGCCGCTGGTCAAGACGGCGGCGGCCGGGGAGGACGCCAATTGGGGTCGCGTCGTCATGGCCGTCGGCAAGGCCGGCGAGCCGGCCGACCGCGACCGCCTGTCGATCTCCTTCGGCGAAACTCGCGTCGCCTTCGAGGGCGAGCGCGACCCGGCCTATTCAGAGGCCGTCGCCTCCGCCTACATGAAGAACAAGGAAATCGTCGTGACGGCCGAGATCGGCCTCGGCGAGGGCAGGGCCACCGTGTGGACCTGCGACCTGACCAAGGAATATGTCGCGATCAATGGCGATTATCGGAGCTGACGTGGCCACGCTGCCGTCTATCCTCGGCATCGAGGCTGCTTGTCTTTCCGCCTGGCCGGCCGTCGGCAATGTGCATGACGGCGCCTGGATCTGGCGCTTCGCGCATGGCTATTCGAAGCGTTCGAACTCGTTCCAGAGCCTCGACCCGGAGGATGAGGACGAGGCCGAGCGCCGGATCGCCTATCTCGCGGCGCTGTCGACCCGCCATGGCATCGAGCCGGTGTTCCGCGTGACGCCGCTTGCCGGCGCACGGGTGCTGGACGCGCTCGACCACGCCGGCTGGACGGAGTTCGAGGAAAGCCGCGTGCTGGCGATGGACCTGCATGGCGCCGCCTTCGAGCCGACCGGCGATATACGCTACTTCAACCCGATGGATCCCCGCTGGTATCGCGCCCAGTCCGTGCTGAGCCAGGCCTCCGCCAAGGAGGTCGAGACGCTGAAGATCCTGCTCGGCCTGGTCGCGCCGGAAGCGCGCGGCATCGTCTGCTATGCGCCGGACGGCACGCCGGCGGCCGCCGCGCTCGCCGTCAACGCCTGCGGCATCGGCGTGTTCCTGAATGTCGTCACCGACCGGGCGAGGCGGCGTCAGGGCTATGGCGCCTCGGTCATGCGGGCCGCCCTCGGCTGGACGCTGGAGAATGGCGCGACCGCGGCCGCGATCCAGGTGACATCCGAGAATGCCGCTGCGATCGCCCTCTATGAAGGCCTCGGCTTCGTCGAGCAGTATCGCTATCACTATCGCCGTCCGGCCTGATCTCCCGCGAGGTTCTGATGACACGCCGCCTGCTTCTCGTCGTCGCCTGCGCGCTGGTCGATGCCGACAACCGCATCCTGATCGCGCAGCGGCCGGAGGGAAAAGCTCTTGCCGGCCTCTGGGAGTTTCCCGGCGGCAAGGTCGATGCCGGCGAGACGCCGGAAGACGCGCTGATCCGCGAGCTGCGTGAGGAACTCGGCGTCGAGACCAAGACGGCCTGCCTGGCGCCGCTTACCTTCGCCAGCCACACCTATGACGACTTCCACCTCCTGATGCCGCTCTATGTCTGCCGGCGCTGGACGGGCTTCCCGCGCAGCCTCGAGGGGCAGGCGATCAAGTGGGTGCGCGCCAAGCAGTTGCGTGACTATCCGATGCCACCGGCCGACGAGCCGCTGATCGCGCCGTTAATCGAGCTTTTATGAGTTTGCGCGAGGCTCCCGCCTGAAGGTGCCGCGCGTCGCGGCACCGTGAGGACGGGGGGCAGGGCCCTGCCGTCCCGACGGCAAGGCGTAGTCGATGCGTGCGGCCTCTGGTCCTTCCCTGTTTCGCCTGCTGCGCGCCCGTCGCGGGGCGGTCGCCATCGAGTACGGGCTGATCATCGGCGTCATCGTGCTGGCGCTGGTCGCCGTGACCTTCACCGGCGGCGGCATCGTCTCGCTCTATGAGCGCGCCGTCGCGCTCGCCGCCGAATCCTGACGCTTCCTCAGTCCGACGATCCCTCGCGTTCCTTCCGCGCCGCCTCGAGCGCATCGGCGAGGCGCATCTTGGCCGAGCCGGGCTTCAGCGGCTTCTGCTGGCTTTCATGCGGCGCCCAGCCGGAAAGGGCGATCAGCTCGAACGTCGCGCGAACGCGGCCGTCGGCGTCCGCATAGCGTTCGGCATAGAGCGTGGCGGCCCGGGCGAGGATCGCGCGGGTGAGCGGGCGCGGATCGCGCGCCGTCAGCGCATTGGTCGCCCCCATGGCGCGCAGGTCGCGCATCAGATGGAACATGCTGTCATAGCGCACGGTGAACCGGTCGGTGTCGGCCACCGGAAGGGCGAAGCCGGCCCGCTGCAGCAGCGCGCCGATGTCGCGGACATCGGCGAACGGGGCGACGCGTGGGGCGGCGCCGCCTCGGATGTCGCTCTCCGCCTCGGTCAGCACGGCGCGCAGCTCTTGCAGCGTGTCGCCGCCCACCAGCGTCGCCAGCAGCAGCCCGTCCGGCTTCAGCGCGCGCTTGATCTGGGCGAGCAGGCCCGGCAGGTCGTTGATCCACTGGAAGGAAAGCGCGCTGACGGCGAGATCGACCGATCCCGGCTCCAGCGGCAGCGCCTCGTTTTCGTCCGGCCGGACGCGCCGGACCGTGCCGCCCTGGCCGTGCGCCGCGAGCGCCGCGGCGAGCGCCGGCGACAGATCGCCGATGTCGGCCGCCTGCTCGAAGTGGCGGTTCACGGTCGACAGGCGGTCCATCAAATCGTCGATCGTGCGCGCGAGCAGGAAATCGCTGCCGGGGATGGCGAGCCGTTCGGCGCGGGCGCGGTGCAGCGCGAGCAGGCTTCGATCGAAGAGAATGGGGGCGCCGGCCATGGAGCAGCCTTCCTGATGGGTGTGGTCGCGGCGGTTATGGGACTCGCCGCCCTTCCGGTCAAAGCCGTTCTGCATTACGTTGCGTCATGCGAGAGGGCGCTGCGGTCGACAAATCGGCATGGTTGGCCTCGCTTCGGGCAGGTCTTGCGACTGCCGGGCGGTTCGCGCTGGATCTCGCGCTGCCGCCGGGCTGTCTCGCCTGCGGCCGGCCCGTCGCCAGCGCCGGGGCGCTCTGCGCCGGCTGCTGGGGCCGGCTGCGGCTGATCGAGCGGCCGTTCTGCCAGCGGCTCGCGATCCCCTTCGGCTACGACATCGGTCCCGACGCACTGTCGGCCGAGGCGATCGCAGATCCGCCGCCCTTCGATCGCCTGCGGGCCGTCGCGATCTATGACGAATTCTCCGGCCGCATCGTCCAGGGCCTGAAGTATCATGACCATACCGAGCTTGCTCGCTCCATGGCCGCCATGATGGCAAGGGCGGCTGACGATCTCGGAGTCGGGGCAGAGCTCGTCGCGCCGGTGCCGCTGCATCCGCGCCGGCTCTGGCAACGGCGATTCAACCAGTCGGCCATGATCGCGGCCGAGGTCGCGCGGCGGCTGGAAAAGCCGCATGTCCCCGATCTTGTCGACCGCATCAAGCCGACGCGCCGGCAGGTCGGATTAAGGGTTTCGGAACGCGCCGCCAATGTCCAGGGTGCCTTTCGCGTGTCGCCTGAAGCGCGGCAAAAGCTCGCCGGACGGCGGGTTCTCCTCGTCGACGACGTCTACACGACAGGGGCGACGGCCAAGGCCGTGACGCGGGCGCTTCTTCGCGGCGGAGCGGCCGCCGTCGACGTCGTCGTCTTCGCACGGGTTGTCGAAGGGCCCGGCTGAAGCCTATATAGGCGGCGCCCCATCATCAGGATTGAACATGGCCGAAGTGATCATCTACACCCGGCAAGCCTGCGGATATTGTTCGGCTGCCAAGCGCCTTCTGGAAAAGAAAGGCGTCGCCTACGTGGAATTCGACGCGACCGGGAAACCGGACCTGCGCCAGGAAATGATCGCGCGCGCCAGCGGGCGTGCCACCTTCCCGCAGATCTTCATCGGCGACACCCATGTCGGCGGCTGCGACGACCTGCATGACCTCGACGGCCAAGGCCGCCTGGACCTGCTTCTGGCGTCCTGACGGTCGCCACTTTCATTCATTCAATCAAGGAGAAAGCCGATGACGAGCTTCAAGGCGGCTTGCGTCCAGATGCGAAGTGGACGATCGGTGGCGGCGAATGTTGACGACGCCGAGGCTCTGATCCGGGCGGCGGCAGCGGCCGGCGCCGGATATGTGCTGACGCCCGAGATGACGACGATCCTCGACCGCGACAAGGCGGCGCTTCTCGCCGCGATCGGGCCGGAAGAAATCGACCCGTCGCTGCAGCGTTTCCGCGAGATCGCGCGCGAGTTGGGCATCCATCTTCATATCGGCTCGATGGCGATCAAGCTCCCTGACGACCACATCGCCAATCGCTCGTTCCTGATCGCGCCAAACGGCGCCATCATCGGGCGCTATGACAAGATCCACATGTTCGACGTCGACCTGTCGGGCGGCGAGAGCTATCGCGAATCCGCGACCTATCGCGCCGGCGACACCGCCGTCGTTGCCGACCTGCCCTGGACCAAGGTCGGCATGACGATCTGCTACGACGTCCGTTTCCCGGCCCTGCACCGGACGCTGGCCAAGGCCGGCGCCGCCGTGCTCGCCGTGCCCGCCGCCTTCACCAAGAAGACCGGCGAGGCGCATTGGCATGTCCTGCTGCGTTCGCGCGCCATCGAGACCGGCTCCTATGTCATCGCGGCGGCGCAGGCCGGCCATCACGAGGACGGCCGCGATACCTATGGCCACAGCATGATCGTTGACCCATGGGGCAAGATCCTTGCGGAGGCCGATGATCAGCCGGGCTTCATCATCGCCGAGATCGACCCCGCCTTCTCGGTTTCGGCGCGGCAGGCGATCCCCGCCCTGGTCAATGCACGCGATTTTTCGCTGCCGGAGATGCCGCAGGTTGGCACCTTCGTGAGCTGATCCCCATATAGGCTCCATGATCCGATACAATCTCGTCTGCACCGCCGGGCACGATTTCGAAAGCTGGTTCCGTGATGCGGCTGCCTATGACAAGGCCGCCAAGGCGCGTGCCGTGACCTGCCCGGAATGCGGGACGAGCGATGTCGTGAAGGCATTGATGGCGCCGTCGGTTTCGACGGCGCGCAAGCGCGAGGCAGCGGCCGAAAGCGCGGCCATGAAGGTCGCCGCGCCCGACCCGCGCCAGGCCGCCATGGTCGAGATGATGCGCAAGCTGCGCGACCATGTCACCGAGAACGCCGACTATGTCGGCGGCAAGTTCGCCGAGGAAGCGCGCAAGATCCATTATCAGGAGGTCGAGGCGCGCGGCATCTATGGCGAGGCCTCGCCGGAAGAGGCGCGCTCCCTGGCCGAGGAGGGGATCGATTTCCTGCCGCTCCCGGTCCTGCCGGAAGACGGCAACTAGGTCGCCCGGATCAAGGCCCCATTTCTTCGCGCAAGTGAAAACGGCTCCGGTGATGCACCGGAGCCGTTCTTGTTTTCGGGTCGGGGAAGCGGCTCAGCGGCGGACGCCGGAAATCATGTAGTTGACGTCCATGTCGGACGAAGGGCTCCAGCGGTCCCGGAGCGGATTGTAGACGACGCCCGTCTCGGCCGAGAGGTCGAGGCCGTTCTCGCTGAGCGCCTTCGCCAGCTCCGAGGGGCGCACCAGCTTTTCGTAAGTGTGCGTACCGCGCGGCAGCCAGCGCAACACACATTCGGCGCCGAAGATCGCCAGCGCCCATGCCTTCGGCGTCCTATTGATGGTGGAAAGCACCATCAGCCCGCCCGGCTTCACCATCGCCGATGTCTCGCGGATGAAGAGCGGCAGGTCGGCGACGTGCTCGACGATCTCCATCGCCAGCACGATGTCGAACTGTTCGCCGGCGGCGCTGAGCGCCTCGGCGGTGGTCGCGCGATAGTCGATGTCGAGACCGGCCTCGCTCGCATGCAGCGAGGCGACGCCGATATTGGTTTCCGATGCGTCGGCGCCGACGACGGTGGCGCCGAGGCGCGCCATCGGCTCGGACAGCAGACCGCCGCCGCAGCCGATATCGAGCACGCGCAGGCCGTTCAGCGCCTTCGGATCCCGGCTGTCGCGGCCGAACAGTTTCGCCGCCTCGTCCTTGATGAAGCCGATGCGGATCGGGTTGAGCCGGTGCAGCGGCGCGAACTTGCCGTTCGGCGCCCACCACTCGCTGGCTATCGCGGAGAAATGCGCGATCTCGTCCTGATCGACCGTGGTGCCCGGGGCGGCGGCGGAAGTCTGTGCGGCGGCTGACATGGGCGGCTCCTTCTGGGGGCGAACGTCGTCGGCGGCGGGGCCGAAGTCAAGGCGGACGGCAGCCGGGGTCGACTTGTCGCGGCCGGAATCGGCGTTTGCGGTGGCTTCCTCCGCGGGCCGCGCCGACGCCGTTGCGGCTTCTGGCCGAAGTCGCTATGAAGGCGCCCGTCCGGTTGTTGTTAGCCGGAACTCCTTCAATCTCTTCCGCATCTTCCGCGGAAACTGCTTCCAAAGGTTGCTGATGGCCCGGCTGGTGATGAAGTTCGGCGGTACCTCCGTCGCCGATATCGATCGCATCCGCAATGTGGCTCGTCACGTCAAACGCGAGGTCGATGCGGGGTTCGAGGTCGCCGTCGTGGTTTCGGCCATGTCCGGCAAGACCAACGAACTCGTCAACTGGACGCGCGCCGCCGCGCCGCTGCATGACGCGCGCGAATATGACGCCGTCGTCGCCTCGGGTGAGCAGGTGACATCCGGGCTCCTCGCGATCGCGCTGCAGGAGATGGGCGTCAACGCCCGCTCCTGGCAGGGCTGGCAGATCCCGATCCGCACCGACGCCGCGCATGGCGCCGCCCGTATCGTCGACATCGACGGCGCGCGGCTGATCGAGCGGCTGGAGCAGGGCCAGGTCGCCGTGATCGCCGGTTTCCAGGGCCTCGGCCCGGACAACCGCATCGCGACGCTCGGCCGTGGCGGTTCCGACACCAGCGCCGTCGCGATCGCCGCCGCGATCAAGGCGGACCGCTGCGACATCTATACGGATGTCGACGGCGTCTACACGACCGACCCCCGCATGGTGCCGAAGGCCAAGCGCCTCGATCGCGTCTCGCATGAAGAAATGCTGGAGATGGCGTCGCTCGGGGCCAAGGTGCTGCAGGTGCGCTCGGTTGAACTGGCTATGGTGCATGGCGTGCGGACCTTCGTGCGGTCCAGCTTCGTCGATCCGGAAGATCCGGCGCTCGGCGATCCCAACAATCCCCCAGGCACCCTCATTTGCGACGAGGACGAGATCGTGGAAAAGCAGGTAGTCACCGGCATCGCCTACGCCAAGGACGAGGCTCAGATCTCGCTGCGTGAAGTCGCCGACAAACCCGGCGTCGCCGCCGCGGTGTTCGTGCCGCTGGCCGAAGCCAACATCAATGTCGACATGATCGTGCAGAACGTCTCGGAAGACGGCACGACCACCGACATGACCTTCACCGTGCCGAACACCGATTTCGACCGGGCCTGGAAGGTGCTGGCCGAGGCGCGCGAATCGATCGGCTATGCCAGCGTCCAGGGCTCGCGCGATCTGACCAAGGTGTCGGTGATCGGCATCGGCATGCGCAGCCATGCGGGCGTCGCCGCCTCGGCCTTCAAGGCGCTCGCCTCCAAGGGCATCAATATCCGCGCCATCACGACGTCGGAGATCAAGATTTCGATCCTGATCGATGCGCCCTACACCGAGCTGGCGGTGCGCACGCTGCACACGCTCTATGGGCTGGACGCCGCCTGATCAACAGGCTTTCCGACCCGACGAAACAGCATTTTACCTTCTGCCCAACTCGTGCCACGACTAGGCAGGAAGCATGCGGGGAACCGGCCGAATCGGCCGGCTTCCCGAGACGGATTTCGATGGTCGAAGCCCGTCAAAGCTCTCGAATTGCGGAAGGCGGACCATGCGGGGGTCACTCGCCGGGCCGCGCGTCCTGCTCCGTCGCCTGCGCGAAATCATGGCGGAGCCGATCAGCGCGCAAGACCGGCTCGACAAGATCGTTGCCCAGATCGCGGCCAACATGGTCGCCGAGGTGTGCTCGGTCTATGTGTTGCGCGCCGATGACGTGCTCGAACTCTATGCGACCGAGGGCCTGAACCGCTCGGCGGTGCACCATGCCGGCCTGCGCGTCGGCCAGGGCCTCGTTGGCCTGATCGCCTCCGAGGCGCGTCCGCTCAATCTGCAAGACGCCCAGAGTCACCCGTCCTTCGCCTATCTCCCGGAAACCGGCGAGGAGATCTACAACGCCTTCCTCGGCGTGCCGATCCTGCGCGCCGGCCGGACGCTCGGCGTCCTCGTCGTGCAGAACCGCGCGCACCGCACCTATTACGACGAGGAAGTCGAGGCGCTGCAGACGACGGCGATGGTGCTGGCGGAGATGATCGCCGTCGGCGAGCTGCAGGGTCTCGCCCGGCCTGGCACGTCGCTCGACGTCAAGCGCCCGCTTTCGCTCAAGGGAACCCCGCTTTCGGACGGCATCGCGCTCGGCCATGTCGTGCTGCACGAGCCGCGCGTCGTCGTCACCCAGCTGATCGCCGAGGACACCGACAAGGAAAGCCGTCGCCTCGAGCAGGCGATCGCCAATCTGCGCCTGTCGGTCGACGACATGCTCTCGCGCGACGATATCGCGCTGGCCGGCGAGCACCGCGACATTCTCGAAGCCTACCGCATGTTCGCCTATGACCGCGGCTGGGTCCGCCGCATGGATGAGGCGATCCAGAACGGCCTTTCGGCCGAGGCGGCGGTCGAGAAGGTGCAGAGCGACACGCGCGCCCGCCTGCAGCGCCAGACCGACCCGTACCTGCGCGAGCGACTGCACGATTTCGACGATCTCGCCAACCGGCTCCTGCGCGAGCTGATGGGCAAGTCGCACGGCCCGGACGGCGCCAGCCTGCCCAAGGACAGCGTCATCGTCGCGCGCAACATGGGCGCCGCCGAGCTGCTCGACTATGACCGCAACCGCGTGCGCGGCCTGGTGCTCGAGGAAGGCGGGGCGACTAGCCACGTGACGATCGTCGCGCGGGCGCTCGGCATCGCCACCATCGGTCGCGCCGCCAATATCGTCTCGCTGGTCGAGAACGGCGATCCGATCATCCTCGACGCCGATACTGGCGAGGCCCATGTGCGGCCGCCGGCCGATGTCGAGGCCGCCTATGGCGAGAAGGTCAAGTTCCGCGCCAAGCGCCAGGCCCAGTATCGCCTGCTGCGCAACAAGCCGGCCGTGACCCAGGACGGCCACCGCGTTTCGCTCAACATGAATGCCGGCCTGCTGGTCGACCTGCCGCATCTGGCCGAAGCGGGCGCGGAGGGCATCGGCCTGTTCCGCACCGAGCTGCAGTTCATGGTCGCCTCGACCATGCCGCGCATGGACGAGCAGACGGCGCTTTACGCCGCCGTGCTCCAGTCCAGCGGCAACCGGCCGGTGACCTTCCGTACGCTCGATATCGGCGGCGACAAGGTGCTGCCCTATATGCGCATGCAGCCGGAGGAAAATCCGGCGCTCGGCTGGCGCGCGATCCGCCTCGGCCTCGACCGCCCCGGCCTTCTGCGCATGCAGTTGCGCGCGCTGTTGCACGCGGCTGCCGGCCGCGAGTTGCGCGTCATGTTGCCGATGGTCACCGAGGTGGGCGAGATTCACCGGGCACGGGCGCTGCTCGACCGCGAGGTCGCGCAATTGCGCCGGCATGGCCATGGCGAGCCCTCGCGCATCCTGCTCGGCTCGATGGTCGAGGTGCCGGCGCTGCTGTTCCAGCTCGATTCGCTGATGCAGGCGGTTGATTTCGTCTCTGTCGGCTCCAACGACCTGCTGCAGTACATGACCGCGAGCGACCGCGGAAACCCCCGCGTAGCCAGCCGGTTCGACCCGCTGTCGCGCCATTTCCTGCGCACCTTGCGGATGATCGTCGAGGGGGCTGACCGGCACGAGACGCCGGTGACGCTCTGCGGCGAGATCGCCAGCCGACCGCTCGCCGCGATGGCGCTGGCGGGCATCGGCTTCCGGTCTTTGTCGATGTCGGCCGCCGCGATCGGCCCGGTGAAGGCGATGCTGCTCGCGCTCGACATCGGCCGGCTCAAGGCCGTGCTCGATCCTCTACTGGCCCTGGATAATGGCGAGGACGGCGTCCGCGCGGCGCTCGTCGCCTTCGCCGAAGCTGAAGGCATACCGATCTGACCTCCTTGCTGCCGCCCGGTCTTCCCTGGGAAAAGATCAATCACCTCGTCGCCCGCGCCGAGGTCATCGACCAGAAGCTCGCCGCGACCAGCGACGGGGCGACCTTGGTGCAATTGTCCAAGGAGCGCGCCGAACTGCAGGATATCGTCGAGGCGGTGAACCGGATGAAGGCTGCCGTCGCCGAGCGCGAGGCTCTGGACGATCTCGCCGGCGATCCCGAGATGGCGGCGCTGGCGGAGGAGGAGCGCGGCGCGCTCGAGGCGCAGGTCGAGGCGCTGACGCAGGAAATTCGCGTCCTACTGCTGCCGCGCGACGCCGCCGACGAGAAGAGCGCCATCCTCGAAATCCGCGCCGGCACCGGCGGCGACGAGGCCGCGCTGTTCGCCGGCGACCTCTTCCGGATGTATCAGCGCTATGCCCAGCTCCATGGCTGGCGAATCCAGGTTCTCTCGGAGAGCGAGGGCGAAGCGGGCGGCTACAAGGAAATCATTGCCGACGTCACCGGCAAGGGCGTGTTTGCGCGGCTGAAGTTCGAATCCGGCGCGCATCGCGTGCAGCGCGTCCCGGCGACGGAGGCGAGCGGCCGCATTCACACCTCGGCGGCGACCGTCGCCGTGCTGCCGGAGGCGGAGGACGTCGACATCGACATCCGCCCCGAGGATATCAAGATCGACACCACCCGTGCCTCGTCGGCCGGCGGCCAGCATGCCAACACGACCGACACGGCCGTCCGCATCACCCATCTGCCGACTGGGACCGTGATCGTCGTCGCGGGCCGGTCGCAGCACCAGAACCGCGCCCAGGCGACGCAGATCCTGCGCGCCCGCTTGTTCGACATGGAGCGCGAGCGTCTCTCGTCGGAGCGCGCCGCCGACCGCAAGGGCCAGGTCGGCTCGGGCGACCGCTCCGAGCGCATCCGCACCTATAATTTCCCGCAGGGCCGGGTGACCGACCACCGCATCAACCTCACCCTCTACAAGCTCGAGGCGGTGATGACCGGCGAGGCGCTCGACGAAATCATCGAGCCGCTGATCACCGAGCATCAGGCAGGCTTGCTGGCCGCGCTCGACACATGACTGGGCCGGCCGCCACGCTCGGCGCCGTGCGCCGCGCCGCGGCGAGGCGGCTGGCGGAACTCGGAATGGACGCGACGCCGGCGCTCGACGCCCGGCTTCTGGTCGCGGGAGCCCTCGGCGTGGCGCCGGATCGGCTCGTCCTGATGGACGATCGCGCGCTCTCCGACGCAGAGATCGACGCCATCGAGGCAGCGATCGAACGCCGGCTCGCCGGCGAGCCGGTCGCCCGCATCCTCGGCGAAAAGGAATTCTGGGGCCTCACCTTTCAGCTCGCCGACGCGACCCTGGTGCCGCGTCCCGACACGGAGACACTGGTCGAGGCGGCGCTGGCCTGGATCGACCGGACACAGGGTCGCGACAGGCCGTTTCGCATCGTCGATATCGGCACCGGCACCGGCGCCATCCTGATCGCGCTTCTGAGCGAATTGCCACAGGCGATCGGCCTTGGCGTCGATCTTTCCGAAGCCGCGGCGCGGACCGCGCGCGCCAATGCGGAGCGGCTCGGCGTCGGCGATCGAAGCCTGTTCATTCGCGGCTCCTGGGGCGAAAGTTCCGCGCCGGCCGATGTAATCGTCTCAAATCCGCCCTATATCAGGAGCGAAGTCATCCAGACGCTGGATCGCGAGGTCAGGGACCACGATCCGTTGCTGGCGCTGGATGGAGGTGATGACGGCCTCGATGCTTACAGAGCGATCGTCGCGGATCTGGACCGGATGATGCGGCCGGGCGGTGCGACTTTCTTCGAAATCGGATTCGACCAGGCACAGTCGCTGTCGGCGCTCGCGGAGCAGGCCGGCTTCGCGGCGGTGGTACATGCCGATCTCGCGGGGCATGATCGCGTGGTGGAAATCCACCGTTCCAATTGGTTGCCGACGGGAAGCAAGCCGGGCGGATTTGAATAATCCGCTTGGAAAGTGGGCGCGGAACGGCTAGTTTTCGAGCCGCCGCAGATAGATTGATGCGTCTCCCGAACGTCGAAGCGCAAGCGTCGCGCGGGAGCGGCGCGGCAAGGGCCACCAGATGGCCGTAGGGGTCGGATCGGGGGAGATCGACCGGGCTCCGGTGCCTCGAGCGTCATCTCTGTTCGGTACGACACGATTTCCCAGGACGCCCCGCCTCGGCGGTGGCCAGGTTGCCCAAGGGCCCCAAGGGTCCCTCGGCTGCCTTGATCCGCGGAAGAGTGACGATCGCTTTCGCCGGTCCCGGCGTTTCGGGCTTCAGCCCGAGGCGGCCGATCGACGGATTTTGTCCGGCCGGCGTTTGGATTCGGTCGATGAGATTGTTTGACCTTGTTGGTCACGGAAGAGAAAATTCATGAGACAAGGACAGCAGAACAACAATAACAACAAGCGGATGCGCGGGCGTAACAACAACGGCAACAACAATAACCGTAAGGGCCCCAACCCGCTGACCCGCTCGTATGAGAGCAACGGCCCGGACGTGAAGATCCGCGGCACTGCCCTTCACATAGCGGAAAAATACGTGACGCTGGCGCGCGACGCGCAGTCGTCGGGCGATCGCGTGATGGCGGAGAGCTATCTGCAGCACGCGGAGCACTATTTCCGCGTCATCGCCGCCGCGCAGGCCCAGAACCCGCAGAATTCCCAGCAGCCGCAGCCGGCCTATCGCGCCGACGCGGACGACGAGGGTCTCGACGAGGAAGACGACCGCTTCAGCGAGCGGTTTGGCCAGGCTCATCATCATGAGCGCCAGCAGCCCCAGCAGCGCGACCAGGACGGCAATGTTGGCCTGAACGACCCGCAGCCCTACGTCAACGGTTCCGGATCGAATGGCGGCGAGCCGCGTGAAGGTTCCGAGCGCCAGGAGCGCGGCGACCGTCAGGAGCGTGGAGACCGCCAGGAACGCGGTGATCGCCAGGAGCGCTTCGAGCGTTCTCGTTCGGACCGGCAGGATCGCGGCGACCGCGGCGATCGTTCCGACCGCAACGAGATCCGCGCCGACCGCCCGGATCGCGGCGATCGCCAGCCGCGCGGCGAGCGTCGGGATCGCGGCGACCGTCCGGATCGCGGTGACCGCAACGAGCGTTCGCAGCTTCCCCGCTTCGTGACAGGCGAACCGGCGCCCCAGCCGGTCGTCGACGTGCCGCGCGCCCAGCCGGTCGTTGAAGTCGCCGCAGCGGCTCCGGTCGAGGCTCCCAAGGCCGAGACACCCAAGCCGGAACCGGTCGCGGTTGAGGTCGCGCCCGTCGAGGCAGTGAAGGCCGAGCCGGTCGCCGCGACTCCGGCCGAAGCGGTTGCCGCGCCGCGCGCGCGGGCCTCTCGCAGCAGCGCGGCCAAGGCCGAGCGTGCTGCCGCCGCCGAGGCGGCGCCGACCCTCGATCTCGGTACCGAGGCTTCCGCCTCGGCCGACGAGGAAGAGTTCCGTCCGCGCCGCCGTCGCACCACCCGCACCCGAGCCCGCGCGTCCGAGGGCGAGGCCGGCTCCGAGCCGGCGCTGGCCGGAGAGCCGGGTAGCGACGAGTAAGCGACGCCCCCTCTCACGAGATCCTGAAACGCCCGGGCGCCAGCGCCCGGGCGTTTTTTGTTGGCGGGCCGGACGCCGCATGACTTGGCCCGGCTGCGCCTAACCCGCTATTTGGAATGGGTTTTTCCCGATATTTCTGCGCGCCCGCTGGATCTGCGACGTGCGCGCCAAAATTGTGGGCGCTGCCCCTTCCTGTTGCAGGATGGCCACACCATATTCGGATCAGGCGGCAGGCCCAAGCTTGGCTGTCGCTGGACTGAGGTCCATATTTCAGAGCGGCCCATTCGTGCTTTCGAGGCGTTGGGACCGGGTCAGGAGGCATAGTTATGAATTTTGACAATTATTCCGAGCGCGCGCAGGGCTTCATCCAGTCGGCGCAGACGCTCGCTATGACGCGTGGCAATCAGCAGTTCACGCCCGAACATCTTCTGAAAGTTCTGCTCGACGACGAGGAAGGCCTCGCCGGCGGTCTCATCGACAGCTCCGGCGGCAATTCCCGCCAGGCGCTGGCGGCGACCGAACGCGCGCTGGAGGCCATGCCGAAGGTTTCCGGCGGTGGAGCCGGCCAGCTTTATCTGGCCCCGCCGCTTGCCAAGGTATTCCAGCAGGCATCCGACCTCGCCAAGAAGGCGGGCGACAGCTTCGTTACCGTCGAGCGTCTTCTCCTTGCCCTGGCGCTGGAGAAGGACGCGAAGACCTCTGGCATCCTCAAGGATGCCGGCGTGACGCCGGTTGGCCTGAACCGCGCCATCGAGGCGCTGCGCCAGGGCCGAACCGCCGACACCGCCGGCGCCGAGGGCCAGTATGACGCGCTGAAGAAATATGCCCGCGATCTCACCCAGGTTGCGCGCGACGGCAAGCTCGATCCGGTCATCGGCCGGGACGATGAGATCCGCCGCGCCATCCAGGTTCTGTCGCGCCGTACCAAGAACAACCCGGTGCTGATCGGCGAACCGGGCGTCGGCAAGACCGCGATCGCGGAAGGGCTGGCGCTCCGGATTGTCAATGGCGACGTGCCGGAGAGCCTGAAGGACAAGCGCCTTTTGGCGCTCGACATGGGCGCGCTGATCGCCGGCGCCAAATATCGCGGTGAGTTCGAGGAGCGGCTGAAGGCCGTGCTCTCCGAGGTCACGGCGGCCAATGGCGGCATCATCCTGTTCATCGACGAGATGCACACGCTCGTCGGTGCGGGCAAGGCGGACGGCGCGATGGACGCGTCCAACCTGCTGAAGCCGGCGCTGGCGCGTGGCGAACTGCATTGCGTCGGCGCCACCACGCTCGACGAATACCGCAAGCATGTCGAGAAGGACCCGGCGCTCGCCCGGCGGTTCCAGCCGATCTTCGTCGGCGAGCCGACGGTCGAGGACACGGTCTCGATCCTGCGCGGCATCAAGGAGAAGTATGAGCTGCACCATGGCGTGCGGATCACCGACTCCGCCCTGGTAGCCGCCGCGACGCTGTCGAACCGCTACATCACCGACCGCTTCCTGCCCGACAAGGCGATCGACCTGGTCGACGAGGCGTCGGCGCGGCTGCGCATGCAGGTTGATTCCAAGCCGGAGGCGCTCGACGAACTCGATCGCCGCATCATCCAGCTCAAGATTGAGCGCGAGGCGCTGAAGAAGGAGACCGACCAGGCTTCGAAGGACCGGCTCGAGCGGCTGGAGAAGGAACTGACGGACCTCGAGGAGGAATCGTCCGCCTTCACCCAGCGCTGGCAGGCCGAGAAGCAGAAGCTGAACGCGGCGCAGAAGCTGAAGGAACAGCTGGATCAGGCGCGCAGCGACCTCGACAAGGCGCAGCGCACCGGCGATCTCGCCAAGGCGGGCGAGCTGGCCTATGGCACGATCCCGACGCTGGAGCGTCAGTTGGTCGAGGCCGAGAAGGCGCAGACGAGCACGATGATGGAGGAGGCGGTGACGCCTGACCACATCGCGCAGATCGTATCGCGCTGGACCGGCATTCCGGTCGACAAGATGCTGCAGGGCGAGCGCGAGAAGCTGCTCCGCATGGAAGACGAACTGGCGCGTCGCGTCGTCGGCCAGGCGGAGGCGGTGCATTCGGTCGCGACGGCGGTTCGTCGGGCGCGCGCCGGCTTGCAGGATCCGAACCGCCCGATCGGCTCGTTCCTCTTCCTCGGCCCGACCGGCGTCGGCAAGACGGAGCTGACCAAGGCGGTCGCCTCGTTCCTGTTCGACGACGAGACGGCGATGGTCCGCATCGACATGTCGGAATTCATGGAGAAGCACTCCGTGGCCCGGCTGATCGGCGCGCCTCCCGGCTATGTCGGCTATGAGGAGGGTGGTGCGCTGACCGAGGCGGTGCGGCGTCGGCCTTACCAGGTCGTGCTGTTCGACGAGGTCGAGAAGGCGCATCCCGACGTCTTCAACGTGCTGCTGCAGGTTCTTGATGATGGCCGCCTGACCGATGGTCAGGGTCGCACGGTCGATTTCAAGAACACGATCATCATCATGACCTCGAACCTCGGTTCCGACTATCTCGCGTATCTGCGCGACGACGAGGATGTCGATGGCGTGCGCGAGCAGGTCATGGCGGTGGTGCGCGGGCATTTCCGGCCCGAGTTCCTGAATCGTCTCGACGACATCATCCTGTTCCATCGCCTGAAGAAGGCAGAGATGGGCCGGATCGTCGAAATCCAGCTCGGCCGCCTTGCCAAGCTGCTCGAGGAGCGCAAGGTGACGCTGGAGCTGGACGATACGGCGCGGAGCTGGCTGGCCGAGAAGGGCTACGACCCGGCCTATGGTGCGCGTCCGCTGAAGCGGGTGATCCAGCGCTATGTGCAGGATCCGCTCGCCGACAAGGTCCTGGCCGGGGAGATCGCCGACGGCTCGCTGATCAAGATCACGGCCGGCACCGACAGGCTGCTGTTCCTGCCGCGCGGCGAGACCGCTTCGCAGGCTGCCTGAGCCGCCGTGATGTCGGGCATGCCGCAAGCGGCATGCCCTCCCATCCAAAAGGCCGCGCTGCAGCGATGCAGCGCGGCTTTTTGCTTTCTTGATGACGCCTTTGGCGGTCCCGCCGGCTCAGCCCGCGCGATCCAGCCAGTGGCGATGGAGCGCCGCGACGTCGCCCGAGCAGAGCAGGGGCATGGCGTCCCGGATCCGCTCGATCTCCCAGTCCCACCAGGCCATTTCCATCAGCATCGCGATCGCCTCGTCCGCAAAACGCTTGCGGATCGGCCGGGCCGGGTTGCCGCCGACGATGGTGTAGGGCTCGACATCCCTCGTCACCAGCGACCGGCTGCCGATCACCGCGCCATGGCCGATGCGGATGCCGGGCATGATCATCGCCTCGGCGCCGATCCAGACGTCATGGCCGATCACCGTATCGCCGGCCGGCTCGTAGGCGTTGATCGCGCCGGCGAAGGCAGGCTCCTCGGGCACGAAGAAGAACGGAAACGTCGTCACCCAGTCGTTCCGGTGGCCCTGGTTGCCGGCCATCATGAAGGAGGCGCCGGAGCCGATCGAGCAGAAGCTGCCGATGACGAGGCGGTCGACATCGCTGCGATCGGGCATCAGGTAGCGGGCGCAGTCGTCAAAGGAGTGGCCGTGATAGTAGCCGGAATAGTAGCTGTAGCGGCCGACGACGATGTTGGGATTGGTGACCTGTTCGGTCAGCGGCTTGCCCAGGAACGGGCTCTCGAAATAGTTCATGGTCTTGTCCATGCCGGTGCGTGCGCGAACCGTGTCGCGGCGGGCACCCCGGAAGCGAGGATCGCCTCAGACGAGGCGGATGAAAGCAAAGGCCGGCCGCCGCGCCGCCTGGCGCGGCGGCCTTGCCGCAGCTGTCTTTCTGTCGCTTTCCGGTAACATCGAGCCTTCCGCGAAGGCCTCCCGTTCTAGATTGTGCCAGGACCGCTTTCCCCTTTGGAAAGGGCCTAGTTGGTGGCGTCCTCGTCGGTGTTGATGGCGGCGACCTTTGAACTGGCCGGCATCCCGATCAGCGTGTCGATGCGCGCCTTTTCCTGCTTGAAGGCGACCAGCATGTCGCCCTGCAGCACGCGCCCGCGAGGCAGGCGCACGCGCAGGGGATCGACCGGCTTGTTGTTGATGCGCACTTCATAGTGCAGGTGCGGGCCGGTCGAGAGCCCTGTCGAGCCGACATAGCCGATGACCTGGCCCTGCCGAACCTTGGCGCCCGGCCGGATGCCCTTGGCGATCGCCGACTGGTGGCCATAGGCCGATTCATAGCCGTTGGTGTGCCGGATCAGCGTGAAGTTGCCATAGCCCGAGCTCCAGCCGGCCTTCTCGACGACGCCGTTGCCGGCCGCGAGGATCGGCGTGCCGCGCGGCGCTGCCCAGTCGACGCCCGGATGCAGACGCGTGTAACCGAGGATCGGGTGCTTGCGGTAGCCGAAATTGGAGCGCAGCACGCCGCCATTCATCGGCTTGCGGACGAGGAACTTCTTGGCGCTGCGACCTTCCTCGTCGAAATAGTCGACGACGCCGTCATCCGGCGAGCGGTAGCGGTAGTAGCGCTTCGTCGCGCCGTCCAGCGTGATCGCCGCGTAGAGGATCTCCTCGTCGTCGCTGCCGGCGTCGGGCAGCGAATGGAACACCTCGAGCGAGTCGCCCGGCGAAACGCGCGACTGGAAGTCGACGTCATAGGAGAAGATGTGAATGAGTTCGGTGATCAGCGGGCCCGGGATCTTCTGCTCCAGCGCCGTCTCGTAGACGGCCTGGTAGAGACGCGGCATCGGGCCGTCATCGGCGGGCGCCGGCTCGGCCATCTCGAATTCGTCGGTCGAGCTCTCGGGCTCGTCGGCGCGTACGAAGGTATCGTCGTCGCGCCGCGCCACCGTCGCCTGGTGCGAGCCCTCGTCATAGATGGAGACGCGCATCGGCTTCGGCGACTCACCTTCCGAGGAGAAGAGAATCCGGACCTTCTGGCCCGCCTGCAGGTCCGAAAGGTCCATCAGGTTGGACATGGCGGAGACGATGTTCTTCGACTCGTCCTCTGCGATGCCGTTCTCGGCGAGGATGTCGCCGACGGTTTCCTTCTTCTCCACCACCGCGACGCGTTCGTCGGAAGGGATGGCCGGACCGGACTTGGAGACGAAGGAGACGTTCTCCGGAACGATCCGCACGCCAAGGGCCGAGAAGGGATCCGTTCCGCTTTCGTCGAAGGAGAAGCGGTCCGGATCGACATAGGGCATGGCAGCGATCTGGACGCCGTTCGACACGGTGGTCTGGGTTGACGCGCGGGCGACCTGCTCGGCCTCTTCCGGGCTGAAGCTCGGCTCCTCGGCCTGCGGCGCCTCGTTGACCGGGAAGTCGCTGACCTTGATCGAGACCTCGCCCTCGACATTGGCGCCGTAGATCTGCTCCTGCTCGGCGCCCACGGCCACCACGTCAGCGCCGGTGCCATTGCTGGTGTCGTCGGCCGCGTCGCTGGCGGCGCCGTCTATGATGATGCCGTCGTCACCGCCGTCACCCGAAGCGCCTTCGTCGTCGATGACGCCGAGCTTCTCGGTCGCCGCCGGCGGCGGGGTGTCGTTCTTGTCGCTGCCCTTGTCGCGGGCGCCGGCCGCGCCGGCGACGATCTTGACCGGATCATAAGCCGGTACGCCGTCGCTGAGCGCGGTGATGGCGGTGGCGATCGGCGTCGCGATACGCGCGAAGGGCTTGAGCTTGATGAGATCGCGATCGCCCTGCTTGGTGACGGTCGAGACCTGCACGATTTGGCGATCGGTGGCGGGCTCGCGCGCGGTCCGCATTCGGTCGCCCTTGGCGCCATTGGTGAGCGGCACGTCGCCGCCCGCTTCCGAGGCGCGCAGGGTGCGGCCGGCCTCCGGCGGGAAGGCGAGTTGGTGGCGGCCGTCCAGGGCGGCCATCAATGCGCCGCCCATCAGGATGGTCGAGGTAAAGCCGGTGAGGACCGTGCCGGTCAGCCAGCGGATGCTGACGCTCCGGCGCTGCGGGACGCCCTCGCGCGTGTCGCCAACCGTCAAAGGCGGCTCGCGGCCTAGGTCGATCCGCGCGCCGTTCGTCCCTCTTGCTGGCGCGCCGCCGCGCGTCGATGCCTTCACGGTTTCGTCTTCTCCCCGTCGTCGGCAGCTTTGCGACTGCCTGTCATATGATCCTGGAGCCTGCCTCGCGTGACGGAGGAATTTGCCGTCCGCTCTGTCTCAAGTCAACGAAGTGGTCCGACATCCCTAGGGATCGCAGGCCGCAGGGCCGTTGTTTCCGCGGCAGCCGCCAAACACTCGCGCGCCCGTGCGTGATAGAAGCCGGCTTGAACCGAAGCGGCGCATCCAGGAGCGGTGACCTGAAATCGACCCTCTTCATGTCATCAATATGGCTGAGGCGTGGGGGAGGGAGGCTGAGGAGGGGGCAGCTCATCGTTCAGAGCTGACCGGGGGACGCCGGCTCAGTTTCCGGGCGGGGCACTGGCGCTGAAAGAGGCAGGGATGCGGACGGCGGTGGCACGGGCGACGGCTAACGAATATTAAGAATTTTCAATGGTTTGGCTAATGCGGCGGGATCCTGCGGTTTCCGGTCCGGTGGAAGCCGGCTTATCCACATGACGGGATCCAGGGCAGCGATCCCGGCCAAAATTGTTCGAAATAATCGTTGACGCCGGCCGGCCGTCTCCCTATACATCACCTCAAGAACGCGGGCGGCACCGCTGCCGGCGAACGGAAAACTCGTCTTCGAGTTTTGTTAATTTGGTAGTTGACTGGTTGTCGGAAGGCGACTAGATAGCTGCCTCCGGTT
>NZ_JBBCUO010000007.1:0-472143 GCF_037147815.1 Kaistia sp. MMO-174 | reverse complement strand
GACGAGTGTATCAAGGGGCTCGACAAAAGCCCCTCGAACAGGTTTCATCAGCGCGTCGAAGCCCCTTTGAACCGATGCCCCGGAAGCTCTTCCGGGGCATTTTGCTTTTCCCGCACCGCCATTCTCAGCCGGACCTTTCCTCCGGCCGGGATCTTCGCTCATGGCGGCTCTGACCAAAAACCACGGCGTGCGCTTTATCGATGCGGGCGAAGATGCCCGCACGGTGGTCGTGCCTGATTTCTCCACCATCGGCCTTATCGGCCATGCCGAAGACGCGGACGAGACGCTCTTTCCGCTGAACAAGAACGTCCAGATCTTCGGCGACGAGGTTGAGAAGATCGAGAAGCTCGGCCTCATCGGCGATCTGCCACCGGCGATCGACGCGCTGCTGGCGGAGGGCATTAACCCCTCCGTGATCATCCGACGCGTCGCCAAGGAAACGACGGCCAATGCCCAGCTCGGCGCCATCATCGGCGATCCGTCGACCCGCACCGGGATCTGGGGTTTTCTCGACGCGAAGAGCGAGACCGGCGTTAAGCCCGGCCTCCTGGTCGCGCCGGGCTATACGGGGGCGATCCTGACCGGCGTGATGTCGGTCAATGTCACCGCTGGCGGAACCGGGTACGTCACGCCGCCTGCCGTTACCTTCGCCTGGACAGGCGCCACCGTGCTGCCCAAGGGCACGGCCGTGGTGAACGACGCCGGCGCCGTGACCGGCGTCACCATCACCGACGCCGGCTTCGGCGGAACCGGCTCACCGACGATCAGCTTCGGCGGCCCCGGCACGGGCGCGACCGCGACGGCCGTCACCGGTTCGATCGCCAACCCCGTCGCCAAGACGCTGTCGGCCATCGCCAAGCGCCTGCTGGCGATCGCCGTCATCGACGGCCCCAATCTCGGCCGTACCGAGGCCGCTCTCTGGGCCGAGAAGCTCAAGAGCGACGACGGCCGCTATCTCTACGCCGTCGACCCGGCGGTCCGGCGCTTCGAGGCCGGCGAGGATGGCGTCGAGAGCATTCTGACGCGCCCGAGCGCCATCTCGACGGCCGCGCTCTTCGCCAAGCGCGACCGGGCGCGCGGCGGTCCCTACTGGAGCCCGGAAAACCAGAGCTTCTCCGGCATCGTCGGCACGGCGCGGGCGGTCTCCTACTATGATGGCGAGGTCGACCACGACGCCAATTTCCTCGTCTCGGCCGGCGTCAACACCATCATCGAAGGCAAGGAGCTGTTCGGCTCCGAGACGCTGTCGAATGACACGAACTGGCGCTTCGTCAACAAGGTGCGGACCGAAAACGCGATCCGCGCGAGCCTCCCGGCGGCCGTCCGGAAGTGGCGCGGCGAGAACTTCACGGCGCACAACGCGCTGATGATCGTCAAGACGATCGAGTTCTTCCTGGACGAGCTCGTCAGCCTCGGCGTCGTCGTCGGCTACACCCGCTATTTCGATCGCGGGCTCAATCCGAACGCCAACATGCGCCAGGGCATCCTGCGGATCGAGCTGCCGCACGAGAACACGCCCATCATCTCCGACCTGCAGATCGGCATGCGGCCCTACATCGCCGCCTTCGACATCCTCGCCGAGGAGATCCAGCAGGCCCTCGGCACCCTCTCGATCGCGGCCTAAAGGAGGCTCCCATGGAATTCGTCCGCAAGGCCGGCAACCTCTACTGCGAGGGAACCAATCTCTGGCTCCAGCTCGCGTCCTACAAGCTCCCTTCGCCCAAGGTGAAGACGGAGAGCCATCAGCCCGGTGGCGGCATCATGGAGATCGAGGTTCCTGTCGGGGCCATCGATCCGCTCGCCCTGGGCTTCAATACCAAGTCGGCCGACCCGCGCATTCTGGGCGTGCCCGGCATGAGCCTGTCGGAATCACGGCTCTGGACGATCTACGAGGAGCTTGTCGACGAGCGTTCCGCCACCAAGCGTGAGCGCATCATCACGCTTCGGGGCGTTCTCAACGAGGCGAGCCCCGAGGAAATGGCCGGCCGTGGCCTCAAGGGCTACGAGCATTCGATCGGCTCGATCACTGACTATGAGGATGTGATCGAGGGATACGGAATCGTCGCCCGCTTCAACTACTGGCGCAACGAATGGCAGGGCTACGGGGTCAATTCTGACAACCGGTCCAACCAGATCCTGCGCATTTCCGGCTGACGCCAAAGAGGACCGAGCCTATGGAAGCACTCCCGCCGCCGATCGCCACGACGCCCGAGCTCACCCCGGTCCGGCCGCCGCCGGGCTCGCCCGACTTCAAGGGCTCGACCGGCGCTCCGACGTTGACAGCCCAGCCGCCGGAGGCCCCGTCGCAGGCGCCGCAGCCCATGACGGCGCTGGAGTTTCTGGATCCCGGCCGGCGGATCAAGACCGTCCCGCTCAAGCACCCGTTTCACTGGGATGGCAAGAAAGTCGGCAGCGTTTCGGTGCGGCGCCTCGCGACGGCCGAGGTCGCCAGCTGGCGCGAACGCGTCGCCGCCAACCAGGCGGACAGCTACGACCTCTACGCGATGATGACCGGCCTTCCTGCCCCGGTTCTGCGTGGGCTCGACAGCGACGATGGCGACGAAGTCCTGGCGGCAGCCTTCGATTTTTTGCCCCGCTGGCTCCAGCAGGAAGAGGCCGCATCGCCGGCGACCTAGCGCTTTGGCGCAGCTACGTCGCGGCCGTCAGCCGATCGCTCGCGACGCCCTACGCGCAGGCGCTGGACCTGCCCTGGGACGAGCTCCTCCTGCTGCACGCGGAAGTGCGGCGCATGGCCACCGAGGACGTAACCAGCCATGTCTAACCTCGACGTCGCATTGCGCATCAAGCTGCTGGCGAACACCGGCCCCGGCCGCAAACGCGCCATCAGCGACCTCCAGGGCATCAAGAAGGCGGCCGACAGCATCGGCAAGGGTCGCGGCGGCGGCAATCTTGAGGCCGGCCTCGACAAGGTCGAGCGCAAGGCGCGTCGTACGCGCAAGGCTGTCGCCGAGGTCGGCGATACGGCTGGCCGGGTCAAGCGCGTGGATCCCTCGACCAACATGGTCAAGGGGTTCGATGCGATTGAGCGGAAAGCGCGGCAGACGCGCCGTGTTATCGACAATGTCTCTCGCGCTGGTGCGGGCACCAATAGCCAAGTCCGCACGACTGGCGGCGCCTTCGATTTTCTGGCCGGAACCGCCGGTCGCGCCTTCACCGCACTGGCGGCTTTCGCCGCTCCGCTGGCCATCATCCGCGGTCTCTCGGACATTGAGGAAAAGCTGACCGCCGTCGAGCGGCGCTACGCCTCGATCGCCGTCACTGCTGAACAGCGGGATCCGGCCTATGTCGCCAAGATGCGAGCGAAGGACACCGAGGTCGGCAAACGCTATGGGCTGCGGCCGGAAGATATCTTGCCGATCCGAAACGATTACGCGGCCGCAGGCATCGATCCTACAGCCGCCGAAAAGCTGATTGATCCCTCGTCGCGGGCGATGAAGGCGATGGATGCCAGTCCCGGCAATATTTCTCAGACGGTCATTTCCGGCATTCAGAACCTTGGCATCACGCCGGAACAGATCCCGCTCTACCTGGACATGATCGCCAAGGGCACCAAGCTGGGGCGATTCGAAGCCGACAGCGTCGCGAAGTTCATGCCGACGTTCGCCTCGAACTATGCCAGCCTTGGCTATACCGGGCTTGATGCGGCCGCCGAGATCAACGCCATGGCGCAGGTGGTCCGAATGACCGCTCCGAGCGCCGATGCGGCCGGCACCAATCTGCAGAACTATCTCATGAAGCTCACCGCCCCGGATTCGGTGAAGAACTTCAAGGAGAAGGGCGTCGACATCGAGGCCATCATGAAGAAATCCCGCGCGAACGGGACGAGCTTCGTGGCGGACGCGCTTGCCAAGACCTGGGAGGTCACCAAGGGCGACACATTTTCGATCGGCGAGCTCTTCGGCGACATGCAGGCCAAGCAGGCGCTTGAGCCGCTCCTCCGGAACCGCGAGCTGTTGGAGCAGTGGAAAAAGATAATCCGGGAGGAATCGGGGGGCACCCTAGACGAGGATTGGAAGTTTCTGCGCGCGACGCCTGCCGAACGTCAGGCCCGCTACGAGGCGGTCGCGGGCCAAGGGTCGGACAAAGTCGCCCAGAGCACACAGCCCGCCATAACGTTCTGGAAGTGGCTGAAGGCCGAGTTGCTTAACCCTGGCGAAGCAGCGCGTCAGGACCGCCTCGACACCTACACCTCCGAGCAGAAGGCCGGCCTAGAGGCGCGTATCCAGAAGCTCGAAGCGGAGCGCAGCCAGATCTTCAACCAGATGGAGGCGGCGGCTCAGCCGGATCCTTTGACGGGTATGGTCGGCGGTCTCGGCGGCGGTGAGCCGCTTGGCCCGCTGCAGGACCGCCTCGGGAGCATCAATGACGAGCTGCAGCAGCTGAAGGGCGATCTCGACGCGCTGCGGACCATCGGCGAGGGGGTCGGCAACGCACTGGATCAGGGCCTGAAGGCCACCGCGCCCAAGTCCATCGACACGATGAATGGCATCGTCAACCAGCTGAAGAGCATCGGCGACGTGACCATATCGCCGACCGTCATTCCCCGCATGGGTGGACCGCTTCCGGCCACACCCGGCGGCGTCAACGTCGCGCCAATGTCGGTGAAGCCTTCCGGCAGCGCGCCACCTCCCGCAACGACCCTGAAACGCGGCGCGGCGCTCGGCGGAGGCCAAACGAACCACTTCCACATCGGCTCGACCGATCCCAAGGCGGCGGCGAATGAGATTGAGCGCAAGCTGGCGCGGCTCGGAAATAGCGCGGGCTTGCTAGTGGATACGGCCTGATCATGACGACACTCGCCTCCCTCGGTCCCCATGTCTTCCGGGTCGTCGGCCTGAACTTCAACCAGGTCGAAACGGCGACGGAAGCGGTATGGGCCGAGTTCGCGCGCTTCGGCCTGGCCGATGGCGCTCAGTTCACCGGCATGCGCCGTGCCAGCTCGACCATCCAGGGCGTGCTCTTCCCCGACGCGATCGGCGGCCTCTCCGACTACGATGCCATCCGGAATACCCAGCGCGCCGGCCGGCCGGTGCCGCTGATCCGTATGGGCCGCGCCTTTGCGGCCCGTGTGCTGGGCACTGTCACGATCGAGCGCGTCTCCGACCTGGAGGACTGGATTGGTCCGAGCGGCGCTCCCCAGCGCCTCGCATTCACCATCGACCTGAAGAGCTATGGGACCGGTTCATGAGTGATCGCTACACCGTCCGGCGCGATGGCCTCCGCCTCGACCAGGTCGCGCGCGAGGCGCTCGGGAGCTGGACCAACGGCATTGTCGAGGCGACCCTCGATCGCAATCCAGGCCTCGCTCTTCTGCCGACGATACTGCCGGTCGGCACCGTCATCGATCTGCCGCCCCGGCCGGCGGCCGACCCTGTTCGCAAGAAGGTGGCGAAGATCTGGGGCGAGGCATGACGCCGTTCCTCCAGATCCTCAAGGGCGGCGCCGATCTCATGCCTAGCATGGCGCCATATTTCATCCGCGCCACGATCACCGACGCGGTCGGCATCGAGAACGACACGCTGGAGATCGAGCTCGACGACGAAGGCGGCCAGATCCCGCTGCCGGCGGAAGATGACGAGCTCACCGTGCTCGCGGGCTACCGCGAAACGGGGGTCTCGCTGGCCGGCGTCTTCAAGGTTCAGGGATGGAGTGTGACCGGCGGCGGGGGCGACGCCGAGGTGTTCGCGATGACAGCTCGCGCGGCATCGCTGACTCAGAAGGGCAAGGCCGGCGGGAATCGGCATTGGGACCAGAAGACGCTGAAGGACGTCTTTGCCGATATCGCTGCTGACCTCGGACTGAGCCTGTCGATCGACCCGCTACTCGCATCACGCATCCTGCCGTGGCTTGCCCGCTGGGAGGCTTCGCCGATCGATTTCGCGACGCGATTGGCGGCCGAGCACGGCGCGGCTGTGAAGCCCGCCGGCGGCCGGCTTTCCGTCGTCGAACGAGGTAGCGGGCGTGGCGCCTCGGGCGCGCCGTTGCCCGTCATCCGCGTCAACAGGATCGGCTCTCTCGGCTGGCAGGCCGAAGGGGAGCCGCGACCGCGCTTCTCCGACGTTGTCGCGAGCTACCACGATCCAAAGGACGGCAAGCGCAAGACCATCAAGCACTCGACCGGGCGAAAGGGACCGGTCCACACCATCATCCATCCGCGTGCCAGCGAGGACGAGGCGAAGGAGGCCGCTGCGAGCAAGGCTCGCGATCTCACCATGCAGACCGGCTCAGCCAGTTTCACCGTGACCTACGATCCGGCCTATTCCGCCGGCGCCATTGTCGAAGCCAGCGGCTTCCGCGATGGCGTCGATGGCCGCTGGGTCTCGGAGACGATCGAAACCTCGTTCGAAAAAGACGGCGGCGCCATCAGCGTCATCAGCTGCAAGGCGCCGCCGGCATGAGAATGGAGAGCACCACACTTCGCTCCTCATGACCGAGGAGCGGGCGGTCTGAGGCGTCACCGCTTCAGACGACGGGTCCAGGCGCCAACCATGATCCCGTCCGACGCCAAAGAACTCAACGCCGCGCCCGCCGCTGCTGTGCACAGCCTGCGGAGCGTCGCAGATTCGGACCACTATCGATATGGAGTTTCCCGAGTTCCGCACCGTTGATCCGGTGCGACCCGTCGCCGGCTACATCGGCGGCAAGAAGCAGCTGGCCCGCCGCATCATCGGCGAGATTGAGGCCGTGCCGCATGTTCTCTACGCCGAGCCGTTCGTTGGCATGGGCGGCGTCTTCCTGCGCCGGCGGCTAGTCCCAAGGGCAGAGGTGATCAACGACGCGTCGGCCGACGTGGCGACCTTCTTCCGCATCCTGCAGCGGCACTTCCAGGCCTTCATGGACATGCTGAAATGGCAGGTGACGAGCCGGGCTGAATTCGAGCGCCTGGCGCGCCAGGATCCAGTCACGTTGACCGACCTGGAGCGCGCGGCGCGCTTCCTCTACCTGCAGCGCCTTTCCTTCGGCGGCAAGGTCGCCGGGCGGACCTTCGGCATCGATACGCAGGGACCGGCCCGGTTCGACGTGACCAAGCTCGCCTCGATGCTGGAGGCCGTGCATGAGCGGCTGGCGGGCGTCTGGATCGAGTGCTTGCCCTGGCAGGGCTTCATCGAAAGATGGGATCGGCCCGGCACGCTGTTCTATCTCGATCCGCCCTATCTTGGCACCGAGCATTTCTACGGCCGGGGTCTATTCGAGCGAGCCGAGCATGCCGAGCTCGCGGAGCGTTTGAAGAGGCTTCAAGGCCGCTTCATCTTGTCTTTGAACGATCATCCTGAGGTGCGGGATCTCTACGCTTGGGCGAAGCTGACGCCAGTCTCCCTCAGCTATCAGGCCGGCGGAGCCGATCACACTCGGCCTGTGAAGGAGCTGATCATTTCAGGCGTGGCGGGAGCGTGATATGAGGGCAAAACCAGCAGCCGGAATTGCTCTCATTTCAAGTGTCCACGATTCTCATTTCAAGTGTCCGGCTACACCGGCGGAGCAGGCCGTCTCACCCTCGCCCCGGCCCTCTCCCGCAAGCGGGAAAGGGAGAAGGCCGCCGCCGACGTTCCAGTCCCGCCGGCACACTCAAGAAAAACCCGGAAATGAATCTTCCATGATGAAACGCGATCGCTGGCTCACCTGGATCTTCGTGACGCCGGCCGTCCTGCTGGTCGCGGTGCTGATGTACTACCCGATGATCGGCACGGTCATTGAGAGCCTCTACTCGACCTCCTTCATCAACCCGACGCCGAAATTCGTCGGCCTCGCCGTCTACGGCAAGATCTTCGGCAGCGCCGATTTCGGCCAGATCGTCTGGAATTCCTGCGTCTGGACGCTCGCCGTCGTGGTGCTGCAGAACGGCTTCGGCTTCCTCTGCGCGCTGCTCCTGAACCAGAAGCTGCCGGGCCAGGGGCTGATGCGCTCGCTGATCCTGCTGCCCTGGGTGCTGCCCGGCGTCGTCGCCGCCATCCTGTGGCGCTTCATGTACGACCCGCAGCTCGGCCTTATCAATTCGTTCCTGATTTCCGCCGGCTTCGGCGACCAGGGCCTCGCCTGGCTCGCCGACTCGTCGACCGCCATGGCCGCCGCCGTCATCGCCGCCGTCTGGAAGGGCTTTCCGTTCTCGACCGTCGTCTTCCTGGCGGCGCTGCAGAATGTCGAGGCCGAGCAGATCGAGGCGGCGAAGATGGACGGCGCCAGCGCGCCGCGCCGGCTCTGGCACGTCGTGCTGCCGTCGATGCGCGAGGTGATTGCCATCAACTTCATCCTCACCACCATCCTGACCTTCAATTATTTCGACATGATCTGGGTACTGACCCGCGGCGGGCCGCAGAATTCGACGCATATCTTCCCGACCAAGATCTACGAGCTCGGCTTCGGCCAGTTCCGCTTCGGCGAGGCGGCCGGCTATGGCGTCGTCTCGATCGTCGTGCTGGCGCTCCTGATCACGCTCTACTTCATCACCCAGCGCGGCGGCCGGAGGGTCCAGGCATGACCCCCTCGCGTTCCTCCCGCCTGCTGCTCCTGTTGCTGCAGCTCGGCCTCTGCGTCGTCATCCTGCTGCCCTTCTTCTGGATGGTGTCGGTGTCGCTGAAGCCGGCGGCCGAACCCTTCGCGATCCCCGCCCGGCTCTGGCCGGAAAACCCGACCTTCGAGAACTACCTGACCGCGTTCCGGCCGGAGTTCCGCACCTACTTCCTGAATTCGGTCGTCGTCTCGCTGTCGACGGTAGTGATCACGGTGACGCTGGCGCTCTTCGCCGCCTATTCGTTCACGCGGACGCAGATGCGGCTGCTGTCGCTGCTGATGGTGCTCGTCATCGTGGCGCAGATGTTCCCGGCCAGCGCCATCATCATCCCGATCTACAAGATGATGAAGGCGGCCGACCTCCTGAACACCTACACCTCGCTGATCCTCGCCTATGTGACCGTGACGCTGCCGGTGGCGATCTGGATGCTGCGCGGCTTCCTCGCCCGGCTGCCGGTGGCGCTGGAGGAGGCGGCGGCGATCGACGGCGCCGGTCCGTTCCGGATCTTCTTCCTGATCATCCTGCCGCTCTGCAAGCCGGGCATCGTCGCCACCGCCGTGTTCGTGCTGATCGTCACTTGGCAGGAGTTTCTATTCGCGCTGTCCTTCACCTCGACCAAGGACATGCGCACGCTGCCCGTCGGCATGAACGACTTCATCGGCCAGTACGGCATCCGCTACGGCGAGCTGATGGCGAGCTCCGTGCTGATCTCGGTGCCGGTCATCGCCATCTTCTTCCTCCTTCAGCGCCAGTTCGTGGCCGGCCTCACCGCCGGCGCGGTGAAAGGCTGATCCGATGTCAGACCCGCTCGTTCTTCGCGACGACCTCGAGCCCGGCATCGTCCGGCTCACCTTCAACCGACCCGACAAGCTGAACGCGCTGTCGACGCCGCTGATGCGCGAATTCGAGGCGCATCTCGACGGCCTCGCCGCCGATCCCGCCGTGCGCGTGGTCATCCTCGCCGGCGCGGGTGAGAAGGCCTTCGTCGCCGGCGCCGACATCGCCGAATATCGCGGCAACCGCCGCGCCGAGTTCATCGCCTATCAGCTCGAAAGCCGGCGCATCTTCGACAAGCTCGAGGCATTGCCCAAGCCGACCATCGCGGCGATCCGCGGCTATGCGCTCGGCGGCGGCTTCGAGATCGCGCTCTGTTGCGACGTCATCCTCTGCGCGGCGAGCGCGCGCCTCGGCCTGCCGGAGGGGCTGCTCGGCCTGTCGCCCGGCGGCGGCGGCACGCAGCGCCTGACCCGCGCCGTCGGCCGGATCGTCGCTTCCGACATGATGCTCGCCGCCCGCCGCATCACCGGCGAACGCGCGTTCCAGCTCGGTCTCGCGGCCGAATGCGTCGCCGACGAGGCGCTGGCCGAGACGGTGCTCGGCCGTGCGCGCGCCATGCTCAAGGTGGCGCCGCTGGCCCAGGCCGAGATGAAGCGGCTGATCCGGCAGGGGCCCGACGCGGCGCTGCCGGTGGCGCAGGGCTTCGAGCAGGAAGTGCTGTTCCGCCTCTACGGCACGGCAGACGGCCAGGAGGGCATCGACGCCTTCCTCGACAAACGAGATCCGGTCTTCAAGGGAATATGACGATGCGTGGAAGCGAACTCTCCGGACGGGTTGCCGTCGTCACCGGCGCGGCCATGGGCATCGGCCGCGCCTCCGCCGAGGCCCTCGCGCGGGAAGGGGCTGCTGTGGTGGTGGCCGACATCGACGAGGAAGCGGGCGCCGCGACGGCGGCGGGCCTACGCGGCACCGGCGCCGAGGCGATCTTCGTGCGCACCGACGTCTCTGATATGGCCGACATGCAGGCGATGGCGGCGGCGGCGGTGAAGGCCTTCGGCGGCATCGACATCCTCGTCAACAACGCGGCGCGGGCGATCGGCGGCGTCGTCGACGAGATCGACGAGGACAGCTGGAACACGGTCATCACGACCAATCTCTCCAGCGTCTGGCGCGGCATGCGCGTCTGCGTCCCCGAGATGCGCAAGCGCGGCAAGGGCGCCGTCGTCAACATGTCGTCGGTGCAATCGCTCGCCGGCTTCAAGGGCTGGGCGGCCTATGCGGCGGCGAAGGGCGGCATCAACGCGCTGACCCAGCAGGCGGCGATCGACCTCGCCCCGCACGGCATCCGCGTCAACGCGGTGGCGCCCGGCACGATCATGACGCCGTTGAACGAGAAGATCTTCGCCACCCATCCCGATCCGCAGGGGCTGATCGCCAGCTGGAACAACGCCCACCCGCTCGGCCGTTTTGGAGAAGCGCCGGAAGTTGGCGAAGCGGTCTTGTTCCTGGCTAGCGATCGGGCTTCCTTCATCACGGGAGAAATCCTGCGCGTCGATGGCGGCCTCGTCGTCCGGGGCGAATGACGCGCGGCAATCATCACGGGAAGGAAGCGGAATGAACCCAAGCGATTTCCATACGATCGAGGCCAGGGGCGTCAAGGCGACGCTCGACCTGCGTGGCGGCCATGTCCGCGTCTTCGCGACCGAGCAGGACGGTCGGACGATCGAGCCGCTGCACACGGCTCCCTGGGTCGACGACAAGGCGATCTACGAGGACGAGAGCCTCGACGCCAATCTCCGCTTCCTTTCCGGCGACTTCTTCTGCGCGCCGTTCTCCGCCAGCGATGTCGAGCCGGCGCCGCCGCATGGCTGGCCGGGCAATTCGCGCTGGACGCTGCTCGGCGTCGAGGCGCATCCCGAGGGTGGCCAGGTCGCGCGCTACGAGCTCGACAAGCGTGTGCTGGGCGCGCGGCTGATCAAGGAATTCACCGTTCGCGACGGCCATCCCTTCCTCTATCAGCGCCATGTCTTCATCGGCGGCGAGGGCGCGATTCCCGTCGCCAATCACGGCATGACCCGCTTCGACGGCGGCGGCCGGCTGTCCTTCTCGCCCAAGCTCTTCGCCACCACGCCGGCGACCGCGATCGAGCCCGATCCGGCCAAGGGCCGCTCGCTGCTCGCCTATCCCGCGCGCTTCACCGACCTCGCCAAGGCGCCGCGCGCCGATGGCGGCACGGCGGACCTGACCGCCTATCCGTTCGGCTCGAAGCACGAGGACTTCCTGTCGCTGATCGAGGATCCGAACAATCCGCTCGGCTGGGCCGCCGCCATCCGCCCGGACAAGCGCGATATCTTCCTGACGCTGAAGAACCCGGCCGACTATCCGATCACCATGATGTGGTTCTCGAATGGCGGCCGCGACTATGCGCCGTGGAACGGTCGCCATGTCGGCGTGCTCGGCCTCGAGGAAGGCCGCACCTATGCCGGCCATGGCCACAAGGCGTCGATCAGCCCCAATCCGTGGACGGAAGAGGGCATCCCGACGGCGCTGACGCTCGACTCGGCCGGCGAGGTGGAGGTCCGCAACGTCATCGGTGGCGTGGCGCTGCCCGCCGGCTGGAGCCGGGTCGCCTCGGTCGTGGCGGGGGCAGCCGAACTGGTGCTGACCGACGATGCCGGCGGCAAGGCGACGGTGCCCTATGACGCCCAATTCCTGGCGCGGGGCGCCTGATGTCGGCGGCAGCCATCCAGCACGCCTTCTCGACCGGCGGGGCGACAGTCCTGCCGGCCGACCGCGCCAGCGTGCTGTTCGACGGGATCTTTTCCAGCCCCCGCCTGCAGCATCCCGAAGGGATCGCGGTCGGGCCGGATGGCTGGATCTGGGTCGGCAGCGAGAACGGCCAGATTCTCCGCATCGCGCCGGACGGGTCCGCCATCGAGGAGGTCGCCTCGACGGGCGGCTTCCTGCTCGGCCTCGCCTTTGACGGCGACCGGGCCCTGTTCGCCTGCGATTCCCGGCATAGCGCGGTGTTCCGTCTGGATCTCGCCGACCGTTCGCTGAAGCGATTTACGGCGCCCGGCATCCAGGTTCCGAACTATGCCGTGGTCGATCGGGCGCGCGGCCGGCTCTATGTTTCGGACACGCGCGCGCCGAGCGATCCGGGGCCGTCGATCTGGTCCTATGATCTCGACAGCGGCGTGGGCGCCGTCTGGCATGGCGGGCCGTTCGACCATGCCAACGGCATGGCGCTCTCGCCCGAGGGCGACGCGCTGTTCCTGTGCGAGACGTTCGCGCGCCGCGTCACCCGCATCGTCATCGCGGCGGACGGGTCGGCCGGTGCGGCGATGACCTGGTCGGATGATCTGCCCGGCCTCCCGGACGGGCTCGCCTTCGATGATCGCGGCGCGCTGTTCGTCAGCTGCTACGAGCCGTCGCGCGTGCTGCGCGTCGCGCCGGGTGGCGGCGCGGCCGAGGTCTATGTCGAGGACGCGACCGCGCACGTCCTCGCCCATCCGACCAATATCGCCTTCGACGGCGCGCGGATGTTCACGGCCAATCTCGGCCGCTGGCACGTCACGAAGATCGAAACGGACACGTCCGGCACGCCGCTCTGGCGCCGCTCGGCGATCGCGACCGACTAACCCTGGCCGTCCGCCGGGCGGGCGGCCAAACGACGAGTGTGAGGAACCGACCATGACCGCCGCCAAGGCTCTGCAGGACGTTACCGTCCTGGATCTCAGCCATCTCCTGCAGGGCCCCTTCGCCACCCAGCTGCTCGCCGACATGGGCGCGAACGTCATCAAGGTCGAGCGGCCGGGGCAGGGCGACCTGTTCCGCACGTTGACCTTCAACAATCGCTGGGTCGGCGGCACGGAGAGCCCGAACTTCCTCGCCTGGAACCGCAACAAGCGGTCGCTGGCGCTGGACCTGAAGGCGCCGGAAGCGAAGGAGATCCTCTACAAGATCGCCGAGACGGCCGATGTCGTGGTGCAGAATTTCCGCCCCGGCGTGCTGGAGCGGCTCGGCTTCGGCTATGCCGATTTCGCCAAGGTCAACCCGCGCATCATCTATTGCTCGGGCTCCGGCTATGGCGACAGCGGCCCGTATCTCGCGCGTCCCGGCCAGGACATGCTGATCCAGGGCCTGACCGGCATCGCGGCGGCGACCGGCCGTGGCGACGGCCCGCCGGTTCCCGTCGGCTCCGGCTTCTCCGACCAGGTTGGCGCCATGAACATGGTCTATGGCATTCTTTCCGCGCTCTACTGGCGCGAGCGCTCCGGCGAGGGGCAGGAGATCAAGGTCGATCTGCTGTCGGCTATGCTCGCCCATCAGGGCCAGGAAATGCTGATGGCGATGAACTTCCAGCAGGACTTCGTACGCCCGAAATCCGGCATCGGCCATCCCGGCATGGATGCGCCCTTCGGCGTCTATCCGACCCTGGACGGCTGGGTGACGGTGGCGATGAGCCCGTTCAAGCGCTTCGTTGGCGTGCTCGGCGACGACAGCCTGCTCGTCTACGACAACCCGAAGGACCTGTTCGACAAGCGCGACGAGATCTGGGGCAAGCTCGCGGCGCTGACCAAGGGCTGGACGACAGCGGAGCTGATGCAGGCGCTGCTCGCCGTCGACATCTGGTGCGGCGAGGTGAAGACGCATCTGCAGGCCGAGCAGGACCCGCAGGTCAAGCATATCGGCGCGATCACGAGCTACGAGCACCCGACCGCCGGCACGGTGAAGGTGGTGGCGCCGGCGGTGAAGATGTCGAAGACGCCGGCCGAAATCGAGCGCCCGGCGCCGCGCATCGGCGAGCACTCGCGCGAGATCCTCGGCGAGTTCGGATTTGATACGGCGACGGTCGATGGCTGGGTCGCGAAGGGTTCGGTCGCCGAGGCGAAATAGGGGGCGGTCAGGGGACCGTTCTCACCTCTCCCAGCGGGAGAGGTCGACGGCCGCAGGCCGGCGGGTGAGGGGATGCGATCTCTCCGGCCAAGCCTGAACCCCTCACCCGGAGCTTCGCTCCGACCTCTCCCTCATGGGAGAGGTGAGGCTGTGGTTTTCAGCCCCATCGCCGAGCCAAACAAAAAAAGGCCCCGCTCAGAACCCGAGCGGGGCCTCTTTGTTTGGGTGACCTTACTTCAGCGCGCCGGCGGTGAGGCCGCTGACGATCTTGCGCTGCAGCAGCATGAAGATGACCACGATCGGCGTCACGTAGATCACGGCATAGGTCATGATGCCGTTCCAGTCCGTCGTATTCGGGCCCATGAAGTTCATCAGGCCGACGGTGGCGGTCTGCAGCTCCTCCTGCGAGATCATCGTGCGCGAATAGACATACTCGCCGAAGGACTGCAGGAAGATTAGCACCGAGGTGACGAGGATGCCGTTGCGGGCGAGCGGCACGATGATGCGGAAGAAGGCGGTGATGCGCGATGCGCCGTCGACGCGGGCGGCTTCCTCGAGCTCCTTCGGGATCTGCATGAACGAGGTGCGGCAGAGCACGATGTAGAGCGGCAGCACCTTGGCAGTCTGGGCCAGCACGACCGCGAAGCGCGGCGTCGCGATCAGGCCGATCTGGTTGAACAGCACGAAGATCGGCGTCGCCATCAGCGACGGCGGCAGCACCTGCATCATCAGGATGAGGAACAGGACGATGTCCATCCAGACATTGCGGACGCGGGCGAGCGCATAGGCGCAGCCCGTGCCGAAGAAGGCGGCCAGCGCCGTGGTTCCCGTCGCGATCAGCAGCGAGTTCCACAGATAGGTGTCCATCTTCTTCTCGACGAACACCTTGGCGAAGTTGAACTGCGGGTCGCTCGGCCAGAAGCTGGGCGGGAAGGTGAAGGTCTCCGACGACGGCTTGAAGGCGGTCAGATACATCCAGTAGAGCGGGAACAGGTAGATCGCCAGGAAGCAGAGCGCGATGGCGAGGAGGACGTAGCGTTTCATGGGTCTCTCTCCTCAGGCCTGATGCTCTTGGCGCGTCGAGCGCACATACAGGAAGGCGACGACGATGACGAAGCCGAGCATCAGCACCGAGACGGCGCTGCCGGTGGCGATGTCGTAGTTCTGGAACGAAAGCTGCCACGACCAGTACTGCGCGACGTTCGACGAATTGGCCGGGCCGCCCTGGGTCAGCGAGGCGAACAAATCGAATTGCTGCAGCGTGAAGATGATGCCGAGCGACAGAACGGCGCCGATGGTCGAGCGCATCATCGGCAGCGTCATGTAGAAGAACCGCTTCCATGCGCCCGCGCCGTCGAGCGCCGCCGCCTCATACATGTCCTTCGGGATGCCGGCGAGGCCGACCGAGAGCAGGATCATGTTGAACGGAATGCCGAGCCAGATGTTGGCGAGGACGACCGAATAGAGCGACAGCGCCGGGGTCGACAGCCAGAAGATCTTTTCGTTGATCAGGCCCGACGACATAAGGAGGTAGTTCAGCACGCCGAAATCGCCGGCGAAGATCCACTTCCACACCGCGCCGGCGACGAGCGCCGGGATGATCCAGGCGGCGAGGAAAAGGCCGCGCAGATAGGTCGCGCCGATGAAATCCTGCTGGAAGAACAGCGCCAGGCCGAAGCCGATGGCGAGCTGGAAGATGATGCAGAGACCCACGAAGACCGCGGTGTTCCACATGATCGGCCAGAAATCGGGATTGGAGAACAGCGTGTCGTAGTTGGCGAGGCCGACAAAGGGGCGGATCAGCGAGGCGAGACTGAACATGTCCACCTCCTGGAACGACATCGCGATGTTGTAGACCAGCGGGAAGGCCGAGAAGACCAGCAGATAGGCCAGCGCCAGAAGGGCCAGCACGCCGTCGAAGCCTCGACCGTCGCGAACGCTGCGCAAAAGAGCTGACATCGGCTTGCTCCCAAAAGGACGAACTATGGTGAAACGCGGGGGAGCACCGGCCTCCGCAGGAAAAGGGCGGATCGCGGGCGCAGGAGGAAACGGGCCGGAGGCGCGGGACATGGTCCCGCCTCTCCGGCCCGGTATCAGCTCGATTACTTCTTGATGACGGCGTCGATCTTCGCCTGGGCCTCGGTGAGGGCCGTCTTGGCGTCGGTCTTGTGCGTCAGCGCCTGCTGGATCGCGGTCGAGATCGGCGTCGAGATCTTGGCCCAGTCAGGCGAGGGGCCGCGGGCGCGGGCGTTCTGCATCGATTCGACGAAGATCGCGTAGGCGGCCGGCCACTTCGGGTCCTTCACCTCGACCGGATAGGACGGGACGAAGCCGAACTCGTTCCAGACGCGCGGCATCTGCGAGTAGAGGTACTCGAGGAAGAGGAAGGCTTCCTTCGGGTGCTTGGTCTTGGCGAAGATGGCGTTGTTGCCCTCGCCGAGCGCGGAGGCCGGCTTGTCGCCGACGTTCCAGACCGGCAGCTTGGCGACGCGGAAGTCGAACTTGGCGTCCTTCGACATGCGCGGCAGCTCCCACGGACCGGAAATGCCCATGGCGGCGTTCTGCGCGTTGAAGGTGGCCATCGAATCGTACTGGCCGCGGATCAGCGTGTCCGGCGAGGCGATCTTCTCGTCGATGATCTTCTGCCAGAGCTCGAGCGCCTTCACCGCGCCGTCGGCGTCGATGTGGTCATAGTCCGCGCCGGCCGACTGGGCCCAGGGCAGGAACTGGAACGTGCCCTCTTCGTTGCCGTTCGCCGAGAAGGCGAGGCCGTAGACGTTCTTCGCCGGGTCGGTCAGCTTCTTGGCGGTCTCGTAGAGCTCCTGCCAGGTCTGCGGCGGCTTGTCCGGATCGAGGCCGGCGGCCTTGAACATGTCGGCGTTGTAGTAGAGCGCGAGGGTGTTGGAGCCGCGCGGCAGGCCGTAGATCTTGCCATCCCAGGTGATGGTCGAGAGCGGGCCGGGATAGATCTTCGAGGTGTCGACGATCTTCGAGTCGGCGAGGTACGGCGTGATGTCGAGCAGCGCGCCCTTCGACGACAGGAACTGCATGTTCGGATTGTCGACATAGCCGATGTCGGGGGTCGTGCCCGTCGCGACGGCGCGCATCATGTCGTTCGCCCAGTCGGCGAATTCGACGCGCTTGATGTTGATCTTGATGTCGGGATGCAGCTTCTGGAACTCGTCCGCCATCACGTAGACGTAGCCCGGGTCCGCCTGGCGATCGATCGTCCAGACGTTCAGCTCGACCGGCTCCGCCGCAGCGGCAGCGGTCAGGGCCATCATGCCCGCCGCGCTCAACAGGATCTTCTTCGCAATATTCGCCATCGGTTTCCTCCTTGGTGGCGATGTCTCGAACCCACGCTCCTCCTGCGTGGCGGGGCAGGGCCCCGGGGCAGTTCCCGCCGGCGTGCCGGCGGGGTTGGGAGTGTCCGGCCGCTGAGGGATCAGGCCGGATTGGCGATGAAGGAAAGGCCGCCGCGGGCTTCCTTCAGATAGTTCAGCGACTTGACCTGGCCAGTGATCTCGAGCTCGTTGCGGTAGACCGGGTCGTGCCAGCCTTCGATGTCGATGCAGCCCTTGTAGCCGGCGAGGCGCAGCTCGCTGATGACACGGGTCCAGTCGCTGTCGCCGAAGCCCGGCGAGCGCATCTGCACGAAGGGATGCTTGCCGAACACGCCGCTCTCGCGGATGACGTCCCAGCGGATGGTCGCGTCCTTGCCGTGGACGTGGAAAATCTTCGGCGCCCATTTGCGGATCTGCGGGATCGGGTCGATCAGATAGACCATCTGATGGCACGGCTCCCACTCGAGGCCGATATTGTCGTCCGGCGTCTCGTTGAAGATCAGTTCCCATGCGTCGGGATTGTGCGCGATGTTCCAGTCGCCGGTCGCCCAGTTGCCGTCCATGGCGCAGTTCTCGAAGGCGAGGCGGACGCCCTTGTCGGCGGCGCGCTTGGCCAGCTCGCTCCAGACCTGCTTGTAGCGCGGCAGGCTCTCCTCGATCGACTTGCCGCGGATGCGGCCGGTGAAGCCGGCGATCGTCTTGGCGCCGAACAGGTGCGCGTTGTCGATCAGCGTCTTCCAGCCTTCCAGCGTCTGCTGGTCGATGTCGGTGGTCTCGAGCGGATTGCCGAACATGCCGAGCGTGTCGATCTTCACGTCGGCGTCGCCGATCGCTTCCTTCAGCTCGGCGGCGAGCTTCGGAATGTCCTTGCCGCCGATGGTCTGCCAGAAGAACGGCTCGATCGACTCGAAGCCGAGCGGCAGGATCTGCCTGACGTAGGCGGCCGGATCGGGGAGGTTCCCCTTGATCATCGTACCGATGCGGATGTCGAGAAGCGGATTGGTCAAGGCATCAATTCCCTGGAGCGTTTAGGCCGTGCGTCGCGGGGGGCGCGGGCCAGCAAGGTTCAGATCGTGATTTCGACGCGGCGTCCGGTTTCGGCGCTTTCGATGGCGCCGAACACCATGGCGAGACTGTTGATGTTCTGGTGGCCGACCGTCTCCGGCTCCGGCCCGCCGCGCGTCGCGGCGATGAAATCCTGCATGACCCCAAGGTGGCCGCCGGTCCGGTCGGACTCTGCGAGTGGAGGAATCTCGCTGGCGGCCACCTCGGAAAACAGGCCGTCGATCGCCTGGCCGGCGACCTCGGCACGAATGTCCTGATGCCCGTCCCAGACGAGCGTTCCGCGGGTGCCGACGATGCGCCAGGCCGATTCCCAGCTGGTCATCAGCCCGTCGGCGCACCAGCTGCCGCGGTAGTTGAAGATGACGCCGTCGCCGAACTCGAAGATCGCCGCGGCCGAGGAGCCCTGCTTGTACCAGGAGTTCTTCGGGTTCCATTCGCGGCAATAGACGGCTTCCGGCACGTTGGCCGACATGAAGCGGGCGGCGTCGAAGGTGTGGATCGCCATGTCGAGCAGCAGCACGTGGTCCATCGTCTCGCGGAAGCCGCCGAAATGCGGCGCGAGGAAGAAATCGCAATGGATCGAGGTGACGTCGCCGATCGCGCCGGCCTCGATGGCGTTGCGGATGCGGCGCACGCCTTCGAGATAGCGGCGGTTCTGCACGACGACATGCAGCTTGCCGGCGGCCCTGGCGCGGGCGATCAGGTCGCGCGCTTGGTCGAGCGTCTCGGCCATCGGCTTTTCGGAGAGGACATGGCAGCCGGCGGCGAGCGCCGTCGAGACGATGTGATGGCGGGCGCCGGGGATGACGACGTCGAAGACGACATCCGGCTTGGCCTCGGCGATCAGGTCCTCGATGTTGGTGGCGATGACGATGTCGCCGAGCTCGAACTCGGCCGCGCGGGCACGGGCCGCGTCGGGATTGATGTCGGCGAGGCCGACGATCTGGAGGTTGTCGATGGTCTTCGCAGCGGCGAGCCAGGCACGGCTCATCGCTCCGCAACCGATCAGTACGGCACGTTGCATTCCGGTATTCCTCCCACGGCCAGTTCCTCGATCATTGCACCGCAAACGTTTACGGTGCGATGCAATAAGGCCGTAAACGTTTACGATGACACCAAATTGAGGTACGCTTGTCAAGCGCGGCAATCGTGGCAACCCGCGGTCGATGTTGATCGACCGGGTGCACGCGCCGGCTAAAATGATGTACGCAAGGCGTTCCGCGCGAGCGGATCGACCGGGCGAGGGAGGAGGCGCTCCGTTGAGCATCAAGGAACTGGCGCAGCAGCTGAACATCTCGATCGGCACGGTTTCGCGCGCCCTGAACGGCCGCGCCGACGTCAATCCGGAGACACGCAAGCGGGTGCTCGCCGCCGCCGACGCGATGGGTTATGTCGCCAACCAGTCCGGCCGCAGCCTGCGTCAGGGAACCACCAACGTCATCGGCTTCACCATCGAGACCAATGTCGAGACCAGGACGCAGGGCGACACCTTCTTCATGAGCGTCTTCGACGGCGTGCAGATGGTCTTCGCCCGCCACAAGCTCGACCTCGTCGTGCTGCCCTGTGCTTCCGAGGACGACCCGTTCGACCATGTCCGCCGCGTCGTCTCGCGCCAGTTCGCCGACGGCCTGATCCTCTCGGCGACCCAGCGCCAGGATCCGCGCATCGATTATCTGATCGATCGCGGCATTCCCTTCGTCACGCTCGGCCGCAGCCTGTCGGGCGGCGAGCATTCCTGGATCGACATGGATTTCGAGGGCATCGCGGCGCAATCGGTCGCCCGGCTCGTCGCCGGCGGCCATCGCCGCATCGCGCTCGCCAACACCGAGCGCGGCATCAATCTGAGCTTCGTCTTCGAGGAGGCCTACCGCGCCGCGCTCGCCGCGCACGGCATCGCCTACGATCCCGACATCGTCATCCGCGGCGAGATCACCGAGCTCGGCGGCTACCGGGTCTGCGACCGGCTGCTGGCGTTGCCGGAGCCGCCGACGGCCGTCGTGCTGGTCAATGAGAGCCTGGCGATGGGCTTCTATCGCCGCCTGCTCGATGCCGGCCTCACGCCGGGCCGCGACATGGCGATCATCGGGCTGCGCCAGAGCCCGCAGTCGCGCTTCCTGTCGCCGGCGCTGACCTGCTACCGGCTGTCGCTGCACGACGTCGGCGTCGAGCTGGCGCAATCGCTGCTCGCCACCATGCCCGCCTATCGCGACCATTATCCGCAGGGCGTCACGCAGAAGATCTGGCCGATGGAGCTGGTGCCGGGAGAGAGCGACCCGCCGCTGCGGACCTGACACCCTCCCTCCCGCGATCGGCGGCCCCCTTGCCGTCAACGGGTTGTCACCCTAGAACATATCATGAACATATGAGAGGTGGCGGCGATGGAATTGCTGGAAAAGCTCGGGATTCTGGCGGATGCGGCGAAGTATGACGCGTCCTGCGCCTCGAGCGGCACCGATACCAGGCACGCGGCCGCCGGCAAGGGCATCGGCTCGACCGAGGGCATGGGCATCTGCCATTCCTATGCGCCGGACGGTCGCTGCATCTCGCTCCTGAAGGTGCTCCTGACCAATGCCTGCAATTTCGATTGCCTCTATTGCGTCAACCGCGCCTCGTCCAACGTGCCGCGCGCCCGCTTCACCATCGCGGAAATCGTCAAGCTGACGCTCGATTTCTACCGCCGCAACTATATCGAAGGCCTGTTCCTCTCCTCCGGCATCATCCGCAATCCCGACTACACGATGGAGCAGGTGGTGGCGGTGGCGCGGTCGCTGCGGGTCGAGCACGGCTTCCAGGGCTACATCCACCTGAAGACGATTCCCGAGGCGAGCGAGGCGCTGATCACCGAGGCGGGGCTCTATGCCGATCGGCTGTCGATCAATGTCGAGCTGCCGACCGAGCAGGGGCTGGCGGCACTGGCGCCGGAAAAGAGCGTTCCCTCGATCCGCCGCACCATGGGACGGCTGCGGCTGAAGCTCGACGAGGCGAAATCGGAACAGCACCTGAAGCATGCGCGCCGCTTCGCGCCGGCCGGCCAGAGCACGCAGATGATCGTCGGCGCCGACGCATCGACCGACCGCTCGATCCTCGATCTCTCCGCCAATCTCTATGGCTCCTACAGGCTGAAGCGGGTCTATTACTCCGCCTTCAGCCCGATCCCCGATGCGAGCCGCAAGCTGCCGCCGGCCGCTCCGCCCCTGATGCGCGAGCATCGGCTCTACCAGGCCGACTGGCTGCTGCGCTTCTACGGCTTCGAGGTGTCGGAGATCGGCGGCCAGGGTGGCATGCTCGACCTCGATATCGACCCGAAGCTCGCCTGGGCGCTCGCCCATCGCGACCGCTTTCCCGTCGATCTCAACCGCGCCGGCCGCGAGGAGCTATTGCGCGTGCCGGGGCTCGGCGCCAAGACGGTGGAACGGCTCATCTCCGCCCGCCGCCATCGCACGCTGCGCAGCGACGACCTCGCCCGGCGGCGCCTGCCGCTCGCCAAGCTGATGCCCTTCGTCGTGCTCGGCGACCACAAGCCGTCCGGCCTGCTCGATTCGGAACACCTGCCCGCCTTGCTGCGGCCGAAACCGGTGCAGATGCAACTGCCGTTCTAGCCATGCACCGGATCGCGCTTGCAGGACCGACCGATTTCGAGGGCTGGCGTGATGCCGCGCGGCGGCTGGCGCGGCAGGGCGTCGATCCGGCCGAGGTGGTCTGGAGCGTGGCCGGCGAAAGCGTCGATCTCTTTGGCGCGGTGTCTTCAGAACCCACGGCAGCGCCGCCGGAAGGGCCGGCCTTCGCGGTGCCGCGCGGATTTCTCGATCTCGCCGAAACCGCGATCCTGCATGCGGATCCCGAACGTTTCGCGCTGCTCTACAAGATGCTTTGCCGGATAAGGACTGATCACGACGCGCTCGAGGACAGCGTCGATCCGCTCAATGTCCGTCTCAATAGCCTCGCCAGGGCGGTGCGGCGCGACATTCACAAGATGCATGCCTTCGTCCGCTTCCGCGCCGTCGAGACCGAGGCGGGCGAATGCTTCATCGCCTGGTTCGAGCCGGAACATCACATCGTTGAGGCGGCGGCGCCCTTCTTCGTCCGCCGCTTCGCCTCGATGCGCTGGTCGATCCTGACGCCGGAGCGCAGCGTGCATTGGGACGGCGAGGTCCTGCGCTTTTCGGAGGGCGTCGATCGCTCGGCCGCTCCCGGCGAGGACGCGCTGGAGGATCTCTGGCGGCGTTACTACGCGGCGATCTTCAATCCCGCCCGGCTGAAGGTGCAGGCGATGATGTCGGAGATGCCGCGGAAATACTGGCGCAACCTGCCCGAGGCCTCGCTCATTAAACCGCTGATCGACCAGGCGGAGCGAAGGAGCGCCGAGATGGTTCAGTCAGCCGCGACACCAGAAAATCCGAGACCGCAGCGGCCCGCGCCCGCTTCACCGGCCGAAGCGCCGGCGGCTGCCGGCTCGATTGAGGCGCTGCGCGACGAGGCGGCGGGCTGCCGGCGTTGCCCGCTCTGGGCGTCGGCGACGCAGACCGTCTTTGGCGAGGGGCCTGAGGACGCCGGGATCGTGTTTGTCGGTGAGCAGCCGGGCGATCAGGAGGATCTCGCCGGGCGCCCCTTCGTCGGGCCGGCCGGACAGGTCTTCGACGCCGCGCTGCGGGAGGCCGGCATCGACCGGACGCGCGTCTATGTCACCAATGCGGTGAAGCACTTCAAATTCGTGCCGCGCGGCAAGCGCCGGCTGCACCAGAAGCCTGATGTCGCTGACATCGTCGCCTGCCATGACTGGCTGGCGCAGGAACTGGCGATCCTCAGGCCGCGCCTGGTCGTCGCGCTCGGGCTGACGGCGGTGCGGAGCCTGACCGGAAAGACGATGACGCTGGCCTCGGCGCGCGAGCAGTTACTGACGACCCGGAACGGCGCGACGCTGCTGGCGACGATCCATCCGTCCTTCCTGCTGCGCCTGCCCGACCAAAACGAAAAAGCGCGCGAGTACGCGCGCTTTCTGGACGATCTCAAGCGGGTGGCCGCGTTGGCGCAATCGGCCTGACTACCAGCAGGTATAGCCGCCGTCGGCCGAGACGATCGAGCCGGTCATCAGGCTGGCCGCGTCGCTGGCGAGGAAATGCACGACCGAGGCGATCTCGTCGGTCTCGCCCATGCGGCCCATCGGCGTGCCGCCGAGCCAGGCTTCCGCCATCTGCGGGTTTTCCTTGAGGACGTTGGCGGCCAGCGGCGTGTTGATATAGGTCGGCGCCACGGCGTTGACGCGCACGCCGCGCGAGCCCCATTCGGCCGCCAGCGACTTGGTCAGGTGGTGCACGGCCGCCTTCGAGGCGTTGTAGGACGCCTGCTCCTGCGGCTTGTTGACGATCAGGCCGGACATCGAGCCGATATTGACGATCGAACCGCGGCCGGCTTTCAGCATGTGGTTGCCGAAGGCACGGCAGCACCAGTAGGTGCCGTTCAGGTTGACGTCGATGACGTTCAGCCAGAGTTCGTCGGCGACCGTCTCGGCCGGCACCATGCTGCGGGCGATGCCGGCATTGTTGACGAGGATGTCGATCCTGCCGTACCTGGCGACGACCTCGTCGGCGACCTGGTTGACGCGGGCCGAGTCGGTCACGTCCATCACCACCACGTCCACGTCATGGCCCTTGGCTTTCAGGGTGGCCTGGCCGGCCTTGGCGACCGCCTCGTCCCGGTCGGCGATGATCACCTTGGCGCCGGCTTCGGCCAGCGCCTCGACGGTAGCCAGGCCGATCGACTGGCCGCCGCCCGTCACGAGCGCGACCTTGCCGTCGAGCCGAAGCTTTTCGAAATACATTCTTTTCCTCCTGAGAATTCGCCGTGGGGCGACGTCAAGCTACTGAACGATCACCTTGCCGTCACGGTCGAACCGGTGGATATGCGTCGAATCCGGTGTGAGAAAAACGCGTTCGCCCGGCTTCAGCGCCAGTTCGCCGACCGCCCGCACGGTGATGTCGCCGATCTCCGGCACCGTCACGTAGAGGAAGGTGTCGCTGCCGACATGCTCGGCGACGCTGACGACGCCGTCCCACTCGCCCGATGTCTGCGAGGTCGCGACATGCTCCGGCCGGATGCCGATTGTCGTCGCGCCGCGCTTTTCCGCCGCCGCGCCGGTGACGAAGTTCATTTTCGGCGAGCCGATGAAGCCGGCGACGAACAGGTTGTGCGGATGCTCGTAGAGTTCGAGCGGCGAGCCGACCTGCTCGATCTGGCCGGCGTTCAGGACGACGATCTTGTCGGCGAGCGTCATCGCCTCGATCTGGTCGTGCGTCACGTAGATCGCCGTGGTGCCGAGCGAGTTCTGCAGCCGGGCGATCTCCAGCCGCATGTTTACACGCAATGCCGCATCCAAATTCGAGAGCGGCTCGTCGAACAGGAACGCCTTCGGTTCGCGCACGATGGCGCGGCCGATGGCGACGCGCTGGCGCTGGCCGCCGGAAAGCTGGCCCGGCCGGCGGTCGAGATAGGGGGTGAGGTTGAGCACCGCCGCCGCCGCCTCGACCTTCTGCGCGATCTCGGCCTTCGGCATCCCGGCCATCTTCAGCCCGAAGCCGATATTGCTGCGCACGCTCATATGCGGGTAGAGCGCGTAGGACTGGAACACCATGGACAGGCCGCGCTTCGCCGGCGGCAGGTCGACGACGTTGAGGCCGTCGATGCGGATGATGCCGCGCGTGACGTCCTCGAGCCCGGCGATCAGCCGCAGCAGGGTGGACTTGCCGCAGCCGGACGGGCCGACGAAGACGACGAACTCACCGTCCTCGACGGTCAGGTCGACATCCTTGATGACGTTGACGCTGCCGAAGGTCTTCTCGACGCCAACCAGTTCGATCTTGCCCATGGTGTTGTTCCCGTGACCGGATTACTTGACGGCGCCGAAGGTGAGACCGCGCACCAGCTGCTTCTGGCTGAACCAGCCGAGCACCATGATCGGCGCGATGGCGAGCGTGGAGGCGGCGGAGAGCTTGGCCCAGAACAGCCCTTCCGGGCTCGAATAGGAGGCGATGAACACGGTCAGCGGCGCCGCGTTGACGGTGGTCAGGTTCAGCGTCCAGAACGCCTCGTTCCAGGCGAGGATGATGTTGAGCAGCACGGTCGAGGCGATGCCGGGGATCGCCATCGGCGTCAGCACGTAGAGGAGCTCCTTGCCGATGGTGGCGCCGTCCATGCGCGCCGCCTCGAGGATGTCCTTCGGGATCTCCTTGAAATAGGTGTAGAGCATCCAGACGATGATCGGCAGGTTGGCCATGAACTCGATGAAGATCAGGCCGCCATGCGTGTCGAGCAGGCCGGTGTCGCGATAGATCAGGTAGATCGGCACCAGCACGCCGACCGGCGGCATCATCTTGGTCGAGAGCATCCAGAGCAGCGTGCTGCGCGTCCGCTTGGTCGGCGCGAAGGCCATCGCCCAGGCGGCGGGAATGCCGATCAGGAGCCCGAGCGCGGTCGAGCCGAGCGCCAGGATGATCGAGTTCATCGCGTGATGGATGTAGTCGCTGCGATGCTGGACGATGCCGTAGTTCTCGGTCGTCCAGTGGAAGAACAGGAATTGCGGTGGCGTCGAGAAGGCGTCGAGCTCGGTCTTGAAGCTGGTCAGCACCATCCAGAGAATCGGGAAGAAGATGATGAAGCCGGCGAGCCAGCCGCCAGCCGTGGCGGTGATCCTGCGGGTCGTCGTGATGCGTCTGGCCATGATCGAGCGTTCCGATGCTTAGGCGTCGAGGTTCTTGCCGATGAGGCGGACCAGGAAGATGGCGACAATGTTGGCGAGGACGACGGCAACGATGCCGCCGGCCGAGGCGCCGCCGACGTCGTATTGCAGCAGCGCCTGCGCATAGACGAGGAAGGCGATGTTGGTTGTCTGCAGGCCGGGTCCGCCGCCGGTTGTGACGAAGATCTCGGCGAAGACCGAGAGCAGGAAGATCGTCTCGATCAGGATGACGACGGTGATGGCGCGGGCGAGATGCGGCAGCGTCATGTAGATGAAGAAGGACAGCGCCGGCGTGCCGTCCATCTCGGCCGCCTCCTTCTGCTCCTCGTCCATCGACTGCAGCGCCGTCAGAAGGATCAGCGTGGCGAAGGGCAGCCATTGCCAGGCGACGATCAGGATGATCGAGAACAGCGGCACATTGGTGAACCAGTCGATCGGCTGCACGCCGATCAGCGTCGCGATCCAGGCGAACAGCCCGGAGACGGGATGCATCAGCAGGTTCTTCCAGACCAGCGCCGACACGGTCGGCATGACGAAGAACGGCGCGATCACCATCAGGCGGACGATGCCGCGGCCGAGGATCGGCTGGTCCATCAGAAGCGCCAGCAGCACGCCGCCGACCACCGTGATGACGAGCACCGAACCGACCAGGATCAGCGTGTTGAAGAGCGCCGTGAAGAAGGCGGGGTCGGTGAGGAAATACTGGTAGTTCAGCAGGCCGATGAAGCTTTCCTGGCCGGGGTCGAGCAGGTTGTAGCGCAGGAGCGAGAACCAGATCGTCATCGCCAGCGGCACGATCATCCAGAGGAACAGCAGGATGATCGACGGCGCCGAGAGGATGCGTCCGAGAGTAGTCGACTGCTTCGTGGCCACGGCCTTCGCCCTTGATCCGTTTCGATCTGCCCTAAAAAGGTCCACCCGGCCGAGGTCGGGTGGCAGTCCTTGGGAGGCCCGGAGCCCGGCCCGCGGAACGGGCCGGGCGAGCACGGAGCGCGGGCTACTTGATGTAGCCGGCCTTGGTCATTTCCCGGGTTGCGGTCGCCTGGGCGGCGGCGAGCGCCGCGTCGACCGTCGACGAACCGGCGAGCGCTGCGGAGAATTGCTGGCCGACCGCCGTGCCCAGCCCCTGGAATTCGGGGATGGCGACGAACTGCACGCCGGTATAGGGCACCGGCTTCACCGTCGGATGGTTCGGATCGGCCGAGTTGATCGAGTCGAGCGTCATCTTCGCGAAGGGCGCCGCCTTCTGGTATTCCGGATTGGCGTAGAGGGAGGCGCGCGTGCCGGGAGGCACGTTCGCCCAGCCTTCCTTCGAGGCGACGAGGTTCAGATAGTCCTTGCTGGTAGCCCAGCTGATGAACTTCTCCGCTGCGTCGGCCTTCTTCGAGCCGGCCGGCACCGCCAGCGACCAGGCCCACAGCCAGTTGGCGTTCTTGCCGAGGCCCGTATTCGGCGCGAGCGCGAAGCCGACTTTGTCGGCGACCTTCGAATCCTTCGGATTGGTCACGAAGGAGGCGGCGACGGTGGCGTCGATCCACATGCCGCACTTGCCGGAGTTGAACAGCGCTAGGTTCTCGTTGAAGCCGTTCGAGGCCGCTCCCGGCGGTCCAGCTTCCTTCATCAGGTTGACGTAGAAGTTCAGCGTGTTCTTCCATTCCGGCTGGTCGAACTGCGGCTGCCATTTCTCGTCGAACCAGCGGGCGCCGAACGAGTTCGACATGGCGGTCAGGAAGGCCATGTTCTCGCCCCAGCCGGCCTTGCCGCGCAGGCAGATGCCATAGACGCCATTATCCTTGTCGGTGATCTTCTTGGCGGCGTCGGCGACGAAGTCCCAGGTCGGCTGCTCGGGCATCTTCAGCCCGGCCTTGTCGAACAGGTCCTTGCGGTACATCACCATCGAGCTCTCGCCGTAGAACGGCGCCGCGTAGAGCTTGCCGTCGAGCGACAGGCCTGCGCGGATCGGCGGCAGCAGGTCATCGACGTCGTAGTTGGCGCCGAGATTGTCGAGCGGCACCAGCCAGCCCTTCTTGGCCCAGATCGGCACCTCGTAGGTGCCGATCGTCAGCACGTCGAACTGTCCGGCCTTGGTGGCGATGTCGGTCGTCACCTTCTGGCGCAGCGTGTTTTCTTCCAGCGTGACCCATTCGAGGTCGATGTCGGGGTTCTTCGCCTTGAAGTCGTCGGTCAGCGACTGCATGCGCACCATGTCGCCATTGTTGACGGTGGCGATGGTCAGCTTGGTGGCGGCCGCGGCCTGGCCGATGGCCAGGATGGAAGCTGCGCCGAGAAGGGCGCCGATCACAATTCTCATGTCATCCTCCCAGATGCGCTGCGAGCAATTGCTACAGCGATGATCATACGCTCAATCCGAAATTGCAGGCCTGTCAATGGCAATTCGTTGCCGCAGGGCAGCGAAGCCGGCTTGCCGTCGAGGGCGCCAAGCTGCCGCAGGGGAAGTTTCGGGAGGAATTTCAAAGGGCAGGCCGGATGCTGCGGTGCGGCATCGGCTGGATACGGTCCGGTCCGGGCCTGCCGGCGCCGCAACCCGCGAAGGCGGGGCGAAAGGCGGCCTTGCTCAGCCGAGATCGAGCAGGGTCTTCGCCGTCGTCTCGTTGGTGATCAGGCCGTTGATGATGCGGCCACGCAGCGCGGCATGGATCGCCAGCACCTTGCCGGGTCCCATGGCGCAGCCGACGACCAATCGGGTGGCCGGCACCTCGCGCGGCACGCTGGTCAGCCTATCATTGGTGCCGCCGGCGATGATCTGGCCCTGGGCATCAAAGGCCCAGCCGGTGACTTCGCCGACCGCGCCGAGCCGGTGCATTTCCTCGAGTTCCGAGGCCGAGATGAAGCCGTCGATGAAGAGCGGCGCATTCTCGTCCATCCGGCCGATGCCGACGAGCGAGACATCGGCCGCCTCCGCCAGTTCGCAGATGCGCCGCACCGGCTCCAGCCGCATCAACTGGTCGCGCTCGCCGCGCGTCGGCATGACGACGGGCAGCGGCATGGGGAAATGCGGGGCCTGGACGAGGTCGGAAAGGCGCGCCAGCACGTCGAAGAAGCTGGCCGAACCCTGCATCGAGATGTGGCCGACCAGCGAGACGAGGCGGTGCTGCGGGCAGGCGAGGCGGGGGATCTGCTCGACGGCGGCGCGGAGCGTTCGTCCGGTTCCGAGCGCCACGACGATCGGCTCGGTGGCGCGCAGGCGCTGCTCGAGGAAGTCGGCGGCCGCCTCGGCGATGCCGACGACGGCGTTCTCCGAGCCGGGGTCGGATGGCACGATCTGGCAGTGGCCGAGGCCGTAGCGCTCGGTCAGCCGTGCCTCCAGCTCCATGCAGGCGGCGATGGGATGATCGAGGCGGAAGGTGATCAGCCGCTCGGAAAGCGCCAGCGAGACAAGGCGCTGCGCCGTCGGCCGCGACACGTTGAGCTTCCGGGCGATCGCGTCCTGTGTGTTGCCGGCGATGAAGTAGAGCCAGCCCGCGCGGGCGGCGTCATCGAGGCGGGAGCGTTCCGGATCGGTGGCGGTCATGGCGGGATTGCTTCTGATAGATGCGGCAGGAGGTCCGCCATCCTCTCGACGATTCGGTCGGCGCCGGCGTCGAGCAGCATGCCGCCTGCTTCGCGCCCGGTATAGTGGCTGCCGCCGACAAATCCCCAGACCGTCATGCCGGCAGCCTTGCCGCCGATGACGCCGCTGACGCTGTCCTCGATGACGAGGGTCCGATCCGGCCGTGCGCCCATTTTCTCGGCGGCGAACAGGAAGAGGTCCGGCGCCGGCTTGCCGCGCGCGACCATCGTCGTGTTGAAGACATTGGCGTCGAAGAGCTCTCCAAGCTCGGTCAGGCCGAGCGACAGGCGGATGCGTTCCGGCGTGCTCGACGAGGCGATGCAGCGCGGCGTGCGGAGGCTGCGGAGCAGCCGGGTCGCATCGGGCATGACCCGCAGCGCGGTCCGGTAACGGGCGATGAGGAGCGCATTGAGCTCGGCGGGGAAGCTTGCCGGCAAGGGGTGGCCGGTGCGGCGCTGGTAGTCCGTCTCGACGACGCTGAAGCTTCGGCCGAGGAAGCGCTCGAATACCTCGTTCAGATCCAGTTCGACGCCGTGCCGGGCGAGGGTCTCCCGCAGGCAGCCGCAGGCGATGATTTCGCTGTCGACGAGAACCCCGTCGAGATCGAAGACGACCATTTGGAACGCCGACACGACCCTGCCTGCCTTGGCTCGAGAGCGGAGGCTTGCAGCAGAGCATTAAATCTCATGGAGAGCAATTGTTCATTGAAAATGCGGCGGCAGGCCGGAATCGGGGGCATTCGGGCCCGCCGCCTCGGACCGGCGCGGTGTGCAGGCGCACCGGTCCGAACCGATCAGCTGTCGCGGCCAGGGCGCGGTGGCGCGCCGGATGGCGGCGCCTTGGCGGGATCGGGCCGCGCGGGGTCATGCGGCTCCGCCTGCTTGCCGGGATCGTCGCCCTGGATATCGGGGGGGCGGTGCGGGTTGCCGAAGCTGCTGTTGCCGCCGGGCTTGTCCTTGTCATAGGGCGTCGACATGGCATGTCTCCTTGGTTTCCCTGCGGGGAAAACACGCGGGCGCGGTCCGGGTTCCCGCCCGGCCGGCGAAAGCCTCAGCCGACGGCGATGAGGAAGGGAACGGGCCGCAGCGGCGCCAGCCGGTCGCCATTCGCCAGCCGCTCCTTGTTGGGGCCGAGCGAACGGCGCAGATGCTGCTCCAGCGCCCGCTGGGCCCGGGCCGGTTCGCCGGCGATCAGGCAATCGAACACGGCGAGGTGCTCGGCCAGCATCTCCTCGGCGTCGGGCAGGATCTGGTAGGTGTCGTGCATGGCGATCAGCGGCAGCTGGCTGCGGTGGATCGCCTCGCGCAGCTGGCTGTTGGCGCAGCGCTGGACGGTGTCGACATGCAAGTCGTGCTCCAGCCGTTCCAGAAGCTCGGCCGAGCGCTTGCCGGACTGCACGGCGCGGATGCGCTCGCGCTTGGCGACGAGGTCGCGGCGGTGCAGCGTCGGCCAGGCCTGCTCCAGCGCCAGCGGTTCGAGCAGCCAGCGCATTTCAAAGTGCTCGTGCATCCGCTCCGGCGTCAGCGGTCCCGCATACCAGCGCTGGTTGCTGTCCTGGGTGACGAGGCCGGCGCGGTCGAGCGCCGTCAGCACCTCGTGCGCCACCGTCCGGCTGACGCCGTAATGCTCGGCCAGCAGGCTCTCGTTGAGCTGGAAGCGGCCATAGGGCAGGCAGCAGGCGACGATGTGCTCGACCTCGGGATAGATCGTCGCGCGGCGGTTGCGCGCCGTCGGCTGCAGGGCGCGGGCATCTGGCAGGACGAGGCCGGCCTCGACCAGGTCGAGGCGGAGCGGCGTCGCGCTGTCATCGGCGCCGATCATCAGGCCGCGGCCGCCGAAGCGCGTCACCAGGCCCTCGTCCTCGAGCCGCCGCAGCGCCGCGCCGGCGGGGATGCGGCTGGAGCGGAACGCCCGCGCCAGCGCCGTCTCGCCGACCACCAGCCCGGCCGGCAGCGTGCCGTCGACGATCTGCCGGCGCAGCGCCCGGTAGATCACCTCGTAGAGCGGCAGCCCGGCCTCGTCGGCCTGCGCATCGGCCGGCATCATCGCCTGTCCCTCTCAGTTCAAGCGTGCGCCGCGCCGGCGGCCACCGGCGACGTCTCCTCGCCCGCATGGATGAAGCCCATGATCTCGCGGCTCATCGGCTCGTAGCGATGCGAGTTCTCGATCGTGCCGGCGAGGGTGAAGTCGCGCATCACCAGGATGCGATCGGCCAGCGTGATCATCTCCGGCATGTCGCTGGAGATCAGCAGTACCGAAAGCCCCTCGCGGGTGATCTCGCCGATCAGCTCGTGGATCGCCGTCTTGGTTTTGATGTCGATGCCGACCGTCGGCTCGTCGATGATCAGGATCTCGACGCCTGCCGCCAGCCACTTGGCGATCGACACCTTCTGCTGATTGCCGCCGGACAATTTGCCGACGGCCTGCTCGATCGAGGGCGTCTTGACCTCCAGCTTTTCCACCAGCGGGTGGACCAGCTTGCGCTCGGTCGCGCGGGTGACGAGGCCGAGGACGGAAGCGATCCGCCGCCAGACGGTGATCGCGACATTGGAGCGGATCGGATGGGCGAGGATCAGCCCTTCCGCCTTGCGGTCCTCGGAGATGTAGCCGAGGCGGTGGCGGCGGATGGCGGTCGGCACGTCGGGTATCGTGACGGGCTGGCCGTTCAGCCGCAGTTCGCCCGAAACGACCTTGCCGTCGCCGATCAGCGCCCGTGCCAGCTCGGTGCGGCCGGCGCCGACGAGGCCGTAGAGGCCGAGGATCTCGCCCTTGTGCAGGCGGAAGCTGACTCCCCTGTGGCCGAAGGAGGTGGTGACGTCCTTCGCCTCCATCACCACCTTCGAGCGGTCGACGTCGCGCGCGCCCATTTCGGCGACGCGTTCCTCGCGGCCGATCATGGCGGAGACGATCTTGCCGCGGTTCATGCTGGCGATCGGCTCGCCAGCTGCGGCGACGCGGCCGTCGCGCAGCACAGTGACGCGGTCGGAGATCGCCATCACCTCTTCGAGCTTGTGCGATACGAAGACGATCGCCTTGCCCTCCGCGCGCAGGCGCCGCACCACGGCGAACAGCGCGTCGGCCTCGTGGCCGGTGATCGAGGCGGTCGGCTCGTCGAGCAGCAACACCTGCGCTTCCAGCGACAGCGCTTTGGCGATCTCGACGATCTGCATCTGCGCGACCGAGAGATGGCGAACCTCGGTGCGGGTGTCGATCGTGGGATCGATCATGTCGAGGAATTTTCGCGCCTCGGCATGGACTCGGTCGAAGTCGATGACGCCGTTTCGGGTGGGCGGCCGCTCGATCATGATGTTCTCGCCGACGGTGAAGCGCGGGATCAGGTTGCGCTCCTGGTGCACGGCCGAGATGCCGGCGGCGATGGCGTCGCGCGGCGAGGTGAAGTCGACCGGCTTGCCGTCGACGAGCAGGCGGCCGCGATCCGGCCGGTACAGACCGGTGATGATCTTGATCAGCGTCGACTTGCCGGCGCCGTTCTCGCCCATCAGGGCGTGGGTCTCGCCGGGCAGGATCTCGAACGAGACCTCGTCGAGCGCGGTGACGCCGGGAAAGTCCTTGCCGATGCCTTCGATGGTGAGCCGCATGATCAGGCGCCTCCCGCGCGGACGGCGCGCAGCCGGTTGAGGCCGACGGCGGCGAGGATCAGGGCGCCGAGCAGGAACTGCACCCAGTAGGGATCGACCTTGGCCAGCACCATGCCGTTCTGGATGATGACGATCAGCACCACGGCGAGCGCCGTGGCGGCGACCGAGATGTGGCCGCCCGTCAGCGCCGCGCCGCCGATGATCGGCGCCGCGAACGACATCAGCAGCCAGTCGGCGCCGATGGTTGGCTGCGCCGAACCGAGCTGCGCCACGGCGAGGATTGCGGCAGCGCCGGCGAGCAGGCCGGACAGGGTGTGCGCCATGACGATGACGCGGTCGCGCGGGATACCGGAAAGCTCGGCCGCCTGCGGGTTGCCGCCGACGGCGAGCAGTTGCCGGCCGGGCACGGTGCGGGCCAGGAAGAAGGCGAGCGCGATGGCGATCAGGACCGGCGGCAGCAGCAGGTAGGGCAGCGCGTAGAAGCGCTCGGTGCCGAAGGCGACGAAGCTTGCCGGCAGATTGTAGAACGGGATCGACTCGGTGATGCCCAGGTTGATGCCGGTGAAGGCCGAGGCCGTGGCGAGCGTGATGATGAAGCCGTTGATGCCGGTGCGGACCGTCAGCAGGCCGTTGATCAGGCCGCCGGCGGCGCCGATGGCGAGGCCGCAGAGGACGGCGACGGGAACCGGGAAGCCCCACTTCTCCATCATGCCGCCGACGGCGATGGCGACGAGGCCGCCGAGCGCGCCGACCGACAGGTTCATCTGGCCGACGGCGAGCGTCAGCATCTGCGCGAAGGCGACGATCAGCACGACGCAGAACGAGCGCAGCATCACATAGAGATTGAATTCGGTCAGGAAGGCCGGCGACAGCACGGCGAGCGTGACCAGGCCGATGGCGATGGCGACGGCGAGCGCCGACCATTCATTGGCGAGGAAGCGTTGGCCGAAGGTCGTGTTGCGGGTCATGGTGCTCATGCGCTTTTTCCTGACGCGCGGCGGCCGGCATCCTTGCGGCCCAGGCTGCGACGTTCGGCATAGATGCCGCGATAGCGGTCCAGCATGACGGCGGCGAGCAGGATCAGGCCGAGGAAGAGCTGGAGCCAGAAATTGCCGACCTGCATGACGAGCAGGCCGGAGCGGATGGTGGTGACGAGGAAGGCGCCGAGAATGGTGCCGACCACGGAGACATAGCCGCCGGCCAGCAGCGTGCCGCCCAGCACTGGCGCGAGGAACGAAGGCAGCAGCCAGTCCTGGCCGATCGACGGCATGGCGGCGCCGAGGCGGATCACCAGCATCAGGCCGGCCGATGCGGCGAGCGCGCCCGACAGGGTGTGGGCGATGATGATGGCGCGGCCGACCGGCACGCCGGAAAGCTCGGCCGCGCGGGCGTTGGCGCCGGCGGCGAGGATCTCGCGGCCAAGCGCCGTGAAGCGGAACAGCACGACGAGGGCGGCGCCGAGACCGAGCGCGATGAACAGCAGCGGCGAGATGAACTTCCAGCGCATGCGGCCGAAGGCGGCGATCTCCGGCGGCAGCACATTGAAGGTCTGCGCCTTGGAGAGGATCAGCATGGCGCCGAGGAACAGGCTGGCGCTGGCAAGCGTGATGATAAAGGAATTGACGCCGGAGCGGACGATGACGAAGCCGTTCAGCCAGCCGAGGAAGGCGCCGAGCAGCAGCGCCAGCGCCATGGCGACCGGGATTGGCAGGCCGAGCGTCTGCATCATGTAGCCCGACGCCATCACCGCACAGACGCCGATCGAGCCGATGGCGAGATTCATGCCGCCGGTGGCGAGCACCACCATGGTCGAGAAGCCGATGACGACGTCGACGGCGAGCGAACGCGACAGCGCGAACAGGTTGAACGACGAGACGAAGCCGGGCGCGAGGCTGGGTGAACAACACCCAGAACAGCACGATGATGGCGGCGAGGCCGATCAGGTTCGACTGTTCCGCCAGCCAGGAAGGCCGGGCGCGGGAATCGGAGGAAACGGCAAGGGTCATGGTGAAGCCATGTGTGAGGTGGCCACTTCACCTCTCCTACAGGGAGAGGTCGACGGCGCAGCCGGCGGGTGAGGGGTTGGGACGTCTCCGGAGAGGACGTATTCCCTCACCCGGACCTTCGGTCCGACCTCTCCCCATGGGAGAGGTGAATCAACCCGGCGCCGGCCGTGAATCCGGCAGCACGCGGGTCGGCCTTGAGGCCGACCCGCGGAACCGCTTACTTGCAGGTGAGATACTTGTCCTTGAAGGTGGACTGGATCTCGCCCGTGATCTTCTTCAGGTCGTCCTTGTAGGTGCCGACATTGTCGTTCGAGATCAGAAGCGTGCCCGAGTCGATGAAGTGCTCGGTCTGCGGCGTCTTGATCCACGGCGCGTCGGCCTTGACCGTGCAGGTGCCACTGGCGATCAGGTCAAGCACATAGGCGCCGACATAGCCCTGGCCATACGGGTTCTGCGCCATCGTGCCGGCGACGAAGCCGTCCTTGATGCCGTCGAGGACGATCTGGTCGTCATCGATGCCGACCAGCTTGATGCGCTTGTCGCCGAGATTGCGCAGCGACTTGGCGGCGACCACCGACGGGATGTAGGCGGTCGAGACCATGCCGTCGATCTCGTCCTTCTGGGCGCCGAGCAGGGCGTTGATCTTCTGGTCGGCCGCTTCCTGCGCATCGGTGTCGGTGATGTGCTGGACGATGGTGACCGCGCCGTTGGTTTCCTTGACGGCCTTCTCGACCGCGTCCATGCGCAGCTTGGTGTTCGGATCGACGAGCAGGCCGGCGAGATGCACGATCTTGCCCTTGCCGCCCATCGCCTTGATCAGCGCCTGAGTGCCGAGATAGGCCGAGTTGAAGACGTCGGTGCCGAGGCAGAACGACATCTTGGTCGGGTCCTGCGCGCAGCCGGCAAGCGCCGCGGCCGGGATGTTGTTCGCGGTGAGTTCCTCGACGGTCTGGTTGATGCCGACGGCGTCGCCCGGGAAAATGCCGAACGCGGTGTAGCCCTGGGTGACCAGGCTCTCGACCAGTTCGGTCTGCAGGTTCAGCTTCCACTCGGCCGGAACCTTGAAGTCGACGGCGGCGATGCCGAAGTCCTTCGCCGCGTCCTTGCCGGCCTGTTCCCAGGGGGCGAAGTACGGATGCGGGCCGCCCGGAATGAGCGCGATCTTGTTGTCGGAAGCATGCGCGGCGCCGGCGGCGAGCCCGAGCAGGGCGGCGGCAAGCATCGGCAGGACGCGCGAGCGCGCGCCACGGTGGCGTTGATTCATGATGTCCTCCCTCGGCGACAGCGCGGCCTGCTCCTCCAGTCCACGTTCGCGGAAGCGATGTAAGCACGAACGCATATCGCGTGCAATATGCCGTGCGTGGGGAGGCTTCCCGGGCGGCTTCCGGGTCTTGGGGCGGCATAAAAAATGGCCCCGCCCCTGGGGTTCAGGGCGGGGCCGCATTGGGGAGGTCAGATTTGGAAGTCAGTTTCAGTTCGTCAACGCGGCAATCCGGAAAGCGTTCCCGGACGTGGGCGGCCAGGGCGCGTGCGGAGCGCCCGTTCGCCGATCAGTTGCTGGCGGGATGCGGGTTGAAGGCGCCGAGGCCCTCGCTGCCCTGGTGGGCGACGCCGATGACCTGGCCCGGCACGACGCCGAGAAGCTGGCTGCCATTGGCGAAATGGTAGGTCTGGCCGCCCTGCAGGGTCAGCGTTCCGGACGAGGCGTTGACATTGATCACGGTGCCTTCGGTCTCCTCGGCGGCGATCGCGGCGGCGCCGGAGGCGAGGAAGGCAAGGGAAGCGGCAGCGAGGATAAGCTTGCGCATTTGGTATTCTCTTTGTTGGACGTTCGTTCGGGCAGGTTCGGACGCGGCGCGAACCACCGGGGGGAGTGGTTCGCGTTCTGTCCGCGTCCGTGGGGGGCGAGGTTCGGTGTCGGGTTACTCGGCCGGGCCCGCGTCCGGGCCGGCGTCCGGGCCGCCGTCGTCAGGCGCGTCATTGCCGCCTGGGCCGGGGCCGTTCATGTCGTCGGGGCCGCCCTGCGGGCCGCCGCGATCCATCGGGCCGTGGCCGCCGTGCGGACCATGGCCGTGCGGGCCGCGACCGGGGCCGCCCGGCCCCATCGGCGGACCGAAGCGCAGATCGGCGTTGGCGAGCTTGGTCAGCTGCTCGGGGGTCAGCTTGGCCTTGAGCGCGTCGATCGCCTTCGACAGCTCGGCAGCCTTGGCGGCGCGGTCGGTTACGTTCTGGATCAGCCGTTCCTCGCGGGCGAAGGGGGCCGGCTCCGCATTGGCGTCGGGGACGACGGCCGGGCGAGCCGGCGGCTGGAACATGGCCAGCAGTGCGTTGGTATAGTCGCGCCAGGCGTCATGCTGGTCGGCGCGGATGCCGATCAGCGTCTCGGCCGCGTTGAGGTTCTGGGCGAGCCACATCTGCATCCGCTCGCCGCGCGGACCGCGACGGCCCTGTTCGCGACCGTGATCGCGGCCATGCGGACCGCGGCGCATATCGGGCTGGCCGCGTTCGGAATCCGAAGCCTGGGCGACCTGCTCGTTCTTGGCCGGCACCTGGGCCTGCGTGGCGGCGATCGCCGAGACGCTGGCGACCGTGACGACGGCGAAAGCTGCGAGAGCGCGTTTCATGGATGTCCTCCAATTGGGTTGCTGAACGCAGGCCGAAACTAGGAAGCCGCCGTTTCCTCGCTAGGTCGTTTCGTTGCCGAGCATGTCCCGCTTCGGCATTCTTGTTACAAACTGTTGCTGCCGGGCGCTTTGTGACGATCGGTTACGAAAATCTCGCCCCGGGCGGGAATCGAGCCGGTACAGCTTCTGGCAACGCGAGATAGCGCGCTGGCGGACAATGTCCCGCCGGCCCCATGGACAGGTTCGAGAGAGAACGCTTCAAGAGACGGGACGACGAGATGCCAAACCCGCCGCACATACTGGTCGTCGACGACGATCTTGAAATCCGCCGGCTGCTCGGCCGCTATCTCGACGGCCAGGGCCTGCGCGTCACGCTGGCCGCCGACAAGCGTGAGCTGGAAGAAAAGCTCGCCACCCAGCAGATCGACCTGATCGTGCTCGACGTCATGCTGCCGGACGGTTCCGGCCTCGATATCTGCCGCCAGTTGCGCGATCGCAAGCCGCATATCCCGATCATCCTGCTGACGGCGTTGAAGGAGGATGTAGACCGCATCATCGGGCTCGAGATCGGCGCCGACGACTATCGCGGCAAGCCGTTCAACCCGCGCGAGCTTCTGGCGCGCATCCGCGCCGTGCTGCGCCGTTCGGGCGAGATGGTCGAGACGGCGACGGCGACCGCCAGCTATGGCTTCGCCGGCTTCGTCGTGTCGCCGGCGACGCGCGCCGTGGTCGATCCGGATGGCGCCGAGATCGCGCTGACCGGCGCGGAGTTCGACCTGCTGATCGTCTTTCTCGACCGTCCCGGCCGCGTGCTGTCGCGCGAGCAACTGCTCGATCTGACCCAGGGTCGCGAGGCGGATCCGCTCGACCGCTCGATCGACGTGCTGATGAGCCGGCTGCGCCGCAAGCTCGGCGACGACGGCAAGTTCCAGATCTTCAAGACCGTGCGCAATGGCGGCTACCAGCTGGCGGTCAAGGTCGAGACGGAGGCGCCGGCGTGAATTCGCTCCGTCTCAAGATCGGCCTGCTCGTCATCGGCGCCATCGTTGCCGTCGTCGGCCTCGCCACGCTCGTCGCCGTCAGCGTCATCGGCCGGCCGGGGCCGGAGCGCTCGCTCGGCCCGGCGGCGATCCAGATCGACCTGATCGCCCAACTGGTCGAGCGCCATCCCGAGGATTTTCGCGAAGGCGAGGTGCAGCGCGGCACGATGCGCGGCAAGGATCTCGGCCTGCGCATCCGCGAGAAGCCGGCGCGCGGTCCCGAGCATGAGGGGCTGACGCAGGCGCTGCGCGAGGTGCTGGTGCATATCGGCCGCCCGCGCGACGTGATCGTGACGCAGCCCAGGCCGCACGCGCCGCCGATCGTCTCGATACCGATCGACGACCTCGGCTACATCGCCGTGCCGCTCTCCAACACGGCGCCGCCGCAGGCTGGCTGGGTCATCCTGATCGGCTGGATGCTGGCGATCATCGTCGGCGCCGCCGGCATCGCGCTGGTGATCGCCTACCGCCTGACCCGGCCGCTGCAGATGATCGAATCGGCGATTGCCTCCGTCGGACCGGATGGCGTGCTGCCGCCGCTGCCGGAGACCGGCTCGGCCGAGACGCGCGCCACCGCTGGGGCGCTCAATCGCCTTTCGGCCCGGCTGAAAAGCGCGATGGAGAGCCGGATGCGCCTCGTCGCGGCGGCGGGCCACGACCTCAGGACGCCGATGACGCGGATGCGGCTCCGCGCCGAATTCCTCGACGACGACGAGCGCCAGAACTGGCTGAACGACCTCGACGAGCTCGACCGGATCGCCGACAGCGCCATCCGCCTCGTGCGCGAGGAAGTGGAGGCGGGCGGCCACGAGCCCTTGAAGCTCGACGAATTCGTCCGCCGCCTCGCTACCGAGCTGGCCGTGCAGGGCCAACGGATCGAGGTCGGCGTGCTGGAAAAGGCCGAGGTGGCGGCCGCGCCGCTGGCGCTGACGCGGGCGCTGCGCAACCTGATGATCAACGCGGCGACGCATGGCGGCGGCGGCACGATCAGCGTGCTGCGGCTGAGCGACGTCGCGATGATCCGCATCGTCGACCATGGGCCGGGCATTCCGCCCGAGATGATCGAGCGCGCTTTCGAGCCGTTTTTCAGGGTCGATCCGGCCCGCCGCCAGTCGGTTCCCGGCGCCGGTCTCGGCCTCGCCATCGCCAAGGAAATCGTCGAGCGTCTCGGCGGGCGGATCGTCATCCGCAATGGCGATGGCGGCGGGCTGGTGCAGGAAATCAGCCTGCCGCTGGTGGTCGCGCCGACGAAGATGGATGCGCCGGTCTAGAGCCGCTTCGCGCGGAGCGGATTCAGCCTGTTGCATCCGCTTCATGGGCCTGTGCTACCGTTCGGGCGGAACCACGCCTGAACGGACCCAATCACAGTGACCCTTTCGATCGAAGACCGCACCGCCCGCTTCACCCTGGCCCAGGAGATCGCGCGCGAGGCGGGCGCGCTGGCGCTCGGCTATTTCGAGCGCCTCTCGACGCTTGCCGTCGAATTCAAGCATGGCGGCCAGGATGTCGTCAGCATCGCCGACCGTGAGGTCGAGGTTCTGATTCGCGCCCGCATCGCCGAGGCCTTCCCGGAGGATGGCGTGCTCGGCGAGGAGGATGGTCTCGTCGAGGGCAAGTCCGGCGTGCTCTGGGTGGTCGATCCGATCGACGGCACCAGCCCGTTCCTGAACGGCCTGTCGCACTGGTGCGTGTCGATCGCCGTCGCCTTCGCCGGCGAGGCCGAGATCGGCGTCATCTACGCGCCGGTCAGCGACGAGTTCTTCGCCGGCGCCAGGGGTCTCGGCGCCTTCCTGAACGGCGCGCCGATCGCGGTGGCGCCGACGCGTTCCATCGAGGACGGCCTGCTCGGCTTCGGCAGCAATCACCGCATTCCGCCGGAAGATGTCGGCCGCTTCGTCACCGTTCTGCTGGAAGCCGGCGGCATGTTCTATCGCAACGGTTCCGGCGCGCTGATGCTCGCCTATGTCGCCTGCGGCCGGCTCGTCGGCTACTACGAGCAGCATATCAATTCCTGGGATTGCCTGGCCGGGCTCTGCCTGATCAAGGAGGCCGGCGGCTGGCACAACGACTTCCTCGCCGGGGAGGGCATGCTCGAGGGCAACCGCATCGCCGGCGGCGCGCCGCAGATGAAGGCCGGCCTCGTCGCCCTGCTGGAAAAGGCCGGTGCCTCGACCGAGACGATCGCCTGAATCGCGAGCCGCCGCGCAGGCTCGCTGGCCGGCGCGGCGTCTCTGGTCAAGGCGGCCGCCGCATCCTATTGGTGTAGGCACGCTTCGGTTTCCCTGCACCTCCAAGGAGTCGCCTGTGGTCGAAACGACATTGTCCTTCAAATACCGTCTCGAAAAGGAGACGCCGCGGCTGGGGCCGGGCGGCGTCACGCGCGGCGCTTCCGTGCACGAGTTTCCGGCGAGCGTCGGCATTGCCGGCGTGTCGATGCGGCTGGAGCCGGGCAGCATGCGCGAGCTGCACTGGCATGCCAACGCCGCCGAATGGGGCTATGTCGTTTCCGGCAATTGCCGCACCACGCTGATGCGCCCCGACGGCAGCTCGGCGATCGACACCTTCGCGCCCGGCGATGTCTGGTATTTCCCGCGCGGCTGGGGCCATTCGATCCAGGGGATAGGGCCGGGCGAGTGCCATTTCATCCTGATCTTCGACAATGGCGACTTCTCCGAGGACCACACCTTCTCGATCACCGACTGGCTATCGCGCACGCCGCCCGACGTGGTGGCGCAGAGCCTTGGCATCTCGCTGGAGGACGTGGCGAAGCTGCCGAAGGGCGAGGCCTATTTCGCCCAGGGCCCGGTGCCTGACGACGCCTCGTTCATCTCGGCGCCGCGCAAGGAACCGGAGCTGGTCACCGTCCATCGCTATCCTCTGATGGCGCAGGTGCCGCGCCGGGTGCCGGGCGGCGGCGTGCAGCGCACGGTGACGGTCGACGAGTTCCCGATCTCGACGACCATGGCGGGCTCGGTGCTGGAGATCCAGCCGGGCGCGCTGCGCGAGCTGCACTGGCATCCGAACGCCGACGAGTGGCAGTATTTCATCGAGGGCACAGCCGAGATGGCGGTGTTCCTGGCCGAGGGCAATGCGGTCATCGAGCAGTACGAGGCCGGCGATATCGGCTATGCGCCGATGGGGTCGGGCCACTACATCAAGAATACCGGCCCCGGCGTGCTCCGTGTGCTGATCGGCTTCAACAGCCCGAAATATGAATCGAACGAGCTGTCGACCTGGCTCGCGACCAATCCGCCGGCTGTGCTCTCGACCAATCTGGGCCTGCCGGCCGAGACGGTGGCGAAGCTGCCGAAGGAAGAGCACTTCTTCGTGCCGAAGCGCGCCGACTGACGCGGTTTTCCGAGGCGTCGGTCGGAGAGACCGGCGCCGTTCCGCACCCCACGCTCGCCGTCATCCCGGACGCAGCGAAGCGGAGATCCGGGATCCATTCAGCCGGGTTGCCGCCTCTTCACCTCTCTCAGGGGGAGAGGTCGGACCGCAGGTCCGGGTGAGGGGCTACGCCCTCTCCCGGATGGGTCCCTAGGCATTCACCCGCCGCACTTCGTGCGTCGACCTCTCCCGGTGGGAGAGGTGAAAGCGGGTTTTCCCTCCTACACGCCCGGCCCCGAGGCCTCGCGCAGGTAGCGGACCGGCCGCTCCGGCGCGAGCGCCAGGGCGGCGCGGACGATCGCCTGCGCGTCGATGCCGTGGTGGCGGTAGAGATCGGCGATGGTGCCGGTCTGGCCGAAATGCTCGACGCCGAGCGAACGAGTGCGGTGGCCGCCGACCGAGCCGAGCCAGCCGAGAGTCGCCGGATGGCCGTCGAGCACCGTGACCAGCGAGCAATGATGCGGCAGGTCGGCGAACAGCCGTTCGACATGCGACTTGGCATGGACGAGGCCGCGCTCGCGGGCACGGCCCGCCGCCGTCCAGCCGGCGTTCAGCCGGTCGGCCGAGGTGATGGCGAGCAGGCCGATGTCGCGGCGGTCCTCGGCGAGCAACCCGGTCGCCTCGATCGCCTCGGGCGCGACGGCTCCGGTATAGGCGATGACGACCTCGGCGTTCGGGCCGGGCTTCCTGAGCCAGTAGGCGCCGTCGACGATGGCGCGTGACAGTTCCTCGTCGATGGTGCGGGTCGGCTGTTCGAGCGGCCGGGTCGACAGGCGCAGATAGATCGAGCCGCCGGTCTGGTCGCGCAGCCAGGTGCGCTCGTCCGGGTCGCCCTCGCCATTGCGCTGGATGTAGTCGAAGCCGAAGCGGAGGATGGTGGCGAGCTCGTCGACGAAGGCCGGCTCGAAGGCGGCCAGGCCGTCCTGCGCCATGCCGATCAGCGGCGTGCCGATCGACTGGTGCGCGCCGCCTTCCGGCGCCAGCGTGATGCCGGACGGCGTGGCGACGAGGATGAAGCGCGCATCCTGGTAGCAGGCATAGTTCAGCGCGTCGGCGCCGCGATAGATGAACGGGTCATAGAGGGTGCCGATCGGCAGCAGCCGCTCGCCATTGATCGAATGGCTGAGGCCGAGCGCCGAGAGCATGAGAAACAGGTTCATCTCGGCGATGCCGAGTTCGAGATGCTGGCCCGACGGCGAGAATTCCCAGTTGAAGGTCGAGGGAATGCGTTCCGACTTGAAGGTGTCGGCCATGTTCTCGAGCGCGAACAGGCCGCGCCGGTTGACCCAGGGACCGAGATTGGTCGAGACGGTGACGTCCGGCGAGGTGGTGACGATGCGGTTGGCAAAGTCGGAATCCTCGCGCGAGATCTCGTTCAGGATCTGGCCGAAGCCGGCCTGGGTCGAGAGCTCCTTGCCGCCGACGCCGGGTGCCGGCAGTACGGCCGGCACGTCGATATGCGGCGCGACGGAAGCCGGCTTGCGCTGGTTGAACGGCACGGCGTCGAGGAAGGCTTGCAGCTTGGCAGGCTCGGCCGAAAGGCCTTCAAAGTTCTCCCATTCATGGCCCGGACGGACGTTCATCGCGGTGCGGAACGCGTCCATCTGGGTCGGGTTCATCAACCCGGCATGATTGTCCTTGTGGCCGGCGAGCGGCAGGCCGAAGCCCTTGATCGTGTAGGCGATGAAGCAGGTCGGCCGGTCATGCTGGCCTGCCTTGGCGAAGGCGTCGAGCAGCGTCGGCAGGTCGTGGCCGGCGAGGTTGGTCATCAGCCGGGCGAGTTCCGCGTCGCTGCGCGCCTCGATCAGCCTTGTCACCGGGCCCTGATCACCGATCTCGTCGAGGAGGCGCTTGCGCCACGCCGCGCCGCCCTGGAAGCAGAGCGCCGAATAGAGCTGGTTCGGGCAATTGTCGATCCAGTCGCGCAGGCGCTCGCCGCCCGGCTCCTGGAAGGCGGCTTCCAGCAGCACGCCATACTTCAGGACGACGACATCCCAGCCGAAGTTCTGGAAGATTGCCTCGAAGCGCTGCCAGAGGCCCTCGCGGACCACGGCGTCGAGGCTCTGACGGTTGTAGTCGACGATCCACCAGGTGTTGCGCAGGCCGTGCTTCCAGCCTTCGAGCAGGGCTTCGAAGATGTTGCCCTCGTCCATCTCGGCGTCGCCGACGAGCGCGATCATCCGGCCTTCGGGATGCTCGCCGCTCCAGCCCTTGGCGCGGACATAGTCCTGCACCAGCGAGGAAAACAGCGTCTGGGCCACGCCGAGGCCGACCGAGCCGGTCGAGAAATCGACGCCGTCAATGTCCTTGGTGCGCGACGGGTAGCTTTGGGCGCCCTTGTAGCCGCGAAAGTTTTCCAGCTTTTCGCGCGTCTGGCGGCCGAGCAGATACTGGATCGCGTGGAAGATCGGGCTCGCATGCGGCTTGACCGCGACGCGGTCCTGCGGGCGCAGCACGTCGAGATAGAGCGCCGTCATGATCGTCGCCAGCGAGGCCGAGGAGGCCTGGTGGCCGCCCACCTTGATCCCTTCCGCATTGTCGCGGAGGTGGTTGGCGTTATGGATGGTCCACGCCGCCAGCCAGAGGATCTTCTTCTCCAGCTCCGCCAGCATGGCGAGGCGGTCCGGGGTTGGCGAAGACGGGGTAGGGGCGGTCGGCATGGACGATCCTCCATCGATCCAGAAATTCAGAATGGACCGGGCCGTTCGCCCGGTCCAGTGTCGCGTGCAGGGATCAGCCGATCCGCGATCCGCTCGCCGTATCGAACAGGTGGATGCGTTCGACCGGGAACTGGACATGCACGGTGTCGCCGCGCTCGGCGAGGCCGCGCTCCAGCGAGAACGCCTTGACGTCGCTGCCGAAGGCGCTGGCGTGCAGGATGGTGCCGAAGCCGGTGGGTTCGACCAGGTCGATCGTCGCGGCGATGCCGCCGGGAAGATCCTTGCCGACCAGAACATGCTCGGGACGGATGCCGAGCGTCACCTTGGTGCCGTCGGCCGTCGGCGCCGCGCCGGCGAGCGGAACGACGACGCCCTGCGCCAGCTCGACGCTGCCGCCATTGGCGGCGCGATAGACGCCCTCGAACATGTTCATCGCCGGCGAGCCCATGAAGCCGGCGACGAACAGATTGGCCGGACGGTCATAGAGGTCGAGCGGGCTGCCGACCTGCTGCACGATGCCGGCGTTCATGGCGACGATGCGGTCGGCCAGCGTCATCGCCTCGATCTGGTCATGGGTGACGTAGATCGAGGTGGCGCCGAGGTCCTGGTGCATCTTCTTGATCTCGCCGCGCATGTGCTCGCGCAGTCGCGCGTCGAGATTGGAGAGCGGCTCGTCGAACAGGAACGCCTTGGGCTGGCGCACGATGGCGCGGCCCATGGCGACGCGCTGGCGCTGGCCGCCGGAGAGCGCCTTCGGCCGGCGCTCCATCAGCGGTGTCAGGCTGAGCTTCTCGGCGGCGCCGGAGATCGCCTTGGCGATCTTGTCCTGCGCGATCTTCCGAAGGCGCAGGCTGTAGCTCATGTTGCCGGCGACGGTCATGTGCGGATAGAGCGCGTAGGACTGGAACACCATGGCGATGTCGCGGTCCTTCGGGTCGAGATTGTTGACGACCTTGCCGCCGATCTTGATCTCACCGGAGGAGATGTCCTCGAGGCCGGCGATCATCCGCAGCAGGGTGGACTTGCCGCAGCCGGACGGGCCGACCAGCACGACGAACTCGCCGTCCTTGATGGTCAGGTCGACGCCGTGCAGGATCTTGACGTTGCCATAGGCCTTGCGGACGTCGGTGATATCGATGGATGCCATTGCGATGCTCCGTCAGCCCTTGACCGCGCCGGCCGTGAGGCCCTGCACGAGGTAGCGCTGGATGAGAAGGAAGAAGAGACAGGCGGGGATCAGGGCGAGCACGCCCGCGGCCATCATCTGTCCGAAATCGACCGAGAACTTCGAGACGAAGCTGAGCAGGCCGACCGGGAAGGTGCTGGCGTCGACGCCCGAGATCAGCATCAGCGCGAACAGAAGCTCGCTCCACGCCGCCGTGAACACGAAGCCCAGCGTCGCTGCCATGCCCGGCAGCGTCAGCGGCAGGATGATCTGGCGGAACGCCATGAAGCGGGTGGCGCCGTCGATCATCGCGGCTTCCTCGAGATCCTTCGGGATGCCGTCGAAGAAGGACTGCATCAGGAAGGTCGCGAACGGCACGTTGAAGGCGACATAGACCAGGATCAGGCCGGAGAGGCTGTTGGTCAGGCCGAGCGGCGACAGCATCTTGAAGATCGGCGCGATCAGCATGACGAGCGGGAACATCTGCGTCAGAAGCATCAGTCCGACGATCCAGATCTTGCCGCGGAAGGTGAAGCGCGACAGCGCATAGCCGCCGATCGAGGACAGGATGGTGACGATGAAGGCGGTCGACACCGACACGATCATCGAGTTGCGGAAGAACAGCGGGAAGTCGCTGTGCGTCAGCACGAAGGCGAAGTGGTCGAGCGTCGCCCGCGACGGCCACATCTTGACGCCCTCTGAATAGAGAAGGTCGTTGGGCGTGACCGAGACCTTGACCAGCCAGAACAGCGGGAACAGGGCGAAGGCGATGTAGACGAGGATGGCGAGCCGATGGGCGACCGTCATGCCGATGCGCTTGGAGCTGGTCATGGTCTAGCGCTCCTTGAGCAGCGTCTGGCGCAGGAACACGATCAGCAGCGAATAGACCATCAGCAGCAGCAGAAGCACCATTGCGATGGCCGAGGCATAGCCGAAATCGAGCCTGCGGAAGGCCTGGGTGAAGATGTAGCTGGCGACGATCTGGGTCTTGTCGGCCGGGCCGCCATTGGTCATCACGACGATCAGGTCGGCGAAATTGGCGATCCAGATCGTGCGCAGCATGACGGTGATGGCGATGGTCGGCGCCAGGAAGGGCAGGGTGATCGAGCGGAAGCGCTGGAAGGGCGTCGCGCCGTCGATGGCCGCCGCCTCATAGAGGTCGCGCGGGATCGACTGCAGCGCCGCGAGCAGCGTGATCGCGAAGAACGGGATGCCCCACCAGACATTGGCGATGATCGGTCCCCACATGGCGAGGTCCGGATCCGACAGGATGTTGTTGGGGGCGCTCAGGATGCCGAGCGCATAGAGCCAGTGCGGGATCGGGCCGACGACCGGATTGAACATCCAGGCCCAGTTCAGGCCGGACAGGAAGCTCGGCACGGCCCAGGGCAGGAAGCAGAGCGCCTGGGCGAGGCCGCGGCCATAGAAGGGCTTGTCGAGCAGCAGCGCCAGGATCAGGCCGAAGGCGAACTGCAGCGCCACCGAATAGCCGGTCCAGTAGACGGTGTTCTTCAGCGCCAGCCAGAAGGTCTTGTCCTTGGCGAGCGCCCGGAAATGATCGAGGCCGATGAAGCCGCCGGAGAACGGATCGAGCAACGTCATGTCGCGGAAGGCGTAGGAGATGCCGATCGCGAGCGGCACCAGCATGACCGTGACGATCAGGATCAGCGCCGGGGCGGAATAGAGATAGGGCTCGCTCGCATTGGCGAGCCGCCGCAAGAACGGTCGTCGATCTCGCCCATACGGGGCGCTCACGGCCTCTGTCATCGGAAGTCGATCCCTTTGGTCTCGTCGCAGCCTGCTGGACCTCTCTTGGTGGAGGTCGCAGTCGCGGAAATGGGTTTCGGGAGGCGCATGTCGCCCCGGCGAGGGGGGAGCCCCTCCCGCAACCGTGTCTGCCGGGTGCCGGCCTTCCCGCGCGGGGAAGGCCGGTCCGACGGTCGTGCAGGGCCCGGGCCTCAGGCCCGGACGGATGCCGGCAGTGCTGCTCGCCTTACTTGGTGGCGAGGAACTTCTGCTGGCTCTTGGTCAGGTAGTCGGCCCACTGCTGGCCCAGCTCCTCCGGCGTGATCTCGCCGAGCAGCGCCTGCTGGCTGGTCTTGATCACGAGCGAGTCCTTGAAGAAGGCGAACTCGGGCAGGTAGGTCGGCATGACAGTCGGGACGACGTCCTTGTCCGAGAGCTCGGCGAACCAGCCCTTGAACTGCTCGCTGGCATAGAACGGATCGGTCTCGGCCGACTTGCGGGCCGGGAGCGCGCCGGTCTTCTTGTTCCAGGCGATGTTGCCTTCCTTGCCCTCGAGCGTCGCGAGCAGCTTCCAGGCCGCGTCCTTGTTCTCGCTGGTCGAGAACATCGACCAGCCGGCATAGCCGATGGTCGGGAAGGTCTTGCCATTCTCGCCCTTCGGCATGGTCATGATGCCGTAGTCTTCCGGCTTCATGCGCTCGGCGATGGCGATGAGGGCGTCCGGATCCTGATCGAGCATCGCGCAGGTGCCGGAGTAGAAGCCGGCGACGATCTCGTTGAAGCCCCAGTTGACGCTGTCCTTCGGAGCATAGCCCTTCTTGTACAGATCGGTGAAGAAGGTGAGGCCCTTGACCCAGCCGGCGTCGGCGAAGGTCGACGTGCCGTCTTCCTTGAAGAAGGTGTTGTCGCCATTGGCGGTGGCGCCGAACATGACCCAGCCGTTCAGGCCGCCGGGGCCGCCGCGCATGCAGTAGCCGGCCTTGCCCGGCAGCGCGGAGACCTTCTTGGCGGCCTCCTCGAACTCGGCCAGCGTCTTCGGCACGTCGGTGACGCCGGCTTCCTGGAACAGCTTCTTGTTGTAGAACATCGCGCGCAGATAGAAGCCGTAGGGCAGCATGTAGGCGGTGTTCTTGACCGAGCGGCCGAGCTCGAGCGCGCGGTCGTTCAGGTCGGCGCTCTCATCCCACTTGGCAAGGTAGGGCTCGAGGTTCTCCAGCATGCCGCGGTTGGCATAGAGGGAGAGCCAGGTGTCCGGCATCTCCATGACGTCGGGCGTCTCGCCGGCCGCGACCATGGTGGCGAACTTCTCGAAGGCCTGGCCCCACGGCAGCGAGATGATCTCGACCGTCGTGCCGGGATTGGCTTCCTCGAACGTCTTGACGATGCCCTTCAGCGTCTCGGTGCGCTCGGGGCTGGTGATCACCTCGACCAGCTTCAGCTTGGTGTCGGCGAGCGCCGACCCGGCGAGCAGCGCCGTCATCACGGCGGCTGCGGCGATCTTCTTGAACATTATTGGTCTCCCTCTTCTTGTTAACTGCAGTCTTACGCAAGCCGGGCGGAATCGATGGCCGCGGCGAGATCGTTCCAGAGCGCGTCGGCCCCCTCGAGGCCGACATGCAGGCGAACCATGTTGGCGCTGACGCCGAAATCGATCGCCGAGTTGGGACCGGCGGCCTGTACCCGCACGACCTGCGCCGGCACGACGAGGCTCTCATGGCCGCCCCAGCTGACGCCGATCTTGAACAGGCTGAGCGCGTCGGTGAACTTGGCGATGTCGACGGCGCCCTCGCGGAAGGTGAACGAGAACAGGCCCGACGTGCCGGACAGGCCGGCCGGCAGCTGGTTGCCGAGGCCGGGATGCTCGACCGAGGCAACGGCGTCGTGATCGAGCAGGCGGCGCGCGACATGCAGGGCGGCGGCTTCATGCGCCTTCATGCGGATCGGCAGGGTGCGCAGGCCGCGGATGAGCAGCCAGGCGTCGAACGGCGACAGCTTGCCGCCGAGATAGGGCAGCGTGCCGGAGCGGATCCTGCCGATCATCTCCTTCGAGCCGACGACGACGCCGGCGACGACGTCGCTGTGGCCGCCGAGATATTTCGAGGCCGAGTGCAGCACGAGATCGACGCCGAGCTTGATCGGCTGCTGGAAGACGGGCGAGGCCCAGCTATTGTCGATCGCGGTGATGACGCCGTGGCGCTTGGCCATGGCCGCCAGCGACTGGACGTCGTGCGTTTCCATCGTCCAGCTGGTCGGGCTCTCCATGTAGAAGAGCGTGGCGCCCGGCAGCGCAGCCTCGACCGCCGCCTCGTCGCGGCCGTCGACATAGGTGACGGAGACGCCGTAGCGCGACAGCAGCGTCTCGAACAGGCGGTAGGCGTCCGGATAGACATGGCGGACGCAGACGACGCGGTCGCCCGGCTTGACGAAGGTGATCACGGTCGACGAGATCGCCGCCATGCCGCTGCCGAAGGCGAGGCCGTCTTCGGCGCCTTCCATCGCGGCAACCTTCTCCTCGAAGATGCGGACGGTCGGGTTCAGGCCGCGGCTGTAGGTCGGGCGGACCTTCAGGCCCTTATAGGTCTGCTCCATCTCGGCATAGGACGAGAAGGTGAAGAGCGAGGTCTGGACGATCGGCGGCACCACCGCCTCATAGGCGTTGACGTCGTCATGCGCGGCGACGAGGGAGGCGAGGTCGAAGGCCGCTGTACTGTCGTTCATTTCTGTACCTTGTCGGATTGTGGGGCGGTGTCCTGCGACATCTCCCGAATGTCTTCCTCGACGATCTCCAGGATCGTCAGGGTCTCTCGGCGGGCGCGCTCGGCGTCCTGCGCCGCGATCGCTTCGAACAGCGTGCGGTGATAGGGGAAGGAGCGGCCGGCGAAGTCCGGCCGGTCGAACGGCTTCGACCAGAAGCGCTCGAACGCCTCGCGCATCTGTTCCAGCAGCTGGCCGAACATCGGATTGTGCGAGGCGTCATAGACGGAGAGGTGGAAGGCGAGGTCGTACTTGCCCGAGGTGCCCTCGGCGAGATGCACCTTTTCCATCGCCACCAGCCTGTCCTCGATGATTTCGAGATCGGCCTTCGAGCGCCGCAGCGCCGCCAGCGCGCCGGCCTCGGCTTCCAGCCCGCGCCGGATGTCGAGCGTCGACAGCAGGCCCTCGCGCAGCGTGCCGGCATCAATCGACAGCGGCATATGGATGGTGTCGGAGGAGATGCCGCGCAGCAGGTAGGTGCCGCTGCCCTTGCGCGATTCCATCACGCCCAGCGCCTGGAACTGGCGGATCACCTCGCGGACGGTCGAGCGTCCGACGGCCAGCGACTGCATCAGTTCGCGCTCGGTCGGCAGGCGTTCCCCCGGCCGCAGGCCCGACTGGGCGATGTAGTCGGCCAGCGCTGTCATGACGGTCTTGGCGCGATCGGAAGCGGGGAGCGGCGACAGGCCGGGAACGGAAAGCGTCATGCCCGCACCCGACGGGGTGCGAGGTACGCAGCATCAAGAAACCGGCTCGCCTGAATCACGCGATCGTCCCCGTTGCGCCGCCCGGAGGCGATCCAAATTGGTCTGACATCTGATCATTTCTACAAGCGCGCCGTTTCGTCAAGAGCCGCATTTTCGGCAGTTTGATGCCTGTTTGGGCAGCGCATTCGGATCTGCAACCCTGCGGTGTCGCGGCCGGCGAGCACAAAATTCCGGCTTTGCCGGCAAAACTGCGTGAATCTGCGGCTTCTGGCGGGGGCCCGGACCTGCTAGCCTCTGCCCGCGCATTTTGCGCCGGGCGGGCGACCATGAGTGACAAGCCGAAGCTTCTCATCACGCCGACGCGGTTCGAGATGGAGGTCGACGGTCATGTCGCCTTCATTCTCTACCGGATGCAGGGCGACGTCATCGAACTCGTCCACACCGAGGTGCCGCCGGAACTGGCGGGGCGCGGCATCGGCACGAAGCTGGTGCGCGCCGTGCTCGACGACATCCGCGCGCGCGGCGCCAAGCTGCATCCGCTCTGCCCCTTCGTGCACGCCTATATCGCCCGCCATTCCGAATATGCCGATCTCGTCACCGACTGAAGCCGAAGCCAGCCGACCGGAGATACGCATGCCCGCCTACGACGCCATCATCATCGGCACCGGCCAGGCCGGTTCCCCGCTTGCCGGCCGGCTGACCGACGCCGGCATGAAGGTCGCCATCGTCGAGCGCAACCTGTTCGGCGGCACCTGCGTCAACACCGGCTGTACGCCGACCAAGACGCTGGTCGCCAGCGCCAAGACGGCGCAGATGGCGCGGCGCGCCGCCGAATACGGCGTCCTCCTCGACGGGCCGGTCAGGATCGACATGAAGAAGGTCAAGGCGCGCGCCGACGCCGTCTCCGGCGCCTCGCGCGACGGCATCGGCAAGTGGCTGGAAGGCATGGCGAACTGCACGGTCTTTCGAGGCCATGCGCGCTTCGTCGACCGCAACAGCGTCCGGGTTGGCGACGACGTGCTGACGGCCGACAGGATCTTCATCAATGTCGGCGGCCGCGCCATCCTGCCGGCCATACCGGGCCTCGCGGAGGTGCCGCACCTGACCAACAGCACGATCATGGATCTCGACGTCGTCCCCGAGCATCTGCTGATTCTCGGCGGCAGCTATGTCGGGCTCGAATTCGCGCAGATCTATCGCCGGTTCGGCGCGAAAGTGACCGTGTTCGAGCCCGGGCCGCGCCTGATTCGCCGCGAGGACGAGGATATTTCGCGCGCAGTGGCGGATATTCTGGCGGCGGAGGGCATCGACGTCATCGTCGGCGCGGCGAACCTCGCCGTCGGCCGCTCGGGAGGCGGCATCGTCGTCAGCCATGACGGCTCGAACGGCCTCAAGGCGGTTTCAGGCTCGCATCTTCTGGTCGCCACCGGACGGCGTCCGAACACCGACGACCTCGACGCCGACAAGGCCGGCATCGCGCTGGACGCGCATGGCTACATCATCGTCGACGACGCGCTCCGCACCACTGTCGACGGCATCTGGGCGCTGGGCGATTGCAACGGCCGCGGCGCCTTCACCCATACCGCCTACAATGATTTCGAGATCGTCGCCGCCAATCTGCTCGACGACGACCCCCGCCGCGTCACCGACCGCATTCCCGTCTACGCGCTCTATGTCGATCCGCCGCTCGGCCGGGTCGGGCTGACCGAGACGGAGGCGAAGAAGACCGGCCGGCGCCTGCTCGTCTCGACGCGGCCGATGACCCGCGTCAGCCGGGCCATCGAAAAGGGTGAAACCCAGGGTTTCATGAAGATCGTGGCCGATGCCGACAGCGGCGAGATCCTGGGCGCGGCCCTGCTCGGCACGGGCTGCGACGAGGTCGTGCACTCGCTGATCGACGTCATGTATGCCCGCCGGCCTTACCAGCAGGTGCGCCGCGGCGTCCATATCCACCCGACCGTGTCGGAGCTCCTGCCGACCATGCTGGCCGAATTCCGGCCCGCCTGACGCTGCAGCCGGCGGCCTTTCCAGCGGTTGCATAAATCGCGTCTTGCGAACGCACGGTGGTGGCGTGACGGCGCATGTATGGTAAATGTTAAGGATAGTCTCATAGAGACAGGAGCGTAGTGGCCGCGTAGCGTACCGGCGATGTGTAGGGTGCAATACCGTTGACAGTCTCTCCTTTCTCGCCGCGCGGGAAGCGCATGCGGCGCGGGTTGCACCGGACCCTGGCCTCGACGCTCGTTCTCGTCCTGGTCGGCTCCAGCGCCGGCTACGCGCAGGAGAGCGGCTTCTTCGACGGCATCCGTTCCTTCTTCGGCAAGACCAAGGAAGAGCCGGTCGCCGACGCGGTTCCCTACAAGCCGACCGTCAACGTCATCGACGCGCCGCGCGCGCTGCGCAAGGCGGTCACGGCCGCCTCCAACCTCCAGTCGATGCGGAAGTCGCCGCCGTCCGGCGCCGCCGGCCTGCTCCGTCGCGCCCGCGCCGACATCGACCAGATCACCGCCGCGCTCTACGCCAATGGCTACTATGCCGGCACCATCCACATCACCATCGCCGGCCGTGAGCTCGACGCGCCCGACATCTTGCAGGCGATCGAGGCGGCCCGCCCGGCCGGCCCCGTTCCCGTCCAGGTCGACGTCACGCCCGGCCCGCTGTTCCATTTCGGCGAGATCACGCTGGTCGACGCCGACCATCACCGGCCGCTGGCGATGGCGCCGACGCTGAAGAGCCTGCGCATCCTGCCCGGCGAAGAGGCGAAGTCGACCACCATCCTCGACGCCGAGGGCCGGATCACCGACTTTTATCGCAAGGAAGGCCACGCCTTCGCCAAGGTGGTCGACAAGGACGTCGTCGCCGACCACGCCAGCAACCTGGTCAATGTCACCTATGTCGTCAGCCCCGGCCCGGCGGTCGCCTTCGGCCAGGTCACGGTTTCCGGAACCGAGAAGGTCCGACCCTCCTTCGTGCAGGAGCGGGTGCGCATCATTCCGGGCGAGATGTTCTCGCCGCAGCGCCTTGCCGACACGCGAAAGTCCCTGCTGAAATACGAGGCCTTCTCCGGTGTTCGCATCCGCGAGGGCGACAAGCTCGACGCCAATGGCCGCCTGCCGGTCGATGTCGAGGTGACCGAGCGCAAGCCGCGCTATGTCGGCTTCGGCGCCAAATACTCCTCGACCGACGGTTCGTCGATCAACGCCTTCTGGGGCCATCGCAACCTGTTCGGCGGCGCCGAGACCCTGCGTCTTGATGGTCAGGTTTCGTGGTTTGGCGGCAATTCCAGCGCCGTGCCGGATGCCAATCCGCTCGGCTACCGTTTCGCCGCGACCTTCGGCAAGCCCGGCATCCTGACGCCGATCGACGACCTCGTCGCCCAGGCGGCGGTGCTGCGCGAGGTGACCGACGCCTACGTCCGCGAGGCGGCGACGCTAACCGCCGGCGTGCGCCGCAATTACACCGACCAGTTCTCTGTGCAGGTCGGTCTCGATCTCGAGCAGTCGCACACGCAGGATTCGACCGGCACGCGCGACGACACCATCGTCGGCATACCGATCGACGTCGCCTACGACACCACCGACAATGCGCTCGATCCCTCCAAGGGCATCCGCGCCTCCGGTACGTTCGAGCCCTTCGCCTATCTCGGCCAGGCCAGCGCCGGGCCTATGATGTTCAAGGGCTCGCTCTCGGCCTATCGCGCCTTCGACGAGGACAAGCGCTACATCTTCGCCGGCAAGATCTCGGCCGGCACGATCTTCGGCGCCGACCTGCTCGACGTGCCGCCGCAGCGCCGCTTCTATGTCGGCGGCGGCGGTTCGCTGCGCGGCTACGACTATCAGTCGGCGAGCCCGCGCAACGCCCAGGGCGACATCATCGGCGGCTTGAGCTTCGTCACCGCTTCGGTCGAGGCGCGCGTCAAGGTCACCGACACCATCGGCATCGTGCCGTTCGTCGATATCGGCTCGGCGTCGGAGGGCTCGGTGCCCGACCTGAACGACCTTCGCTATTCCGCCGGTCTCGGTCTGCGCTATTATACCGGCATTGGCCCTGTCCGGCTCGATGTGGCGATCCCGCTCAATCCCGAGCCAGACGATGCCGGCTACGGCATCTATATCAGCCTTGGACAATCGTTCTGATGCCCCGCGCCCTCACCATCCTGCGCTGGTTCGGCGTCGGTTTCATAGCCGTCCTGATCACGCTCGTCGCCCTGTTCGGCTTCCTGCAGACCGGCCCCGGCCTGCGGACGCTGGAAAATCTCGGCAGCCGGCTCGCCAGCAGCGACGGCCTGACGGTCAAGATCGAGGGCCTGTCCGGCTTCGTGCCGTCCGACATGACCATTGCGCGGATCTCTGCCGCAGACGCCACCGGTCCGTTCGCCGAGGTCGAGAATCTGCATCTCGCTTGGCATCCGCTGTCGCTGCTTTCCGGCAAGGTCTCGATCGCCGATCTCGCCGCCGATCGCGTCTCCGTCTCGCGTACGCCCGTGCTGCCGCCTCCGCCGCCGAAGCCCGCCGGCAGCAGCAGCGGCATTCCGTTCATCCGCGTCGCGCTCGACCGGCTTGATATCGCCAGGATCGAGCTCGGCGAGCCGGTGCTCGGCATGGCGGCGACCCTCAATCTGCAGGCCTCGGCCCGTCTGGTCGACCCCGCGGAGGGCCTGTCGCTCGATTTCGCGGTGCTGCGCGAGGATGCGCCCGGCGAGATCAAGGGCCGCGCCCGCTACGCCCCGGGCGACGGTACGGATTCGCTCTATCTCGACGTGACGGCGAGCGAGCCGGCCGGCGGCCTGGTCGCCCGGCTGGCGCAGATCGAGGGCCTTCCGGCGCTCTCGCTCTCCGTCAAGGGCAACGCCCCGCTCGACAACTGGAATGGCAGCATCGCGCTCGACGCCGGCGCCACCGGCCATCTCGGCGGCACCGCCGCCATCAAGCAGGTCGATAACGGCCGCCGCATCATGCTCGATCTCGCCGGCGACGTGGCCGGCCTGGTGCCGGCTACGGTGCGGCCGCTCTTCGCCGACCAGACCACGCTGATGGGCTCGGCTATCGTCGAGCCGGAGGGCCGCATTGCCATCGAAGGGCTGAATGCTACCGCTGCCGGCTTCGGCCTGGCGCTGGTCGGCAAGCTCGACACGACGGCCAAGACAGCCGACGTGAAGCTCGATCTCGTCGGCGGCGATCCCTCCCGCTTCGCCGCCTTCGCGCCCGGCGTCACCTGGTCCGGCTGGCGTCTGAATGCGGCGGTGACGGGCGCTTTCGCGACGCCCTCCGTCGACGCGACCCTCACCGCCAGCGACCTTTCCGGCGCCGGCTATGGCGCGCGCGACCTGCAGGTCGTCGCCAAGACGACGCCGGCGACCGGCGGCGGTCTCGCCTTCACCGTGGATGGCAGCGCCGGTGGCCTGTCGGCCGAGGATCCCAAGGTTTCCGCAGCACTCGGCCAGACGGCGAAGCTCTCGGCCGCCGGTTCGCTCGGCGACGCCGGCCCCGTGCTGACCGACGCCAAGGTGACGCTGGAACCGCTCGACCTCGCCTTCACCGGCTCGGCCGCGCCCAAATCCGTCCAGGGCGCGCTGCGTCTCGAGCGCTTGAACCTCGCCGCCTTCTCCGGTCTCGCCGGCCGGCCGCTTTTCGGCAGCGCCGTGCTCGACGCCAAGATCGACGCCGATCCGTCGACCCGCCGCATCGCGCTCGACCTCGACGGCACGTCCCGGTCGATCCATACCGGCATCGCCCCGGTCGACGACTTCTTCGCCGGCGACAGCCGGGTCAATGGTTCGGTGTCGCTGGCCGAGGACGGCCGCATCGCCGTCAACGGGCTGACGCTCGCCGCCAAGGGCCTCGACGTCGCCGTCGATGGCGGCATCGAGAAATCCGCCGCCGACCTGACGGCGCGTGTGAAGCTCGCCGACCTGAAGGCGCTCGATCCGCGCGTCTCCGGCGCCGCCAATGCCGATCTCCGCTTCACCGGCGGTCTCGACGCGCTCGGCCTGGCCGGCAAGGTCGCGATCCCGTCCGGCGTCGCGATGGACAAGCCGATCGAGAATCTGACGCTTTCCGTCGATCTGACCGACCTGACGGGCCGCCCCGGCGGCACGATCGCGCTCGACGGCAAGCTCGCCGGCAAGCCCGCCAAGGGCGGCGCCAAGCTGACCTCGCTCGCCGATGGCGGCCGTCGCCTCGACGATCTCGACCTCGCGATCGGCGGCGTTCGCGCCAAGGGCGCCGCGGCGCTCGCCGCATCCGGCCTCGTGGACGGCAAGATCACCATCGCCGCCTCCAACCTCGCCGATCTCTCGGCGCTGATCCTGACCGACATCGCCGGCCGCCTCGACGCGACCGTCGTGCTCGACGCCTCGAACGGCGCCCAGCGCGTCGCCGTCGATGCGAAGGCGGAGGGCGTCGAGGTCGCCGGCAACCGCGTCGACCGGGCCGACATCAATGCCCGCATCGTCGATCTCTCCGGCACGCCGGTGATCGACGGCAAGGCGGTTCTCGCCGGCGTCCGCGCCGGCGGCCAGGTCATCGAAAGCGCGACCGTGACGGCGAAGAGCGCCGGCACGGCCACCGACGTGACGCTCGACACGGCGCTGCTCGGTTCCAGCATCAATGCCAAGGCGCGGATCGCGCCGGCAGGCGGCGACACCAACATCCGCCTCGACGCGTTGAAGATCGCGCGCGCCGGCACCAATGTGACGCTGTCGGCGCCTGCCAACATTACCATCGCCAAGGGCGGCGTCTCGATCGACAAGCTGGCGCTGGTGACCGGCGACGGTCGCGCTACCGTCAGCGGCAAGGCCGGCGAGACGCTCGATCTCAATGTCGACCTGCGCAACCTGCCGCTGTCGCTCGCTTCGCTGGCCGCGCCGACGCTCGACATGAAGGGGTCGCTGAGCGGCTCGGCGCGCGTCACCGGCAAGGCTTCCGTCCCCGCCGGCGAGTATGATCTCAAGATCGCCAAGCTCACCAATGCCGACATCGCCAAGGCAGGCCTTGGCCCGTTCGACATTTCCGCGCGCGGAAGACTGGGCGGCGGCCGGGTCGGCGTCGAGGCGACGATCAACGCGCCCTCCGTCTCCGGCCTGACGATCAACGGCTCGGTGCCGATCGCCGGCGGCGACATGGACCTGAAGATCAAGGGCGCCATCGACCTCGCCATCGCCAATACGGCGCTTGCCACCTCGGGCGGCAATCTGCGCGGCAAGGCTGTGATCGACGCGGCGCTCGGCGGCCCGACCTCGGCGCCGCGCGCGTCGGGCAACGTGCGGGTCTCGGGCGCCAGCTACAATGACTCGTTGAACGGCATCTCGCTCTCCAACATCGAGGCGGTGCTGACCGGCTCGGACCGGGCCGTCAACGTCACCTCCTTCACGGCGCAGACCGTCCAGGGCGGGCGCATCGTCGGCAAGGGCAATATCGCGCTCGACCCGGCGCAGGGCTTCCCGGCCGCCATCGAGGTGACGCTGCAGAAGGCGACGCTGGTCAATAGCGACCTGATGCGACTGGTCTCCGACGGCAAGATCACCGTGCAGGGCCCGGTCGCGACACGGCCGAAGATCGTCGGCCAGATCAATGTCCGCAGCCTCGACATCAACATCGCCGATGTGCCGTCCGGCGGGCTGGATCCGCTCTCCGTCCGCCATGTCAATGCCGGCAAGCAGACGGCGGCGAAGGGCGGCATCCGCGCCAAGGCGCAGGCTCGCGCTGCAGCAACGGCCAAGAAGAAGACGCAGCCTGCCAGCCCCTTCGTCGCCGATCTCGACCTGCGAGTCTCGGCCCCGAACGGCGTGTTCGTGCGCGGCATGGGCATGGACGCCGAATTCGGCGGCGACCTGACGCTTCGCGGCACGACGGCCGACATGGTGACGATGGGCGGCTTCACGCTGAAGCGCGGCCGCTTCAGCGTCGTCGGCCGCCAGCTCACCTTCACCGAGGGCACGATCACCTTCAACGGCAGCCTCGATCCGGAGCTGAACCTCAAGGCCGACACGTCCGGCGGCGACGTCACGGCGAGCATCGTCATCGGCGGCAATGCCTCGGCGCCCGAGGTGAGCTTCACCTCGACGCCGACCCTGCCGCAGGACGAGGTGATCGCCCGGCTGCTGTTCGGCCGCTCGATCAGCACGCTGACGGCCGGCCAGGCGTTGCAGGTGGCGCAGACCGTTGCGCAGTTCTCCGGCGGCGGCCCCGGCGTGGTCGATTCGATTCGTCGCTCGCTCGGCGTCGACACGTTGAGCATCGGTACGGATTCAACCGGCAAGGGCGGCCAGATCGGCGCCGGCAAGCGGCTGAACGACAAGATCTATGTCGGCGTCCAGCAGGGCACGACGCCGGATTCGAGCAAGGTCACGGTCGATGTCGACCTGACCCGCAACATCCGCATCCAGGGCGCGGCCGGCGCCGACGGCTCCAACGAACTCGGCATCGGCGCGCAGTGGGATTATTGAGGGGCTTTTTCACCTCTCGCCGAGGGAGAGGTCGACGCCCGGAAGGGCGGCGGGTGAGGGGTTGCGGCCTTACCGGATAGGCTTGCTACCCATCCAATCCTCCGCCGTCATCCCTGCGAAAGCAGGGATTCATGCCGGCGCTGCGTCGGAGCTTTGCGTGATGAGGCCTCGGCCGAATGGATCCCGGCTCGGAGGCCGGGATGACGTCGAGCGTGCGGGCGGCGGCGGTGCGTTTTTGCCCGCGAAGAAACCCTCACCCCAGCCCTCTCCCGCTCGCGGGAGAGGGGGGCTTGCCCGCGCTGGCCTTTCAACCTCCAGCGTCGATGCGAGACGCCGGCCGAAACCCTCGCCCGCTTGCGGGAGAGGGCAGGGTGAAGGTGCTTAGCCCGGGAACAGCGTCAGGCCGCCGTCGACGCGGATCACCTGGCCGTTGATGAACTTCGAGCCATTGCCGGCGAGGAAGGCGACGGCGTCGGCGATCTCGGACGGCTCGGCGTAGCGGTTGAACGACTTGCCGGAGGAATCCATCTTGGCGGGGTCGACGACGCGGGTCGCCTGGAAGCGGGCCGACTTGGTCGGGCCGGGGCTGACGGCGTTGATGCGCACGCCTTCCTCGTAGAGCTCCTTGGCGAGGCAGCGCGTGTAGTGCACGACGGCCGCCTTCAGCGTCGAATAGACCACCTCCGGCGAACAGCCCATATGAGCCGCCGCCGAGGCGATGTTGATGACCGAGCCGCTGCCCGCGGCTACCATCGGCGGCACGAAGGCCTGGCAGACCAGCATCGTGCCGATCAGATTGTTGTTGGTGAGGACGGTGATGTCCTCGAACGAGATGTGGAGCGCGTCGTTCGGCTTCGGCTTGTTGCCGGAAGCGCCGATGTCGCCGCCGGCGCAATTGACCAGCACGTTGACGGTGCCGAGCTTGGCCTCGATCTCTTCCTTCATCTTGCTGACGGCGGCGGGGTCGCCGATATTGCCGGTGACGGCGACGGTGCGCACGCCATGCTTGGCGATCTGTTCCGCGACCTCGCCGAGATCCTTCGCCTCGCCATACTTGGCCGGTCCCGTCCATTCGAGGTCGTGGATGGCGACGTCGGCGCCGAGGCTCGCCAGCTTCTCGGCCATGGTGCGGCCGAGGCCGCGGCCCGAGCCGGTGACGAAGATGACCTTGCCGGATAGTTCTCTGCTTGTTTCCTGGCTCATTCGCGAGCTCCTTCTGGATCTTGTGTTCGAAGTGACGAGTTGGAAATCGGTCAGCGCATGACGCCGAGGGCCTGCATGTTGGCGACGCTCCTGCGGATCATGTCGAGCTCGTACTGGACCAGCGCGCCGTCCTCGCCGCGCTCCCAGGGGGTGCGGTAGTCGGCGTCGTCGGGAAGCCGGTTGCGTCGCGCCGCCTGCAGGCAGGCGGCGAGCGAGCGGGCCGAGCGCGGCGGATAGCCGTTCCACCAGTCCGCCGTCAGCAGCCGCACATGGCGGACGTCGAGCGCGCCCGGCTCCAGCACGGCGGTCAGCTTCGGATGATGCTCGGCCAGGATCGCCAGCACCTCGGCGAACGGCACGACACCGTCGCCAATCGCGCAGCGGACGAGGCGAAAGCCCTCGTCGGTGAACTGGACGTTGTAGTCCTTGAGATGGACGTGCCGGACCCAGGGCGCGATGCGGCGGGTGAAGTCGAGCGGAGCCTCGCCGACCGGCAGCGTGTTGCCGGTGTCATAGCAGAGCCCGACGCCGCCCTCGACCTCCTCGCAGAAGCCGACCAACTCGTCGCTGGTGAAATCCTGGTGGTTCTCGATCACCAGCGTCCGGCCCTCGGCCGCCGCCCGCGGCGCATAGAGCGCGAGCGCGGCATGCACGCCGCGCACCAGCTCGTGCCATTTGTCGCCCCAGGCGTTGCGGTCGCCGCACAGCACCGAGGTCAGGCAGACGCGGATCAATTTGGCGTCCAGCCGCTCGGCCGAGCGGAAGGCGCTGTCGAGCGGGCCCTGGTTCAGCCCGCTGCTGATCACCGGCGTCATGCCGAGCGCGGCGAGCCGGGCCTTCAGCGCCGCGACCTCGCCGTCGTCGAGGCGGGCGATCCACGGCTCGAAGATCTCCAGCGTCTTCGCGCCCAGTTCCTCGGCGAGCTCGATGAAGCCCTCCAGCCCGCGCCCGTCCGGATTGGCGCGCGGCGTGCCGTGTCCCTGCAGGCCGAGATAATAGGTCAAACCATAGGGATTCAGTCCGACTTGCAGCATGGCGCTTCCGATCCGGCGATGGGGGAGAAGGGGCGTGGCCGTCAGATCAGGCCGCCGTCGACGATGATGGATTGCTTGGTGATCATCCGGCTGTCGTCGGCGCCGAGGAACAGCACGGTGCGGGCGATCTCGTCGCCGTGCAGCACGGTGCGGATGCATTGGCGGCTGACCAGCGCATCGACGCTTTCCGGCGTCTTGTACCAGAGCGCGTATTGCTTCTCGGTCATCACCGCGCCGGGTTCGATCGCGTTGACGCGGATGTTGTCGGCGCCGAAGGCGCGCGCCAGGCTGCGCGTCAGGCCGAGCACGGCCGCCTTGGCGGTGGTGTAGGCCGGCATGTTCGGCGCGCCGCCGCGCCAGGCGATCGACGAGAAGTTGATGATCGAGCCATAGCCGAGCGCCCGCATCTGCGGCCGCACCGCCTGCGCGGTAAAGAATTGCGGGCGCAGATTGATCGACTGCGCCCAGTCCCAATATTCCTCCGTCACGGCGTCGATCTCGTGCCGGTCGTCATTCGCCGCGTTGTTGACGAGGACGCCGATCGGCCCGAGCCTGCGCCCGACCTCGGCGACCGCCGCCTGGGTCGCGCCGATGTCGGCGAGGTCGCAGCGGAGGAAGAGCGGCTGGTGCGCCGCGCCGCCGAGTTCGTCGGCGAGCGCGCGGCCCGCCTCCTCCTGGATGTCGACGAAGGCGACCCTGGCGCCGGTTCCGGCAAAGGCGCGGACGATGTCGGCGCCGATGCCGGAGGCCCCGCCGGTGACGAAGACGACGCGCCCGGAAAGGCTGGGGTAATTCGCGAAGGTCATGGAAGGCTGGCTCGTCGGAAGCTTCTGGTCGGATGCGGTTCTTGTCAGATCAGAGTCTTGGTGGCCGGGTCGAACAGGCAGGCATGCGACATGTCGATGCCGAGCGTGATCGTCTCGCCCATGCGCGGCGCCTCGTCGGGGTCGAACCGGCCGACCACCTCCAGTTCGCCGAAGCGCATGAAGCCGATCGTCTCGGCGCCGGTCGGCTCGACCATCTCGACGGGGGCATCGACCTTGGCGACCGACGGCTTGGAAGACTTCAGCTCCGGCGAATAGCGGAAGATGTGTTCGGGGCGGACGCCGAGGATGACGTTGCGGCCGGCGATCCGTCCGGCGACGCCCTCCTGCAGCGCCAGCGTCGCGGTGCCGCCGCCCGCCGCCCTGAAGGCGACGGCCGGCCTGCCGTCCGCGTCGGTGGTGATCTCGGCCGGGATGAAGTTCATGGCGGGCGAGCCCATGAAGCCGGCGACGAACATGTTGGCCGGCCGGTCATAGACCGCCTGCGGCTCGTCGAACTGCTGCACCTGGCCCTGGTGCATGACGGCGATGCGCGAGGCGAGCGTCATCGCCTCGACCTGGTCGTGCGTGACATAGATCGTCGTCTTGCCGACGCGGTGGTGCAGCTTCTTGATCTCGGTGCGCATGTCGACGCGCAGCTTGGCGTCGAGGTTGGAGAGCGGCTCGTCGAACAGGAAAAGCTTCGGGTCGCGGACCAGGGCGCGGCCCATGGCGACGCGCTGGCGCTGGCCGCCGGAAAGCTGGCCCGGCTTGCGGTTCAGGAGCGGCTCGATCTGCAGCAGCGCCGCGACCCGCTTCACCGCCTCGTCGCGCTGCGGCTTCGGCACGCCGCGGCTCTCCATGCCGAAGGTGATGTTCTCCCGCACGGTCATGGTCGGATAGAGCGCGTAGGACTGGAACACCATGGCGATGTCGCGGTCCTTCGGCGCCACCGAATTGACCAGCCGCTCGCCGATGCGGATCTCGCCGCTCGAGACGGTCTCCAGCCCGGCGATCATGGCGAGCAGGGTCGACTTGCCGCATCCGGACGGGCCGACCAGCGCGATGAACTCGCCCGCCTTGGCCTCGATGTTGATGCCCTTCAGGACTTCCACGGCCCCGAAGTTCTTGCGCAGGTTGCGGATGGTCAGGGACGACATGCTGGCCTCACTTGATTGCGCCTTGGGTCAGGCCACGGACGAAATATTTGCCGCCGAAGAAGTAGACGAGCAGCGGCGGCAGGGCGCCGATCAGAACGGCGGCGCTCATCACGTCATAGGCGCGGACATTGGTGCCGCTCGCCGTCAGCGCGACGAGGGCGGCGGTGATCGGCTGTTCGCGGCCGGAGGTGAAGACGACGCCGAAGAGATATTCGTTCCAGATGCCGGTGAACTGCCAGATCACGGTGACGATCAGGATCGGCGGCGACAGCGGCAGGATGATCTTGCGGAAGATCCGCCAGAAGCCGGCGCCGTCGATGCGCGCCGCCTTGATCAGGTCGTCCGGGATCGAGACGTAGTAGTTGCGGCAGAACAGGGTGGTGAACGAGATGCCCTGGATGACGTGGACCAGGATCAGCCCGTAGGTCGAGTTGGTCAGGCCGAGCTTGCCGAGGATGAAGGCCCAGGGCATCAGCGCGATCTGGCCGGGCATGAACACGCCGAGCAGCATCAGCGTGAACAAAGTCTCCGAACCGCGAAAACGCCATTTCGACAGCACGTAGCCGTTGAGCGCGCCGAGCGCCGTCGACAGGATCGTCGCCGGCACCGCCATCCAGAGCGAGTTCAGGAAGTTGCGCCGCATGCCCTCGCAGGTGCCGCCGATGCAATAGGTGCTCCAGGCGTCGGCCCAGGCGGTCAGCTGGAAGCTGCGCGGGAAGGCGATCAGGCCGTTCTGCGCGATCTCGGGCTGCTCGCGGAACGAGTTGAAGACGAGGATGACCAGCGGCGCCAGGTAGATCAGGGCGAAGAAGGTCAGGAGCGCGTAGATGATGGTGCGGCTGACGAAGTGCCGGCGGCCGGCGATCGCCGCCTCGCGGTCATGCACCGCGGCGATGGTGGCGTCAGTCATGGCGGCTCTCCTTGCGGCGGCGCCAGACGACGTAGAGCGAGTAGGGCACCAGCACCACCGCCAGCGCCGCCAGCATCATCATCGCCGCCGCCGCGCCTTCGCCGATCTGGCCGCGCTGGAACATCAGGTCGTAGACATAGATGGCCGGGAAGGTGGTCGAGATGCCGGGGCCGCCGCGCGTCAGCGCCGCGACGAGATCGAAGGTCTTGATGGCGAACTGGATCTGGATCACCGCCACCGCCAGGAAGATCGGCGCGATCACCGGCAGGATCACCTTGCGATAGGTGCGGAAGGTCGAGGCGCCGTCGATCTGCGCCGCCTTGACGAGGTCGGGATCGACCGATCGGAGGCCGGCGAGGAAGAGCGCCATGGCGAAGCCGGAGCTCTGCCAGATGCCGGTGATGATGATGGCGTAGATCGCTGTGTTGCGGTCGGAGGCGAGGGCGAAGTTGAAATCGGTCCAGCCGAGGCTGCGGACCAGCATCTGGATGCCGTCGACGGGATTGTAGAGCCAGCTCCACACCGTGCCGGTGACGATGAACGAGACGGCGAGCGGATAGAGGAAGATCGTCCGCCACATCGCCTCGCCGCGCACGCGCTGGTCGATCAGGATGGCGAGCAGCAGGCCGATGGCCATGGCGCCGACGATGTAGAAGGCGGAGAACAGGAACAGGTTGCTGTAGGCGATGTTCCAGCGCCGGTTGCTCCACAGCGCGGCATAGTTGTTGAGGCCGACGAAATCGTAGCTCGGCAGCAAGGACGAGTTGGACAGCGAGATGTACAGCGTCCAGAGCGTGAAGACGAAGATGTAGACGAAGGACGCCGCGAGAGACGGCACGAGTACAAGTACGGGCGAAGCCTTGGTCAGGCGCTCGCGCCATGTCGGCCCGACCTGGCCGCCATCCACTTCTGCTGTCGACATTGCTGACCCTGCCAATCGGAACGAAGGGGCCGGGCGCGCCGCCATGGCGCCGCGCCCGGAGACGGGTTCGTTACAGCTGGGCCTCGACAGCGTCCGCGATGGCAGTCGCGGCCTGTTCCGGCGTCATGGCGGGGGTGTTCACGAACTCGGTGACCTGGTCCATGATCGCGCCGCGCAGCTTCTGCGGGATGGTCATGTTGTGGGCCATCGAGCGCACCAGGGTGCCGGCTTCGATCGACGCCTGCAGGTCCTTCAGCGACAGCTGCTGGCAGGGGTTGAAGCCGTTCGACAGGTCGACGTCCATGCGGGCCGGGATCGAACCCTTGGCCTGGTTGAACGCGGTCTGGAACTCGGGCGACAGGATCGTCTTGGCGAGCAGCTGCTGGCCGGCGATGTAGTCGGGGTCGGTCTGCTTGAAGAAGACGACCGAGTCCGAGTTCAGGATGAAGCCGGGCTTGCCCCAGTCGGTCGGCGCCTGGCTGCAGGTATAGTCCGTGCCTTCCTTGAAGCCGGCCGCGGTCAGCAGGCCGATGGTCCAGTCGCCCATGATGTGGAAGGCGGCGTCGCCGCGGCCGACCATCGCCGACATGGTGTCCCAATCACGGCCGACCATGCCGGGATCCATGTATTTCGACGTCATCAGGCGGAGCTGGGTCAGCGCCTTGACCATGCCTTCGCTGCGCAGGGCGTCGACGTCGCCTTCGACGAAGGCTTTGCGATAGAGGTCGATATCTTGGCCGTAGACGACCACTTCGAACACGGTCGAATCGGTCCAGTCGGCGGTCGAATGGGCGATGCAGATCTTGCCGGCCGCGACCACCTTCTCGCAGGCGGCGTTGAACTCGGCCCAGGTCTTCGGCACCGCGTCGACGCCGGCTTCCTTCAGCACCTTCGGCGACGACCATAGCCAGTTGATGCGGTGGATGTTCATCGGCGCGGCGACCCAGTTGCCGGTCGGCTTCATCACCGCGATCAGTTCGGGGGCGACGACCTTTTCCCAGCCCTCGGCATTGGCGAGGTCATCGAGATTGGCGGTCATGCCGGTGGCGTTCCACTCGGCGATCTCCGGCCCCTTGAGCTGGACGGCCGGAGGCGCGTTGCCGGCGATCACGTCGGCGCGCAGCTTGGCGAGGGTGTTGGCCGTGTGGCCGGCGATCGAGGTCTGTTCCCACTTGCCGCCGGCGGCGGTGTACATTTCGCCGAGCTTGGCGACGGCGGCGGCATCGGAGCCGGTCGCCCATTGATGCAGCAGGTTCGTCTTGGGTTCGGCAAGAGCCGTACCGCTCAGGAGAGCGAAGGACAAAAGTCCAGCGCTCACCTTCCAAGTGAAGGTCATGGTTCCTCTCCCTAGGTGTCGCGCCCGATACTTACGACCGGTTTGCGCAGGTACTTGTTTTTGTGGCTTTCAGTCCGTCTCCCCGTGATCTGACGCCCTATTTGTTCTAGGTTGAACTTATTAGGCTGTCAACGCGCCGGCAAAATCCGAGAATGATTGAAGATAGACTAAAATCTCTTCTGGATGACCCTGCGGATGGCACGCCTTCGGCGCGGATCGTCCGCCTCCTGAGCGAGCGCGGCACGTTGAGCGCGACCGAGATCGCGCGGCTGACCGGCCTCGCCAAATCGACCGTGTCGATGACGCTCGCGGGGCTGCGCCGCTCCGACATCGTCATCGAGAGCGACCATGGCGAGACGGTCCGCGGTGCCGGTGTCGGGCGGCCGGCGACGGCGCTGACGCTCAATCCGAAGGTCGGCACCTGCGTCGGCGTGCTGTTCGGGCTGGAGGCGATCCAGCTGATCGTCGCCGACGTCTCGCACCGGGTGATCTCCGACCGCAAGATCCAGATCGAGCCGGACTATTCGCCGTCGGAGGCGGCGGCGGTGACGCGGCGGCTGGTCGACGAGGCCTATGAGGAGCACGGGCTCGCGCCGGAGGGGAGGCTCGGCGTCGGCGTCGCAGTCGCCGGCCCGATCAATCCGATCGACGGCAAGGTGCTGCGCGCGAGCGGCGTGCCGACCTGGGCCGGCACCGACATACGCGCCGCCTTCGGCCCCGTCCTGAAGAGCCCGATCTTCGCCGACAACGAGAGCAATTGCGCCGCGATCGCCGAGATGATGTGGGGCGCGGCGATCGGCGCCGAGGACTTCGTCTTCTTCAAGATCGATCTCGGCGTCGGCGGCGCCATCGTCAATCGCGGCCGCGTCATCACGGGAATTGCGGGCGGCGCCGGCGAATTTGGCCACATGATCATCGATCCCTCGGGTCCGCTCTGCCGGTGCGGCAATCGCGGTTGTCTGGAGCTCTATGCCAGCGCCCGCGATGCCGTGACTTTGGCCGAGCGGCGGCTGGGGAGGCCGGTCGGTATCGACGGGCTGGTGGCGCTGGCGCGGGAAGGCGACGAGGACAGCCGGCGCAAGATCGTCGCGATGGGGGAGGCGGCGGGCAAGGGGCTTGCGATCATCGGCACCGCGCTCAATCCCGGGCTGGTCGTGCTCGGCGGTCAGTTGTCGCGCGCGGGCGAGATGCTGCTCGGGCCGTTGTCGGAGAGCTATGAGCGCCACACGCTGGTGAAGCGGGCCGGCGTCGCGCCGGAAGCGCGGACACGCTTCGTCACCGGCGTCTTCACCGACAACGATGCCTGCCTCGGCGCCGTCGGCCTTGTGCTGCGTCATCACGGCCGACTGGGCTGAAACCGGAAAAGCCGGGTGGAATCCGGCGCGCTTCGTGCGAAAACGGATCATGCCGATGGATCGTACCCCCACCACGCCGCTTAGAACCCGCCTCGCGCCTGCCGCCGAACGGGCGGGCCACCAGCCGGCCGGGCAGAATCTGGTGCACGCCGCCGACCACAATCTGCGCGTGACGCTGGAGGCGCTGCGCCGGAACGGGCCGATGAGCCGGCTCGAGCTCGCCAGCCTGACGGGGCTGACCGTTCCCGGCATCACCAACATCGTTCGCCGGCTCGTCGCCGACGGCCTGGTCCGCGAGGATCCCGAGGAAGGCGCGCGCGCCAATCGCTTCGGTCTGGTCGCCGAGGGGGCGGTGGCGCTCGGCATCGATGTCGCTGAAGAGATCGCGCGCCTCGTCGTGATCGATCTCGCCGGCCATGTCGTGCTGCGTGACGAGCGGCCGGTGGCGGAGGGCGACTCTGCCGAGACGGCTCGGGTGATCGTCGAGCTCGCATCGGCCGCGCTGGAGCGCCTTGCCGAGCGGACGACCGCGCGGGTGATGGGCGTCGGGCTGACGGCGCTTGATTGTGCCGAGGCGGTGCGGACGGCGCTGGCGCCGCTGCCCGTCATCGTCGAGGCGGACACGATCGCGGCGGCGCTCGGCGAGCGCCAGTTCGGCGCGGCGGCGGCGTCCGACAGCTTCGTCTACGTCCTGCTCGGCCGTTCGGCGCGGGCCGGCATGATCATCGGCGGCTCGGTCTTCAATGGCGTCGACCAGAAGGCCGGGCGGGTCGGCGCGATGCGAACCGGCGAGGACGGACGGGTGCTCGACGAGGCGGCCTCGACGGCGGCTTTGCGCGGGCTGGAGGGGGAGGGCCCCGACCACCCCGCAGTCGCGCGCTGGATCGAGGACGCGAGCGACCATTTGATGGATTCGATCATCGCGATCTCGGCTTTCATCGCGCCGCGCGTCATCTTCATCGGCGGGCGGTTGCCGCCGGCCTGGATCGACGCGCTGGTGCGCCGGCTCGGCGCGCGACGGCAGGAACGGATGATCGAGCCGACCCAGCCCTACTGGCTGCCGGAACTGGCGCGCGGCTCGCTGGACGAGATGGCGGTGCTGACCGGCATCGCCGCCATGCCGTTCCTGGAATTCCTGCTGCCGGATCCGCGCCGGCCGTTCCGGCCCTAGGGGCGTTCGGGCTCGGCCGGGACGATGCTGCGCAGATAGGGGCGGTCGGGCCTCGTATCGTCGCTGCGCAGCGGCGAGCGGGTCAATTGCGCGGGATCGGCGGATTCGAGCCGCAGCGCATGTGACAGCGGCATGGTCGCGGCGCCGAGCGCCGCCGCATCCTCCGATCCGGCGGCGCGGTGGATGCGCGGTGTCGGCCGGAGGTCGCGCGACAGCGCCTCGCGGACATAGCCGAGCAGCTCGTCGATGATCGTCACCGGAATGCGGCCGCCGATCAGCACGGCGTCGGGATTGATCAGGAGGCCGATGTCGATCGCGGCTTCGGCGATGTGTCCGGCCGCCATCCTGAGCCAGGCGGTCAGGAGGCGCTTGCCGCGCGCGTCCAGCGTCAGCAGGTCCTGCGGCCGCTCGACGGCGATGCCGTGGCTGGCGAGGTAATCATAGAGGATGAACAGCGACACCACCTGGCCAAGCGGCTGCACGCGCTGGCCGGCCGGCGCGTCCGGCAGCGCCACGGGCAGCCAGCCGATCTCGCCGCTGATGCCGGTGGTGCCGTGATAGCAGGCGCCATCGAGCACGAGGCCGCCGCCGAGGCCGGAGCCGAAGAAGATGTAGAAGAAGCTGCGGATCTCGACGCCGAGGCCATAGGTCAGCTCGCCGATCGCCGCCGCCGTGGCGTCGTTGTCGATCAGGATCGGATGATCTGTGATGCGGGCGAAGCGATCGCGCACGTCGACGCTGCGCCAGCTCCGGTAGGCCTCCGGCATGCCGATGAAGGGGATTTCGCCGAGCCAGTCGGGGAAGGCGACGCCGATGCCGGCAAGCCGCGTTTCATCGATGGCGTGGCGGCGGCGAAACGTCTTCAGCGCCTCCTTCATCTCGGCGAAGAACTCGTCCGGCAGCATGTAGCGGGTTTCGCGATGGATGCGGTCGCGCACCGTGCCGACGGCGTCGACGGCGACGATCGTCAGGTGGTCGCGGCCGAGGCCGACGCCGACGGCGAAGCAGCCTTCCGGGTTGATCTCGAGCTCGATCGCCGGCTGGCCGCGCATGCCGTAGCGCCGCCGCGCCTCGACCACCAGGCCGTCGTCGATCAGCTTCTCGGTGATGCGGGCGACCGCCTGCTTGGAGAGGCCGGTGCGGGCGGCGAGCTCGGTGCGCGAGATCGGCGCCTGCCAGCGGATGGTCCGCAAGATGACGGCCTGGTTATGGCTTGCCGCCAGGCCGGAGTTGGAGCCGGCGAGATCGCCCGGAGTCTTCAGGGATTTCATCAGGATGTCGGAGCCGCCGGGGGAGATCATGGTTGATCGTCCGCCGGCGGATAGAGAGCAAGGGAGGCTTGCTTGTCAAGGATGGCCGTGGCCTACCTCTGCTTGAGAAGCCAGCTGCGGACCTCGAACGGCTTCAGGTCCGGTCCGGCGGCGCGATCGACGGCCTCTTCGAGGATGTTGACCGGGCCGGAGAGCAGCCAGCCGTCCTTCGGCACGATCTCGAAGCGGCCGCGACCGCCGGCCGGCTCGTAGACGCGCAGCACCAGCGCGTTGCCGTCTTCGCTCGCCTTGAGGCCGCCGAGGCCGGCGGCGATGCCGGAGACGGCGATCGGCGCCTGCGTGCCGGTCGCGACGTTCGACGCGCGGGTCGCCAGCAGCGGCTGGTTCAGGTCGAGCGCTTCCTCGCGCACGCCGCCCTCGTTCCAGGATCCGGCATGCGGCATCAGCGAATAGACGAAGCTCTGCTCGCCTTCGTCCGCCAGCGGATCGGGGTAGATCGGCGCGCGCAGCAGGCTGAGGCCGAGCAGGTTGCCCTTGATGCTGTGGCCATACTTGCCGTTGTTGAGCAGCGCCACGCCGAACCCCGGCTCCGACAGGTCCGCGAAGCGATGCGCCGGCACCTCGAAGCGGGCCTCGTCCCACGACGTGTTGTTGTGGGTGGAGCGGCGGACGACGCCGAAGGCGCATTCGAAGGTGGCGAAGTCGGAACGCACGTCGACCGGGGTCTGGGTGCGCAGCAGGACGCGGCGGTCGTGCCAGTCGAGATCGGTCTTGATGTCGAGGCGCGGCGCGTTGGCCCAGAGCTGCAGCGTCTGGGTGATCGTCGAGTCGCGGAACTTCCGCACAATCCGGATCGCGGCGCGGTGCGGCGTGTCCTCGACCACCTCGAAGCTCTCGAAGGAGGTCAGTTCCAGGCCGTGGGCGGCGTAATCGTCCTCGAGGTCCCAGGCATCCCAGTTGCGGGGCTTGTCCATCGGATAGACCCAGAGCTGGTTGCCGCGTCCCGCCAGCGCCTCGCGCCCGTTGCGCTTGTCATAGAGGCTGGCGAGCGTGCCGTCCGGGTTGAGCGTGACGCGGATCAGGCTGTTTTCCAGCTTCTGCTTCGAGACGCTGAGGCCGGCGGTCGGCGCCAGGTTCTCGTCGCCGATGACGCTGATGCCCAGCGCCGGCACGGTCGCGTCGAGCGCGATCGGCTTGCCGTCGACCTCGACGCGGACCGGGCGGCCATGCAGGTCGGGATTGACGACGACGAGCGCGTTCCGGGCGTCGCCCTTCGGCAGCCGGCCGACCAGCGCGGCGAGGCCATCCTTCTGAGCGGCAAGGCCGGTCGCGAGCGCCTCGCCGAGTTCGCGCTCGGCATCCTCGTAGATCTCGCGGATGCCGGAGCCGGGCAGGATGTCGTGGAACTCGTTCTTGAGCACCTTGCGCCAGGCGTTTTCCAGGCTTTCCGGCCGGGCGCCGCCCAGCAGGTTGGCGAGCGAGGCCACCGTCTCGGCGGTGATCAGCGCGCGCTCTGCATGGCGGTGCAGGCGCTTGGTGTGGCTCTGCGTCGTCAGCGTGGCGCGGTGCAGCTCGAGGTAGATCTCGCCCTGCCAGACCGGCACTTCGGAAGCGGGGACCGCGTGCATGCGGGCGAACACGTCCTCGACGCGGACCGGCTTCAGCGAGGGCACGGCCGGGAAGTCGGCGAGCTGGGCCTGCCGCTCCAGCATCTCCGGCGTCACGCCGCCGCCGCCATCGCCATAGCCGACCGCGAGCAGGCTCTCGTCATGGATGGCCTTGCCGCGGAAATTGCCCCAGGTGCCGAGGATCGCCTCCGGCTCGGTCGAGCCGTTATAGCCGCGCACCGGGTTGTCGAAGGTGTGGGCGAGCACGCGGCTGCCGTCGAGGCCTTCCCATTGGAACAGGTCATGCGGGAATTTGTTGGTCTCCGACCAGTTCACCTTGATGGTGAAGAAGGAGTCCATGCCGCCCTGCTGCAGCAGCTGCGGCAGCGCCGGCGAGAAGCCGAAGCAGTCCGGCAGCCAGCAGACGCGGTGGCGGACGCCGAACTTCTCCTCGAAATAGCGCTGGCCGTAGAGGATCTGGCGCACGAAGCTCTCACCGGTCGGCATGTTGGTGTCGGGCTCGACCCACATGCCGCCGATGGTTTCCCACTGGCCGCTCTTCACCGCGGCCTGGATCTCCTTGAAGAGGGCGGGGTCGTCTTCCTCGATCTGCGCGTAATAGGCGGCGGTCGACTGGTTGAAGACGAAGTCGGGGAAGCGCTCCATCAGGCGCAGCGCCGTGTTGAAGGTGCGGCGCGCCTTGCGGCGGGTCTCGTCATAGGGCCAGAGCCAGGCGAGATCGATATGGGCATGGCCGGTGATGCCGAGATTGCCCTGCTGCGGATAGCGCGCCTTCAGGCCCTTCAGCCTGTCGCGCAGGTCGTTCAGCGCGCGCTGGACGCTGGCGCGGTGATCCTGGCGCAGGCCTTCCGGATTGGCCTTGAGCGGCGGCAGCTGCCAGATCTTCTGCTGGCCGTGCTGCGGCGCCGTGCGGGCGACATAGTCCTGCGTCGCCGACGGCCAGTCGAGCGCCGCGAAGGTCTGCTCGGCGGCGGTGATCAGGTGCGGCACCACCTCATGGTCGCCGAGGGAGTGCGAGGCCTCCGACACCTGGCGCAGCAGCAAGGCGAGCTCGTGCACCGGCTGGTCGATCCAGGCGAGATGCGCCCGCGTCAGGCGCGGCTCGCGCACCGGCTCGCCGAAGGGCAGGCGGGCGACGGCGTCGACATGGATCCTGAAGCGGCGGCCGGGGACGGGGAATTCCTGGTGGAACGGGTCGAGGCCGAAGCGCTTTTCGGCGCCGTCACCCTCGGGCGTCAGCGTGATCAGGCTCTCGCCGCCGACATCGATCAGCAGGCGCGTATCCTCGAGCGACCAGTGGTCGGGTATCGCGGCGGCGGCGTCGAAGGTGACGGTGCCGTCCTTCTTGGGCCAGAAGCCGCCCATCGCGATCGGCGCGCCGTTGAACTGCCAGCCATCGACCGCCACAGTCTCGCGCTCGCGCCAGAACCCCAGTTCCTCGACGCGCACGTCGATGCGGGCGAGCCGCTGCTGGAGGGTCAGGGACATGGGGAATTCTCCGTCTCAGATAGGGATATGGGGGAAATCGGTCGGATCGGGGTCAGCCTTTGACGGCGCCGGCGGTGAGCGCGCCGACGATCATGCGCTGCAGAAGGAGGAAGGCGACGATCGCCGGCACGACGGCGACGAGACACGCGGCGGCGAGCACCTGGGTGGTCGAGGCGTTGGAGGTGCCGGAGAAGTTGAAGATCGCGACCGAGATCGGCAGCTGCGCGTCCTTGTTCAGAAGCAGGAACGGGATCAGGAACTGCGACCAGTTCAGGATCACGATCAGGATGAAGGCGGAGGCGAGGCCGGGGGCGGCGAGCGGCAGCGTGATGCGCCAGAAGGTGCCGAAGCGGCTGCAGCCATCTATTGCCGCGGCTTCCTCGAGCGATTTCGGGATGTTGTCGATCGCGCTCTTCACCAGCCAGGTGCACATCGGCACGCTGACGGCGATGTAGACCATGGTGACGCCGAAGTGGCTGTTGATGAGGCCGAGCGCGCTCATGTAGCGGTAGAGCGGCACGAGGATCACCAGCGGCGAGATCATCTGGAAGGCGAGGATGACCATCATCAGCGCCGACTTGCCGGAAAACCAGAAGCGCGAGAACGCATAGGCCGCCGGCGCCGCAACCAGCAGGCAGCCGAGCCCGCCCAGCGCCGACAGCTTCAGCCCGTTCCAGAGATAGAGCAGGAAGGTCGGGTCGGAGAGGATCTGGGCGAAATTGTCGAGCGTCGGCCGCTTCGGGATGAAGCGGCTGGCGCCGAGGAAGACTTCCTGCCGCGTCCGGAGCGACAGCGACAGCAGCCAGGCGAGCGGCGTCAGGAAGAAGGCGGCGATCAGGATCGCCGACAGATAGGTCAGGGCGTCGCCCCATTTCTCGCGAGCTTCGGCGGTCATTCGGAGGCCTCCCGGCGTGGCAGGAACGACGCGTAGACGAGCGCCAGGACAAGGCTGATCACCAGCATCAGCACGGACAGCACGCTGCCGCCGGCGAGGTCGTAGTTGCGGAACACCGTGTTGAAGGTGAACAGCGACAGCACCTCGGTGGCGCGGCCGGGGCCGCCGCCGGTAAGCGAGATGATCGCGTCGAAGGTGTTGAGGGTCTGGATCGTCACGAGGATCGAATTGACCAGGATGGCGGCGCGCAGCTGCGGCAGCGTGATGAAGCGCAGCTTCTGGCTGCTGCTGGCGCCGTCGACGCTGGCGGCCTCGTAGAGCGTCGGATCGATCGCCTTCAGCGCCGCGTAGAACACGATCATCGAGAAGGCGGTGCCGCGCCAGACATTCGAGATGACGGCCGACAGCATGGCGATGTTCGGATCCGAGAGCCAGGCGACCGGCGAGATGTGCATCATCCGCAGCACGCTGTTGATGGCGCCGAACGGCGCCTCGCTGAACAGCATCTGCCAGATCAGGCCGTTGGCGATGCCGGGGATGACCCAGGCGATCAGCACGATGGTCCGGAGCGCCACCATGCCCCTGAGCTTGCGGCGCTCGCCGCGCATGACGATGAGCGCGATGGCGAGGCCGAGCACCTGCTGGCCGATGACGCTGGCGAAGGTGAAGACGAAGGTGGTCTTGAGAATGTCGAAGAGCGACGGGTTCCCGAGCATCGCGGCGAGCGTCGTCAGCGTGTAGCGCTCGTCGCCGCCGACGAGGCTGGCATTGGTGAGCGCCAGGCGGAACACGTCGAGGATCGGGTAGAGGTAGAAGACGCCCAGCATCACCGCGACGGGCACGAGCCAGGTGAAGGGGTTGGCTTCGAGGCGGCGCCAGAGGCCGGGGCCGGCCATGGGGCGTTGCGCGGCGCCCAAGGCGCCCGCCGTTGTCGTCGGCATGTGGTTGCTCCCTGAACTCCCCCGAGAACGCGGGGGGAAAGGGCCCTGCCCTGAGGGAGGGGCAGGGCCCGTTGCCAAGTACCGGTCAGAGGCGGGCGTAGGCGGCCTGGACTGCGGTATTGGCGGCGTCGAGAGCCGCTTCCGGCGTCTTGGTGCCGGAGAGGACGTCACCCATCATGATCTGGATCTGGTTCGAGATCTCCGGGTAGATCGGCACGCCCGGACGGGCCTGTCCGTTGACGAGCGCCTTGGCGAAGGTCTCGTTCGCCTCGGTCTTGAAGACGTCGTACTTGCCGTAAAGGGCGGCGGCGGTCGGCAGCTGCTGCTGCAGCGCGTTGCCGGGGCCCGCATAGATCTCCTTGATCACGGCCGCGCACATGGCGACCTTTTCCGGATCGTTGGAGAAGGCGCCGAAGGTCCAGCCGCCGGTGCCGGTCGAGCGCTGGTCGGCGGTCGGGCCGGGGATCTCCGAGAAGGTCCACTTGGCGAACTCTTCCGGCTCCAGCGTGTTCTTGAGCTGACCGTACTGCCAGTTGCCGCCGATGAAGAGCGCCGCCGTGCCGGCCGCAGCCGCCGCGTTGAACTCGTCATAGTTGACGATGGTGGCGACACGCTTCGGCGCCGCGCCGGAATCGACCAGGTCCTTGAAGTAGTTGACGGCCTTCAGGAACTTCTCGCGGTTCTCGCCCTCGGCGAAGATCGGCTTGCCCTTGTCGTCGACGAGCTTGCCGCCCTGGGCCCAGAAATTGGCGAGCCAGTCGAAGGTGGTGCCTTCCCAGCGGCCGCCATTGAACAGCACGCCTTCGCCGCCCTTTTCCTTCGAGGCGATGGCGGCGGCCTTGAGCTCGGCCCAGTCCTTCGGCGCGTCGGGAACGATCTCCTTGTTCCGGTAGAGCACGCGCAGGTCGGTGTTCCACCACCAGGCGTAGATCTTGCCGTCCGGGCCGGTGATGCCTTCGCGGATGAACGGGAACAGGTCGGCGACTTCTTCCTTGGTGAAGTATTCGTCGAGCGGCTTCAGCACGTTGGCGCCCTTGAACAGGGCGAGAACGAAGCTGTCGACGGCGGCGCAGTCGGGGCCGTTGCCGGACTTCGCCTGCTCGAGCATGCGGGCCTGTTCCTGGCCGATATTGTCGGACATGCGCTCGAGGTCGATGCGCCAGCCCGGGTGGCGCTGGATGAAGTCGCCGAACAGCTTCTGGTAGCCCTCGGCCCAGACCGGATCGGTGCTGGTCGGGCCGTCATTGGTCAGGCGCAGCGTGAAGGACTTGGGCGCATCGGCGGGGCCGACGCGGTCCTTGGTGACGAGATTGTCGGCATGGGCAGAGACGGCGACGAACGCGGCGGCGGATGCCAGCAACGCGGTGCAAAGGCGCAGGCGCATCTTGAAATCTCCCGTGGGTGTTTCCTCGAACGGACGGCTGTTCGCGCCGTCTCTTTTCTCTCGGTCCGCTTCTCATGCGGGCGGCCAAGACGAATTAAATCACATCGATTTTATGCCGACAAGAGGGCTCGCGATGCGCGGCTACGCCTTCGGGGCAGGGTGGGATGAGCGTGCATAACTGCCGGTGAGTTATGGTCAAGCTGCTGTGTTGATTCGTGTTTTCAGATCGAGCGCACGCGCGTGCGCCATCGGCGACCGCATCGGGCGATAGCGCGCCAGCGTGCATCGGGAAGAATATTTCCCGGTGGTCGGGCTCAGCCCGCCGTGACGCGATGCTCGCGGAACGCGGCGGCGAGCGTGCGCAGCGCCCCGCGCGACTTGGCGTCGGTCAGCGTCGAATGCAGTACGATTTCGGAAGGTGGCAGATCCGGCAGGCCGAAACGCTGGCCGATCTCGACGGTCCCGGCCGGCGCCAGCCGGCAGGAGAACGCGCCGATGGCGAGCCCGGCCGAAACCGCAGCCGTCACCATCGATGAACTGCCGCCGAGAAACACCTCGGTCCAAGGAATACTCCGGGCGTCGAGGGCGCGGGTGGCGATGTCGCGCACGCCGCAGGAGGGGGCCAGCGCCGCGAGCCGCACCGGCTCGCCCTGCCGGTGTTCGAACTGCGGCACGGCGAACCAGCCGAAATGCTCCGGCCCGAGCACCTCGCCGTCGCGGCGGTCGTCCTCGCGGCGGATGATGGCGGCGTCGAGCTCGCCGCGGTCGAAGGCGTCGAGCAGGGTGCGCGAATTGTCGAGCCTGACCTCGATGGTCAGGCCGGGATCATGCGCGTTGAGCCGCGCCAGCAGCGTCGGCACTTCCGGGCCGGCGACATGCGCGGCGATGCCGAGCGTGAAGCGGCGGCGGCAATCGGTGAGGCCGGCGACGGCGCGCTCATGCGCGGCCAGGAAGTCACGGGCGCCGTCGAGAAACAGCGCGCCCTGGGCGGAAAGGCGCACCGAGCGCGGCGTCCGCTCGATCAGGCGCTGGCCGATCCGGTCCTCGAGCCGCTTCAGCTTGACGCTGATCGCCCCCTGCGTCGTCCCCAGCGCCTCCGCTGCGCGGGTAAAACTCTGGAAGTCGGCGATGGCGACGAAGGCCTGAACCGACTCGACATCGAGGATGGTCATGGCAGGCATCCGGCTTTGTTGTCTCTGAAATAGTTATCCATCCGGTTCTGTAATCGTCAAGCGCCCGCTAAGGTCCGGCCCGAATCCCCGCGTCGCGACCCGGCCCTCCCGCCGCAGCCGTTGCGCCCTGTCGAAAGCCGGAACCATGATCCAAGATCCGTCCCCGTCGCGGCGCAGCCTCGTCGCGCTCGCCGCCGTCTGCCTGTCCTCGCTGATGTTCGGGCTGGAGATCTCAAGCGTGCCGGCGATCCTGCCGACGCTGGAGCAGGTGATGCATGCCGATTTCATCGAGCTGCAGTGGATCATGAACGCCTACACCATCGCGGTGACGACGGTGCTGATGGCGACGGGCACGCTCGCCGACCGCTATGGCCGCAAGCGCATCTTCCTGATCGGCATCGCCGCCTTCAGCCTCGCCTCGCTGATCTGCGGCCTGACGACAAGCGTCTCGGTGCTGATCGTCGCCCGCTTCGTCCAGGGCTTGAGCGGCGGCGTCATGCTGATCTGCCAGGTGGCGGTGCTGTCGCACCAGTTTCGCGACGGCCGGGCGCGCGGCATGGCGTTCGGCTGGTGGGGCATCGTCTTCGGCATCGGCCTCGGCTTCGGGCCGATCGTCGGCGGCGCCATCGTCGCGGTCTGGAGCTGGGAATGGGTGTTCCTCGTCCATGTCGCGCTCGGCCTCGTCACGCTCGGGCTGGCGCTTGCCGGTGTCGAGGAATCGCGCGATCCCGAGGCGACGCATCTCGATCTCGCGGGCATCCTGACGCTGTCGGTCGCCGTGTTCGCGCTCGCCTTCTTCATCACGCAGGGCCCCGATCTCGGCTTTGCCAGCCCGTCGGCGCTGGCGATCCTCGCCGTGGCGATCGCGAGCTTCCTCGGCTTTCTCGTCGCCGAGAGGCGCAGCCCGCGGCCGATGTTCGATTTCTCGGTGTTCCGCATCCGCCCGTTCTCCGGCGCGGTGATCGGCTCGGCTGCGATGAATGTCAGCTTCTGGCCGTTCATGATCTACCTGCCGATCTGGTTCCAGGCCGGCCTCGGCTATGACAGCGTCGCCGCCGGCACGGCGCTGCTCGCCTACACGCTGCCGACCCTCGTCGTGCCGCCCTTGGCCGAACAGCTGTCGTTGCGCTATCGCGCCGGCCTCGTCATCCCCGCCGGCCTCTTCCTGATCGGCGCCGGCTTCCTGGCGATGAAGTGGGGTAGCGGCGCCGAGGCGGCGAGCTGGCTCACCATGCTGCCCGGCTGCGTGCTGGCCGGCATCGGCCTCGGCTTCACCAACACGCCCGTCACCAACACGACGACCGGATCGGTCGCCGCCAACCGGGCCGGCATGGCCTCGGGCATCGACATGAGCGCGCGGATGATCTCGCTCGCCATCAACATCGCGCTGATGGGCTTTTTGCTGGTCGAGGGCGTCCGCGCCTCGCTCAAGGCGGCGTTGCCGGCGGGCATTGATCCGGCGGCGCTTCGCCGGTTGGCGCAGGAGGTCGCGGCGGGAACGGCGATCCCGCCCGAAAGCGGCGTGTCCGCAGCGGTCGTGCATCAGGCGCTGACCGACGGCTTCGGCTGGATCCTGCTCTATGGCGGCATCGCCGTCTGGCTGCTGGCGCTCGCGAGCTATCTTGTCTTCGGGCGCGGCAGGGCGGACGAGGCGCCGTCCTGCGCGACGGGGCCGGCTAGGCCCTGAGGGGTTCGCGTGGAAAAGGCCCTCACCCCAGCCCTCTCCCGTACGCGGGAGAGGGGGCTCGCTTGCGCCTGCCCGTCATGCCGCGCAGCTGATGAAGATCGCAGCCCAAAAGCCCTCGCCCGCTTGCGGGAGAGGGTTGGGTGAGGGGCTTGCTTGCGTCGCCTCAGCTGGGATGGCGGCGAGGTGGCGAACCGGCCTTGTTTCGAACCCGCCTCAGTAGGGCGTCTCGCCGGCGTCGGCGTTGACGGCCTGGCCGCGCACGAGAATGGCGTCGTCGCCCAGCAGGAACGAGGTGACGCGCGCCACCTCGACCGGCTGCAGATGGCGCACCAGCTGCGCCGACAGCATCTTGTCGAAGATCGCCGGCGCCGGCTCGGCGGTGAATTCCGAATAGGCTTCCGAGACTTCCTTCAGCATCGGCGTCGCCACGCCGCCGGGGCAGACGCAGTTGACGTTGATGTCATAGGGCGCGAGCGCTTCCGACAGCATGCGGGTCATCGAGATGACGCCGGCCTTCGAGGCGCTGTAGGCGAGCGATTCGACATGGCCCTTCTTGCCCGCCTCCGAGGCGATCGAGACGATCGCGCCCTGGATGTCGTGCTCGATCATGTGGGCCGCGACGAGCCGCGAAATGTCATAGGCGCCGAACAGGTTGATCTCGAACTGCCTCTGCCAGTCTGAGCGCGAGATGGCGAGCGGGTCTGAATGCAGCACGATCGCTGCGCAGTTGACGAGGCCGTCGACGCGTCCGAGCAGGTCGATCGCCTTGGCGACGCCGTCCGCGACCGAGGCTTCGGAGGCGACGTCCATCGCGATGCCGAAGCAGCCGCCGGCCGCCCCGCCCAACGCCTCGACGGTTGTGTCGACATTGTCCTGGCGGAGGTCGGCGATGACGACGCGCGCTTCCTGCGCGATCAGCAGCTCGGCGATGGCGCGGCCGATGCCGCCCGAGCCGCCGGTGACGATGAAGCCCTTGCCGGCATGCACGGGGAACACCCGGCTCTTGCGCAGCGGAAGCGCCTTGTCGGGGCGGCGGGTCACGTATTTCGACATCGGCAATCCAATCGTCGGCAAGGGGCGGCCGCCCATGCACAGGGCTGGGACGGGGCAAGTCACTGGGACAGCTAGGCTATCACCTGCGCGGAGAATAGGCAGGATCCCGGGGTGGTCAATCGCAGTTGTGGCGTCTGGAACGAGTCGATATCTTCCCGCCATTCCACATTGAGGAGATGCGAGATGAGGCTTCGGGGTCTTTTGGCTGGCGCGGCTGCGCTGATGGCAGTGTCGGCGGCCAACGCGCAGGACGCGAAGCCGCTCGTCGTCTTCGTCTCGCCCAATCCGGTCGGCGTCAACGACTTTCTGAAGCTCGCCAAGGCCGGCACCGAGAAGGCCGCCGAGGCCAATGGCGCCACCGCCAAGGTTTATGAGAGCACCGACCCGACCACCATCCGCCAGAACCTCGACGCCGCCGCCAGGGAAGGCGCCAAGGTGATCGTCGCCGTCGGCTTCGAGTTCAACGACGTGCTGCCGGAAGTGGCGAAGGCCTATCCGGACACCAAGTTCCTGCTCGTCGACAGCTGCCCGCAGACGCCGGTCGCCAACATCCACTGCTCGGTCTTCCGCGAATATGAGGCGGTCTTCCTCGCCGGCGCCGAGGCGGCGCTCACCAGCGAGACCGGCAAGGTCGGCGCCATCGGCGCGCTCGATATCCCCTTCATCCATCGCTACACCGACCCCTTCAACGAGGGCGCCAAGCATGTGAAGCCGGAGATCGAGATCGCCCCGTCGCTCTGGATCGGTGGCAACAATCCGTTCTCGGATCCTGCCCGCGGCCAGCAGCGCGCCAGCGTCATGGTCTCCGACAATGTCGATCGCGTCATGGCGGCCGGCGCCGGCTCGAATGGCGGCATCTTCAAGGCTATGGAAGACCTGCCGGGCGCGGCGGCCTTCGGCGTCGACACCAACCAGTGCCCGCAGGCGCCCGGCCTGATCATGGACAACGTCCAGAAGCGCACCGACACGGTCATCGAGAAGGGCGTCGCCGGCCTGTTCAAGGGCGACCAGCCGGCCTTCGCCACCTACGGCCTCGCCGAAGGCGGCATGACGCTGACCAGCCTGGAGCCGGGCCTCGACGCTTCGGGCTGCCTGATCGCCAAGCTGCCGGATGTCGTCGCCAAGGTGAAGGCGCTGCGCGACGAGGTCGTTGCCGGAACGGTGAAGGTCGCCGATCCGATGCAGCTCGCCAAGTAAGGCGGTTACACTTCGGTATGTCGACGATCGAGCTCGAAGCCAGAAGCATCGTCAAGCGCTACGGGCCTCTCGTCGCCAATGATCATATCGACCTCTCCGTCCTGCGCGGAGAGGTCCACGCCGTGATGGGCGAGAACGGCGCCGGCAAGTCGACGCTGATGTCGATCCTCTACGGCATGCAGGCGCCCGACTCCGGCCAGATCCTCCTGCGCGGCGCGGAGATGCACTACCGCTCGGCGCTGGACGCGATCGGCGCCGGCATGGGCATGGTCCACCAGGCGTTCAAGCTGTTCAATTCGCTGACCGTCTGGGAAAACGTCGTCTATGGCATGGAGCCGACCCGCTTCGGCTTCATCGACCGGCGCGAGGCGGCGAAGCGGGTGGCGATCCTCGCCGAACGCTACCGCCTGCGGGTCGATCCGAACGCCGTCGTCGGCCAGCTCTCGGTCGGCGTGCGCCAGCGCGTCGAGATCCTGAAGGCGCTTTATCGCGACGCCCGCGTGCTGATCCTCGACGAGCCGACCGCCGTGCTGACGCCGCAGGAGCGCGATGGTCTGTTCGACATCATCCGCAACCTGACCGCTGACGACCGCACCATCCTGTTCGTCACCCACAAGCTGCACGAGGTGATGGCGATCACCGACCGCGTCACTGTGCTGCGCGACGGTAAGGTGGTCGACCGCATGGTGACGTCGGAAACCTCGGCCCGCGAGATCATCCGCGCCATGACCGGCCGCGCCGTCAACCTGACGGTCGAGAAGCGTCCCGCCACGCCGGGCGCCGTCGTGCTCGCGGCGCGCGGCCTGACCGTCGCCACCGATGGCGGCAAGCCGGTGGTCGATCATGTCGATCTCGCGATCCGCGCCGGCGAGATCGTCGGCATCGCCGGCGTCGCCGGCAATGGCCAGACCGAGCTGATCGAGGCGCTGACCGGCCTGCGCATCCCCGATGGCGGCAGCGTCGCCATCAACGGCGCCGACGTCACCCGCGCCGATGTCGAGCGCCACCGCGACGCCGGCCTCGCCTATATCCCGGAAGATCGCGCCACGACCGGCACCGCGCTCGCCGCCTCCGCCGCCGACAATCTCGCCATGGGTTTTCAGGCGAAGCCGCCGCTTTCGAATGGCCGCCTGCTCGACGCCGGCGCCGTCACCGCCCATGCGAAAAGGCTGATCGAGCGCTTCGGCGTCAAGATCGGCTCGGAGCAGCTCGCCGTCGGCACGCTGTCGGGCGGCAATCTGCAGAAGGTGGTGGTCGCGCGCGAGCTTTCGCATGCAGCCCCCCTGCTGATCGCCGAGCAGCCGACGCGCGGCGTCGATGTCGGCGCCATCGAGTTCATTCATGGCCAGCTGGTCGCCGAGCGCGATCGCGGCAGCGCCGTGCTTCTGGTCTCGGCCGAGCTGACCGAGATCCTGGCGCTCTCCGACCGCGTGCTGGTGATGTTCGACGGCCGCATCCTGGCCGAATTGCCGCGGACCAGGCCGACGAGGAAACGCTCGGCTTGCTGATGGCCGGCCGCGTCGGCGAAGCCAGGCCGACCGACGGATCGGAGGCCGCATGAGCGAGCGCAGCCTGCGGGACATCCGCTTCCCCCGCATCCCGGCCGTGCCGCTGGCGATCGGCATCGGCATTCTGATCGGCGGCCTGCTGGTGCTGGCCTCGGGCGGCGACCCAATCGCCGCCTATCGCGAGATCGTCATCGGTGCCCTGGCACCGTCGAACTGGCCGAACACGCTGAACTGGGCGGTGCCGCTGGTCGGCATGACGCTGGTGGCGGCGCTGCCGCTGCGCGGCGGCATGGTCAATCTCGGCGGCGACGGCCAACTGGTGATCGGCGGGCTCGTGGCGGCGCTGGCCGCGCTCTACCTGCCGTTGCCCGGGCCGCTGCTGATCGCAGCCAGCATCCTCTGCGCCATGATCGCGTCCGGCCTTTACGCCTCGCTCGCCGCCTGGGGCGAGACGCGCTTCGGCATTCCGATGCTGATCTCGACCTTGCTGCTCTCCTATCCGGCGATCGGCATCGCCTCCTATCTCGTCGGCTTCCCGCTGCGCGACATGGCGACCGGCCTCGCCCAGACCCGGATGATCCCGGATGCGGCGCGGCTTCCCGTCATCTCCGGCCCGCTCAATATCGGCCTGGTCCTGATGGCGATCGTCGCCATCGCCGTCGTCTTCTATGACCGCCGCACGGTGGGCGGCTACGAACTGCGCATGCGCGGGCTGAATGCCAAGTTCGCCGGCTATGGCGGCGTCCGCCTCGCATCGCAGCAGGTGCGCGTGATGTTTGCGAGCGGCGCCATCGCCGGCCTCGTCGGCGCCATCCTCGTGCTCGGCTCGCTCTATCGCTACCAGGATGGCGCGCTGCTGACGCCGGGCTACACCTGGTCCGGCCTGATGGCAGCCCTCTTGGCCGGTGGCGCGCCGCTCGGCGCGATCTGCGCTGGCCTGTTTTTCGCGGGCCTGCAGACGGGCGGCTTCGCCATGCAGCGCGAGACGGCGATCCCGCGCGTTCTGACCATGATCCTGCAGTCCGTCATCATCCTGTTCCTGGCGATCCGCCACGGCGTCGGCAGGAAGTCGTCATGAGCCTGATGAGCTTCATTACCCCGTCGCTGGTCAATTCGGCGGTCCAGTCGATCACGCCGATCCTGCTGGCGGCGCTCGCGGGCACGCTCTGCGGCCGCGTCGGCGTCTTCAACATGGCGATGGAGGGCCAGCTTCTGGTCGGCGCGTTTGCCGCCGTCGTCGGCTCCTACGCCACCGGCAGCGCGCTCGGCGGCGTGCTGTTCGCCATTGTCTTCACCGTGCTGTTCTCGCTGATCCTCGCTTATGGCGCGACGGTGTTCAAAGGCGATAGCGTCGTCATCTGCATCGGCATGAACCTGCTCGCCTCGGGCCTCACCGCCTATCTTCTGCGGCAGATGTTCGGCGTATCCGGCACCTTCTCCGATCCCGGCATCGTCGGCCTGACCAAGATCCGCATCGACGCGATCAACACCATCCCCTGGATCGGCTGGATCTTCTCGCGCCAGACGGCGATCACCTGGCTCGCCTGGATCCTGACCGCCGCCGTGACGATCATGATGTTCCGCACGCCGCTCGGCCTGCGCCTGCGCGGCGTCGGCGAGGATGCGAGCGCCGCCGGCACCATGGGCATCGACGTCACGCGCTACCGCGTGGCTACCGTCCTCTTCGCCGGCGGTTTGACCGGCCTCGGCGGCGCCCAGCTCTCGCTCGGCACGGTCAGCATCTTCTCCGAGGACATGAGCGCCGGCCGTGGCTGGATCGCCGTCGTCGCCGTCATGCTCGGCCGCAATCATCCGCTCTGGGCAGCGCTCGCCTGCGTGCTGTTCGGCGTCGCCGACGCGCTCTCCGTTCGCCTGCAGAGCCAGGGCCTGCCCAACCAGCTGACCGACGTCGTGCCCTATGTCGTGACGCTGCTGGCGCTGGCGCTCAGTCACCGCAAGCGGCTGAAGCGCCGCGCCGCCGAGACGATCACCGCGCACGCCTGATCCCTCGCGTGCCCCTTCCAAGCTTTCAAGGAACTTCGCCATGACCGAAACCTGCCGCATGATCCTCGATGTCGACACCGGCGTCGACGACGCCATGGCGATCTTCTACGCGGTCCGCCGCCCGGGCATCAGGCTCGAGGCGCTGACCACCACCTTCGGCAACACCGACACGGTGATCGCGACCGAGAACACGCTGAAGATCCTGGAGCTGCTCGACCGTCCCGAGATCCCGGTGGCGCAGGGCGTCGGCCGCTCGCTGATCCGCCCCTACAAGCGCATGGCCGATCACATCCACGGCTCCAACGCGCTCGGCGATGTCGAACTGCCGGCGCCGAAGATCAAGGCGACCGACGAGCACGCCGCCGACCTGATGATCCGCATGATCAAGGAGAATCCCGGCGAGATCACGCTCTGCCCGGTCGGCCCGATCACCAATGTCGCGCTCGCCATCACCAAGGCGCCCGAGATCGCCAAGCTGGTGAAGCAGATCGTCGTCATGGGGTCGACGGTGCTGCATCCGGGCATCCATGGCCCGATCGCGCCGATGGTCGACGCCAATTTCGCCAATGACCCGGAAGCCGCGCACATCGTGCTGCAGGCCGGCGCGAATGTGACGCTGGTCGGCATGGACGTCACCATGACGACGCTGCTCTCGACCGAGATGATGAACGAGATCAGCCGAGAGGGCGATCACGCGGCGCAGACGCTGATGAAGATCACGTCCTTCTATGTCGACGCCTACAAGACGATGTATCCGGGCATCCAGGGCTGCGGCCTGCACGATCCGCTGGCGGTCGCCGTCGCCGAGGATCCGACGCTGGTCGGGCTGGAGCGCATGTATGTCGACATCGAGCTGAACGGCGAGCTGACGCGCGGCTCGACGGTCGCCGACCGTCGCCGCACCGCGATCCCGTTCCACAACGCCAATGTCGCCATGACCGTCGACCGCGCCCGCTTCGAGGCCGATTTCATGGCGCTGATGAAGGGCCGCTGAGGGGGCCGTTGCCCTGAACGACTGCTGTCACCTCTCCCATGGGGAGAGGTCGACGGCCGCAGGCCGGCGGGTGAGGGGTTCAGCCCCATCCGGAAAGGCCTCAACCCCTCACCCGGCTCTTCGAGCCGACCTCTCCCCATGGGAGAGGTGAGGGGCGGTCAGCCCTACGCCTCCGAACTCGGCCTCCGCCGCGAAAACTGCTGCTCGGTGGCTTCGACGCCCCATTGCGTGCCGCGCTCTTCCTTCGCGAGTTCGAAGCCATGCGCCTCGTAGAGCCGGCGGGCCGCGTCCAGGCCTTTCAGCGTCCAGAGCTGCGTGGCGGCAAAGCCGGCCTTGTCGCAGAAGGCGACGGCCTCGCCGAGCAGGCGGCGACCGACACCGCCGCCACGGCAGCCCTCGTCGAGGATGAACCAGCGCAGATGCGCCTGGTTGTCGCCGAGGTCCTCGCCGTCGATGGCGATCGAGCCGATGATGCGGCCATGGCGCAGCGCCGCCCAGGCCTGGTTGCGCGGATTGCCGAGCCGGCCGGCGAATTCGGCGGCGCCCGCCGCGACCGTGCTTTCGAAGAACTGTCCGAAGCTCCAATGCCGCGAGTAATGCGCGGCATGCATCTCGGCCACGCGGCCGATCCATCCCGGCCGGTAGCCGGTGACGATCTCGATGGGCGCATCGGCGGGTTCCCCGACGTCCGGATGCCGGGCGGCCAGCCCGCGTGCATAGGCGGAGAGCCCCTGCGCCACGGCCTGATGCTCGGCCGGGTTCAGCTGCCCGAGGGCGGCCATGACCTGATCGCGGGCGAAGGCATGGATCCCGGCAACGGTTTGCGTACCCTTCGCGGTCAGGACCAGCGGCTTGATGCGGCCATCCCCGGCGCCGGCCGCCTCCATCAGTTCGCCGGCGCCGACGAGCTTGCCGACCATCCGGCTGATGCTGGATTTTTCCAGCCGCAGCACCTGCACGAGCTGGGCGGCGGTCATCGAACCCCGGCGCTCGATTTCCAGCAACGCATGCACGGCGGACGCCGAATAGGCGGTTCCGGCGAGCGTCGGATCCATGAAGCCGAGCTCGCGGACGATGCGGCGCGAGGCGGAACGGATTTCATCGACCAGGACGGCAGTGGACACGCGGGAACCCCGTTGTGATTATAGTTGCATTATACAACTATATGCCCAGTTCCTGTCCAGCGGCTCGTTCGCCGGGATGGGCCTGTATCGGCTGTCGGCGCGGCTTGCGATTCACGATGAGCAACGTTTCCATTTATCGCCGAAGTCCTGCTCCGTTTTCGCCAAGGCGCATTTTTAGGCGGAAGCGGAGGCGTATGAACGGTTTGTTGGATATCCGCGCAAACAGGGGAGTTTGAAATCCCTGTTGTGTATGACGAATGTCGCTTGACGTGCGCGGCATGGCATGTTGACGTTTACATGAGGAAAGGGCGCTGGGTGGAGGCGCCTTTGCGGCATTGAGGAATGCCGTTGGACGGGGAGGGGAAGCGCGTGCGCAAGGACGGCGGAGCTATTGTCGTGGCCATTCGGGCGAGAGGCATCTGATGCCGCGCGGTCCGATTGTCGATACGCATCTCCATCTCTGGGATCCGAAGAAGCTGCGCTATGCCTGGCTTGACGGCAATCCCGTGCTCGATCAGGCTTATGGGCTCGACCGCTATGCGGCAGCGACCGAAGGGCTCGATGTCGAGGCCATGGTGTTCCTGCAGTGCGAGGTCGATACCGCCCAGTACGAGCGGGAGGCCGAGTGGGTCGCCGGTCTCGCCAAAATCGATCCGCGTATAAAAGGCATGGTGGCTTGGGCGCCGCTGGAGAAGGGCCGCGCCGCCGCGGCCGATGTCGAGCGTCTGGCGCGGCACGACATCCTGCGCGGCATCCGCCGCATCATCCAGTTCGAGCCCGATCTCGATTTCTGCGTGCGGCCGGATTTCATCGAGGGCGTGCGCACGCTCGCCGATTTCGGCCTCTCCTTCGACATCTGCGTCGATCACCGGCACATGGCGAACGTGCTGAAATTAGCGGCTGAGATCCCGGAAGTGCCGATGATCCTCGATCACATCGGCAAGCCGGCGATCAAGGACGGGGTGATGGAGCCGTGGGCGAGCCAGATGCGCGAACTGGCGAAGCTCCCGCATGTCAGCTGCAAGATCTCCGGCGTCGCCACCGAGGCGGACCACGCCAACTGGACCGGGGACGAGCTGAAGCGCTACGTCCAGGTCGCCATCGACGCCTTCGGCTTCGACCGCGTGATGTTCGGCGGCGACTGGCCGGTCGCCGTGCAGGCGATCGAGTATCGTCGCTGGGTCGCCATCCTCGACGATGTGCTCGCTTCCGCTACCGACGTCGAGCGTCAGAAGTTCTGGCGCGACAATGCCGTCCGCTTCTATCGCCTGGAGACGGCTCGATGACGAATGCTGCGCCGCTCGTTTCCGCGCGCGGCATTTCCAAGTCCTTCGGCGGCGTCGAGGTGCTGCGCAACGTCGATCTCGACCTGATGCCGGGCGAAGTGCATGCCCTGCTCGGCGAGAACGGCGCCGGCAAGTCGACCTTCGCCAAGATCCTGGCCGGCGTGCACCGGCCGACGCGCGGCACGATCGAGCTCGGCGGCAAGCCGGTCGAGATCGGCTCGCCGATCGGCGCCCAGCGCCTCGGCATCACGCTGATCCACCAGGAGCCGATCTCGTTCCCGGATCTGTCGGTCGCGGAAAACCTCGTCATCGGCCAGGTCGGGGCCAAGCCGCTCGGCCGCGTCCGCTGGGCCGAGCTGGCGAAGGAAGCCCGCCGGCTGATGGGCCTCCTGAACGTGCCGATCGACGTCACCGTGCCGATGCGCGGCTTGTCGATCGCGGACCAGCAGATGGTCGAGATCGCCCGCGCGCTCGCTTCCGACAGCCGGCTGATCATCATGGACGAGCCGACTGCGGCGCTGACGCCAAAGGAGGTCGAGACGCTGTTCACGATCGTCCGCCGGCTGCGCGAAGAGGGCCGCACGATCATCTTCATCTCGCATCGCCTCGAAGAGGTGCGCGCCATCTGCGACCGCGTCACCATCTTCCGCGATGGCGACAAGATCGAGACGGCGACGACGGCGAGCCTCAGCGATGCTGACATCATCCGCCGCATGATCGGCCGCCCCGTGGCGGATTACCTGCATCGCGGTACCAGCCATGTCGGCGAGGTGGCGCTCTCGGTGCGCAACCTGACGCTGCCGGGTCGGTTCGAGAACATCTCCTTTGACATCCGCAAGGGCGAGATCGTCGGCCTTGGCGGACTGGTCGGCGCCGGCCGAACCGACGTGGCGCGCGCGGTCTTCGGCGTGGCGCCGGCGACCTCGGGCGTCATCGAGATCGACGGCAAGCCGGTTTCGATCAAGGAGCCGACCGACGCGATCGGCCTCGGCATCGCGCTGGTCTCGGAAGACCGCGCCATCGCCGGCATCTTCCGCTCGCTGCCGGTCGAGACCAACATCACCGCCGCTGTGCCGAAGCGGATCGCGCCCAGGGGCATCATCCGCCGCGCGGTCGAGAAAGCGCTGGCGAAGCAGTCGGTCGACAAGCTCTCGATCCGGCTTGCTTCCGTGCGCCAGCCGATCGGCGAGCTTTCGGGCGGCAACCAGCAGAAGGCGATCCTCGCCCGCTGGCTGCTGGCAGAGCCGGATATCCTCATTCTCGACGAGCCGACGCGCGGCATCGACATCGGCGTCAAGGCCGAGTTCTACGACATGATCGGCGCGCTCGCCGCCGGCGGCCGCGCCATCCTGCTGATTTCCTCCGAACTTCCCGAGTTGCTCGCCTTGTCCGATCGCATCCTCGTCATGTCCGAAGGCAAGCTGACCGCCGATATCCCGCGCGCCGAGGCGAGCCAGGAGACAATCATGCACGCGGCCGTGCCGCGTTCCGGCCGCCACACGGTTTCGGGAGCGGCGGCATGAACGCAATTGCCCACCTGTTCCGTGCCCGCGAGGCCGGCATCCTCGTCATGCTCGTGCTGTTCGTGGCTGTCGTCAGCCTGATCCAGCCGCGCTTCTTCTCGGTCGAGACGCTGCGCATCGTCCTGCTCGCCGTGCCGCTGATCCTAGTCGCGGCGATGGGCCAGATGATGGTTCTCGTCGCCCGCCACGTCGATCTCTCGATCGGCTCGATCCTCGGCTTCTCCGCCATCGCCGCCGGCATGATTTTTCGCGATCGCCCGGAGCTGCCGCTGTTCGTCGGCTTTGCCGTCGGCGTGTTGTCGGGCGCGGCGCTCGGTTTCGTCAACGGCCTCGTCGTGACGGTGTTCCGCCTGCCGTCGATCATCGTCACGCTCGGCACGCTCAGCCTCTATCGCGGCCTGCTGTTCATCCTGTCCGGCTCGAAGCAGATCGACCCGAACGACATTCCCGAGCCGCTGATCCGCATGGCGCAGACCTCGCCGATCGACATTCCGTGGATCGTCATCATCGCCTTCGGCGTCGCCTTCGCCACCTGGCTGTTCCTGACCTACAGCCAGATCGGCCGCCAGATCTACGCAATCGGCTCCAATCCGGTGGCAGCCCCCCTGCGCGGCATCCGCGTCATGCCGGTGACGATCCTCGTCTTCACGCTCTCGGGCGCGCTCGCCGGCCTCGCCGGCCTGATCTATGCGGCGCGCTTCGGCTATGTGAATCCCGGCATCACCGGCGTCGGCTTCGAGTTCACCGTCATCGCAGCGGTGGTCATCGGCGGCGTCTCGATCAATGGCGGCGTCGGATCGGTGCTCGGCACCGTGCTCGGCGTGCTGCTGCTCGGCTCCGCCCAGGTGGCGCTGCCGATTCTCGGCGTCTCCGGCTTCTGGCAGAACGCCATCTATGGAGGCATCATCCTGATCGCCCTCGTCATCGACCGCACCGTCCGCCAGGGCGGGCTGCGCGGCCTGCTTGCCCGAGGTGGCGCATGACTTCCGTCGACAAGACTTCCGCCGCCCCTGGGCGCGTCATCGTTCGCGAGGCGGCCGCGGCCCGGCCGCGCTGGCAGGTCTGGCTGATCCGGCCGGAAGTGGTGACGCTGCTGCTGCTCGTCATCGCCGCCATCGTGGCGACCCGGCTGTCGCCCTTCTTCGCCGATCTCGGCTTCATCCTGGAAAGCTCGACCTATTACATCGAGTTCGCCATCGTGGCGCTGGTGCTGACCATCGTCATCATCTCCGGCGAGATCGACCTTTCGCCGGCCGCCCAGATGGCGCTGTCCGCCTGCCTGTTCGGCACCGCCTTCAAGGCGGGCGCGCCGATCCCGGTCGCGATCGGCGTCAGCCTGCTGTCCGGCCTGGTGATGGGCCTCTTCAACGGCTTCTTCGTCACCGTGCTGCGGCTGCCCTCGATCATCGTCACCATCGGCACGTTGATTCTCTATCGGGGGTTGGCGCAGGTCTTGGCCGGCGACAAGTCGATCAGCGGCTTCCCGTCATGGTTCGTCGGCATCGATTACCGCATGGTCGGCATCGTGCCGGTGCCGGTCCTGATCTTCATCGCCGCCTCGATCCTGCTCGGCCTCTTCCTCGGCATCACCATCTATGGCCGCCAGATCTACCAGATCGGCACCAGCGAGATCGCCGCCATCCATGCCGGCATCCGCGTCCGCCGGATCAAGATGGGCCTGTTCATCGCCTCGGGGCTCACGAGCTCGATCGCCGGCCTGATGGTCGCCTCGCGCCTCGGCTCGGTCCGTTACGACCTCGCCACCGGCGGCGAGCTGACCATGGTGCTGATCGTCATGCTCGGCGGCACCTACATCTTCGGCGGCAGAGGCTCGATCCTCGGAACGTTCCTCGCCGCCTGGCTGCTGGTCATCATCGCCACCGGCATGACCGTCGCCAACATCGCCATCAATGCGCAGCTCACCGTCATGGGCCTGCTGCTCATCGTCTCGATCATCGCGACCAACGCGATCTATGCCCGTAGCCAGCGCTAACGGGAAGTTGACACAGCACTAACAGGGAGGAACTGAAGATGCTGAGAAGAAACCTGATGCTCGCCGTCGCGCTCGGTGCGACGCTTCTGTCCGGCGCGGCCCAGGCCGCCGACCCGGTCTCGATCGTCTACATCCCGAAGAACACGGGCAATCCGTACTTCGATTCGATCATCAAGGGCTTCGAGGACGGCTGCAAGACGCTCGGCTGCGACTTCACCACCGTCGCCCCGGCCTCGGCCGAGGCCACCTCGCAGATCCCGTTCGTCACCGCGCAGATCCAGCGCGGCGTCAACGTCGTCGCGATCTCGCCCAACAGCCCCGATGCGCTGAACCAGGTGTTCGACCGCGCCCGCGGCAAGGGCACGATCATCCTGTCGGTCAATTCCGACATGCCGGGCAACGAGGCGCACCGCGACGCCGCCATCCTGCCGGTCGATTTTACCAAGACCGGCCCGTCGCAGGTCGAACTGCTCGGCAAGCAGATCGGCTATGAGGGCGAGATCGCCATTCTCTCGGCCACCACCGACGCACCGGACCAGAACGTCTGGATCGCTGCGATGAAGGAAACCCTCGAGAAGGATCCGAAATACGCCAAGATGAAGCTGGTCACGATCGCTTACGGCGATGACGATCCGCAGAAGTCGACCACCGAGACCGAGGCGCTGCTCGCCAACTACCCGAACCTGAAGGGCATCATCTCGCCCACCACGGTCGGCGTCGCGGCCGCCGCCCAGGTCGTCGAGACGGCCAAGAAGGCCGACAAGGTCAAGGTCGTCGGTCTCGGCACGCCGAACCAGATGCGCCGCTTCATCGAAAACGGCACGGTCGAGGCGTTCCAGCTCTGGAGCCCCTACAACCAGGGCCTGCTCGCCGCCAACTTCGCCGTCGGCGTCAAGAACGGCTCGATCAAGAACGAGGCAGGCACGGTGTTCGAAGTGCCGGGCCTCGGCAAGGTGACCGTCGAGAAGGACAGCGTGATCAAGACGCAGGCCGACCTGACCACCTTCGACAAGAGCAACATCGCCGACTTCAACTTCTGATCCTTCGGCCGATCCCTCGTGCCCGCGACGCGCCTCAAGCCGTCGCGGGCATTTTCTTGCCGATCCCCGTGCGCGGACCTTCGGAGACCATCATGAACCGTTATGATTTCGACAATCGCGTCGCCGTCGTCACCGGCGGCGGCCAGGGCATCGGCCGTGAGGTCGCCGAGCGCATCCTCGCCGGCGGCGGCAAGGTCTCGATCTGGGACCGCGATGCCGCGCTGCTCGAAAAGACCGTCGCCGAACTCGGCGCGGATGTCGCGGAAGGCCGCGTCGTCGACATCGGCGATCTCGCCTCGGTCGAAAGCGCGACGCGGGCGACGATCGCGGCGCAGGGCCGGATCGACATCCTGATCAACAATGCCGCGATCGTCGGCCCCAACATGCCGACCTGGGAATATCCGCCTGAGGCCTTCATCGACGTCGTGCATGTCGGCCTGACCGGCACCTTCCATTGCTGCCGGTCGGTGGTGCCGCACATGATCGAGCGGAACTATGGCCGCATCGTCAATCTAAGCTCGATCGCCGGCAAGGAGGGCAATCCCAATGCGGTCGCCTATTCCGCCACCAAGGCGGCGGTGCTGGCGCTGACGAAATCACTCGGCAAGGAATTGGCGGGCAAGGACATTTCGGTCAATGCCGTGACGCCCGCGATTGCGAAGACGGCCGGCGCAATGGGCCAGTCGCCCGAACACATCGCCTATATCCTGGCGAAGATTCCACGCGGGAGAATGCTGGAGCTTTCGGAAGCCGCCTCGATGATCTGCTTCCTGGCGTCGGAGGAAAACTCCTTCACCACCGGCGCCACCTTCGATCTCTCCGGCGGCCGCGCGACCTACTGAGGCGACGCTCCGGCTTTCCCTCTCCCGCGAGCGGGAGAGGGAAGGGTGAGGGGCTTGCTTCTTCTGGCTTCGTTGGGGTGGGGCGGATCTTCGCGAAGACCCTCACCCCAGCCCTGTCCCGTGAACGGGAGAGGGAGCCCGCCTGAGTCAGGCGACGCCCTACGGCGTCGGAGCGTCGGCGCGGATCAGGCCTTCGTGCTTCAGTTCAGCCCAGAGATCGGTCGGGATGTCGAGGCGGACCAGGTCGAGATTGGTCGTCACCTGTTCCGGCTTGAAGGCGCCTGGAATGACCGAGGTGATGGCCGGATGGTGCAGCGGGAACTGCAGGGCCGCCGCCGGTAGCGGCACGTTGTGGCGCTGGCAGACCTCGGCGATGCGGCGGGCCTTCTCCAGCACCTCCGGCGTCGGATCGAAATAATTGTACTTGGCGCCCGGCACCGGACCGGTGGCGTAGAGGCCGGACGAGAACACGCCGCCGATGATGATGCCGACGCCGCGCTCGACGCAGAGCGGCAGTTCTTCCGTCAGCGTCTCCTGTTCGCCCAGCGTGTAACGCAGCGCCAGCAGGAAGAAGTCCATGTCGAACAGTTCGAGGAAGCGCGGGATCAGGCCGAGTTCATTGATGCCGGCGCCGATCGCGCCGATGTGGCCGGCAGCCTTGAGATCGGCGAGTGCCCGAAAACCGCCATTGGCGAGCTGGGCGAAGCCGGCCTGCACCATCGCTTCGGAGCCGCGATGCCACCAGTCGAGATCGTGGATCACCAGCGTGTCGACCCGGTTCATGCCGAGGCGCTGCAGGCTGTCCTCATAGGCGCGCATGACGCCATCATAGCTGTAGTCGAAATAGTGATCGAAATGCAGGCCACCGGACCAGAAGCCGGTATCGAACTCGTCCGGCTTCCGGAGCGGCGCGCGCAGGATACGGCCGACCTTGGTCGAGAGGATCAGCTCGCCGCGCTCCTGCTTGTACAGGAAGCGGCCGACGCGGTGCTCGCTCTGCCCGCGGCCATACCAGGGCGCGGTGTCGAAGTAGCGGACGCCCGCGTCCCATGCCGATTTCAGCGTCGTCTCGGCATCGGCGTCCGATACCTTGGTGAACAGCTCGCCGAGCGGCGCGGCGCCGAAGCCGATCTGCGGCAGCATCACGTCGGTGCGGCCGAGTTGGCGGCGCTTGAATGGATCCATCGTCTCTCTCCCTTTCGCGGCCCCGCCTGCCGAGCCTGACCGCGCCTCACGCCTCGTATCGGCCTGGGGCAGTCATGCGTCATCCTCCCGGAGCAGGCGAGTCGACCCATAGAATGGCAGGATTGTGTGAACGTCAACACGGGCGCTGGGGCGTGGATCCGATATCCATCAATTCACATCAATCGGTGTGATATTCCTTGCTTGTCCTTGGGGGCGATGGCAGCTTGTCGGGACGAGGAAACGCGCATGGGGTCGCCCGATCCATGCCCCTGATCCGCAAGAAGACAGGGTAGGGATGTAAACGTTATGTCAGGGAAACTACCGGGTGGCCGACGCCAGCCGACCATTCACGAAGTGGCGGCGACGGCCGGCGTCTCGATTGGAACCGTGTCGCGGGTCGCGAGCGAAAGCCCGCGCGTGGCGCCGGAGACGCGGGCCCGCGTGCTGGCGGCGATGGCCGAGCTCGGCTACCAGCCGAACGCCGCGGCGCGCGCCATGCGCACCAACCAGACCATGACGATCGGCTTCCTGATTCCTGACATGACCAACCAGGTGTTCGCCCGCGTCGCGCAGGGTGCGGAGACCGTGCTGGCGCCTGAGGGCTACATGCTGTTCGCCTTTTCGTCGAACCGCTCGCCGGCGCGCGAGATCGAGTTCCTGCAGGCCGCCCGCCAGCGCCAGATGGACGGGCTGATCGTGACGCTGTCGGACGAGACGGCAACCGGGACGATCGAGGAGATCGGCCGCATGGGCGTTCCGGTGGTGGTGCTCGATCGCGAGATCCCGGTCGAGGCCGACGTCGTCTATAGCGAGCACATGCAGCCGATCGAGACGGTGGTCGAGCAATTGCTGCAGCTCGGCCATAGGCGTATCGGCCTGATCACCGCTTCGCACAATATCCGTCCCGGCCGCGACCGCGTCGCCGGCTTCAAGCGCGCGCTGGAAAAGGCCGGCGTGCCGATCGACGAATGGCTGATCCGCGCGCGGACGCAGAGCGCCGAGCGCGGCATGGCCGAGACGCATGACCTTCTGACCGGCGCCAATCCGCCGACCGCCATCCTCGCCGCCGGCAGCGACATCTTCTATGGCGCGCTGAAGGCGGTTCGCCTGCTCGGCCTGTCGATCCCGGACGACATTTCCTTCGTCGGCGCCGACGACGCGCTGCTCGGCGAGTTGGTCTATCCGCCGATTACCGTCATCGACCGCGATATGGTCGATGTCGGGAGGCAGGCGGCGGGCCTGCTGCTCGAGCGGCTGAAAGGGCTCGACGTGCCGCCGCGCCGGATCATGCTCGGCAGCGACGTGCTGCTGCGCAGTTCGATTGCCGCGCCCAAAATTCGCTGACCTCAGGCGGCCCTCAGGCCGGCGGCGATCGCGGCCATCGGATGCGACGCCTTCGTCTCCGACAGGCGACCGACCTGGCAGCGGCAGGAAAAGCCGGTGGCGAGCACGGATGTTTCGTCGGCGAGCGCCGGCGCCCACGAGGCGTCGAACAGCGCCCGGCTCACCGCCTGCTGGCGCTGCTCGTGCCCGAACAGGCCCGACATGCCGCAGCAGCCGGTCTGTGTCGGCCGCACCGCGAGGCCGACAGCCGCGAACACTTCCTGCCATTGCTTGAGCGCCTGCGGGACCGCCGAGGCCTCGGTGCAATGGACCATCAGCTTAGGCGCGCGCGCGCTCGATGATGCCTTCGGCCAGGGATCGCCGGCCGTGAGGCGCTGGCGCAGGAATTCCTGCACCAGCAGTACCTGCGGCATGGAAGGCGCCACCTCGCGGAACTCGCTGCGGGTCATCAGCACGAAGGCGGGATCGACGCCGATCATCGGGCGACCGGTCTTCTCCAGTTCGTTGAGCGCCGCGATCTGTCGGCTGGCCAGTCGCGTGAAGCGCTTGCGCATGCCCTTCACATGCGCCGCCTTGGAGCCGGGCGGCAGCGTCACGATGACCGGCCGGTAGCCGAGCGCCGCTAGCCCGTCGCAGACCGCGGCGACCGCTTCCGTGTCGAAGGTGGCGGTGAACGCATCCTCCAGCACCAGCACGACCTCTTCGTGGGTCGGGATCGCATCGTCGTGGCGGAAGACGGGATGACCGAGCTGGCGGAGCCCTCGTGCGGAAATCGTCGGCAGGTCGACGAAGCCGAGCAGCGGCGCCGCCAGCCGGTAGGCCAGCGGGGCCAGGCGGCGGGCGAGCGGCCGCGTCGCCGCGATGAACGGCGCCAGCGCCTCGACGGCCGCGGCGGCGTGGTCGCGCAGCGGCCGGCGCCGCGTTGCGTGATAGGCTTCGAGGAAGCGCGATTTCAGCATCGGGATGCTGACATGGGCCGGGCAGGCGCTGCCGCATGCGTTGCAGCCGAGGCAGCTGTCGAGCGCGGCATGGGCGTCGGCCGCGATCTTGTCGCGTTCGGCTTCGCCGGCCGCCTCGGCCTGGCGCCAGCGCCGCACGATCTCGGCGCGCCCCTTGGGCGACTGCGTGAGGTCGCGCGTCGCCTTGAAGGACGGGCAGATCGGCACCGTCTTGCTGTAGTTGAGGCAGGAGGCGTTGCCGTTGCAGTGGAAGGCCGGTTCGAACGGCAGGTCGGCCGGTGCGTTGCCCCGGCGGAACGGCATGTCGACGATGCCGATCGGCCGGCGTGAGACGGTGACAAGCTTGCCGGGATTGAAGCGCTCCTGCGGGTCGAAGGCGTGCTTGATCCGCTGCAGGGCGGCATAGGCGACCGGGCCGACATAGTCCGGCAGGTAGGCGCCGCGAATGCCCTTGCCGTGCTCGCCCCAGAAGATGCCGCCATGCCGCGTGCAGAGCGCGTAGACGGCGTCGGAGATGGCCTTGAAGGTCGCCTGGTCGGCCTTGTCGTCGAGGTCGAGGGCCGGGCGGACATGCAGGCAGCCGACATCGATATGGCCATAGATGCCATAGCGCAGGTCGTGCTCCTTCATGATCGCGTCGAAGCCCTCGACGAAGGCGACGAGGTTTTCGACCGGAACGACGCAATCCTCGACGAATGCGACCGGGCGGCGGGCACCCTCGCGCTTTCCGAGCAGGCCGACGGCGGCGGCTCGGGTCGACCACAGCCTGGCGCTGTCGGCGGCGTCGCGGGCGCAATAGCTGCCGATGACGCCGGGAAGCGTCGCCGCGTCGGCGGTCAGCCTGCCGACGGCGGCGTCGAGCGCATTCGCGTCCTCGCCGACGAACTCGACGAACAGGTAGGAGATGCGGTCGTCCGCCTCGCCGCGGATGGCGGGCGGCAGGCTGTCCATCAGGCCGGCTTCGCGGGCGAGCCGCTGCACCCAGTCGTCCATGATCTCGATCGCCAGCGGCTCGTGGCGGAGCAGCGGCGTTCCGGCGGCCAGCGCGGCGGCGAAATGGTCGAAGCCGATGACGACGAGGCGCTTGTGCCGCGGCAGCGGCGTCAGCTTCAGGCGGATGCGGGTCGCCAGCCCCAGCGTGCCCTCGGCGCCGAGCAGCAGCCGCCACCATTCGAGCCGGTCCGGCGCCGGGCGGGCGCGCTCAAGGTCGTAGCCGGTGAAGCGCCGTGAGATCCGTGGCGTGTTCTCGATCAGCGCGTCGCGGCCGGCGTCGCAGGCCGCCGCCACCGCCTCCAGCATCGGCGCGGCCCAGTCGGGCGGGGCGGCGAGGCTGTCGAGGACGCGGCCGCCATCGACGACCAGTTCGAGGCCGAGCACGTTGTCGCTGGTCTTGCCGTAGATGCGCGAGCCCTTGCCAGAGGCGTCTGTGCTGATCATGCCGCCGATGGTGCAGCGGTTCGAGGTCGAGGTGTTGGGCGCGAAGAACAGGCCAGTATGGGCGATCGCGGCATTCAGTTCGTCGAGCACGATGCCCGGCTCGACCTCGACCCAGCTCTCGGCCTCGTTCAGCGCCAGGATGCGTGTCATGAAGCGCTGGAAATTGACGATGATGCCGCGGTTCAGGCTCTGGCCGTTGGTGCCGGTGCCGCCGCCGCGCGCGGTGATCGGCATGCGGCGGAACTCGTCTCGGTCGGCGATCGCCAGCAGGGTGGCGACATCGGCGGCGTCGCGCGGCGCGACGATCAGGTCGGGCTCGATCTCGTAGACGCTGTTGTCGGTCGACATGGCGGCGCGGGCGGCATGGTCGTGCGCGATCTCGCCGCGAAAGCCGGCGGCGCGGAGCGCGGCGTCGAAGCTGGTGAAGGACGCGACGGCCGGGGGCGCGGCCGCGAGGGCGGTTCGGGACATGGGAAGGCCTTTCGAGAGCCGCCATTGAACCATGCCGCCGGCCTTCGTAACATTGGAATGAAATGAAGAAACATTCGAAAATTTCGAACATTGGAATGCGCCACTTCCGCGCCGCGCTGGCGCTGGCCGAGGCGCAGTCCTTCACGCGCGCCGCCGACATGCTGGGGATCGTGCCCTCCGCTCTCACCGAGACGATCAAGCAGATCGAGGCGGATGGCGGCGTCCGCCTGTTCGACCGCGACGCGCGGCCGGTGACGCCGACCGAGGCGGGTCGGGAATTCCTCGTCGCCGCGCGCCGCGTCGTCTCCGATTTCGAGGCGGCGCTGCACGATTTGCGCCGGGTCGGCGGCGTCGAGCGTGGCGCGGTGACCGTGGCGGCGGCGCCTTCCGTCGTGCTGTTCCATCTCGCGCCGGCGCTGACGCGCTTCCGCGCCGCGCATCCGGCCGTCGAGGTCACGGTACATGACGACATCGCTGAGCGGGTCGGTTCGCTGGTGCTGGAGCGGGTGGCGGATTTCGGCATCGCCGAGCCCTGGCACGTCACCGATCAGCTTTCCTACGAACCGTTCCATGTCGATCCGTTCGTGCTGGTCTGCCATCGCGATCATCCGCTCGCCGGGCGCGCCGCCGTCGATCTCGCCGAAATCCCGGCCGGCGAGGTGATCTCGCTCGATCAGCATACCGGCACCGGCAAGCTGATCGCGGCCGCGCCCGAAATCCCGCCCGCCTTCCGCGCCGGGCCGCTCAGGGCACATGGCACGATCGCGCAGCTGACGATGATCTCGCAGGGCATGGGCGTGGCGCTGATGCCGAAGCTCGCCGCCTCTGTGCTGCAGAGCCCGGCGGTGCGCCGGGTGGGCTTGCGCGACGTCTCTTTGCGCCGCACGCTCTGCATCGTCACCAGGGCCCGGATCGGGCTCTCGCCAGCGGCTGAGGCGCTGCTCGATTGCCTCCGGCCGCTCGGATCGATCGATCAGGACTGATTTTTCGAAGAATGGGCGTCGGCGAGGACGAAATCGCCGCGATCGCGTCCTTCAATTCCGTCCGTCCTCGTTCAAAGCGGAGCAAGGAAGGTCTTGTTGTTAATGGAGATTGAGCTCGGATTATTGTTTGAACTCATATGAATTTCCGTGTAGTGGACGAAGGCTGCCTGACCAAATGCACGCATGGAGAAGCGCGATGTCCCACGATCCCGTCTCGGCGCAGCCGAAGGGCAAGCTCGTCATTCGCAACATCGGATTGGTGCTGAGCGGCGCCATGGAGAATCCGATCCTCGATGCGGATACGATCATTGCCGTCGACGGCAAGATCGCGGCCATCGGACGCGCCAAGGATCTCGACGTGGACCAGGCCGATCAGGTGATCGACGCCAACCAGGCGGTCGTGGCGCCGGGCCTGATCGACAGCCATGTCCATCCCGTCGCGGGTGACTGGACGCCGCGCCAGAGCCAGCTGAACTGGATCGACAGCACCATGCATGGTGGCGTGACCACCATGATCTCGGCCGGTGAGGTGCATACGCCCGGCCGTCCGACCGATATCGTCGGCCTGAAGGCGCTCGCCATCGCCGCGCAGCGTACCTTCACCGCCTTCCGTCCCGGCGGCGTCAAGATCCATGCCGGCGCGCCGATCATCGAGCAGGGCATGGTCGAGCAGGATTTCAAGGACCTCGCCGACGCAGGCGTGCGTCTTCTGGGCGAGATCGGCCTCGGCAGCGTCAAGGATGGCGAAACGGCCGGCAAGATGGTCGCCTGGGCGCGCAAATACGGCATCCAGTCGACCATCCACACCGGCGGCCCCTCCGTTCCGGGCTCGGGCCTGATCGGCGCCGACGTGGTTCTGGCGGCCGGCACCGACGTCGTCGGCCACATCAATGGCGGCCACACCGCGCTGCCGGATCGCGAGATCCGCTGCATCTGCGAGGGCTGCAAGGCCGGCCTCGAGATCGTTCACAACGGCAATGAGCGCGCGGCGCTGTTCGCGCTGCGCACGGCGCGCGAGATGGGTGAGATGGAGCGCGTCATCCTCGGCACCGACGGCCCCGCCGGCTCGGGCGTGCAGCCGCTCGGCATCCTCCGCATGGTGTCGCTGCTCTCCTCGCTCGGCGATGTGCCGGCCGAGATCGCGATCTGCTTCGCCACCGGCAACACGGCGCGCATGCGCAGCCTCGACTGCGGCCTGATCGAAGTCGGCCGTCCCGCCGATTTCGTCTTCCTCGCCAAGGCGATGCATTCGGCCGGCCGCGACATGCTCGACAGCATCCAGCTCGGCGACCTGCCGGGCGTCGGCATGATCGTCATCGACGGCATCGTCCGCTCCGGCCGCAGCCGCAACACGCCGCCGGCCGAGCGCCTGCCCTTCGTCTGCAACTGATCCACGCGTCCGCCCACCCCAGGAGCTTCACATGACCGATGTCGTCGTCCGGAAATTCCTTCTCCGCATCGAGGAGATCTTTCACGAGGGCGGACCCGTTTCCGCCAATCCGCCGCGTCGCGGCACGATCATGGCGGTCATCAAGAACCCCTATGCCGGCCGTTATGTCGAAGACATCACCGGCCTGATGGAAGACCTGAAGCCGCTCGGTCTGCAGATGTCGAAGCGCCTGCTCGAAGCGCTGGGCGGCGATGCCTCCGCGATCGAGGGCTATGGCAAGGGCGCCATCGTCGGCGAGGGCGGCGAACTCGAGCACGGCGCTCTCTGGCACGTCCCCGGCGGCTACGCCATGCGCGAACTGCTCGGCGAAGCCAAGGCGATCGTCCCCTCGACCAAGAAGGTCGGCGGCGTCGGCGCGGCGATCGACATTCCGATCACCCATGTCAACGCCTCCTATGTCCGCAGCCATTTCGACGCGATCGAGGTCAACGTCCCCGACGCGCCGCGTGCCGACGAGATGGTCGTGATCCTCGCCATGACCACGGGCTCGCGCGTGCATGCACGCGTCGGCGGCCTGGCCGTGGCAGACATCAAGGGCGAGGACGGCCTGCGATGAGCCGCGTGATCCGCAAGATCGTCACGACGCTCGAGGAGACCCTGATCGAGGGCGATGTTGTTCTGCCGGCCCCGACCCGCAAGGTCTCGGCCGTGGCCGTCGTCTCGAACTCGGCCTCTGGCCACTATGTCGAGAATCTCGATGAGCTGATCGCGCTTGGCGAGGAACTGGGCGACCTGCTGCCGCGCCGCGCCGTAGCCCTGCTCGGTATCCCCGGCGATCAGGTCGAGAGCTTCGGCAAGGCGGTCATCGTCGGCGCCGAGGGCGAGTTCGAGCATGCCGCCGCCATCATGCACCCGAAGCTCGGCGCGCCCTTCCGCGCCGTGCTCGGCAAGGGCGACGCGCTGATCCCGTCGGCCAAGAAGCGTGCCAAGATCGGCGCCGTCATCGACGTGCCGCTCGGTCACAAGGACCATGCGCGCGTGCGCAGCCATTTCGATGCGATGGAGATCCGCATTCCGGATGCGCCGCGCGCCAACGAGATGGTCGTCGCGATCGCGATCACCGATTCCGGCCGGCCGCTCGCCCGTGTCGGCGGCCTGCGCAAGGAAGACATCGGCCAGTAGGCTGGTCTGGCATAGCCTCCATGGTCAGGGGTCGCTGCGCGAGCAGCGGCCCTTTTTTGTTGTGCGGGAGCTTGGGGCGGATGTTGCCCGCAGACCCTCGCCCGCTTGCGGGAGAGGGTTGGGTGAGGGGCTTGCCTTGATGCTCACCGAGCCGTTCGCCTCACGCCTTGGCGGCGATCTCCGCCCGGATTTCGTCGCCATGCTCGTCGAGGCGCGGCGAGCGCTTCGACAGCGCCAGCTCGCCGCCCGACATGGTGATCGGCGTGCGCACGCCGGGAATGCCGTCGACATTGATCCGCATGCCGCGCGCCAGCACCTGCGCGTCGGTGAAGACGTCCTCCAGCGTGTTGATCGGTCCGGCCGGCACATGCGCCACCGCGAGCTTCGCCAGCAGCGCGTCGCGCGGCCACTTTGCCAGCTCGGCGCCGATCGCCTCGGTCAGCGCGACGCGGTTGGCGACGCGGCTCGCATTGGTGAGAAAGCGCGCATCCGTCGCCAGTTCAGGCCGGCCGATCACCTCGGCGAAGCGGGCGAACTGGCCGTCATTGCCGACGGCGAGGATCAGGTGGCCGTCGGCGACCGCGAAGGTCTGGTAGGGCGCGATGTTGGGGTGCGCATTGCCGAGGCGGCGCGGCGGCTTGCCGGTGGCGAGGAAATTCATCGCCTGGTTGGCGAGCACGCCCACCGAGGTGTCGAGCAGCGCCATGTCGATGTGCTGGCCGAGCCCGGTGCGCTCGCGCTGCGCCAGCGCCGCCTGGATGGCGATGACGCTGTAGAGGCCGGTGAAGATGTCGGAAAACGCCACGCCGATCTTCTGCGGCTCACCTTTGGGGTCGCCGGTCAGGTCCATGATCCCTGCCATGCCCTGAATGAGAAAGTCGTAGCCGGCCCGCTCTCGATAGGGGCCGGTCTGGCCAAAGCCGGTGATCGAGCAATAGACGAGGCGGGGATTGATCGTCTTCAGGCTCTCATAGTCGAGCCCGTATTTGACGAGGCCGCCGACCTTGAAGTTCTCGATCACGACATCGGCGTCGCGGATCAGCGCCCGCACCATTTCGACGCCTTCCGGCGTGCGGAAATCGGCGGCGATCGAACGCTTTCCCCGGTTGCAGGCGTGGAAATAGGCCGCTGATTTCTCGCCGCCATCCTCGATGAAGGGCGGGCCCCAGGTGCGCGTGTCGTCGCCCTCGGGGCTTTCGACCTTGATCACGTCGGCGCCGAGATCGGCCAGCGTCTGGCCGGCCCAGGGGCCGGCCAGGATGCGCGCCAGCTCGATGACTTTCAGTCCCTCGAGCGGCTGCATCAGAAGAAGGCCTGGATGCCGGTCTGGGCGCGGCCGAGAATCAGCGCGTGCACGTCGTGCGTGCCCTCATAGGTGTTGACCGTCTCAAGGTTCTGGGCGTGGCGCATGACGTGATATTCGATCTGGATGCCGTTGCCGCCATGCATGTCGCGGGCCTGGCGGGCGATGTCGAGCGCCTTGCCGCAATTGTTGCGCTTGACCAGCGAGACCATCTCGGGCGCCGCCTGGCCTTCGTCGAACAGCCGGCCGACGCGCAGCGACGCCTGCAGCCCGAGCGCGATCTCGGTCTGCATGTCGGCAAGCTTCTTCTGGAAAAGCTGCATGCCGGCAAGCGGCTTGCCGAACTGCTTGCGGTCGAGGCCGTACTGGCGGGCGCGGAACCAGCAATCCTCGGCGGCGCCAAGCACGCCCCAGGAAATGCCGTAGCGGGCGCGGTTCAGGCAGCCGAACGGCCCCTTCAGCCCGGCGACGTTCGGCAACAGCGCGTCTTCCGGCACTTCGACGTTGCTCATGACGATCTCGCCGGTGATCGAGGCGCGCAGCGAAAGCTTGCCGCCGATCTTCGGCGCCGAAAGGCCCTTCATGCCCTTTTCGAGGATGAAGCCGCGGATGGCGCCGTCATGCGCCTCGGACTTCGCCCAGACGACGAAGACGTCGGCGATCGGCGAGTTGGAGATCCACGTCTTGGCGCCGTTGAGGACATAGCCGCCCTCGGTCTTCTTCGCCGTCGTGATCATGCCGGCCGGATCGGAGCCGGCGTCGGGCTCGGTCAGGCCGAAGCAGCCGATCCATTCGCCGGTCGCGAGCCTCGGCAGGTACTTCTGCCGCTGTGCCTCGCTGCCATAGGCGTAGATCGGGTACATCACCAGCGACGACTGCACGCTCATCATCGAGCGATAGCCCGAATCGATGCGCTCGACCTCGCGCGCCACCAGGCCGTAGGCGACATAGGAAGCGCCGACGCCGCCATATTCGGCCGGCACGGTGACGCCGAGCAGGCCGGTCTCGCCCATCTCGCGGAAGATCTCGGGATCGGTCCGTTCGTCGAGATAGGCCTTTTCGACGCGCGGCAGCAGGCGATCGGCGGCGAAGGCCTTGGCCGTGTCGCGGATCATCCGCTCTTCGTCCGTCAGTTGCGCTTCGAAATGAAACGGGTCGTCCCAGACGAAGCGCGACAGAGCGGGCTGGTCCTTCGGCTTCAGGGTCGGCTTCTGTTCGGACATGGTTCTCACCTCTGGCGGTTTGGCGGACGGCGCGCGGCCTGCGGCAGGGCGCGCCTCCGGAAGGATCGCCGTGAAACTAGCAAATCCCTGCGCGCCGCGATAACAAGCCTTTCCGTGAAGTTGATGAGCGTGGCTCATAGGAGTTCGGGAGGAAATCCATGCGCGAAGGCTATATCCCGACGATTTCCGAGCTGCAGGCCTTCTCCGCCTGCGCGCGGCTCGGCACGACGACGCGCGCGGCGCAGGCGCTGAACCTGACCCAGAGCGCCGTCAGCCGCTCGGTCGGGACGCTGGAGGAGCGGCTCGGCGTGCGGCTTTTCCTGCGCGTGAAGCAGCGGCTGATCCTTTCCGACGCCGGCCGCGCGCTCAACCGCGAATCGGACCGCCTGCTTGACGAGTTGCGCCAGGCGGCGATGACGGTGATGGCGTTCGGCGGCCATGCCGACGTGCTGCGTCTCGCCGTGCTGCCGACCTTCGGCTCGACCTGGCTGGTGCCGCGGCTCGCCGCCTATCGGGCGATCGCGCCGGATCTCACCTTCGACATTTCGGCGCGGCTGGAGGCGGTGGATTTCGAGGCGGACGGCTTCGATGCCGCGATCCAGCGCGGCGACCATCGCCCCGGCGGCGCCCATGCCGACGTGCTGATGCCGGAAGAACTGGTGGTGCTCGCGGCGCCGGCGCTGCTCGGCGGCCGGCGTGTGCTGCCGGACGAGGAACTCTCGCGCATGCCGCTGCTGCAGCAATCGACCCGGCCGACGCTCTGGCTCGACTGGTTCCGGGACGCCGGCCTCGACAGCCGCACCATCCTGCGCGGCGCCCGCTTCCAGCATTTCGACATGGTCGTGCATGCGGCGGTCGCCGGTCTCGGCGTCGCGCTGGTTCCCGAGGTGGTGGCGCGGACGGCGCTGGCGGCGGGCGACCTGGTGCTGGCGTCCGAGCGGCGGCTGACCGGCGACCAGCCCTATACGCTGATCTATCCGCACCGCAGCCAGCAGAGGGAAGGCTTCATGCGCTTCCGCGACTGGCTGCTGCGGCAGGTCGATCGGTAGGCGGTCAGTCCTCGCTGATCCGCTGCAGGAGTTCCAGCAGCAGGGCCTGTTCGGCGGCGGAAAGTGGCGCCAGCAGCCGGTTGCCGGCCTCGTTGCTCTTGGCGAGCCGGTCGAGCGTGTAGTCGACGCCCTTGTTCGTCAGCGTGATGATCACCATCCGCTGGTCGGTGCTCGACGTGCCCCTCGTCACCAGCCCGAGCTTGCGCAATTTGCGCACGACGAGGCTGATCGTCGAGGGATCCATCGCCGTCAGGCGGCCGAGATGGTTCTGCGAGACCTCGCCATGGCGCAGGATGGTGGCCAGCGCCGCGAACTGGGTCGGCGTCAGATCCTCGCCCGCCATGACCTGCTGGAAGCAGGTCGTGGCGCGCTGATGGACCTTGCGGATGATATGGGCCGGGTGGTGGTCGAGATCGTAGCCGGTTTCCGCGATCCGTTCCGCGATCTCCGACCGGCTGTAGCTCTTGCCTGCGGCGGGCTCGTCGCCGCCCACGCCGTCCTGGCTCGTTTCTTCAATCAAAAGGTGTAGCCCCTTGCCGCGCTGTCGTTAAGACAAGCCTTAAACCTGACGCAGCGCAAGGCCGTCCTTCAGCGAAGCAACCACGTCGGCTGCGTTAGTCACAATACCGAAATGGGTGGCGATGTCGTAGAGCGAACTCTCCTGTTCGCGCGGGCCGGTTGCGGCGCAGCAATCCTGCGGAACGACGACGTCGTAGCCGATGAAGAAGGCGTCGTGGACCGTCGAGCGGACGCAGATGTTGGTGACCACGCCGAACACCACGACCTGGGTGATCTGCATGTCCTTCAGCGTCATGTCGAGGTCGGTCTGGAAGAAGGCCGAATAGCGGCGCTTGATGATGTGGATCTCGTCGTCGCGGGCGCCCAGATCCTCGATGATCTCCGTGCCCCAGGTGCCCTCGACGCAATGCGGGGTGCGCTTCACCCATTCGCGGTCGCGGCGCATGTTGGCGCGGTGGACGTCATGCACCCAGAAGACCGGGGCGCCGACGGCGCGGGCGGCCTCGATCACTTCGAGCTGCTGCGGCACCAGAGTCTCGTAGCCCGGCAGCACCATCGCGCCGCCCGGCTTGCAGAATTCGTTGATCATGTCGACGACGATGACCGCCGTGCGCGCCGGGTCGAGCGTCAGCGTCTCGCCATGGCGATGATCCGAGAAAACGTCAGCACTCATATGATCCTCCATGTCGGCAACGCGGTGTCGTCCGCCTCCTGGCGGCGGTCCATCACGCCCTCAATGCTCCAAACTTTATTTGGCTAGTAAGTATATTAGCAGCGCGATGTCAACCGGATCAAGCGAGGTGCCCGCCTGCCCCAAATTTGATCTACGTGACTGATTTCGATGCAGTTTTTGAAAATGAGTAGCGCCCTTCAAGGTGCATTGACAAAGGCCCGGATTCGATCTGATTATTGTATGACTATCAATGAATGGAGGGGTCGAGGGGACCGTTCTCGTCATTGATCGGAGGGACTTCCATGCTCATTCGCAAGCTAACCGTTTCGCGCCTGATGCTAGCCAGCGCCATGACCGTCCTGGCAGCCATGTCTCCGTCGATGGCCAGCGCCGAGGGGATCACCCTCAAGGTGTTCGGCGGCTCGGCGCTCAACAAGCTGGCCCCGCGCCAGACGCCCGACGTCCAGAAAGCCATTCAGGACAAGGTGATCGCCGGCTTCCTGGCCGAGCATCCCGAGGTCAAGGCGGTCGAGTGGGACGCCCAGGGCCCGCAGGCCAATGACGTGCAGCGCCTGATGACGGCGCGCCTTGCCAATCAGGAAATGGACCTGATCGCCTGCTCGGCCTTCTACACCAACGGCGCCTATGTCCGCCGTGGCCTGGTTCGTCCGATCACCAAGGAAATCGAGGCGTTTTCCGCCAATCTCGACCAGCCGGCGATCGGCGCCTTCACGGTGCGCGGCGAAGTCTACGCTGTTCCGATCACGACGATGTCGACCTCGACCATCTTCTACAACAAGAAGCTGTTCGCCGATCTCGGCATTCCGGTCCCGCCGACCTATGAGGACCTGAAGGCCGCGGCGCCGAAGCTTGCCGCCGCCGGCGTCATTCCGCTGCTGCACCAGGGCTCGAACACGCCGATGTGGCCGATGTGGTACTTCGAGACCTTCGCCCAGTCCTCGGGCGACCCGATCGGCCGCACCACGGCGATCCTCGACGGCAAGGCCAAGTTCAACGATCCCGACGGCGTGGCCGCCTTCGCGCTGCTGAAGCAGTGGGTCGATGACGGCATCCTCTCGAAGGACTCCCTCGCCGTCGACCAGGACGGCATGCGCTCGGCCTTCGCCAGCGGCAAGAGCGCCATGTATTACGGCGGCACCTGGGAAGTTCCCTCGCTCCAGGAGAGCGTGAAGGACTTCGAATGGGGCGTGTTCGCCTTCCCGAAGATGCCAGGCACCCCGGGCGAGCCGAAGCATGGCGGCGGCGCCGACAACGGCATGTGCATGTCGGCGACGATCGCGCCGGAGAAGGTCGACGCTGCCGTCGCCTTCATGGGCTACCTGACCAAGCCGGAGGTTGCGACGCTCTATCTCGAGCCCGAGCAGCCGCTCGCGACCTCGGTCAAGGGCGTGCCGGTCGTCGAGGACGCCTATGCCAAGGACCTGCGCGCCAGCGCCTTCCCGAACACGGTCAAGTTCCTCGACTGGGTCTGGCCGGCGGAAATCGCGACGGCCGTCTCGTCGTCGATCGCCGGCGTCGTCGGCGGCCAGCTGACGCCGCAGCAGGCGGCCGACGCCGTGCAGGCCGTCTATGACGACCTCGTTGCCCAGGGCAACTGGCCGCCGCAGGACTAAGTCCGCCCCACGCAGCAGAGAGCCCCGGTTTCGGCTTGAAGCCGGGGCTTTCGCAGGTTGACCGGCGCTTTCGCGCCGGCGTGGCCGCGGCTTTCGCACGGGCCGTTGCCGGAACGGATCATCGACAAGGACGAGACCATGACCCCCCTGAGCTCGAAGCCGCAGCGCTTCTCCATCGGCTACCACCTCAACAGCTGGGACCTCGAGGGCCTGCCGCTGCAGCCGGCCCTGAAGTTCCTGGCCGAGCAGGGCTTCGGCTGGTTCGAGATCCTGGCGTTCACCAGCCTTTCCGACCAGTTCGCCCGCAAGTACATGCAGCTCGGGCACCAGGCGCCGATGGGCGTCACCACCGACACCGACATCCTGCGCCGCTACGCGATCCTGTCGAAGGCGCAGAGCGAGCTCGGCATTCGCCTGTCGTCGCTCTACGTCAATGCGGTGTTCACCAATCCGGTCGCCTGGGAATATGAGCGCGACGTGCTGCTGTCGCTCGCCCGCCTGCTCAAGGGCTTCGGCTCGCCCGTGCTGGTGCTGGGCGGCGGACCGTCGGTCGCTTCCGGCAATGCGCATGAGGCGCAGGACTACCGCGATTTCGCCCGCTCGCTCGAGGACATCGGCCGTCGCACCAAGGATCTCGGCATCGATACGGTCTATCATCCGCATCTCGACACCTTCGTCGAGAACCGCGAGCAGCTCGACCGCCTGATGGACGTGCTCGACACCTCCGTCGCCGGCCTCTGCATCGACCCGGCCCATTTGGCGCAGACCTATTCCGACCCGGTCGACGCGGTGAAGACCTACATCTCCGCCGTTCGTTACATGCATCTGAAGGACACCAAGGTCGATCCGTCCCTGAAGGGTTATGATCGCTACGCCGCCTTCTGCGAGCTCGGCGCCGGCGTCGTCGACCTGAAGGGCCTCGTCAAGGTGCTGCTCGACGCGGAATATGCCGGCCTCGCCATCGTCGAGCTCGACGCGTCGCAGAAGACGGCCGAGCAGAGCACGCTCGAGAGCATCGACTATCTGAAGAACACGCTCGGCCTCGTGCTGACCCCCGGCGGCGCGGCGTAGCGATGGCGAACCTGTCGGCAATTTCTGGTGAGAGCGTGCGGGTCGTCCCGCGCGCTTCCCTGGCGAGGCGCCTGGGCCGCAGCGATGGCTTTGTCGCGGCGATGATGATCTTGCCGGCAGCCATCCTTTTCGCGCTGTTTTTCCTCTGGCCGTTTTTCAACGGCCTTTGGCTCAGCTTCCATCGCTGGGACGGCTTTTCGCCGCCGCGCTTCATCGGGGCGGCGAATTATCTGCGACTGACCAAGGACGCCATCTTCCTCGGCGCGCTGAAGAACAGCTTCATCTTCGTGATCCTGAGCCTGCTGCTGAAGAACGGGCTCGGCCTCGCGCTGGCGCTGCTGCTGAACCGGGTCACCTTCGCGCGCGCCTTCATCCGCGCCTCGGTCTTCGTGCCGGTGACGATCTCCTTCGTCGCCGCGGGCCTGCTCTGGTCGTGGATCTACAATCCCGTCTTCGGCCTGCTCAATGCCGGGCTCGATCTCGTCGGCCTCGCCTCGCTGAAGCGCAGCTGGCTCGGCGACGCGAACACGGCGCTCTATGCCGTCATCGCCGTCGACGTCTGGAAGTGGCTCGGCTTCCACGCCGTCATCTATCTCGCCGGCCTGCAAACGATCCCGTCCGAGCTCTACGAGGCGGCGCGGGTCGACGGCGCCAGCGCCTGGCGCCGCTTCTGGCACATCACGCTGCCGCTTATGGTGCCGGTGGTCTTCATCAATTCCATCCTGAGCCTCTCCGGCGCCTTCGTCCGCAATTTCGATATCGTGCATGTCCTCACCCAGGGCGGACCCAACCACGCCACCGAGGTGGTGATCACGGCCATGGTCAAGGCGGCTTTCAACGAGAGCCAGATGGGCTATGCCGCCGCCATGGGCTACGCGCTGTTCGTCCTCGTCGGCGGGCTCTGTGCGGCGCTCGTCTACTGGCTCGGTCGCACGAGGTTCAAGGTCTGATGGCTACGTCCCCCGCCCACGCCGCGCAACCGGTCGCGCCGCTCTCCTTCGCGCAGGTGCTCGAGCGGCTCGGCATCTCTGCCGCGCTGGTGATCGTGCTGTTCCAGACGCTCTATCCGCTGCTCTGGGTGCTGTTCGGTTCGTTGAAGACCAAGTCCGAGCTGATCAACAATGTCTGGGGGCCGCCCTCCAGCCTGGTCTTCGACAACTACATCCAGGCCTGGAAGATGGCCGACATGGGGACGCGCATCTTCAACAGCGTCACTGTGACGGTGCTGTCGCTGGCGATCCTCCTCGTTGTCGTGACGCCCTGCAGCTATGCGCTGGCGCGGCTGCGCTTCCCCGGCCGCAACCTGATCACCGGCCTCGTCGTCGGCTCGATGCTGGTGCCGCCGCAGGTGCTGGCGATCCCGCTCTTCATGGTGGCGCGCGACCTCGGCATCATCAACTCGACCATCGGCATCTGCTTCATCTACGCCGCGTCGATCATGCCGCTGTCGATCTTCATCATGCGCAGCTTCTTCATGTCGCTGCCGTTCGATCTCGAGGACGCCGCCCGCGTCGACGGGGCAGGGCGGGTGACGATCCTGTTCAGGATCATGCTGCCGCTGGCGCGTCCGGGCATGGCGCTGATCATCATCTTCGGCTTCATCGAGGTCTGGAACGACTTCTTCCTGGCTTTCCTGCTGCTCAGGCAGCCGGACGTACAGACCATCCCGCTCGGGCTGGTCAACTTCTTCCAGCAGTACGACTCCCTGTGGAATCTCTATTTCGCAGCGTTGATGATCACCACCCTGCCGGTGATCGCCCTGTTCGTGCTCATGCAGCGGCAGTTTATTGCCGGCCTGACCGCCGGCGCAGTGAAGGCCTGAGAATGACAAAGCGCAAGATCGGTGTCGGCGTTGTCGGCTGCGGCGAGATCGCCCAGCTCATGCATCTGCCGATCATCAAGGAACTGCCGGAGCTGGAGATCGCGGCGCTCTGCGATCTTTCCCGCCAGGTCGTCGACAGTCTCGGCGACGCCTATGGCGTGGCCGGCCGCTACACCGACCATCGCGACCTGATCAACGATCCGGCCGTCGACGTCGTCGTGATCTGCACCTACGACCACGGTCCGATCATCGAGGACGTGATCGCCGCCGGAAAGCACTTCACCGTCGAGAAGCCGCTCGCCTTCACGGCCGAGGAAGCCGCGCCGCTCATCGAGAAGGCGAAGGCCAGGGGCGTCATCGGCCTGGTTGGCTACATGAAGCTCCATGATCCCGGCTATGTGCTCGGCATCGAGCGGATGGCCTCGATCGAGGCGCTGAAGCAGATCCACGTCCATAATTTCGCCGGCCGCTTCGACCGCTACCAGGACCTCTACACACAGGTTCGCGGCACCGATGTCGATCCGGCCAGCCTCGCCGCCGGTCGCGAAGCCGCCGACGCCCGCATCGAGGCCTCGCTCGGCGCCGATCATGCCGGCTACAAGAATCTCTATCTGATGCTCCTGATGCTCGGCAGCCATAACCTCGCCGTGCTGCGCGGCGCCTTTGGCGTCGCCGAGAGCGTCGAATATGCCAAGGCGATCGATCCCAACCACATCTTCGCGCTCTTGAATTTCGCCAATGGCGTCCCCTGTGTGTTCGAGGTTTCGTTCGGCGCGCAGTATGAGTGGTGGGACGAATGGATCGCCGCCTATGGCAAGCATGACGAAGTCCGCGTCGACTTCCAGAACCCCTATGTCCGCAACACGGCCGCGACCGTCACCATCCGCGAACCGCGCGGCAACGGCCCGTCCGAGGTGGTTATCCCCGGCAAGCCGGACACCGCGTTCCGCCAGCAGTGGCTGCACTTCATCGATTGCCTGCATAGTGGTGCGGCGCCGCGCACCAGCCTGGAGGGCGGCCTCGAGGACCTGAAGCTGGCGCAGGCGATCATCCGGGCGCTGCCGGCCTGCCCGAAAGAGGTGAAGTGATGCGGATTGTCATCACCGGCTCCAGCGGCCTGCTCGGCCGGCATGTCGCGGCGGCCGCGGTCGCCGCCGGCCATGACGTGCTGGGCATCGACACCGTGCCGCCGCCGGGCGAGGGCGGCTGGCGCCACGTCACCGCCGACCTGACCGATCTCGGCGTGGCGCTGCAACTCGTGCGTGACGCCGACGCCGTCTTCCACATCGCCGCCATCCCGCGCCCGACGGGGCGCGCCGCGGCCGAAGTGTTCCAGACCAACATGGCGCTGGCCTACAACGTCATCGAGGCGGCAGTCCTTTCGGGCGCGCGCCGCTTCGTCTACGCCTCGTCCTTCAGCATTTTCGGCTATCCGTTCTTCACCACCTGGCCGGAGCAGCAATACTTGCCGATCGACGATGCCCACCCCGTCGGCCCGCAGGACGCCTATGGCCTGTCGAAGTGGCTCGGCGAGGAGATGGTGCAGGCGGCGGTGCGCCGCGACGCCTTCACCGCCGTCAGCCTGCGCATGCCCTGGGTGCAGACGCCGGAGAGTTTCGCCGGCCAGATCGGGCCGCGCCGCGCCTCGGGCGATGCTGGCCGGGACCTCTGGTCCTATATCGACGCGCGCGACGCGGCGGCCGCTTTCCTGCTGGCGCTCGAAGCGCCGGTCGAGGGCCATGCCCGCGTCATGATCAGCGCCGCCGACAGCTACATGGACGAGCCGACGGCGGAACTAGCCGAGCGCGCCTTCCCGAACGTGAAGCGCAATCCGATGCCGGGCTTCGCCAGCACCTTCGACCTCGACAATGCGCGGAAGACGTTGGGCTATGAGCCCCGCCATTCCTGGCGCGACTATCCGAAAGCATGATTGGAGACCGTCAATGACGCGGTTCGTGGACAAGATCGTTGTGGTGACGGGCGGCGCGGGCGCCATCGGACAGGCGGCCGTGCGCCGCTTCCTCGCCGAGGGCGCGGCGGGCGTCGCCATCCTCGATCAGGACGGCGGACGCGCCGAGGCGCTGGTGGCCGAACTCGGCGACAAGGCGTTCGCGGTCGCCGCCGACGTCACGGAGCCGGCGGCCGTCGACCAGGCGCTTGCCGCCGTCGTCGCCCGTTTCGGCCGCATCGACGTGCTGTTCAACAATGCCGGCATCTCCGGCACGCCAGCGCCGGTCTATGACCTGCCGCTGGAGGAATGGGACCGGGTGATCCGGATCAACCTGCGCGGCATCTTCATCGTCCAGCAGGCCGTCGTCCGCATCATGATCGCGCAGAAGCAGGGCGGCGCCATCGTCAACATGGGCTCGTCCATGGCGGGCTGGGACGTGCTGCCGGGCGGCTCGCCCTATACGGCCAGCAAGCACGCCGTCGTCGGCCTGACCAAGGTCGCGGCGCTCGACTGCGCCGCCTATGGCATCCGCATCAATGCGATCTGCCCGGGCGTGATCCAGACGACGCTGGGCGTCCCGGCGGCCGACCAGGCGGCCTTCGAGGCGAGCACCAAGCGCTTCTCCGACCGCATCCCGCTGCGCCGCATCGGCCAGCCGGAGGACGTCGCGGCGGCGGTCGCCTTCCTCGCCAGCGACGACGCCCGTCATGTCACCGGCGTCGACTGGTTGATCGATGGCGGCCAGACGCTGCTGAGCTGGGCCAATGCCCCGGACGCCTATGCGTTCCCGCGCCTGATCTAGGCGCCGGCGTCACGCCTTTGGCGTGGCTTCGGGACGGACAAGAAAAAGGGGGCGACGCCGGTCTGGCGTCGCCCCTTTCGTTTGGGCGGTGCCGAGGCCTGGGGCCTCAGGCGGGTTCCTGGCGGGCGGCCGGCGCCGGTGCGGCCGGGGGCGTCGTCGTCGCCTCCGCTTTCTTGTCCTTGCCGCCACCGATCAGCCGGTAGAACAGCGGGATGAAGAAGGTGGCGATGAAGGTCGCCGCCAGCATGCCGCCGATGACGCCGGTGCCGATCGAATGGCGGCTGGCGGAGCCGGCGCCCGTCGAGATCGCCAGCGGCACCACGCCGAGGATGAAGGCCAGCGACGTCATGATGATCGGGCGGAAGCGCAGGCGCGCCGCCTCGAGCGCGGCGTCGAAGGCGCTCATGCCCTCCTCGCGCTTGATCACGGCGAACTCGACGATCAGGATCGCGTTCTTCGCCGCCAGACCGATCAGGGTGACCAGACCGATCTGGAAGTAGACGTCGTTGCTGAGCCCGCGCAGCCAGATGGCGAGGAACGCACCGAACAGCGCGAACGGCACCGCCAGGATGACGGCGAGCGGCAGCGACCAGCGCTCATACTGGGCGGCGAGGATCAGGAACACCATGATGATGCCGAAGATCAGCGCCTGCTGGCCGGTGCCGCCGGTGGCGATTTCCTGGTAGGCGGAGCCCGTCCAGGCGACGGTGTAGTTCGGCGGCAGCGCTTCCGCCGCCACTTCGCGGATGGCTGCCAGCGCCTGGCCGGACGAGTAGCCCGGTGCAGGATTGCCCATCACCTTGGCGGCGGGGAAGTTGTTGAAGCGCTCCAGCAGGTCCGGTCCGATCGTCCGTTCGACATGCACGAGCGCGTCGAGCGGGATCATGCTGCCGCCGTCGGCGCGGACGAAGACCTGGCGCAGGTCCTCCGGCTTCTCGCGGAAGTTCGCCTCCGACTGCAGCTTGACCTGGAAATTGCGGCCATAGAGCGTGAAGTCGTTGACGTACAGGCTGCCGAAGGTCGCCTGCATGGTGGCGAAGATCGAGGTCAACGGCACGCCGAGGGCCTTGGCCTTCTCGCGGTCGACATTGATCTTGTACTGCGGGACGTTGGTCGCAAGCGTCGTGCGGACGCCGGCGAGCTCCGGACGCTTGGCGGCGGCCTCGACCAGCGCCTGGGTCGTCGCCAGCAATTGCGGGGTTCCGGCGCCGGCGCGGTCCTGCACGTACAGCTCGAAGCCGCCCGTCGTGCTCAGGCCCTGGATCGGCGGCGGGTTGAAGGCGAGAACCATGCCGTCCTGGATACCGGCGTTCATGCCCATCACCTGGCCGGGCATGGCGCGCGCGTCGAGATCCGGGGTCTTCCGCTCTTCCCAGTCCTTCAGCTTGACGAAGGCGGCGCCGGCGCTTGGCGACTGCGAGCCCGCGAGCAGGTCGAAGCCGGAGAAGGCGAGCACGCTCTGCACGGCCGGGTGCTTCGACACATTGTCGTTCACGGTCGACATGACGTCGGCGGTGCGCGACAGGGCCGCGGCCGGCGGCAGGATGCCGACCGTCAGGATGACGCCCTGATCTTCTTCCGGCACGAGCGCGCCGGGGATCTTCATGGCGAGATAGCCCATGGCGCCGATCATGACGGCGAACAGCGTCACGCCGAGCAGGGCCCGCTTCAGGAAGAAGCGCACGCCGGCCGTATAGCCGCGCGTCAGCCGGTCGAAGAAGCGGTTGAACAGGCGGAACGGCAGGATCGGCTCGTGATGGCCCGGCTTCAGCAGCAGGGCGCAGAGCGCCGGCGTCAGCGTCAGGGCGACGATGCCGGAGAGGGTAACGGAGACGGCGATGGTGATCGCGAACTGGCGATACATTTCGCCCGCCAGGCCGCCCATGAACGCCACCGGCACGAACACCGAGACGAGCACCAGCACGATGGCGATGACGGGACCCGTCACTTCGCCCATCGCCTTGATGGTAGCCTCGCGCGGCGGCAGCTTTTCCGTCGTCATGATGCGCTCGACGTTCTCGAGCACGACGATGGCGTCGTCGACGACGATGCCGATCGCGAGCACGAGGCCGAACAGCGTCAGCAGGTTGATCGAGAAGCCGAGCAGATACATGCCCGCGAAGGTGCCAAGGATGGACACCGGCACGGCGATCAGCGGAATCAGCGTCGCCCGCCAGTTCTGCAGGAAGACGAAGACGACCACCACCACGAGGATCAGCGCCTCGATGAAGGTCTTGATCACCTCGTCGATCGAGGCCTGCACGAACAGGGTCGTGTCATAGGGGATCCTGTAGCTGACGCCTTCCGGCATCCGCGTCTGGATCTCGTCCAGCTTGGCCTTGACCGCCTCGATCGTGTTGAGCGCGTTGGCGCCCGGCTGCAGGTAGATGCCGATCGGCACGGTCGGCTGGCCGTCCAGGATGGCCTTGAAGCCATAGTCCTGGGCGCCGAGGTCGATGCGCGCGACGTCGCGCAGCCGCAGCGTCGAGCCGTTCGAATCCGAGCGCAGGATGATGTTGCCGAAGGCCTCGGGGTCGGGCAGGCGGCCATCGGTGGTGACGGCGTAGGAATAGGTCAGCTGGCCCGCGGTCGGCGGATCGCCGACGCGGCCGGCGGCGTATTGCTGGTTCTGCTCGCGGACGGCGGTGGCGACGTCGTCGGTCGTCAGGCCGAACTGCGCCAGCTTGTCCGGGCGCAGCCAGATGCGCATGGCGTAGTTTTCGCGGCTGAACAGGTTCGCCTCGCCGACGCCCGGCGTGCGCTTCAGCTCGTCGATGACGTTGAGCAGCGCGTAGTTGGCCAGGTAGACGGAGTCGTATTGCGGGTTGTTCGAGGTCAGCGCGATGACCGCGAGGATCGAGCTCGACTGCTTGTTGACCGTGACGCCGAGCCGCTGCACTTCCGACGGCAGCGCCGAGAGGGCGCGCTGCACGCGGTTGTTGACGTTGATCGTCGCCTGGTCGGCGTCGGTCCCGGTGGCGAAGGTCACGATCAGCCGCATCGAGCCGGAGCCCGAGTTGATCGACTGCATGTAGAGCATGTCCTCGACGCCGTTGATCTGCTCTTCGAGTGGCGCCGCGACCGTCTGTGTCAGCACGTCGGCGCTGGCGCCGGGATAGGTGGCGTTGACGACCACCTGCGGCGGCGTCAGTTCCGGATACTGGGCGATCGGCAGCGCGCGCATGGCGAGGATGCCCGCCAGCACGATGACGATCGAGATGACGGCCGCGAAGACGGGCCGGTCGACGAAGAAGCGGTTCATCAGTTCGCCTGCGCTGTCTGGACGATCGTCTTGGCGGCCGCGACCGGCGCCCCCGGACGGACCTTGATGACGCCGGAGGTGACGACCTGGTCACCGGACTTGAGGCCGGCGGTCACGACCCAGCCGCCCTCGACCGACTGGCCGAGCGTCACCGGCGCCATGGCGGCGACGCCCTTGTCGTCCACGGTGTAGACGAACTTGCCCTGCGGCCCCTGCAGCACGGCAATTTCGGGGATGACGATCGCCTGCGGCAGCGACATGCCGCTGATGGTCACGCGCACGAACTGGCCGGGGATCAGGCGGAAGTCCGGATTGGCGAACACGGCGCGCGAGCGGATCGTGCCGGTCTGCGTGTCGATGCTGGCCGAGGTGAAGTCGATCTCGCCGGTCTTCTCGTAGGCGGAGCCGTCGCCGAAGGTGATGCTGGCGATCAGCTTGTTGCCGGCGGTCGGATGCTTGTGCGCCTCGGCGATCTCGCGGATCTCGGCGGCATTCGCATCGGTGAAGGAGAAGTTCACATAGACCGGGTCGAGCTGGGTGATCGTCGTCAGCAGGCTGTCGGTGCTGCCGACGCCGATCAGGCTGCCTTCCGGCACGACGTCGAGGCTGGTGACGCCGTCGATCGGCGCGCGCACCGTCGCATAGTCGAGATTGATCTGGGCGGCCTTCAGCTGCGCCCTGGCCGCGGCGACGGATGCCTCGGCGAGCTCGACCGCCGAAAGGGCGTCGTCGCGGGTCTTCTGCGAGCCAACCTGGCGGCTGAACAGCTCGACGGCGCGGACCTTGTCGCGGTTCGCCTGGGCCAGCTGCGCCTCGGCGGTCTGCAACTGCGCCTCGGCCTTGGCGACCTCTGCCTCATAGGTCTTGGGATCGACGCGGAACAGCACGTCGCCGGCCTTCACCCGCGCGCCCTCGACATAGGCCCGCTCCATCAGGATGCCGCCGACCTGGGCGCGCACCTGGACTTCGCGAAACGCCGAGACGCGGCCGGCATAGCTGTAGCTGATCGGCACTTCGCGCGCGTTGAGCGTGGTGAGCTCGACGCTAGGCGGCGGCGGGGCGGCCGGCGCCTGTGCCATGGCCGTCGCGGGTAGCGCCAGGAGGCTGGCGCCGAGGAAGAGCGTTGATAGGGTTTGGCGGGCGAAGGAGGCCAAGCGCATGGTTTTGCACCGCAAATATGGGATGTCTGGATCTATTGCAGTACAGCATATATACCTGCATCGCTGTATGTAAAGGAAGCTTGCTAAGTGAGGCGAACAAAATCTCAGTCTGAGGAAACTCGGCAACGCATCCTGGATGCTGCGGAAACCGTGTTCATCGAGATCGGCGTCGCGGGTGCCTCGCTGGAGCGGATTGCGGCGGAAGCCGGCGTGACGCGCGGCGCGATCTACTGGCATTTCGCCAACAAGCAGGAGCTCCTGACCGCGATTTTCGCCCGCGCATACGACCAGCATGTCAATGAGCTGGCGCGGACTTTCGAGCACGCCTCCGACCCGCTGCGGGCGGTTCTCGACTGGGCGCTCAGCGTGATTGAGCTGTTCGGCACTGACGAGCACACGCGCACCGTCTACAGGATCACCGTCACGCGCTGCGAATATCTAAGCGAGATGCAGGAGGCCTATACCCTGCAGCGCTCCATGCACGACACCATGGTCGAGAATTTCCGTCTCGCCTTCGAGCGGGCCTCCGAGGCCGGCCAGCTGGCGCCAGGATGGACGGCGACGACGGCATCGACGACGCTGCACTGCTTCATGTCGGGCCTGCTCGACAACTGGCTCCGCTTTGATTTCGACGCCGAGGTAGCCAAGACCCTGCGGATGGCGCTGGAGAGCCTGGTGGAAAGCTTCCGCCGCGATGCCGCCTGTCCGCAGCAGGTGGCGCTTTCAAAGGCGCGCGGATGATCCACCAGGGTGGGCTCAGCCGATGAAGAGCCTGCCGATCGCCCACCAGATCAGGATGCTGGCGGCGATGATGCCGGCATAGACGAGCGCGCGCGTCACCACCCGGAGCATGACCCGCCAGCCGGGCTGAAGCGCGTCGCGCTCCTTTGCCTCGGCGGCGTTTCTCGGATGGTCGGGGATCTGGCTGCTCATCGGTGACGGCTTCCCGTGACGGGCAGCGGCGATTCGCGGCACGCTTCCGTAGAGGTAGACGAGAGATCCGCTTCGCGAAAGGGCCGCCGTCGCCGCGGCCGGTTGCGGTCTATTCGCCCTGCGCCAGCAGACCTTCGTAGAGCCGCGCGAGGCGCTCCGAGCCGGCGGGCCGGAGATACTGCCGCTTGATCCAGGCTTCCCCCTGCACGGCGAGGCGATCGCGCATCGCCTCGTCGCCGAGGAGCGTTCGGATGGCGTCGGCATAGAGCTTCGGCTCAAACCGCTCGATCAGGCGTCCGTTGACGCCGTCGATCACTACCTCGTCCGTTCCGCGGATCTTTGAGGCGACGACAGGCAGGCCGCAATAGAGCGCCTCGATCGGCGCGATCGGCAGGCCCTCCCAGAGCGAGGGCTGGACATAGAGCCGCGCCGAGAGGAAGGCGCGTAGAACGTCGCGACGGGGCAGCGCGCCGGACAGCACGATCTGGTCGCGGGCCGGGCTCACGGCGACGCGCGCCCGCACCGCCGCCTCCAGTTCGCCGCCGCAGATCATGCGAAGGCGGATGCCGGTCGTGCGCAAGGCTTCCATGATCTCGATCATGAAGAACGGGTTCTTCTGCTGGTGGGCCCGTCCGGCGAAGACGAGGTCGAACCGCTCCTCCGTCGCCGTCAGGCCATCGAAATCGGCGGGGTCGATGCCGTTGGCGATGACGGTAGCCTTCGGATCCCTGCGGGGGAGGATCTCCTCGTTGGCCGCGCGGCTCTGGTCGCCGGCCGATACGAAGACGACCGCCGCGGCGCGCGCCGCGATCCGCCTCTCGGCCAGCCGGCTGAGCTGGCGGAGCGGGAACGGCTTCCGGACGTGGTGGAACCCATGCACCGTGTAGACGAGCGGGCCGATATGGCGCAGCGCCGGGAAGCAGAAAGGGAGTGCTGCGCGCGCGCCATGAGCGTGGACGATGTCGGGCCGGGTCGCCTCGACCGGCCGCGCCAGGCGGCGGGCGATGCGCGGGTCGAGCCGCGAGGTGAAGAAGTCGAGCCCATGCGTGCGGATGCCGGCCGCCTTCGCCTGCTCCATCACGGCGGAGCCGGGCGCCGTGACCAGCGCCACGTCCCATCGTCCCGTGGCGAGCAGGTCGCGGCAGAGGCCGAGCACGGCGGTTCCGCCACCGCCGGCGCTGCCGTCGGGCAGGATGTGCAGGATGCGGCGGCGCGGCGATCCTTCCGAGCGGGCGCTCCCATCCGTTTCCCGCGGCAGCGGCTCAGCCATGACGCGGCTCCATCGGGCTTGCCCTGTCGCGTCCCGCGAGGGCGGCTGCGCGGGCGGCGAGCAGCAGCGTGGAAGCCAGCACCATGGCGAGGCCGCCGCCTAGGAGCCCGAACCGGGGCAGCAGCAGCAGGCTGAACAGCAAGGCGGCCAGCGCCCCGCCAATATTGATCCAGGCCAGAGATCGGTCGAGTCCGCGGCTGTAGAGTCCGTAGTTGAGCGCGTCCGCCAGCAGCCGGATCACCGTCGAGGCGAGCATGAGCGCCAGCAGCCGCGCATCGATCGGCAGGGCAGTACGGGTCGCAGGCGGCAGGGCGTGAACGGCGACGGCATAGACGAGGATCGCAAGTGGCGCGCCGATTGCCGCGACGCGGACGGACAGATCGCGGAGCTCCCGACGCCACTTCCCTTCGCCGCCCGTGCGGTAGGCCGTGACCAGTACGGGCAGGGAGACCTGTATGGTCGCGGCCGTCACCAGCACGTGGATGGCGTTGGCGATCGCCCAGTGCAGCACGAAGATGCCGGTGGCGTGAAGATCGAGCCGCGAATGGACGACGTAGCGGTCGAGATAGGCCATGCCGGCGATGCCGAGATCATTCAGGTAGATCAGCCCGCTGCCGCGCAGCCGCGCCAGGATCCAAGCCGTGTCGACGCGATGACGGGAAATCGCCGCGAGCGGCCAGTCGCGGGCGACGGACAGCAGCGTGCCGAAATTCGCGACGAGCGCGAGCGTCCAGCAGAGCAGCACGAAATCGAGGCTGCGCAGCCCCGGGAAGGCGATGCCAAGCCCGGCCGCAGGCAGAACCCAGAGGCCCGAGCGGATGAAGAGCAGCCAGTTGGCGGCGAGCGGCCTTCCCAGGCTGATCAGGGCGAGATGAAGGTCGAAGGCGATCGTCTCGAGGAACAGGATCGCGGCGATCCAGGGCAGCGAATCCGGCACGGCGATCCCGCCTGCCACCATCAGCGCCGCGACGATGGCGCCGGCGGCCGTCAGGCTCGCGATGGTGAGGAGAGGGCGGTCGCGGACCAGCCGCCCGGCCTGGAGGGGCGGGCGGCCGACGATCTCGCGGCCGAGGAAATAGGTCACGCCCCAGCCGAGCACGACCGGCGCCAGCGCTGCCGCGCCCTGGATCAGCCCGAACTGGCCGACCGCGCCGATGCCGAGATAGCGCGCGAGATAGACGACCAGTCCGAGCCGCATCGCCAGCCCTGCCGCCCGCAGGGTCAGATTGGCGGCGGGAAGCAACAGCGGGTGACGACCGAGGGCGACGCTAGCCGACGGCATGGGAGTCGGCCGGTGATGGAGAGGACGCGGCTTCGGACCGCGCGGGAGACAGGGCAGGCTCCCAGCCGACCTGTCGTTCCAGCCGCTCGGCGATCCACGACCAGTCGAGGTCCGCCGCAAAGCGGAGGCCGGCTTCGGAATAGGCCGCCCACTGGCCAAGGATGGCCCGTGCGGCGTCTGCCAGGGCGGCCGGCGCCGGCTCGGCGACGAGGCCGCATCGGGCGGCGCGCACGATGTCGCTGGCGCCGTTGCCGGGATAGCCGGCGGTCAGTACCGGCAGGCCGCTGGCCATCGCCTCGGCGACGACGCGCGGAAAGCCCTCGCGCTGGCTGACGATGGCGAAAAGCTCGTGCTCCGCCAGGAGCTTCGCCTTGTCCTCGTCGCTGACGGGCCCGGCAAGGGCTATGTCGCCCCCCACCGGCGACGCCGCGATCACGGCTTTCAAGGACGCCAGCCCCGGCCCGTCGCCGGCGATGGTGAGGCGCCCGGCATAGCCCCCCTGCCTGAGTTGCTCGAAGGCGGAGACCAGAAGCGGCAGGTTCTTGTGCTCGACGATGCGGCCGAGCGAGAGGATCCCGCTGCGCATCCGGGCAGGCGCGGAGTGGTATTCCCCGAGCCGCAAGCCGCTCGTCAGGACGAGGAACGGCCGCTCCGATGTCGTTTCGATAGCCGTGGCGACGACGTCGCTGATCGCGGCGTTGTGGCCGGAGAGACGCGGGAGCCAGCGCTGTACGGTTGCATAGAAGCGCCCGTTGCGAACCTCGCACCAGTGCAGGACGGTCCTTCGTCGAAGCCGGCGTGGCAGTGTCACGGCATGCAGCAGCGGCCATTGGTTGAGCACGACGAGATCATAGTCGTCGTCCCGCAGCCGGCGTCGAGTCCAGAACGCGTAGCGGAAGATCGTCGGCCAGGCGCGCTTCATCCAGGCTCGCGGCGGCGAACGGTAGGCAGGGTCCGAAGGAAACCGGTGCACAGCAATGCCGTCGAGCGTCTCCTCGGCCGGCAATCCGGCCGCGTGGCCGATGCAGAACACCTCGACCCGATGGCCGCGGTCGGCAAGCGCGCGGCCGAGCCCTTCGAAGAAGAGCTCCTGCCCGCCGATGGAGGGCGGATAGAGTTCGGTCAGGAGCGCGATCCGCATCAGGTGGCTCCGCTCGCGGCTGCTGCCGGTCCGAACAGGCGCGGGCTGATGTCGGGATGGCGCCACAGATCCTGCACTGCGTCCTGCAGCGTGCGCCTGGGCCGCCAGCCGAAACGTTGTTGGATCCGGCCGATATCGGCGGCGAGGAAGGGCCGGTCGACGGCGCGGGCGCGGACCGGATCCGACACGATGTCGAAATCGAAACCGGCCGCCTGCCGCAGATGGTCGAGAATCTCGGCGACGGAATGCTGGCGCGAGGTGCCGAGATTGACCGGCACTGTCTCGCCCGGCGCGACATGGCCCGCCAGCGCCAGCGCCGCGAAGCCAGCGGCGGCATCCTCGACATGGATGTAGTCGCGCTTCGGCCAGATGTTGCCGAGCCGGACCTCGCGCCGTCCCGCCTTCAGCTGCAGCGTGATTTCCGGCAGCAGGTGCGGATTGGTTTCGCCCGAGCCGACGACGTTGAACAGGCGGGTGGCGATGCCGGCGAGTTCCCGGCTGCGGGCGAAATGCTGCAGATATTGCTCGGCCTGCAGCTTGGTCAGTCCGTAGACGTCGCTCGGCTCAAGGCTGGAAGCATCCTCGCGATGCGGCGCCTCGTCGGGCCTGTAGACCGCGCCGCTGCTCGCCAGCACGAAGCGGCAGCCTTTCGGCGCGGCGGCGAGGAGATTGACCGTGCCGGCGACATTGACCGTGACCGCCGTCAGCGGATCGCGCTCGCATTGCGGGATGAAATGGATCGCGGCGAGATGGAGGATCACCTCGGGCCGGAACGCCTCCATGACCCGCTGGACCTGGTCCTGGTCGCGGACATCGCCCTCGACCAATTCGATCCGTTCGAGCTCGGAGGCCGTGAACCGGTCGCGGCCGAAGCGGAGCGCGTCATAGACGAGGACATTGTGGCCGGCGGAGAGCAGGCGGACGAGAGGCCGTCCGACGAAGCCGGAACCGCCCGTGATCAGGATGCGACTGCGATGACCTGTCATTGCCATGGTCCCCCCGGCATCGCGTTCCCGGAGCGGACCTGTCCCGATCCGTCCCCAGGAAGCGATGCGAAACTGGCTTGCGGTCGTTCGTCTGGTCTGCGGCTGGTGTCCTCTGCCCCCTTATGGCGGATGCACCAGATGGATCGGCATGCAACAGAAGATGGCCCATGATGTCATGAAACAGACCCGGTTGTCGAATTGTGGTCGGCGTCACCTGCACGGTGTGGATGCATCGCCGGAAACGGGCGTGCCGGCTGAACCGAATATTAATCGGCAGACGCCTAGGCTCGCTTCTCGTCATCGCCGTTCCCCCGGGAGCGGGCGATAGTCCGTATCTTCATGCTGGAGGGCGCGGAGGCCGTTCGACGACCTTCTCGTCCCGCCGTGACTTGTGAATCGAGAGGAAGTCGGCGCGTTCATGGCTGACGGTCCCCGCACCCTCGGAACCGCCAACGGGGCTTCGCCAAGCGAAGCGGGGCCCTGGCCGCTGGCGCTTGCCGTGCTGGCGGCCTCGTTCCGTCGCGGGGTGTGGTGGATCCTGCTCGCCGGCGTCGTGTTCGGTTGCCTCGGCTTCGTCGCCAAGTCCTTCCTGCCGCAGCGCTATTCCGCCACGGCGCAGTTCCTGCTCGATCCGCGCGGATTGCCGGTGTTTCCGGGCGATGTCGCGACGGCACAGTTCGACGCCAACAGCCAGATCGGCGTCGTCGAGAGCCAGATGCGCGTCCTGACCTCGGAACGCGTGCTCTCGAAGATCCTGCGCGACGAGAGCCTGATGAGCGAGCTGTCGCCGGAGGAAGACGACGCGGAGGAGGGCGTGACGCCGACCGAGCCGATGCCGCTCCGGCCGAGCCTGGACTCGGATGGCGCCAATGCCGCCGCCCTCGCGGCGCTGCAGCGCTCGATCTCGGTGCAGCGCGCGGAGCGTAGCTTCGTCATCGACGTCACGGCCACGGCGCGCACGCCGGCCGCGGCGGCGCGTCTCGCCAACGCCGTGGTCAAGGCTTATGTCGAGGAGGATGCGGCGAACCGTTCCGCCGCCGCCCGTCGTCTGACCGAAGAACTGACGTCGCGCCTCGACGCCTTGCGCAAGCGGCTGAGCGACGCCGAGTTCAAGGCAAACGCCTTTCGGATCGACAACGGCCTGATCAGCACCGGCGACCGGCTGGTGGTGGAGCAGAAGCTCGCCGATGCCGTCAACGCGGTGAGCGCCGCGCAAATCCGCCTCGACCAGGCGACCGCGCGCGCGGCCCAACTCGATTCCTCCGGCGGCGAGCTTTCCATGCTCGGCGCCAACGACGACACGCGCTCGCTGACCCTGCTGATCGAGCGGCAGAACGCGGCGCAGGAGGATCTCGCCGCGCTCGCCGCTCGGCTTGGCGACCGTCATCCGGCACTGACGGAAGCGCGCGGTCGAGTGGAGGAGATCCGCCGGCGCATCCGTCTTGAGCTCGATCGCATCCGCCTCGCCGCCCGCGCCGATCTCGAGCGCGCCCGGACCACGCAGCAGGCCGTCGCCCGCTCCGTCGCCTCGCTCTCCGACGCCGTTGCCAAAACGCAGCAGGCGAAGATCGAGATGCGCACGCTGGAGCAGGAGGTCGAGACCAATCGCGCTCTGCTCGAATCCTTCAAGACTCGCGCCCTGCAGGCGAGTGAATTCGGCCAGATCGACCCCGGCGCGGTCCGCGTCGTTTCGGTCGCGCAGCCGCCGCCGACGAAGAAGTCGCTGGCCGGCCGGATCGTCTGGGGCGTTTTCGGCGCCGCCCTCGGCATGATGCTCGTCGCCGCCTGGATCACGCTCCGCGCGATGTGGCGGCTCGGCTCGATTTCGGCGGTGCTGCCGCGCATCGATGCCGCCCGGATTTCGTCCGGCCGGCCACGCGGGCCTTCCGACGAGATCGTGCTACCGTCCTGACCCGATGAACCCGCGCCCCCAAAATCCGAGAATGCGAGCCCGCGGATGAGCCAGGACAGATCCCGGGCCCCGCGCCTGCTGGGCTGGATCGGCTGGGCCGGCGCCGATGCGATCGGCCGGCTCGCCCTGCTGACGGGCAGCACCGTCATTCTCTCACGCATGCTGGAGCCGCGCGATTTCGGCGTCAGCGCGCTGGTGCTGACGATCGTCGCGGTGGCTTCCGTCTGCGTCGGCGCGCCGTTCGAGGAGGCGCTGGCACAGAGGCGCGCCTTGCGCCGCTCGCATCTCGGCGCCGCGCTCGCCGTCGCCTTCCTCGTGGCGCTCGGGCTGTTTCTTCTCTCCATCGCAGGCGGCTTCTGGCTCGGCCGGGCCTATGGCGAGCCGGAGATGCGCGTGCTGCTGCCGGTCGCGATGCTGTCGATCTTCTTCAGCGGCCATTCGGATATCGCGACGGCGCTGGCGCGGCGGCTGCATCGCTTCAACGATGTGGCTATCGCGACGCTCGGCGGCCACGCGATCGGCATCGCGCTTTCGCTGGCGATCGCCTTCGCCGGCGGTGGCATCTGGGCGCTGATCGCCCAGCGCCTGCTCGTCGTCGTCGCCCGCGCCATCCTGCTGCAATGGCGGCTCGGCTTCCTGATCCTGCCGCGCTGGTCGATCGAGCATCTCGGCCATATCGGCCGTTTCGCCCGGATCTCTTTCTTCGACCGGCTGGCCGACAACCTCACCTATCTCGCCTTCAACAATGTCGTCGGCGCGCTCTACGGCGTCACCGTGCTCGGCTATGTCAACATGGCGATGCGGCTGATCGAGCCGATCCGCGGCGCGATCGTCGCGACGTCGCACAACCTGGCCTTTTCCTATTTCGCCGGCGCCAGCTCCGATCCGCGCCGGCTGCGCGACCGGGTCGAGCCGGTCGTCGCCAATGCCGCCTTCGTCATCGCGCCGCTTTTCGTCGGCATGGCGGCGGTGACGCCGATCCTGCTGCCCATCGTCGCCGGGCCGGGCTGGGACGGGGCGATCGACATCGCGATCTTTCTCGCGGTCGGGGCCGCCATCCTGCTGCCGGCGCGGCTCGTCTATACGGCGCTTTCGGCCAGCGCGCGGCCGGAATTCAGCCTGATCGGTTCGCTGTCCGGCTTCGGCGCGACCCTGCTGCTCCTCGTCGTGGCCAGCCCGCTCGGGCCGGTCAGCGTCGGCCTGTCACGGCTCGTCGGCGATACGTTCCAGTCGGCGCTGGCGATCGGCCTGCCGGCGCGCAACCTCGCCTGGCCGCGGCGGGAGCGCTTCCGGGCGCTGCTGCCGGCCTGGGGGCTTTCCGGCGCGATGGGGGCGATCGTCGTCGGCGTGGGCTTCGCGCTGGATGGCGTCAATCGGCCGCTCGCGCTGGTTATTTCGGTCACGACCGGCGTTGTCTGCTATGCGGTGCTCCTGGCCGTCTTCGCCCGTCCGGCATTCCGGAACCTGCTGGCGATCGTCCGGCCATCCGCCCGCATCGCCCCCAGCGTGGAGTCCTGATCCGATGACCGTCTTCCCCGATACGCGCCGTTCCGCCCTCGTGACCGGGGCGACGGGCTTCATCGGGGCGGCGGTCACGGCCCATATGGCGGCGGGCGGCTACACCGTCCGCGCCGGCACCCGGCGGTCGCCCTCCAGCGCGGTCTCGCCGGAAGGCATCGTGCCGACGCCCTGCGATCTCGACGATCTCGCGCAGACGCGCGGCGCCGTGGCGGATGTCGAACTCGTAGTGCACGCCGCCTATGGCGACGAGGCGGCGATGGTGGCGCAATGCCGGACGCTGCTTCAGGCGATGACTGAGGCGAACGTGCCGGCGCTCGTCTATTTCAGCTCGATCGCTGTCTATGGCGACCGCACCGGCGTGATCGATGAATCCATGTCGGCGACCGGTTCGCTCGGCGCCTATGCCCGCGCGAAGATCGAATGCGAGGCGCTGGTGGCCGCCTGGGCGCGTGATCCGGGCGATCCGCGGCGGCGTGTGCTGATCTTGCGGCCCGGCATCGTCTACGGCACCGGCAGCCGCTTCTGGACCGACAAGCTGGCGGAGCGGATCGTCGCCGGCGCCTGGGGCAATTTCGGCCGCGCCGGCGATGGCCCCGCGCCGCTCGTGCATGTCGACGATATCGGCGCGCTGGTGGCCGAGGCCGGGCACGCGCTGCTGGCCGGCGCCGCCATCGGCTGGCCGTCCATCTTGGTGCTGACCGTCGTCGGCCCGGAAACCCCGTCCTGGAATGACTATTTCGAAGCCTTGGCGCAGCGGATCGGCGCGCCCAGGTTGCCGTTGCTCGGCGGCATGCGGCTGGGGCTGCGGCAGTTGACGGCGGTGGCGGCGAAGATCGGCCGTCGCGTCGGGCTGGCGGGATCGAAGCGGGCGGCCTTGGCGCCGACCCGCGCCGAGATGGCGATTTTCGGTCGCGACGCCGTCTACAGCACGCGGGCTGCGACGGATCTCGGCCTTGCGTCCCGCATCGGTCTCGACGAGGGCCTGGCGCGGACGGTGTTTCCTCAGGCGAAGCTGTAGCGACGCGCCGATCGGGCCGGCAGGAGCACCTGCAAGCCGCCGTCGACGTGGATCGGGATTTCGGTCAAGGCCGTTGTGCCAGGGTTGGCCGCATCGAAGCCGTGGACAGACAGGCAATCCGGCTCTTCCCGCGCTTCGAAGCGCAGATCCACCGTGGCCATGGCCTCCGACTTGTTGATGACGATCAGCTGCAGCCCCGGCTGGCCGGTCTCGAAGGTCGAGGCGTAGGCGACGACATCCGGCGTGCCTTCGACGGTCAGGCCGTGCGATCGGTCGCCAAAGCGCCGGCCGGTCGCATCCGTCGTCCGGAACAGCCGATAGGCGTCGCCGAGCGTCCCGTCGAGGCTGCCCCAATGCGTGGCGAACGAGACGCCCTGCTGGCCGAAGCGGCCGAGCACGTCGGCGAGCGCCAACCCGGAGGCGATTTGCCCGGCGCCGCCATAGTTGAACTCGGTCACGGCAAGGTCGGTGCCGGGAAAGACGTGATCGGCGATGCGCCGGAGGCTCGGCAGCAGCGGCAGGCCGACTTCGCGATCGCTGCCGCCATCGGCCAGCGCCCGCACCACCCAGCTATCCTCGCGAAAGCCGGCTTCGGTCAGCGAGCGCGGCGCCTGCAGCAGCGCCTCGGCGAGCGCCGGGTCCTCGCTGCGGAACAGGTCGCCGCGGTTGCTGTAGGGATACCAGTGGACGTCGAGCGCATCGAGCAGGCGGATACCGTCCTGTTCGGACGCCGTGCGGAAGGCATCGAGATAGGCGGCGAGGAAGCTGCCATGCTGGCGGTAGTCGTTCCAGTCGGGCGCGTCCTGGAACGAGACCATCTCGGACGCGCCCCAGCTGACGGGGCCGAACACGCGGGCCGCCGGGTCGGCCCGCTTGATCGCGCGCGCCGCCGCCAGCGAGCGCTCGAGAAAGGCGCGGATGGTCGGCTTGGCGGTGACGACGCGCGGATGCGTCTCCGCCCAGAGGCCGGGTTCGTTGTCGAGCGCATAGGCATGGATGCCGCGCTCGCTGTCGGCGCCACCATAGCGCGCCACCAAGCGGGCGAGGAGCTGCGGGATGTCGGCGACGGCGGGCACGACGGGATCGCCGGCCTTGGCGCCGGGGTCCCAGCGCGTCGGCACGAAACGGGGCGATGGGGCGCTCGCCTCCGGCGGTACGGGACCGTCGAAATCGGCGGCGACATAGCCGGCGAGCGGCACGGTGACGAGGCTCTTCGCGCCCATGGCGAGCGAGGTCTCGTGCATCGTCTCGATCAGCCGGGCCGGCTTGCCCCATTGCGGCCGGTCGATGCCAAGCGCGTCGAGCAGGAACGGGCCGTTGGCCTGATGGTAGTCCTTGCCGGAATTCGCCGCGTTGTTGACCCAGTTATAGGTCGTCATGAGATTGCCGCCGAGCCGGCGCGCGGTGACGCCGGCGGCCCGGTCGAGCTGGGCGGAGGGCTCACCGCCATCCATGGTGCCGATTTCGTTGGAGCCGTAGATCAACGGGCTGATCGGCGTGCCCGTCCCGCCATCGGCGATCCGCACCATCCAGCGACCGCCGGACTGGGCTCGTGCCGGCAAAGCACCGATGAACCCCGCCGCGAGGCTGCCGGCGAGCACGGAGCGCCGCGTCGGCCCCGCCCGACGGCGAGCGCTCACGAGACCAGGCCCGATCCGTAGAGGGCAGGGCGGAAGCGCTGCATCCACAGCACCTTGCCGAGACCGCCGCGCACCTTGACCCGTGCCTTTTCAGACCGAACCTTGTCGAACGGCGCTGTGACGACCGCGGCGATGCCGTGCAGGACGATCTGCGCCATGCCGGCGCACATCCAGAAGGCGATGCGGCTCCATTCGGCCGGCTGCGCCTTGTGATGCGTCAACACGCGGATCTGGCCGCTCAGGAACTTGCGCTTGCGGACATAGGCCCAGTTCAGCCGGCGTTCCGGCACCCACTCCGTGACATCAGCCTTCTCCGACCAGGCAAAGCGCTTGCCCTCGTCGACGAGGCGCTTCAGCAGCAGCGTGTCCTCGCCGCCGGTCTCGTTCAGACTGGTGTCGAACGGGCCGCCATCGCCCTGCAGGCAGCTCTCGCGATCGAACATCGAATTGTTGGTGCCGAGATAGGGAGCGAGATCGGTGACGTCCTCGCCATCCGTTCGATCGAACTGGCGCGAGAAATAGGGCGCGAGCGGGCCGATCTTGCGGCCACCCTCGGCCTTCGCCGTGACCGGACCGAACACGGCGCTGGCGCCGCTGCGACGCGCCGTCTCGACGTGCCGGCTCAGCCAGGTCTCGGATGCCTGTTCGTCATCGTCGAGGAAGGCGACCCAGCGCCCCTGCGCGGCGGTGACCCCGGCATTGCGTGCATTGGCGACGCCGGGCACGGGCATGGAAATATAGCGCACCGGCCAGTTGGCGCCGGGCGCGATCGTTTCGACCAGGGCGCCGGCATTGCCGTCGGCGGAATTGTCGACCACCAGAATCTCGATATCGAGATCGGCGAGGTCCGTCTGCGCGAGTGCGCTGGCGACGGCGCGCTGCAGCGCCTTCGGCCGGTTCAAGGTGGGAATGACGATGGAAACGCTGCCCACCCGGAAACTTTCTCGCGCTGGATGAAAAAGACGTCCGGCAGGCGGGAACGCATGCCGTAGGACGATCTTTACTGTTGGTCACTGATCCTACGAAACTATGATAGCAAGGCAAGCGGATGGTCACGGCATTCCAACTTGCCGCACCGTCCGTCGGGGCGGCGCGGCAGGGATAGGATGCGTGCCCGCGACCGAACTTCGCAGCCGGGAAATATGCGCATGAGCGATGCTCCGATGCCGGTCGGCCGGCCCGCATCGACGGATGTGGGCGTCGTCGCCGTCTCAATCGCCGGCTGGCTGCATGGCGTGTTGCTGGCGGGCTTCATGCTCTACACCTTCGTCGGCACGCGCCCCTTCGCGGACGCCTCCGTGGCCGAGCGAGTCGAGGGCAGCCCGCTTGATCGCCTCGCCGTCTTCGGCCTCTTCCTGCTCGCGCTCGTCACCCTCGTCGTGCATCACCGGGCGACGTTATCGCTGTTCGTCCGCAACCTGCCGCTGGTCGCGTTCACCGGCTTCTGCTTCGCCAGCATGCTGTGGTCGGACTATCCGGGGCTGACTTTGCGGCGGGCGCTGCTGCTCGTTTTCCTGACCACGATCGCGGCCGGGATTGCGGCGAGCCTCCAGGATCTTCGCCGTTTTCACAGCTGGTGGTTCATCGGCCTGACCGGCGTCATGCTGCTCAACCTGATCGGTACGGCGCTCTGGCCCGGCGTCGCGATCACCGATATCGGCGTGCGCGGCCTCTACACGCAGAAGAACGTCGCCGGCCTGGTGGCGATGATCACCGTCATCTGCGGCGTGACCTGGATGCTGGGCGTGACCCGTTCCCGCTCCGTCGGTCTCGGCCTCCTGATGCTGCTGCCGGCGCTGCTTTTCCTCGTCATCACGAAGTCCAAGACGTCGATCGGCCTCACCGGCGTCGCGGTGATGGCGATCGCCGTGTTCGCCTGCGCCGAGTGGCTGGGCGCGCGCTTCGTGCTGCTGATGATTGCGCTGGGGTTCCTTGTCGTCACCGCGCTGCTCGGCCTGTTCGCCGTCTATGACTTCGATGTCGACGCGCTGCTGACCGCGACATTGGGCGACGCCTCCTTCACCGGCCGCGACGAACTCTGGGCCTTCGCGCTGCGCTCGGCGCAGGAGCGCTTCTGGCTCGGCCATGGCTATGGCGCGTTCTGGGATGTCGGCCTCGCCGCAGATCCGCTGCAGCGGCTGGAGCCCGGCACCTGGCTCGGTGACGTCGAGATCGGCACGATCAACCAGGCGCATAACGGCTATCTGGAGCTTTGGCTGCATGTCGGCCTGCCGGCGACGATCGCCGCAGCGCTGATCGTGGCGGCGGGTGTGGTGTCGGGCATGGCGCAGGCGATCGCCGGCCCGTTGTCACGATCCTCCCGCGCCGCCATCGGCTTCCTGACGATGCTGCTGCTGCTCTATCTGCTGCACAACCTGACCGAGGCGACGCTGTTCATGCGCGGTTCGGTGTTCTCGAACATCGCCGTGCTCTGCCTGTTCGTACTGTCGCGCGGCCGCGATTTCGCAGTCCGCAGTGGCCGCGCCTAGCGGGTTGGACTAGAGCGTTTTCAAGCGAAGTGGATACCGGTTCGCGTGAAGAAAACGCGACCCCACAAAGAGTCGGGCGCAAACGGGCAGGGGCGACGGGTTTGGACAGGACGAGGACGAGCGAGGCGGAGGCGATCGATCTCTCGATCATCATCTGCACCTATCGGCGCGAGGAGCTTCTCGGCAAGGCCCTGGCGAGCATCCGTGCGCAGGCCGTGCCGGCCGGGACCACGCTCACCGTCGTGGTCGCCGACAACAGCGATGACGGATCGGCGGAGTCGGTGGTGGCGGCGGCCGATGCGGCGAGCCCGTTCGAGGTCCGCTATGTCGAGGCCCATCCCGCCAACATCTCGGTCGCGCGCAATGCCGGCATCCGTGCCACCACCTCGCCGGTCATCGCCTTCATCGATGACGACGAGGAACTGGCGCCGGGCTGGCTGGAGGGAGTTGTCGCCGGGCTGCGGCAGCATCCGCACGACGTGTTCTTCGGCGGCGTCGATCCGCTGTTCGAGGCGCCTGAACGCGTCACCCCCGCGATCCACACGCTGTTCTCGCGCCAGATCGAGGCGCCGTCCGGCCAGGATGTCGTGGCTCTCGGCAGGCGCAGCGAGCGCGTCATCACGGTCGCGACCTGCAACTCGATCTTCCGCCGCGCCACGACGCTTTCCGATGCCGAGCCATTCAATCCGCGCTTCGGCCATGCCGGCGGCGAGGATCTCGATCTCTTCTGCCGGCTGCAGGCGCGCGGGCGCCGCTTCGGCTGGCTGCCGGCGGCGCGGGTGTCGGAATTCGTGCCGGCCTCGCGCTGCGATCCCGGCTATCTCCGCCGCCGCTTCTTCGCCGGCGGGCAGGTCTATGCCGAAGCGGTCGCCGGCAACAGCACGTCGCCGGTCGCAACCCGCTGGTGGCTGCGGGCGAAGGCGCTGGTGCAACTGGGGCTGCTGGCCTTGCGCTATCCGCTCCTTCGCCGAAAGGGACCGGCGGCCGAGGCCGATTTCCGCTATCGCTGGGCCGGCGTGCTCGGCAAGCTGTCGCTCGGCAGCCTCTATCCCGTCTACCGCGAGACCGATGCAGGCAAGCGGTCGACGGCTTCCTGATCCTGCTCGGCGGCCAGCGCGGCGACCTGGTCGAAGATCGCCTGTCGCTTGGTCATCGACGTGTCGATGGTCGACTGGATCAGGCAGGTGACGTGCTCGGGTCGCAGCGAGCGGATGAAGGATTCCTCGTCCTCGGCGCCGGCGAATTCGTCACCCCAGCGCGAGTGGCAGAGCGTGAAGGCTTCCGGCATCAGCCCGGCCGCGTCGAGCCCGACCACCTTGTCAGCATAGACGCCATAGAGGACATATTCGGCGAAATGCGGCGTGCGGGCGAGGACGATGCGCCAGTCGCGCCCAGCGATCTGTTCGATCCGCTCGATCATGCCGCGAATGACGGAGCGCCGCCAGACGACGAAGGGGTTGATGTATTCGGCGCCGTAATAGCGGCTGGCGGGCAGGCCGAGCAGCTTTCCCGCCGTCTCCTGCCAGACGCGATGCGTTTCGAGATCGACCATGTCCGGATTGCGATAGATCCGCACCCTGCCGTCGCGGGCGAGGTGCTCGAGCTTCAGCGGCCGGATGAAGACGTTGTCGCTGTCGATATGGGCGACGATCTCGGCCGAGGCATTGGCGGTCGCGGCGATCTTCATGATCTGCTGCGCGATCCAGCCGCGCACCAGCGGGCTGTAGGGCGTCACATACATGTTGCGGCGGGGGAGGCGCAGCCGCCGCCGCCATTCCGGTCCGGGAAGCGGCAGCTTGCGGAACCAGCGCGGCAGCAGGTCTTCCTGCGCCGCGACGGTGCGGCGATCCGAGGCCAGGTCGATGAAAAGGGGCAGGTCGGCGCGCGGCACGTAGAGGCTGTGCGGGATCGAGGCCGGCACGAAGCGGTCGATGCTCTCGCACAGCATCCGGCAGACGTCGAGATCGCCACGGAACGAGCAGGTGATCAGATTGGCTTCGGCGGCGAGACCGGTCATCGGGCCCACTCCATCGGCTCGATCGGCGCGAAGCGCGATTGCACGCGGGCAGGGCGGTCGAAGCGCTCGGGATATTGCAGCATCTCGGTCACCTCGGTGATGTGCACGGCGAAGTCTTCATCAAGCCGCGACGGACGACCGTCACGGATCGCCGCCGCGAGCTCCGCCGGCCCGCGCAGGAAATCCATCGTCGGCTTGCCGCGACCGCCCTTGAACGGCACCTTGCGCGCCATCGGCAGGCGCTTGCCGAGGCCGCCGCCGAGACGCCGCTCGATCAGCCGCGCGATTCGGCCTTCCCCGGGCCGGCGCAGGATCACCGGCGAGGCATAGTCCCAGGGCTCCCTGATCTCCAGCGTGCCCGTCTCGCCGATGATCCGCATGCGGTGGTCATAGGGCGCGACGATCGAATTGGTAAGCCGCGCGACGACGCCGTTTTCATATTCGATGCAGCCGACGGAGAAGTCGGGCGCCGGATGGGCGAGCGGCGGCGTGGTCTGCTTGTCGGGCACCAGCAGCGCCGCGAAGGAAGTCACGCGCGTCGCCGCGCCGAACATGGCGCCGAAGATCGTCAACGCGTAGCCGGCATGCTCATAGGTGCAGCCGGTCTCGAATTCGCCGCGACCCGGCCAGGGCTTGCCGCTGCGGCTCAGCCAGTCGCCATAATGGGTGCGGTGGATCATGCCGTCGTCGAGCTCGGCATAGGCGAGCAGCGCCTTGCCGATCGCCCCGGCGCGGACCGCCGCCCAGGCCGTCTGCAGGCTTTCGCCGAGCAGGTTGCAGGGCGCGGAGGCGAGCCGGACGCCGGCCGCCCGCGCGCGGTCGCGCAGCGCCGATGCCTCGGTCGCGGTCATCGCCAGCGGCTTTTCCGAATAGACGTGCTTGCCGGCGGCAATCGCCGCCTCGGTGACGGCGGCGTGGCTCTCCGGGTCGGTCAGGTTCAGCACGATCGAGCAGGCAGGGTCGGCCAGCACCGCGTCGAGCGAGGCATAGGCATGGTCGCCCCAAGTCGCCTTGTAGGCGGCAAGGCGCTGTGCATCGCGGTCATAGGCGCCGGTCAGGCGCAGCGTGCCGTCATGCAGCGACAGGCATTGCCGGTAGGAATCGGCGACATAGCCGCAGCCGATGATCGCGATTCCCGTCGTCTGCCCTGCCGTCATGCGTCTTTCCCCGTCCCCCGGGCCTGCCCCGATCGTCGGCGCGGCGCTGTCCAGACCGTGTTTCTAGACGGCGCCGCTTTCCGGCTGGTTACCCCGAGACGGTTCAGCCCAGCAGGCTGGCGAGATAGCGCGCGACGAGGCGCTCGACGCCGGCCTGGTCGTCGGCGTCGAAGCGGCCGGCGCGCGGGCTGTCGAGATCGAGCACGCCCAGCACCTTCCCGTCGCGGATCAGCGGCACCACCAGTTCCGATTGCGAGGCCGCGTCGCAGGCGATGTGGCCGGGAAACGCATGCACGTCCGGCACCAGGACTGTCTCGCGCTTCGCCACGGCCGTGCCGCAGACGCCCTTGCCGATCGGGATGCGGACGCAGGCGGGCTTGCCCTGGAACGGACCGACGACGAGGACGTCCGTCCCTTCGGGAAGGAAATAGAACCCGGCCCAGTTCAGCTCCGGCATCGCCAGGTAGAGCAGCGCCGACATGTTGGCGGCGTTGGCGATCGGGTCATGCTCGCCTTCGAACAGCGAAGCCAGCTGCTGGTCGAGGTCGCGGTAGAAGCCGGGCTTGTCGGCAGGGTCGACGGTGGGTGTCAGGTCGAACATCGGTATCTCGCGCAGTTTTGCCGGGTCGCATTGCCAAAGGCGGTCGCCGGCCTCCGACACTGGCTATAGGACGGGGCGACGGCTTTGGCTCGAAAAATCGCAAGGGAACCCGCGAGATACGACCGTGGCCGCCGCGCCGCCGCCGTCCGCGAATGTTGACGGGCGTCGCCCGAAGCCCGTAAGTGGCGGTGGAGGATCTGGTTGTGCCCAGGCAGACATGCGTCGATTCGCGTGTGTTCCCCACGGCCGGTCGATGGTCCTCCGACGCGGTTCGATCCTACCGAGAGATGCGCCCATTGCCGTGCCCCTGCTCCGACACTCTCCCTTGCGCAGTCAGGCCGTCACCGTGATCCGGTAAAGTCCGGTCGTCCGTTCCCGTTTCGCCCTGAACTCACAGGAGGAGTCTTCTGTCATGAAGAAGCGTCTCTCTCGATACGCGGCTCTCGCCATGTCGGCCGCCATGCTGATGCCGACCCTGACCGGTCTCGCCGACGCCTGCACGCGCACTCTGTTCGTCGGTGACGGCAACATGGTCGCGACGGGCCGCAACATGGATTGGAGAGAGGACATGTTCTCCAATCTGTGGGCGTTCCCGGCCGGCATCGAGCGCAATGGCGAATCGGGTCCGCAGTCGCTGAAGTGGACGGCCAAGTACGGCAGCGTCATCACCTCCGGCTACGAGGCCGGCTCCACGGACGGCATGAACGAGAAGGGTCTCGTCGCCAACATCCTCTATCTGGCGGAATCGCAGTATCCGAAGCCGGTCGAGGGGCGTCCGTTCCTCTCCATCTCGCTGTGGGCCCAGTACGTGCTCGACAATTTCGCGACCGTGGACGAGGCGGTCGAGCATCTGCGCACCGAGCCGTTCAACCTGCTGGCGCCGGAGCTGCCAAACGGCTCGCCGGCTGCCCTCCATCTCGCCATCTCGGACTCGACAGGCGATTCCGCCATCTTCGAATACCTCGATGGCAAGTTGCGGATCCATCACGGCAAGCAATACAAGGTGATGACCAATTCGCCGGCTTACGACAAGCAGCTGGCGCTGAACGAATACTGGGAAGAAATCGGCGGCCTGACCTTCCTGCCGGGCACCAACCGAGCCGCGGACCGCTTCGCCCGCGCCTCTTTCCTGCTCGGCGCGATCCCGAAGCAGGCGGATCCCAACTACATCAAGAGCGTTCCCGGACAGTCGTTCGATTTCCAGGCCGTCGCCAGCGTCATGGGCGTGCAGCGCGCCGTCAGCGTGCCGCTCGGCATCACCACGCCGGACCAGCCGAACATCTCCTCGACCATCTGGCGTTCGATCTCGGACCAGAAAAACCTGATCTACTACTTCGACTCCGCCACGCGTCCGAACACCTTCTGGGTGTCGCTGGGCCAGCTCGACCTGAAGCCGGGCGCGCCCATCAAGAAGCTGACGATCCAGAACGGTGAAGTCTTCTCGGGTGAAGTTGCGGCCGAGTTCAAGCCGGCCAAGCCCTTCCACTTCCTGCCGGGCAATCCGGAGTAACCGATACCGCTATCCGCGTCGCGCCCGGCCCTGCTGCCGGCGCGACGCGATCGACCTGGCTTCCTCGCCGGTGGCGAGGGAGCGCCTTGGGCAATCCAAGTCTGCGACGTTCGCCCCCATCGGGTCGCAATCCCTGTCTGAGCTACTGTGCCAGCGAGCGGACGTATCTGACGATCACCTGCTCGATCGCCTCGGGGCGCAGCACGGTGTCGATGGCGAGCTGGGCGGCGCCGAGGATGCCGGCGCTGCCGTCCGACTTGGCGCGGACGATGCGCAACTCACGCGTGGCAAGCGGCAGCGAGCGCTCGGAGACGAGCTGGCGCACACCGGCGAGCAGGTATTCGTCGGCTCCGGCAAGCGTGCCGCCGATGACGATGACGCTCGGATTGAGCACGCTGACGACGTCGGCGGTAACCTCGCCGAGAACGCGTCCCGCCTCGCGCACCGAATGGATCGCTTCCGGCAGGCTCTTCTGCACGAGAGCGACGATGTCGCGCGCATTGTGGGCGTCATAGCCCTTTTCGCGCAGGTCGCGCGCCAACGCCCAGCCGGCGGCGCGCGCCTCGACGCAGCCGAGCTTGCCGCAGCGGCAGAGCGGCGGGTTGTCCGAGTTCAGCTGGATGTGGCCGATGTCGCCGGCGGCGCCCTGGGCGCCGCGGTAGAGCCGGCCGTCGGCGATGATGCCGCTGCCGATGCCGGTGCCGGCCTTGATGTAGAGGAGCTGCTCGACTTCCGGCCAGAACCGGCGCGATTCCGACAGCGTCATCAGGTTCACGTCGTTTTCGACGACGACCGGCGCGCCGAGGCGCGAGCCGAGCCAGGAGCGGATGTCGAAATCGTCCCAGCCGGTCATGATCGACGGGCCGAAGACGCGGCCGGCTCCGAAATCGACCGGCGCCGGCAGGCAGAGCCCGACGCCGAGCACGTCCTCGGCGGGGCGGCCGATCTGTTGCAGGAGGGCCTGGAACTGGTCGACGATCGTCTGCAGGACCGGCGGCGGGCCGCCGCGCAGATCGATGGCGTAGGTCGATTCCGCCAGGATCGACGGTTCGAGCGTGGTGACCGTCGTCCGCAGGATGCTCTCGCCGACATCGGCGGCAAGGATGACGCCGAAGCCGGTGTTGAGCTCCAGCATGCGGGTAGGCCGCCCGCCGCTCGGCAGCGTCCGGGCGGCCTCGTCGACGAGGCCGGCCGCGATCAGCGCATTGAGCCGCTGGGTGACCGTCGTGCGGGAGAGCCCGGTCCGCTCGATCAGCTCGGCGCGGGACTGGGCTCGGCCCGACGCGATCAGGGATAGAAGGGGCGCGGCGCTGGCCGCGAGCCCGATATCGATCCTGTCCGATTGGTCCTTCACGGGGCGGGTGCTTCTCTTGGAAGGCCGCGGAAGGACCGCGGGCATTGCGTCCTCCTCGGCTACCAGAGTGTGTAGCCGCCGTCGACGACGAAAACCGATCCGGTGACGAAGGTCGAGGCGTCGCTCGCAAGCAGCAGCGCCATCGGCGCGATCTCGTCCGGCGTGGCGTAGCGCTGCATCGGCACCTCGTCGCGCCAGTAATGCGCGTAGTCCTCGTATTCGGTGCTGGCGATCTCGGTCTTCACATAGCCGGGCGCGATCGCATTGACGCGCACGCCGGCCTTGGCCCATTCGGCCGCGAGCGATTTCGTCAGGTGATGCACGGCCGCCTTGGAGATGCCGTAGGGCGAATGCCATTGCGGACGGTTGATGATGAAGCCGGAGATCGAGCCGATATTGATGATCGAGCCGGCGCCGCGCTTGACCATCTGGTTGCCGACCACCTGGCTCGCCTTCCAGACGGCGTCGAGATTGATCGAGAACAGGCGCTGCCATTCGTCGTCGGAGAGCGTCAGCGCGTCGGCATGGAAGCCGATGCCGGCATTGTTGACGAGCGCGTCGATCGGGCCGAGCTCGCGCGTCACCGTCTCGACCATCGCCTCGAGGTCGTCTCGGCTGGCGACGTCGGTCTTCACGGCGATCGCGGGCACGCCGAGCTTGCGGAGCTCGGCGAGCGTCTCCTCGCTCTTCGCCTCGTCGCGGGCTGCGATGGCGATCGCCGAGCCGGCCTCGGCCAGGCCGATGGCGATCGCCTTGCCGATGCCGCGATTGCCGCCGGTGACGACGGAGACCTTGCCCCGCATCGAGAACTTGTCGAGGATTGACATGGGTGTGACTCTCTCCTGGTTGGTTCAGTGGCTGGCCGGGCTCGTGGCGCCGGTCGCGATCAGGCTCGATTGCACCTTGTCCGGGGGCAGGGCGCCCGTCATCACCGCCACGACGTCGCTCATCGACGTCGTCTTTGGGCTGACGACCACGGCGCGCCGGCCGAGCCGGTGGATATGGATGCGGTCGGCGATCTGGAAGACGTCCGGCATCGAGTGGCTGATCAGGACGACCGAGAGGCCCTGGTCGCGCACCCGCGTGATCAGGTTCAGCACCTGGTTGGTCTCGCGCACGCCGAGCGCCGCGGTCGGTTCGTCGAGAATGACGACCCGCTTGCCCCAGGCCGCGGCGCGGGCGACCGCGACCGCCTGGCGCTGGCCGCCGGAGAGCGTCTCGACCTTCTGGTTGATCGACTGGATGCGGATGCCGAGGTTCTTCATGTGGTCGGCAGCCTGCTTCCGCATGCCCGACTTGTCGAGCTGGCGCAGGATCCGCCCGCTCAGGCCGGGCTTGCGCAGTTCGCGACCGAGGAACAGGTTCTGCGCGATGTTGAGCTGCGTCGCCACCGCGAGCTCCTGGTAGACGGTCTCGATGCCGGCGAGGCGCGCGCTCAGCGGGTTCTTGAAGTGAACCGGCTTGCCGTCGACGAAGACCGAGCCGGAATCGGGGATGGTCGCCCCGGTCAGCACCTTGATCAGGCTGGACTTGCCGGCGCCGTTGTCGCCGACGACGGCGAGGATTTCGCCCTTCGCCAGTTCGAAGTCGGCGCCGTCGAGCGCAACGACATGGCCGTAGCGCTTGGTCAGGCCGACCGCCTGCATGACGAGTCCGGTGGACGGTTCGAACGTGGTCATCCGCGCTTCCCCCTGCCGAGATACTGGTCGGCGCCGACGGCGAGAATGACCAGGAAGCCGGTGGCGATCTGCTGGTAGAGCGAGTCGATGCCGGCCTGGGTCAGGCCGTTCTTCAGCACCACGACGATCAGCGCGCCGACGAAGGTGCCGGCGACGCCGCCACGGCCGCCGAACAGGCTGGTGCCGCCGATCACCACGGCGGTGATGCTGTCGAGATTGGCGATCTGGTAGCCGCTCGGATCGGCGATCGGCGTGCGGCCGAGCGCCTGCCAGCCGGCGAAGGCGTAGAAGACGCCGGCCAGCGCGTAGACACTGAAGATGACGCCGTTGACGTTGACGCCGTTCAGGCGCGCGGCGGCCGGCGAATTGCCGATCGCGTAGACGCGGACGCCCCAGGCGGTCTGGTTCAGCGCATAGGCGAGGATCAGCGTCAGCGCGATCCAGAGCATGCTGCCATAGGTGATCGTGACCAGGCCCCAGCTCGGGCCCTCGCCGAGAATGGTCATGAAGTCGGACGAGATCGGATAGCTGCGCGACTGCGTGTAGAGGCGGGCCGCCGCCGTCAGGATGGTGAACATGCCGAGTGTGGCGATGAACGGCGGCAGGCGGAAGCGGGTGATGATGAGGCCGTTGATCGCGGCGGCGACGACGCAGACGGCGAGGCCGACGAGCATGCCGAGCATCGGGTCGCCGCCGGCGGCGAGGCTGCCCGCGACCACCATGCCCAGCACCATGATGGCGCCGTTGGCGAGGTCGATGCCGGAGACGAGGATGATCAGCGTCTGGCCGAGCGCCAGCGTGCCGACGACGACCGATTGCTGGAAGATCAGCGACAGGTTGCCGGGATTGAGGAAGGTCGATGTCGTGACGGAGAACACGACGAGGATCAGGATGAGCGCGATGAGCGGTCCGGTGACCGGATAAGCGAAGAGGGCATGGGACGTGCGGCGCAGCCCGGCGAGGAAGCCGGCAGGGGGTGACCCTGCCGTCTCCGCGTCGACGCGTGCCTGTCCGGTATCCAAGCGAGCCCGGTCAGACCGTTCCATTCTTACTCTCCCCAGCAGTTTTCCAGGCCCCACTTGGAGTCCTTGGATTCGATGCCATCGACCGGGTTGTCGGTGATGAGGATGGTGCCGGAATTGTTGATGCCGGTCGGCTTGGCGCCGCCGTTGACGGCGGTGACGATGGCGTCGACGGCGAGCTGGCCCATGTTGGACGGGAACTGCATCACGGTGGCGCCGATGGTGCCGTCGGCGACGCTGCGCACGCCCGAGCAGCTGCCGTCGATCGAGGTCAGGACGATGTCCTTCTTCGCCTTCTTGATGGCCAGGAACGCGCCCTGCGCCGCCGGCTCGTTGATGGTGTAGACGGCGTTGATGTCGGGATGGGCCGAAAGCAGGTTTTCCATCGACGACTGGCCGGTCTCGACATTCGCCTGGGTCAGCGCCGTGCCGGCGATCTCGGGCGAGGTCTCGGTCAGGCCGAAGCCCTTCAGGAAGCCGTCATGGCGGGCCTTGGCGGTCTTGTCGGAGAGGTCGTAGTCGAGCATGGCGACGCGGGCCGGTGTGCTCCCGAGCCGGGCCTTCGCCCATTTGCCGATCAGCTCGCCGGCGGCGAGGTTGTCGGTCTCATAAGAGGCGTCGGCCGCGGTCGCGGGCTCGAGCGAGGTGTTGGTGGTGACGACGATGATGCCGGCATCGCGCGCCTTCTGGACGATCTTGACCAGGGCGGAGGCGTTGGCGGGGTCGAGAACGATGCCCTTCACGCCGCGATTGATCATGTTCTCGATCGCCGCGAGCTGGGTCGCCGAATCGCCGGCGACGCTCGATTCCGCTGTCATCGTCTCGAGGCCGTGCTTCTTGGCGGCGTCGACGCCGGCCTGCTGCAGCTTGGCGAAGAACGGGTTGGCGAGCTGCTGCTCGACGATGCCGATCAGGAAGCCCTTCTCCTCGGCGCCGGCGGCGGACGCGAGCGCGACGGTCGCGGTAAGCGCGAGGGCGGCTGGCATGGCCATGGACCGGATCGTCCGGGTGCTTGTCTTCAACATAGTCCTGGTCTCCTCCAAACCTGGTTTTTGTCGACTTAGGCGCGAGCCCGGGACGGGCCGGCCTCGGGCTGGGATCCCGTTGGCGCCGCGGCGCCGTCCGGGCCCTGGCTCGGATACCGCGGCGTTCCCGGCGAGCCGTCCGGAATGCCACCCGCCTGCCCGAGCGCGCGCATGGACCGACGGATCTGGTCGTCGGCGGCGAGCTGGCGATACTGGTCGTAGAGAACCGCGTAGAGCGCGGCATGTTCTGGATCGGGGCGATAGCGGTCGAAGCGGCTGGCGCCGAACCGCGCCGCGCCCTCGGTGAAGCTTGAAACGACGCCGGCCGCGACCGCGCCATGGATCGCCGCGCCGACGGCGGTAGGGTTGGCGATGTCGGGAATCTCGATCTCGCGATCGAGCACGTCCGCCATGATCTGCAGCAGAAGCGGGTTCCGGCGCGACAGGCCACTCGTCATGATGACGCGCTCGATCGGCAGGCCGCCGGCGGCGAGATGATCGAAGATCGAGCGTGCGCCGTAGCAGAGCGCTTCGAGCAGGGCGCGGTAGATCTGCGCCGCGCTGGTCGAGAGGTTGAGGCCGACGAGCAGTCCGCTCAGGCTCGAATCGGCGAAGGGAACGCGGTTGCCGCTCCACCAGTCGAGCGCGACCAGCCGGCCTTCTCCGGGCGCGAGGCCGGCGGCGCTCTCGTCATAGATGCGGAAGCTCTCGGCCGTGTCGGCACCGCGCGGAAAGGTCTTCACAAACCAGCCGAGCGTGTCGCCGAAGCCGGCCTGGCCCGCCTCGTAGCAGCAGAGATTGGGAAGGGCGGCGCCGTCGGCGACGCCCTCTATGCCGGCGGGAAGCGCGCGCGCCCTGTCGCCAAGCAGGAGATAGGCGGCCGAGGTGCCGAGCGCGCTGACGAGCGTGCCGGCCACCGTGCCGCCCACGGCGGGAAGCACGACATGCGAATCGATCACCGCGACGGCCACGACGGCGTCGCCGCGGATGCCGGTCCGCTGCTGCCATTCCGGCGTCAACAGCCCGGCCGGAGTGCCGACCGGCAGCGGGGGCGACAGGCGGTCGGCAAGCCCTGCCACGACATTGCTCGGGTAGCCACCGGCGGCCGAGAACTGGGCCTTGTAGGCCGCGAAATCGAGGCTGCGCGCTTCGAGGCCGGTCAGCTGCCAGACGAGCCAGTCGCCGGCCTCGATGAAACGGTCGGCCTGCTGCCAGATCGCCGGTGCCTCGGCCTCGATCTGCGCCGCCTTGGCCAGCAGCCATTCGCCGGAGAGCCGACCGCCGAAATTCTCCAGATAGGCGCCGCCGCGAACATTGAAGAGATCGGCATAGGGCTGCGCCGCCGCATGCTTCCAAAGCTTCACATAGGCGTGCGGCTCGCTCGGATGCAGGACGGACAGCGCCGTGCCGTCGGCACGCGCCGGCAGCGGCGTGCTGGCGGTGAAGCCGATGCCGATGCCGGCAATGGCATGGTCGCGGCCAATGGTCGAGAGGATGGCCTCCGCCGCCTCCAGATAGTCCGTGGCGTTCTGCAGCGCATAGGCAGGAGGCAGTGGCGTCCCGTCCGGCAGTGCCGAGGTCATCACGCCGTGGCGGTAGGCATGGGTGTGGGTGGCTTCCTGGGCGCCCGTCGCCGCGTTGATCCGCACGCCGCGCGCCGATTCCGTTCCGAAGTCCAGGCCCAGGAGATAAAGGTCAGCCACGGTTCACCACGTCTCGTCGATGCGCGGCGGAGCCGCAGATCGGGACGGAGCGCCGATCGTGACGTCCTCCTCCCTAGGGACTCATAAATGTCCAGACGTGAACATAAGTCAATTCAGTTATGTATATTTTTAGACCTATATAAATCCAGCTTCGCCGTCGAACCTCGCTATCGCCTTGATATCAAGGAGGTTTTCCCGCGCGTTCCGGTTGAGGGGACTGCGTGGATGTCGATCGCCGGCCGGACGACTTCCCAAGGCCTCGTCGACATGGCGAAGCGAGGCACTCCGGCAGCCGGGCCACGGCTTGACGGCTGTGGCGGAAGAGGGAGGGGGATAGCGCTCGCTTCCGAGGCTGTCTGCGCCATTGGCTGACAGACCCGGTTCAGGCGGGGGCGGGTTTCGCGAAAGTATTTGGCCGTCAGCACAGCCGGCGTCGAACCGCCTCGCGCGTTGCTTCCGCCCGCGTGGAAATGCTCAGCTTCTGGTAGATCACCTTGACGTAGCCCGCGACGGTCTGCGGCCTCAGCCCCATCCGCTCCGCCGTCTCGGCAACCGTCAGGCCCCGCGCCAGGAGGGTCAGTGTTTCGGTCTCGCGGGGGGTGAGGCCCGCCTCGTCGCCGCTCTTGGAAGGCGGCGCGCGGAAATGGGCGAGCAGGCGATGGGCGACCGATGGCGAAAGCGAAGGCTCGCCCCGATCGATCCGGCGCAGGATGCCAATCAGGAGGTCCGCCTCCTCGTCCTTCAGCACATAGCCGCGCGCGCCGGCGGCGATGGCCTCGAAGATATGCGCGTCGTCGTCGTAGATGGTAGCGATCACCGGCATGACATCAGGCCAAGCTTCCACCAGCTTTCGCACCAGGTCGATGCCGGAGCCGTCCGGCAAGCCAAGATCGATCAGCGCCAGATCGAATCCCGGCACGCCGGAGCCCTGCCGTTCCGCGAGCCATGCCAGGGCTTCGGCCCGGCGAGCGAAAGCAACCACGCCGATTCCCGGAAAGGCGGCCGTCAACACGCCAAGCAGCCAGTCGCGGCTTCGCGGCTGGTCCTCGACCAGCAGGCACAATCTTGCCGTGGTTGTTTCCATCATGTCGGCCAAGGTAGATCGCCCCGTGGCTCTGTCACCCCCTGTTTAGAGGTTGACGAAGCGGCTGCGAGACCGAGTGGCATCGAAAGGCTGATTTCGGTTCCCCCCGGGCCGGACCGGATATCGATCTGCCCGCCGACGTCGATCAGGCGCCGCTTCAGATTGCGCAGGCCGAAGCCCTGGGTTTCACCGGCAAGCGCGGCTTCCGGCATGCCGTCGCCATCGTCGCGGACCACGGCGTCGAGCCGGTCGACACCGGCCGAGATCCGAACCTGCAGCGTCGTGGCCCGGGCATGGCGGATAACATTGCTGACCACCTCGCGGAAGGCGGAGGTGATCGCCTTGTTCCGGCGATAGTCCAGCAGGCATTCTTCGTCTGGCTCTTCGGAAAGCGGCCAGTCGAGGCGGATATCGGTCGCTTCCAGCCGCCGTGCGGTTTCGTGGCGGACCTCGCTGAGCAGCCGCTCCAGCGAGACCTGCTCGCCGGTCATGCCGCTGACGATGGCGCGGATATCCGACATGGCCGCCTGCAGGGTCGGTCGCAGGCGCTGGTCGGCCATGTGCAGTCCGGTCAGGAGACGCGCTCCGACATCGTCGTGCAGGTCGCGCGCAATCCGGGTTCGTTCCTCGCGCACGCCCTGGTCATAGGCCCGGCGGGCGGCGATCATTTCCTCGACCAGGCGATGGAGCGCCTTGGCCATTTCCAGGTCGTTGCTGTCGAAAAGCCGGCTGCCCTTGCCGGCGTAGCCAAGCGCCAGCGCTTCGCCGCCCAGCGGGGAGGGGATGGCGAGGATGCGGCCGTCATCGCGGATCTCCGCGACGTCGGCCCTGGCGCCGGAGATCTCGAGCGGATCGAACTGCGCTGCCAGCGCATCGCGCCAATGCGCTGCCTGCTCGGACGGCCGGATGGCGAAAGCGACCTGGTTGGCGCCGCGGATCAGACGCATGTTGTCCCGGTCGCGTCGACGTTCCGCCAGCCGCATCAGGCGTCCGCGTACCGGCATCCAGGCGAGCGCGACGAGCAGGACGGCGATCGAGAGCGTCCATTGCTCGCCGGCCCAATAGACCAGCGCCATGTCGGCGACAAGGATCAAGAGCAGCACGATGACGGCGCGGACGACATGGACCGTCCAGTTGCCGAGATCGAACATGCGATAGCGCGTGATGGCGACGGCGAGCGCGAAATAGAACAGCAGGAACGCGGTCATGGCGATGGCGTCGCCGAGCAGGGGCGGCGACCCCATCAGGAGCGGTATGAAATTGACGGCCGTGAACAGCCCCGCGCTGAGGACCAGCGCCGTGCCGATCCAGGCGACCGATGCGCGATGGACCGGGTCCCTGCGGGATATCCACGCCTGTATCAGGACGAGCACGAAGGTCAGGACAACAAGGGCGACCATCGCGATCAGCTGCGTACCGAACACATCTGTCCACGCATCGTAGAGGCCCGCGACGCCCAGCCCGCCCATCAGCAGCGCCAGACCCGCAATGGCGATCCGGGGCACGATCGGAAGCGGATAGACACCGAAGATCGAGACCAGGGCCCAGCTGAAGACCAGTGCCGAGATATGATTGACCTGCAGCAGGTACTTCATCCCCCAGCCGGGCGTGGCAATACTGCTCTCGACGGTGAGGGCGATGGTGAGCGAGGCCGTCCAGAGGGACGCGCCGCTGATCGCAAACAGCTGTGCCGTCAGTTCGCGCGGGCGCAACACCAGCACCCACAGGCCGATGATCAGGGAGAGAAAGCCGACGCCGAGCGCGATCCAGGAATCGAGCTGGAGGTGAAAGCCGCGGGACGGAACCGTGAAAACCGACAGCACGCGCCCATCCGGCAATTGCAGCGTGACGCCAGCTTCGCGCAGCAGCGCCGAGGTCTGGTCACGCCGCGCGAACATGGCGGTATTCTCGGCCGGCGTTCCGCGCGGCTCCAATTCGCCGATCAGTTCGCGGAGCGGCAGTTCCAGCCGGATCTGACCGGCTTGATCGACAAAGCGGGCGGTCCCTTCGCGCATCCCTGCTGCGAGGCCGTCAACCACCACGCGGCCGCCCTGTCCATGGCGTGCCTGGACGTTGGCGCTCGGCAGAATGCCGACCAGGCCGCCGAAAAACGCGGTTATCAGCAGGCTCGCTACTGCGAGCAGAGAAAAGATCGTCGTCGGGCGGTGCCGAATGACCGCCCGCAACTCCGAACCGATTGGCATCGACAGGCCCAGCCCCATCACGCGCTTCCTCGGGCGAAGGATGCATCCGCCCGATAGCGCGCTGTTCGATCAATGTGGTTTCGTCAGAACACTGACGGAAGAAGGCAGATGTAGAGACATGCACCAGCGGCGATGCTAGCGGATGGCTCTTCATTCCGCTACGTCCGGCTGAGGTGGTCTCCTTCATCGGGGGCGGTCCTGCGCGCCCGCGAGAGGGAGCCCCGGGCGATGAAGGGTCTATCGCGGCCGAAGCCCTGAGCGAGGCCGGATCGGTCCGAACGGGACGTGGATTCGACCGCCAAATTGTGACCCGCCATCCCCCTGAACAGGGGCTGTCAAGCAACGCGGTCCCATGCACGGTGATGCCCTGGCTGACCTGCCGGCTCTAGAACGCAGCGCCCCAGGGGATGGGAAGGCCGCGTGTAGCCGCGCAGCATCCAAACGGGGGTCTACAAAGAATGCCTTGCAACCTGAATCCATTGGTTCGTTCCGCTGCGGCGCTTGCCCTGCTTGCGGCGTCTGTCGGCATGGCGTCGGCATGCAACCGTGGCCGAGACGCCTGCTCCTTCATCCTGTCGAACCAGACGAGCTACACGCTCCATTCGTTCTGGGCGTCGCCGACGCGCGTGAAGAAATGGGAAGACGATATACTCGGTCGCCAGACGCTCAGCGCCGGCAGCGAGGCGAATGTCAATCTTTCGGATCGTCGCCGGGACTGCATCTATGATTTCAAGTTTCGTTTCGCCGACGGCGACGAGGTGACGCGTGAGCGGATCAATATCTGCGAACTCGGTCGCTACACGCTCAACGACTGACCCCGAGGGGATGCTTGCCGAGCGGCCCGGCTCTGCCGGACCCCGGCTTTCGTCTTGTTGGCCGGCAAGCATCGGCGTGCACGTCCCATGAAATCGATCCTGGCGCTTCTTGTCGCTCTCCTGGCGGCGACCGCGGCTCAAGCCTCCCAAGCCGGGGAGCTTCGCGCGACCTATGGCGATATCGTCACGCCGGATTCGGAGTTGCGGAAGGTTCTGGGCGAGTTGCGCGGGATCGCGGCCACCGGCAGCGAGAAGAACATTCCGCTGGTCGAGGCCTATTTCGCGGTCGGAACCAAGACCTTCTCGCGTGGGCTGGACCCGTTCGAGCGCTGGAGGCCGGGTCCGAAGCTTGCGCGCGACTATCTCGAGGGCATGGCGAATGTGATGGTGGAGCAGGGCGAGTTCGCGGCCGGCCAGCCGGTGCCCGACTACCGGCTGACGGCCATGACGCTTCTCGCCTCTCTCATTTCCGAAGACGCCACCTTTGGGAGGCTGCGCGAGGCGCCCGGCGCGACGTGCACTCCGCCCGCCTACAAGGTGGACGTCAAGGCGGTGCGCGCCTTCGCCAGGCGCTTCGACCTCGACGCCCATAGTCTGTATTTCTTTGCTGATGAACGTCTTCTGGCGAAGGCGCCCGGGAGCCGGCGCGGCGAACGCGTGCCGGCGAACACGCTGCTGATATCCGACTATGATCCCGACACGCCCGACGGCTGGACGCGCGCCCAGACCGCCGGTGGCGTGAAGGGGTATCTGAAGGATGGCGATGATCCGCTCGGGCTTTCGCAGAGCCATGTCTGCTTTGCAAAGGTGAAGGACAAGTATCGCATCACCGCGATCTTCGGCTACGGGCTCTGATCGCCCGAGCCGAGACGGCAGCCAATCGACACGACCGAACCAACGGACCCGCCATGATCCGACTGCTTCTCGTCCTGCTGCTGGCCGTTTCGACCAGCGGCTGCGTTTCGCGCATGCTCAACGAGCGAGACGATGCCTACTGCAAGTCCAAGGGGACCACGCCTGGATCGCAAGCCTATTTCCAGTGCCGTCTGCAAAAGGCCGTCCGCTAGCGGCGGCGACCAGCGAATCTCCTCGATACGACCCGCATACGCTTTTCCAGGGCCCGCCTGCATGCTTTCCCGAACCGTCCTGACACTCGCGGCCCTGCTGCTGGGTTCCAGTCCGCTTTTCGCTGCGGAGGGGCGCATGGCGGGCGACGATATCGTGATGATTCATGGGCAGAGGCTCGTCCTGCACGGTGTCGATCTGCCGTCTGCGGACGCGGTCTGCACGACATCGGGTGGCCGCAAGTGGCCATGTGGACGGCATGTTCGCGAAGAATTGGCCCGGGCGGCAGCGCTGGACGAGGTCGTCTGCCGCCCTGCGGAGCGAGAAACGGCAATATGCCGGATCGGCGGCATCGATATCGGAGCGCTGCTGGTGAAGGAAGGGCTCGCCCGGGCTTCCGGCGACTATCAGGCTCTCGAGGATCGGGCGCGCGCCGCGAAAGTCGGCATCTGGGAATGATCCTCCGGGAAGCGGGACGTCCCGCCATGCATGATCCGCCAGCACAAGGCACATCTTCCCGCGCGATAGCCAAGGCCGGGCGCGAGCCGCCTGGCTATTCAGTCGATGATGCGCTTGTCGAGTTCGTTCGCGAAGGCGGACATTGCGGCCATGCCGTCGAAGGCGCGGACGGGCAGGATGAGGACGCGGCCGCCCGCATGGACGAACAGGTGCGTGAGCGTCTGGATGACGGGGCCGATCGTCTCGGACGCGAACACCGAGATCACGCCCTGCTCCTGCCACTCCAGACGGTCGACATGGTCCAGCATTGTCACGGCAACGGGACGGGGCAGACGCCGCGCCGCCTTGACATACGCCCAGGCGGTCATGGCGGCCGTCGCCAGACCAAATTGAATGGCGACGCAGGCGAGCAGGATTGCCCAGAACCGCAAGCTGCCTTCGCCGCCCACCCAGCCCTCGGGGAGGAAAGCCACAGCCATTCCGCCCGAGCCAGCCCAGAGAAAGAGCAGGATGCGGCGCCAGCCCATGATTTCTCGGGGAAGCGTCTCGTAGGCCAGGGCGTCGGCGCGCGTCAGCATGAAGGCGTAGCGCCTTGTCGGCTGGGGCGGGTCGGAACGCAATTCGCCACGAGATTCCATGCCCCATCACTCTGCCGTACGTATGGTCTCTCTTGAATATTTCAGATAATGAATAATCATAGATAGTTCATAGCGAAAAATATAACTCATTATGTCTAATATTTAAGTAATTATCTATTGGATCTATTGATTTTAATCGAGATATTCAAGCGCCGAGACGCAAGAAAAAGCCGGCGGGAGGAGCGCAGGCTCGAGGCGAGGGCGATTGCGCCTGATTGCTGAAAGAACATTTGGTCAGGAATGCTGGCGGAGCGATTGGGGCTACTGTCGAACCTTCTCCACCTCGCTCTTCGTTCATGACCATCGGTTCAACGGACGTCGCATTCGACCCAGAACTGCGCGCCACACGCGACTACGGCCGCGCGCTCCAGTAACGATGGGCCGGATACCGCGCAGAGGCTTCGCGGCATTTGATCCCCGTCGATAGTCCTGGCGCATCCCGCGACGGGGAATTGGCGTGCAAACGGGGGGCGCCTGGATGAGATTTGACCGTCGGCATCAGAATGCGTAGAGGCGTTCGAGCATCCAGAATGCGGCCATGCTGCCGATCGCGTAGCTGGCGACGCGGTTTGTCCAAAGGCTGGCAGTCAGGACGTGGGGCAGCAGGCGCCGGGCTATCCAGCCAAGCGTGAGCACGACCCCGATGAAGATCAGCTGACCGGTTTCGACACCGATATTGAACGACAGCAGCGCCATCGGGATGTCGCCTCGCGGCAGGCCGATTTCGCGCAGGGCGCCGGCGAAACCCAGACCGTGCACGAGGCCGAAGCCGAAGGAGACCAGCGCGGGAAATCGCACCGCGAGTTGGTCGCGTCGCTCGGCCGGCTTGGCAAGCTCCCAGGCGAGGAAAACGATCGACAGCGCGATCACGACCTCGACCGGTGCCGAGGGCAGGTCGAGCCAGCCCATGGTCGCGGCGGCAAGCGTGATGCTGTGCGCGAGGGTGAAGGCGGTGACCGCCCAGAGCAGGCGGCGCGGGTCCCGCACGAGCAGCAGCAGCGCCAGAACGAACAGCAGGTGGTCGACCCCTTCCAGGATATGGGTCACGCCGAGCGAGACATAGCTTGTAAAGACCTCGAGGCGGCCGGGGTCCTCGGGCACGGTAAAGTCGGGTGCGCCCGAGGTCAGGCGTTGCGTCACCGCCTTGCCCGGCGCCGTCTCGTAGCGGACCAGGGTGTCGGTGCGGGTATTTTCCAGCCCCTTGATGCGGATCTGCCCGCCGGCCAGACCGCCGGGACACGTCGCGACATAGGCGGTGCTCCAGCCGCGCCCGTCGAAATGCGGTTCCGGCGGGGCGTCGGCGGTGCAATTCGTCGGCAGTTCAGGCGTGATGGCCATCGGCCTGCCACCCAGATCGGGCATCCGCCAGGTGACGCGCCAGCGATCTCCGCCCATCGCCGACAACTCGAGGTAGCCGGGATCCAGGGCATGTGCCAAAGCCGATATGGGGTGCAGGAGCAGCATCAGAAGAACAAGCAAGGCGGCGCGAGGCGTCATGGTTGGGCCTCGTCGGGGATCTCGGGCAGCTCGAGCCGGTAGCGTTGCAAGAGCTTGGCGAGGTAGTCATCGCGCAGCTTGCGGGCTTCGTCGGCGCGCCATTCGGCCAGCACGCGATCATGCACCTGCGCAAGCGGGGGCAGAACTCCCGCCTGGCGTTTCTCGAGCCGTACGAGATGCGCGCCATAGCCGCTTTGCAGAGGGCCGGACCAATGGTCCAGCGGCAGGGCCGCGATGCGGTTGCCGAAGCCCTTGCCGAAGACGCGCTCGACCGCGGGCGCGGCCATGCCCTCGACCTCGGGCGGGAGCAGGCTCGAATTGTTCAGCGCGCCGGGGTCGGCGCCCTGTTCAAGCTGCGCCTTCGTCGCCGCGACCTCCTCCGGTCTGGCATTTGCGGGCAGCAGGACCTGCGTGAAGCTCAGCTCTCCGTCATGGCTGAAACGCGCGGCATTGGCCTGGTAATAGGCGGCAAGTGTGGTCTCGTCCGGGGTAAGCGCGGCGGCCGGGGCCTCGGCCAGGTATTCGATCTTGTTGCGCAGCCGGTTGCGGATCATCGCATCGCCCTGATCGAGGCCGAGGGCCAGGGCCTCGCGCACCGAGGCTTCCTCGATGGCCCAGTCGCGGATCAGGCTACGCAGCTCTTCAGGGGTCGGGGCGCGATGCCGGGTGGTGACGAAATCCAGCGTCAGCCGCTGCGCGTCGCTCGCCCCGAGCCGCAGCACGTCATCGGGCGCGGGGCGCTCGGAGGCCGGATTCCGGAGGTTGTAATAGCCGAAGGCAAGCCCTCCCAGCAGGAAGAAATGCAAGAGCGGCGAGGCGAGCAGCGCCCGAATTCTGGTCTTCGGCATCTTCCCTCAGCCTTCCGCCCCGCCCTGCAGGGCCTGCGCCACGCGGCACAGCCGAGCCGCGGCAAGTTCGGCGATCTCGGGTTTTCGCCGAGATCGCCCATGCCCATCATGGTGCCCGCATCGACAATCCGGACGAGGCAGCTAACGGCGCCTTGCTCGATGGTGCCCGCGCCGAGACTGCCTCGACCGCCGCGTCGTCACTTGGCCGGGCCGTACCAGATCGGCGAGCTATAGGCGCGCTCGTTCACGGTCATCGGCACGTCATCGGTGAACTTCGCGTCCTTGAAATAGGCCGCGTCATAGGCCGTCCAGCGCGGCGTCGGGATCTCGAGCACCCGGGCATAGTAGAAGGCCTTGAGCGCCGGGTCGAAATCGGGATCGGTCCAGACGGTGATCAGCTCGGGCGCGCCGATCGTGTTTGTGAAGGTCGCCTTCTTCACATCGACCGTGTTGCCGACCGAGGGCAGCTTGCCATCCGCGCCCGGCTTGCGGTCGCCCGACCAGGCCACGTCATAGATCTTTTCCTGCATCTCGCCCGCGGCATCGAGCCAGCCCTTGATGATCTGGATGCGGTCGAGATTGCCCGAGAAGGGGTCCTTCAGCGCCGCGACCAGGAAATTGGGCGCTGCTGCGCCTTCGGGCGCGGGCATCAGGTCGCTGCCCATGGGAACACCCTTGCCGTAGCCGATATTGGCTGGGGTCCGTCCCGCCCCAGCCAGTCAGAAGAAATCGCAGAAATCAGCCATTTTCAAATGTGTGAATCGTAGCAGATCGTAGCAGGCTTTCGTTGCTACGATGGAGCGCGGCAGAAAGTATCAATGCGCTGTGTGAATCCCTCATCATCTGATTATGGACTACGCGCCGGGTGCGTGGTGCGCAGACCACAGATGGCGCTCTTTCGGCGTAGGTTGGGCTATCGTGAATGGCTCAGAGATCGATACGTTTGGGCGCGTTGTGAGGTCGCCGTTTTTGCGGCCAGTTACATCGCTTGATGGACTGCCGCTCAGTTGGCTGCGGGCTAGCCAATTTCTGCCCGTCTCCCAACTCGACGAAACAGCGGATTGGTGTCACTTCGGCAACACCTCTGCCAGCGTCCTGGTCTGACTGCGGAATTGGACCATCAAGACGATCTCACCGAGGGTTGCCCTTGCGTGAGGGTGTTACCCGCGCTTGTGGGTATGCCGCATTTGTGCCATTCACTCGCTGACCGAACCTGTCGTCCCTAGGCAGAAAGTTTTTTGTTGGGCTAGCGATGCCGCAGTTAGGCAAAGTGCAAAATAAGGCTCCTGCGGAGTTTCGGCGACCACACCCAGGTGGCCGGCGCTGGTATGTTGCGGCTGCACAGCCGGGACGCGAAGATTTGGCGCAGCTGCATCTCGGCCGCCAGGGCTTTGTCTCCTGGCTGCCAAGGCAGCGTCGTATGGTACGGCACGCGCGCAAGACAATTGAAAAGTCTGTCGCTTTCTTTCCTGGATATGTTTTCGTTTCGCTGGATGTCGCCACTGAGCGTTGGCGCTCGATTAACTCGACTGTTGGTGGCCGTTCGTTGGTCATGCAGGGTGGGCGACCGATGGCCTGCCCGTCTGGATTGATCGAGGGACTGCAGCTGATGTCGGACGCCTCGGGAGTTGTGAACGAGCAGCCGATGTTGACTGAAGGCAGTCATGTGCGCGTGCTCGTCGGGCCCTTCGCTGAAATGCTCGGAACGCTGACCCGCATCGAGGGGGCAGGGCGCGTTCGAGTGCTTCTGGAGTTGATGCAAAGCCAGATTGCGGTCCAGATGGACGCCCGGGATCTGACGCCTGCGTCTTGATCGCCAGCGCTGGTTCGTTGCGCTGCAGCATTGTTGAATTATTGATAACAAAATCACTTGATTTAATCGCTTTGATAAGTGATCGCTATCGTCAGCTCGCGGGTGTTTCACCCGGGAGTGCGGTAGCTATGCGCTTGCGTCGTGATCTCGATGTGAGCAGCGAAGCGCTCCGCGATGTGTCGCGCACTATGTGTCAAACGTGCACGGAATTCGGCATTCGCGGAGCGGCGAGTTGTCTAAGCTACTCGGCACGGCGGCCGGAAGGTTTTGGCGATAGCCAATCGGATCTTTTAGGGGGACATTCTTGGGATCTGGACCATGCAAAATCGCGGTAAGAGGACTCGACCATGTCGGTGTACCACTAGTCTTTGGGTTTGGAACCAGGCCCTCACCAAGGACAATTCGGTGATCTGCGACCTCGTCAAGGGCGATCCTAGATCGATGGCGGATGGGGCGTTCTGATGAAAGTCCTGGTTACCGGTAGCGCTGGCTCTATCGGTTTTCACGTCGCCAGGCGCCTTCTGGAGCGTGGCGACGATGTCGTCGGCTTCGATGTCGTGAATGACTACGACGATCCCGAACTAAAAGAGACGCGGCTGCGGAAGCTGCAGGAGACGAGCGGGCAGACCAATTCGGGCTTCCACTTCGTCCGCGCCAATCTGGCGGATGGGACGGCGGTCAGTCGCTGTTTCAGCGACCACAGGGTTGACCGGGTGATCCACCTCGCCGCTCAGGCTGGCGTTCGCTATAGCCTCGAAAATCCGCACGCTTATGTCGAAAGCAATATCGTCGGCTTCACCAATATCCTCGAAGCGTGCAGGCAAGCGAATGTCACGCATCTGACCTACGCCAGCACTTCCAGCGTCTATGGCGCCAATACGGACATGCCGTTCTCGGAGAGCAAGGGCGTCGACCATCCGCTGCAGTTCTACGCGGCTACGAAGCGCGCCAATGAGCTGATGGCGCATTCCTACATTCATTTGTTCCGGCTCCCGACAACAGGGCTGCGCTTTTTTACCGTTTATGGCCCTTGGGGCCGGCCGGATATGGCGCTTTTCCTGTTTACCAAGAGCATTCTCGCCGGCGAGCCGATCCGCCTCTTCAACAATGGCAACCACACGCGCGATTTCACCTATGTGGGCGATATCGTCGAGGGCGTCATCCGCGCCAGCGACCAGCCTGCCGCACCTAGCCCCGCCTGGAATAGCGACGCGCCCGATCCCGCCACCAGCAATGCCCCGTATCGGATCTTCAACATCGGCAACAATGATCCGGTAAAGCTCACCGAATATGTCGGCGCATTGGAGGAGGCGCTCGGCCTCAAGGCGACCATCGAGCTGCTGCCGCTGCAGCCGGGCGACGTGCCGGACACCTTTGCCGATGTCTCGGCGCTTCAGGCCGCCGTCGGGTACAAGCCAGCGACCCCTGTCCGCGACGGCGTCCGCGCCTTTGTCGACTGGTATCTTTCCTACTACGAGGGTGACCCACGCCCGTGAAGTCCCGTTCCATGATCGGTTCGTTGCGTGAGATATTCGCGCATGTTTCGCCGCAGCGTCGCCGCCAGCTCGTGCCGGTGCTCGCGCTGATGCTCGCCGGCGCCCTGGCCGAGCTTGTATCGATAGGCGCCATCCTCCCCTTCCTGGCGCTCGTCGCCGATCCGCAGAAGGCGATGGCCGTCGGTCCCTTGCGCAGCGTGCTGGAAAGCTTCGGGCTCGACACACCGATGCGCGTCGTCACGGCCGCGGCAATCCTGTTCGCGCTCTCTGCCATCCTCGCCGGCGCCGTGCGTCTTCTGTTGGTCTGGGTCAGCCAGCGCTATGTCTTCGGCATCGCCAAGGAGCTCGGCGTTGCCGTCTATAGCCGCACCCTGCACCAGCCCTATGCCTATCATACCGGCCAGAACAGCAGCGAGACCCTGGCCGCGCTCAACAAGGCGCAGCTGGTCAGCACGCAGTTGCTCGTGCCGCTGATGCAGGCGGCGAGCGCAGCGGTTATCGCGATCTTCATCCTCGCCGGCCTGCTGTTCATCGATCCGGTCGTGGCGCTCGGCTCGGGCCTCGGCTTCGGCGCGATCTACCTGCTGGTGATCGTGACGACGCGGCGTGTGATGCGGCGCAACGGCCGGATCGTCGCCAAGGCTCAGGGCGAGCGGCTGCAAGCAGCGGGCGAGGGGCTTGGCGGCATCCGCGATGTGCTGCTCGATCGCTCGCAGGACGTATTCATTGGGCGCTTCGAGGAAGTCGAGGCCCGGCTTCGCGCGGCGCAGGCGACAAACAACTTCATTGCCCAGACGCCGCGCTTTATCGTTGAGGGGCTGGGCGTGGTGCTGATCGCCGGTTTGGCGCTGCTGCTCAGTCTTCGCGATGGGGGCCTCATCGCCGCGATCCCGCTGCTCGGTGCGCTGGCGCTCGGTGCGCAGCGACTGGTGCCGCTGATGCAGCAGATCTATGCGGGCTGGAGCGCCTCGCTCACCAACGGCGCCATGCTGTACGACATTCTCGACATTCTACGTCTCCCCAATGCGCCGCAGTTCGCGCTCCCTCGCAGCCGCGATAGACAGCCTTTCTCGCAGGCTATCGTGCTGGAGAATGTCGCCTTCCGCTATCCCTCCGCCGATCGGCCGGCGCTGGAGACTGTCAGCCTCACCATCCAGAAGGGGGCGCGTGTAGGGATCATCGGCAAGACGGGCAGCGGCAAGTCGACCCTCATGGACTTAGTCCTCGGGCTGCTATCGCCCAGCCAAGGGCGCATCCTCGTCGACGGCGTGGAACTTACCGATGCCGACCGCGCCGCCTGGCAGGAGCAGATCGCCCATGTGCCGCAGGCGATCTACTTGGCCGATGCGACGATCGCCGAAAACATCGCCTTCGGCGTGCCGAAGCACGAGATCGACCGCATCCGCGTCGAGAGCGCAGCCCGCCAGGCCGAGTTGACGGATGTCATCCAGCGCCTGCCCCAAGGATATGACACCTTTGTCGGCGAACGCGGCATCCGCCTCTCCGGCGGCCAACGCCAGCGCATCGGCATTGCCCGGGCGCTATACAAGCAGGCAACCGTGCTGGTATTCGACGAGGCGACGAGCGCACTCGACAACGATACAGAGGCGGCAATCGTGCAGGGCATCGGCGCCCTGTCGCGTGATCTGACAATCCTCATGGTAGCGCACCGTCTGTCTACCCTTTCGCGATGCGACGCGATCATCGAGCTCGAGGCTGGTCAACTGGTGTCCCCTTCGAACTCTGTCGTCCTGTTCGCGCGATGAGCCAGTCATGCTCAGTCGTTTTCATCGGCAGCGAGAAGTCCGTCTTTGTCGGGAGAACCGCGGACGAACTTCGGAAACGCGACGTTCTGGTTTCGGTCATAGACCCGTATGGCGATTCCGAGGTTGGTCAGGGGAGTCTGGCCCGCAGTCTTGTAGGCGCCGTTGGAAATGCCATCCGCCTGAAGCGGAAGCTGCTGGCCTTGCCGCGCCATGACGCGGTGATCATTCACTCACTCGGGCGAGGACTGCTGTTCCAAATCCATCTCGCGCGCGGCGCAGCCACCAGAGTGATTGGCCTCGCTTATGGAAGCGACATCTTGCGGCGCAATCGCCGCTACGACCCCTTGCTGGGGGCGGGCCTGAAGCGGTTGACTGTCGTCGCGGCCACAAACTCGAACGTGATCGAGGAAATCGAGAGGGCGTTCGTGGGTCTGGCGAATCGGCGCGTGCTGCGTTTCGGCCTGCCCGTATTGGAAGCGATCGATGGGCTGGAAGATCCGGACCAAGATGTAGCCGGCTTTCGACGGGCAGCGGGCTTGCCAGCCGGCAAGACCATTGTTTCCTTGGGCTACAGCGCGGCGCCGGGCCAACGCCAGCTGGATCTGGTCAACTTTTTCGGAGCGAGGCACGCGGTTCTGCAGCACCTCGCCTTCGTCGTTCCTGTTCAGTACGGCAGCCGGGATATGCCCGCTAAGGTGATCTCTGCCTGCGATGGATACAATTCTTTGGCTGGTCGGATATTTTTCATTCCGATCACCGAGTTTTACGATTCACACCAATCGGCTCTGCTTCGGATGTCGACCGACATTCTTATCAATCACTCGATATCCGATGCCTTCAGCGGCACGGTGCAGGAGGTTCTATACTGCGGGAACTGTGTTCTCGCCGCCGATGTCCTGCCATATGGCGACATGCCGGGGAGCGAGGCCGGCATATTGAGCTATGATCGGCTGGAGACAGCGCTTCCCTGGTTGGAACCGCAGCATATTGTGGCCTGGAAGGGGCGGGCGGCGGCGCGTCTGGCCGAGACCAAACGGGAAATCGCCGCGACCAGTTCGTGGGATGCGGTAATCCAGGACTGGATTGGTTTGATCTCAGGCGATCAACCTGCCGCCGACTTGGGCTGATTCCGGAGTGGTCCAGATATCCGTCATCATCCCGACCTATCGGCGCCCGGTTCTGCTGCGGCGCGCGATCGCCTCCGTGCTCAGTCAAGATTTCACGGATATCGAAGTGATCGTCGTCAATGACGATCCCGATCTGGCTCCGGATGTGCTCTCCCACGATCCGCGCGTAAGAATCCTTCAGAATGCGCGTAGCAAGGGCGCCTGTGGCGCGCGAAACACCGGGATCTTCGCAGCCTCGGGACGCTGGGTGACTGGACTAGATGACGACGATCAGTTCCAGCCTGGGCGCCTCACAAGCCTGTTGCAAGCCTATGGGCCGGGTACGAGTTTCGTCTCCTCGAATATCGCTATCGACGATGGCAGGACCGTCAGCACGTATTTTGGCTGCGCCAGAACAATCGGATTCCAGGATTTGCTCTGGGGCAATTGCGTGGGGTCGCAGGTCCTGACCGAACGGAGCAAGCTGCTCGACGTCGGCGGCTTCGACGAAGGGCTCGAGTCGGGGCAGGACTGGGATCTCTGGCTGCGGCTTACGAAGCGATGGGGTGTCGGACGGCGCATTGGGGAGGCTCTCTACCTGCAGCATGTCGAGCACGGTGGCGTTCGGATCAGCACGGGGCCGAGGCGTTTGCAGGGACTTCATGACCTCTATCGCAAATTCGAGCCGGAAATGAACGCGTCTCAGAGATTGTGGAACCGGATCCAACTCCGACGCTTCGCCGGTAAGGCCTGGATCGGGCTATTTCTGGTTTCGATCGCCGACATGCGTTGCGCCAATCACTATAAGAACATGTTGTTAAAGCGTTGGTAGTGGGCACCCTGACCTCGACTGGCCTTAGCTTGCCGTTGCGGCGGCTTGCCGATGCTACGCGCACAGATGTTCTGTTTCTAGCAGCCTACATATTGATCAAGCCGGTCTATCTGTGGAGCTCCGGCCTTCCACAAATTTCGGACCTGGTTCTGCTGCTCTACTTGCCGTTTGTTGTTATGCGCATCCTGCCGGGCTTCAAGTATTTTCAGCCGCTTTTATATTTCGTTGTCTGGTCTATGGTGGTCAATGCGCTGTGGTTTGGCTACAGCTATGACGATACCTTTATTCTTCCTGTATTTTACATTGCGTATAATGCAATCGTGTTTCTGTTCTTCTTTTTTGTTGCCAGCCAGGGGCCGGCCGAGCGGCGCCTCCTGTCCGTCGCGCTGGCGGTATCGCTGGTCCTGCAATTGGGCTACGCTCTCGCCGTGGGCGGCGACAGTCGCCAGTCAGGTTCGTTCAACGATCCCAACCAGCTCTGCTACTGGGTTGCCCTGACATGCGGCATGTTTCTCATCTGCCGCGATGCTTGCCGGCGGCTGGGGCTCTTGGATGTGGCGATCCTTCTGGCGTCGATCTTTCTCGGGGTCCTGAGCGTCTCACGGAGCGGCCTGGCGTCGATCCTGCTGGTGACAGCGCCGGTGCTTTTCTGCTGGGCCAATCGCAACAAGCTGGTTGCGATGATGCTCCTGGTGGTTCTGATCGGCTTGACGGTGCTGTTCATGAACGATCTCACCGCCATGCTGGCCAGGATGAGTTCGCTGGACCTGATCCGCAGCCGCACTGACGCGATGCGGCAGGGGGGTGGGGCGACCGAATGGGAAGTTCGCGGCTATGCCCGCATGGTCGAGTATTGGCACTATATGCTGATCGGCGCAGGCGAGGGCGGCTACAGGCGGTTCACGATGGCGGATATCGCGCTCGAAGTTCACTCGACTTTCGGCGGTGTGCTGTTCAACTTTGGAATCGTCGGGCTGTCCTTGGTCCTGTATTTCCTTGGCAAGATTTATGCCAGTGCCGAGACGCAGTATCGAGCCATGCTGCTGGCGCCGATCATCTACGGCTTTTTCCAGAACGGTTTTCGCTTTTCGTTCTTCTGGGGCTTCCTCGCCGTTCTCGCAGCGTCGGGACCCAAGGGTATGGCCAGAAGTCGGGTCATTCGCACCCGCGCAAAACCGGGCTGGCAGGTCCCCATGAGCACCGGCCGAACCTTTCCTTGATCCGCGATCCCGTGCCGGCCACCGTCCTGTTCGTCTTCAATTTCGCGGATTCGATCTTCGATTTCCGCGGAAACCTGATCGAGACCTGCGTCGACCGCGGGTATCGCGTCGTCGTACTCGCCCCCGATATCTCGGGCAATGTGCTGGTGCGGCTTCAGGCATTGGGCATTATTGTCCGGGATTTGCCGATGCAACGGACGGGGCTCAATCCTTGGCGAGACGCGCGGACGTTCTTCGCCATACGTGCCATGGTTCGCCAGACCAGGGCGGACGTTGTGCTGCTCTATACGATCAAGCCGATCATCTGGGGCTCGATCGCCAGTTGGACAGCAGGCGTACGCCGGATCCTTCCGGTGGTCACTGGTCTTGGCTATGCCTTCACGGGTGGGCAAGGCCGGCGCCGGAAGCTGGCAGGCACGGTCGCAGCCTGGCTTTACCGCCTCGCATTGCCTTGTGCATCGACCATTCTGTTTCTCAATCCGGATGATCGGGAGCTTTTCTGGCGGCGCGGGCTGCTTTCCGGCAAGGCGAGGACGGTGGTTTTGAACGGCGAGGGCATCGACCTTGCTGAGTTCGCCGTCCGGTTTCTCCCGCAGCGCGTGTCCTTCCTGATGATCGCGCGGCTGCTTGGCGACAAGGGCATTCGCGAGTTCGGCGCGGCGGCGCGGATCCTCAAGGCGCGCCATCCCGATACGCCGATCCGGCTCGTCGGCTATCTCGATCAATCGCCGGACTCGATCACCCAGGCTGAGCTTGATGAAATCATTGCTTCCGGCGTCGAGTTCATCGGCAGGCTTGACGATGTGCGGCCGGCGATCGCGGAAAGCAGTGTCTATGTCTTGCCTTCCTACCGGGAAGGGACGCCGCGCTCGACGCTGGAGGCGATGGCGATGGGGCGGGCGGTCGTGACCACCGACGCGCCGGGTTGTCGCGAGACGGTGGTCGAGGGCGTCAACGGCTACCTCGTGCCGCCGCGCGACGCGGTCGCACTCGCCGCTGCAATGGAAAAGTTCATCCTGGACCCAGGTCTCGCGGCGCGCATGGGGGCGGAATCGCGGCGCATCGCGGAGGAGAAATATGACGTGAACCTCGTCAATGCGGAGATCATGCGCCATGCAGGCCTCTAGGCAGAGCGCAGGCGCGCCGACGTGTTGAAGCGCGGTCTCGATATCGTTGCGGCGCTGGTAGCGTTGCTTCTTCTCGCGCCCGTGCTTCTGGTGATCGGATGTCTTGTCCGTCAGAAGCTGGGCAGTCCAATTCTGTTTCGTCAGGTGCGCCCCGGCCGCGAGGGACGTCCGTTTCGGATGCTGAAGTTCCGCACCATGCTCGATGCGACCGACGCGCGGGGCCGGCCTCTGCCGGATCCGGAGCGGCTTACATCGTTCGGGCGGCTGCTGCGCTCGACCAGCCTCGATGAATTGCCGGAACTCTGGAACGTGCTGAAGGGCGATATGAGCCTGGTCGGGCCGCGACCGCTGCTGATGGAATATCTGCCGCTCTATTCGCCAGAGCAGGCGCGGCGTCACGAGGTTCGTCCTGGCATTACCGGCTGGGCGCAGGTGAATGGCCGCAATTCATTGAGTTGGGAGGAGAAGTTCGCGCTCGACGTCTGGTATGTCGACAATCGCAGCCTTTGGCTCGATGTGAAGATCCTCTGGATGACCGTGGCCAAGGTGGTCCGGCGCGACGGCATCAGCGCCGCGGGCGAGGCAACCATGGCTCCGTTCGAGGGGCGGCGATGAGCGGGCTCCAGACAAAGGGGCGCCTGCTCCTGCTGGGAGCCGGAGGGCATGGGCGCGTCGTCGCGGATATTGCCGAGGCGAGCGGCTGGCAGGACGTGTCCTTCCTGGACGATCGCTGGCCGCAACTCGCACAGAACCTCGCCTGGTCCGTGATCGGGAAAGTCGACGAGGGGATCGAGAGCCTCGGCGGGGCAGCGGCATTCGTGACGATCGGCGACAACCGGTCTCGACTTCGTCTTCTCCGCCGGCTCATGGCGACAGGGGCGACGATTCCGGTGCTGGTGCATCCGTCCGCGGTTGTCAGTCGCCACGCAGTGCTCGGGGCCGGATCGGTCGTCATGCCCAATGCGGTGGTGAACGCGGGGGCGGTCATTGGCGATGGCGTGATCGTGAACACGGGGGCGACCATCGACCATGACTGCCGATTGGCGGACGGGGTTCACGTTTCGCCGGGAGCCCATCTGGCGGGCGGAGTCTCGGTCGGTGAGGCGAGTTGGGTCGGCATTGGCGCCGCCGTTCGCGAGAGTATCCGGATCGGAGCCGGGGTGATGATCGGCGCAGGTGCTGCCGTCGTCTCGGATATCCCGGATCTGCAGATTGCAACAGGCGTTCCCGCGCGCGGGCGCAGCAGGAGCTAAGGCGTGCTCAATACATCCTTTTCCCCTTGGCCCTCCTTCTCCGACGAGGAGGGGGACCTCGTCCGCGGCGTGCTCCTTTCCAACCGGGTCAACTATTGGACCGGCGAGCATGGCCGAAAGTTTGAGCAGGAGTTCGCGGCCTGGTGCGGCAGCCAATATGCCGTGGTGGTCGCCAACGGCACGGTTGCGATCGACCTAGCCTGGATCGCGCTCGGCATCAAGCCCGGCGATGAGATCGTCGTGACGTCGAGGACGTTTCTGGCTTCGGCTTCGTCGATCGTCAATGCCGGCGCCGTTCCTGTCTTCGCCGACGTGGATCCCGACAGCCAGAACATAACCGCCGAGACGGTCGAGCGCGTGCTGAGCCCTCGCACCAAAGCTATTCTTGCCGTGCATCTGGCGGGATGGCCTTGCGAGATGGACGGGTTGCGGGAACTGGCGACGGCGCGTGGGCTCTATCTGGTGGAGGACTGCGCCCAGGCCCATGGAGCGCACTATCAGGGCAAGTCGGTCGGTTCGCTGGGAGACATCGCGGCCTGGTCCTTCTGCCAGGACAAGATCATGACCACCGCCGGCGAGGGCGGCATGGTGACCACTGACAATCCCGAGTGGTGGTCGCGCATGTGGTCCTACAAGGATCATGGAAAGTCATGGGAGGCCGTCTATCAGCGCCAGCACGCGCCGGGTTTCCGTTGGCTTCACGAGAGTTTCGGCACGAATTGGCGGCTTCCCGAGATCCAGTCCGCGATCGGCCGGTTCCAGTTGAAGCAGATGGATGGCTGGCGCGCCGCGCGGACGCGGAACGCGGAAGCGATCCTGAGCGCCGCGCGATCATCGGCAGTGTTTCGGGTGCCCGTCCTGCCCAACCATGTCGAGCATGGCTGGTACAAGTGCTACGCTTTCCTTCGCCCCGAGAGTCTGAAGTCGGACTGGTCAAGGGACCGCATCATCTCCGAGATCGTTGCGCGCGGCGTGCCCTGCTATTCCGGGTCGTGCTCGGAGATCTATCGCGAGAAGGCGTTTGATGGAACTGGTTGGCGTCCGGCTCAGCCCCTTCCGGTTGCGCACGGCCTTGGCGAAACCAGCCTCATGTTTCTTGTTCATCCGACCCTGACGTCGGATGAGATTGAAAAGACGCAATCTGTGATTGCCGAGGTCGGCGCGTTGGCGCTGCGCTAGGGCGCTCCTGGCACCAATAGTCTGCGGGTAGGCGGTTTTCCGAGCCTGCCTGGATCTAAACTGAACAGTCATTTCCGATGGGGAAAGACTGCTCCGCAGGATGTCGATCTGTCCGGAAGTATCTTCCAATATTGATCTAGCGCGAGCGCATCGCTCCAGTCCAAGGTAAAAAGCAATCCAGCTATATGGATCACTCGCATGGCATCGTCTTTTGTGCCAGAGGTCGAATAGTGTCTCGAATACAAGCATTGCATCCCCTTGATTTTCTACATGAGCGAGCACGTGGCCTGTCTCGCCCACAAAAGCAATTGATCATTGCTGCGATGGACCTGGTCCTCATCGGCGTTTCGCTATGGGCGGCGTCCGCTGTTCGGCTGGGCGGGGTTTGGCCGGATGAAGTGTGGGGGCAGGGGTGGCCGCTGCTGGTGGTGCTGCCGCCGATCGGCGTCACGCTGTTCCATGGACTGGGCCTCTACCGGTTCGTTCTGCGCTCGCTGGGACGGCATGACGTCATCCGGATCGCGCAGGCTTGTTTCCTGCTGTCGCTGATCCTGGCGGCGTTCGGCTTCTTCGACTTCGAGTTGTTCCTACCCCGCTCGACACCAATCATCTTCGCGTTGTTGCTGGCCTTCCTGATGGTAGTCGGTCGGGGCGCGGCCAGAAGCTACTATCAGTTGCTCCGTGAGCGCGGCTTCCAGAAGCGACCTGTTATTGTCTACGGAGCAGGGGAGAGCGGTATGCAGCTCGTCGCCGCGCTCAATGCTGGACGCGAGTTCCGGCCCGTCGCCTTTCTTGATGACGACAAGGGCCTGCAGGGGCGGTTCATAGCTGGGCGACGCGTTCATGCGCCGGGCGATGTCGAGGCCCTTTCGAAAAAGTTTGCCGCGTCCGACGTGTTTCTTGCCCTGCCGTCCGTGTCGCGGGCACGGCGCAAGGAGATAGTAAGCTTTCTGTCGCAGCACCCTGTCCGGGTCCAGACCATCCCTTCGATGGTTGAACTGGCGGCTGGCTTCGAGAACATCGACCGGCTGCGCGAAGTGGGCATCCATGAGTTGCTCAATCGCGATGCGGTCGACCCAATGAGCGCGCTGTTTTCCTCGGTTCGCGGCAAATCCGTGCTGGTCACGGGCGCCGGAGGATCGATCGGCTCGGAACTGTGCCGGCAGATCCTGGCGATGCAGCCGTCGCGAATCGTGCTGTTCGAGATTTCCGAGCCTGCGCTCTACTCGATCGAAATCGAACTGCGCGAGTTGGCTGCGGAACTAGATGTCGAACTCATTGCGACTCTGGGGTCCGTCTGCGACGAGGCCCGACTCTATCAAGTCATGCTGACCCATGAGGTCGAGACGATCTATCACGCGGCGGCGTACAAGCACGTTCCATTGGTCGAAGCTAACCCGCTGGAGGGCATCCGCAACAATATCTTTGGGACGAGGGCAATCGCTCGAGTCGCCGCAGCTTGCCGTATCGACAGGGTGATCCTGGTCTCGACGGACAAGGCGGTCCGGCCAACCAGCGTCATGGGCGCGACCAAGCGGATGGCGGAGATGGTGCTTCAGCACGCACAGGCGCAATCCGCTCAGACAGTCTATTGCATGGTGCGATTCGGAAATGTCATGGGGTCTTCCGGCTCGGTGATTCCGCTCTTCCAGAAGCAGATCGCTGCGGGGGGCCCTGTTACGGTGACGCATCCTGAGGTCATCCGCTACTTTATGACCATTCCGGAGGCGGCCCAATTGGTCGTGCAGGCCGGCAGTTTGGGCAAGGGCGGCGACGTGTTCCTCCTCGATATGGGAGAGCCTGTTGCGATTCTCGATCTGGCCAGGCGCATGATTCATTTGTCCGGGCTCGAGGTCAAAGACGCTGCGACACCGCATGGTGACATCGAGATCGCCTTCACGGGGTTGCGGCCCGGCGAGAAGCTGTTCGAGGAACTGCTGGTCTCTGGTGATGTGCTTTCAACGTCACACCCCAAAATAATGCGCTCGTTGGACGGTGCGGCGGATTTTGGCGATCTGGACGAGGTGCTCTCGGAGCTGGAGAACGCTGTTCTCAATCACGATGTTCAGTCTGCACTACGCGTGTTGCAGCGCACCGTCGAGGGGTTCATTTCAGAATATGCTCCGCCTAACCTGCCAGATAATCTTGTTGGAGCTGATGTCATCGACCTGAGTATTTCCAGTTCTCGTGCCATTATTCCGGATAGTGCTTTAGCGGGAGCTGATTATAGATCGGATTTGCGGTCTTCCTAAATGATTATCTTGGGGTATATCTGGTTGTCTTCTTGCGATCTTCATCGTTGCTCGCGGTTTAGCGCCAAAGTTGTACTCCGCATTGTGCGGCCGCTCTTGATTTGCACGGGTGGCGTCGTTAAGGTGACGTTGACTGCGCTGGCGTGCGATAAGCTAGCCATACTGTTGAGAGGATGCCGATGTCTGCAGCAAGGCTTTTCGCCACTGGTGTGATCGCTATGGCGGCAATTTCGGGGATGTCGGTGTCTGGTGCACAGGCGCTTTCTGCCGGTGAGTGCGGCTGCTTTGCTGAATCGGCGTCTCACGCGGCGGTTCTCACGTCGGCGGCCGGGCGGGTTGTGGTTTCCGGAAGTGCTGCGCCTCGGATTGGTGTCTCGGGTCAGAAGCTGTCTGTCGGCGAGCGAGTCGCTGCCGGTGCGAATAGCGAGGCTAAGGTGTCTCTCGGTTCGTGCCGCCTGGCGGTGAGTTCCGGGCAGGAGCTGCTCGTTCAGCGGGTTGATGGCGGTATTTGTGCCTTCGTGCCGGGTTCTCCGGCCTCGGGAATGGCTGCAAAGGCAAGCATTCCGACCGTGCCGTTGATTATCGGCGGAACGGCCATTGTGGCCGGTGCCGTTGCCCTTGCGGTTTCTTCCGGCGATGATTCTCCCGCCAGCCCCTGATAGTCGTTGGATCTGACGAGATTATTTTGTATCTGGTCGGTGTGACGGTGGGCGTGAGTCTCGACTGGCCGGGGCTTTGCCTGTGATTGATCTTCATACTCATATTCTTCCGTCATGCGATGACGGCTCGTCAGATGTCGCGACTTCTATCGCTATGGCGCGTATGGCTGTGGCCGATGGCGTTCGCGTCATGGCATGTACGCCGCACATCATGCCGGGCCTCTATCACAACGACGGTGAGGGCATCTCGCGCAGGACTATGGCTCTGCAGTCGGTTCTCGATGAGGCCGGTGTGGAGCTGCGCCTTGTGACTGGGGCGGACATCCATGTCGTTCCGGATCTGGTGCAGAAACTGGCGACGGGTTTTGCCCCGACGTTGGCTGGCTCCCGCTATTTCCTTCTGGAGCCGCCGCATCACGTGCTGCCACCTCGATTTCCCGAGTTTGTGCAGAGTTTGATCGCAGCTGGCTATACGCCCATTCTGACCCATCCAGAGCGGCTGACTTGGATCCAGGCGCATTACGGCGTCCTGGAGCGGGTGAATGCGATGGGCGTTCTGCTCCAGATTACGGCGGGTTCCTTGACGGGGAACTTTGGTGCTTCGGCACGGAAGTTGGCGGAACGAATGCTCGGAGAGGGGCGCGTCGATCTTTTTGCAAGTGATGCGCACAATCTGAAGGGGCGGCCGCCAATTCTGTCCAAGGCGTTTTTGGCGGTTGAGGCTTCCTTCGGACGGGAAGAAGCGAGCCGGATGTTCGTCGAGACACCTGCGCGCATTCTTGCCAACGAGCTTGTTGAGCCTGTCGGTCGGTCGAATGCGGCGAGTGGAGCGACGCAAAAGCGGGCGAGCGGTGTGGGGCGGCTGTTTGGCAATTCGATTCGACGAATATTGGGGGGCGGGCGCAATGATGGCTAAGCCGCGACTGCGTCACTACGGAGCCCTTGCGGCGGTCGCGTGGTTGGCTGGCTGCACCGTGGGCGGGACCGATTCACCGCAGGCCCGCCTGACGACTCCTGTCACATCCTCGCCTGCGGCAGTCTCGACCGGTGGTGCCGCTGGTGCCTTGCGCCAGGTTCCTGAGCTGCCGGCGCCGCCTGCTACGGTTGGAGGAACCGAGCAACCCGTTGCCGTGGGCGACACTCTGGACATCTCGGTCTTCCAAGTGCCGGATCTTTCGCGTCCGGCCCAGGTGGACAGCACCGGGCGGATTACCTTGCCGCTTGTCGGCACCTTGCCGGTGGCTGGAAAGCCGTTGCGCGCCGTGGAGGCGGAAATCACCCGTGCCTATGGCACGAACTATCTTCAGAACCCTCAGATCACAGTTTCGGTTAAGGACTCGGTTTCGCAACGGGTCACCGTTGACGGAGAGGTGGTTCGGTCCGGTGTCTACCCGTTGCCGCAGACAGCGTCGTTGCTGGACGCGATTGCGCTTGGAGGCGGACTCAGCAAGATCGCGGACGCCAACAAAGTCTATGTCTATCGCGACATCAATGGCCAGAAGCTGGTCGCTAACTACAACGTGGCGGATATACGCGCCGGACAGCGCAGCGATCCACGGCTCTACGGCGGGGATGTCGTCGTTGTCTTTAGTTCCGGAAGCAAGATCGCCATGCAGAACCTGAAGGAAGCCCTCGGCGTGGCGACGCCGATTGCGCGTCTTGCGATTCCGTAGAACCATGCAGCGAGATTTGACGAGACGGGGCCACATCGATGGATGACCGGCGTAACGCGGTCCTGGACCGCGACGGGGTTGCGAGCCTTCCTGCGACGGAATTCTACAACGGCCCGGGATATGGTCCACGGCTTTATGGCTATCCGGAAGCGGAGGAACCGGCTGGCTTCGATCCGCTGCGCCTGCTGTTCTATGTGGTTGAGTATCGCTGGCTGATCGCCATCCTGCTCGCTGTTGGTCTGGTGTCCGGTCTGACCATCACGATGATGCAGACGCCGAAATACCAAGCGACGGCTCGTTTAGAGGTCCAGATTCCGTCGGCGCGCGTGTTCCAGGATATGGAGCTTGTTTCGGAATCCTCTGATATCCGGGCCTTCCTGACGGCGCGGGAGCGCCTCAAAAGCCGTGCCCTCGCGCAGCGCGTCGTTCTCGGCCTGGGTCTGTCGGAACGTGTCGGTTTCCTTTTTCCGGCACCGGATTTCGCGATCGGCAATATCTTCCGCCGCGCCTTTGGCGGCGGAGCCTCAGAAGCGCTCGACGATTATACGCCGGAAGAACGGGAAGAGATCGCCATTCGCCGGGTCGTAGACAACCTCACGGTCGATCTGGTCACCAATACTAGCCTGCTCTCGATCAACTATCGCGATCAGGATCGGCGAACGGCGCAGGAGATCGCCAACCAGGTTGCGCAGAGCTATATCGACCAGCGCGTCGACCAGACAGGCGCGACCTCAGAGTTGGCGCGCCAGTTTATCCAGGACCAGGTCGGGCAGGTAAAGACTAAGCTTCAGGCGTCCGAACAGGAACTGGTGGATTACGCCAAGGAAGCCGGCATTACCGTGACCGGCGCGGAAGGGTCGCTGATCGAGAGCAGCATGCAGGCGATCAACGCCTCGCTGTCCAAAGCGGTCGAGGAGCGTCTGAACCAGGAACGTCTCGTCCAGCAGATTGATGCCGGCAGGGGCGCGAGCCTGGAGCAGGTGCTTGTCAGCGAGGGTTTGCAGAAGCTGCGTGGCGAAATTGCCGCGCGAAGCGCCGAATACCAGCAGAAGCTTGGAACATTCAAGCCCGGTTTCCCGGAAATGGTGCAGTTGCAGGCGCAGATCCGAGAATTGCGCAAGCAGTATGATGACGGCGTGGCTATCATCACGGATGGCGTGCGCCTGAAGCTGGACGATGCCGTTTCACGCGAAGCGGACTTGAAGAAGAAGCTGGCCGAGATGCAGGCCGAACAGGCGGCGTATCAGGACAAGAACATTCGCTACACCATTCTGAAACGCGAGGTCGATTCCAATCGGGCGCAGTATCAAAGCTTGATTGGCAAGCTGAATGAAGCAGGTGTCGCCTCGGAACTGCGCCAGCAGAACGCTGTAATTGTCGATCTTGCGCCGCTGCCACGTTCGCCGGTGTCGCCGCGGCTGTCGATCAATCTGGCGATTGCGATCATGCTGTTCGCCGCGCTGGCGGCAGCAATTATCTACGTGTTGGAACTGCTCAACAACACCTTCGTCAATCCCGATCAGGTCGAGAAGGAACTGCAGCTACCCGTCATGGGGGTGCTGCCTGAGGTGGACACAGAGCTTCTTGCCGCGAGCATCGCGGATCCCACGTCTGGCCTGTCAGAGGCTTACCGTAGCCTGCGGACCGCCATTCAGTTTTCCGGCGCGGATGGAGCACCGAAGACCCTGGTGGTCACATCGTCCGACCCCTCCGAGGGGAAGTCGACCACTGTCTTTAAGCTGGCCAAGGACTTTGGCGTGCTGGGCCAGAAGGTGTTGGTCATCGACGGCGATCTGCGCAAGCCGAACGTCCATCGCCAGTTCAGCATCGACAACACGCTGGGCCTGAGCAACCTGCTGACCAACACCGTGCGCGCCGAGGATCTGCCCGGCGTCGTGCGCCAGACCAAGGAAGAGAACGTCTGGGCCATCACCTCCGGGACAATCCCCCCCAACCCGGCGGATCTGCTTTCTTCGCAACGCATGGCCCAGTTGATTGAGCGGATGTCGCAGCGCTTCGATCTGGTGCTTATCGATGCGCCGCCCGTCGTCGGCTTGTCGGACGCGCCTATCCTGTCACGGCTTGCACACGGCACCCTGCTGGTTGTCTGCGCCAACAAGGTAACGCGCAAGTCGGCCAAGAATGCGCTCAAGCGGTTGAAGTCTGCCGGCGCCCAAGTCGTTGGCGCCGCGCTTTCAAGGTTTAGCGTCGGCAAGTTCGACTATAGCTACGCTTATCGCTACATGAATTATCACTATTACAACTATGGCGGCGAGACGCCGAAGTTGGAGGGGCAGAGTGGCGACGGCAAGCCTGAAACGCAACAGCCGGCTACTCGGCATCGCAGTCTGGTCAACCGCGGCCGCGCTATGCTTGCTCGTCTTGGGCGACGGCTTAAGCCGGTCGGTTGAGACTTCTGCACCACAATCCGCTCTGCGGCTGAATCCCTGGAATGCCGATGCGCGTGTCGCGTCGGTCTCCAACGCTCTCAACGCACAGGGGTCGTCGTCTCCCGATCTAGCGGAAGTTGCCGACGACGCCAGACGTGGCCTCTGGCTGGCGCCGGTCGATGCGCGCTTCCGTTCCCTGCTTGGCGAGGTGCGCCGGCGGCAGGGCGACCGTGTGGCGGCTCAGCAGCTCTTCATTGAAGCTCAGACGGTCTCGCCGACCGAGTTGCACGCCCTTGGACAGTTGATCCTGGCTGCGGGCGAGCGCGGTGATGTTTCCGAAGCGGTGCGCCTACTAGACGTTTTGCTGCGGCGCTGGCCCGACGAACTCAAGACCATAGAGCCGGCGCTACCGAGCCTGCTCGCTAGCGCGGAAGGGCAACAGGCTGTGCTCAATGTTTTGCAGCACGCTCCGCCCTGGCGCAGTCGCTTCGTGGCGGCGCTGGCGCGAAACGACGCTGGCCTTCCTTCGGCCTCGCAACTTATTCTCGACCTCGCCGAGTCCGCAGCTCCACCGACGTCTGGTGAAATCAGTACGGTAGTCAACGGCTTCCTACGCGCCAAGCGCTACGACGATGCGCATCGGCTATTCCTGCTGACCCTGTCAGAAGCCGATTTCGGCCGCGCTGGCCTGGTGCATAATGGCCGTTTTGATGCCGCGGCCAGCCCATCTCCGTTCAATTGGCAGTTTGCCTCAACCTCGGCAGCGGAGGTGCGGCTCGATGGTGCGCCGCCTTTTGCGGGTGCCGGAGTGCGGTTTCTCAACAAACCCGCGCGCGACATCCGTCTTCGCCAGACCGTGTTGCTCGGGCCGGGCCGCTACCGTTTGGCCGTAGAAACCTCAGGCGGTAGCCTGGTCGCGCCGCGCGGGCTCTATTGGTCTGTTCGTTGTCTCGCGCCAAGCCGCGAAATCGTCCGCATTGATGTGCCCCCGGGCACCTACCGTGATCGTTTGATTTCGACCGAGTTCGAGGTCGACGACTGCGCGGCACAGAGTGTCGAACTGCGGTCCGGCCTCGTCGCGGATAGCTGGGTCTATCGCTACTCCGGCCGCGTCACCTTCCATAGCCTGGGCATCGAGAGAATTGACCGTGCAGCGTCTGGCTACTGAGTGGCGCAAATATGCGTTGGGCACCGTGATGGTGCTGGCGATGATGCTTGGCGGCGGTGCCGCCTCGGGCCTCTGGACGGATTCGGTTCTCGAGGCGATCATCCTGTTGGTGTCGGCAAGCGTTTTGGCCGATCCGAATGGCGAGCCGATCGACCGGCGCCTGTTCTGGCTGGTGGCGGCTGTTGCCTGCGCCGTACTGCTACAATTGATTCCGTTGCCGGCTCTGCTGTCTGAGGCTGTCCGGCCTCTGCTCCTGAGGCGTGCCACCGAGGGCGGCATTGCTTTCTCACCGATCAGCACCGATCTGGGACGAACGCTCGGTTGCCTGCTCTACGTCTCCGCCCTTACGTCGCTTTTTCTCGCCATGCTCCGTATCAGGGGTGAGTGCCTGCATGGCCTTCTGCCCTTCTTTCTGACTGGTGTAGCGCTCAATCTGGTGGTGGCAGCCATCCAGTATGGCGCCTCGTCGCGGGTCGAGATCGCGACGGCGCTACCCTTCACGGTGACCGCCGGCGTCTTTGCCAACCGCAATCACCTTGCTTCGCTGCTCTACGCGTCGCTACCTTTCCTGATCTACCTGGCAACCTTCCGCGGCAAGGGCGTCATCGCGGGCATTTCCATGCTTTGCGTTTTGCTGATCCTGCTTGCTGCGGGCTCGCGCGCGGGAGCTCTTATCGGTGTCGCGGTCATGGTGCTGTCTACCCTGTTCCTCAGCCTGCGCTCGCGGGTGGGTCTTGGTGCGATCGCCGGGTTGGTGGCTAGTCTCGGCGTCTATGCGATGGGTTCCTGGACCTTGCTTGAGAACAGAGGTATCGAGGACCTGAGCCGCATGCAAATGGCACGCACCACGCTCGAAGGGATCGTTGACAACTGGTTGTTGGGGGTCGGCTTCGGGACGTTCGCTCGCGCCTATCCGATCTACCAGGACACGTCGGAAATCGTCCGGAACTACGTGAACCATGCCCACAACGATTTCCTGGAGCTGATTTTCGAGGGAGGTCTTCTCTCCGTCATCCTGCTGCTCGCCTACCTCGCCCTTGTCGTATGGCAGGTTGCCTCGGTCCGCTACAACTTGTTCCAGAAGGCCGCCGCGCTGAGCATTCTTTTCATTCTGGTGCATTCGGCGGTCGACTACCCCCTTAGAACGCTGGCAGTCGCGGTGCCGTTTATCTACTTCAACGCACTGCTATTCCACCTTGGCATCCGTCCCAAGGACCGCAAATCGGTTCGTCGCGTCAGGGTTCGTCATAATGGTCGGGAAATCCAAGTCCCAATCGAGGCACCGCAATAGGCATTCGGCGCTTTCACGAAACCGAGCGGCAAGGTAACTATGGGGGCTCGTCCCTTCGACCTGCGGCAGGGCAAGTGCCAAGAGCGCTGTACAAGGCGCGTAAGCGATTTACGCAAGGGAATTTCGTCCACTATGTTTGCAGTTCTAGTAAATTGTTTCGTATAGCGGAATAATATAGAGGTGTATGTGGATATGTGAGCCGTTTTTTAGGGGAGGCAAGTGATGTGGCGATAAGTATCAGGGTCTCACGGCGAGATGGACCAATAGTTGACGTATGCGCGCCGGGGTTAGGGGGGCGGGGGCGATGTGGATCGAGGGATGAGTAAGTACGATGCATTGCGGGATTTTCTCGCGGAGCAGGTCCAAGGATGCATCAAGCTAAGCCTTGATGAGATCAATCTTATCGTGTCACTCCCCAATTCGGCGCGACGTTACGCCTCTTGGTGGGCCAACGAGGATCCAGAGGCCACTGGTCACGTCCAGTGCAAAGCATGGCTGGCGGCAGGCTATGAGGCCAAGCCGAATTTGCAGGCCGGGGCCGTGCAGTTCAGCAAATTCAGGCTCAGAGTTCCACTCACTCGGCCGTGATGGTGTTTCATCATGAAAAGGACCCTAAGCTCTGGTTCGGTTTGCTCGAATAGCTTCGGAGTTCCGCTAGGTGGAACTTGGTTTCGGAAGTGGCCGTCGATGGTTAGGTGAAGAAATTCTCGCCGATGCGATGACCGTGGCTCTGCCGGCTCGAAGCGGCCGAGTTCCCTGAAGTCAATATGGATCGGTTCGCCCGGCGCGCACATTGATGGCCGGGCATCGGTTCGGCGAGCGCCAGGGCTGCGATGCGAGGAGCCCTGGGCAACGCTGCGTCCGGTTGATCGTGGCCGGTGAAACGCTGAAATCGCGGACGATCTGCTAGCCAGTGAAGCGCTGCCGGCGCAGCCCTCTTGCGGCGGCATCGGACGATAACGGCTATGGGTCCGCAGTGATCGGTCCCGCAGCCCAGCGACGCCTTCGGCCTCGAAGAGGGATAGGCATTTGCGCATGGCCTTGCCAGACCGTGGTCGCAGGGGCGCCAGCGGACACCGCCAGGCCAGATGCCAGCTGCAACAGCTCCCGCTCTCGATCCTTCCTCTGAAGGCTTGAAGCGTTGCAGCTCAATCTTCCTTGGGGGGGGCGGATGAACAACCTAATTGTGGGTCACCGCTCAGTCGCGCCGGTTGCGCCTACCGAGCGCCTCCTCCCAGGCCAGCGCCGTCGCAACGCATTGGTCGAGATCGTCATGCATGGGCGTCCAGCCAAGCGTGATGCGCGCACGTGTCGAATTTGCGACCACGGCGGGAACATCGCCGGCGCGACGACCGCGCTCGATGACCGGAAAATCCCGGCCCGAGACGCGCCGGACAGCCGCCAGCACCTCGCGCACCGAATAGCCGTGGCCATAGCCGCAATTGGCGACCAGACTGTCGCCGCCGGCGCGCAGATAGGCGAGCGCATCGGCATGGGCGTTGGCGAGGTCGGCGACGTGGATGTAGTCGCGCACGCAGGTGCCGTCCGGCGTGTCGTAGTCCGTGCCGTAGAGCTCGATCCCGTCGCGCTTGCCGAGCGCCGTCTCGCAGGCGACCTTGATCAGGTGGGTCGCGCCCCTGGTCGACTGGCCCGTGCGGCCACGCGGATCGGCGCCGGCGACGTTGAAATAGCGCAGCGCCACATAGCGGAAATCATGCGCCCGCGCCGCGTCCTGCAGCATCATCTCGGTCATCAGCTTGGACCGGCCATAAGGCGATTGCGGCACGGTCGCCGCCGATTCCAGCACCGGATCGGTGCCGGTGTCGCCATAGACGGCGGCGGTCGAGGAGAAGATGAAGTGGCGCACGCCCGCGCGGATCACCGCCGCCATCAGCGCGCGGGATTTGACGGTGTTGTTCAGATAGTAGCCGAGCGGATCGGCGACCGAATCCGGCACGACGATCGAACCGGCGAAGTGGATCACCGCGTCGATCGCGTGTTCGGCGACCAAGCGCTCGACCAGCGCCTCGTCGGCGATGTCGCCCTCGACGAAGACGGCTTCCGGCGCCACGGCCCATTGAAAGCCGGTGGACAGGCGGTCGAGTACGACCACCGCCTCACCAGCGTCAACAAGACGCCACACCATATGGCTACCGATATAGCCGGCTCCGCCAGTCACCAAGACAGCCACTTCAAAACTCCAAGCAGATTCGGGAGATAGATAAGGGTGAGTGCGGAGCACTTAGCACGCTCTTCTTCTGATCAACAAGTTGGGAACCATTTAGCCAAAACTGATCAATCCAACGGGTTAGGCATCGCGATTCTAGTGGGTAAACTCAAAACCCGTTCCTGCACCAGCGCGGTGACCATCTGCCGGGGACGTAGTCCTGCGCGTTCCCTGTCCAGGAGGCGACGCTGGATCTTTTTCTCAAGCGTCTATAGGTGAAGTTGGCATTCGAGGCGGCGGAGCCCGTCCCGTCCTCTATCTTCCGGGGCATTGCTAAGTTTGCCATGGCATCCGATGCTCCTTTGAGCATCGGATGCCGCCAGGCCACTTCGACGTGTTCACCTTCTCGCCCGCGCTTTGGTGGCGCTGGCGGCCGATATCAGTGACAATGTCTATTATAGCCGTAAGCGTGTGCTTAAGCCTCGGTGCGAGTCGCAACGTTTGGGCCCGAGTATCCTGCCGATAGAAAGGTGCGAAACGCGGTCTTCACCAGCGGACTGTGGAATCCTGCCTTCTGAGCGCATGAAGCCGTCCACACTTAATCAAAGTGGAGTCGTGCTTGATGCCTCACAGCCCTTCACCGCATCCCACTGGGTGATGCAGTTGCCTTCCGCGGCGGATCTCTGCCGAGTGGAGTGGCGAGATCGGTAGCATAGCCTCCCGCCAACAGTGCTCGTGAGGGCTCGAAATCCTATTCGGCTCGCTTTTAGGGCGTTGGCTTGGCCTGCGGCTTGGCCCACCTTGATCTTGCACTTGTCCCGAGACCTCCGGAGACCGCCCAAGCTGAGCGGACAACGCTGTAGGCTGGGGCTACCATCGGATAGTCGGCCGGCAGATTCCATTTCTCGCGATACTGGTCAGGCGTCATCCCATAGGCGCTTCGAAGATGCTTTTTTAGTGTCCTGAAGCCCCTGCCATTCTCCAGGCAGTAGATAAGCTCTGGGGTGACCGAATCTGCAATCGGGAGGGCGGGTACTGGCGCCGAGGATGTATATTCACTGACGACCCGGCTTGAAGTTGGAGCCCGGAGACCGCGCTTCAAAGCTCGAAGGGCAGCATGGACATCCCCGATCAAGGCAGGTAGGGCCTTTGTGCTGAGGCTGTTGTAGGATACAAAGCTAGCAACAACGTCGGCGGTTAAAGCAAGCAGCGACTCGTCGTCGTGATCGATAGCTTTGTTCATTATATCCCCCAGCAGTGAGCTCGTTCTGTCTATCGCAGCGGGCTAAGTCTTGTCGTTCAATATCTGAGTGGCCCCGTCAAAAAGTGTCTTTCACGGGGGCTGCTTGGGCAGCATACGCTGATTGCCCAAGCGACAGTCGGGGGGGGGGGGGGACATTAGGGGGGGGCGCTACGCATCGGCGGAGTGCTGATGTCGGAACCGGGAGCCCTTAACGCGGCAGATCTTAGTGCCGAGGCGAGATGAATGCGAGCGAGCGACTGTGTTGAATTGCAGGGTATCAAGTCGCTCTTTAAGGTGGATTCTGGCGCGACTTCCGTGGCTCACCCCAGAGAGGGCATGGTCTCCGGCCGGATTTGGGCCCAAGCGACTGTTCTGTCTTAGGAAATCGTCACCGCTGGCACATGCTCTCCTACCACCTTAACGTTCTCAGGGTTTCGAGCTTGGCTGTGACTGCCGCCCTGGTAGCTCCCAGGACGGCTCAAATCCAACTTACAAGGAGAGCCGGGGAGGCCGCTTGTCACTGACTGCGCTCCGCGAGTTCACCTGCGTGTGCCCATGCTGCTCCTTGGGATTGAGCGCTGGGCAGCAATCGCATCCTTGCAACGGCTCTGATCAGCCTGCACCCCACTCGTCGTATCAGCCTGCTAGAACCCGGATCCTCCGGTGCATTGTTGCGGTGATTTCCGGCACGCTGCCGCCGTAGATCTCCCGCAAGGCTGCCAGCCAGCCGCGCTCTGCTTCTGTCTCTTGAGCCGTACCGAAAGTTTCTTCCAGTTGGCTGAAAAACTCTTCATTGAACCATGTCCGAAGCGCAAGGATGAAGAGCTGATTGCGGTCGCAGTCAAGAATTTCTGCGAGAGGCTTGATCATATCCAAGGGCACTTTGCGCTCTCCTCTGATAAAGGCGTAGATCATGTCTGAGGTTTTGAAACCGCATAGGAGTGCAATTTCCTGGTAGCTATAGCAGGACCTATTTGCATGTTCTTCAATATATCGCGCGATAGGTGTCTGTTGTGCAGGAGTCATATTGTTTTCTCAAATATCACTACGTCTATAATGTAGTTAATATGTTAGTGGGTTGCTTTTGGGTTCGCTCGTTCAGTGAGAGATCCGGATTTCGATCTACATGCGGATCTAGAAGCGAGGTGCCCGGATATCGTTTGATGGGGTTGGGCTATGGAGTTGGCCTTCTGCGCCAAATCGCTAGCATCGCTTGGATCCGCGGCCCCACTAGGGTGCGAGCATCTGTCCGATCGATTCCTTCCAGAAGCAGCCTATCGTAGTCTGTCATGTGGTGGCGAAGGTAGTTCTGCATCATGATGCCGACCTCCCTGCCTATGGTGGGGCCCTTCCGTCTTTTGCGGGCGATCTCGGCGGCGAAGAACTCGACCGCAAATTCAGGGCAGCCCGGGTGATGAGCTCTTATGTGCTCCGCTACGGACAGTTTGGTGAATTTGGGCATCTCGTGGCTCCTCGTTGAAGAGTGAGCTCACAAATAGTCAGATCCAACCTGATGTAAGCAAATGCTTACTCGATAGCGTCTTGGGGATAAGGGCTTGGCAGCTCAGGCTCCCCTCGATCGTAGAGGGCCGGTATATCGTCCGTACCTTGAGTTGTTACTGCTGGTCGAGGAGGATGTGAGCTCCAGTTGTCACTTGGATAGCTGCCGCGAGAGCTTCACATGCCTTGCGGGAGGCGTTCAGGGCGGTGGGGGGCAAATAGGCAGCCTCGGAGCGTCGCTCAGTCGAAAGTGTGAGGGGCCGGAGGGCGGCATGCTCCCTAGAGGGCGAGATGCGGCGGCTGAGCGCCGCATCTCTGATGGCCTTTCGAGTTCAGGTGAAGGCGAGGGGCTCGATCATCTTGCCGAGGGTGCGGCGGATGTCGTCCACCTCTGACTTGTTTTCCGGACCGTCGTTCATCATTTCCAGATGGAACCGCAGCCGGTCGAGAACCGCGATCGCCGCGTTGCGGTTTCCGCGGAGCAGGCGCTGTTCGTCGGTCAATTCATCCCAGTCGTCGTAGTCTACCAGGATGGTTCCATTCCCATCTCGATCGATTGAGCAGCCATTCGCGTCGCAATGGCTATAGTGGGAGGCCACCTTTCGGTGAAACGCTGCCTTCTCCGGGTTGCCCTTTTCAAGGTCCCTTGCGAGGATTTCAAAGAATTCGCGGATCGGCAATGTCAGGCCCGACAAGCCAGTCTCTTTTTCAATCGCTTCCGGGTAAGGGAAGGCGTAGCAATCCGCGTTGCGGTGGGGTGTCAAAACATTCGCCATGTCAGTTGTCCTCCAGAATCGAGGTCCGGCGACAAGCCGGCCCCGTTGTAGTTCCCGGTTGTGGTGGATGGCGCGAAGAGCTCTTGGCAAAGGCTGCACCCCTTGAGGTCGATCTGTTGATCGTAGTTTCAATATATCGGGAGTTCCCTTGGACTGTCGGAGACAAATGTGCTTTCGGAGCAACATTGCGAGGCGCTAGATTGGCTGGTAACGGCCACGCTTCCTATGTTCTAAAACTCTTGTGAGGCTTGCTCGTGCCTGGCCTGTTGTCGTCTGGTGGACCTGAACGACATGGTCCTGGCAGATGGGGCCGGAATAGTTTGGTGGGCCGCAAGCCGTCCACGTCCGGGGATCGCAGGAGGGGGCTGTACTCGTGTCAAGCCATGATAGCCAGGCGCTTGGGGCGGTATACGACCCGCCGATGCGGCCATCGGCGGGTCTGCTTGCCCGGACTGGTGAAACAGAGGCCGGAGAGCAATAGCGCGCAAATGTTCGGGGTCGACCATTCGCTGCTACACCTCCCAGTTGCAGTTGATTTGCCGATTTGTCAATCCGTCGATTGCAGGTGATTTTCCTGTCGTGGCGAGTGTCAGGCGTCGCGTAGTTCAACGCGAGGCCTCGATGCTCGAGAGGGACGTCGGAAGCCCGATATTCGGCACTCCATCGTTCGGCTAGGGGCCGCAGTGGTGAGCGGCGGACCCTATCGGGCTAGCGGGCCGGATTGTCGCTGCGCTCAAGCCAAACGATGTTGTCTCTAATTGGCGAGGGGGTGCTGAAGGCTGCTTCCCCGTCGTCGACAATGGCCATGGCCGACGACGCCTTCGTGTTCAGTTCTAAGCGGTCAAGCGTCGCCAGGATTTCATCTACGACCCCCGTCGCCAGTTCGTATGGGTCAATCGCATCAGGGGCCTCTGCCGCGTCATCAATCATGAATCCGACGACAGCGATAAGTTCGTCGCGCGGGCTCATATTGACCGGCTGAGCGGGAATGATCGCCACTATACCGCCTCCTGCTCGGCCTTCGCCGCCTTCAAAACAATCCGGTGAAGATCTGCCTTCGTCGCTTTTTCTATGGCGAGGTCAAGCAGCTGAGCGGTGACAGAGGCATTGAATGTCGGCGCGGACGCATAGCGTTCCCGCGTCTGCTGAACAAACGCCGTATGCTGGGTCTTCAGGGCCATCACGCAGTTTCCACCGTCATGCGAAGATTGCCGTCGACGTCAACCTGTCGACGTTCGTGACGGTTTGTCGCTGTTGGTGCGCTTGTGTTAGTGTGCTTTCTCATCGCTTGATCCTTCTGTTTGCGATGTCTCTGGGGCGGACCGGCTGTGCGCGGCGTCGAAACTTTGCACGGCCGTCTGCGGCCTTGGGCTAAATGCCCTTTACCTTCCACTGCGGGAAGGTCCGCCGAACCTGCTTATCAAGCTGGTCCAGCATCTTCTGAAGCCGAACGATGTCGGCCAGTGCTCCTTTCTTTACCGCCAGGTCGGAGAGGTCTGCCTGTTCGATTTCCGCGATCCTGGCCTTTAGCTTCTCGCGCTTGTAGCTGTTGATCACGAGGGCGAAGCTTGATGCGGCGGCGAGCAGGTCATCCACGAGGCACTCCGCGCGCCCTATGGAGCCTTCAAATCCGGCGTAGTGGCTTTCCTCCGGGCTATCCTTCCAGACCAGCTCAACCTCGCCATCTGCTGAGCACGGGCCGCTGTCGTCGTCGAAACCCGGAATAGTGATCCGAGAAGCGTCGAGATGGAACGTGCCGGAGTCCCAATCGCCGTAACCTTCCGTCCTCTTAAGCCACTCGAAGAATGGCTCCTGAAGGAAGGGGTAGGTGCTGTCAGGCTGCAGGCGTTCCTGCTCGCGCTGCCGCTCAATCTGTCGTTGTTTCCGTTGTAGCGCTGTAAGGGCCATGTGTCGCCTCCCGTGAATGTGAAAATAGAATTCACGATCGCGCTTGTCAAGAAGTTTTGGTGGGGTACTGACGCGTCTTCGCGTGTCGCGGACTGGGGCGTATGACGAGGAGGATTGGGGACCGCCCGGAGATGATGGCAAGGAGGGGCGCGCTGCGGCTTCCCTCCTTCCTCGATCCCAGTCATTTAGCTGGTCGTCGGCTATGCGTTTGAAATTCGAGACTGCTATCCGGTCTCCGCTGTCGGCATCGACGGTTTAGGTCTGTGGTTGCCCTATCGAGCGCCGTATGGGGTGGAATCGGGCTCGTCCTCTCGAATAGCTATCCGGCCTGACTGGGCCTGCAGTCGTCACGCACGCGTCTAAAGATTTGTCGATCGCGTTTATTTTTTAAGCGCAAGAATGCTCGCTCGGCTTATCTGGATCGAGCTAGGAAATGCCCTTGGTTATCCCTGAATATGATTCACGCCGACGCTCATGTTGACGATTGTCGGAAAAACGCGAAATCAGGGCCGAAGTGTCAACATAATGTAAACTATTGGTTATGTTTGGTCCTTGTTTCTTGCCGCTTTGTTGACAGGAAGGTCCATTCGAGGAGTCCAGATCGTCTATCCGGGGGCGATTTGAAGCCTCTAAGTTTACATTATGTTGTCAGGTTTACGATCGATGGAAACTTGCGGGTTGGCGGCCCGAGATATGGGAGGTTAGGAATCCTGAATCTGGTGGGCGCAAAATGCATCCCCTTCAAGCTCGTCGTTTTTTCCTAGGACTTCATCTCCTTCGCCCGGTCCGCACGACAGGCAGTCGGATTGGCGGTACAGCTCGCGAGGAAGAGACGAGCACTTGGTGGGGGGGCGAGGCTTCGATGACATCCAGACTGGTGGGGGCATTGAACCGAATCAATCGATCTCAGTCTCGCCGACAACCACCACCATGTCTGATCCTGCGAGGGACTCTCTGGTGATTCCAGGTGGTCAATTCATCCTATTGCCCCGTTGGAAGTCGCTTGCCGGAATGTCTGAGACGGAGGGGGCGGAGCTCACTTCGTATTTTCGATGTGACGTGATGTGATGACTTACTCGTCACCCATATATTTTCTGAGAAGGTCTCTGATCAGTGGCGATACGTTCGCGCGATAGCGGTCGCAGGCTTCCGTCCACTGTTTGGGCGACGCCCTGCGAGGGTCCCCTGCGGTACGGATGACTTCCTCCAGAACCATGTCGTATATTTCGATCGCTCGTTCCTTCGACAGTTTGTGGGGCGCCGTGAAGAGCAGTCTCGGTATGGCGTAGGTCGCGTATCCCGGTGTGCCGACGATTGATTTTCCGGTCATCACGACGCAACGGCTGTTCATGATGTGATGTTGAGTCATCTGGGCTTGCAGTGAATCTGCCTTTGAGAAGCCCCAGGACGGATCATAGAAATCGTCCAAGGGGCGCACCTTTCCTGCGGCGGCTCCCGCCGTATGCGTGGTGACGAGGACGAGGGCCGCTAGAAGGGCTTTCACTTGGCTGCGCGCCCTAAGTGGCCCTGACGATCTTCAGCGCTTAGGTCGCGGACGTGCTCAAGACCGAAAATCTGGTTCTCCAGCCTCGCAATGCGTTCGATCGTGGAGGAGGGCCGCAATACTTCCATCTCCGCAGCTGTTCGAATCAGCTTCTGCTGCTCGGCGCGAAGAATGGCGATGGCGTTCTCGGATTCGGGCAGGTGACGGCGAGCAGGGGACATGTGCGCTCCACAACCATGACGATCGTTCATGTCTAGCAGATGTGCGGTCGCTGAGAAGGGGCGCCCGATGGCTATTGATTGCCGCTTGCGGGCTTTCATCGGTTTGTATCGATGCGGGGTGACCCGGAAGGGGACCTAAGGCGGGCGTCGGTAAGGGCCGGCAGTGGGGCCCGTCATTGGCGTGCTCAGGAATCGGCAGGGGCACTCACTGGCAGGAAGCATTGCCTGGGCTGTTGCCTGCCTCATGGCGCAGGGGAAGGGTCTCAGTGACTCTTAAAACGCATTGGTGAGGGCGCGTGGGCTGCGATCTGGTCTTGGGGCGCGGTAGTTCCGCCTCGGGCGTTCGGGAGCCTCTCATTGTCCGGCCGGATAGGAGGCGCTGTAGGCCTACTTGCGGTCGCTTATGGTGCCTATGGAGCCGGCTACGACGGGCGGCCGCCGGGAAGATTGCGAACCGAGAACGCTAGGGAGGCGACCTGTTCAAGCCGATCGCCGCGTCTCCGGATGATCTTGTCTCTTATCGAGCTTCTGGAATAGGGAGGGGCCCTGCCGATAGACGACCGAGAAGCCCATTGACGACCGTAGTGAACCTCGTCGCGATCAAGTCTCGCAAATTGCTGGGCCAGCTTGCCTACCGGAAGATTCCTGTATCGAAAGTGCAGCGACGGCTTGTTGGGCGGTATGCGCTGGAGCCTGAGATCGATCTGGGGGACTTCACCTGCCGTGCGGTGATCGATTGGATTTCGATCCGCCTGTGGCTGGGACGCGAGACGCAGCATCAATGGCTCCAGCGAGATGTCGAGGCTGCCCTGGGGGAGAGATGCTACATTGAGCCTCTCGATAAGAGGTCGGGTGGGGTATCGGATCTGTTCGAGTTCCGGGTTCAAGAGCCAGACTTGGTGAAGGTCCGAAGGCTCTGTCGAACCTTCTACGGCAAGTATGACCTTCAAATGCCACCGGTCGTGAGTGAGATGGAGATCAGTGTCGATTTCACTCCCAAGCATCCGGGCGATCTCGCTCGGGCCCAGCTCTTCACCGCTCTCACTCGCCATTTCCAGCCAAGCCGGGATGTGATGGGCCATCGGAGGGACCGACCACGCTTCACGTTCGGGCGGGGCGCAAACGATACGGTCGGTGTCATTGGGCGTCCCAGATCCGGGAGTGGCGACAAGGACCACTTCCTGATCTCGTCGACCACGGATCGCCAGGCTTTCGTGGATGCGACCTACTACGTTGGCGCAGAGGATTCCGATATGCGGTGGCGTATCATGGACAAGGTTTTGGATCGTCAGAATAGGGCGGCGGGCACCAGTCTTGTTCTGGGTGACAAGATGAAGCGGGTCCGGATCGAGGTGACGCTCGGTCGCCCAGAGGTCGCTGCTCTGGGCATCGATTTTCTCGACGACTTGAAAGGGTTTCGAATCACGAGGCTCCAGGCGAAGGCGTTTGCGTTTGTGCTTCCTACCTTCCTGGATCCCGCCCGGGCGAGGCCAAGCGTGCGGACTGCGGCGCATGTGTGGAACGACCGGCAGCGTATGGAGAAGTTCCTGAATGCTGGGGCTATTGGATTGAAGGCGATGGACGCGGCGCTCGACCGACGGATGAAGGCGCTGCGGCGGGCGTCTCAGGGTGATCTTGCCAAAAAGGGCTTGAAGCTGAAGGCACCTCCGCGGATCGGAGTTGGTTCATCCGGAACGTTCGTTTCTTATGAGGCGATGAACGAGCGGGTAGGGATGGCGCTTCGGCATTTGCGAGAACGTGTCGCCGCTGCCTTTTCCGTCCCCGACAAGGATCTGTGAGGAAAAGGGCATATGTGCATGGGAAAGATGCTTGGATATCGCACCAGCAAGTAATTAGGTCGGGGCTGAGGCTTATTGGCGAGAGCCTTGGCGTGGTGTTGCTTTCCTAACCCTTCTACCGGCTTCTTTTCGTGGCCGGCGGTAGGAAAAAGTTGTCATATCGGCCCCCCTATGTCTGGAAAGTATCCCTAGCTAGGGCCGTACTGTCCGTTCTTGGCTGACGATTATAGGCTGTCGAGCCCCAGGGCTCAGTCGCCTCTTGGGGCGTTTTTGCGTTTGACGCGTGCCCAGGCTGGATGCGCGATTGCCTAGCCAATCCGTTAGGCCGACCGACATCAATTTACGACCCTATATTTGCATCGACGATATATGATCATATATGAAATTTGGTGATATAAGATCGTATATTGATTGCCTCGATATATGTTAATATATTGGCGCTGTTCACGTGGGAGCAAAAGGATGCGGATCAGAACTTCCCGGGATATCGGCATTCTGATCAGGGAGGCCCGCAAGCGGCGAGGGCTGTCCCAGGCTGCCTTGGCCAAGATGATCAATACCACCCAAACGTGGGTCTCTTGGATCGAAAATGGCAAGCCTAGCGCCGAGATTGGAAATGTGCTGCTGGTTCTCACCACGCTCGGTGTTGAGATGAACTTCGACCTGCCGCGTTCCTCCTCGCCGCCCGCGCTGTCTGACGGCGACGATCATGATCACCCTCCAGCAGGTGATCGGCATGACGGCGATGAAGACGACGTGCCACCCTACACGCTCTGAGGGCAATGATCATGGTGACGAAGCCCATCGACACGCTGGACGTCTACATCTCTGGTCGCAGGGTAGGGGAGTTGTACTACCTGCCGGGTGGCAGGCTTTCGTTCGTCTATGACGACAGGTGGATGAGTGGCCGGATCGCGATTCCTCTGTCGCTCTCAATGCCCACGATCACACAGGTCTATGACGGCAAGGTAGTCGAGGCATTCCTGTGGGGCCTTCTGCCCGACAACGAGCACACTCTCGCCAGGTGGGCCCAGAGGTTCCAGGTCTCGGCACGGAATCCTTTCGCCTTGCTCAAGAACGTTGGCCGAGATTGCGCAGGGGCTGTGCAGTTTCTGCCCCATGGTGACAAGATATCTCGAGGAGAGGACGTGGAACTCCTCACCAACGAGCAGCTTGGCGATCGTCTGCGTGACCTGCGCCGCGATGGATCCGCGACGCGAAGGATTGGCGATCCTGGTCAGTTCAGCCTAGCCGGCGCCCAGGCCAAGACTGCCTTTCACTTTGATAGGGGGACGGCCCAATGGGGGGTGCCTCTGGGAGATACTCCCACAACGCACATCTTCAAGCCCCCCATGCCGCACCTTCATGGGCACACAGAGAACGAGCATTTCTGCCTGCGGCTCGCGCGAATGCTAGGCATGGATGCCGCGCATAGCCAAGTTCTCGAGTTTGCGGGTGAAAAGGCAATCGTGGTCGAGCGCTACGACCGCAGATATGTCGATGGGAAAACCATCCGTATTCACCAGGAGGACATGTGCCAGGCGCTCTCTGTCCTGCCGACGCTCAAATATGAGAGCCAGGGCGGCCCTGGCATTGTGCCGATCTCCAATATGGTGCTGGCGGCGTCCAGGGATCCGGTCGGCGACAGGCAGGCTTTCATGGTGGCCAATGTATTCAACTGGGCAATCGGCGGCACCGACGCGCATGCAAAGAACTATTCGATGCTCCTCGGCGCGCAGGGCGAGGCACGTCTCGCCCCATTGTACGACATATCGAGCATCCTTCCGCATCTCGGCGAGGGGGAAATCCAAGCCGAAATGCGAGATCTGAAGCTGGCTATGAGGATCGACAAGTCCTACGAGCTCGACGGCATTATGCCCCGATACTGGGAGCGTTGTGCATCATCGGCGAAGGTAAGCAGCGAATTTACGATCCGCACGGTTCGCAGCCAGCTCGCGGTCATTCCTGACATGGCATCCGCTTGTGCTACCGCGATGCGGGCGGAGGGGATCACCCACGAAATCGTCGATCGTCTCCTCGACACGATCGCTTCGCGTGCCAGCCGCCTGGCAAAAGTCTATGGGGAAGAGCTGGCCGACTAGACGACTTGTTTGCGGACGCCACTCTTTGCCAAGGCTGGCGACGCGGAGCGGCAGCCCCCCTGTCGCCGGTCACTGCTGCATCGGGCTTGCGGGGAGCCATCGGACCTCGCCCGTATCGAGCAGGCGGTTGAGGACTGCTATCGCCTGCTCGACGCTCACATCCATCAGGGCTATCTCCTCTGGCAGATCGAAAAACAGGTCGCTCGCCTGGTCGCGGGTCAATCCGAGGAAATCGGTGGCCACCGTCTCGATCGTCTCCGCGTCGGTGGCGGCGATGGCCTCCTGGACCGTGACACCTGTTGCCATGAGGTAGCAGTGTCCGGCGATGCATGCGACGGTGCCGGGCCTAGAGGAGCTGTCGCCAAGTGGACTCGTGCTGACATCCTTGACCCCAACATAAGTATCCATACTGAAACCGACTCTCTCTTTTCCGATGCAGAGGCCGTCATGCGCTAGTCGCTGGATCAGTCGTTCAATGTTGTGTTCATTTAACAATGTAAGCTCCTGTGCTGTATTTATTCTATTAGAATACAGCTATTCTCGTTGGAGCTCGCGAGGGTAGTTGCGCTGCCTATGATGACCTTTCGGGCCCCGGAGGCGACGGCATCCAACAAAAGCAGCCGATCACAGCCGCAATCATCGCCTGAATAGGTGCCGCGACAACGACGCCCGGAAAGGCGACAGCGTTGATGATCTCGATGCGTCGTTTCAGCAGCCCTCGACAATCGAGCATAGCCTTGTTCGATTCACGTAGTGCCGATACAGGCTGTACGGCCTTCCCCGCGAGCGTGCATAGGATCAAAATCCCCCCCCCCCCGTCAGTGTCCGCGCTATTCTGTCCGAATGATCGCCAATTGCTGGTGGAACCGTGGTCAGTAGGTTTGACGCGATGCGTGAGTTGGAAGTCCGAATGAAGAGCTGGCAGCTGAAAAGACACAAAGCACGAATCGCTCGACAGGCTGGTCCCCGTTGGGTCAAAAGTCGCATGACTGGCAACCGCGCCACGGTCGAAATTGAACTCAGTGCTGACGTCATTGAGTGGATTATGGCCTTGGCAAGTCTTTTGAAGGCCGAAGGCTGTGACAATCCGCGCCGTAAGCTTGGTCGCCTCAAAGGCAAAGGAAGCTTGTCGCTTGAGCAAGCCCTCGCCCCGCTGGCTGCCGAAGAGCTTAAGGAGTGGGAAGGGGGAGATTGAAGCTACTGCTCGATCCCGTGCCATTGGTGGGGAATGTTGGAATCGAAAATGGTTGCGAAACAGTGCACGCGCCCGCTGCCCAATGATGACGACGCGATTTGAGCACTTGGCCGTCCGCCTTCCGCCGCCCTATGCAAGCCTCAGTTATGCCCTGTAGAGGTGAGAAAGGTCGAGGCCCGGAAAGGCGACAGCGTTGATGATCTCGACGCGTCGTTTCAAGCTTCCCTCGACAATCGAGCCATAGCCGCGTGTGGTGGCTCCCTTCTGGTCGGCATGGCCGAGGATGAAGTTGTACTCAGTATCGAGGTAGCCCGCCCGACGGCACGCGTCGGCCAGGCCATGCCGGAAGGAATGGAAGTTCACGCTCCGATCCTCCTTCACGCCTATTCGCTTCACATAGCGCCGATACCAACTCGACGGCCTTCCGCTGATATGGCCGCGAGCGTCAGGCAGGATTTCCGGAAAGAGGCGCGGGGAGGCGCTTGCGGCCGCGCGAGCGTGGAAATCGAGAAAACCAAGCCGTTCCAATTCAGGATGAACCGGGATCACGCGTTGAGATGTCTTTGTCTTGACCGACTTGGCCGGGTCGCCTTCCCTGGTGATGATGATCACCGGGTGACCGTGCATCTTACGCACGTCGTCCGTCAGAAGCTGCGCCAACTCGCCGAGCCGTGCACCGGTAAATAACGCGAGCAACGGCAGCCAGTGCCGCCAGTCATCTGCCGTCCGATTGCCGGGGAGGTAGTCCTTCTCATCCGAAAGAAATCCCGAATAAATCGGGCTTTTGAAAATGCTGGCTAGTTCCTGCTCGCTATAGGAGCGGACCGGCCGTGCATCCTTGTCCAGCTTGTCGTGCATTCCTGTCGTCGGGTTGATGTCGATGACGCCACGCCGGACCAGCCAGTTGCAGAAGCTTCCCAGCGCTGACAGGTACTTGTTCATCGTCTGCTTCGAAATCGTCGGGCGCTGCCGCTCCTGGTTCAGCGCAACGACTCTCCGGATGGGCAGCCCGCGGAATTCGGAGATCTCCGCCGCCTTGACCGGAAACTGGCGTAACAGATCGTGCCACTCGCGAACGGCCTTCTTGTCAATGCCGGAAGCGGGATAGCCCTTCGGCAGGCTATCGGCAAAAATCGCGACACACTTCCGGCTGTAGTCGAGGGTGTCAGCCTTGATGTTGTTCGGGTTTGCTTTCGCGTAGATATCGAATTGCCCCATGATCGTCTCGCTCGGTTCAATCCGGCGCTTCATGGCAGGCTTGACGAGGGCGTCTTTGATCTCACCGGACCAGTCGCCGCGATCGCGCTCGACAGAGCGGGTGAGTGCCTCGATCTCGGCGCGTACGATGCCTTGCGAGAGGCGCCGGTAGTCGATGCTCGATGGGTCGGCGATGAGTTGCCGCTTCTCGATTTCTCGTCGGACGACGGGCGCTACGGATTTGGTTTCTGCGCGGGCAGCGTCTTGTCGGAGCTGTTGAAGTCGTGCTTCGCGCTGTCTGGCGTCGAGTTCGTGCCTGTCTCGGAAAGTCTCCAGTATCCGATATGCACCGATATCCTCGGAGCCGAATTCCGAGGCGAGGATCGCCCAAATCTCATCGAGATCTTCCTCCGTCGGCAACTCCATCCGGAAGCGTTCGTCAGCTTCAACCAGCGCGATATAGCGTTCCCAGATGACCTCATCGATATCGCTGGGTTCGATCGTTCTTCGATCGCGGATCGTCTGCCACTCGGCGTCGAGCTCGTCGAGGACTGCGCGCGCGAGGCGTTTTGCCTCCTGCGGATCGGTCGTCCGGAGGGAGCGATGGATCTCTTTTTTGCCGATCACAGACTGAAGCTCGCGAGGAACAAATGCCCTCACGTGGTAGGTGGCCCCCCGCCGGATGATGTTGTTCGCTACGCTCAAATCAGCCCCGACTTTGCTACGATCCGAAGGGCCTTCGTAGCAGTCGATCGTAGCAAAATTCAATGGCATTGATCCAAAAAGTAAGTTATTTCAATTGGATCATAGTGATAGGCCTTGTGGCGTTCGAATCCTCCCAGCGCATCCTCGGGAAGGAAATCCCAGCCGCCGAAGAAGCGCAGCGTGATGCGCGTCCCCGTGGTGCCATAGACCTCCTTGCGCTTCATCGCGTCCCAGATCGAGGCGCGCGTGTTCTCGGGTGCCCAGACGGCGGTGAGCCCCGAGGCACCAAGCTTCCAGTCCTTGACGGTGCGGCCGTCGAAATCGAAGGCGTTCCCGGTCGAGCGTTCCGGACCCGGTTCGCTGGCCGGGAACTTGCCCCAGAAGTTGTTCTCTTCGGTCGAGGAGATGCCGGTATGCGCGTCGGTCGAGCCGATCAGGCCGAATTTGAAGGGGTTGGTGCCCAGTTCCCCTTCCAGCTTGAGCCCGCGCTTGAGGGCCTCGCGGGCATATTCGTAGTCGATCATGCCTGGTTTCTTGGGCACGACGTTCAGGTTGCCCTTGTCCCAGATCTCGAAATCCGCGAATTCGTCGCTGGGCGCCAGAGAGGGGTGCTGCTCGGAGGTGCCCTTGCCTTGGGTGACCTCGTAGAGCGGCTCCCAGCGGGCGCGGGCCTCGGCCCATTTCGCATCGATCGGCTTGCCGTCGGGAGTCTCGGTCGCGAACATCAGCCCGTTCGACAGGTTGCCGTTATGCGGCACGGCCAGAACCTTGCCGCCGGTCTTGTCCTCATACGCCTGCAGCCATTCCCAGAACTTGTTCGGAAGCTCGCTTTCGAAGGTCGTATAGGGCCGTGCCATGTCGGCCTTGTCCTTGCCGTCGCGATAGACCACGTTGCGGTGCAGGTTGTTGCCCCCACCATAATTCGAGGTCCACTCATAGCCGATCAGGGCGGTGAACTTGCCCGGATTGTTGTGGCTTTCGACGATTTCGGTCATCTTGTGCCAGATATCCATCTGGGTATCTGGATCGGTCATGGGCTTCGGGATCTTGCCCTCGCCCTGCAGGGCGATCATCTCCATCATGACCTTGCTGGCAGACTCGCCGCCCTTCCGCATCTCGTCATGCCAGCGCTTGAGCACCGGGTCGGCCATCATCGCCTGATCGCCGTCGTAGATGCTGGCGACGGTGCCGAGCGCATCGGAATGGTCTGCCACCATCAGGAAGTCATAGGGGCGCGACAGGCGCACGGGCTGGCCGGTGTTCGACTCGATCGTCTCGCCCTCGGCATATTTCAGCGCCTCATCCGGTCCGACCCGGGTGCCGCCGGCAAAGGCATCTGCCGACCAACTTGTATGCAGGTGGATCTCGCCCCAAAGCGGCTGGGTCGCGAATTTGCGCCCGGCATAGGGCGAATAGCCCGGCTGGTTGAAAAAGCGCTCGACCATCTTGGGGTTGATCGTACCCGCATCGGTATTGACCTGCGCCGCAAGAGGGCTGGCAAGGAAGGTCGAGGAAAGCACGAGAAGAAAAATTCGACGTGTCATGTGAAGCCCCTTTCGGCTGCGAGGGCGGGGCACATATGAGTCAGTGACGTTGATCTTCCGCGACATTTAGGACTCGATTTCAGCGCGACCACAAGCTTGCCTAAACTGATTTCCAGCGGAACGCAGAACGGTCCAGCATCGTCCGGCCTTTCGGGCCTAAGGTCCAAAACCTCGCCGCGCGCCGCGCGATGGGCCCCTCAGGCGAATGCCGCGTGCAGCATTCAAGACCTATCGATCGGTCAGTTAGGGCCGCACGTTCACGCTGCAACTGCATTCGCGGCGTCCCGCAAGGTTGTTGGCGATTGGCTCGGTGCCGATTGCGCACATCATCGGCGACTCCATCGGGATCCGAGGGCGACGGGAGGAGTGTCCATGTTGCATGTGTCCTCGACCGAGGGCCCATGGGCTACATCGAGTACATGTTCCCGAAACCACGTGCGGCGGGGAAGAAAGGGGGTCGCCCGATCGGACGGGCCAAGGCTGGCCTGAACACCAAGCTGCGCGCCATCGCCGATGCCGAGGGACGGCGGTAGCGGCTGTTCATGACCGCAGGCCAGGTCGGCGACTACACCGGGCGGGTAGCCGCAGAGATTCGTCAGTCAGTTGGACATTTCAACAGCAAGTGGCGGAGGGAGCGGGATTCGAACCCGCGATACGGTTTCCCGTATACACACTTTCCAGGCGTGCGCCTTCAACCACTCGGCCACCCCTCCGTACCAAACGCCTTGCGGCGTGGAAGTCTGCCGGCGCAGCATTCGAGGCGGCGGGCGCATCGTGCGGGCGGGCAGGTCCTGCTCTTGGCAAGACAGGCGGTGCGGTATCACGAAGCCATGGGCCGCCGCAAGGGTCCCGGCGAAATCAGCCGGGGATCGTCGCGTATTCGTGGCCGTCGCTTCGGCAAGCGTTGCCGAATTCGCGCCGCCACACTATCTCTGGGCCAGTCGCCGCTGACCAGACGGGCCTGCCGGGCCGCGACGAGGGACCAGATCATGTTCACACTTCTCGTCCGCCTGCTCGGCCTTTTCGCCATCGCCGGAGCGGTGGTCGGGCTCGTCATCGACGGCACCAAGTCGATCGCCGCCTCGACGCTGACGGTGACGCCGCTGGGCCAGGCGTGGTTCGCCTTCGATCCCGCCAGTCTGAACGCCCTGCAAGCCGCCGTCGCCACCCATGTCGAGGTCTATGTCGGTCCGTGGGTGTGGTCGCCGGTGATCCAGTTCCTGCTGACGCTGCCGACCTGGCTGGTGCTTGGCGCCATCGGCGCCTGCCTTCTTCTCGCAGGGCGGCGGCGCCGCTACCACTCCGTCGTCGCCTGACATCCTCTCTCAGACAAGGAGACTTTCCATGAATCTCCTCGACCTTTTCGCGCGCAAGACCCGCATGCCCGCGCCGGGCGAAGCCTTGCCCGGCCGCGCGCAGCCGATCGTCGAGCCCGGCCTGCATTTCGTCAACGGCCACCCGATCGCCGGGCCCTATCCGGACGGCGTCCGCACGGCCCTGTTCGGCCTCGGCTGCTTCTGGGGGGCGGAGCGCAAGTTCTGGCAGACCCAGGGCGTCTGGGCGACGGCGGTCGGCTATGCCGGCGGCGAGACGCCGAACCCGACCTATTCCGAGGTCTGCACCGGCATGACCGGCCACAACGAGGTGGTGCTCGTCGCCTATGATCCGGCGGTGGTCTCCTATGGCGATCTGCTGAAGGTCTTCTTCGAGAGCCACGATCCGACCCAGGGCATGCGCCAGGGCAACGATGTCGGCACGCAGTACCGCTCCGGCATCTATGTCGCCGACGCGGCGGAGCGGCAGGCGGCGGAAGCGGCTCGAGACGCCTATCAGGCGGCGCTGGTGCAGCGCGGCTTCAGCCCGATCACCACCGAGATCGTCGACCGGCCGCCCTTCTATTTCGCCGAGGACGACCACCAGCAATATCTCGCCAAGAATCCCGGCGGCTATTGCGGGCTGGGCGGCACCGGCGTGTCTTGTCCCATCGGTACGGGGGTTGCCGCATCTTGAATGAACTTGTCGAGGCGGAGACGGACGATTTCGACAGGTCCGTCGGCGACGCAGCCATCGAGGGTCTTGCCCGAAAAGGCTACTGCGTCGTCGACGACCTTCTCCATCCAGATTTGATCCGAAGCCTGGCCGGCGAGCTGGCGGGGCTTGAAGCCTCCGGGGCGTTGGCCGCCGCGGCGGTCGGCCGCGAGGGCGGCCGTCGCCAGGCGGCCGAGATCCGGCGGGCGGCGATCCGCTGGTTCGACGGCAGCACGACGACCGAGCGGCGGCTGCTGGACGTGGCCGAGCAGCTGCGCATTGCCATCAATCGCCGGCTCTTCCTCGGCCTGTTCGACTTCGAGTGCAATTTCATCGCCTATCCGACCGGCGGCTTCTATGGTCGCCATCTCGATAGCCTTTCCGGCGCGCGCAATCGCGTCGTGTCGATGGTGATCTATCTCGATGCCGGCTGGCAGGCCGACTATGGCGGCATCCTGCGCCTGTGGGAGGCGACGGAAGAGGACGCCGGCACGGTGGAGGTCGTTCCCCAGGCCGGCCGCATCGTCCTGATGATGTCGGAGGAAATCCCGCATGAAGTGCTGCCGGCGCATCGGCCGCGCCATGCCGTCGCCGGCTGGTGGCGCGTCAACGCTTCGACCGGCCAGCGCCTCGACACCTCGCGCTGACCGCCTTCGCGCCAAACGGGCGCGGATCCCCGCCTATTGCCAATCTTCCCTGAATGGATCGATCGATGACCAGTGCGCTCTTCACTCCCATCACGCTCGGCGAGTTCACGATACCGAACCGCATCGCCGTGGCGCCGATGTGCATGTATTCCGCCGATGACGGCTCGGCGACCGACTGGCACGTCCAGCACTGGATGACGCTCGGAATTTCGGGCGCCGGCATGGTGACCTTCGAGGCGACCGGGGTCGAGCGGCGCGGCCGGATTTCGCATGGCTGCCTCGGGCTCTATTCGGACGCCAACGAGGCGGCGATGGCGCGGGCGCTGGCGACGGCGCGGCGCGTGGCGGCGCCGGGCGCCGTCTTCGGCGTGCAGCTCGGCCATGCCGGCCGCAAGGCCTCGACGCAACTGCCCTGGCTCGGTGGCGGGCCGCTGACGCCGGAGCAGGACGCCTGGCAGACGGTGGGGCCGTCCGCCATACCGTTCGCGCCCGGCTGGCATACGCCGACGGCGCTGGACGAGGCGGGCATCGAGACGATCGTCGAGGCCTTCGTCGCCGCCGCCAGGCGGGCGGAGCGGGCCGGGCTCGATTTCGTCGAGCTGCACGGCGCGCATGGCTATCTGCTGCACGAATTCCTGTCGCCGATCTCGAACCAGCGTACCGACCGCTGGGGCGGCAGCCTCGAGAACCGGATGCGCCTGATCGTGACGGTGGCGAAGGCGGTGCGCGCGGCGCTGCCGGAACGGATGTTCGTCGGCGCGCGGCTTTCGGCGGCGGAATGGGTGGAGCGGGACAATTTCAACGTCGAAGAGGCGGTCGAGGTCGCCAAGGCGCTGAAGGCGGCGGGCGTTGTCTATATCTGCGCCTCCACCGGCGGCAACGCGCATGACGCGAAGATCCCGCTCGGCCCGCTCTATCAGGTTGAATTCGCGGAGAAAATTCGCAAGGGCGCCGACATCGTGACGCGGGCCGTCGGCCTGATCACCACGCCGGCCGAGGCGGAAGCGGTGCTGCAGGAGGGCAGGGCCGACATGATCGCGCTCGCCCGCGCCATCCTCGCCGATCCGCGCTGGCCGTGGCGCGCCGCCTACGAGCTCGGCGCCGAGGCCTATGCGCCGCCGCAATATCTCCGCAGCCTGACGACGGTGAAGCACTGGGTCGTCGACGAGGATGACGACTAGGATCGGACCGGGTCTTCTTCCGCGCCAACCGGTCCCCGCTTCGCGCGAAGACGCTCCGGCGGAAACAGAAACGGCCGCTTCGAGGCGTTCGAAGCGGCCGTTTCTGTTAGCGATCCGTTAACCCCAGAGCCTTTCCGTGTTTCATTGAAACACGGAAAGGCTCTGGCTCTTTGTTCGGTCGCGTTTTCTTCACGCGAACCGGGATCCACTTCGCTTGAAAACGCTTTAGTGGAGCGTGCCGGTGACCGGCTGCTCGTCGGTCGGGTTCTCGATGTCGGCCGGCGGCGCGTCATAGGCCATCGGCGCCGCCGCGGCGGAGGGTTCCGGCGTCATGCCGGGAGGGGCCCCGATCAGCACCTGCCGGCAGGCGGCCGGCAGGTCGGCCAGCAGCATTGGCCGCGGCTTCACGGCGGGCTTGGTTGGCTTGGTCGGCGTCTTGGGCGGCTTCGGCGGCTGCAGCCAGGCGTCGAGCTCGGCGCCGCAGCCATCGCCCGGCGGCGGGGCCTTCTGCGGCACGCAGCTCGCCATGTGGGGCGGGCAGTCGAGCCGGACGTGGAAGTGGTAGGTGTGGCCCCACCAGGGACGAACCTTGTTGAGCCAGCCGCGGTCGCCGCGCGTATCCTCGCAGAGCGCCTTCTTGATCGCCGGGTTGACGAAGATGCGCGCCACCCGCGGGTCGAGCGCGGCGCGGCGGATCAGCCTGACCTGGCCCTGGGTCCAGACCGAGCGGTCGATCACGCGCGCCTTCTCGTTGACCATCGAGGTCGCGGCCATCGTCTCGCGCTCGTCGCGGGAGAGCAGGCGGCTCGGCATCGGCGTCAGCCAGAGGTCGACGTCGAGGCCGATCTGGTGGCTGGCATGGCCGGTGCGGGCCGGGCCACCGCGCGGCTGGCCCATGTCGCCGACCAAGAGCCCCGGCCAGCCGTCCTGCCGCTTGGCGTCGTGGGCGAGCTTCTCGGTGAAGGCGATCAGTTCCGGGGTGCCCCAGTTGCGGTTGCGCGACAGGCGCATGGCCTGCCAGTCGGGCCCGTTGACGGGCAGCGCCACCGCGCCGGCCAGGCAGCCCTTGGCATAGGAGCCGATCGAGCGCGCCTCGAGCGGGATCGGCGTCTTGACGTCCCCGAACAGAATCTTCGCCGGCGTCGTGTCGATCGAGTCCGCCAAGGCGGGCGCGCCGGCCAGAACCGGCAGCAGGATCGAAAGCGCCAGCGCGCGGATCGGCCTTTTCAGCATGATGACACCTTCCTGGTCAGCGCTCCCCGGCGGGCAGTATCGCCGATCAATCTTGACGATCTATCAACCATCGCCGGCTTGCCGCAGCGCACCGGCATTTGGACGAATATTCCAGTTTTGGACCTGTCTCGCCTTCGAGATGGAATGAACTGCCTGATGTCCGTCGAACGTAGGCAATCCATGCTCGAAACCGTCATGATTCCGCAATTGACCGGTTGCAATGCCGTGCGATACTCGCACCCTAGACGGCCGCGGGTCTCGTCGCGGCAGCCGGCACGCAACAGGGCATTCAGAAAATGGCACTCAATCTGGGGGACGTGGTCCCCGATTTCACCGCCGACTCGACCGAAGGCAAGATCTCGTTCCATGAGTATCTCGGCAATGGCTGGGGCGTTCTGTTCTCGCATCCGAAGAACTTCACCCCGGTCTGCACCACCGAGCTCGGCGCCGTCGCCAAGCTGAAGCCGGAATTCGACCGGCGCGGCGTCAAGGTCATCGGCCTCTCGGTCGATCAGCTCTCCAATCACGGCCAGTGGGTCGACGACATCCGCGACGCCACCGGCTCGACGCTGAACTTCCCGCTCATCGCCGATCACGACAAGAACGTCGCCAATCTCTACGGCATGATCCATCCGAACGCTTCCGACACGACGACCGTCCGTTCGGTCTTCATCATCGGCCCCGACAAGAAGCTGAAGCTGACGCTGACGTATCCGGCATCGACCGGGCGGAATTTTGACGAGATCCTGCGCGTCATCGACAGCCTGCAGCTGACGGCCAAGTTCTCGGTGGCGACGCCGGTCGACTGGAAGCACGGCGACGACGTGATCATCGTGCCGTCGGTGTCGGACGAGGCGGCCAAGGAGAAGTTCCCGGGCGGCTGGAAGACCGTGAAGCCCTATCTTCGCGTCGTGGCGCAGCCCAAGGTCGACGAGACCGTCTGATCGGGCGGTTCCGGTTCTGAAATGGCGTCGGCCCCGGCCGGCGCCATTTTTCGTTTGGGCTGCGTTTCGGCGGGTAAGGCAAGCAAGACCCTCACCCCAACCCTCTCCCACGCGCGGGAGAGGGTTGGGGTGAGGGGCTTACCGGCCACAGCCCCGGCTCTAGTCGATCCCCACGATCTCCGCGTCCCGGCCCGCGATGGCGATCTCGTCGCCGACGCTGCGGCCGATGACCGCCTGCGCCAGCGGCGAGACATGCGACACGGTGCCGGCATTCGGGTCGGCCTCGTCCTCGCCGACGATCCGGTAGGTCTGCCGCCGCCCATCCTCGCGCAGGATCGTCACCGTCGATCCGAACTGCACGGTCGCGCCGTCCGTCGGCGCCAATATGAGTTCGGCGCTGGCGCGCCGCTTCTGCCAGTAGCGCAGGTCGCGGGCGAGCGTCGCCGCCGTCATCCTGTCATCGGCAATCCGGGCCGCCGCCAGCGCGGCGGCGAGGCTGGCGAGTTCGGCCTCGATTGCCGCCAGGCCTTCCGGTGTCACCAGGTTTGGATGCGGCGAGACAGGGCGCTCCGGCAAGCCGTCATCGCCCTGGTCCGCGTCGTCTTCCTTCACGAAGGCCCTGCTCATGCGGGGAGGGTAGGGTTCCCGGCCCGCGCCGTCCACCGGCTCGTGGGGACGACTTGTCCGGCGCGCGGAAAAATCGACGCCGGCCGGGCGCCAGAATTCGAAACGCTATGGCAGCGCGGAAAAAACGGCTATGGAAGCCGCCTTCCTCCTCGCATCCTGGCCGATCCATGACATCCAATTCTGCCGCCGCCCTCAAGCCCATCGCCGTCCTGAGCGACCGGGCCGGACTAGGCGACGCGCTGATGGTCTGCCCGCTGATCTGGGCCGTGGCGGAGCGCTATCCCGGCCATCCGATCTGGTGGATCTCCTCCTGCCCCGACAAGCTGACCCGCACGGTGCATGAACTGGTCGCCGACATCGCGCCGACCTTCGTGCATTTTCCGCGCGCCCGCTATTGGCCGGTTCCCGTCATTTCGGCGCTTCTGAAGCTGCCGCGCTTCCACAGGGTTTTCGACGTGCGTTCGCGCGTCGGCGACGTGCTGCTGGCGCGCGCCTTCCTGAAGTCGAAGGGATTCCAGAGCAGCATCCCGATCGGCAAGCTGCACCGGCCGGCGCTGATCGTCGATCGCAGCTGGTCGACGATCGAGGCGGATGCCGGCCGCAAGCTCGACTGGACGCTTTCCGCCAGGGATGGCTTCCACCTGTCGCCGAAGGCCGAGGCGCTGGCGGCGGAGCTGTTTCCGGCCGATCGCCGCCATGTCGGCATCGCGGTGACGACCAAGGGCGGCAAGGGCTGGCCGGTGCCGCGCAACATCGCCTTCGCCAGGCTGCTGCTGGCCGAGGGGCTGACGCCGGTCTTCTTCTCCGGCCCGTCGGAGCGCGAGGAAATCGCCGCGATCCGCGCCGCCGTGCCGGAGGCGATGTTCACGCCGGCGCGCTATGACGGCGAGCCTGACAGCGTCTACCGGCTGGAGCTGACGGCGGCGAGCGCCCGGCGCATCACCGTCGGCGTCGCGCCGGATACCGGGCTCGGCCACCTGATGGGTATTTCGCTGGTGCCGATGGTCAGCCTGTTCGGCCCCGGCGAGCCCGAGCGCTGGGCGCCGCAGGCGGTCCGCAACATCATCGTCCAGGCGCCCGAGATCGACGGCAAGCGCCGCATGGACACGATCGAGCCGGAAACGGTGCTGAAGGCCGTGCACGACATGCTGCGCGGGTAGGGGCTGGCCTTGGCAGGCTAGCCTCTGCCCCAACCCCAACCTGGCCGTCATCCCGGGCGAAGAACCGGGATGACGACGGAGTTTGGGTTGACGACCGAACCAGTCGCGGAAGGAAGAGCGGCCCCAGAAACAGAACGGCCGTCCCGATGGGATCGGAACGGCCGGTTATTCCAACAGCGCAGCGGCGGCTCAATCGTCCATCTTGAGCGCGGCGATGAAGGCTTCCTGCGGGATGTCGACCTTGCCGAACTGGCGCATCTTCCGCTTGCCTTCCTTCTGCTTGTCCAGAAGCTTGCGCTTGCGGGTGATGTCGCCGCCATAGCACTTCGCCGTCACGTCCTTGCGCATGGCGCGGACCGTCTCGCGGGCGATGATCTTGCCGCCGATCGCCGCCTGGATCGGGATGACGAACAGGTGCTGCGGGATCAGGTCCTTCAGCTTCTCGCACATGGCGCGGCCGCGCCGCTCGGCCTGGGTGCGGTGCACCAGCATCGACAGCGCGTCGACCGGCTCGCCATTGACGAGGATCTGCAGCTTGACCAGGTCGCCGGGGCGGTGGTCGGTCAGGTGATAGTCGAACGAGGCATAGCCCTTCGAGATCGACTTCAGCCGGTCGTAGAAGTCGAACACCACCTCATTGAGCGGCAGGTCGTAGGTGACCATGGCGCGGGTGCCGACATAGGAGAGGTCGGACTGGATGCCGCGCCGCTCCTGGCAGAGCTTGAGGATGGCGCCGAGATATTCGTCCGGCGTCAGGATCGTGGCGCGGATCCAAGGCTCCGCAATTTCTTCGATCTTCATCACATCCGGCATGTCGGCCGGATTGTGCAGGTCCATCTCGCTGCCATCGGTCAGCAGGATCTTGTAGATGACCGAGGGGGCCGTCGCGATCAGGTCGAGATTGAACTCGCGCTCCAGCCGCTCCTGGATGATCTCCAGATGCAGGAGGCCGAGGAAGCCGCAGCGGAAGCCGAAACCGAGCGCCGCCGAGGATTCCATCTCGAACGAGAACGACGCGTCGTTGAGGCGAAGGCGGCCCATGGCGGCGCGCAGTTCCTCGAAATCGGCGGCGTCGACCGGGAACAGGCCGCAGAACACCACCGGCTGCGCCGGCTTGAAGCCCGGCAGCGCCTCGGCGGTCGGCTTCTTGTCGTCGGTGATGGTATCGCCGACGCGCGTATCCGCGACTTCCTTGATCGAGGCGGTCAGGAAGCCGATCTCGCCCGGGCCGAGGCTTTCGACCGGCACCAGCTTCGGCGTGAAATAGCCGACCCGCTCGACGTCGTAGACGGCGTCGGCGCCCATCATGCGGATGCGCATGCCCTTCTTCAGGTGGCCGTCGATGACGCGGATCAGCACGATGACGCCGAGATAGGAATCGTACCAGCTGTCGACCAGCATCGCCTTCAGCGGCGCGTCGGCGTCGCCCTTCGGCGGCGGCAGGCGGGTGACGATCGCTTCCAGCACGTCGGGGATGCCGATGCCGGTCTTGGCCGAGATCAGCACGGCCTCGGAGGCGTCGATGCCGATCACTTCCTCGATCTGCGCCTTGATGCGGTCGGGCTCGGCCGCCGGCAGGTCGATCTTGTTCAGGACAGGCAGGATCTCGAGGTCGTTGTCGATCGCCTGGTAGACGTTCGCCAGCGTCTGCGCCTCGACGCCCTGCGAGGCATCGACGACGAGCAGCGCGCCTTCGCAGGCGGCGAGCGACCGCGACACCTCATAGGCGAAGTCGACGTGGCCGGGCGTGTCCATCAGGTTCAGGATGTAGTTCTTGCCATCCTTCGCCTTGTAGTCCAGCCGGACGGTCTGCGCCTTGATCGTGATGCCGCGCTCGCGCTCGATGTCCATCGAGTCGAGAACCTGTTCCTTCATCTCGCGGTCGCTCAGGCCGCCGGTGGCCTGGATCAATCGGTCGGCAAGCGTCGACTTGCCATGATCGATATGGGCGACGATGGAGAAATTGCGGATGTTGTCTTGCGGCGCGGTGCTCATGGCGCGCTCAATAGCATCAAGGATGTTGGCCGCAAAGCGCTGAAACGCGCCTTTTCAACGCCGGCCGGCATGGAGCACGCCAAGTTCATCGGCGCGGGCGACGATCCTGTCGGCGAGTTCGGCCACGAGCGGGCGCGAGAGCGCCTCCGGACTGCCGGTGACAAGGGCGGAATCGCGCCAGATCACGGGCATGTCGATCGGCGCCAGGTCGATCAGCCGGCCCTCGGCGAGGTCGTGGGTGATCGAGGCCTCGAGCAGGTGGCCGATCGCCTCGCCGCGCTCGATCAGGGCGCGGCCGGAGCTGAACAGCACCTGCGAACTGGTGCGGGCCCGATGGCGCAGGCTGACGATCGCGTCGGGCGTCACCTGCCACCAGAAGAAGGAGAGGAAATGCGGCGCGACGGCGAAGATGCGGTCGAGCGTCGGCTGCGGCCCGATCTCCCGCGCCAGCGCCGGCGAGGCGGCGAGCACGGCCTTCTCGCGCAGGATCGCGACCGGCTCCAGCGCCTCGAGCAGCGGATCGAAGTTCGGCCAGCCGATGATGGCGAGGTCGAGGCTGCGGTCATGCAGCCATTCGGCGATGTCGCGGTGGCGGCCTTCCTCGAAGCGCACTTCGACGCGGGGATGGGCGTGCATGAAGTCGACGACGGCGGGCGTCGCCAGCGGTTCGATCAGGCTGCGGAGCGAGGCGAAGGCGATGCGGCCGCGATCGACGCTGCGCATGGCGTCCTCGCTCTCGAGCAGGGTCGCCAGGATGCGCCGGGCATAGGAGAGGAAGGTGGCGCCGCGCTCGGTCAGCTCGACCTTGCGGCCGCGGGTGAACAGCGCGCCGCCGACATGGCTCTCCAGCGTGCGGATGCGCATCGAGATCGTCGCCTGGGTGACGTTGAGCCGGGCGGCCGCCTTGGTGAAGCTGCCGTCGCGCACGATCCGGTCGAAGCTGCGAAGCTGGTCGATATCCATAAAAAGTACTTATGCTTCGGTTCAAATTTTCCTATTCTGATAGTTTATCATTGACATAAACGATGCAAAAGCTTGTTTTTGGGCGAAAGACCAACCGATGGAGCCATGATGGTTTCGATCCTGTCCCTAGATGGGCCGGCGGCGCGCGCCGCCATCCCGGCGCTCGCCGGCATCCTCGTCGACGCCGTGGCGCATGGCGCCTCGGTCAATTTCCTCGCCGGCTTTTCGCAGGCCGAGGGCGAGGTGTTCTGGGGCGGCCAGATGGCGGCGATCGAGGCCGGCAGCCGCGTGCTGCTGGTCGCCGAGCTCGACGGGCGCATCGTCGGCACCGTGGTGGTGACCTTCGCGCCGCAGCCGAACGGGCCGCACCGGGCGGAGATCGGCAAGATGCTGGTGCATTCGAGCGCCCGCCGCCGCGGCCTCGGCAGCCGGCTGCTGCAGGCGGCGGAAGACGTGGTCCGCGCCTCCGGCCGGACGCTGGCGCATCTCGACACCCAGACCGGCTCGGCCGGCGAGGCGCTCTACCGGGCGCGCGGCTGGACCGAGATGGGCGTCATGCCCGGCCATTCCCTGACGCCGGACGGGCGGCTCGCTGCGGCGACATTCTTCTACAAGCAGGTTTGAGCATGACGACGATCCGCGCGGCCACAGAGGCCGACCTCCCCACCATCCTGGCCATCTACAACGACGCGGTGGTCAACACGGCGGCGATCTGGAACGACGATCTCGTCGATCTCGACAACCGTATCGCCTGGTTCCGCGCCCGCATCGGGCAGGGCTTCCCGGTGCTGGTCGCGGTCGAGGGCGAGCGCGTGCTCGGCTATGCCAGCTATGGCGATTTCCGCGCCTTCCAGGGCTATCGCTTCACGGTCGAGAACTCGATCTATGTCGCGGGCGAGGCGCGCGGCAAGGGCGCCGGCTCGGCGTTGCTTGCCGCCCTCGTCGAGGCCGCCAGGGCGCAGGGCAAGCACATGATGGTCGCCGGCATCGAGGCCGGCAACGCGGTGTCGATCCGCCTGCACGAGAAGCAGGGTTTTGTGGAGACGGCGCGTATGCCCGAGCTCGGCTTCAAGTTCGGCCGCTATCTCGACCTGGTCTTCCTGCAGAAGAAGCTGGACTAGATCGCCAGCGCGCGCGCCCGCATGGCAAGCGCCGCGCCTTCGGCGACGGCGGCATAGGCGACCGCCTTCTTGCGGAAGGCGATGAAGGCCGGATGCACCTCGCGCGCCATCGGGCTCGCCTCGCCGACCTCGGCCAGGACCTCGGCCGAAGTCTTGGCGAGCGCGTCGATCACCCCGTTCGGGAAGCTCTTCACCACCGTGCCGCGCTCGATCAGCGTCGGCAAAGCGAGGATGTTGTTGGCGGTGAAATCGGCCGAGACCTCCAGTGCGGCCGCCGCGGCGGCGGTGCGCACCACGGCCTGCAGGTCGGCCGGCAGCGCCGCGAACGCCGCCTTGCCGATCATCAGCTCCATCGCCGTCGCCAGTTCGTGGAAGGCCGGCATGTAGCAGAACGGCGCGGCGCGCGGCAGGTTGAGCGCGAGGTCGTTCCACGGGCCGACCCATTCGGCCGCGTCGATCGCGCCCGTCTGAAGTGCCGCCGCGATGTCGCCCTGCGGCAGCAGCACGGGGCTGGCGCCGAGCCGCTTCAGCACGTCGCCGCCGAGGCCGGTGATGCGGATGGTGAGCCCCTTGAAATCCTCTGCCGTGCGGATCTCGCGCTTGAACCAGCCGGCGGCCTGCGGCCCGGTCGAGCCGACATAGAGCGGCAGCACTCCGAACGGCTCGTAAGCGCGCTCCCAGAGCGTCTGGCCGCCACCGAAATCGAGCCAGGCGATGTGCTCGCTCGCCGTCAGCCCGAAGGGCACGCCGGAGAAATAGTGGAAGGCAGGATCCTTGGCCGCCCAGTAATAGGGCGAGCCATGGCCCATCTCGGCCTTGCCGGTCGAGACGGCGTCGAAGACCTGTGTCGGCGCGACGAGGTCGCCGGCGGCGAAGACCTGGATCTTGAGGCGGCCGTCGGACAGCGTCGCGATGCGGTCGGCGAGGCGCTGCGCGCTTTCGCCGACGCCGGGCGCATCCTTCGGCCAGGCCGTCGCCATCTTCCAGACGAGGCTGTCGGCGGCGCGCGCGATCGAGGGCGCGGCGAGCGGGGTGGCGGCAAGGCCCGCGCCGAGTCCGGCTGCGCCGAACCCGATCAGTCGCCGCCGATCGATCTGTCCCTGCTTCCGCGTCATGCCATTCCCTCGAACCTTCGCCATTGCAGCCTATCAGTGCTGAATGACAGCTGAACACCCGTCTGGCCGACGTGAACAGAAATCTGGGACATTGACGGCGACGGCCGGAGTGGCCAGTTTTACGGCGTGACTCTCGCACGGCGTTTCGCCGCCCTCGTCCTGATCGTCGTCAGCCTGCTGCTTCCGGGTGGTTCCGGGTCGGCCTGGGCCATGGCCGATCACGCCGGGCAGGCGGATTGTCCGCATGCGGCGATGGTCCTGCCATCGGGCAACGCGTCGCATGGCGGCGCGATGGCGCACGTCGCGATGGCGCATGTCATGCCGGTCGTCGCGGTTTCCGGCGCCCCGCATCCGCTTCCCGCCGCCGCGCCGTCGCTGCCCGCCTGCTGCATCGCCATCACCTCTACCGTCCCGGCGCTCGACGCCGGGCCCGCGCTTGCGGCCGGAGAGACCGGTGCGCGGCTGCGGCCGCTTTCCGACGCCATGCCGGCGCAGCGGTCGATCGGTCCCGACTTGCCGCCGCCTCGCGCCTGATCGTCCCCGTCGTCAAGCCATGGGCCGGAAGCGCGCGGGCCGCGCCGGCCATCCCCATGCCCGCATTTTCATACAGAGACGAACGATCATGAACACCATCCTGAAACTGGCGGCCGCCGCCGCGCTTTCGCTCGCCATTCTGCCGGCTTCGGCCGAGGAAGCCATGGATCATGCCGAGATGGATCACGCGATGGATCACGGCCAGATGGACCATGGCGCCATGGCGAAGGAACAGCCGGGCGACAGCCCGTCGACCAAGGCCTTCCGCGCCGCCGACAAGGCGATGATGCAGGACATGGCGATCGAATATTCGGGCAATGCCGACGTCGATTTCTTCCGCGCGATGATCCCGCATCACGAGGGCGCGGTCGCCATGGCCGAGGTCGAGCTGCAATACGGCAAGGACCCGGAAGCGCGGAAGCTGGCCGAAGCCGTCATCAAGGCGCAGAAGGAAGAGATCGCCTTCATGAAGGCCTGGCTGGCCAAGAACGCGCCGTAGCAAGATCAGCCGGTAATAAGCCGTAGAAGAGAATCAAGATCGCGGCCGCGTGAATAGCGGTTGCGATCTTGGCCGATCCTGCCAACGATTCTTGGCCCGGCGCGTGTCGGGAGATTGACACCTGCAACGCGCGGATGTTCCCTCAACCCGCGGGGAAAGCGCGACGCCGTCGCGGCTTCGTTGGAAGGTGATGTCGTTGAGACATCCAAGGGAGATCGGCACTATGAAGATGCGATCCGCACTCATCCTGGTCGGCGCAAGCATGTCGCTGGGCCTGTTGGCGTCGGCCCTGCCGGCGTCCGCCGCGACTTCGTCGCCCGCCATGCAGTCCTGCAGCGACGACTGGTCCAAGATGAAGGCAGCCAACAAGGTTCCGGACGGCCAGACCTGGCCGAAATTCTGGAGCCAGTGCTCCAAGGACTATGCCGCTGCGCACCCGGATGCAGCCGCTGCCGCGCCCGCCGCCGATACCAAGGCCGCCAAGACCACGGCCAACACGACGGCCAAGACGACGCCCGCCGCGCCGGCCGCTGCCGACGCCAAGGCCGGTGGCAAGTCGGGCGCCATGCAGTCCTGCAGCGACGACTGGGCCAAGCTGAAGGCCGCCAACAAGGTTCCGGCCGGCCAGACCTGGCCGAAGTTCTGGAGCCAGTGCTCCAAGGATTATGCCGCCGCCAATCCGGACGGCGCCGCTGCGCCTGCCGCCAAGGCGGGCTCGGCGAAGGCCGCGACGACGGACGAGGATCTCGGCATGGCGCTGCCCGATCCCGACGCCGCCGCCAAGCTCGACACCGGCAAGACCACTGCCGGCAAGCGGCAGATGACCCCGGGCCAGCAGGCCGCCGTCGTCCGCATCCGCGCCTGCGGCGCGGAGTGGCAGGCGAAGAAGGCGGCGGGCAAGCTGCCGGAGGGCGCCAAGTGGCCGCAATACTGGAGCGACTGCAACAAGCGGCTGAAGGCCAAGGGGCAGTAGCCCCTGCAATGTTGGTGTAGTCATAGGCATGTAGCCTCGTTCCGGTCGGGGGCAGAGAACGACGTTCCGTTTGGAAGGAGAACCATCATGGGAATCTTTGACGGTCTTGTCGGCAATGTCCTCGCGGCGCTTCAGGGCCAGCAAGGCGAGGGCGTCCAGCCGGACGCCCTTGGCCAGGCTCTGAACGGCGCGCTCGCCAATACCCAGTTCGGCAGTCTCGACGGCGTGCTCAGCCAGTTGCAGAGTTCCGGCCTCGGGGCGCAGGTCGCCTCCTGGCTCGGCCAGGGCAACAACCTGCCGATCAGTGCCGACCAGTTGCGCGAGGCGCTGGGCAACGAGGAACTGCAGAAACTCGGCACCCAGCTCGGCATTCCGATGGACCAGGTCAGCGATATCCTCGCCAAGGTCCTGCCTCCCACCGTCGACCAGTTGAGCCCGAACGGCACGCTGGCGCCGCCGGCGGGACCGACGCCCGGCTGAGTTCGGGCGCTTCTTATTCGGGTGCGGTGCAAGACCCTCGCCCCAACCTCTCCCGCGTGCGGGAGAGGGCTTTCTTTCGTGTGGTTCGGCAATCGCGCCACCTCCGTGGCGGAGCGCCGGCCGGAACCCTCGCCCGCCTGCGGGAGACTGCAGGGTGAGGGGGCTGGCCGTGCGTATCGCGCGTGATTCGAGACGGCCCTCGCGCTTTCATGCTTCGATCGAAGCGCCGGCTGTCCCCATGGCACCCGAGATCGCAGTGCGGAGAGATGCGCGAAGCGTCCCGACCTGCTAGGACGGGGCGAAACCGTCCCTTACGCACGAGCCCGCCGTGACCGAAACAAGCCGCCCCGCCGATCAGTTCCTGACGATCCGCGATTTCCTCCGCTACGCGATCAGCCGCTTCAACCAGGCCGGCCTTGCCTTCGGTCATGGCGCCTCGACCGCGTTCGACGATGCCGCCTATCTGGTGCTGGAAGGCCTGAAGCTGCCGATCGACACGCTGGAGCCGTTCCTCGATGCGCGCCTTCTGCCGGAGGAGCGCCAGCGTCTCGCCGACCTGATCGAGGCGCGGGTGACGACCCGCAAGCCGACGCCCTATCTGCTCAACCGCGCTTATATCCAGGGCGTGCCCTTCTATGTCGACGAGCGCGTGATCGTGCCGCGCTCCTTCATCGGCGAACTCCTGCATTCCGAATTCTTCGGCGGCGACGAGTTCACGCTGATCGAGGACATGTCGTCGGTCGAGACCGTGCTCGATCTCTGCACCGGCTCGGCCTCGCTCGCGATCCTCGCCGCCGGCGTGTTCGAGAATGCCGAGATCGACGCCGTCGACCTGTCGCCGGATGCGCTCGAGGTCGCGAAGATCAACGTCGCCGAGCACAATCTCGGCAATCGCATCGAGCTCTATGAAGGCGACTTGTTCGCCCCGCTCGGCGACAAGCGCTACGACCTGATCCTGACCAACCCGCCCTATGTCGACGAGATCGCCATGGAAGAGTTGCCGGAGGAATACCGGCACGAGCCGGAGATGGCGCTCGCGTCCGGTCTCGATGGCCTCGATATCGTCCGGCGAATTCTCGAGGCGGTGCCGGCGCATCTCAATCCCGGCGGTGGCCTGCTCTGCGAGATCGGCGCCGGTCGCGAGATCCTCGAAGCCGAATACCCGCATCTCGATTTCTTCTGGCTCGATACCGAGGAGAGCGAGGGCGAGGTGTTCTGGCTGTCGGCCGAGAGCCTCGGCGTCGCCGACGCGGAGCCCGGTGACCAGGACCTGGCCGATCTCGCCAATCTCGGCGACGAGCCGGAAGAAGACTGATCCGGCAGCCCTCGGGCGTTTGAAATGAAGAAGCCCCCGGCCGCGCCGCGGCAGGGGGCTTCTTTTTTGGCGGGATCGATCAACCGCGCCGTTTCACCTCTCCCAGGGGGAGAGGTCGGAGCGAAGCTCCGGGTGAGGGGCTGCGATCGCGCGGGGAGGGCTCAACCCCTCACCCGCCGGCCTGCGGCCGTCGACCTCTCCCCTTGGGAGAGGTGACCTTCGCACGCCGCCTATGCGCCGATCTCCAGCATTCGCGGCTCGCGGGCCTTTCTCGGCTTGCGCGAGCGCAGCGCCACCAGCGTGACCAGCGCGGCGGTGAAGGTGATCGCCGCGCAGATCAGCATCGTGTTGCGGAACGCCGCGCCATAGGCCGCCATCGCGGTGTCGTGGCCGATCGAGGGCGCGAGCGCCTTTGCCTGGTCGAGGCTGCCGCCCGCCAGCGCGCTGGCGACATGGGGGGCGACGTCGCCCGGCAGTTCGCCGAGCCCACCAAAGACGAAGGCGGCCATCAGCGCGCCGACGACGGCGACCGCGACGGTTTCGCCCGCCACCCGCATGGTGCCGAAGATGCCGGTCGCCATGCCGGCGCGCTCGGTCGGCACGACGCTGATGGCGAGGTCGTCCATCAGGCCCCAGGGCAGGGCGGCGCCGACGCCGATCATGGCGAGCGGCAGGATGAAGGCCGTCGGCGCGCCGCCGACCGGCACGAAGGCGAGCAGCAGCACGCCGGCGCCGGCGACCAGCAGGCCGAGGCCGGCGAGGATGCCGGACGGGATCCAGCGGGCGAGATTGGCGGCGACGAACGGGATCGTCGCGATCGGCAGGCTGAGCGGCAGCAGCATCACGCCGACTTCCAACTCGCTCATGCCTTCGATGCGGATGAAGCGGGCCGGCAGAAGGATGAACGGCACAATGAAGGAATAGGCGACCGCGACCGGCAGCGCCTGCACCGAGACGAAGCGGGCATAGCGGAACAGCGACAGGTCGAGCATCGGCCGCGTCTGCAGATTCTCGATGGCGATGAAGGCGACGAGCAGGACGGCAGCGCCGGTCAAAAGTGTCACTACCAGCGTGTCGTCCCAGCCGCGTTCCGGCCCGAGGATGATGCCGAAGGTGAGCGCGACGAGCATGGCGGTGAAGCTGCCGGCGCCCCAGCGATCGATGCCGATGGCGCCGGGATCGCGGGTTTCGCGCATTCTCGGCACGCCGACGACGAGGATGACCAGCCCCGCCAGCGCGGTGGCGACGAACAGCGCCCGCCAGCCGGACGAGCCGATCAGCGCGCCGGTGACCAGCGGTCCGAAGGCGAGGCCGATGCCGAAGCCGGTGCCGAGCAGGCCGAGCGCACGGGTGCGGTCGGCGCCCTCATATTCCTGCGCCACGGCGGCGAATCCGGCCGAGATCGACAGCGCCGCCGCGATCCCCTGCAGCGCGCGCAGGAAATCGAGGATCAGCACGTTCGGCGACAGCGCCACGGCGAGCGAGGTGAGCGTGAAGCTGATGGCGCCGATGCGGAACATGCGCTTGCGGCCGAACTGGTCGGCCAGCGCGCCGCCGAGCATGATCGTGCTGCCGAAGGCGAGCATGAAGCCGTTGACGATCCAGGTCAGCAAGGCAAGGTCGCCGCCGAGATCGCGTCCGATCGCGGGGGTGGCGACCGCTGGACCGGTGAAGGAGAGCGGCATGGTGACCGCGACGAGGAAAACGGCGGCGAGCACGAGGTGCCGGCCCGGAGCCGCCTGGTGAGAAGCGTCGGTCATGGTGGTCTCGATCTGTTGGGCGGGGCCGGCGCGGGGCGCGGCCCATGGAGACGCTGAAGCCCGCGACGGGAGAGGCGTCGCGGGCTCAGGGTCATCACCGACACACGTATTTATGTGTCGGTCGATACAGAAATCATAATGGCTTGATTCCGGGCGTCAAGCGCTTTATTTGTTGATCGTTACAAAAAGAAAAGGGCTGCACGCAAGCCATGAATGCACGCGGACGTCCCCGTAGCTTCGATCGCTCCGTCGCCCTCGAACGGGCCATGGACGTGTTCTGGGCTCGCGGCTATGCCGGCACCTCGATCTCGGAGCTGACCGAGGCGATGGGCATCAATTCGCCGTCGCTCTATGCCGCCTTCGGCTCCAAGGAAGAGCTGTTTCGCGAGGCGGTGGCGCTCTATGTCGCGACCGACGACGCCTGCACCATGCAGATGCTCGAGGGCGACCTGACGACGCGCGATTCGATCGCGGCGATGCTGGCGGCGAGCGCCCGCTCCTGCGCCCGGCCCGACAAGCCGACCGGCTGCTTCGTCATGCTGGGCGCCACCAATGGCGGCCCCGACACCGACGCGGCGCAGCAGTTCCTCTGCGACCAGCGCAAGGACATGGCGCGGCGGATCCGGGCGCGGCTGCAGCGCGGCGTCGCCGATGGCGAATTGCCGCCCGGCCTCGATCTCGACCGCATCGCCGCCTATTTCGGCACCATCATCAAGGGCATGTCGATCGAGGCGCGCGACGGCGCCGATGGCGAGACGCTGCTCTCGGTGGCGCATAGCGCCATGCGCGGCTGGGACGCGCTGACCTCGACGCAGGGTTGATGGCCGGCGGCTATTGGCTCGGCTGGCCGACGTCGAACCGGTTGCCGTCGGGATCGGCGAAGACGAAGGCGCGCAGGCCGTAGTTCTGGTCGCGCAATCCCTTGATGATGCGCACGCCATGCGCCTGGCAGCGCGCATGCAGCGCGTCGACGTCGTCGACCATCAGATGCGCGACATTGTGGAGACCGGGCTTGTGGTCACGCCGCAGGTTCAGATGCAACTCGGCCCCGTCGCGCTTCAGGATCATGAAGCCGACGGGATCGCCGTTCTCGAAGGTCTTCGTGAAGCCGAGAATGTCGCGATAGAAGGCGTGCGCCCGCTCGATGTCGCGCACGGTGATGCCGGGCGCCATGCGGCCGAAGCGGACGCCATGATCGGTCGGGGCAGGGGAGGAAGGATCGGTCATCGTTTCATCTCGATTGCGCAGCTACGCTTGCGGTCCGGACGGTGCCGGGTCGCCGCGAGGCCTGCGGAGGAATTTCGATGAGACGGTGCTCGGCGCGAAACCTAGCCGAAGCCCCGGGAATTGGGAACCTGTCATCGCGCCGAATTCGCCCGGCCGGCCGTCCGGCGGTCCGTTGCCCCTTGTCCTGCGCAGGGCGGCGGCTCATTTGAAGCATTCCTGATTTCTGTGAAATTGTGATATGAGGCCGGCAACAATGATGGATGGCCTTGATGCGCGCGTTTCGCGCCCGGCCTCTCACCCGGATACCGACATGACCGCACCGCTCGCCGTGGCCACCACCGCCCCGCTCAAGACTCCGCTCTCACTGACGGAGACGCCCTCGCTCGTCGGCCTGTCACGCCCCGAGATCGGCGAAAGGCTCGCCGGCATCGGCATCGAGCCGAAGCAGATCCGCATGCGCACGGCGCAGATCTGGAACTGGATCTACGCGCGCGGCGTCACCGACTTCAACGACATGCTCAACGTGTCGAAGGACCTGCGCGCCACGCTCGCGGCCAATTTCACGCTGAAGCGGCCCGAGATCGTCACCGAGCAGATCTCGCAGGACGGCACGCGCAAGTGGCTGCTGCGCTTCCCGGCGCGCGGCGCCGGCCGGCCGGTCGAGATCGAGACCGTCTACATCCCCGAGATCGGCCGCGGCACGCTCTGCGTCTCCTCGCAGGTCGGCTGCACGCTCACCTGCTCGTTCTGCCACACCGGCACGCAGAAGATGGTGCGCAACCTGACGGCGGAAGAGATCGTCGGCCAGATCCTCGTCGCGCGCGACCGCCTCGGTGATTTCCCGGACAAGACGACGCCGGTCGGCGCCGCCGTCCCGTCCGAGGGCCGCCTCGTCTCCAACATCGTCATGATGGGCATGGGCGAGCCGCTCTACAATTTCGACAACGTCAAGCAGGCGCTGCTGATCGCCTCCGACGGCGAGGGGCTGTCGCTGTCGAAGCGCCGCATCACGCTGTCGACCTCCGGCGTGGTGCCGATGATCCCGCGCACCGGCGAGGAGATCGGCTCGATGCTGGCGATCTCGCTGCACGCCGTGCGGGACGACCTGCGCGACATGCTGGTGCCGCTCAACAAGAAATATCCGATCGCCGAACTGCTCGACGCCTGCCGCAACTATCCCGGCCTCTCCAACGCCCGCCGCATCACCTTCGAATATGTGATGCTGAAGGACGTCAACGACACGGCGGCCGATGCGCGCGAACTGGTCCGCCTGCTTCGCGGCATCCCGGCCAAGATCAACCTGATCCCGTTCAATCCGTGGCCGGGCGTCAACTACCAGTGCTCCGACTGGGAGACGATCGAGGCCTTCTCCGACATCGTCAACCGCGCGGGCTATGCCTCGCCGATCCGCACGCCGCGCGGCCGCGACATCCTCGCCGCCTGCGGCCAGCTGAAGAGCGAGAGCGAGTGCATGCGCGTCCGCGAGCGCCTGGCGCTCGAGGCGATGGTCACCAACGACGAAGACTGATGCTGACCTTTCTCCGCATCCTGTTCGTCATCCCGCTCGGGCTGATCGCGGCGATCATCGCGGCCATCGTCGTCTATCTCGGCTCGTTCGGCTTCTTCGAGACGGACAGCTGGGTCGGTCCCGGCGGCGACATCACGGCGATCATCGAGCCGGTGATCGTCGTTGTTGCCGGCATCACCCGCTTCGCGGTTCTGCCATTCCTGGTCGGCATCGTCATCGCCGAGATCTTCGCGCTGCGCTCGGTGATCCTGTGGTCGCTGTTCGGCGGCGCGATCGGGCTCGGGATCTTCCTTTCGGCGAACAGCACCGAATTTGCCGTCCTGCCGCCGCTGGCCGCCGGACTGGTCGCCGGCTTCGCCTATTGGGTCGTCGCCGGCCACGGTTCGGGAACGATCGTCCGTGCCGCCCCGGAGCGTGCGGTCTCCGGCCCGCCGGCTCCGCCTACTTCCCCTGAGCCAGAATAAGACGAACGGCGAAGGCGCCCATCACGCTGGCGAACAGCCAGTCGACGGCGCGGGTCGCGCGCGGCGAGCGCTTCAGGAACGAGGCGAGCGAGCCGGCCGACCAGATCATCGCGATGCTGATCGGTGTGGCGACGACAACGAACATCAGCCCGAGGAACAGCAGCTTGCCCGCCGCATGCGGGTCGGTCGGCGTCACGAATTGCGGCAGGAAGGTCACGAAGAAGACGATGATCTTCGGGTTGAGCAGATTGACCATCAGGCCCTTCAGATAGACCTTGCCGATCGGATCGCTGGAACCCTTGCCGCCGACCGAAAGCGCCGAGCCGTGCCGGATCGCCTGGAAGGCGAGATAGACGAGATAGCCGGCGCCGACCACCTTGAGGATGGTGAAGGCCGTGGTCGAGGCGGCGAGCAGCGCCGAGAGGCCGACCGCGACCAGCACCGTGTGCACCACCAGCCCGGTCGAGGCACCGGCGAAGGCGGCGACGCCCGCCATTCGCGATTGCCCGATCGCCTTGCCGAGAAACAGCGTCATGTCCGGCCCCGGCGTCAGAGTGAGCGCGATGACAGCGGCCAGATAGGCGAGGAAGACCGATAGCGAAGGCAGGAAGGTGAGCATGCGTGCGGCTCCGTTGAAGCGAGAGCTATAACACGGCATGTGGTTCGACCAATATCCCGTCCTTGTTTCGGCTGCCACGATCGGCGGCTTGCTTCTCTGCCTCGCGATCTACCCCACCGTCACGAAGCAGATCGCGGTCGGCGTACCGACGGCGATGTCGCGGTCGAGCCGGGTCAGCGAGCCATCGGCCGGATCGACGGCGAACAGGGTAACGACGTCGCTGTCCTGGTTGGCGACGGCGAGGACGCGCCCGTCCGGCGAGAAGGCGAAATGGCGGGGCGTCTTGCCGCCCGAGGGCACCGCCTCGCGCCGCCGGGCGATGCCGTCCTCGCCGATCGCGAAGATCGACAGGCTGTCGTCACCGCGATTGGCGACATAGAGGAAGCGCCCGTCCGGTCCAAGCTTGATCTCCGAGCAGTGATTGCCGGTCGTGTCGTCGAGCGTCGGCGCGACATCGAGCACGGTGAAGCCGCCGCTTTCCGCGTCGAAGGAAAGCGAGGCGACGGTCGAGGCGAGCTCATTGACGACATAGGCGAAGGCCTTTGCCGGATGAAAGGCGAAATGGCGCGGGCCGGAGCCGGGCGGCAGCTCCGTCTCGCCGACCTTGGTGATCGCGCCGGTTTCGGCGTCGAAGCGGTAGCTGACCAGCCGGTCGATGCCGAGATCGCTGACGACGATGTGGCGGTTGTCCGGCGTCGCCTGGACGCAATGCGCATGCGAGCGGTCCTGCCGGCCTGCATCGGGGCCGTGGCCCGGATGCGCCGCCGAGGCGGTGGCCGGATCGAGGTCGCCATCGGCGCGGCGCGGGAAGACGACCACCGACTGGTTCGGTCGCTCGCTCTCGGGCATGCCCATGTAGTTTGCGACGAGCACGAAGCGCGCGGCCCGGTCGAGGCTCGAATGCGCGGTGATGCTGCCGAGAGTCGACTGGCGGTTCAGATAGGTCAGCGAACCGGTCTCCGGGTCGATCCGGTAGGCGCTGACGAGGCCCTCGTTCCACTCCGGCACTTCGCTCGTCGCATAGAGCGTGCCGCCATCGGGCGCGGCCGTCAGGAAGGTCGGGTTCTCGATCCCGCCCTGCACGCCGAGCGGCGTCGTCGTCGCCCCGTCGAAGCCGAAGATCGCGATGCCGCGACCATGGGCCGAGGCGAAATAGGGCGTCGGCCGGTTGCAGCCGCCGACATAGAGCAGGGTCTTGCTGGTCATCGCGATGGTTCCCCCGGTATGGCGCGACGGCTTGATGCGCCGGCCGCTTCGTTGGCGGCCACGATAGCCAAGTCGGGCCACCGTCGTCACCGTTCTTTTGGCGGGCAGCGCCGGGCGGCGCCGGCCTTGGCCGCGGCGGCGCCGGGTCCGCTTTTGCCTCTTGTTCTTGGGCGGGGCTCTGGCAAACTGATTGCCGTAGCGGGAGGGGCGGCATGGTCATGGCCTGGCGATATGCGGCGGTCACTGCCGCCTTCTGTTTGAGCTGTGGCTCGGCGCCTGCGGAACCGGTCGACCGCGACAAGGTGATGGCGGCGCTGCCCAGGCTCGACGCCATGGCGCAGCAACTGGTTGCCGATCGCAGCGTTCCGGGCCTTGCCATCGCGGTGGTGCATAACGACCAGGTGGTCTTCCTGAAAGGTTTCGGCCTGCGCGAGATGGGCAAGGTCGGCGCCGTCGACCCGGACACCGTGTTCCAGATCGCCTCGCTCTCCAAGCCGGTCTCGGCCACGGTCGTCGCGGCCCTGGTCAGCGCCGGCGTCGTCGACTGGGAATCAAGGATCGCGGATCTCGATCCCGCCTTCCGCCTGCACGACCCCTATCCGAGCGCCGAGGTGACGGTGCGCGACCTCTTCGCCCATCGCAGCGGCCTGCCGGGCAGCGCCGGCAACGACCTGGAGGCGATCGGTTTCGACCGCGAGACCGTGATGCACCGGCTTCGTCTCGTGCCGCCATCGTCGAGCTTTCGCGCCGGCTATTCCTACAGCAACGCCGGCCTGACCGCGGGCGCGCTCGCGGCGGCCCGTCCGACGGGGCAGGCCTGGGAAGACGTCGCCGAGACGCGGCTGTTCAAGCCGCTCGGCATGGCGTCGACCAGCGCGCGCGCGGTCGATTTCATCTCCCGCGCCGATCGCGCGGCGCTGCATGTCGATGTCGGCAGTGGCTGGGAAGCGAGGGTGCAGCGCAACGCCGACGTCCAGGCGCCGGCCGGCGGCGTCAGCTCCAGCGCGCGCGACCTTGCGCAATGGATGCGCCTGGAGCTGGCAAAGGGCCAGATCGGCGGCAAGAGGCTGATCAGCGCCGAGGCGCTCGCCGCGACGCACGAGCCCTTGATGGCGCGGGGCACGAACCCGGTCACCGGCGACGCTTCGTTCTATGGCCTCGGCTGGAATATCGAATTCGGCCGGCACGGCCTGAGCTGGGGTCATGCCGGTGCCTTCAGCGCCGGCGCCCGCACGCTGGTCCAGCTTTATCCGGAATCGTCGATCGGCATCGTCGTCCTCGCCAACGCCTTTCCAAGCGGCGCGCCGGAAGGGTTGGCCGACAGCTATTTCGACTGGGTGTTCGAGGGGCGCCAGCGGCAGGACTGGCTGGCCGCGTGGGACGGAATGTACGGCGCCCTGTTCGGTCCGGCGGGCACCATGGCTAAGGCCACCTATGCCCCGAAGCCGGCGCCGAGCCCGGCCTTGCCGCTCGCCGCCTATGCCGGGCGCTATCGCAACGACTATGTCGGTGATGTCGTGATCAGCGACAAGTACGCGGCTCTGACGCTGGAGCTCGGGCCGAAGGGCGAGCAGTCCTATAGGCTGACGCACTTCGACCGCGACTGCTTCCTCGTTTATCCGACGGCGGAAATGCCGGACACGCCCAGCCCCGTCCGCTTCGCGATCGGTCCCGACGGAAGGGCCGAGTCGGTGATGATCGAGTTCCTCGACGACAACCATCTCGGCACGCTCGCGCGCGTCGCCGACTAGCCCGCCGATGCCGCCTTGCCGGCGGAGTTCTGCCGGCGGGGCCTGCCGGATGATCGCGCCGGCAAGGCGCGAAGGCGCCGCGCGAAAGACCCGGCTTTCCGGTCCGTGTTTGCGCAGCCGGCGCAATTTTGCCATCTCCCCTCGCTTAGCTCCGGCCGTCGCCGGGGTCATAAGGCGGCGCACCGCGGGGGCGGGGCCAGGGAATGTCGAAAGATCGTATCGAAATGGCGGGAACGCTGGCTATTGCCGTTTCAAAGCCGTCCGATCCATGGTTTAGATCGATTGTCAGGCATCCTTTGGGCTGCCGCCGATTGAAGGCTGGTGGACGGCCGGGAGGACAGCTTTGATGGCTCCATTTGGGCTGCGTCTTACGACGCCGGCGCAATATGCGCTGACGCTCCTGTTCGTGCTGCCGTGCTTCGCGCTGCGCCTGCAATGGCCCTGGCACAGCTTCTCCTATTTCCTGTTCGCGCCGGGCGTGCTTCTGGGCGCCGCCCTGTTTGGTCGCGGGCCGGCCGTCCTCGCCACGGTGCTGACGGCGGTGTTCGCCGTCTTCTTCTGGATCGAGCCGATCTACACCTTCCGGCTCTCCTCGGCGCAGGTGCCGCCGCTGGTGCTCTATGCGCTGGTCTGCGCCAGCGTCGTCGGCCTGAGCGAATGGTCGCGCGCCGCGCTCAGCCGCGATCGCCGCGCCCTCTTGGCGGAAAGCCGCGCGCTGGCCAGCGCCCGCCTCGACGGCATCGATTTCTGGCGCGGCCTCGTGCTCTGCACCATCCTGATCAACCACGTCCCGGGCAACATCTTCGAGGCGATCACGCACCGGAACATCGGCGTCTCGGATTCGGCCGAGGCGTTCGTCTTCCTCTCCGGCGTCTCGCTGGCGCTCGCCTATGGCCACCGCTTCCGCCCCGGCCAGCGCGTTGGCGTGATGGTCGCCATGCTGCGCCGGGTGCTGAAGCTCTATGGCGTGCATGTCGCGCTTTCCTTCGCCGCGATCGCCATCTTCTCGGCCGGCGCGCTCTACTGGCGCCAGCCCGAGCTGCTGATGTCGCATGGCCGCTCGCTCTATGTGAAGGACGCCTGGACCTGCCTGATCGGCATCGTCTCGCTCGGCCACCAGCTCGGCTATTTCAACATCCTGCCGCTCTACATGGCGCTGATCGCCGCGGTCCCGGTCCTGCTCTGGCTGGCGCGGATCGACGTTTCGCTGATGCTGGTCGTCTCGGCGCTCCTCTATGCCCTCACCCGCTACACCGGCTGGAACATGCCCAACTGGCCCGCCGACGGCGGCTGGTTCCTGAACCCGTTCGCCTGGCAGTTCGTCATGGCCATAGGCCTCGCCGCCGGGCTGGCGCTGAAGGAGCGCGGCGAAATCCCGGTCACGCGGCCGATGCTGGCGCTCGCGGCCGTCGTCGTCGCGATCGGCTTCCTGATGTCGCCCTATGGGCCGGAGGCGACCCGCAACTGGATCGCCGCGAACGGCCATCTCGACACCGACAAGTCGATGCTCGGCCTGACCCGGCTCAGCCATTTCCTGGCGCTGGCCTACCTTGTTTATGCGCTGCGACTGAGCGCGTTCTGCCGCCGCCTGCCGGTGTTCGCGCCGCTGGCGACGATCGGCCGGCACGGTCTTCTGATTTTCGCGCTGCTCTCGGTGCTCTCGGCGCTCGGCCAGGTCCTGGTCAGCACGGTGCGTACCAGCGCCTGGTTCGACATCGGCTTCCTCGGCGGCGGATTGCTGCTGCTCTGGTTCGTCGCCCATCTCGCCGACGCCGCCCGCCCGCCGCGCCGCGCCCGGCCGCTGGCGCAGCCGGCGATGGCGGGCTGAGCCGGCGCGGCCGCAGCGTAGACGCCCGGCCGCGGCATAGGCGCCGGCCGGCGGTCAGCGCCGCGGCTGGCAGGGGTTCGGTTGGGCAGGTCCACCGCCCCTCCGAGGCTCGCCCGCCGTCACCGCGCCACCCGGCGGGTTCGCCGGAGCCGTGCCGCTCCGGCGCGGAAGGAAGGCGGATCGGCGCGCGGCGAACTCTTCGGTGAAAGGCGGGCTTTCGCCATTGCTGCCCGGCGGTCCTTCGTTTAAGAAGACCGGCACGCGGCCTTGGCCGCCTCCGGCATGCACCCGTAGCTCAGCTGGATAGAGCGCTGCCCTCCGAAGGCAGAGGCCAGGGGTTCGAATCCCTTCGGGTGCGCCAATTTTTTCAAGGGCTTAGATGTCTTGGCCGCGTTTCGTACGAAAGTCGTACGGAAATCGCAGGTAGTTGCTTGTCCTGTGGCCTGCCCGCTGGTGTCTGTCGGATTCCGGCGCAAATGACGGGCTGGCACGGCATAGCATGGCTGCCTCCGAGGCTCGAGCATGGTGTCAGCTAGTGAGCTGCGGCCAGACTTCAGCTAGGCTTCCGATAGGGGAGGCTGGCATGCAGGAAGTATCCGAACACCGATTCGAATTCACACTCAGCGACTTGCCGCGGGCTGAATTCGTAAAACTGTCCGACGCGCTAAACTTGGCGCTATATGGCGGCGTGCTCTCGATCCGCTACGAGGGCTCCATTCCGTCCTCTGCCATCGAGGACGGGATGCTTTCCATTGCGCAAGGCACATGGCTCCTAGACACGGAGCATGGACGGGTTCTCGGGCCGCGATGCGTCAACGTCGCTAGGCCTGGCGCGATTCTGTTCGATATCGAGGACAACTCGGAGCCTGATCCTACCAGGAGCGCCGAACTCGAACAAAAGTACATTGCGCGCCTGGAACGTCACCGGAAGTGGCTGGCAGAGCAGCCGGTAGATAGGCAGGCGGATCTGGCGCTTGCGCCTTCCCCTCGCCGACACGATCCCGATGCCATCGCTCCGTTCTGGAGGGCTGAGATCGCCCGAAGACAGACGGGGTTCTACAGCAAGCTGAATATGGCAGCCCGATCCGGCGATGTGCGCTTCATGGGAATCCCCGTCGATGGACCGTGGACCTTGGAACCGAGCACATTCGGATCCCTGCCACAGGACATTCTGGCCGCCTATTTCATCATGGACCGGGATTTCGACGAGGACAGCTGCATCTCTGCCATCGGGCCAGAGGCCTCAGAGCCTGACTATGACGAGGCATCGGCAGAGGGCCGCTATGTGTCCTATCGCGACGTCGTCGTAGAGCGAGTCTCATTCCTGCGATTTTTGAAGGTCACCTATCCCTCCGTCCTGAACGCAGCCAGTGCCCAGGATCAGCTCAAGACCAAAGAAGCGATCCGGGTTCTCGCTCGGGCACTGCGCCAAGATCCGGGCATGTCGAAAGCGGCCGCGGCTGAGCTTGTCGGCTGGCCGGTCCGCAGTCGGCGCTTCGAGACCGAGATCTGGCCAGAGGCGCGTCACGCGGCTGACCTCCATCCGAGGGGCCAGGCTGGGCGCAAAGGGAAATCAACGCAGGCCTAATCGACGCACCATTTTAATCGACGCGGCTATTTCCAGTCGCTGTCGTCGCCGATGTCTCGTTCGTTCAGACACATCCCTAAGTGTCGCAGCGAATGAGGCGATCCATGAGTGCGAACGGTTCTCGGCCTGTGGCCAACACGGTGGCGGACGTGCTGCGCCGTGTCGGCATCAGCCGCACAAAATTCTATCAGGAGATCAATGCCGGCAGGTTGAAGGCTCGCAAGATCGGCAGCAAGACGATCGTCCTGGAGACAGATCTCCAGGCCTATCTGGACGCGCTGCCGCCCTACGATGGTCGCGCGGAGTAAAGCCGTGCGCGCGCGGCTTCTCACCCGCCATTCCGTCTGCTCCTCGCCCTGCGTCCGCGGCGGGTTGACGACCGATGGCGCCGGCATGTCCTCCGGCGTGACAGGCATCGTAGGGGGAGCGCTCTCGTGAGTGGCTCGCCCCGCATGTCGATCTCGGCCCCTGAGGAGTTGGCCGCAGCCACGGCTCTGACCGCGGAAGAATACGGCGCCTGTATCCTGCTTCGCCTGTACCAGTGGGAGTATGGGGCGCTCCCCACCGATGAGGATCGGCTGGCACGGATTGCCCATGTGGCCACCGATCGGTGGCCTGCCGTCTCGGCGGAGATCCGGTCGCGGTTTGGTCCGAACTGGCTTCACGAGGTTACTCAGCAGGCTCATGAGAAAGCTTCTGCCACCCGCGCGCTGCTGTCAAAGGCAGGCCGGAAGGGCGGGCGAACGCAGGGCAAGGCCAAGCCCAATGCAAGCCTGGCTTCTGCCCTGGCTACAAGGCAGGCTGTAGGCCTCGACACAAGCCAGGCTGTAAGCCTGGCTTCGGCCGGGCTTAAGCCTGATGCGTTGCCGCGCGATGGCGAGGCTTCCCGTTCGGCTCAGGCTGGCGACCAGATTCCCTATCCCGCCATTTCCGATCCGGACGCAGCGCGCGTCTGGCTGCTGGAGCGGAGTGTCTTTCCGGGTGATCTCGATGAACTTCAGTGTCTCCTCATGGCCGGCAAGCTCACGCCCGCGATCCTGGAGCCTCTTGCGCGATGACGAAGCAGCGCAGCAAGCGGGACGATACTTCGCCGATCGCGGATCTGTTCGGCCTGCCCGTTCTCAACAATCCGCCGGAAGTGAGCAGCGGATCTGCTCCTGCGGCGTCGGCGCCGGCGACAGCAAAGTCGGGGAAAGGAGCCCGAAAGCCCTTCAAGATTTTCCATCCGCGCAAGGCCAAGCAGGATAGGACCTATAACCGTGCCGACGTCATGGATCTCTATGGTGTCGGCCGGAATACGGTGACCAACTGGATGAAGGAGGGACTGGTCACAGTACCCGGTCATCCGGTCCTGTTCCGTGGCGAAGATTTGAACACGTTTCACGAGGCACGACGTGCTGGGGCGCGGAGGAACTGTTCTCCGGGCGAGTTCCTCTGCTTTCACTGCAAGAAGGTGTCCTCGCTGAAAGGGGCAGCGGCGGAGGTCCATTGGCACAGCGACCATACATGCACGCTCCGCTGGTTCTGCCCCCGCCCCACCTGCAGCAAGCCGAACGAGACCTTCCAGTCCCGCTCTCAGGTCCGGATTCTTGAAGAGCAGGGAGTCAACCTGACCTCCGTCGAAGACGACTACTCTCCTTCTCGCCGCCCCGGTGAGGTTGTGCAAATCACCCCCAAATCTGAGGTCATCCATGAACCCGTCGAATGAACGGCTGCGGCACGCCTATATCGAGCATCTGCGCGACGCCAAGAAGTACAGCGACAAGACCATCGACGCCGCCATGCGCCACCTGAGCGAGCTTGAACGGTTCCTGGATGGCAACGACTTTGAGCGCCTCACCAAGTCTGAGGCCAAGGCGTTCTCGGAGCGCGTCCATCAGCGCCCGTCCAAGGCTGGCGCCGAGACGCTTTCGGACTCGTCCATCGTCCATACGCTGTCCGATCTGAGGGCGTTCTATGGCTGGCTCACCACCATCAAGAACCGGAAGGTCGATCTCGAGGCTGTAGCCCGGCTTACGCCCTCCCGGAGGGTGCTGATGGGGCTCAGGACGCAGCCAGACAAGGCGCCGCCCACCCCAGATCACATCCGGCGGGTGCTCGCCGCCATGGACGATCAGACGGTGATAGAGCGGCGTGACAGGGCGCTGGTCGCGTTCATCTTTCTGACCGGCATGCGCGTGGGTGCCGTCATCTCGCTGCGGTGCAAGCATGTGAAGCTCGCGGATCGGCAGGTCATGCAAGACGCGCGAGAGGTGAACACCAAGTTCGGCAAGAATATGCTCACCAGCTGGTTCCCGGTTGGCGATGACATCGAGCATATCGTGGTCGCCTGGGTCAAGGAGCGCCTCGAGAGTGGTGCGAAGCCTGACGCCCCTTTGTTCCCGGCCAAGCCTCGCTATCGGCTGCCGGGGGATGAGACCCCGGAGAAGGACGCGTTCTGGAAAACCTCCGAGCCCGTGCGCGAGGTCTTTCAGGAAGCCTGCCAGGCCGCAGGCATCGACTACATCAATCCTCACTCTGTCCGCGACACGCTGATGCTGCTGGGTCTCGAGATGTGCGCGACCTGGGAGGAGCTCAAGGCGTGGAGCCAGAATCTTGGTCACGAGAAGCTGGACACCTCGATGGTCCACTACGGCAAGCTCGACACCAACCGGCAGACCGACCTCATGCAGAGCCTCGTGCGGACCGATCTGACGGTGCGCGCAGAGCAGGAAATGCTCATGTTGTTCCGGCGGGCGCCTCCGAAGACGCGGGACTCAGTGCTGCACCTTCTCTCGCGGGCGTAGCTCGCCACGACACGCCTTGCAGGGGCGAATAAAATGGAACCAGCGCCCTCGGGCGCTGGTGCTTATGGAGATCCGGGAGCCGTGGTGCTTTCGTGACCAGTCGGGGCGACACGGCTTCGCCTACCTGTCATTGCCTCAGGGTTCAACGGCGGCTTTGCGCCCGTTCCGGCCATCCAAGACGGAACTGCGAATCCGAGAAGCGGACATTACTTTCGGACCACGATGCGCCCCCGTCTGCGTGATACCAGGGCAACGATGAGGACCTGATGGAAGGCCGCGCAGCGACTTGCTGTTGAAGCGGTGCGGAAGGCTCTGGGCAAACCTTCCTCTGGGGCTCGCCCTCGGCGAGGGCTGGCAAGCTCGCCGCACCGCAATTCTTGGCTAAGCAATCTGCCGGTGCTGGATGCTAAAGGCGCCGGGCATCATGGCGCGCATCAGCGCCTCGACGAAGAAGTAATCGCCGAACATGACCGCCGACTGCACGCCGATCTGGTGCGGCATCGAATAGCAGGCCTTGGTCAGCAGGCCGCGATGGCCGGGTTCCCGGGCGAGATAGTCGCGGCAGAGGCCGGTCAGCAGCCGGTCGGCCTGGCCCTGCCACTTGGCGCGTTCGGCCTCGTCGCGGTGCAGGCGGGCGAGATCGATCATGCTGGCGGCCATGATCGCGCTAGCGGACGAATCCTTGGCTGCGTCGGGCGCCTTGTCGTGGAAATCCCATGGGGGCACGATCTCGTCGCCGAGCTGTTGCAACCACTTGTTGGCAATGACGCCGCTGCGCGCCAAATACTGGCTGTCGCCGGTGGCGCCTGCGGTCGCTGCCAAGCCGTAGACCGACCAGCCGGTGCCGCGTGACCAGGACGATTCATCGTGCTGGCCCTGATAGGTATAGCCGCGCCGCCTTTCGCCGCTCGCCGTGTCGTACTCGACCGCGTGATAGAGCGTTAGGTCGGGACGGGTGAAGGCGCGATCGGTCATGCGGGCATGCGCTTCGGCGGCCATCAGGAAACTTGCATCGCCGCTTTCGGTCGCTGCCCAGTAGAGGAGGGGGATGTTCGCCATCGTGTCGATCGCCGAACTCGCGCGACCGCGCGGATCGCTCATCGGGCCCCAGGACGAGATGTAGGCGCCCTGGCGGGTGACGACGAGGCGGTCGCGCAGGCGGGCAGCGGCGCGCAGGGCGACGTCGCGATACCGGCGCTCGCCGGTTATGCGGTAGAAGGGCATCGCCGAACTCAGGAAGATGAAGCCGATATCGTGCGTGTTACCGTCTTCGGCGCGCTGCTCGACCAGCAGCATGCGTTCGCGCGCCAGTGTCAGGAACCTCTCGTCGCGGGTATGCAGGTAGGACGCGAGCAGCAGGCCGACCCAGAAGCCGCAGAACCAGTTGCCATGGCTCCAGTTGGCGCCGGTATAGCCGGCCGAGACCGAGGCCGGCATCGTCTGCCAGGCGCCGTCCGGGGCCGTGACATAGGGAAACTCGACGCCGATGGCTCGCTCGTCCTCGATGAGCTTGGCGGCAAGCAGGTCGAGAGCTTCATGATATGGCGCAGGCGACATCGCGTTCATGGGTTTCCTCCGGGCGTGTGGGTGCGATGGCGCGGCAATCCGCGCCGTGTGTGCTTAGGCACGTGGGATGCAGGCTAGAGGTCAGCCGTGCAGCGGGTTGGCGATCGGAGGGCCCACTTCGAAGCGCGTGAAGCGGACCTGGAAGCCGGTCCGTTGCGGCGAGCAGGCCATGGGTCCGACCTGGATCGCGGCCGTGTCGGGGAAGGGGCAGAGCCGCATCAGCTGCCACTGACCCTCCGCATCGCGATAATGCGCGATCGCCGCGCCGCCGACGCGCGTCAGGCGAACCGCCTGCGGCCCGGTGAGCAGGGGACGCGCCGTGACGGACCAGTCCGACAGTCCGTCGCGGGTACAGACGAGGCTGAAATTGGTCACGCCGTCGGAATGCTCGATGCCGAGCTTGATCCAGTTCCGATCGTCGATCCGCAGCATCAGGCCGGCCTGGTCATAGAGCGTCTCGTACCGGCCCTCGAACTCGACCTGGGCCGTGAAGTCGCCTTCCGCGCGCCTGTACAGGAAGTGGCCATCGTCGCGGCGGAAGCCGTAGAAGGTGGACTGCCAGAAATCGGTGTCGCGCCCCGTGGTGAGTTGCAGGACGTCCGACTGGACGGACCATTCCGGCGGCTCGTTCATCCACGCGGTCGCGGCGTACATTCCCCCCGTCATTTCTGCTGTCCCTTCTCGGCGCTCAGGCGATGGCCGCCGCAACTCTGCCGCTGCACGAGGTGTGGCGGATAGGTGATGTTGATGGGACCATGTCCGACGTCATCCTTGATCCGTCCCAGAGCGTTGGCGATGACCTTGCCGAGTTCGTAGGGCGGCGTGGCGACGGTGGTCAGCGGAATGGGTTGCTCGCTGGCCTCGGGAATGTCGTCATATCCCACGACGGCGATGTCCTTGCCCGGCTGGAGGCCGGTATCGTGGATCGCATTCATGATGCCGATCGCGACGAGGTCGTTATAGCCGATGAAGGCGGTCGGCGGATCGTCCGAGCGCAGGATCTCGGCGGCTGCCTTGCGCCCGAACGCCTTGCTGCTGCCGCCGCTGACGATCAGGTTTTCCTCGACCGGCAGCGCGTGCTTGCGCATCGTCGAGACGAAGCCGGCGTAGCGCTCGTTGAAGGCGTAGTTGGCGGCATAGCCGCCGAGAAAGGCGATGCGTCGATGGCCTAGCCCGATCAGGTGCTCGGTCGCCATCAGCATGCCGAGCATGGGATTGCCGCCGATATAGTCGAACGAGCCGAAGCCGATGTTGCGGACGACCATCAGGAAGGGAATGTTGCTTTCGCAAAGCGCGTCGAGATGCTCGGTCTTGGTGCCGGAGGCGGGCACGATGACGAGGCCGTCGATGGCGGAATGCACGAAATTGTCGAGCATCTGGGCTTGGCGCTCCAGTGAATCTCCACTGGAGGCAAGGGTGATCAGGGTATCGTTCGTATCGAGATTGTCGGAGATGCCCTTGTAGATCTCGTGAAAGTAGGGGTTCCCGATATCGTCGATGATCATGCAGTAGGTCGTTGAACGGCGCCGCTTCTGCGATTCCTCTGACCGGCGCCGCTGATACCCAACACGCTTGATCGCATCCAACACGCGCTCGCGCGTGTCCAGCGCCAGCTGGCCCTTCTGATGAAGGACGAGGGAGACGGTCGCGGGCGACACGTTCGCCGCCTTGGCAACGTCGTGAATGGTCGCGCGCTTCGGCATTGTCGGGGGCACCAACGTTTCGTCGGTCAAGGGTACCACGCTCCTGATTCGTTCTGATGGCGCTCGGTGTCCGATCGCAATGGCACGTCACGCGGATTCATGCAGCGGGGCTTCTCCGCGAACCAGCGCCGCACCTTTTTCACCGATCATGATTGCGGGAGCGTTGGTGTTGCCACTGTTAAGATAGGGCATGATCGAGTTGTCGATCACGCGGATGCCGTCCATGCCGTGCAGCTTCAGCTCGGGGTCGACCACGGCGTCGGAGCCGGTGCCCATCCGGCAGGTGCCAGACGGGTGATAGTCGACGGAGCCGTACTGCCGAACATAGGACAGGATCTCCTCTTCCGTCCGCAATTCGGCCGAGGGGAAGCGTTCCGCCCTGATGTGCCTGGCCATCGCCGGCTGGGCCAGGATCTCGCGGATGTGGCGGATGCTCTCCACCGACATCCTGCGGTCATACTCATGGTCGTGATAGTTCGGATCGATCAGCGGGGCGTCCTCGGGATTTGCCGAGGCGAGCCTGACGGTGCCGCGGCTCTTCGGGCGCATCACGCAGGAGTTGATCGTGATGCCGTGGCCCTCGACCTTGGTGCGGGCGCCATTGACTACATAGGCCGGCAGCACATGCGTCTGGATGTCGGCGCGACCGCTTCCGTCGGTGCTGATGAAACAGCCGCCTTCTGCGACCGGCGATGTCGGGGCCCCTGTTCTATAGAGCAGGTATTGCAGGCCGTGCTTGATGTTGCGTGGAAACTCGTTCTGCCCGTCATAGGAGATCGGCTCCTTCAAGTCGCAGACGACGTAGGAATTCAGATGGTCCTGGTAGTTCCTCCCGACCGGGAGATCGTGTAGCGGCTTGATGCCGAGTGCGTTCAGCTCGTCCGCCGGGCCGATTCCGGAGAGGAGCAGCAGCTTCGGCGAGCCGATGGCGCCTGCGCTCAGCAGCACCTCCCGCTCGCAGCGCGCCACGTGCACCGTGCCGCCCTTCTCGTATTCGACGCCGACGACGCGGTTGTGCTCGACGACCAGGCGGCGGCTCATGGCGCGCGTGACGACCGTCAGGTTTGACCGCGCCATGGCCGGGCGCAGGTAGCTGGTGGCGGCGCTGGCGCGCCGGCCATCCTTCTGGGTCACCTGGTACAGGTTCGTGCCGAGCTGGGTCTCGCCGTTGAAATCCGCGTTGAAAGGATGGCCGGCCTGCTGCGCCGCCAGCACATAAGCTCTCGCGAGGGGGCTTGGCGAGCGCTGGTCGCTGACGCGAAGGGGACCGTCCGTTCCATGGTAGCGCCCGGCGAGTCGCTCGTTGTTCTCGGCCCGCCGGAAATACGGGAGAACGTTTTCATAAGACCATCCGGCATTACCGCCTTCGGCCCAGGAATCATAGTCCTCCTTCTGGCCGCGGATATAGATCATGCCGTTGATCGAACTCGACCCACCGAGCGTCTTGCCGAGCGGAAACCAGAGCTTGCGATTGTTCAGGCGCTTCTGCGGGACCGTCGAGAAGCACCAGTTTACGCTGGGCTTCTGAAGCTTGGCGAAGCCGCCAGGGATGTGAATCATGGGATCGCTGTCGCGGCCGCCGGCCTCGAGAAGAAGCACCTTTACGTCGCGATCCTGCGTCAGGCGATTGGCCAGCACGCAACCCGCCGAGCCCGCTCCGACGATGATGTAGTCGTACATTTCACTCCCGCTCCCCTTCAGGCCTGCCTCCTCCGGCAGGCGTATCGCGGTCCAAAAAAGGACGAGCCGAATGCGATGTCAATATTTATTGAAATTTATGAAGCGAAATTCTCCGGCCCGCGATACCGGTTGTCGCTGGGTTCGTTGCTGATAGTCCGCTGAATTGCTGAATTTCATCAACATCACGCCGCAGTGCACATCACGTTGACGCGGTTGCGAGCTTTATTTTAGGTAATTTTACGAAAATATTTTATTGACAATTTACCTGAGCGGCTTGCATTTTCGCCATCACTTGGTGTGCTCGGTGCACCCAGGAGGAGGGGAGGCGACCGACGGCATTACGCCGGAAGTTGCCTGTTTCGGAAAGCCGAAAGCGCTTTCCGCTTATCGGGAGGAACCAGATGTTCAACAGGCGCAAGTTCATCGCGGCCGTGCCTGCCGCAGCCTTGGCTCTATCGATCGGCATGTCCGCCGCGGCGCATGCCCAGGAGCGTCCCGCCGGTTCGCCGCCATGGACCATTGGCTTCTCGCAGGACACGATGGATCAGCCGTGGCGCGCGTTCATGGTCACCAGTGCGCAGGAGCAGGCCAAGAAATATCCGGAGCTGATCAAGGAATTCATCTTCACGGATGCCAAGGGCACCAACGAGAAGCAGATCGCCGACGTCGAGGATCTGATCTCGCGCGGCGTCGACCTGATCATGATGAGCCCGCGCGAGGCCCAGGCCCTCGTTCCGGCCGTCGAGGCGATCAAGAAGGCGGGCATTCCGCTGATCGTGCTCGATCGCGAGGTGGTCGGCGAGGACTACAACGTCTTCATCGGCGGCAACAATCTTCAGATTGGCGAAGGGCTCGGCAAGTATGCCGTCGACAAGCTGGGAGACACATGGAACTTTCTAGAGATCGAGGGGGTTCCTGGAGCCACCCCGACCATCCAGCGTCATGAAGGCTTTGCCTCGGCGCTGGTCGGCAAGGATGGCATCAAGCGTCTCGATGCGCAGCCAGCCAATTACGATCTCGCGCCGGCGATTCCAATTGTTGAGGATTGGGTCACTCGTTATCGCGGTCAGTTTAACGCCATCTACGCGCATAGCGATCCGATGATCCTTGGTGCCATCAACGTGTTGAAGGGCGCAGGCTTCAAGCCGGGTGAGGTCTTCCTGATCGGTGTCGACGGTCAGAAGGAAGCGTTTGAGGCGATCAAGGATGGATGGCTTCAGGCGACCTCGATCTACGCGACCGGCGGTGCTCTTGGCGTCGACATGGCGGTGCGCGTCCTGAAGGGCGAACCTGTTCCCAAGCGCATCACCACCGAGACACCGGTGATCACGCCCGAGAACGTGGACGAGTTCTACGACGCCAACCTGCGCTACGTGCGCTGAGGATGACCTTGCCGGGGCAGGAATGCCCCGGCGCCTCGCTCCGTCCGGGCCGTCCGTCAACTCGACGCCGTCGTCTCTGGCACGTTCTTCTATCGCGGTTCATGGACCGGTCATGCCGAACTCCCCTGGAAATTTCACGCTCATCGAAACGAGCCGGCCACGTGCCGGCGTGGCTCTGGTTCGACTCAACCGGCCGGAGAAGCGGAATGCGCTCAATGCCGCGCTGCTTGCCGAACTGGCGGAGGCGCTGTGCCTCGCCGAGCAGGACGAGGGGATTGGCTGCGTCGTGCTCACCGGTTCCGAGAGCGTCTTCTCCGCCGGGGCCGACATCTCCGAAATGCGCGAGCACGGCTTTGCCGCGATCGACAATGCGGCCCGCACCTTGTCGTGGTCGCGCATCGAGGAAGCGAGGCTGCCGATCGTCGCGGCAGTGCGGGGCACATGCTTCGGCGGCGGACATGAACTGGCGCTGCTGGCGGATGTCGTGATCGCGTCGGAGGATGCGCGGTTTGGCCAACCCGAGATCAAGCTCGGAATCCTCCCGGGTGACGGCGCGACCCAGCGCCTGACCCGCCAGGTCGGCAAGTCCCTGGCGATGAAGATGATCCTGGGCGGCGACCCGATCACGGCGGCGGAGGCGCTTCGTGCCGGACTGATCGCCGAGATCGTGCCGGGCGATGGCTGCGTCGATCGGGCTCTCGATCTGGCAGAAACGATCGCCAGGCATTCGCCGGTGGCGCTGCGCCTCGCCAAGGACGCCGTACTCGCATCCTACGAGACCTTCCTGCGGGAGGGGCTGAGGACGGAGCGGCGCAACATCGCGCACGCCTTCCTGACCGAGGACCAGAAGGAAGGCATGGCCGCCTTCTTCGAGAAGCGTCCGGCCCGGTTCAAGGGCCGCTGAGCCCTTCTGTCGCGCGCGACGCACCAGAACTTCCAATCGACGGGACACGCATATGCAACTCGACGGCATCCGGATCGTCAGCTTCAATCATTTCCTCATGGGGCCGCTGGGCATCCAGTTCCTTGCGGATCTCGGCGCCGATGTGATTTCCATCGAGCCGCTCGAGGGCGCGTTCCAGCGCCACTGGGGGCCGGCCGATTCCAAGCGCAGTGGCGGCGAGACGGCGCTTGGCCTGGTCGCGAACCGGAACAAGCAGTCGATCTGTCTCAATCTCAAGCATCCGGAGGGCCTCGCGATTGCCCGCCGGTTGATCGCGCAAGCGGATATCGTCGCCGAGAACTATCGGCCCGGCGTGATGGACAAGCTGCAGCTCGGCTACGACGCGCTGAAGGCCATCAAGCCCGACATCATCTACGCGGCGGCGACCGGCTTCGGCGCCAGCGGGCCCTATGTCGGCCGGCCCGGCCAGGACCTGATCGCGCAGTCCGTCTCGGGTCTCGCCTGGATCACGGCGAAACCCGGCGAGACGCCCCGCCCGGTCGGCACGTCGGCCATCGATCACCACGGCGCCGTCATCTTCGCCGCCGGAATCCTGGCGGCACTGGTTCGCAAGGCGCGGACCGGCGAGGGCGGGCGCGTCGACGTCAACCTGCTCTCCGCAGCGCTCGATCTCCAGGCCGAGTCGCTGGTCGCCTATTTCAACGGCGACACACCGGAGGACATCCGTCAGCCCGCTCAGGTCGGCAGCTGGTACCATGAGGCGCCCTACGGCATCTATGCGACTTCCGACGCTTATATCGGCCTGTCGCTCGGTGCGCTGGACGGTCTCTACCAGGCCTTCGACGTGCCCGAGGCCGAACGCATCCCGGCGAAGGATGCCTATGTCAGGCGCGACGCGGTATCGAGCCTCATCGGCAAGCTGGTGAAGGCCCGCACCTTCGCGGAGCTCAGTGATCTGCTCAACCGGCACAAGATCTGGTTCACCGAGGTCAATGACTATCGGGCCGTCTCCGAGGATCCGCAGGTCCGCCACAATGGCGACCTGATGCGGCAGCCGGGCTGGGACGGCGCGGAGATCACCCTGGTTTCCCATCCCGTTCGTTATGACGGCGTGGCGCCGGCCGTGCGGCTGCCGCCGCAGCCGCTCGGCGCGCAGACGCGCAGCGTCCTCGAAGGCCTCGGCTATTCGACCGAGGCAATTGCCGGGCTGGCGCAGGCTGGCGTCGTGGGCATGGGCCCGGCCGAACGTCGGGACGGGGCTTGATCCCGTGCGGCGCGGATCGGCGACAAGGCAGGCGGATGGTCATGCAAACATTCATTGAAGCGAGGGACATCACCAAGTCGTTCCCCGGCGTCAGAGCGCTGAAGGGCGTGGATGTCGATATCCGTCAGGGCGAAATTCTGGCGCTTGTGGGTGAGAACGGCGCCGGCAAGTCGACGCTCATGAAGATCCTGTCGGGCGCCCAGTCGCCGGACAGCGGCGAAATCCGGATCGACGGTGCGCCGGTCGCCTTCAGCGGCCCGCGCGACGCGCAGGCCTGCGGCATCTCGACGATCTACCAGGAGCTCATGATCGTCCCCGAGCTGACGGTGCTCGAGAACGTGTTCCTGGGCGACCTGAAGCACGGCCGCTTCGGCCTGCTGGACTGGCCGGCCATGCGTTCGGAGGCCCAGTCGATTCTCGCCAGCCTCGGCTTCGAGGCATCGGTCGACACCGTCGCCAAGACGCTCAGCATCGCCGAGCTGCAACTGATCGAGATCGCCAAGTCGCTGACGCGACGTTCCCGTCTCATCATCATGGACGAGCCGACTGCATCGCTGGCGCGCGAGGAAGTCGACAATCTGTTCCGGATCGTCTGCAAGCTGCGCGAAGACGGTATCTCGATCATCTTCATCACCCATCACCTGCACGAGATCTTCGAGATCTGCGATCGCGCCGTGGTGCTGCGCGACGGCGCCTATGTCGGCCAGGCGCCGATCTCGGAGCTGACCGAGGACGGGCTGGTCGCGATGATGCTCGGCCAGGCCGTGACCGAGAACCTGGATCGCTCGACGACGGCGCTTCAGCCGGATGACGTCGTGCTTTCGGTGCGGGGGCTGCGTCGCTCGCCGGACCTGCAGGGTATCGATCTCAGGCTGCGTCGCGGCGAGGTGCTCGGTATCGCCGGCCTGATGGGCGCGGGGCGGACCGAACTGGTCCGCGCCATCTTCGGCGCCGACCGCTTCGACGCCGGCGAGGTTTCCGTTCGGGGCAAGGTCGGCTATTTCGCCTCGCCGCGCGCCGCGCTCGATGCGGGCATTGGCCTCGCTCCCGAAGACCGCAAGGGCGAGGGGCTCATCCTGTCGCTGCCGATCGGCCAGAACATCACGCTGCCCTCGCTCGACAAGCATGCGGGTGTTGCCGGGCTTAGGCTTGGCGAGGAGGCTGCGGCCGCGCTCGAGCTCAGCCGCAAGCTGAAGGTCAAATGCGCCAGCATCAACGAGGCTGTGGGCAATCTGAGCGGCGGCAACCAGCAGAAGGTGGTGCTCGCGAAGCTGGTCGGCGCCGGCGTGGAAATCTACCTGCTGGACGAGCCGACACGCGGCATCGACATCGGCGCCAAGGAAGCGATCTACAACCTGATCTGGGAACTGACGGAGCAGGGGGCTTCGGTCATCGTCATCTCCTCGGCGATCAAGGAACTGCTCCGGCTCTGCGACACCATCGCTTGCCTGCATCTCGGCAAGGTGACGCGCACATACGCCCGGGCCGAATTCGACCTCAACGCCATCATGCTCAACGTCATGGGCAAGACCGCCGAACCATACCCGGCCGCCATCGGGCACTCACACGCAGGAGGGCGGGCATGAGCGCGGCTGCCAAGCGAATATTCCTGAGCGGAAACTTCCTCGTCCTCATCGGCCTTTTCGTCGTCGCAGGATTGATCTCGCCCTACTTCTGGACCACCGAGAACCTGCTCAACGTGATCCGCGCAGCATCGCTGATCGGTATCGTCGCGATCGGCATGAACGTCGTGATCCTGGCCGGCGGCATCGACCTCTCGGTTGGATCCGTGGCGGCGCTGACCGGGGCGATCGCGGCGAGCGTCTGGCTTTCCGGCGCACCGCCGATGGCGTTCGTCGCCATTCCGATCCTGGTCGCCGTGCTGGTCGGCCTCGCCAATGGCTTTCTCATCACGGCCATCGGGCTGCAGCCCTTCGTCGGCACGCTGATCCTGATGACGGTCGTCCGCGGTGCAGGCCTAGTCTACACCAACGGCCAGCCGATCTACGCCAATTACCCGGAGCCGTTTCGCTTTCTGTCGAATGGCTGGATCCTGGGCTTGCCGGCACCGGCGGTGATCTTCTTCGCCATCACGGTCAGCACCTGGTACGCGCTGAAGTGGCGGGTGATCGGCCGGCAGGTCTATGCGATCGGTGCCAACGAGACCGCGGCGCGCCTGTCGGGCGTTCAGGTAAGCCGGGTCAAGGTCGCGACCTATGTCTACTCAGCCCTGCTCGCCGGCGTCGCAGGCCTGATCCTGACGGCGCGGATGGGCTCCGGTGAACCCGGCCAGGCCGGTCAGTTCTGGGAGCTCGACGCAATCGCGGCCGTAGTCATCGGCGGCACCGCCCTGCAGGGCGGAAAGGGGTCCGTCTGGGGTGCCTTCGTCGGTGCCTTGATCATCGGCATCGTCTCGAACCTGTTCAACCTGCTCGGGGTGGCGCCGCAGTGGCAGCAGGTGGCCAAGGGCGGGATCATCCTGATCGCCGTCGGTCTGCAGTACTTCAACGATCATGCGCGCGTCGCGTGGACGATGTTTCGCGCATCGGCGCGCCGCGAGGGAGTGAAGCCGTGACTGAATATGCCGCCCCGCGCGCGCTTGCGCGCCCAGCAAGGCCGGGTGGTCTCGGGTCCTGGCTGCGAGGCCTGGGCATCACGCTCGGTGTGTTGATCATCGTGAATGGCTGCCTGTTTTTCCTGACGCCGGCGCTCTTTCGCGTCGACTTGGCGAAGGGGCCCTATACCGAGGCCAACAATCTCGAACTGACGCGTGTCTACCATCGCGCGATTCCGCTCTATGAGCGCGTCATCGAGACCTATCCCGATTCCGACTACGCCCTTCTGGCGCGTATCGGCATCGCGAATTCGAATGTCGGTCTCGGCAAGCGCGACCTGGCGCTGGAACAGTACAAGAGCCTGCTCGCCACTCTCGAGACCGATGCAGCCCTGAAGGACAAGCGCTACCAGGTCCTCGCCCGCATGGCGGGCCTCTATCGCGACAACGCCGATACCGAAGGGTTCAGCACCGTGTTCGCACAGCTGGAAAGCGCTTATCCCGGTACCGAGGCGGTTCGCGATGGTCGGGTCTATCTCGATCGGGTGAAGGCCGAAAGCCAGACGGCGGCCCCGACACTCCCCGCCAACTTCCCCTTCCGCGTGGATCCCGGCGCGATCATCGTGCCGAAGACGGCGAAGGTCGGCGATATCATCGAGATCACGATCCCGGTTGCGCCGGCTGCCGGCAAGACGCCCGACTTCTCGCTCATGACAAGCCTGCCGATCTATCAGGGTTTTGGCGTGAAGCAGATCTCCCCCAACCCGCGTTCGGTCGCCGATTTCTGGGGCCGCCGGGCCTGGCAGTTCGCCGGTATCGACAAGCCCGTCGAGATCAAGGCGCAGCTCCTCGCCAAGAAGGCCGGCACCTATGTCTTCGACCTCGATGTCGAGATGAATTTCGACATCGTCGAGCTCGGCATTTCCCATTCGATCCAAGTGGAGGACTGAGGCATGGCAGCCGCGATCGTCCGTCTCTTCCGCCGCAACCCCATTATCCTGGTGCTGCTGCTGCTCGGCGTGGCCTTCAGCCTGATGAACGCCGAATTCCTCGCGCCCCGCAACATCACCAACATCCTGCGGCAGGCCTCGATGCTCGGCTTCGTCGCGCTCGGCATGTCGTTCGTGCTGCTGACGCGCGGCATCGACCTGTCGGTCGGGTCGGTGGTGGCGCTCTCCTCCGTCTTTGTCGCGGGATTCTCGGCGACCCTGCCGCCGATCGTCGGCATTCACCTCGCGCTGATTGCCGGCATGGGCGTGGGCCTCGCCAATGGCTTGCTCGTCACCAAGTTCCGCTACCAGCCGATCATCGTCACGATCAGCACGATGGCGATCGTCCGGGGCCTCGCCATGGCATATTCCGACTCGCGTCCGATTTTCGGCACGCTGCCGGACGTCTACTTCCTCCTGGCGGATGGCGCCTGGTTCGGGCTGCCCGTGCCCACCGTCCTTTTCGTCGGCGCCTGCCTGATCTCGGGCTTCTTCCTCAACTATACGGCGACCGGACGGCAGATCTACCAGGTCGGTGGCAATGAGGAGGCCGCTCGGCTCGCCGGCGTCAGCGTCGACCGGATCAAGATCCTGACCTATGTGCTGAGCGGCCTGCTTTCGGCCTTCGCGGGGCTGATTCTGGCGGCGCGCATGCAGTCGGGCGACGCCGTCCGGACCGGCGTCGGCTGGGAACTCGACGCCATTGCGGCGGCCGCGATCGGGGGCATGTCGCTGATGGGCGGCGTCGGTACGGTCGTCGGCACGTTCTGCGGCGCGCTCATCATCGGCATGATGGCCAATGCCTTCAACCTGCTCGGCATCAACCCCTACTGGCAGCGAATCGTCGTCGGCCTCGTGCTGGCGATCGCGGTGGCGACCTATAGCAGCCACCACCTCAAGGCCCTGATTTCGAAGGCGCTGCGTATCGTTCGGCCTGTCCGGAACGGTGCGACCGAAATATCCACGGGAGTATCACGATGAACCACGTTGCCAAATTCACCGGCTTGCCCGAGGGCGTGCGCGAATTCGGATTCTACGTCGGTGGCTCATGGCACGCAGCCGGTGACCGGCCCCAGAGCGTCCGCAGCAGTCCGGGTCATGGCGTACCTGTCACACGGATCGCGCTCTGCGATGTTGCCGATCTCGATGTGGCGATCGAGGTGGCGCGGGCCGCGTTCCGATCGCGCGCCTGGTCCGGCGCCTCGGGCGCGGAGCGCGCCACGATCCTCCTGGCGATCGCAAGCGGCATCCGGGCCCGTCTTGACGAACTTGCCTATTGGGAGACGCTCGAGACAGGCAAGCCTATCACACAGTCGCGTGCCGAGATGGCGGACGCGGCGGGACATTATGAATACGCGGCGGGCGTGTCTCGTACGCTGCACGGCGACTCGTTCAACAATCTCGGCGATGACATGTTCGGCGTGGTCACGCGGGAACCCGTCGGTGTCGTCGGTGTGATCACGCCGTGGAATTTCCCTTTCATCGTGCTGGCCGAGCGGCTTCCCTACATCCTCGCGGCCGGCAATTCGGTCGTGATCAAGCCGAGCGAACTGACCTCAGCGACGACGCTGATCCTGGCCGAGATCGTCGCGGAAAGCGGCCTGCCGGCCGGCATTTACAACGTCGTGACTGGGCTTGGTGAGAGCATCGGGCAGGCGATGGCCGAGCATCCCGGGATTGACATGATCTCTTTCACCGGCTCGAGCCGGGTCGGCGAGAAAGTGATGGTTGCCGCCGCTCGCAACTTCAAGAAGGTTGCGCTGGAGCTCGGCGGGAAGAACCCCCAGATCGTTTTCGCAGATGCGGATCTAGAGGATGCAGCGGACGGCGTGGTTTTCGGCCTCTGCCACAACGCCGGCCAATGCTGCGTCAGCGGCAGCCGACTGATCGTCGAGGAAAAGATCGCCGAACGCTTCGAGGCGCTGTTGGTCGAGAAGTTCAGCCGGGTGCGGACGGGCGACTGCCTGGATCCCGCGACCCAGTTTGGCGCCATCGTCTCGGACGCGCACCTGCAGAAGATCCTCGGCTATATCCGGAGTGGCCAGGAGGAGGGAGCCCGGCTGGTTTGTGGCGGCGGTGAGTTGGCGATCGGGAATGGTCGCTACGTGGCTCCCACCCTCCTCGCCGACGTGAAGAATTCCATGCAGGTCGCTCGCGACGAGATCTTCGGGCCGGTGCTGTCCCTCATCACCTTTCAGGATTTCGACGAGGCGCTGGAACTGGCCAATGACAGCCCTTACGGGCTCGCGGCCAGCATCTGGACCAAGGACATAGACAAGGGCATCCGTGCGATGCGAGGCGTGCAGGCAGGGCGGACCTGGGTCAACACGACTATCGCCGGCGGTCCCGAGCAGGCCATCGGCGGCTTCAAGCAATCGGGCCTCGGCCGCGAGACCGGCGTTCTCGGAGTCGAGGAATATACCGAGGTCAAGTCGGTCCACATCGCCTTGGGCAAGCGCAAGCATTGGGTGGAATGACATCGAGGACGGGGCGGCACTGCCCTCTTTACTTGTGGGTAGGTTCACTCGGTGCCGCCAAAAAGCAAGGTGATTCGCAGCGGGAGCTGGACCAACTTGCGCAAATTGGGATTTCAATGAACTTGGGGCCGAACATATGGCGAAGACGGCTTCTGATCTCGTAGCGGTCTAAATGATGAAAATGTCCCTGTCCGCAATGCGCGCCCAATTCGGACGTCGAGATCCGTTTTGCCGTTTCCTGAAAACAGACATACTTGGCGAGGTGTCGGAGGTCACCATGCGCCGCGATAGACGCAGTCCGCCAGGATATGAATGGGGGCGCTGGTTGCTCGATCATAGCAGCAGCTTGCGGAGCGCTGCATCGCAACGGTCCAGTTGCTCGGTCGATACATATTCGTCCGGCTTGTGCGCCATCTCGATCGAGCCGGGCCCGCAGACCACCGTCGGCACGCCGAGGTCGCGCTGGAACAGCCCGGCCTCGGTGCCATAGGCGACTTTGCCGTGGCCGTTATGGCCGACGACGCCCTTCAGCCGCGTCACCAGCGGATGCGACGGGTCGATCGCCAGCGCCGGATAGTCGTAGATCTGCTCGAAGGTGATGTCCGACTGCGGGGCGCGGCAGCGCATTTCCGGCAGCAGACGGGTCTCGGCGAAATCGCGAATCCGGCCGATGATCGTGTCGGGGTCGACCTCGATCAGGTTGCGGTACTCGAAGGTGAAGGAGCAGGCGTTCGGCACGATGTTGACCGCGGTGCCGCCCGCGATCAGGCCGGTCGAGATGGTCGTGTGGACGACATCGTATTCCGGGTCGACGGGACCGGCCGCCAGTTCGCCGGCGAGATCGCGGATGAAGACGATCAGCTCGGCCGCGTATTCGATCGCGTTGACGGCGCGGGGCGCGAGGCTCGAATGCGCCTCCTGCCCGGCGACGTGGCAGCGATAGCCGCGGCCACCCTTGTGTCCGACGACGACCTGCATGCTGGTCGGCTCGCCGACGAGACAGGCCGCCGGCTTCTCGCCGCGCGCCGAGAGCGCGGCGATCATCTCGCGGACGCCCGTGCAGCCGACCTCCTCGTCATAGGACAGCGCGATGTGGACGGGCCGCTCGAGCCTTGCCGCGACCAGCTCCGGCACGAGCGCCAGCGCGGCGGCGTCGAAGCCCTTCATGTCGCAGGCGCCGCGGCCATAGAGGCGACCGTCGCGCTCGGTCAGGACGAAGGGATCGCTCGACCAGGCCTGGCCCTCGACGGGCACGCAGTCCGTGTGGCCGGAGAGGATGATGCCGCCGGGCCCGGCCGGGCCGATGGTGGCCCAGAGGCTCGCCTTGGTGCCGTCGTCCGACGGGAAGATCTCGGCCGTCACGCCATGGCCGGCCAGATAGGCGCGGGCATAGTCGATCAAAGCGAGGTTGGAGCGGGCGCTGGTGGTATCGAAGCCGACGAGATCGGCGAGGATCTCGCGGGTGCTCTTGCTATGGGTCATGCGCTTCACGGCTCGGGCTGCGTCCTGCCTCATGCGCCGCCGCTGCCACCGGGCCGGTAGGGCGGCGGCGTCATCAGCATGGCGGTGACGGAGGCGGGCAGGCCGCCGATCGGATCCTCGCGCGATGGCATGCCGTCGATGAAGGGAAGCAGCTGGTGTTTGGCGATCTCGAAGACGCGGCGAAGCTCGGCCACCGGATTGCGGTGCTCGTCGACGCGCAGGTCGAGCCAGGCGAAGGATTCCTTCTTGAACACCTTCAACGCCGCCGACTGCTTGCCGCGCTTGTCGCCGCCGGCGGCCTGTCCGGCCTCGAGCACAAGCATCAGCCGTTCGTGCAGCTCGAAGCCGGCGCTGCGCTCGGCCGCCTCCGCCATGGCGTCGATGGTGGCGGCGCCGACCAGCATGTTGCCCTGCACGGTGAAGCCGTCGCCCTCGATATGGCCGGCCCAGTCGACGCAGTCGCTGCCGGTGTGGGCGGCGGTGCGGCCCTCGCTGTCGACGATGCCGAGCTGCCGCACCGACTGGCCGGGATCCTCGGTGATCAGCCTTGCCAGCGCCTCCGGCGCTGACAGGCCCTCGCGCAGCAGCTGCAGCCCGTCGATGCCGAGATAGGGATTGACCCAGGACTGGGTGGCGATCGCACCGACGCCGGCATCGGCGAAGATGCAGATGCCGCCGACCGCCGGTACCGCCGTCGAGACGGCGACGCCGAGCATGCCGGTGCGCGGGCAGCGGGCGGAGACAGAGAAGGTGTTCAGCTCGATCATGATCCGGTTTCCAGTTCAACGGGTGCGCGGAAGCGGCGGAAGGGGTCGGGCACGGCGTCGATCAGCGCCCGCGTATAGTCGCTCTCAGGGGCGTTGAAGACACGCTCGGCCGTGCCGATCTCGACCAGCTTGCCATGCCGCATCACGGCGACCCGGTCGCTGACCTCGCGGATGACCGCCAGGTTGTGGCTGACGAAGATCGAGGTCAGGCCAAGCTCGTCCTTGATCTCGCGGAAGAGCTTCAAGACCTGCGCCTGGACCGACACGTCGAGCGCCGAGGTCGGCTCGTCGGCGAGCACGACGGCCGGACGCATGATGACGGCACGCGCGATCGCGACGCGCTGGCGCTGGCCGCCGGAAAGCTGGTGCGGGAAGCGCGAGATGGTCGCCGCCGGCAGGCCGACACGCTCCAGCGTCTCGCCGATCAGCTTCGCACGCGAGGCGCGGTCGCCGATGCCGTGGACCTCGAGCGGCGCGGCGAGGATCGTGCCGATGCTCTGGCGCGGGTTGAACGACGAGGCCGGATCCTGGAACACCGCCTGCATCTGGCGTCGGACGGCCTTGAGGTCGCGGCCATGCGCGGCCCAGACGTCCCGCCCGTCCAGCGTGATCGTGCCGTCGCTCGGACGCATCAGGCGCAGGATCATGCGGAGCAGCGTCGACTTGCCCGAGCCGGATTCGCCCACGATGCCGAGCGTCTCGCCGCGCGCGACCGACAGCGTCACATCGTCGACGGCGTTGACGCCGCGCATGAAGGACTTCGTCACGCCGGCGACCTGGATGACCGTGCCGCTCATGACGCCACCTTCGGGAACAGCGTCGGCGTGGCCGCCAGCAGCATGCGGGTATAGTCCTCGCGCGGTTCGGTGAAGATACGTTCGACCGAGCCCTGCTCGACCACCTTGCCGCGATACATGACATAGACCCAGTCGCAGAGTTCCGCGACGACGCCCAGGTCGTGCGTGATGAACAGGATCGATGTTCCCTCTCGGTCGCGTATCTCCTTCAGCAGCTTCAGCACCTGCGCCTGGACGGTGACGTCGAGCGCCGTCGTCGGCTCGTCGGCGATGATCAGTTCCGGCTCCAGCGCCAGTCCCATGGCGATCATGGCGCGCTGCTGCATGCCGCCGGAGAAGCCGTGCGGATAGTCGGCGACGCGGCGCTCCGGCTCGCGCACATGCACAGCCTTCAGGAGGCCGACTGCGCGGGACACGGCGGCCTTGAAGGACAGGTTCCTGTGCAGCACCAGCGGTTCGCCGACCTGGCGGCCGATCCGCATGGTCGGGTTCAGCGCCCGCATGGCGTCCTGCGGGATGAACGACAGCCGGTCGCCGCGCAGCTTGCGCATTTCGGCGTCGGCAAGGTCGAGGAGGCGGCGCTCGCCGAGTTCGATCGAGCCGGAGACGACGGCGCGCTTGGGCAGCATGCGGAGCGTCGAGAGAGCCGTCATCGTCTTGCCGGAGCCGGATTCGCCGATCACGCCGACGATCTCGCCGGGCCAGATGTCGAGCGACACGCCTTCGACGGCGCGGAACGAACCTGTCCGCTTGGGGAAATCGACGGACAGGTCGCGGATCCGGAGGGTCGGGCGCCGCCCGTCTTCGAGGGCGCGGGAGCGTATGTCCATCTCGGTCACTCCCTCATATGCGGATCGGTGACGTCGCGCAGGCCGTCGCCGAGCAGGTTGAAGCCGAGCACGCAGATGAACATCGCCATGCCGGGGACGATCGAGAGCCAGGGCGCCTGGGCCATGAAGCCGCGGCCGGTGCTGAGCATGTTGCCCCAGGACGGGTCCGGCGGCTGCGCGCCGAGGCCGAGGAAGGAGAGGGCGGATTCGAGCAGCACGGCATAGGCGAAGGCGACGGCCGCCTCCACCATCAGCGGCGCCAGGATGTTGGGCAGGATCTCGCGGAAGATGATGCGGGCGTCGCTCATGCCGATGGAGCGCGCCGCTTCGATATATTGCTGGCGGAGAACCGCCTGCGTCGAGGCGCGGGCGAGGCGCGAGAAGCCTGGTATGAAGACGATGCCGATCGCGATCATCGCGTTCAGCACGCTGGTGCCGAGGCTGGCCATCAGAACGACGGCGAGCAGGATCGCCGGGAACGAGAAGAGCAGATCCATCGCCCGCATCAGCACCTGTTCGACGAGGCCGCCGAAATAGGCGGCGGTCATGCCGATCAGCGTGCCGCCGACCAGGCCGACGCTGACGGCGAGCAGCGCCACCTGCATCGAGACGCGGGCGGCGTAGATGGCGCGCGAAAGCACGTCGCGGCCGAGTTCGTCGGTGCCGAGCCAGTGCGCAACGCTCGGTCCCTGCAGCATCTGCGTGACGTCGAGCTCGAGCGGCGAATAGGGCGCGACCCACGGCGCGAAGATCGCGGCGAAGAGGATGATGCCGACGAAGAAACCGCCGAGCAGCACCAGCCGCCAGCGGCGGAAATCGAAGCCTGCAGTCGCGGCCATCATGAGTTCCTCGCCTTGATCTGGCGCGGATCGAGCAGGCTGGCGATCAGGTCGACCAGCAGGTTCAGGGTCAGGACGAACAGGGTGATGGCGAGCGTGCCGGCGAGCAGCACCGGATAGTCGCGGTTGATGATGCCGACCAGCACGAAGGAGCCGACACCGGGCAGCAGGAAGATGTCCTCGATGACGACGACGCTGCCGAAAAGGAAGCCGAACTCGACGGCGGCGACGTTCAGATAGGGAATGAAGGCGTTGCGCATGGAATGGCGGAACACGATGGTGCGGCTGTTCGCGCCCTTGGCCTCGGCCGTGCGGACATAGTCGGTCGACAGTACCTCCAGCATCGAGGCGCGCATGATGCGGATCAGCAGCGCGGACGAGACGATGCCGAGCGACAGCGCCGGCATGATCATCTGCTTCAGGTTCATCACGGGATTGACGGTGAAGGGCGTGAACCCGCCGGGCGGCAGCCAGCGCAAGGTCAGCGTGAAGACGAGGACGAGCAGCGTCGCCAGCCAGAAGTTCGGAATTGCGCCGAGGATCGTCGCCAGGAAGGTGATCGAGCGGTCGGCGCCCTTCTGGTGACGGCGCGCGGCCCAGGCGCCGAGCGGAATGGCGATCAGATTGGCGATGATGAAGGCGAATACGGCGAGTTCCAGGGTCACCGGCAGGCGTTTCAGCAGTTCCGGGCCGACGGCGACGCCGTTCTGGAAGGAGGTGCCGAAATCGCCCCGCAGCGTGCGGCCGAGCCATTCCCCATACTGGACGAAGAGCGGGCGATCGAGGCCGTGCTGTGCCTCGAAGCGCTGGATCGCCTGGGCGGTGGCATGAAGGCCGAGGGCGGACTTGGCGGCGGAACCGGGCAGAACGTTGATCGTGACGAACAGAACGACGGACGCCGCGAACAGGGTCAGCACGAAGCCGGACAGCCGGGTCAGAACGAGCCTGAACATGAAGAGGGAGAAACCTGAAATTGAGGAAGCCCGCCGTCGGGCGAAGCGCGACGGCGGGCTCGGAAAGGATCAGGGCGCCAGCCAGGCGTCCTTGATGGTCTTCAGGAAGCCGGTGCGCATCGGCTTGTAGTTCTTCAGCTGGTCGGTATGCGCGGTCAGGATCAGGGCATTGACCAGCGGCACGATCGGCATTTCCTCGAGCGACAGCTCCTGCTGGCGCTTGTAGGCAGCCTTGCGGGCTTCCTCCGTGGTGCCGGACTTGGCCTCGTCCAGGATCGCCGTCATCGCGTCCGAGCAGCTCTTCTGGACGTTGATGCCGGTGTTGCAGGAATAGTTGCTGGTGACGAAATCATCCGGATCGGCCAGCGGGCTGACCCAGTACATCGCCGTCATGTCGAACTTGCTCGGAGCCCAGACCTCGTCCCAGTAGCGCGGGACTTCCATGGTCGCGATCTGGGCCTTGATCCCGACCGCGGCGAGGTTCGCCTGGATGATCGGCGCCATCGCGATCATGGCGGGGAAGGAGGACGCCATGGTCAGCGAGGTCTCGAAGCCGTCCGGGAATCCGGCTTCGGCGAGCAGCGCCTTGGCCTTTTCCGGATTGGCGGCGGGCGTGAATTCCTTCAGGTCGGCATAGGCCCAGTTCCATTCCGGGATGACGCCGCCGAGGAGCGGCTTCGCCTGGCCGAAGAAGGTGCCGGCCGTGATCGCCTGACGGTCGATCGCATGCGCGATGGCCTGGCGGACCTTCGGGTTGTCGAGCGGCGCCGTGGTGTTGTTCGGCAGCAGCCAGTAGTAGCGCGATCCTTCCAGCGACTGGCCGACGAGGCCGGGCGTCGCCGAGATCGTCGCCCAGTCCTTTGCCGGGATCTCGTTCGAGAAGTTGACCGTGCCGGAGATCAGCGCGTTGGTCAGCGCCGTGACGTCGGCGATGAGATGCATCTCGATCGCGTCGAAATAGGGCTTGCCCTCTTCGTAGAAGTCCGCGTTGCGCTCGAAATTGACCATCGAGCGGGGCGTGTAGGACACGAACTTGAACGGGCCGCTGCCGACCGGCTGGGCGTTCAGGTCGTGGCCGCTCTCGGAGAGCTTCTTCGGCACGATCGAGGAGCCGGGGAAGGCCATGTAGATCAGGAACGGCCCGGTCGGCTTGGTCAGGTTGAAGCGGACCGTCAGCGGATCGACGACGTCGATCGATCCGATGGTCTCGACCTGGGATGCATAGGAATAGCCGCTGTCGGGCGCGCGCAGGCGGTCGAAGGTGAACTTGACGTCCTCGGCCGTGAGCGGGTCGCCATTGTGGAACGTCACGCCCTCGCGCAGCTTGAAGGTATAGGTCTTGCCGTCCTCCGAGACCTCATAGCCGGTGGCGAGGTCGGGATAGGGCTTCGCGTCGGGATCGAGCGACATCAAGGTCGAATAGACCTGCTCGATGACGACGTGCGACATGCCGCTGGGACCGCGCGCCGGGTCGAAGCCGGCCGGGTCGGCGGAGAAGGCGAGCTTCAGCACGCCGCCGCGGACGTGCTCCTCGGCGAAGGCCGGGGCCGCGCCGAGCGGCAGGCCGACGGCCAGCACGGCAGCCGCCGCGACGGTTGCCTTGAGTATGGAGCGACGGCTGATCGTCGCGCGCCGATGAACTGTCATGATGGATCGATCTCCCCTGCAATCGAACGCTGTCCGCGCTGCGATGCGGCAGGCGCGGCGTGTCATCCGTGCCTCCTCGGCGCGACTGACTGAAAGTTGAATACACTTGAATGTCAGGAAAGTCAGCCTGCCGGTCAAGGGCAAATGCTGGTCATGCTCAGCCGAATTTCTGGGCATTCATGTGCTGTTTTCGCAGCAGATGTTGCGCTACAAGGTCATTCAACAGCCGCCCGGAATGTAAGCTCTTCGATGCGTGAAATGGACAAGGCCAGGGATGCCGGCAATCAGGCGGACGTGCCATCGCTCGGGGCGCAGCTGCGCCATCTTCGCCGGCTCAAGGGATTGCGCCTGAAGGATCTCGCGAGCGAGCTGGGTTGCTCCGAAAGCATGCTTTCCAAGGTCGAGAACGATCGCGCCGACCCGTCGCTGCATCTGCTGCACCGGCTGGCGGAAGCACTCGGCACGCCGGTGCAGGCGCTGTTCAGCGATACCCCCAAGGCGCCGCTGACGGTCTATCGCAATGGCGAAAGGCCGGTGCTTGCGCTGGAGCGGCGCGGCTCCGGGCCGCCGCTCGCCAGCTTCGAGCGGATGATCCCCTATGCCGAGGGCCGGACGCTCAACGCCAATGTGCACGTCGTGCCGCCGGGCGGCGGCTCGAACGGGATCCTCCGCCATGTCGGCGAGGAAGTCGGCTATGTCGTCGAGGGCACGATCGAACTGGTCGTCGACGGCCATGCGGTGGTAATCGGTGCCGGCAGCTCGTTCTTCTTCCAGTCGTCGCTGCCGCACAGCTACAGCAATATTGGGACGGTGGTGGCCCGCATCGTCTGGGTCAACTCGCCGCCCTATTGATCGCGACGGCGATTCTTGACCGCCCGAACGCAGGTCCGCTTTGCGCCCCCATTTAAGTCGTTCAGGTTCTTGGGCACTGTGCCCAAAAGCTGCCATTGGAGACTTCAGGTGAAGGTGGGCAGCCCACAGGTCCCTACTGCTGCCTGATGGCCGCAGTATTCGCATCAAGGCGAACAACATCACCGAGGGCTGTTACAGACACTACGCCCCTTAGCTTCAACCACCACTGAACCGTAGGGGTCTTCGGTTTACTCAACTGCTCGCCGGTCATTTCTTCATACCAGTCTCGAATGCTCATGCACAGAAGCCCAAAGAGTGGTGTTTTGAACATGGGTAGCGTCTCTTCGTCAGATGCAAACGAAGGCGCGTCGGCCGGCGGAGAATACTAGACCTGCCTTGACGTCTGCCGATGAGCTGGCTGCGATTATAGCCCCTAGCTTGATTGCATCGATATAATCGTCCAATTTCTACGCGTGGACTGCGTGGGGGAGCTATGGACGGAGCCATCTGGGGGACTCGGGTCAAAGACGGCATTCTTTTCGTCGCGCAGCTCATCACCTGGGATTTTGTCCCCGGCCTTATCAGCCTCGTCCTGCTCGCGCTTCTGGTGGTGCTGCTCGGCTTCATGAGCATCGTTGCGTTGCGGCGCTTGAGACTGATTGGCCAAGCGAGGCGGCGTGTCGAGTACGCTGGCGATTCGGCTGGGTTCCAGAGGCAGCTAAATGAGATCCAGCGCGATATCCGGCGTGGCGGTGGGGCCGCCGGCAGGCATCTCGCCGAGAGCTTCGCTGAATATCGCGAGACGCTGATTGAGCCGGCGCATCACGGCGGAGGCCCAGTACGCAATTCCGTGCGGCCTTCCACGTACTTTAATCTGGATGATCTGCATATGGGCCTGGGCGGCTGGCGAATGTGGCCCGGCTTGTTCGTCTCGATAGGCCTGCTCTGCACCTTTCTCGGCCTGATTGCTGCACTTGCCCAGACCCAGGCCAGCTTGCAGGCTGGCGGCGGTGACCAAGCGCAGATGATGGCCGCCCTCGAAGGGTTGCTCCGCACAGCGTCGGCCAAATTCATCATGTCGGTGACAGGGCTGTTCTGCTCCATCCTCTTCACCTTTGCCTACCGCTCGTGGAGCGGTTTTCTCGAGCGGTCCGTTGCAGGTCTTGCACACGAGCTGGAAACGAAGATGGCATTCGTCAGCCTCGAGGCCCTGGCCGATGAGCAGCTGGCTGCAATCAAGGAGCAGACTGCCCAGCAGCAATTGCTGAATACCCAGCTCATCGCTGAATTGAGCAAGCCGCTGGAGCGCATGACGGCGACGGGGACGGAAGCTATCGGGGGTATGGTCCATGAACTCGGACAGACCCTTACCGCCCGCATCGGCGCTTCCCTCGACAAGGTGGCGGAGCGGATCGACGGCGCGGCGGACAAGCTGGCGGAGCTATCTTCCGCCCTTGGCGCGACATCCGAGCAGTTCCGCGCAACGCTTGATCGTTCGGCTTTGAGCCTCGATATGCTCATCCAGCGTGTCGAGGCTGCGGCGGGACAATTGGCGGCCTCGGCTGACAGCATGAACGAAGCGTCCACTCCTGTTCTAGAAAGTGCCCGCGCGACCGCGGACCAGGCCCGCGCGATGGCTGACGGAACACGAAGCCTCGTCGATGCGGCGAAGGGGGCAATCGATGCGGAACGGACAATCGTGGTTGCCTCCGCCCAGTCGATCGAGGAACTGATCCGCACGTTCGAGACCCGTGCCAAAGCCTATGATGGCCAGCTGGAGAAGGCGTTTTCGACTTACGTGGAACAAGTCCAGCGCACTCTAGGCGAGCTGCGGCAGCACAGCGATGGCGTGCACGACCGCTATGCCGACGCACTTCAGGTGCTGCAGGCTGTCATCGATAACGCCCGCACTTTCGTGCCCGAGAGCGATCCGCCGCGAGGACGATTGACGGCATGAGGGCCGCGCGGCGCCCGCGGCGGGCCGAGGAGGAGGAGGAATCCGCCTTCGTCTCGATGACCGACCTGATGGTGAGCTTCCTGTTCATCATCATCATCCTGCTCGCCTTCTTCGCCACCCAGATCGCTCCTAAGTCGCGCGAACGCTTTGAGATACAGGCCAGCAAGCTCACGGAATTGGAAAAGCAGGTGCAGGCGTTGGAGGCGGAAAACCAGCGGCTTCGGCGCCTGGTGAGCGCGCAGGATGGCAACCCGATCGAGCGATACAATTTCCAGTCCGCCGAACTGCGCGGCAAGATGCTCGACCGTATCCAGAAGCGCATCAAGGCGGCCGATACCTCCATCGACGTCTCCATCAGCCGCAACGGCGATGCCCTCGAATTCAAGGGCGACGGTCTGTTCGGATCGGGCAGCGACGCGCCGAGCGTAACGGGCCGCCGCAAGATGGAGATTATCGCCGGAATCCTGAGGGACGAGCTCCGGTGTTTCTCGCTGGGCGAACGCTCGACACTTACGTCCGCCTGCAATCCGGCGGTCGCCTTGATCGACGCTCTCCAGGTCGAAGGTCATACCGACAGCACCGGTACGGATGTCCTGAACATGGACCTCAGCTCGCGACGGGGAACCTCCATCTATGCCATCATGGTGACGGCAAGCCCGGACCTGCTCGGTTTCCGCAACCTCAGGAATCAGCCCATCGTCTCGGTTGCGGGATATGGCAAGGGGCGGCCAATCCGTGACAATGACTCCGACCTCTCTCGCGATGCCAATCGCCGCATCGACCTGCGCTTCATCATGTTCGCGCCGCCGGAGGAGCAGTTCGTGCCGCAGCGGATCGAGGATCTGCCCCGTCTGAGGCAACTCCTTGTTGCCGGTCCCGTGCCATAGGCCTGCCCATGAGCCTCATCGACCGCCTTGCACGCTTGCCCTCCGCACCGTCCTCGCCGGGCTTGCCCGAACGGCTGGTGAAGGCGGCAGAGCGCATCCGGCAGCGTTTCGGCGACCGGCGGCCGGTGAAGCCGGACGCCCTCGATGTGCTCGTCGACCGGTTGACGCAGGCGATCCGGCAGTGGGATTGGAGCCGGCTGACCGAAGGGGAGATCGCGCAGGTCGTGCGGGCCTGGGCGAGCCGCCTTGTTCGTGTCGCGGCGGATGTGGAGGACTTTCTCCTGCGCGAGCTTGGCCGCAGCACGCGTCGGTCCCTACTCGGCGCACTGTGTGACGGCTATTTTATCGGGTGGGTCACGCAAAACGCCCGGACCGCGGAGCTTGCCCATATCATTCAGGACCGCGCGGCCTGGCTGCCGAAATCCTGGCAGATCGTGTTTCGAGCCACCCCTGAGAGCCTCGATACCAATGAGGGAGCTGTCCGCCTCGGCCGCTGGCTGGCCGTACAGTCCGCTCCCTATCGTGCCGTCATCGAACGCGGCATCGTCACCCCTCACGGTCCGGGCTTCATGTCGGAGGTTCACGGCGCCTGGCTGGCAGCGCTGCCGGAACCCAGGGACGAGACGACGATCAGGAGGATGCTGGCCTGGATACACCCGCCCGGCGTTCCCAAGCTGGAGGGGGATCGGGCGACAGCGGTGGTTGCGCGTCTCCTGCGTCCGTGGGCCAATACCATGCCCCCGAAGCCGCTTCGCACGCTTCTGCTCGATGAGCTTATCCGGAATCGCGGCGATCCCCGTCGCGAAAACGAACATTTCTGGGCGCAGGTGGGGGAGGACGGCAAACGGACCATGCTGCGCTGGCTGGCCGGCCAGCGCATGGAAGCCTTCCTCGACGTCGTGTCGCGTTCGGAAGAAAAGCTGGAGGCGGGTGACCAGTGGCCCGCCCGGCGGCGGTTCTGGATGGGGCTCTATGAAGAAGGACGGATCGACGAGGCGTGGCCCTCCTATGGCACCGACGCGCAGGCCATCGCGGACCAACTCGCGCGAACGACGGGCGACCTCACCTATTCGGCCTATGGCCGGCAGCTCTCGCGCAAGAACACGTCATTGCTGATCATGCGGGTTGGACCGCACATCGTGGTCGAGGGTTCGCACAACTTCCGTGTGCATGTCTTCCACCACCGTGAAAACATGCCGCTTGCGCTATACCAGCTCCGATATGACGTCGATAATTTCATGTTGCCCGATCCTCACCCCGATGCGCGACGGCACGTCGGCAACTGGATGAACTGGGTCCGCGAGAAGATACGATGAGCCTGAGCTTCACATGCCTCCCTGATGCGGAGGGCTGCATCCTGTCCGTCGTGCAGCCGAAGCGTGGTCTGCTGTCCTTTCTCGGGTCGCGGCGGCAGTATGACCTCGACGCCCTTCCGCGCGAGGAACGGTCGGTGGCCATGGCTCTGGCGCGGCTGCGCGTGCTCGATCGCGACCGACGCGAACATGCGATCGAGGGCGAGCGCATCCGCTTGTCGCATCGTCTCGTCGCCGCGCTGGACAGTGGCTCAGCGCGGACACTCGGCTTGCCGGGGCTGAATACGAGCTATGCCTTCAAGGCAGCGATGCGCGGATCCCTCGGAAGTTCGGATTTCCGCATCGACTGGTGGTGGGAAAAGGGCGGCCGCCGCGTGCCCCTGCAGAGGACTGGAGCCTTCCTCCGTGATGATACCGGCTTGCTCAGGATCGCGGCGCCGATCTTCGAGGCGATCGAGATTGCGGAGGGCTTCGACCCGGGTGCCTCGCTGCAGGCCCATTGGCTGGCGCTCGGCGCATTCCGTCGCGCACTAGGCGTTGAGGATGCCGGGAATGTGCCGATGGGTCTTGAGGGTGCGCTCGGTCAGATCGAGATCGTCACTTGCGATCGGGTCGGTCTCGATGTCGACGATGCGGACGATAGCCAATTCGTGCCGCTTCCTTTTGTCGGCGCCAGCCTGGCAACAGACTCTCCCGTCGAGGCGGCGCATTCCGCCGTGCAGGCCGGGGAACTGGCTGAATTCCAGCGGCAGGCCATGGCGCGCGGAGCCCAGCCGGCCTACCGGATCGGGGCGACGAAATTCCTTATTTTGGATCGCTCGGCCATGCCGGTGGTGGAAGCGATTGCCGCTGCCGGCCGGCAGGACGCAGAGGGCCGCCGCGCCTTCATTCGCGATGCCGAGCGTGTCATCACTGAAGCCGTCGAACGACAGGCACGAGATGACGGCCGACTGAACGAGTTGATGAGCCCTGCCGGCTATCAGGAGGCGCTGGAGCGGGCCGTATCCGGCGCGTGGACCGAGACCTCCACATGGACGTCACGGGTCATCGCCATCGCGGAATGGGCGCGCCCCGCTCCCGCCATGATGGACGGCTCAGGCACCAACTGGCTACCGGCCACGATGACCGAGGAACTCGGCGAGCGGCTCGGCATGCTGCTCGATGAGGAGGTCGAGCCCCTGCTGCGCGCCCTCGTCGAGGCGAGAGCCGCGAGCCTGGACATCGTGCCGCACCGGGTAGGCCCGATCCCCGCCATCGCCGAGGTGATCGAGGCGTTGGCGCGGCGGCTGGAGATGCTGCGCAACCGCAAGGATGCCCCCGCGCCGGGTGACCCCCAGACGGTGTTTCTGCCGCTCACGCACAGCAATTTCTGGGACAATGATTTCGGGGCCAAGATCACCCCGCGCCGGCCGATCGAGGCGTTCAGCCTCCCGCCGCAAGTCTCGACCACGCTTCGTCCTTATCAGGTTCAGGCCTTCGAATGGCAGGTGGAGGCATGGACGGCCGGATTGCCCGGCATCTTGAACGCGGATGAGCAGGGCCTCGGCAAGACCCTGCAGACATTGAGCTTCCTCACCTGGCTGCGTCAGAGGATGATTGAGGGCGCCATGCCCTCCCAGCCCTTCCTCATCGTCGCGCCGACCTCCCTGTTGCGAAACTGGGAGGCGGAATGTGCAACCCATGTCGATCCGGATTTCTGGGGCGAGCCGGTCCGGCTCTACGGCCAAGGCCTCCAGCGATGGAAGAGCCGGGCGCATCGTGGTCGGGACATCGACGACGGCGTGGCCCGGCTTGACCTCTCCCCGATCGAGAATACGCCCTGTCTCGTGATTGCCACCTACCAGACGGTCGCCAATTATGCCGTCTCCTTCTCGCAGACGCGTTTCGCTGTCGCCGTGTTCGACGAGATCCAGAACCTGAAGAACCCGTTCGCCATGCGCTCGGAGGCGGCTCGGGCGGTCCTTGCCGATTTCCGCATCGGCCTCACCGGGACGCCGGTGGAGAACGCCACCCGCGACATCTGGGCGATCATGGATCAGCTCTTCCCGCTGGCACTCGGCCCGCTCGCCGAATTTCGGCGGGTTTTCGACGAGCCGAGGGAAGAGCGCATGAAACAACTCCATGCCGCGCTTTTCTCGGGTCAATTCGGTCGTTCCCCGCTCGTCCTGCGCCGGCTAAAGAAGGACGCTGCCTCCGACCTGCCGCCCAAGGTTCGCATCCTTCACCCACGCATCATGCCCGAGGTACAGGCGATCCGGTATGACGAGATCCGCGGCAAGGGCGGCGGCATGTTCGCGCTCCTGCACCATATTCGCCGCACCTCGCTTCATCCCGGCCTCGTCGAGGGAGAGGTGCCGGAGACCTTCACGGCGGCATCGGCTCGTCTCGCCGCAGCGATGGATATTCTGGCGCACATCAAATCGCGCCGTGAGCGCGCGCTGGTCTTCCTCGAAAACCGTGATGTTCAGGCTTGGTTCGCTGAACTCATCAAGATCGAGTTCGGGCTGGAGCGGGTTCCCGTCATCAACGGTGACACGTCCATAGACCTGCGAAAGGACATTACGGATCGGTTTCAGCGGCATCTGATCGATGACCAGGGCTTCGATGTGCTCGTGATGGGGCCGCGTGCGGCTGGCACCGGACTTACCCTGACGGCGGCCAATCACGTCATCCACCTGACGCGCTGGTGGAACCCGGCGGTGGAGGAGCAGTGCAATGATCGCACCCATCGCATCGGTCAGGGCAAGCCGGTTACAATCCATATCCCGCTTGCCGTACACCCACGCCTCGGCCCGAACTCCTTCGATTGCCTGCTGCAGCGGCTGATGACCCGCAAGCGCGGAATTGCCGATGCCGTGCTCTGGCCACAGGAGAGCGAGGGACCGGAGCTTCTCGAACTCTATCAAGCCATTTTGTCCGGGAGAGGGGCTAGTGACGATGCTGATCCGCGCCCCTCCAGTCGTCCCGATCTCATTGCTACGGAGCTCGGGTCCAACGTGACGCGCATTGCCATCAAAGGCGGCGGAGCGAGCATCGTCGTGACCCGCGGCACCGGCCTTACGCGCGTCGAAGACAGCCTGACGGCTGGCGATGCGGCACTCATAGCGCTATCCGCGTCAGAGCATCCGCAGTCCGCGACATGGATACCGGTCTCCTTGCTCCCCGACGAGTCTCTTTGGCCGGACTTTATCCTCCCACACTGAGGGATCCATTTCTGGGGCCGTTGTCCACGCAGTTTCCCGAGTGGGTTGCCAGCGCTGAGTTTGGCAATACGCGAGTCAGCGGCATTTGCGTTGGCAACGGGCTATGGTGCGCACAAGTAGATCTTCGGGTCACCCTCTCACGCATGACTTCAAGATCTGGCTTTGAGTTGTGCCAACGAACACGGAGCTAGTTAGCCGCTTTGGTCAGACGTCCTCGCTAAGGTAAATAAGCGCCATGGACCAACACGGGTCGAGACCCGACACCGGGCAATAGCTCGCCGAACAAGAGCTATCATAATTGGGTGGCCAAGAGTGGATGGTCACCTACCGAGCCCGCTGCGTATATCGGCGACGCCTAAACTGCGATGTCAGCTTCTCTTGGGCGGATGCTAGACAGCCGCCATTCCGCTCCCGGCCCCCGAACGGTTGTGAGTCGTGCGTTTCATACTCGGCCAATCAAGGCCGAGGAGAACTCACATGGGCCATTCTCAATATGATGATGCCAGCCGCGAGCGCGCAGCGTGGAACGCTGGCAAGAAAGTGGGGACGAAACGTCCGCTCACGCAGAAGCAGATTTGGGCCGTTCGATTCTTTCTTGATCGTGAGCGCCGCATTCGTGACCGCGCTCTGTTCGATCTTGCGATAGACAGCAAGCTCCGCGGCTGCGACCTAGTCAAAATCACGATCCGTGACGTCGTCGCAGGATCGGAAATCAGAACCCGGGCTATTGTCATTCAGCAGAAGACGGGTCGTCCCGTCCAATTCGAGATCACAAGCGACGTGAGAGCCAGCCTCTTGGCCTGGCTGGAACGGCGAGGCGGCTCAGTCGATGACTATGTATTCCCGAGCCGAGTCGATCACGCAAAGCACATGAGTACGAGGCAGTATGCACGCCTCGTTGACGAGTGGGTGACTGCGATCGGTCTGCACCCTGAGGAATACGGAACTCACTCACTTCGCCGCACGAAGGCATCCATGATCTACAGGGCGACGGGTAATATCCGTGCGATCCAGATATTGCTCGGCCACTCCAAGATAGAGAACACGGTCCGATACCTTGGTGTCGACGTCGAGGATGCGCTGCTCCTGGCGGAGCGAACCGAAATCTGAATTCAAGCGGTTATCCGTCTCATCGCGGATGACCGCTTCGATGTGCAGGCTATACTGCCTGTCTGTCAGTCTTGGGGTGGAAGGCGGACAGTCAGCCTTCACGACGTTGGCTGGAAACAGCAGCCATTGTTGCGATTCACCCCTCGGGGGACCAGCGCGATCAAGGCCATTTGTCGGAAAGGGAGAGCGGCCCAATCCGCTCTCCCTCCCATACCATTGGTCAGGGTTTACCAGGGCTGGTTGGCGGGGCCGACGGTGAACTCATTGATGACAGTGTCTTCGGGCTGGTCGATCGCAAAGTCCACTACGGAAGCGATGCGCTCGGCAGAGATGCCATATTTGTCGTAGATGCCCTGCATCGTATCGGCGACAGCGTGGTCCGAGATGGTGGTGAGCAACTCGGTGTTGATGGCCGCAGGATAGATGGTCGTGGCGCGGATGTTCGTTCCTTCCATCGCAGACTCCATGCGCAGCACTTCCATGAAGTCACGCACGAACCACTTGGTGCCGCCATAGACGGCGCCACCCGGATAGGCCTTCAGGCCGGCCACGGAAGAGGTGGTAATCACATGGCCGGATTTCTGCGCCGTGAAGGTTGGCAAGACTGCGGCAACACCGTTGAGGACGCCTTTGATGTTGACGTCGACCATCTGGTGCCATTCGTCGGTCTTCATCGCCGAGAGCATGGCATTTGGCATGACTCCGGCATTTAGAAAGATGACGTCCACGCGACCGTAGGTGGCCTTGGCCAACTCGACGATCTCGTCGTTGTCCGACTGCTTGGTGACGTCCAGTTCCTGGAAGACGGCATAGCCGCCAGCGCGTTCGATATCGGCGGCGATCCGCTTGAGGTTATCAGTCCGGCGCGCGCCGAGCACGACCTTGGCGCCCTTGGCGGCGAGTGACTTGGCTGAGGCCTCGCCGATGCCCGAGGATGCGCCGGTGATGATGACTACTTTATCCTTGATCATTTCAGTTCTCTCTCCAAAGGGGGATGCGCCCCGCTAGGGCGCATCGTGTCTTGGAATTAGGCGCTGAGGTGCTCTCCGAAGAACGACTGCAGGCGATCGAAGGGGATCTTGTCCATCTGGTCGTATAGGTCGACGTGGTCTGCGTCTGGGATGATCATGATCTCCTTCGGCTCGGCCGCTGCCTTGTAGGCATCTTCGGTGAAGTAGCGCGAATGGGCTTTCTCGCCGGCGATGACCAGCATCGGACGTGGGGAGATTTCCTTGATGTAGGTCAGGATCGGCATGTTCATCAGCGAGAGGGCACTGGTCCTTGCCCAACCCGTCGTCGAGTTCACCGAGCGCTCGTGAAAGCCCCGCTTGGTCCGATAGTAGTGCCAGTACATCTGGACGACCGGGTCATCGATCCCGTCGAGAGTTTCGGGAACACCACCCGCCAGGGCGGCAGTACCGGCTTCGGCATCGGCCCAGCGCTGACGGCTGAGATCCGTCAGCAGGGCGGTGCGCTGCTCAAGCGTCATGGCGTCGTAGTAGCCACGGGCATTCACACGGGACATGTCATACATGCTGGTCGTGGCCACGGCCTTGACGCGCTTGTCAGCGGCCACGGCATTCAGGGCCATGCCGGCAAAGCCGCAAATACCGATAATGCCGATGCGCTCGCGGTCGACGGCCGGGTGCAGACCGAGGAAATCGACGGCAGCACTGAAGTCCTCGGTATTGATGTCCGGCGATGCCACCTTGCGGACTTCGCCACCGCTTTCGCCAGTATAGGACGGGTCAAAGGCCAAGGCGATGAAGCCACGCTCGGCCATCGTCTGGGCATAGAGACCCGAAGACTGCTCCTTGACGGCACCAAAAGGACCGCACACCGCAATCGCGGGCATCCCACGGGCGGCTGCGCCCTCTGGCGTATAGAGGTCGCCGACCAGTGTGACCCCGTAGCGATTGGTGAAGCTGACCTTCTCATGGCCGATGGCGTCATTGCGCGGGAAGACTTTGTCCCATTCCGAAGAGGGCTGAGCGGAAGCGGATGTTCCGGAAACAGAGGCCAGGCCGAGCGCTGTCGCGCCGATCCCAGCCATTTTAAGGAGGTCGCGGCGGTTTGCGCCTGCCGTCGTGTCGTTTTGGTTCTAGTCGCTCATGACTTTTACCTCATGGTTGATGATGGCCATGAAGTAGGACGCAACCGGAGATGCGATTAGATCCACAATCCCGTATGCGCTTATGGAGATTCCGGCATAATATTCGCCCGAAAGCGCCAAGCAGAGCCCGGATTATGAGCAATACGCCATAAGTCCATGCGGATATTTTGCAAAGTCACCCCACACTCGACGGCTTAAGTTTCCCGTTCGCTGGCAGCGAGCATTCGCGCCGCAATCCCAATTGAAAGATCAGTTCATGGACTTCCCTGCAACCTCGGGAACCGGCACGCGTGCGCCAACTGGATCCAGCTGGAGCACCGTCTTCTGTCTCAGCCTCTTGTGCTTTGCCTTGGTGGCCTCAGAATTTATGCCGGTCATCCTGCTTGGACCGGCCGCAATTGGCTTCATTGCCCAGCATTCCAATATCGGCGTGGGTTTTGCGATCATCGCTGCAGGTCTTTTGCTCGTGGGGTTGGCTGGGCCATTGGTCTATCGGCGCTAGATCGAGCCAAGCCTTTCCGCCAGATTTATGGAGTTGGCGCCGCTGGTCACACATCAGCGGCGCTTCGTTTTGCAAGACTCATCCGAATGTGGCTGCTTGTCACCCGGGATATTTAGTGCCCAAAATTCGAGAACGGTCCTCGATAGGCATCGAAGACTCTTTCCCCCGGTGCAGCCCGGTCCGGCGAGACGAGGCATGCCGATCGGCTGGGCGCCTTGGCGCTAAGCTCGACGGAAAGGTATTGGTTCGTCTCCGCTGGTGTAGTCGACCTAGTCTAGGAGGCACGCCGAGCACTACCGCCGCCACCGGTAGCTAGGAGGTGGGCGGGTTGAACAACGGTGATACTGGTGTAGGTCCGATGCGAAGGCTCGCCGCCGTCTTTGGGCCGCGAGCCTCGCAAGTGGTGTCAGTAGCTGCTCACACTGTATGGTCGCCTGACCGGCCGGACCGCCAGCGGGGTAGGAGACCAAGAAGCAGAAACGCTGCTCCTAGCTGGAAGCCGTAGAGTTTCCACAGCGGACCACTCACCATGTAGCTCAACTCAAGCCATGGGGAGAGTAGCACCACAACGATCCAAGCAAGCAGAAATGCAGCAAGGCAGTGCTTCCAGCTGGCTCTCGGCTTTGGGAGAACGAGTGACGAGAGCCATGCGATAAAGAACGTCACGATCAGGCTCGGCAGCGAAAATGCGGCCATGCCGATAGCAAAGCGGAGTGATTGTTCATCCATGTCTTTCCCCATGCCAAAGCCCGGCTGGCGCCGGGCGGTTGATCACGCGCAGACACGGGGTTGCACGCCCCACCTGTTTCCCAAAGGGTATTGTATTCGGTAGGCCGCCCGACATAGCGGGGACCCGTGTCTTCGCGCGATTGCGCATCGCATCCAGTGATCAAGCCGAACTGCGACGACCGAATTATTGCATGCGCCCCTGCGTGGGGGCAATGCAGTGCCAAACCCGCCTACAGGAAAGGTTGGATTGAGGGTGGGGGCCGGAAGACCTAGAAGGGAGGCAGAATGTCGAGACCAGCTGAACACTTCTTCCGTGGATGGCGACGATACATCATGCGAAGCTCCTGCTCGTCCCGTACCGTCAGATTCGTCCGAACCAGCCCCTGCATTCGGGGTATTGGTGTCCGTGAAGATCGTTATGGACGAGACCAAACGCGGATCGCTCTGAGTGGGCAACGATGGAGAGGCTGTTGTCAGCAACGACCATCACGCGCGATTTCAATATCTTGGTGCGAGAGAATAGCGAATGGCGGAGGGTTCAGAATTTCCGTGAGGCGACGCCACGGCAAACCCGTCTTCTCGCTTTCGTAGGCAGGGATCGGCGGCTACAGAGCCAGTGCTGCCAACGCCTGCTCGGCGGCAGATTTGTTCAAGTGTCCATAGTGTCTTTCGATCATCTCCACGCTGGTGTCGCTCAGTTGTGCGACTGTCAGGATCGGGAGGCCGCTGTCCACTAGGTCCGTTAACACGGAGTGACGGAATACATAGGCTGTTACAGCAGGGTTGAGATCGGCGCCAATCGCGGCCTGACGGATTGGATCGTTCCAATCATTCTTGGTCCAGCGCTTGCCGTTTCCTCGCATGAACATGGGGCTCAATGGCAGCTTATTTCTGATTTGCTCGGCGAGGAACTCGGCCAATGCAAAGGGCACGGCAATGCGACGCGGCTTGCCCGTCTTGTCCTTTCCGATGGTCAATTCTCGCGTGCGCTTGTCGAAGTCACAGGCGTTGAGGCCCGCCACGGCCCCAGGGCGAAGAGGCATCATGGCAATCGCCTTCACGAATGGCATGGCCTCGGCCTCGATCTTGTCCAACAGTCTGCGACGCTCGCCGATGTCGAGATACAGTGTCCGTTGACGGTCTGCGTTCTTGAATGGCTTCAGCGCTTCTTGCCACGCGGCGGGTGTGTTTGGAGTACCGTGTGCAAGATGCTTGGAGAGTGCCGCGCGGAGTGGCACAAGATCGCGGTTAACCGTGGATGGTGCCCGAGCGCGCGTTACCTTTTTGCCCTCCTTGCGCCGACTCACCAAGGCTGGGACGGCCTCAATCCTAGCGCGCCACGCATCGAGGTGGTGCTTGCGGAGTTTGTCGAGCCTCACGTGAGCAATCGGGTCGCCATAGACTGTGCGCTTCAGGCGATCAGCTTCGTTGGCATGCGTTTTGGCATAGTCCTCGCACGCATCCTTCACGGTCACGATCTTCACTCTGGCCTTGGCGATGCCGCCAGACTCGACTTGGTCGGCGAACGCCTCCGCCTCTTTCTTTGCGGCGGCAAACTGCTCGTTTCCTGGCAGCGCACCAAAATCGCCCAGCGACCTCATTTTGTACTTGCCCGCATCGGGATCATAGGTGCGCGCAATCCACGTGCCTGGACCGCCACGTTGCGACGGACGGAAACCGAGAAAAGCCCCTGCCCGGAGTCGCTGCCAATGCGGTTCACGCTGGGGCTTTAGCTCCCCCCGCCTCCCGACCTTGCTCAAGTCGATCGCCAATAGGACACCTCTGCTCAAGTTCGTACGGAAAAAATACGGAAAACATCGGTGAACGTCAATGTGCAGTCATTGCCAAAAATATAATGATTTCAATGGCAGATGTGTTTGCTGGCGTTCGCTTGTGTACGTTATTTCTGCCCTCCGAAGGCAGAGGCCAGGGGTTCGAATCCCTTCGGGTGCGCCAATTTTCTCTTTCCGGACGATATCGCCGCACGGACGCTGTTTGGTCAGCCCGCGCTTCAGCCGTTCCGTGCTTCTGGTGGGCTCGATTCCCCAGCGGCGTTCGTCGCCAGCAGGGCTGTGGCGCGCTGGAGGTGGTGGTCCATGTGGGCACGGGCGGCGAGGCTGATCCATTCCCGCGTCAACGCGGCCGCCACCTCGGGAATGTCGAGCCTGCGGCTCATCTCGACCCGGGCCGCGACGATCTCCACCCGCAGCGCGACATAGGGGTCCGTCACACGGATGCAGCGCCGGTCGGCCTCTTCCAGCCATTGCGACGCCGCCACGAATTCGCGTTCGGCCATGTAGGTCAGGGCAAGCGAGCGCGCATTCGCCGCCTCCCAGCACGGGTCGCGCAGCTGGCAGCTGAGGGCGAAGCCTTCCTCGAGGGCGGCGCGCAGCGGCGCTGGCTTGTCTTGCTGGCGAAGCCGCGCCTCGCCGAGCAGGGCGATCGGCCAGGGGCGGAAGGCGACCCAGTGCAGCGTGTCGATCCGCTCGAGGCAGTCGCGCAGCCATGCCTCGGCCTCGTCGAGGCGGTCGGCGGCGAGCGGGCCCCAGGCGCCGAGGCCGAGCGACCAGATCTCGCTGCGCCGGTTGCCGGAGCTGCGCGCGTGCTCCAGCGCCGTCTCATAGTGTTCCAGGCCGCGCGTGAACTGCCCCCAGTCGACCAGGTTGAAGGCGATGACGGCATGGATTCCGGCCAGGTCGCTGCCGTCCTCGGCGAAGTGCAGCGCGTCGCGCAGATGCGCGTCGGCGCCGGGTCGGCGGCCGGCGAGGGCCTCGACATAGCCGAGTTCGCGATAGCCGGCGGCGGCGATGCGTGCATAGCCTTGCGACCGGGCGATCTCGACGCCTTGCTGCAACAGCACGGAGCCCTCGTCGTCGAAGCCGCGCACCGAATGGACGAGGCCCTTGCCGAGTTCCAGCAGCGCCTCGGCCTGGAGGCGCGGATCGCCTGCTTTCTCGGCCCGGGCGACAGCCTGGCGCAGCGTCTCGATGCCGGCATCCGTCGCCCCGGCGCCAAGCGCCGCCGTGCCGGAGCGGATCATCGATTTCACATGCGCCTCGAGCGAGACGCCGCCCGGCGGCGCCGCGACCGACAGCCGGGCGGCGCTGCGCAGGGCCAGTGACGGCGCCGCGCCCAGCTCGTCGTCGAACAGGCGCTCGGTCGCCTCGACATGGGCCAGCGCCGCCTCCGTCCGCCCCGCAAGCGCAAGCGCCTTGACGAGCAGGATGTGGGCACTTTCGTCATAGCCATCGCGGCCGACGGCCGTTTCGGCCAGGCGGATGGCGCGCGCGTAGTCGCCGACGGCGAGTGCCTGCATGGTCTCGCGCCGGATCCTTCCGTCGATTACGGCCCGGATCCGCTCGCGCTCGACGAGCAGCCAGGTCGCGAATTCGGGGCTGCTTTGCGGTTCGGTTCCCGCCAAGAGCGGCTCCATATCGGCGATTGGAAGCGTGTCGCGGTCGAGATGCCACAAATCGACTTCGGTCTCCGGCGGCAGCCGCAGTTCGATCGGGTCGCCGACGAGGCTGTCGGCGCTGTCGAGCGCCTTGCGGAGCGCCGCGAGGCACCAGCGCAGCGCCCCGAGCGGATCGCTGCTTTCGGCGAAGAGCTCCGCCGCAAGCGTCCGCCGTTCGAGCGGGCGCGGCGCCAGCACGACGCGCGCCAGCACCGCCCACGCCTGGTGGCCGCGCACGGCCTGGCTTTCGCCGGCCTCATTGAAGATGGCCGGCCTGCCGAGCAGTCTTATCCGTCCTGCCACAATCGGGAGCTCCTGCGAGGTTTCCGCCTCGGACCGGGTCTAGACCCGCGGCATTGCCGTACCGGACCGTGTGACCAGGCGTTGGATGCCGTTGCGGCAGTTTTCGGCCTGCTTCCGCTTCGCGTCAAACGGCATGGCTGCAGAAACGTGGCGCATCCTGCAAACGGAAGGAGAAAAGCATGAAGACCTTCGTGATCGAGCGCGAGATTCCAGGCGCCAGCAAGCTGACGGCGGACGAGCTCAAGGGCATCTCCTCGAAGTCCTGCGACGTGGTGGCGGGTCTGGGGGAGCCCTACAAATGGGTCCAGAGCTATGTCGCCGGCGACAAGATCTATTGCGTCCATGAGGCGGAGAGCGCCGACGTCATCTACCGGCATGCCCGCGAGGGCGGCTTTCCGGCCGACCGGGTGACCGAGGTCGCCGCGATTATCGGACCACAGACCGCGGCCGGCTGATCCGCCGCCAAGGCCCCGGCGGACGCGGATCCGCATCCGCCGGGACACCCGCCCGGACGCATCGCGCGCTGGATTTCCTTGATCTGAATCAAGCGCGAGCGGCCTTCCTCAGCGTAATATTCGGGACAGTGTGCGGGCCTTCTAGGAGCGTGGCAAATGTCCGGAAGCATCGACGACCTCATCCCCAGCGCGGCGCATATCCGTGAGGAAGCCGCCCGCAAGGAGGCCGAGAAGGCGGCGGAATATGCAAGCCTCGCCGCGGCAGCCCAGGCGGAGAAGAATGCGCTCGTCGAGCAGCTGAGCCGGCCTTCCGGCAAGACCGAGGATGAGAAGGTCCAGTTGGCCGCGACGGTGATCCAGCGCGCGGTGCGCAACGGCCTGACGGAAGTGCAGGTCTACCGCTTTCCCAATTCGATGTGCACGGATAATGGCCGCGCCATCAACCAGCAGGAGGAGGGTTGGGAGAAGACCCTGACCGGTATTCCGAAGGAGATCTTCCAGCTCTGGTCCGATTATCTGAAGCCGCGCGGCTATCACATCCGCTACCAGATCATCGATTTTCCCGGCGGCATGCCGGGTGACATCGCCATCACGATCTCCTGGAGCAATTGAGGGTTGAGGGCGCCGCCTGACCGGCGGCGAAGCCGGGGACGACGATCATGGCACGCGATGAGCCGGACGGACGGATGAAGCGCAGGGACTATGAGGCGGAGCTGGAAAAGCTCCAGGTCGAGCTCTGCCATTTGCAGCAATGGGTGCAGGAATACGGGGCGCGCGTGATCATCCTGTTCGAGGGGCGCGACGCGGCCGGCAAGGGCGGCACGATCAAGGCGATCACCGAGAAGGTCAGCTCGCGCGTTTTCCGCGTGGTGGCGCTGCCGGCGCCGTCGGATCGCGAGCGGACGCAGCTCTTCATGCAGCGCTACATGCAGAATTTCCCGGCCGGCGGCGAGATCGTGATTTTCGATCGCAGCTGGTACAACCGCGCCGGCGTCGAATATGTGATGGGCTTTTGCAGCCCCGATGAGCACCAGCGCTTTCTGTCGCTCTGCCCGCAGATCGAGAAATACATCATCGATGGCGGCATTATCCTGATCAAGCTCTGGCTCGAGGTCGGGATGGAGGAGCAGGAGCGCCGCTTCAAGGCGCGCATCCATGATCCGCTGCGGCAATGGAAGCTGAGCCCGATGGATACGGAGTCCTACCGGCGCTGGTACGAATATTCGCGGGCGCGCGACATGATGTTCGCGGCGACCAGCACGGAGCATGCGCCGTGGCGGATCGTCCGCTCCGACGACAAGCGCCGGGCGCGGCTGAACTGCATCGCGCATATCCTGGAGCGGATTCCCTATGCCCGCGTGAAGCGGGAAGAGGTCAAGCTGCCAAAGCGCTCCGGCAAGGGCCATTACGACGATCAGGAGTCGCTGCGCGGCATGGAGTTCGTGGCGGAGCGCTACTGACGGCCGGCACAGGTCGCTGGGGTCACGGCTCGCCAGCCGGCGCAGGGCGCGGCCACTCCTTCCCCAGTACGCCGTCGAGCGTCTGCGGCCATTCGCTGCTGTCCGTCTTCTCGGCCAGCCCCTCCGCCTGCAGCAGGTCGCGCACCTGCGCATGCGCGCCGACGATGTGGAAGGCGATGCGGCGGGTTTCGAGCATCTCCTGGAGATCCAGCAGCATACGCGCGCCGGCCAGGTCGATATAGGGCGAGGCGGAGAGGTCGCAGGCGACAGCCCGGATGTCCTTCGCGTCGTCGAGTGAGCCCGCGACTGTCGAAAACACCTTCTCGGAATTGATGTAGAGCAGCGAGGCCTCGGGCCGGAAGGCGATGATGCCGCCGAGCGCCTCGATATCGGCGTGGCGGGCGCGGTCGGCGTAGCGTCCGGAGCCGGGGAGCCGGCCGAGGAAGGCGACGTTGGGCCGTGACGCGCGCGCCAGGAGCAGCAGGACCGAGGCGATCGCCGCCAGCAACACGCCCTGCAGGATCCCGAGCAGCAGCACGGCGAAAAGGGCGATCGCCGCCGCATAGAAATCGAGCCGGCTCACCTGCCACATCCGCGCCAGCGAGGCGATGTCGACCAGCTTGTAGACGGCGGTGAAGACGATGGCGGCTAGAACCGCCTTCGGCAGGTTGGTCAGCAAGCCGGTGAAGAAGAGCAGGCATAGCGCGAGCGCCACGGAGCAGAAGACGAGGGCGAGCGGCGTGCGCGCGCCGGCATTGTCGTTGACGGCGGATTGCGACAGGCCGCCGGCGACGGGATAGGCGCCTCCGAACGCCGCGGCGAGGTTGGCGGCGCCGAGCCCCAGGAACTCCCGTCGCACGTCGAGGCTGTAGCCGTGCTTGGCGGCGAAGCCGCGGGCGGCCGAGACGCCTTCGATATAGGCGAGCAGCAGGCAGCCGGCCGCGATCGGGAAGAGATCGTCCGCCGCGAGCAGGCCGAACGCCGGCACAGCAATGGCCGGCAGTCCCTCGGGGATCGTGCCGGTGACCGGAACGCCGAGCGCTGGCAAACCGAACAGCGTGGCGACGACGATGGCGACCGCCATCACCGTGAGGCCGACCGGCCGGCCGGGCAGCAGCCTTTCGCCGGCGAGAAGGAGCGCCATCGCCGCGAGACCGATGAGGAGGACGAGCCACTGCGTTCCGCCGAGTTCGCCGGCGAAGCGGATGGCGCGATCGAAGAAATTGTGGCCACCGCCGGCGATGCCGAACAGGCTCGGCAGCTGGCTCATGATGATCGTCAGCCCGGCGCCGGCCTTGAAGCCGACGAGGATGCTGTCGCTGACCAGGCGGACGAGGATGCTGAGCCGGAAGAGCCAGGCGATCAGGCAGAGCAGCGCGACGGCGCAGGCGGCGAGGCTGGCGATCGCCGCGTAGCGGGCGGCGTCGCCGCCGGCCAGCGCGCCGACGGAGCCGGCGATCATCAGCGAGATCGCCGATGTCGGGCCGACCGCCAGCTGTCGCGACGAGCCGAGCAGGGCGTAGCCGATACCGCCGAGCATGTAGCCGTATATGCCGACCTGCGGCGGCAGCCCGGCCAGCGCCGCATAGGCGAGCGACACGGGAATCGCGTAGGCGGCGAGCGTCACGCCCGCGACGAGGTCGACCGGAAGCCAGGCGCCGTGATAGGCGCCGAGCCAGCGGGCCGGGGGAAAGAGGTCTTTCCAGCCTGTCTGGAGCAAGGAGCGGATCTGCATGACCGTCGCCGTCGTTCCGCCGTCGCCCCGACAATTCCGCGGCATGCCGGCTGTTCCGATCTTCCGCCCATTGGCAGCCCCCATGGCGGGGCCGGATTGATCTGGATCAAGTCCCGGAAGCCGACTGGAAGCTGCGCTGCGCGCCGCGCGCCGGCGGGGCCGTCAAATTCCCCTTTGCTGCAATCGACAAATGTGGAAAATCGGCGATATGCCTGAAGGTCAGTACGTCGTGTCCATGTCCAGTTCGGGAGTGGGTCCATGTTCGTCCGCGCCAGCACCGATCCGGTGTTTCGCCTGAGTTCGCTCGGCGTGCTGGGAATGGAGAGCGACTCCAACCCGGTCGTCAGCCTGAACGAGTTCACCTATCGAAAGGGCATGGAGATCTACGGCGAGAAAGAGCCGGCGGACTATGTCTACCGGGTCAAGAGCGGCGCAGTGCGAAGCTACAAGCTGCTTTCGGACGGGCGACGCCAGATCGGCGCCTTCCACCTGCTCGGCGACATTTTCGGACTCGAAAGCGGCGGCGAGCACCAGTTTACCACCGAGGCGATCGTCGATACCACCGTGCGGCTGATCAAGCGGCACAGCCTCGACAGCCTCGCCGCGAACGATGCGCTGGTCGCGCGGAACCTGCTCAGCATGACGATGGACAATCTACGGCACGCCGAGAACCACATGCTGCTGCTCGGCCGCAAGACCTCGCAGGAGCGCGTCGCCGCCTTCCTGCTCGAGATGGACAAGCGGCTGACGGCGGCCGGCGTCATGGTGCTGCCGATGTCGCGGCGCGATATCGCCGACTATCTCGGCCTGACGCTGGAGACCGTGTCCCGGGTGCTGTCGCGGTTGCACGAGCTCGGCATTCTCGGCTTCGTCGGGCACAACCAGCGCCAGATCGCGCTGCTGGATCGGCGGCAACTGGCCGGCCTTGACCGCTAGGGTCCGCAGTCCATCGTCATGGCGGCCCCTGGTCGGGCTCGGCATCCTGGGATCTCTGCCGGCGCGCGTGGCCGGAGCGGATCCAGGCCCCCGTCAGCTCCCAGACGACCGCCAGGATGACCGGTCCGATGAAGAGGCCGAGCATGCCATGCGCCAGCGTTCCGCCGATCACGCCGATGAGGATGACCAGCGTCGGGGTCGTCAGGCCGCGCCCCATCATCAGCGGCTTCAGCACGTTGTCGAGCAGCCCGACGATGGTGAGATAGATGGTGAGCAGCAGCGCCGTCGTGACGTCCTTGGTCATCCAGATCCAGACGAACACGGGCAGAAGCACGAGGAAGGCGCCGATCTGGACGATCGACAGCAGCAGAACCGCGAAGGCGAGCAGGCCGGCGGCCGGCAGGCCCGCCAGCTTGAAGCCGATGCCGGCCAGGAGCGCCTGGATGATCGCGACGCCGATGATGCCCTGCGAGACCGCGCGGATGGTGGCGCCGGTCAGCTCGACGAAATGCTCGCTCTGGTCGGGGACCAGCTTGAACAGGAAATCCCGGCTCGCCGAGACGAGTTGCGGTCCGTGCAGCAGGAGGAAGCCGACCAGCGTCACGGAGACCAGGAACTGGAGCGTCGCGAGGCCGGCGTCGCCGGCCAGGCCGAGGATCGTGGTGGCGATCGGCTTCAGGCTCGGCAGCACTTCTTGCAGGATGGCGCTGAAGTTGACGGAGGCCTTGTCCCACCATTCATAGAGTTGCACCCCGAACAGCGGCCAGTCCTTGATGCTCTGGGGCGGCGACGGGATGACCAGGCCGCCCGAGCTGACCCAGTTCGATAGATCCCTGAAGCCGTCCACCGCGCTCAGGCCGAGCCAGGCGGCCGGGCCGATGACGATCCCGAAGCCGATCGCGGTCAGGATCACCGCCGCGAGTTTCCGCCGTCCGCCGAGGAGCCGGGCGAGTTCGCGGTAGAGCGGATTGAAGGCGACCGCGAGCACGACGCTCCAGGTCAGGATCGGGATGAAGGGCTGGATCAGCACCAGCGTCCAGTAAAGGAGGAGGGCGAGCAATCCGAGGCGGATCGCAAGCTGAATGACGTCCTCGCCGGACAGCGACGATCGGGAAAGCTTCAAAGGCGCGCCTTCATCCTGAAACATGCCGGACGATCAGGATAGAAACCGGCCCGGGCCCGATCTTGATCCAGATCAAGCGGCTTCGATGGCGCCTCGGGCGGTGGCTCGGGCGATCGGGGCCGCGCGGATGGAAGGGCGGGAGCCGGTCGAGCCGCCTCCCGCCGCGAAAATCAGGCGGCCTCGTAGCCGAGGATGCCCTTCATCTCCAGGAAGTCCTCGAGGCCGTATTCGGCATATTCGCGGCCATTGCCGGACTGCTTGTAGCCGCCGAACGGGATGCTCGAATCCCAGGCCGGATAGTTGATGTGGACGGCGCCGGCCCGCATCTTCGTGGCGGCGTCGCGCGCCGTCTGCAGATCGGCCGACTGGATGTAGGCGGCGAGGCCGTAGACGGTGTTGTTCGCCTCCTCGATCGCTTCCTCGACGCTGTCATAGGGCAGGATCGAGAGCACCGGCCCGAAGATCTCTTCCTTGGCGATGCGCATGTCCGGCGTCACGTTGGCGAAGACGGTCGGGCGGATGTAGTAGCCGCGGTTCAGATCGGCCGGGCGGCCCGGGCCGCCGGCGACCAGTGTGGCGCCCTCGGCGATGCCGCTCTCGATCAGGCCCTGGATCTTGTCGTACTGCACCTGGCTGACGACCGGACCCAGCTTGGTGTTCGGCGCATCGGCCGGGCCGACGACGAAGCTGTCGGCGGCGGCGCGGGCATAGCCGATCACTTCGTCCTGGCGCTCGCGCGGCACGAACATGCGGGTGGGCGCATTGCAGGACTGGCCGCTATTGCCGAAGCAGTTGGCGACGCCCTTCGGCACGGCGACGGAGAAGTCGACGTCCGGGAACAGGATGTTGGCCGACTTGCCGCCCAGTTCCTGCGCAACGCGCTTCACCGTGTCGGCGGCCGCCTTTGCCACCAGGATGCCGGCGCGGGTCGAGCCGGTGAACGACATCATGTCGATGTCGGGATGGCTCGAAAGCGCCTCGCCGACGGTCGGGCCGTCGCCATTGACGAGGTTGAAAACGCCGGCCGGGACGCCGGCCTCGTCGAGGATCTCGGCGAAGATGACGGCGTCGAGCGGCGCGATCTCGCTCGGCTTCAGCACCATGGTGCAGCCGGCGGCAAGCGCGGGGCCGACCTTGCAGGTGATCTGGTTCAGCGGCCAGTTCCACGGCGTGATCAGGCCGACGACGCCGATCGGCTCCTTGACCACCAGCGAGGTGCCCTTGGCGTGCTGGAACTGAAAGTCCTTCAGCACCTCGATGATCTTCTCGAGATGGGCGCGGCCGATGCCGATCTGGCTGTCGAGCGCGAACGGAAGCGGCGCCCCCATCTCGCGCGAGACGGCATAGGCGAGGTCGTCGGCGCGCTTGTTGTAGACGCTGAGGATGCTGCGCAGCAGTTCGAGCCGCTCGGCCGGCTTGGTGAAGCCGAAGGTCGCGAAGGCGCGCTTGGCGGCGGCAACCGCCTTGTCGACATCGGCCTTCGAGCCCAGCGAGATCTGCGCGAAGGCGTCCTCGGTCGACGGGTCGATCACGTCGATGACTTTCGGCACGACCGGGTCGACCCAGGCGCCGTCGATGTAGAATTGCAGATTGTGCGACATGAAATCCTCCCGTCGATCCGTTTCCCCTAGATTGGCGTCGGATTGCCGGATGTTCAACCGCGATCCGCAGCGATGGCGTCGGAGGCGGGGTTGACGGTCAGAGGAAGCCGGCGCGGGCCTGGCCGAGCGGGCCGAAATCGGCTTCCAGATGCTGTCCCGGCAGCACCTGCAGGATCGGCGTGCAGGCCCCCGTGGCGACGAGATCGCCGGCATTGAGCCGCTCTCCCTGCGCGGCGAGCTCGCCGGCCAGCCAGGCGACGGCGTCGAGCGGATGGCCGAGGGTCGCCGCCGCCGTCGCGCGCGCGACCTCCTGGCCGTCGATCCGCGCCACGACGGGGACGCGGTCGAGGGCGGCGAGATCCGGCGCGGCGGCGTGCGGACCGCACAGCGTGAAGACATGCAGCGCGAAATCGGCCAAGGCGCCGAGATCGTTGCGGGGAGGATGGATCGTGCGCCGGCCGAGCAGGCCGATCGCCGGCTGCACGGCAACGATCGCGTCGGCGGCTGCCGCCCGGTCGATCGCCTCGCCATCGGCGGGAAAGACGCGCCCGAGCCGGAAGACGAGCTCGCATTGCGCGCCGAGGATGCCCTTTGGCAGGGGGAACAGGCCGCGATCCGGCCCATGCGCGCTGTCGGCGATCGGCCCGAAGATCGGCCGTTCGAGCCCGAGGTTGCGGCGGCAGGCCGGGTTGGCGCCGACCAGCGCATAGCCGTCGAGGTCGCTGCAGAAGGCTTCGAGCGCGGCGCGCTGCACCGCCCGCGCCTCGGCGGCGTCGCCGAGCCCGTCGAGCGGGATGTCCTGCACGATTCCGAGCGCCCGATTGGCCGCGAGCGCGGCGGCCAGCTTTCCGAGTTCGCCTGACTTCATGATTTCACCTCTCCCAAGGTGTGATCAGGCAGACATGCACTCCATTTCAAGTCGAATCCGTCTGGATCGATGTAATTTTCCAAAAGCGAATCACTTTTAATATGATATTTTAATACCGTTGCTGTGCTCTCTCCATCGAGAACCTATACGGCTCGGCCTACCTTGCCGTGTCGCAGCGACGCGCCGCCGATTTCCGGTACGGGTCATCCCGGCCGCATTCGGCGCGAAGCGCTTCCGCGTGCCGACCGGACAAGGATTGGAACCATGCCGCTTCGCAGCCCCTTCGATGCCATCGCCGCCGCCGCCCGGGACGGGCGCGGCGCTTCCGCCGCGGGATCGCCTTATGCCCGGAGTAGCCGGGACCGCTACCGGGCCGTGGCGATGGCGCGCAAGCATCCGGAAGAACTCGGCGTCGTCCTGCGCCTGGTCGCCGTGATGGCCTTCTTCGCTGCCATGGCGACGCTGCTGTTCTGGCTCGCCCGCTGATCCCGACGGCCTTGGCCGCACTGCCCGGCGCGGCGGCGCGGAAGGCTCGGGGGCAGGCCGCGAGCGACAGCAGCGGCGTCCTTTTCCTATAGGATTTTTATATCTTTCCCTCCCGGCCTCTCTCGAACGCCTATGCGGTTCGGGGCCATATTCCCTGCAGATTTTCAATCGGATCCGGCGAACGGCGCGTCTTCGACGCAGGGCCGAACGATCTCATTCGCGGTCTTGTCGCCGACACTCGCAACGTTGGATCGCCCAGATTTCAAGGAGTGATGCAAATGGACTTCATCGTCGTCGGAATAGGCGTTCTGTTCTTCGCCTTTTCATGGGCCTACATCGAAATATGCCAGAAACTATAGGGCGGGGGCGGATCATGCTGGTCGATTATCTTCTGGGCGGCGCCGTGACGGCGTTCCTCCTCGTTTACCTGACCTACGCGCTGGTGCGCCCGGAGCGGTTCTGATCGCCACGGCGATCCCCGTCCGCGCCACCTTTCCTGGAAAGCACGTCACATGACCGTCAACGGTTGGATACAGATCCTCGTCTTCTGCGGGATCATCCTTGCGCTGGTGAAGCCGCTCGGGGGCTACATGACCCGCGTCTTCAACGGCGAGCGCACGATCCTGTCCCTTATCTTCGGGCCGCTGGAGCGCGGGCTCTACCGGCTCGCCGGCACCAGCGACCGAGAGGAGCAGCACTGGACGACCTATGCGGGAGCCATGCTGCTGTTCAATCTCGCGGGCTTCCTGCTGCTCTACGTCCTGCAGCGCGTGCAGGGATCGCTGCCCTATAACCCTGCCGGCATGGGCGCCGTCCCGCCCGAGCTCGCCTTCAACACCGCCGCCAGCTTCGTCACCAACACCAACTGGCAGAACTACGGCGGCGAAAGCACGATGTCCTATCTCACGCAGATGGCGGGCATGAACGTGCAGAACTTCGTCTCGGCCGCGACGGGAATCGCCATCGCCATCGTGCTGATCCGCGCCTTCGCGCGGAAATCGGCGCGGACGCTCGGCAATTTCTGGGTCGATATCGTCCGCGCCACGCTCTACGTGCTGCTGCCGATCTGCGTCGTCGGCACGCTGGTGCTCGTCTGGCAGGGCGTGCCGCAGAACCTGAACCCCTACACCGTCGCGACCACGCTGGAAGGCGCGCAGCAGACGATCGCCCAGGGGCCGGTCGCCTCGCAGATGATGATCAAGCATCTCGGCACAAACGGCGGCGGCTTCTTCAACGCCAACGCCGCGCATCCGTTCGAGAACCCGACCGCGCTGGTCAACCTGATCCACATGGTGATGATCTTCGCCATCGGCGCGGCGCTGACCAATGTTTTCGGCCGCATGGTCGGCAGCGAGAAGCAGGGCTGGGCTATCCTGGCCGCCATGGGCGTGCTGTTCCTGGCCGGCGTGGTCGTCTGCTACTGGGCGGAAGCGCAGGGCAATCCGCTCGTGCATGCGCTCGGCATCGACGGCGGCAACATGGAGGGCAAGGAGACCCGCTTCGGCATCGTGCTGTCGGCGCTGTTCGCCGTGGTGACGACGGCCGCCTCCTGCGGCGCGGTCAACGCCATGCATGACAGCTTCATGGCGCTCGGCGGCATGATCCCGATGATCAACATGATGCTCGGCGAGATCATCGTCGGCGGCGTCGGCGCCGGCTTCTACGGCATCCTGCTCTTCATCGTCATCGCCATCTTCGTCGCCGGGCTGATGGTCGGCCGCACGCCGGAATATCTCGGCAAGAAGATCGAGGCCAAGGAGGTCAAGATGGCGATGCTCGCCGTGCTTTGCCTGCCCCTGACCATGCTCGGCTTCACGGCGATCGCCATCGTGCTGCCGACCGGCCTGTCGTCGATCGCCAATCCCGGCCCGCACGGCTTCTCCGAGGTGCTCTACGCCTATACCTCGGCCGCCGCCAACAACGGCTCGGCCTTCGGCGGCCTGTCCGGCAACACGCCCTGGTACAACCTGACCATCGGCCTCGCCATGCTGATGGGCCGCTTCCTGGTCATCATCCCGGCCATGGCGATCGCCGGCTCGCTGGTGACGAAGAAGGTGGTGCCGGCTTCGGCGGGCACCTTCCCGACGCACGGGCCGCTCTTCGTCGGCCTTCTGGTCGGCGTCATCGTGATCGTCGGCGGCCTGACCTTCTTCCCGGCGCTGGCGCTCGGCCCGATCGTCGAGCACCTCGCCATGGTCCAGGCGCCGGGGCTGTGAGGCGATCATGAGCTACCGATCCTGGCTGGGCTGCCCGCATATCGCCCTCTCGACCCTTCGTCCCCGCGCCGGATCGGCGCGGGGAGAGGCGGGACCTGTGCCGCGTGCGTCGACCCTCATCCTCGGCCTGACCGTGGCGATATCGGCCCTCGTGCTGGCCGTCGATCTTCTCATCCGGCTGGCCGCGGCGACCTGAAGGTCGGACCGCCCGTCACCCGAGTTTCACGCTGGAGTCTCTGATGAGCCAGTCCAAATCCGCGAGCATCCTGGACGCTCGCATCCTCGTCCCCGCCATCGGCGGCGCGTTCAAAAAGCTCGATCCGCGCAGCCTGGCGCGCAATCCGGTGATGTTCGTCGTCGCGGTCGTCTCGGCCCTGACCACCGTCCTGTTCCTGCGCGACCTCCTCACCGGCGGCGCCAATCTCGGCTTCTCGCTGCAGATCGTCATCTGGCTGTGGTTCACGGTGCTGTTCGCCAATTTCGCCGAGGCCGTCGCCGAGGGGCGCGGCAAGGCGCAGGCGGAATCGCTCCGCCGCACCCGCACCGAGACGCAGGCGAAGCTGCTTGCCGACGGCGACCGCGACGATTTCCGGCTTGTGCCCGGCACCAGCCTGAAGGTTGGAGACGTCGTCCTGGTCGAGGCCGGCGACATCATTCCCTCCGATGGCGAGGTCATCGAGGGCGTCGCCTCGGTCAACGAGGCGGCGATCACGGGCGAATCCGCGCCGGTGATCCGTGAATCCGGCGGCGACCGCTCGGCCGTTACCGGCGGCACGCAGGTGCTGTCGGACTGGATCCGGGTTCGCATCACTGCCGCGGCCGGCTCGACCTTCATCGATCGCATGATCGCTCTGGTCGAGGGCGCCGAGCGGCAGAAGACGCCGAACGAGATCGCCCTCAACATCCTGCTCGCCGGCATGACGCTGATCTTCGTGCTGGCCGTCGTCACCATTCCGAGCTTCGCCAGCTATGCCGGCGGCTATATCCCGGTCGTCGTGCTGGTGGCTCTGTTCGTGACGCTGATCCCGACGACTATCGGCGCGCTGCTTTCGGCGATCGGCATCGCCGGCATGGACCGGCTGGTGCGCTTCAACGTGCTCGCCATGTCGGGCCGCGCCGTCGAGGCGGCAGGCGACGTCGACACGCTGCTGCTCGACAAGACCGGCACGATCACGCTCGGCAACCGCCAGGCGACCGAGCTTCGCCCGGTGCGCGGCGTCAGCGAGCAGGAACTGGCCGACGCGGCGCAGCTCGCCTCGCTCGCCGACGAGACGCCGGAGGGCCGCTCGATCGTCGTGCTCGCCAAGGAGAAATACGGCATCCGCGCCCGCGACATGCAGACCCTGCACGCGACCTTCGTGCCGTTCACGGCGCAGACCCGCATGAGCGGCGTCGATTTCGACGGCGCCTCTATCCGCAAGGGCGCCGTCGACGCGGTGCTCCGATATGTCGACCAGGCCGGCTCCGCGACCGCCGCCGACCGGCCCGGCGCCGGCACGGTGCGCGAGCTGCAGGCGATCGCCGACGAGATCGCCAAGGCGGGCGGCACGCCGCTCGCCGTGGTCAAGGATGGCCGCCTGCTCGGCGTCGTCCACCTGAAGGACATCGTCAAGGGCGGCATCCAGGAACGCTTCGCCGAACTCCGCCGCATGGGCATCCGCACGGTGATGATCACCGGCGACAACCCGATGACGGCGGCGGCGATCGCGGCCGAGGCCGGCGTCGACGACTTCCTCGCCCAGGCGACGCCGGAGATGAAGCTGGCGCTGATCCGCGAGGAGCAGGCCAAGGGCAAGCTGGTGGCGATGTGCGGCGACGGCACTAACGACGCCCCGGCGCTGGCGCAATCCGATGTCGGCGTGGCGATGAATACGGGTACCGTCGCGGCGCGAGAAGCCGGCAACATGGTCGACCTCGACAGCGATCCGACCAAGCTCATCGAGATCGTCGAGATCGGCAAGCAGTTGCTGATGACGCGCGGCGCGCTGACGACGTTCTCGATCGCCAACGACGTCGCCAAGTATTTCGCCATCATCCCGGCGATGTTCCTGGCCTTCTACCCGCAGCTCGGCGCGCTCAACGTCATGAACCTCTCGACCCCGCAGAGCGCGATCCTGTCGGCGATCATCTTCAACGCGCTGATCATCGTCGCCCTGATCCCGCTGTCGCTCCGGGGCGTCAAGTACCGGGCCGTCGGCGCCGGCGCGCTGCTGTCGCGCAACCTGCTGATCTATGGCGTCGGCGGCCTGATCGTGCCGTTCGCCGGCATCAAGGCCATCGACATGGCCATCACGGCCCTTGGCCTCGCCTGAAGGATAGTCCCATGCTGAAACAGCTTCGCCCCGCAATCTTCATGATCGTCGCGCTCACCGTGATCACAGGCCTGGTCTATCCGCTCGGCATGACCGGCATCGCCCAGGCGCTGTTCCCGCGCCAGGCCAATGGCAGCCTGGTCGAGCGCGACGGCAAGGTGGTCGGCTCCGAGCTCATCGGCCAGGCCTTCGCCTCCGACCGCTATTTCCACGGCCGTCCTTCGGCCGCCGGCAAGGGCTATGACGCATCGGCGTCCGGCGGTTCCAATCTCGGCCCGAGCAATCCGGCCCTGATCGAACGCATCACGGCCGATGCGGAAAGGCTGAAGGCGGAGAACCCCGGCGCCGCCGTGCCGATCGACCTCGTCACCACCTCGGGCAGCGGCCTCGACCCCGACATCTCGCCGGAGGCGGCCTATTTCCAGGTGCCGCGCGTCGCCAAGGCGCGCGGGCTCGACGAGGTCACGGTGAAGGCGCTGGTGACGGCGCATGTCGAGGACCGGCAGCTCGGCTTCCTGGGTGAGCCGGTCGTCAACGTGCTCGCCTTGAACCTTGCGCTGGACGCGGCCGGCGCGCAATGACAGGAAGTGCCGGAACCTGCGCCCTGGCGCCGGTTCCGGCCGTTTGGACAGAGGTCACGATTGGATGCCTGACGACAGTCGAGACGCACCGGGCCGGCCATCGCCGGACGCGCTGCTGGAGCGGGCGACGCGCGAGACGCGCGGCCGGCTGAAGATCTTCCTCGGCGCGGCGCCCGGCGTCGGCAAGACCTACGAGATGCTGATGTCCGGCCGCGCCCGCAAGGCCGACGGCGTCGACGTCGTCATCGGCGTGGTCGAGACGCATGGCCGCGAGGAGACGGCGGCGCTGGTCGAGGGTTTTGAAGTCGTCCCGCGCAGAATCGTCGACTATCGCGGCCGGGTGCTGGAGGAGATGGACCTCGACGCCATCCTCGCCCGGCGGCCGGCGCTGGTTCTCGTCGACGAACTGGCGCACACCAATGCCGAAGGCAGCCGCCATCCGAAGCGCTATCTCGACGTCGAGGAGATCCTGGCGCGCGGCATCGACGTCTACACCACGCTCAACATCCAGCATGTCGAAAGCCTGAACGACGTCGTCGCCCAGATCACCAGGATCCGGGTGCGCGAGACGGTGCCGGATTCGATCATCGACCGCGCCGACGATGTCGAGGTGATCGACCTGACGCCGGACGACCTGATCAAGCGCCTGCACGAGGGCAAGGTCTATTTCGCCGGCACCGCCAAGCGGGCGATCGAGAACTATTTTTCGCCAGGCAACCTGACCGCGCTGCGCGAGTTGGCGCTCAGGCGCACGGCGCAGCGGGTCGACGAGCAGCTCGTCAGCCACATGCAGGCGCACGCGATTTCCGGCCCGTGGGCGGCCGGCGACCGGGTGCTCGTCTGCATCGACGAGCAGCCGCGCAGCGCCTCGCTGGTGCGCTATGCAAGGCGGCAGGCGGACCGTCTGCGGGCGCCCTGGGCAGCGCTGCACATCGAGACGGCGCGTTCGGCCGGCCTGCCGGAGGCCGGCAAGGATCGGATCGCGGCGACGCTCCGCCTCGCCGAGCAGCTGGGCGGCGAGGCGATCACGCTGCCCGGCCAGGACGTCGCCCGCGACATCGTCCGCCACGCCATGGCGAACAACGTCACCCACGTCATCATCGGCAAGCCGGCGAAGCCGCGCTGGCGCGAGATGTTCGAAGGCTCCGTGTCGCACGAACTGATCCGGCTCGCCGGCGACATCAGTGTCCACGTCATCTCCGGCAATGACCGCGACGCGCCGCCGGCCCGCGAGGTGGCGCTGGCGACGCCGACCCGGCTGAAGCTGCGGCCCTATGCGCTCGGCGTCGCCTATACCGGCGTCGCGCTCGCCTTCGCCATGCTGCTGCTGCGCGTGCTCGACGTGCGCAATCTGGCGCTGGTGTTCCTGATGGCGGTGCTGACTTCGGCCGTCACCGCCGGGCTGTGGCCGGCGCTGTTCACCTCGGCGGTCGCCGCGCTCGCCTTCAATTTCTTCTTCCTGCCGCCGCTCTACACGCTCGATATCGGCGACCCGGAGAGCGCGCTCGCCTTCGTCTTCTTCCTCTGCGTGGCCGTGATCGCCAGCAATCTGACCGCGCGCGTCCAGCGCCAGGCGGCGGCGGCGCGCCAGCGCGCCCGCACCACCGAGGGGCTCTATCTGTTCAGCAGGAAGCTGGCCGGCGCCGGCACGCTCGAGGACGTGCTGTGGGCGACCGTCTACCAGATCGCCTCGATGCTGAAGGTCCGCGTCGTGGTGCTGCTGCCGGAGAACGGCACCATCGCGGTGCGCGCCGGCTATCCGCCGGACGACACGCTGGTCGACGCCGACATCGCCGCGGCGCGCTGGGCCTGGGAGCACAACCGCCCGGCCGGGCGCGGAGCCGATACGCTGCCCGGTGCCAGGCGGCTCTATCTGCCGCTGCGCACCGGCCGCACCGCGGTCGGCGTCGTTGGCCTCGACGATGACGGGCAGGGACCGCTTCTGACGCCGGAGGAGCAGCGCCTGTTCGACTCGCTCGCCGACCAGGCGGCGCTCGCCATCGAGCGGATCGAGCTGGTGGCGGATGTCGACCGGGCGCGGCTGGCGGCCGAGGCGGACCGACTGCGCTCGGCGCTCCTGACGTCGATATCGCACGACCTGCGCACCCCGCTTGCCGCCATCATGGGGGCGGCCGAGGCGCTGCGTGACTATCCCGACGCGATCGCTGCGGGCGACCGGGTCGAGCTGCTCTCGACCGTCATCGACGAGTCGGAGCGTCTGCATCGCTTCATCGCCAACCTGCTCGACATGACACGGATCGAATCCGGCGCCATGCAGCCGAATGCTTCGCTGCACTATGTCGGCGACGTCGTCGGCACCGCGCTGCGCCGGGCCGCCAAGATCCTTGCCGAGCACAGGGTCGAGGTCGGCATTCCGCCGGAGCTGCCGATGATCCGGCTCGATCCGGTGCTGTTCGAGCAGGTACTGTTCAACCTGCTCGACAACGCCGCCAAATACGCGCCGCAGGGCACGGCGATCCGGATCGAGGGATGGGCGGATGGCGGTTCCGTGGTGTTGCAGGTATTGGACGAGGGGCCAGGCATTCCGCCCGCCGACCTTGAACGCGTCTTCGATAGCTTCTATCGCGTGCGCAAGGCCGATCACGTGCGGGCCGGAACCGGGCTCGGGCTGTCGATCTGCCGCGGCTTCGTCGAGGCGATGGGCGGCACGATCCGGGCCGGCAACCGCACCGATCGGTCCGGCGCGGTCTTCACCATCAAGATGCCGGCCTCCGCCGACGTCGCCATGCTGGAAGATCTGCCATGACCAGTCCGACCGTGAAGATCCTGATCGTCGATGACGAGCCGCCGATCCGGCGCCTGCTGCGGGTGGGGCTGGCCTCGGAAGGTTTCGCCATCGACGAGGCGACCAATGCCCGCGACGCGATCGAGCATGTGGCGGCCGAGCGGCCGGATCTGATCCTGCTCGATCTTGGCCTGCCGGACATGCCGGGCCACGATCTTCTGGGGCGCTGGCGCGCCGAACTGCTGGAAGTGCCGATCATTGTCCTTTCCAGCCGCACCGACGAGGCCGGCATCGTCCGGGCGCTGGATCTCGGCGCCGACGACTATGTCACCAAGCCGTTCGGCATGAAGGAGCTGGTGGCGCGGATCCGCGTCGCGCTCCGCCACCGGCTGCAGCAGCAGGGCGAGAAGCCGGTCTTCCAGACGGGCGATCTGTCGGTCGACCTGGTCAAGCGGATCGTCAAGGTTGGGGGGCGCGAGATCAAGCTCTCGCCGAAGGAATACGACATCCTCCGGGTTCTGGTGCAGCACGCCGGCAAGGTGCTGACGCATCAGCATCTGTTGAACCAGGTCTGGGGCGGCTCGACGGATGTGCAATACCTGCGCGTCTATGTCCGCCAGCTCCGCCAGAAGATCGAGCGACAGCCCGATCAGCCGGAATACATCACCACGGAGACGGGGGTCGGCTATCGCTTGCGCGACGTCGAGTGATACAGAGCTGGCACGCCGCTGCCGAAATCCGATGCGCTGCAGGCGCCGATACGAGTGAGACCATGATCCTTTCTGAATTCATCAAGCCCGAAAGCGTGATGATCGACCTTGCCGCCCCTTCGAAAAACAAGCTGCTCGCCAGCTTGTCCGAGCAGGCGGGGCTGGCGCTCGGCCTGCCGGTCGAGGACATCTATCAGGCGATTCACAATCGCGAGAAGCTCGGCTCGACCGGCGTTGGCGACGGCATCGCCATTCCGCATGCGCCGGTGCCGGGCCTCGAGGTTCCGTTCGGCATGGTCGCGCGGCTGAAGAAGCCGGTCGATTTTGAATCTGTCGACGACGTCCCGGTCGATATCGTCTGTCTGCTGCTGATGCCGGGACAGGGCTCGTCGCCCTATCTCAACGTGCTCGCCTGCATGGCGCGCAAGCTGCGTTCGCCGAAGGTGGTGAAGTCGATCCGTGTCGCGGTCCTTCCCGACCAGGTCTACACGGCGCTGTGCGAGGAGCCGGCCTGACGCGGGGACCCGGGCCGGAACCCTCCGTCGCCATGGGACGTTGACCTCCCGTTGAAGCGAACGGAGGTGCATCATGCCCCGGGGCGACAAGTCGAAATATACTGACAAGCAGGAACGCAAGGCCGGCCACATCGCCGAGAGCTATGAGGAGCGCGGCGTTTCCGAGAAGGAGGCCGAGCGGCGCGCCTGGGCCACCGTCAACAAGGACGATGGCGGCGGCAAGAAATCCGGCTCCGGCCGCGGCGCCCATACCGGCCATCCGGCCGCCCACAAGGGCGGCGAACTGGGCGGCGCCGCGTCCGCGGCCCGTCCCGCCGCCGAGCGATCGGCCGCAGCGAAGAAGGCCGCCGCCACCCGCAAGCGTAACACGGAGCACCGGGCGCATGGCTGAAGCCAGGCGGCCCGAGTCTTCGACGGCAGAGGAGGCGATCATGGACCAGCGCGTGGAACTCTCCCGGCACGACCTGACGACCACCGAGGTGCGGCAGGCGATCGCGCCCCATCGGCTGCGCTACATGCTGCTGGCGGGCACCGTCGCTGTCGTTCTGGGCTTTGTCGCCGTTTATTTCCTGGTCCAGTAAACCGATGAAGGGCGATCGATATGGCGCCGCGTTCATTCTGGAAGGGCTATCTGAAGCTGTCGCTCGTCACCTGCCCCGTGGCGATGATGCCGGCGACGACCGACAACGAGAAGGTGCGCTTTCATACCCTGAACCGCGCCACCGGCCATCGGGTCCTCAGCCAGTATGTCGACGCCGAGACCGGGGAGGCGGTCGAGGACGACGAGCAGGTCAAGGGCTACGAGCGCGGCGAGGACGAGTATCTGATGCTCGAGGACGACGAGATCGCTTCCGTCGCGCTCGAAAGCACGCGGACCATCGACATCGAGATGTTCGTGCCCGCCGATGACATCGGCTGGATCTGGTACGACAAGCCCCACTACCTCGTGCCCGACGATCCGGTCGGCGAGGAGGCGTTCTCCGTCATCCGCGATGCCATGGCCGCCACCGGGACGGTCGGGATCTCCCGGCTGGTCCTTTATCGCCGCGAGCGCGCCGTCATGCTGAAGCCGCGCGAGAACGGGATCGAGCTCTGGACGCTGCGCTATGGCGACGAGATCCGCGACGAGGCCCTCTACTTCGAGGGTGTCGGCGACGCCAAGGCGGATCCGAAGCTCACCGAGATGATGGAGACGCTGATCCGCGAGCGGACCCGGCCATGGTCGCCGGCCCTTGTCACCGATCCGGTGCAGGAGCGCCTGCTCGAGATCATCGCCGCGAAGAAGAAGGGCCGGAAGCCGCCGGCACGGAAGGAAGCGCCGGCGAAGGAGGGCAACGTGGTCAGCATCATGGATGCGCTCCGGCGAAGCATTGCCTCGGAGAGCAAGCCGGCGTCCAAAGGCCGGTAAGCGAAGGGGCGGTGAGGGCTCGAAGAAGACGGCGCGGCTGCACCGCGCCGCCGTCTTGTTCGGGAATGGCTAGACGCCGTCGGCGAGCGTGATGATCTTGCCGGTGGCGGCGGCTTCCTCGATCGCCGTCAGCACCCGCGTCACGCGCAGGCCGTCCTGCGCGTCGGCGAGCAGCGGCGCGCCATCGGCGACGGAATCGATGAAGCGGGCGATCGCCTCCATGACGAAGCCGCCGATGCGGCCGCCCGCCGCCGGGGTCACTCCGAGCAGGTCATGCGCGCGCCGGCCGGCGCCGGTGTACTTGCTGAAGGCGCTGTTCTGCGCCGTGTCGGTCTGGATCGCGCCCTTCTCGCCGATGAATTCCATCCGGAAATCGACGACGCCCGGCATGTCGCGCGGCAGCACCCAGCTGTTCTCCATCTGGGCGATGGCGCCATTGTCGAATTCGAGGATGGAGAGATGCACATCGGCCGTGTCGACGCCGTTCGACTTCAGGTAGCCGCGCCGCACCATCGCCTGCACGCGCTTGACCTCGGCGCCCATGATGAAGCGGAGCGCATCGAGCGAATGGCTGCCGAGGAACCACAGCGCCGAGGAACGGCCGGCCCAGGACAGGAGGTCGTAGGGCACGAACACCGTGTTCGACAGCTTGGCCGAGGCATGCAGCGGCGTGCCGATCTCGCCGGCGGCGATCGCCTCACGGGCGGCGACGATGGCCGGGTTCACGCGGTTGTGGAAGTCGACCATCACCTTGACGCCGGCCTTGTCGGCCGCCGCGGCGATCGCCTCGACCTCGCGAAGCGTGGTCGCCAGCGGCTTCTCGCTCATCACATGCTTGCCGGCCTGGATCGCCGCCAGCACGATGTCGCCATGGGCGAAATCGGGCGTCGCCACGGTCACGGCGTCGATATCGGGATCGGCCAGAAGCTGCTTGTAGTCGGTGTAGGTCTTGCCGGCGCCGAACTGCTTCTGCATGTCGGCGACGCGGGCCGGGTCGAGATCGCACACGGCGGCGAGCTCGGCGCCCTCGATGGCGCTCAGCGTCTTGCAATGGAACGAGCCCCAGAGGCCCGCTCCGACCACGCCGAAGCGAACTTTGCGCGATGACGTCATTTCCAGTTCATCCTTTCACGGAACCAAAGGTCAGGCCTCGGACGACGTAGCGGTCGAGCACGAGGAAGATCAGCATGGGCGGGATCATGGCGGCGACGGCGGCCGAGGCGATGAAGCCCCAGGTGACGCCGGCGGTGCCGAAATATTGCAGCGTGCCGACCGGCAGCGTCGTCGTGCTGCGATTGGCGAGCACCAGCGGGAAGGCCGCGTTGTTCCACGAGAACACGAAGGCGAACATCGAGGTGACGATCAGGCCCGGCATCACCATCGGAAGGATGAACTTCAGCAGGATCGTCGTCGTGCCGGCGCCGTCGATGCGGGCTGCCTCCTCGATCTCGATCGGCACCTCGTCGATGAACGAGCGCATCAGCCAGACCGAGAACGGAATGGTCAGGGTCTGCGAGATCAGGATCATCGAGAAATAGGTCCCCTTCACGCCGGCCATGCTGGCGAGGATCGAATAGGGGATCAGGAAGGCTACCGGCGGCGCCATCAGCAGGCCGAGATACCAGAGCATGATGTTCTTGCGGCCGCGGATCTTGTAGCGCGACAGCGCATAGGCCGCCGGAAACGAGAACGGCAGGTTGAGGGCGACGGCGCCGATGGCGACGATCAGGCTGTTCGCCAGCTGCGGCGCGTTGTTGCCGGGATCGAAGAAGGTGTAGCGGATCGATTCCCAGTTGGGCGTGAACGACAGCACCGGTGGCATGGCGAAATAGGTTTCCGCCGGCCGGATCGCGAGCAGCACGAACCAGAGGATCGGGCCGATGAAAACCAGGAGCAGAAGCCCCATCGCGGCATAGCCGAACAGGCGGCCGGCGACGCTTTCCGAACCTTGCATCTCAATCCCAATCCTTGAACGCGAAGAAGACGAACAGGCCGATGATCGCGTTGACGATGATCACCATCATCCAGGTCATGGCGCTGGAGAGGCCGATGTTGAAGTCGACCATGCCGGCTTGATAGAGGCTGTAGCCGAGCGTGCGGCTGGAGGTTCCGGGGCCGCCCTTGGTCAGCACCACCACCAGGTCGAACGTGTTGAAGATCTGCATGAAGCGCAGCATGACCACGATCAGCGCTGTCTTGCGGATCAGCGGCAGCTTGATGTGCAGCAGCTGCTTCCAGGGCGAGACGCCGTCGATCTTCGCCGCCTCGACGATCTCGTCGGGCACGGCGAGCAGCGCGGCATAGAGCACGATCGCGAAGAACGGCGTCCACTGCCAGATATCGGCGAACAGCACCGCCCAGAGCGCCGTCGACGGCGAGCCGAGCAGGCCGGCGGCGGGAAGGGGAATGCCGGCCGAGGTCAGCAGCCACGGGATCAGGCCGCCATTCGGATCGTACATGTAGCGGAACAGGAAGCCGACGACGATCGGCGCGATGGTGGTCGGCATGATCAGCAGCACGCGGGTCATCTTGATGCCGCGGAGCCGGCGCATCAGCAGCAGCGCGATGGCAAGGCCGAGCGTGAATTCGACCGCCGTGCCGACGAGCGTCATCATCAGCGTCGTCTTCAGCGAGTCGAGGAACATGCCGTTCGACAACGCCATTCTGTAGTTGTCGAAGCCGATGAAGCCCATCGGCGAGGGGCCCATCTGCAGGTTCCAGAAATAGAAGCTGTTCTTGAGCGCGAAGAGGAGCGGGAAGGCGATCAGCGCGACCAAAAGCAGGATCGACGGGCTGATCAGGAGCCACGGCGTATAGTCGGGCAGGCGACGCCGCGCGCGCGGCGGCGCGGCGATGGAAACAGCGGACATGGACGCTCCAATCGAAAAGAGAGCGGACGGGGGCCGGGAGGTACACCCGCCCGCTCCAGTGGAGCAAAGATCTTGGGGCTCTTTGCTCGGATCGGGATCTGCTTGGGCGGGTCTTCGTCAGCGAAGACCCGCCGCGGGCCAGGCTCAGGCGAGCGACTTGAGCAGGCTCTTGGTGGCGTCGAGCGTGTCGTTGAACGACGCCTGCTGATACGGGATCAGGAAGTTGCCCTTGAGGATCGTCTCGAAAAAGGTCGAGGTCTCCGACAGGCAGGCTTCCGGCGTCAGCTGGCCGGTCAGGACCTTGTTGAGGTTCAGGCCGTAGATGCCTTCGAGCGTCGTGTAGACCGGCACCGGCGGACGGACGATCTTGCCGTTGCCGCGTTCCAGGTCGCCGAGCTGGGCGGTCAGGTGCGGGTAGATCTTCAGCAGCTCCGCGTCCTTGTAGAGCGACGGCCGGGCGAAGTCGGAGAACTGGTAGCCATACTTGTTGTAGAGGCCCATCGCCTTCTGCGTCTTGGCCGAGGTCGCCCATTTGACGAACTGCCAGGCGGCGTCGCGATTGGCGGTGTTGGCGGTGATGCCGAGGCTGTGGCCGCCGAGCGACACGACCTGCTCGCCGGGGCCCTTGGGCAGGCGGGCCATGCCGAGCTTGTCGGCGACGACCGAGTCCTTGCCGCTCATGTAGCCGTCCTTCTTGCAAAGGTAGGCATAGGGCGTCCACCAGTAGAACATGCCGACGTCGCCCTTGGCGAAGCGCATGCCGGCGTCGAACCAGTTGTAGCCGACCGATTCAGCCGGGGCGTTCTTGTAGAGCTCGGAGAAGATCTTCAGCGCGGCAAGGTTTTCCGGGCTGTTGATGGTCGGCTGGAAGTCCCAGGCGGACGAGGCCGGGAAGTCCTTGAACCAGCGCGTGCCCATGCTGGCGGCGAGCTGCGAATACATGTGCACGACGGGGGCGGGCTGCTGGCCGGCCAGCACGGTGCCGCTCATCTTCTTGCCGTCGAAGTCCTGGCCGTTCATCTTCTGGATGGCGGCGAGGTACTGCTCCCAGGTCCAGCTGCCGTCTTCCGGCACGGCGATGCCGGCCTTCTCGGCGAAGTCCTTGCGGTAGAGCACCATCTGGCCATAGGCGGCCACCGGCAGCGTGCCGATCTGCCCGCGCCAGGTGTTCAGCGAGTAGAGCACCTCGGGGATATAGTCCTCGATATGGGTGTCGCTGTCCGCCTTGATGAACTCGTTGAGCGGGGTGATCCACTTGCTCTCGAGATACTGGCCGAGCCACATCTGGTCGACCGAGATGACGTCGGCGTCCGGTTCGTTGCTGATGAAGGACGAGGTCAGTCGCGCCTGCAGCGCCTCGAGCGAGATCGCCTCGATCTGGACCTTGACGCCGGTCTCCTGCTCGAACTGGTCCTTCAGGCCCTCGATCGCATAGTAGAACGGGTCGCCCGCCAGCAGGATGCGCAAGGTCTTGTCGGCCGCCATCGCCCGGCGCGGCAGCATGCCGCCGCCGACGGCGGCCGTCCCGGCCAGCGCCGCGCCGCCCTTCAGCAGGCTGCGCCGTGACAGATTGAAATCAGTCATGTTCCCACTCTCCTCTTGGAAGCATCGTCTGGCGCCCGGTCCCCGCCGTGCGCTCCTTGATTACCGCTCACGCCGCTTGTTGCTGCATCGCACACTTCGGTTCCCATCGAAGTCTGTCGCGGCGTGTCGATCGTCTTGTTAGTATGAGGCTCGCACAAACATTTTAACTCGTCAACGACCCCTTGTTCCGCTAAGAATTAATTCGGAGGTCGGACTGGCGGCGCGCGCATCGGGCCGGGTTTCCGTATAGGAAGCGGGGCCTGGCCGACGGGTCGCCGGCGAGCAGCACGAGGACAGATTGGAGCGCGAACCTTCCCCCCAGCGTTGGCCGATCGACGAGGAGGAGCTGTCCGGCGACGTCCGGATCGTCCCGCCCGGCCGGACGCTGCTTTCCTCCTCGATGGTCGGTTCGGCCAATCGCGGTCGCGTGCTGCAGACGCTGTTCGACCTCGGGCCGACCAGCCGGGCGGAGCTGGCGCGGCTCGCCGGCGTCAACCGCACCACGATCTCCGGCATCGTCCAGCCGCTGCTCGACCAGCAGGTGCTGGTGGAGGGCGACCCGATCCGGCCGAGCGAGGCCGGCGGCAAGCCGGCGCGACCTTTGTGGTTCTCGCCCGAAGCGCGGCCGATCTGCGGCATGATGCTGATGCCCGACGCTGTCCATACCTGCCTTGTGACGCTCGCCGGCACGATCTCGGCCGAGCACAGCGTGGCGTTTCCTCCCGACAATCCGAAGATCGGCGAGATCGAGCGGGCGATTGAGCTCTGCACGTCGCGGACGCTCGCCTCAGCCCGGCGCGAGCCGCTTGGCATCGGCGTTGCCGTCGGCGGCATGGTCGATACCGACCGTCGCGCCATCATCGCCGTCAACCTGGCGCCGGTGCTGAACGGTTTCGAACTCGGCGACATGCTGACGAGGCGCTATGGCCTGCCGGCGCTGCTCGATCACCATCCGCGCGCGCTGCTCGTCGGCGACCGCTGGTTCGGCAAGGGGCGCGGCATGCAGAATTTCGCCGCCGTCTATACCGGCGAGGTGCTGGGTTGCGCGCTCTATCTCGGCGGCCACCTCTATCGCGGCCGCAACGGGGCCGGCGGCGAACTCGGCCACACCTTCGTGCAGGTCGACGGCGCGCTCTGCGCCTGCGGCCGGCGCGGCTGCTGGGAAACGATCGCGACCGTCGGCTGGCTGCGCCGCCAGGCGCGCGCGATCGGCATCGACGCGCCCGACGAGATCAATTCGCGCCGCCTGGTGGCGCTTGCCGGCGCCGGCGTCCCCGGTGCGCGCGACCTGCTCGATCTCTATGCCCGCAACGTCGCCGTTGGCATTGCCAATTTGCAGCAGACGGTGGCGCCGAATTTCTACGTTCTGCACGGCGACGTCGTCGGCGGCGGGGAAATCATGGCGGAAGCGATTGCGGGACATGTCCGCGCCCTCGTACCATCGCGCAGCGGGGGGGAGATCAGCTTCGCGATCGGAGAGACGGAAGACCGCGCGGCATTGCTGGGCGCGGCCGGTCTTGTCCTGTCGGAGCTGCTTCAGTTTCCATTGTAGGGTTCGACGCAGGGGGAGTGCTTCATGGTCTACAAGATCGATCCGGAGATTGATCGACACTACATCGAGGAGTTCCGGCAGAAGCCGATCGGGGCGCACAGCCCCGGCCTGCAGCGCCTCCTCAACACCATGCGCCATGATCCTTCGGGCCGGCAGGTGGTGCTGGTCTGCAAGCGCCCGTTCCAGGAATGGGTGCTCGGCCTGATGCCGGCCGACCGGCGCGAGCCGATCGCGATCGAGGACGGGCCCGTCTTCACCGACATCGAAGAGGCGGAATGGGAAGTCTTCCGTCGCCGCTGGCGCCTTTTGACAGGCGAAAGCATCAATCGGCCGCTGCGCGACTGATCCTCCCCGTTCGAACAGCCGGTCGCTGCCACAGCGATCCCGTTTCATGCGCCAATCTGGACTTCATTCCATGCTCAAGATCGTCGGCTATCCGGACCGTTACAGCGTCGCCCCGGGCGAGGAGATCGCTTTCAAGATTTCGCTCGAGGAGGGCGACACGTTCGAGGCCCGGCTGGTCCGCGTCGTCAATGGCGACTGCAATCCCGCCGGCCCCGGCCTGAAGTTTCCCCATATCCCGACCGAGATCGACGGTGTTCACGCCGGCAAGCCGCAGCGCATCGACGCCGGCTCCTACATGATCGCATCCGACCTGCCGGCGATTGCTTCGCGGACCTTCTCCTTTCTCGGCTTCGTCTGGCCGACGCTGCCGAAGCGCGGCGAGCAGGTGATCGCGGCGCAGTGGGACCCGGCGACGCAGGCCGGCTTCCAGATCGGCATCGGCGATGAAGGTCGGTTGTCGCTCACGGTCGGCGATGGCGCCGGCGGCACGGAAACGGTCCGCGTCGATCATCCGATGCTGGAGCGGCAGTGGTACCAGATCGCCGTCACCTTCGATCCCGCCAGCGGCGAGGTCACGCTCGACCAGCGTCCGCTCATCCCCTTCGCGGTGATCCGCGACCACGGCCAGTATCGTGGCCGCATCCGCCTCGCGGTGCAGGCGCCGGCGACAGCGTTCCTGCTCGCCGGACGGCCGGAGGCCGATGGCACCGTCGGCCATCATTTTGATGGCAAGATCGATGGGCCGATCCTGCTTTCCGGCATCCGCACCCATGCCGATCATGACGGCCTGCTCGCAGGCACCGCGCCGCACGACGTCGAGGTCGCGCGCATCGCGCATTGGGATTTCTCACGCGAGATCGAGAGCGTCACCGCCGTCGATGTCGGCCCGTTCGGCCGCCATGGCCGGCTGATGCAGATGCCGGCCCGCGCCATGAAGGGCCACAACTGGACCGGCGAGGAACAGGCATGGCCGAGGAAGCCCGAGCATTACGGTGCGGTGCATTTCCACCATGATGACGTCTATGACGCGGCCTGGGAGACCTCGGTCTCGCTGACGATCCCGGACGATCTGAGGAGCGGCGCCTATGCGCTGCACGCCTGGTCCGGCGACAGCGACGAGACCGCGACCCGCGAGGCCTATATTCCGTTCTTCGTCCGCCCACCGCGCGACAAGGCGAAGCGCGGCAAGCGTCCGCCCGTACTCGTGCTGGCGCCGACCATGTCCTACCTGTCCTATTGCAACCACGCCGAACACATTACCGCGCGGGGAGCTGAACGGCAGATGGGCCGGCTGCTCACCTTCGGCCATACCGACCTCTACATGTATGACCATCCCGAGCTCGGCGGCTCGCATTACGACACCCATGCCGATGGCTCGGGCGTCTGCTATTCGAGCCGTCTCCGGCCGAACCTCAACTTCTCGCCGCGCTATCATTCCTGGCTCGGCGGTCCCGGCTCGGCGCTCTACCAGTACAATGCCGACACGCACCTGTTCGACTGGCTCGAGCACAAGGGCGTCGACTACGACCTGATCACCGACGAGGACCTGCACGAAGAGGGCTACGACCTCCTCGCCGATTATCGCATCGTCATCACCGGCACCCACCCCGAATACCATTCGACGGCGATGTGGGACGGCATGAAGGCATGGATCGATCGCGGCGGCCGGCTCATGTATATGGGCGGCAATGGCTGGTACTGGCGTATCGGCTTCCACAAGACAGAGCCGGGCGTCATCGAGGTCCGCCGCGCCGAGGACGGCATCCGCACCTGGGCGGCCGAGCCCGGCGAATATTACCAGTCGTTCAATGGCGAGTTCGGCGGCCTCTGGCGGCGCATCGGCCGTGCGCCGAACGTCATGGCCGGCGTCGGCTTCATCGCCCAGGGCTTCGACATCTCGACCTTCTACCGGCGCGCGCCGGACGCGGACAATCCGCGCGCGGCCTTCATCTTCAAGGACGTTCCGGACGAGATCATCGGCGATTTCGGCCTGGTCGGCGGCGGTGCGGCCGGCATCGAGCTCGACTGCATCACCCCCAATCTCGGCGGTCCACCCAACATGCTGCGGCTCGCCTCGTCGGACGGCCACAGCGCCATGATGATGCTGGTGAACGAGGAGTTTGGCGTGGTGCCGCCCAATCTCGGCGGCGACCAGAACGAGCGCGTCCACGCCGACCTCGCCTTCGGCGAGACGCCCTCGGGCGGCGCGCTGTTCGCCACCTCGTCGATCGCCTGGTGCGGCTCGCTCTCGCACAATGACTATGACAACAACGTCTCGCGCATTACCTGGAACGTGTTGGAGCGCTTCCTCGACGAGACGCCGTTCGTCTAGGCGACACAGCGCGACGGCGGCGGAATATTGCCCCGCCGTCGCGCCGCATTCCGCTCAGCCGGCGAGCACCTGCTTCAGGCTGGCGAGCGTGTCGGTCGTCGGCTTGTATTCGAGGCCGACGAGGCCCGGATAGCCGTTCGCTTCAAGCCAGGCGACGCGGGCCTGCCAGTCGAGCTTGCCGGTGCCCGGCTCGTGCCGGCCCGGCGTGTCGGCGAGATGCACATGCGCCACCCGGTCGATCCGGCCGGCGAGCACCTCGGCGATTGCTTCCGACATCACGGCCGAATGGTAGATGTCGTAGAGGATCTTGATTTCGGGCCGGCCGATCTCGTCGACGATGTCGAGCCCTTCGACGGTCGAGGGCAGGAAATAGCCGACATGGTCGACCAGCGTGTTGAGCGGCTCGACCGCGAGCGTCACGCCGGAATCGGCGAGGATCTCGGCTGAACGGGCAAGTCCCTCCGTCAGCGCCACCCGCTGTTCGGCGCGCGTCCGGCCCGGCAGGTCGGCGCCCGCCTGCACGATCAGCACGGGCGCGCCGAGCCGCCTCGCGACATCGATCGACGCCTTCAGGCCTTCGAGGAATTCGCCATGCTTGGCCGGGTCCGTGAGCGGCACCATCGGTTCGGCGACGAAACCGGCGACCTTCATCCCGGTTTCGTCGAGCGCGGCGGCGATGGCGTCGATATCCTTGTTGCGCCAGTGCCAGAACTCGACGGCGGCAAGGCCGGCCTGGCTGGCGAGACGGATTCGGTCGGCGAAATCGGGCGCTTCGGCTTTGAAGAGCCATTCGAGGCAGGCTGAATATTTCATGGACCTGTCAATCGGGATGGAGAGGGCAGGGCGGGCCGGCTCTTGCCGGTTCGAACGCCGCCGACGATAGCCGCGCGGTCCTGCCGGCTCAATCGCCCTCCGGGCAAATCGCTGCCGTAGCGGAACGGAATCGCGCTCCCGTCGTTGGACTCCTCGTTCGTGCCCGCCCGGCCGCGGGCGCGATCGTGTCGGTGTGGCGTGGGAGTGCGGAAAATGGCTCCGAGGGCGGTATGGAAGGGCTATCTCAAGGTCTCCGAGATCATCTGCCCGGTGGCGCTGCACACCGCCGCCTCGACCTCGGAGCGCATCGCCTTCCACACGCTGAACCGCGCCACCGGAAACCGCATCCGCCGGCAGTTCGTCGACGAGGCGAGCGGCAAGCCGGTCGAGAGCGACGACCAGATCAAGGGCTATGAGATCGCGCCGGGCGACTATGTCGAGATCGACCCGGAGGAGATCGCCGCGGCGCAGCCGGACAGCGACAAGACGCTCGACGTCGAGGCCTTCGTCAGGCTGGACGACGTTGACGATGTCTATTTCGACCGGCCCTACTACCTGACACCCGGCGACCGGGCGGCGCTGGAGGCTTTCGTGCTGATCCGCGACGGTATGCGCGGGAGCGGCGCGGCGGCGATCGCCCGCGCGGTGCTGTTCCGGAAGATGCGTAGCGTGCTGATCCGGCCCGACGCGGAAGGGCTGGTCGCGACGACGCTCAGCTTCGACTACGCCATCCGCCCGGCGCGCGAGGCCTTCGACCCGATACCGAAGCTGAAGATCGAAGGCGAGATGCTGCAACTCGCCAAGCACATCATCGACACCAAGCGCGGAACCTTCGAACCCGCCGCCTTTCAGGACCGCTACGAGGCGGCGCTGGCCGAGCTTGTGAAGGCCAAGCTCGAGGGCAGGACCTTCGTGGCGCCACAGCCGCGCAAGGCCGCCAAGGTGGTCGATCTGATGGCGGCGCTGCGCGAGAGCGCCGGGGTGGCGAAGCCTGCCGCCAAGGTCGCTAAACCGGCCGCCAAATCGGATTCGACCAAGCCGGTGACCGCCCGGTCTGGCAAGCCGGCACGGGGCAAGGCGGCGGTGCCGCACCGCAAGGCGAGCTGAGATGGCCGCACCGCTCGAGGCCTATCGCAGCAAGCGCGATTTCAAGGTCACGCCGGAACCGGCCGGACGCAAGGCAACCGGGACGCCCGACAAGTCCAGGACCGCCAAGGCGGCGACGCCCGCGCTGAGCTTCGTCATCCAGAAGCACGACGCGACGCGGCTGCACTACGATTTCCGCCTGGAGATGGACGGAGTCCTGAAGAGCTGGGCCGTCACTCGGGGGCCGAGCCTCGACCCGGCCGAAAAGCGCCTCGCCGTGCATGTCGAGGACCATCCGCTCGAGTATGGCGGCTTCGAGGGCACGATCCCCAAGGGCGAGTATGGCGGCGGCACGGTCATTCTCTGGGATCGTGGCACCTGGGTGCCGGTCGGCGATCCACACCGGGGCTATGCCAAGGGCCATCTCGAATTCGAGCTGAAGGGCGAGAAGCTGCATGGCCGCTGGCATCTGGTGAAGATGCAGGGAAGGCCGCGCGAGAAGCGCGAGAACTGGCTGCTGATCAAGGCCGAGGACGACGCCGCCCGGCCGCCCGGCGCGCCGGATATTCTCGACGAGATGCCGGATTCGGTGAAGACCGGCCGCGCCATCGCCGATGTCGAGGACGAGGCGCCCGGCTGGTCGTCGAGAACCGGCAGGATCGACAGGAAGCGGGCGAAGCCCGCCGCCAGGACGAAACCGGAGCCTGTCGCCGAGGCGGCGCACCCGCCACCGCTGACCGATCCCGCGACGCTGAAGGGCGCGAAGAAGGCGGCGATGCCGGCTTTCGTCGAGCCGGCGCTGGCGTCGCCGGCCGATGTCCCGCCGGCCGGAAGGCGCTGGATCCATGAGATCAAGTTCGACGGCTACCGCCTGCAGGCGCATGTCGCGGCCGGCCGCGTCAAGCTCCTGACCCGGACGGGGCTCGACTGGACGAAGAAGTTCGGCAAGGAGATCGTCGCGGCCCTGCAGGCGCTCCCGATCGGCACGGCGCTGCTCGATGGCGAACTGGTGGTCGAGACGGCGAACGGCGCGTCGGACTTCTCCGCCCTGCAGGCCGATCTGAGCGAGGGGCGTTCCGATCGGTTCGTCTTCTACGCCTTCGACCTCCTCTATCTCGATGGCTATGACCTGCGTGAGCTGCCGCTTTCCGAGCGCAAGCAGCTTCTGGCGCAGGTCGTGGCGCAGGCGGCGCCGCTCATCCGCCTGAGCCAGCATTTCGAGGAGGACGGCGCGGTGGTGTTTCGCCATGCGAGCCGGCTCGGGCTGGAGGGCATCGTCTCGAAGGTCCTGGATTCCCCCTATCGCTCCGGTCGCGGCAAGAGCTGGCTCAAGGTGAAGGGTTCGGCGCGGCAGGAATTCGTCATCGGCGGCTATGTGCCGTCCACCACCTCGCGCCGCGCCATCGGTTCGCTGGTGCTCGGCGTGCAGGCGGATGGCGCGTTGCAGCCCGTCGGCCGCGTCGGCACCGGCTTTTCCGCCCGGGTGGCGGAGGATCTGTTCCAGACGCTCGAACGGATGCGGATTTCCGCCAGCCCGTTCGGACGCGCCCTGACGGCGGAGGAGGGGCGGCAGGTGCGCTTCGTCCGGCCCGAACTGGTGGCCGAGGTCGAGTTCCGCGCCTGGACGGCGGATGGTCATCTCCGCCATGCGTCGTTCCGCGGACTGCGCGAGGACAAGCCGGCCGGCGAGATCACCCGGGAGAGGGCTGATATGGACAAGAAGCCGGCAAGGAAGACGCCTGCGACGGCCGAGCCTCCGCCCGCAAGCGTCAAGCTTACCCACCCCGACCGGGTCTACTGGCCGGACGCCGGCGTCACCAAGCAGGGTCTCGCCGACTATTATGCCGAGGTCTGGCCGCACATCGCGCCCTTCATCACCCACCGGCCGCTGTCGCTGCTGCGCTGCCCGAGCGGCATCACCGGCGAGCAGTTCTTCCAGAAGAATGCCTGGAAGGGGCTGAACGAGGCGATCGTGCTGGTCGACGATCCCGCGACGAAGGCGGTCGAGCAGTTGATCAGCATCGAGACCCTCGACGGGCTGATCGCGCTGGTGCAATCGGCGGTGCTGGAAATCCACCCCTGGGGCTCGACCGTCGACGCCTGGGAAAAGCCGGACATGATCATCATGGACCTCGACCCGGGCGAGGGCGTCGGCTGGGAGCGGGTGATCGAGGCGGCGCAGGAGGTGCGGCAGCGGCTCGCCGATGCCGGGCTCGCCGCCTTCGTCAAGACATCCGGCGGCAAGGGGCTGCACGTGGTGGCGCCGCTGAAGCCGAAGGCGGAATGGCCGGAGATCAAGGCCTTCACCAAGGGGCTCGCCGACGCGATGGCTTCCGACAGTCCCGACCACTATGTCGCGACGATCACCAAGGCGAAGCGGCCGGGCAAGATCCTGATCGACTATCTGCGCAACCAGCGCGGCCAGACGGCGGTGGCGCCCTATTCGACGCGGGCCCGCGCCGGCGCGCCCGTCTCGGCGCCGCTTGCCTGGGAGGAACTGAGCCCGGCGATCGGCCCGGCCTATTTCACCGTGCTCAACCTGCCGACCCGGCTCGCCTCGCTCGGGTCGGACCCCTGGGCCGATTTCCGCACGGCGGCGAAGCCGCTGGAACTTGGCGCGGCGGCGAAGAAGAAGGGCGGCGGCAAGTAACGCCGGTCGCCTGGCTCATGGCAGAAAGACTCTCACCCTAACCCTCTCCCGCCCGCGGGAGAGGGGACCAGGTGCGTATACGGACGCGCTGTTGATGAGGGGCAAGGCAAAAAAAAAGCCCTCTCCCGCGGGCGGGAGAGGGTTGGGTGAGAGGCTGCTTGAAGGCTTACTTCACCGCGCCGGCGGTGAGGCCCTTGACGATGTAGCGCTCGAGGAAGATGCCGACGATGGCGAGCGGGGCGATCGCCGCCGTCGAGAGCGCCGCCATCGACCACCAGTTGATGCCCTGCGAGCCGGTCTGGCTCGCCACCATCACGGGCAGCGTATTGGCGTTGGTCGAGGTCAAAAGCGCCGCGAAGAAATACTCGTTCCAGCAAAGCACCACCGACAGGATGAAGGCGGCGACCATGCCGGGCAGCGAGATCGGCAGCACGATGCGCAGGAACGCGCCCCAGGTCGAGCAGCCGTCGACCAGCGCCGCCTGCTCGAGTTCGACCGGGATGCCGCGGAACTGGTCGCGCATGATCCAGATCACGATCGGCAGCACCATTAGCGTATAGACGACGATCAGGCCGATGCGGGTGTCGAGCAGCGCCAGCTCCTTGTAGAGAACGAGGAACGGCATGGCGAGCACGACCGGCGGCAGGATCAGCTGCGACAGGAAGAAGAACGAGATGTCGCGGTTGCGCCAGATCGCGAACTTGTAGTCGAAGCGGACCAGGCCATAGGCGGCGAGCGAGCCGAGGATGACGGCCAGCAGCGAGGCGCCGATCGACATGATGGCCGAGTTCATGAAGCGCTTCATGAACTCCTCGCGCACCGTCGAGGTGTTGAAGATCGTGTCCGGCGACAGGCCGATCGAGCGCCAGCCGCGCCAGTCGGGCGTGTAGTCGACGAAGGGGATCAGATGGCCCTGGGTGACGTCGACGGCGACCTTGAAGGAGGTCGTGATCGTCCAGTAGATCGGGAACAGCGCGATGAAGGTCCACAGCAGCAGCAGGCCGTAGATCGCCACCTTGCCGGCGATGCGCTTGGTGTTGCTGGCGAACTCGCTCGGCGGCTCGCGATAGGCCTGGTAGCGGGTGGCCATGGCGGTTTGTGCTTTCATGCTCATGCTTTCACACCCTTGGCCACTATCCGGTCACCCGCTTCATCCAGCGGCTCGAACCCCAGAGCAGCAGGGCGATGAAGATGGCGATCAGGATGAAGTAGAACTCGGCCACCATGGTGCCGTAGCCGACGTTCGAACGGTCGCGATATTCGCGGAAGATGAAGCTCGACACCGTGTCGGTCGAGCCGCCGGGGCCGCCGGAGGTCACGGTGATGACGATGTCGGCGAGCTTCAGCTGGAAGATGATGCGGATGATGACGGCGGTGATCGAGACCGGCAGCATCAGCGGGAAGATGATCTGCCAGAAGGTGCGCCAGCCATTGGCGCCGTCGACCTTGGCCGCCTCGAGGATCTCCTTCGGCAGGGCCTGAAGGCCGGCGAGGAGGAGGATCATCACGAACGGAATCCAGACCCAGGCGTCCATCGCCATGATCGAGAAGCGGGCGATCCAGGGCGAGGCGAAGAAGGCCGGGTTCTCCCAGCCGAGATGGCGGGCGAGCGTCGCGGCCGGGCCGAAGCGGTATTCCATCAGCGACTTGCCGACCATCCAGCCGACGGCGACCGGGCTCAGCATGAACGGCATCAGGAAGGCGACGCGGAAGAACTTTCGCGCGCGGATTTCGGCGTTGAGGAGCAAAGCGAGGCCGAAGGCGATCGCATACTGGACCAGCACGGCGAGGACGTAAAAGCCCATGTTGCGCAGCGCGTTCCAGAAATAGCCGTCATGCATCAGCGCCCAGAAATTGGCGAGGCCGTTGAACGAGCGGCCCTCGAACGAGGCGAGGTTCCAGTCGGTGAAGGCGATGTAGAGACCGGCGACGGTCGGGAAGATCACCACCGCGACCGTGAACAGGATCGCCGGCAGCACGAACAGGGCGCGCTTTCCCCCTTCGCCGCGGATCATCACCTGGCCGACGCCGAGCGCCACGCCCCAGGCGAGATAGGCGTAGAGGACCGGCCGCCAGTTGGCGAAACCGGATTCCGTCTGGCCGGCGGCATAGAGGCCTTGGTAGAGGGCGATGGCGCCAAGCGCGATCGTCGCCAGCGTGATCAGCCATTTTCCGGCCGTGCGGCGTCCCTCGGGAATGTCATGCGCAGCAACGAGATCCTGCGGCGCGGCCACTGTCGACGTCTGCATTGTTGTCCGCTTCGTCAAGGAGCGTCGCGACGACGCTCATAGAAATAAACCGGCTGGCGACGCGTGCGCCGCCAGCCCTGAAGGATCCACAGGCCAGGCCCTCGATGCGAAGGCCCGGGCAGGACCGGCCAGCCCGAAGACTGGCCGGGTTCCATTGGCTCAGAGGCCGAGCGAGGCCTTGTAGAGTTCGATCTGCTTCTCGCGGCCGATCTGGTCGGTCAGCTTCTCCCAGGCGGCGGCGATCTTGTCGGCGCCTTCCTGGGCGGTGTTCTGGCCGGCGAAGGTCTTGGCCAGTTCGTCCTCGGCGATCGAGTAGTACTGGAAGATGCCCGGGATGCGCGGCTCGATCGCCGCGTTCGGGTGGTTGTAGCTGTCCTTGTTGGCGTTCAGGTATGCGGTGATGAACGCCTCGTCGTAGCCGGCGGCGACCCACTCCGGGATGTTGAACTGGCTGTTCCGGTAGGGCTGGAAGCCCGACGGGTAGGCCGACATCCAGAGCGCGATGTCCTTGCCGCCGAGATGGGCGGCGGCGGACCAGGCCGCCTTCTTCTTCTTCTCGTCAGCGTCGACACGCGACATCACGTAGACGCCCCAGCCGAGGAAGGCCATGTTCGGCGCGTAGTTCGGGCCGGAGGCGAGCTTGTCCCACTGACCGGTCTTGGCGTTGTAGACGTCGTCCGAGCCCGGCAGGATCGAGAAGCCGGTGACGTCGCCGACGACCGAGGTGTCGCTGGTCTTGGCGTTGGAGCCGACGTCGCCCCACCAGGAGACCATCGAACCGGTGCCGCCCAGGAACTGCTGGAAGGCGGTGGTGTTCGGGTCGGCGTTGATCTGGTCGGCCGGCTCCGACGGCAGCGCGTCGATCACGTCCTGGATGGCGCGCACCCAGGCCGGATTGTTGACGCGCGGCTTCATCGTGTCGGCGTCGAACAGCCAGGCCTTGTCGTCGGGATGCTTGGCATAGGCGGTGGCGCGGCTGCCGAGGAAGTAGAAGCCGAAACCGCCCCAGGCCTTCGGCGCATCCAGGTAGCCATAGGCGTCCTGGCCGTTGATCTTCTTGCCCTTGAGGAACTTGGTGGCGGCCTGAACCTGCTGCCAGGTCTTCGGCACGCCCCATTCGCCCTCGTGGCCCTCGTCCTTCCAGGCCTTGGCCAGGTCGGCGTCGGAGAAGACGTCGGTGCGGTGGTTGAAGGTATGGCAGTCGCCGTCGATCGAGACGCGGTAGGTCTTGCCGTTCCAGGTGCCGACCGGCGCCTTGAGGTAGCCGACATAGTCGTCCATGTCGATCTGGGCCTTGACCCAGTCCGGCATCTCGGAAGCGAGGCCCTTGCCGCAGACGTCGCCCTCGAAGGGAGCGCCCATCTCGATCACGTCGAAGTCGACGGTGCCGGTGGCGATCGACTGCTGCAGGCGGGCGTTGTAGTCGGCCTGGGCGAGATCGATCCAGTTGATCTTGGCGCCGGTATAGGCCTCCCACGGCTTCAGGAAGCCGCGGAACAGCATGTTGTGCAGGTTCTGGTTGTTGAGGCCCATGAAGGTCAGCTCAACGCCGGCGAACTCGCCTTCCTTGACGTTCTTCTTGGTGGCGTCGAGCACGAGCTCGCCGACCTTCTGCCAGTCGGCATCGGTGGGCGAACCGGCGCCGACGCCCGGGATCTGCAGCAGCTTGGCGCGGAAATCGGCGTCCTGCGCCATCGCCGGCGTCGCGAACAGGCTGGAACCGCTCATGCCGAGCGCGCCGGTGGCGGCGAGCGCGCCGAGACCCGCGGCGCCCTTCAGCAGGCCGCGGCGGCTGGTCTGCCACTTCTGGTACCGATCGTAATCCTGCGTCTTCATGAAAATCCTCCCGATTTCAATGATGCTACGGTGCTAGCCGCTGCCGGCGCCGGACCGTCTGACGGTTCGTCCGGCGAGCGCGCCCATGCACCCGGATGCGCGAACGATTGCGTATCCACTCCCTCCGCACCGCTTTCCGCGGTGCAAACCCCTCTCCGCCGAGGTCGCTTGCTCCCTGCGCCCGTCTGCGGTGCAACAACAAAAGCGACAATTCCCGGCGCCGTCAACGGATAAGTTTTTCTTCCCTGCATTTGATGTTTCACAGATGAAAAATCTTAAAGCCACGGAAGATCGACTATCTAGGTCCATGATTTTATGGTCCGGACCCGGATCCGCAGTGTTTCGGCCCGGCGCCGGCCAAGGCCGGCACCGGAACTTTCGTCGTCAGGCGCCGGTCGCCTCGAGCAGGGCCTCCGCCTCCGCCCGCGACGGCATGGACGGCGCCGTGCCCGGCCGCGTCACCGAGATGCCGGCGACGGCGCAGCCGAAGCGGGCCGCCTCGACCGGGTCGGCCCCGCGCGCCAGCGCCGCCGCGAAGCCGCCGTTGAACGCGTCGCCGGCGCCGGCCGTCTCGACCACGGGGCCGGCATTGACCGCCGGGATGTGGATGGACGCGTCGCGGCCGTGCAGCAGCACGCCGGCCTCGCCGAGCGTGATCAGCGCCGTGCCGACGCCCTTGGCGAGCAGCGCGTCGCCGGCCTTGCGGGCGCTGGCGAGGTCGGTGACGGCGATGCCGGTCAGCAGCGCCGCCTCGCTCTCGTTGGGTGTGACATAGTCGCAGAGCGCGTAGATCGCGTCGTCGAACTCTTCTGCCGGCGCCGGGTTGAAGATGGTCGTCACCCCCGCCGCCCGCGCGATTTCCAGTCCGCGCCGCGCGGCGGGAACCGGCTGTTCGAGCTGGGTGATGAAGACGGCGGCCGAGCGGATCGTATCCGCCGACGCCTCGACATCCTCGGCGCTGATGGTCGCGGCAGCGCCCGGCACGACGATGATGGCGTTTTCGCCGGACGTCTCGTTCACATAGATGAAGGCGGCGCCGGTCGGCTGTTCCTCCATCTGGGTGACTTCAGCCGTGATGCCTTCTGCCCGCCAGGTGTCGAGCGCGATGGCGCCAAAGGCGTCCTTGCCGATCTTGGACAGGAAGGTGACGGGCGTCCCGGCCCGGGCCGCCGCGACGGCCTGGTTGGAGCCCTTGCCGCCCGGGCCCATCTTGAAGCCGGCACCGGCGATCGTCTCGCCGATGCCGGGCATCCGGCCGGCGCGAAAGGCGAGGTCCGCCACGAAGATACCGAGAATGGCGACGCCGCGCCTCGTATCCGCCATGTCCTGCCTCCGCTCAGCGAGCGTCGGGCGGAATGACGCCCTTTTTCAGGATGAAGCAGCCATAGAACCGGCGCTCTCCAGTCTGGATGACGCAATAGGCGTTGCGGGCGCGCTCGTAGAAATCGAAGCGCTCGATCGAGCCCATCGGCCAGGAGCGGCCTTCGGCGGCGTCGATCTCGGCCTGCACTTCCTTCTGCACGTCGGGAAGCTGGTCGGGGCTGCCGACGATCTCCATCCGTAGCGCCGGCTGCTCGACGAAGCTGTCGAGCGGCAGCACGGAAAGGATGGCGCGGGCCGCCTCGGCGGCCGAGACATTGTCGATGCGCAGCAATTCGCCCAGCACGGTCTCGCGCGCCACGGCATCGGCCGGGAAGTTGGTGTCGCAGATGACGAGGTCGTCGCCATGTCCCATCGCCCTCAGGGCATAGAGCACGTCCGCGTTCAGAAGCGGGTTGATCGATTTCAGCATCAAGTTCCTCCTGCACGGCCGTCCGCTGCTGCGGATCCTCCTCCGGCCGTCTCTCCGATCGTCCCGGCAGTCTAGCGTGACATTGGCGGTGGCGGGAATGGGGCGAGCGCCATTTCGGGACCGACTCAGGGCCCCGAAACACAAAAAAATCGGCAGCTTCCGTGGCTTCGCAGCACGTTCGAGCGCAGGTCTTGGAACGGGCCACAAAGGTGCGCCGGCTGTCGGCGCGACCTTCCGGGGCGCGGTCGCTTGCCCTCAGTCGCCGGCGAGACGCTGCCAGGGCGACGAGGCGAGCTTCTGCGAGATCTCCGCGGTCGCCTCTTTCAGCCGCTCGATCAGGCGCGGGCGGATCTCCGCCGTCACGCGCCGCTCCGGCGCCGAGATGCTGATCGCCGCGACGGGGTAGCCGCTCTCGTCGAGGATGGCGACGCCCATGCACATCGTGCCTTCCTCGTTTTCGCCGATCTCGATGGCGACGCCGGTCGCCGCCGCCTCGACCAACTGCTTCTCGATCGTCTTCAGCTGGGTGATGGTCCGGAGCGTGCGCTGCGGCAGCGCGTCGGAGAGAAGCTGCGTCCGCTCGTCCAGTGGCAGTTGCGCCAGGATCGCCTTGCCGAGCGCCGTCGAATGGACCGGATCGCGGCTGCCGATCCGCGCCTGCATGCGCAGCGCCCGCGTCGATTCGATGATGTCGATATAGACGACGTGGTTGTCGGCCAGCACCGCGAGATTGGTCGTCTCGTTGAACTCGCGGTTGATCTCTGTCAGCGCCGGCAGCGCGCATTCGCGCAGCCGCTGGATGCTCTTGTCGGCGGTGGCGAGGGCCCGGAAGCGGATGCCGACGCTGTAGCGGTCGCGATTGGCGTCATAGGTCAGGAAGCCGGCGGCGCTCAGCGTGCGCAGGTAGCGGAACACGCTGGTCTTCGGCAGGCCCAGCTCGCTGGCGATCGTCGTCAGCGAGGCCGGGTGACCCTTCTGGGCGATGGCGTCGAGCACCTTCAGCGCCTTCAGGACCGGGCCGACAATGTAGCGGTCGTCCTGTTCCATGCTCATGGCCTGCCCCTCCGTCCTCGCTTGCGTCGGCCGGAAGCTAGCTTTTTTCCGCCCCGCGAAACAAGCGCTCGTTTACATGAAACGGGGCTTCTGGCTTGGTGCTGCGATACCAAGCAGAGGAGCTAGCGTTGACCATCCACAACCAGGCGGCCAGTACTGCCACCGCGACCGCCGAGGCCTCGGCGCCGTTGCGTTTCGAGCGTTCGGTCGAGGAAATCCGCCGCAATTCGCAGTGGATCGCCGGCGGCGTCAACAGCAATTTCCGTATGAACATCTCGCCGACGCCGCTCGTCTTCGAGAAGGCGGAAGGTCCTTACCTGTTCGATGTCGATGGCAACCGGCTGATCGACTACTACCTCGGCATGGGGCCGATGATCCTCGGCCACAATCCGCAGGCGCTGACCGACGCCGTCACCGAGCAGATGAAGCACGGCATCCTGTTCGGCGGCCAGTCGCCGGTCGAGGCCGAGGCCGCCCGCCTGGTCTGCGAGCTGGTTCCCTGCGCCGAGCGCATGCGCTTTGCCTCGTCGGGCTCCGAGGCCGACCAGGCCGCGCTGCGGCTCGCCCGCGCCGCCACCGGCCGCGAGGTGATCATCAAGTTCGAAGGCCATTACCATGGCTGGTTCGACAACGTGCTGTGGTCGACGGCGCCGCCGCTCGACGCCGCCGGCCCGGCCGACAAGCCGGTGCCCTTCGCCGGCAGCAAGGGCCAGCTGCCGCAGTCGATCGCCGGTCTCGAGGTCCTGCCCTGGAACAATCTCGAGCTGCTGCAGCAACGGCTCGCCAAGGGCGATGTCGCCGGCGTCATCATGGAAGCGACCATGTGCAACGCGGGCGCCATCCATCCGGCCCCCGGCTATCTGGAAGGCGTGCGCGAGGCCTGCACCAGGGCCGGCACCATCCTGATCTTCGACGAGGTGATCACCGGCTTCCGCCTCGGCGCCGGCGGCGCGCAGGCGCATTTCGGCGTCACGCCGGACCTCGCCACCTTCGGCAAGGCAATCGCCAACGGCTTCCCGGTCGCTGCGATCGCCGGCCGGGCCGACCTGCTCGACATGTTCGTGACGGGCGGCGTCGTGCATGGCGGCACCTATAATTCGCAGCCGCTGTCGATGGCCGCCACCGTCGCCTCGCTGAAGTCGCTGACGCCGGAGCTCTACGCCACCATCGACCGCAACGGCACGCGCCTGATGGAGGGCATGCGCGCCGTCTTCGCCAGGGCCGGCGTCAAGGCGGTCGTTACCGGCTATCCGCAGATCTTCCATGTCGCCTTCGGCCTCGACGCGCCGGCGAAGGACTATCGCGATCTCGCCCGCTCCGACAAGAAGGCCTATGTCGCCTTCACCACCGCCCTCTTGCAGCGCGGCGTCCGCGCGCTGGAACGCGGCGCCTGGTTCATGTCGGTCACGCATGATGAGTCGGTCGTGGACGCGACGCTTGCCGCCGTCGAGGGCGCCGTCGGCGAGCTCAAGGGAAGGGGCATTCTCTAAGCCGCTGGGGGCGTTCCGAAAATTCCACCAGGCGAAACGCGGCGCCATTGCTTTGCATCGGCCCGCAAGGGACGCTGTGTTCCACACCATAGGATCCGCGGGGCGGAGAAGCCGGAATCTACCGGTCTCGCACCGCGGAATCCTGAGGCCTTCCGGGCAGGCGGAGCGCAATCCGCCGCCCGGCTTTGTTCCAACGTGGTGCGGCCGGGAAAATCCGTGGATTGGCCGCGCCACCTCAAAGAGGGGAAGTAGATGCGTTCTTCTGCATGGAAGGTTGTCGCCGGACTGGGCGCCGTTTCTGTGGCTCTGGCCTTCACCCAGGCGGCGCAGGCCGCCGGCAAGCTCCAGGAAGTCCTGAGCCGTGGCAAGCTGGTGGTTGGCACCGGCAGCACCAATCCGCCGTGGCATTTCCGCGACGAGAACGGCGAATTGGTCGGCTTTGACATCGACATCGCCAAGATCATCGCCAAGGGCCTGTTCGACGACGACACCAAGATCGAGTTCGTCAACCAGGCGTCGGATGCCCGCATCCCGAACATCGTCACCGACAAGGTCGACATCTCGTGCCAGTTCATCACCGTGACGGCCGCCCGCGCCCAGCAGGTCGCCTTCACCGTTCCCTACTATCGCGAGGGCGTCAGCCTGATGATGGTTTCGGGCGGCAAATATCCGGATTATGCGGCGCTGAAGGCCGCCGGCAACGCGGTGACCGTCTCCGTGCTGCAGAACGTGTTCGCCGAGGACATGGTCCACGCCGCCCTGCCGGAAGCGAAGGTCGACCAGTTCGAGAGCGTCGATCTCATGTACCAGGCGCTGAATTCCGGTCGCGCCGATGCTGCCGCCACCGACACCTCGTCGCTCGCCTACTATATGAAGCAGAACGAGGGCCGCTACGTCGACTCGGGCTTCAGCTGGAACCCGCAGACCTATTCCTGCATCGTCAAGCAGGGCGATCCGGACTGGCTGAACTTCGTCAACATCGCGCTGCGCGAGTCGATGACCGGCACGACGTTCCCGACATACAAGGCGGCGTTCGAGCGCTGGTTCGGCGTGTCGCCGCCCGCGCCGACGATCGGTTTCCCGGCTGAATTCCGCTAAGTCCGGACCGTTCACGTCGTGAACTACACGCTGCACTTCGGTGCCGTCTGGGCGAGCTTCGACCATTTGTTGTCGGGGCTCGCCATCGGACTGGCTCTGGCCGTCGCCGCCGTGGCGGTCGGCGTCGTCATCGGACTGCTGTCGGCCTTTGCCAGCGTGTCCAGGTCGCGTCTGCTGCGCGCGATCAGCGGGACCTATGTCCTGCTGATCCGCAACATTCCGTTGCTGGTCCTGGTGCTGCTCGTCTATTTCGCGCTGCCCGCCACCGGCATCCGGCTCGATAAATATGAGAGCTTCATCGGCTCGCTGGCGCTCTATGCCGGCGCCTATCTGACCGAGGTGTTCCGAGCGGGCCTCCTTTCCGTGCCGAAGGGGATCGTCGAGGCGGGTCGGGCGATCGGCCTGACGCGGATGCAGACCAATCTCTCGGTCGTCATGCCGGTGATGCTGCGCAATTCGCTGCCCTCGCTCGGCAACACCTTCATCGGCATGTTCAAGGACAGCTCGATCGCCGCCGCGATCGCCATTCCCGAGCTCACCTTCGAAGCGCGCAAGATCAATGTCGATACGTTCCGCGTCGTCGAGACATGGACGGTCGCGAGCGGCCTCTACATCGTCGCCTGCTTCACGATTGCCGCCCTGCTGCGCCGGCTCGAACGCCGCTTCCCCAAGTTCTGACCGGGGCATCCGATGGACGCTTTTCTCGCCCAGCTCTGGATCGCCCGATGGCCGCTCTTCGACGGCTTCCTGATGACATTGGGCATTTCGGTCGGCTCGATCGTGCTTGGCACGATCCTCGGCTGCATCGTCGGCATCCAGCTCGTCTTCGCGCCGCTCTGGCTGCGCTTTCCGTTCCGCATCTATGTCGACCTGATGCGCGGCACGCCGCTTCTGGTCCTCATCCTCGCCGCCTTCTATGTGCCGGCCGTGCTGGGGCTCTCGCTCTCGGCGGCGCAGGCCGGCACGCTGGCGCTCGGCCTCTTCGCCGGTGCCCACATCGGCGAACTGGTGCGCGGCTCGCTGCAGGCGATCCCGCCCGGCCAGATCGAGGCGGGTCGCTCCATCGGCCTCACCTTCCCGCAGATTCTTGGCAGCGTGCTGCTGCCGCAGGCGCTGCGCACGTCGCTGCCGCCCTGGATCAACACCGGCGTCGAGCTGATCAAGGGCTCCAGCCTGCTTTCGATGATCGGAGTCGGCGAGCTGCTCTTGAAGACGCAGGAAGTGATCGGCCGCAACTTCATGACCATTCAATTCTATGTCTTTGCCGGCATCGTCTACCTGGTCGTCAATATCGCCCTGGACATGCTCGGCAAGTCGATGGAACGCCGCCTCGGAGCCCGCCTATGACCCAGACTGAAACCCAGCGGCCTCTGCTCGACATCCGGGGCCTCAGGAAGAATTTCGGCGCCGTGGAAATCCTCAAGGGCGTCGACCTCAGCCTGCGCCCCAGGGACGTCGTCTCGATCATCGGCTCCAGCGGCTCCGGCAAGACGACTCTGCTGCGCTGCGTCAACCTGCTGGAGGAGTTCCAGGGCGGCGACATCGTGCTCGACGGCGAGACGATCGGCTACAAGACGGTCGGTGGCAAGCGCGTCCGCCTGCGCGACGCCGAGCTGTCGCGCCAGCGCGCCATGACCGGCATGGTGTTCCAGAGCTTCAACCTGTTTCCGCACCTCTCCGCTGCCGGCAATGTCATGCTCGGCCTGCGCAAGGTGAAGAGGCTCGGCAAGGACGAAGCCTTCGCCATCGCGGAGAAATGGCTCTCCCGCGTCGGCCTCGGCGCCCGGCTCAACCACTATCCGAGCCAGCTTTCCGGCGGCCAGCAGCAACGCGTGGCGATCGCCCGCGCGCTTGCCATGAACCCGAAGCTGGTGCTGCTCGACGAGGTGACTTCCGCGCTCGATCCGGAACTGGTGCAGGAAGTGCTGACCACCATCAAGGGCATCGCCGACGACGGCGCCACGCTGCTGATCGTCACGCACGAGATGCGCTTCGCCCGCGAGGTTTCCAGCCGCATCGTCTTCATGGAGCAGGGCCGGATCGCCGAGGAGGGCACGCCGGAGGAGATCTTTGGCGCAGGCCGCAGCCAGCGCCTGAACGAATTCCTGAAGAGCTCGCGCCACTGAGCGGCCGAGTGCTTCAACGCCGGGACAATCGAAGCGGGTGCCCCTTGGGGCGCCCGCTTTTTTCATGAGCCGCCGCAAGGCGTTGGTGGCTGTGGGGTGTCAGGACGCCGCCGTCGTGATAGGCCTTGGCCGGGTGTCGCCGGCCGCAGCCGGCGCGATGGATTTGGACGGAGATCGAGATGACGAAGGTAGCGTTCCTGGGCCTCGGCGTGATGGGCTATCCGATGGCGCGGCATCTGCAGGCGAAGGGCCACGAGGTGACCGTCTACAATCGCAACGCCGCCAAGTCCGCCAAGTGGGTCGCCGAGTTCGGCGGCCGCGCCGCCGCGACGCCGAAGGAGGCGGCGGAGGGCCAGGACATCGTGTTCGCCTGCGTCGGCAACGACAATGACCTGCGCGCTGTCACCATCGGAGCGGACGGCGCCTTTGCCGGACTGGCCGCCGGCGCCGTCTTCGTCGATCACACCACCGCTTCCGCCGAAGTCGCGCGCGAACTGCACGCGGAAGCCGAGAAGCGCGGCTTCGCCTTCATCGACGCGCCGGTCTCGGGCGGCCAGGCGGGCGCCGAGAACGGCGTTCTGACGGTGATGTGCGGCGGCGATTCCGAGCCCTTCGCCCGCGTCGAACCGGTCATCCGCAGCTATGCCCGCGCCTGCCAGTTGCTCGGCCCCGTCGGCTCCGGCCAGCTCGCCAAGATGATGAACCAGATCTGCATCGCCGGCATCGTCCAGGGCCTGGCCGAGGCGCTGCATTTCGGCAAGCGCGCCGGCCTCGACGTCGAGGCGGTGGTCGAGGTGATCTCGAAGGGCGCGGCGCAGTCCTGGCAGATGGAGAACCGCTACAAGACGATGAATGCCGGCCAGTTCGAGTTCGGCTTCGCCGTCGACTGGATGCGCAAGGACCTCGGCATCTGCCTCGACGAGGCGCGCAACAATGGCGCGAAGCTGCCGCTGACGGCGCTGGTCGACCAGTTCTATGGCGACGTCCAGGCCATGGGCGGCAATCGCTGGGACACGTCGAGCTTGATTGCCCGGCTCGAGAAGTAGTCGTCTCCGAGGCCGGCTTGGCTCGCTTGGGTTAACCGCCCGTTATCCTTGTGCGGACGCGTGCGGTGTTCCCGTTTTGGTCGCTGCTCGTGCTCTCTGCTCTGGCGTCATCCCCGCGAAGGCGGGGATCCATGCAGCCGAGAATTTGGGAGTTTCGCGCTCCGGGCAACCCGGCGGCATGGATCCCGGGTCTTCGCCCGGGATGACGGCGAGGGTGGGGAGGCGTGGGCGCCGCGCTCCCGACCAAGCAGACGAATGGAAGAGCCAGCCCTCAAACGCGGGCGTAAATGTCCTCGATGCGGACGATGTCGTCCTCGCCGAGATAGGAGCCCGTCTGCACCTCGATCAGTTCGAGGGGGATCTTGCCGGGGTTGGCGACGCGGTGGATGGCGCCGAGCGGCAGGTAGATCGACTCGTTCTCGTTCACCGTGCGGACGGTGTCGTTCAGCGTCACCTCGGCGGTGCCGCGCACCACGACCCAGTGCTCGGCGCGGTGGTGGTGCTTCTGCAGCGAGAGCTTGGCGCCCGGCTCCACGACGATCTTCTTCACATGGAAGCGGTCCCCCCGGCAGATCGTCTGGTAGGTGCCCCACGGGCGGTGGATCTTGATGTGCTCGTTGGCCTCGTTGCGCTTTTCCGCCTTGAGGCTGGCGACCAGGTGCTTGACGTCCTGGGCGCGGTCGGAAGGCATGATCAGGATCGCGTCCTCGGAGGCGACGACGGTCATGTTGTCGAGGCCGATGCCGGTGACGAGCGGGCCCTCGGAATGGATGAAGGCGTTCTGGCTGTCGATCAGCGCGACCGGGCCGGTGGTGACGTTGCCGTGCTCGCCGGGCGAGCGGCTGTCGCGCACCGCGTCCCAGCTGCCGATGTCGGACCACGAGAAGCGGCCCTCGATCACGGCGGCGCGGTCGGTGCGCTCCAGCACGGCGTAGTCGATCGACTTCGCCGGCATGGCGACGAAGCTCTTCTCCTCGAGACGGATGAAGCCGAGGTCTTCATGCGCGCCGGCGATCGTTTTATCGGCGCCGGCGGCGATCTCGGGCTCGAACTTCGCCGCTTCCGCCAGCATCAGCGCCGCCGGGAAGATGAAATTGCCGGAGTTCCACAGATAGCCCTCGGCAACGTAGCGCCCGGCGGTCTCTCGGTCGGGCTTCTCGACGAAGGAGGTGACGGCGAAGGCGCCCGGCGTGCCGAGCGGCTTGCCCGGCTTGATGTAGCCATAGCTGGTGCGCGGCTCGGTCGGCGTGATGCCGAAGGTGACGATATGGCCTTCCTCTGCGGCGGCCGCGCCATCGAGGCAGGCCTGCTGGAACAGCGCGACGTCCGGCACGAGATGGTCGGCGGCGAGCGCCAGCACGAGGCAGTCGTCGCCATAGAGCTTCTGCGCATAGCGGGCGGCGACGATCAGCGCGGCGGCGGAATCGCGTCGCGCCGGCTCAAGGATGATGGTCGGGTTGACGCCGATCTCGGCCGCCTGGCGGCGGGCGAAGAAGCGGAAGGCATCGGCGGTGATGACGATCGGATCGGTGCCGCCGGCGCTCTTCGGCGGCAGTCGCAGCAGCGTGTCCTGGTAGAAGGTGCGCTCGGAACCGAGGGCGAGGAATTGCTTCGGCATGCTGTCGCGCGAAATCGGCCAGAGGCGTGTTCCCGATCCTCCCGCCAGAATCACCGGAACAATCTTGGAAACTGCCATAGTCATAGCCTCTTGGACGCTGCGCGCGTTTCGTGCGCTTCTGCCGGGGGGACCCGCCGAGTTGCAGGATCTTGCATGGCGGGGGTTACCAATTCAACGCGCGGCCCGCTCCGGAGTTCGGTCCGGCCCGGCCGATTGGGAATATTCTTTCCGAATGGTTGCGGTGGCGGCAGGTGGCCCGCCGCGCGGGAGGCGGGCGGACTGGCGGCCTGCGGCGCGATTGAGGGCGAGCCAGAGATGAGCGGTGCCGCGTCCGCCGCGCGCCAGCGCCCGCAGCCCGGCATGGATGTCGTGCGGCGAGGTGGTGGCGTCGATCACCATCAGGATGTCGTCGGCATGGCGGACCCAGAACAGCGTGTCGACCGTCGGCAGCAGGGCCGGGCTGTCGATCACGACATGGTCGTAGTTCTGCCGAGCCGTTTGCAGCAGCCCGGACAGCGAGCCCGATTCGAGCAGCGCGTCGACATTGCAGCGCGGATCGCCGGGGCCGGCGGCGACGGCAAGATGGGGCGTGAGCTCGTCGACGACGAGCCTGTCCGGGCCGCGGCTGGCGAGCAGGTCGGCGAGTCCGTGCCGGCGTTCGAGATCGAGCGCGGCATGCACCTCCGGCTGGCGGAGATTGCCGTCGATCAGCAGCGTCCTGCGGCCGGAAAGCGCCAGGCAGCGGGCCAGCGAGATCGCCGTTTGCGTCGCGCCCTCGCCGGGCAGCGCCGCGGTGACGAGTACGACCCGAGCCGAGCCGAGCGCCAGCCGGCCGCCGGAAGGCGCGAGGTCGAGCGCCAACCGCAATCGCCGGATCGCCACGGCATAGGCGGAGCCGGGATGGTCGAGAACCTCGGTCGCCGGCTTCTCGCCGGGGCGGTCGGCGCGCGGGGCGATCGGCGGCAGGGCGGCGAGCACGGGGACGCCGGCGAAATCCTCGAGGGCTGCCTCGTCGGCGAAGCCGCCGGCGAGCCGGTCGCGCAGGATCGCCGCCGCCGCGCCAAGCATCAACGACAGGGCCAGCGCCAGCGTGGCGATCAGCGGTTCGTCGGGCGATGCCGGTGTGGAGGGCGGCAGGGCGGGCGAGACGATGCGGCTGTCGGGAAGCTGGAGGTCGATTTCGGCGGTCGCGGCGGTCGAGGAGGTGGTGAGCTTGTCGACGACGAGGCGCAGCGCGGCCGCGTCGCCCTCGACCTCCCGGAAATGCTGCACGATCTCGGCCGGAATGTCAGGGTCGGCGAGCCGCTGGCTGAGCCGGGCGCGCAGTTCCGCCTCGTTTTGTTGCGCGGCCCCGGCTTCCGCCGCGATGCGGGCGATGACGGACTGGGCTTCCTTGTCGATCTGGCGGTCGAGCTGGGCGAGCTTCGCCGCCGTCTCGGCGCTGTCGGCAGGCTCCGGCCCCTGCCGGAGCGCTGCGGCCTGCGCGTTGAGGCGCACCATGCGGTCGGAATTCAGTTCGGCGATCAGCGCGTCCCACTCGCGCTTGCGGGCGCGCTCGCGCGAGCGGCCGGCGAGCGCGTCATAGCGCAGGCGGTTCGCCTCCTGCTCCTTGATGGCCGCGCGGATCTCCGAGAGCTCCGTGCGCAGTTCCGCATCCTCGATGGTGCCGATGCTGTCGTCGAGGAAGCTGTCGAGCTTGCGGTCCATCTCGCGCAGTGCGGCGCGGGCGCTTTCGAGCTGCTGGGCCAGCCGCTTCTGGACGTCGGCGGCGAAATCGACCTTGGCGCGGATCTGCGCGTCGATATAGGCGGCGGCCAGCGCATTGGCGATCCGTGCCGCCTTGGCGGGATCCTGCGAGCGGGCGGCCACCTCGATGACATAGGTGGCGCCGCGCCGCGAGATGGCGATGGCGGGGCCGAGGCGTCGCAGCGTCTGCCGTGCCGCCTGCTCGGCAGAAGGCGGCGGTGTCTCCATGCCGGCGAGGCTCCTGAGGCGGATCGCCCAGCCCGGCCGTGGCGTGAATTCGGGATCGCGCGCGAGATCCAGCTTTTCGACTACCGCAAGCAGCACGCCGGGCGAGCGGAGGATCTCCACCTCGCTTTCGACCCGCGCGGCATCTGCCGGCCGGCCGGCGCCGCTGCGGTCGGCGTCGAGGACGCTATGCTGCCATGGGTCCACGATGACGAGCGCCGAAGCCTTGTAGGTCGGCGTGACCCAAAAGAGGACGAGAGCGGTCAGGAGGTTGATGGTGACGACGACGGCGAGGAAAGTCCACCATTGTCGGCGCAGCAGGCGGAGCAGGCGCCAGGGATCGAACCCATCCGCCCGGAATGCCGGCGCGGAGGCCGGTCCGGCTGCAGGCGTTGCCAAGGCGGCCTGCTCGTCTTCGAAGGCGAGGCGCGGGCCCCTGCCGTCCAGCATGCTCATGCCCCCCAATCCTGGCCATCTCATCCGGAGGCGCCTTGGCGCGCAAATGGATCGGCTGCCGAATTTAAGGTGACGTAACGGAAACATTGAGTCAACGAGGACGGATGCGACGGAGGCCCGCATTGCGAACAAAACGGGAAACATGCTCCAATCCGGGACGATCCCGCCTTTGATTCGACGGAACCACCGATTTCCATGACGGCTGCCCATCTCGCCCGGCTGAACGACGACCAGCGCCGCGCCGTCGAATTCGGCGTCACCACGCCGGAACGCGGGCCGCTGCTGGTGATCGCCGGCGCAGGTTCCGGCAAGACCAACACGCTCGCGCACCGGGTCGCGCATCTGATCCTGAACGGCGCCGACCCGCGCCGCATCCTGCTGATGACCTTTTCGCGCCGCGCGGCGAGCGAGATGGCGAAGCGGGTCGAGCGCATCGCGGCCGGGGTGATGGGATCGAAGGGCGGTGTGCTCACCGACGCGCTCGCCTGGTCCGGCACGTTCCATGGCATCGGCGCGAAGATCCTGCGCGAGCATGCGCAGTGGATCGGCCTCGATCCGGCCTTCACCATCCATGACCGCGAGGATTCGGCCGACCTCATGAACCTGGTCCGGCACGAGCGCGGCCTGTCGAAGAAGGAGAGCCGCTTTCCCGCCAAGGGCACCTGCCTCGCCATCTATTCGCGCGTCGTCAATGCCGAGACGACGCTCGACGAGGTACTGGTCAAGGTCTTCCCCTGCGCCATGTGGAAGGACGAGCTGAAGGCGCTGTTCGCCGCCTATGTCGAGGCGAAGCAGGCGCAGAATGTGCTCGATTACGACGACCTGCTGCTCTACTGGGCCTATCTGATGGCCGAGCCGTCGATCTCGGGCGAGATCGCCGCCCGCTTCGACCATGTGCTGGTCGACGAATACCAGGACACCAATCGGCTCCAGGCCTCCGTGCTGCTTGGGCTGAAGCCGAAGGGGGAGGGGCTGACGGTCGTCGGCGACGACGCCCAGTCGATCTATTCGTTTCGGGCCGCCACGGTGCGCAACATCCTCGATTTTCCCGGCCACTTTTCGCCGGCGGCCGAGATCGTCACGCTGGAGCGGAACTATCGCTCGACCCAGCCGATCCTCGCCGCCGCCAACGGCGTCATCGGGCTGGCGACGGAGCGCTTCACCAAGAACCTCTGGACCGAGCGGGCGAGCGGCGACAAGCCCCAGCTCGTCACCGTGCGCGGCGAGGCAGAGCAGGCGCGCTATGTCGTCGAGACGGTGCTGGAGGCGCGCGAGCGCGGCGTGGCGCTGAAGGAGCAGGCGGTGATGTTCCGCGCCGCGCACCATTCCGGCCCGCTCGAATTCGAGCTGACCCGGCGCAACATCCCGTTCGTCAAGTTCGGCGGACTGAAGTTCCTGGACGCGGCGCATGTGAAGGACCTGCTCGCGGTCTTACGCTTCGTCGAGAACCCGCGCGACCGCGTCGCCGGATTTCGCGTCGCGCAATTGCTGCCGGGCGTCGGGCCGGGCACGGCCGGCAAGATGCTCGACGCCATGACGGGCGCGGTCGATCCGGTTGCGGCGCTTGTCGAGTTCAAGCCGCCGCAGAAGACGGCGGCCGACTGGCCGGCCTTCGTCGAGATGGTTGGCGCGCTGCGCGGACGGGGCATGGGCTGGCCGGCCGAGATCGAGGCGGTGCGCAACTGGTACGAGCCGCATCTGGAGCGCATCCACGAGGACGCGACGGTGCGGCTTGCCGATCTCGTGCAACTGGAGCAGATCGCTGCCGGTTTTTCCTCGCGCGAGCGTTTCCTGACCGAGCTGACGCTCGATCCGCCGGATGCCACCAGCGGCGAGGCCGGCGTGCCGCTGCTCGACGAGGATTATCTTGTCCTCTCCACCATCCATTCGGCCAAGGGGCAGGAATGGAAATCGGTGTTCGTGCTGAACGTCGTTGACGGCTGCATGCCGATCGACCTCTCGACCGGCACGGCGGAGGAGATTGAGGAGGAGCGGCGGCTGCTCTATGTCGCGATGACACGGGCGAAGGACGAACTGCACCTCGTCATGCCGCAGCGCTTTTTCGTCACGCAGCAGACGCGCGGCGGCGACCGCCATGTCTATGCGACGCGCACCCGCTTCATCCCGTCCGCCATCATCGGTCTGTTCCAGCAGGTGATCTGGCCGCCGGCGCCAAGCGAGGCGCCCGGCGCCGCCGCCCAGCCGCGCGTGCCGGTCGACATCGCCGCCAAGATGCGCGGCATGTGGAAGTAGGGGCTCCTATGCCGGTGCAAGGCACCGCCCCTCATCATCCTGAGGAGGCCCGAAGGGCCGTCTCGAAGGACGCAGTGCGGCAGCGCCACGGCCCTTCACCTCTCCCATGGGGAGAGGTCGGAGCGAAGCTCCGGGTGAGGGGGTAGGGAAACACCCGGAGAGGCCGTAAACCCTCACCCGCCGCACTGCGTGCGTCGACCTCTCCCTTAGGGAGAGGTGAAGGACAGCGCCCCTCCTTTGGGCGAAGCGCCGTCGGCTCCCTCTCCCGCACGCGGGAGAGGGCTGGGGTGAGGGCCTTACTGTCGCTCGATTTCACGCGTCCGGCAGGCAGACGCGCAGGCGGTGGCCGTCGGGATCGAGGGCGACGAAGGTCGGGCCAAAGTCGAGTTCGGTCAGTTCCTGCTCGATCCGGAGCCCGCGCTGCCGCCAGTCGGCATAGAGCGTGTCGATCTTCGCCTTGTTCTCGACCATGAAGACGATCTCGCCATTGGCGCCGTTCGCCGTCGCGCTGGTGGCGGGCTTCGCCTGGGCGCGGCCCCAGAGGCCGAGCGTCATGCCGTTGTCGAGCGGCAGGGCGGCGAAATTGGGCGACGCGTTCATCGCCGGCTGGCCGAGCAGGTCGCCATAGAAGGCGGCGCTGGCCGCAGTGTCCTTCACATAGAGCAGGATCATGTTCGGGGTCGTCGTCATGGTGTTGCCTCCGTTGTCGATGGAGGCAGGTTACGCGATCCTGCTGTCAGTTTATGGCAGCATGGATGGGTGATTGATGCCCTCGGCGATCTTCCACTCCTTCAGCAGGACCTGCCGCCGGCGCGGGTAGCGCGTTTCCGTGACGACGAGTTCGGCCATCCGCTCGGTGCGGAAATGGCGAAAATCCTGACGGGTCTCGCACCAGGCGACGAGCACGCGGACCTTCTCGAAGAAGCCGAGCGCGAAGGGCCAGACCGTGCGCCGCGACCCGGCGCCAACGGCGTCGGTATAGGCGAAGGAAAGTTTGCGCTCTCGGCGGATCGCGGCGCGGATGTCGGCAAGATCGACGCCGGGCGTCTCGGCCGAACTCGTCCCCACCAGCAGCGCCGAACTGTCGAGATCCTCGCGCAGATCCTGAGGCAACACGGCGGCGATCTTGGCGAGCGCATTGCCGGCGGCGAGCGCCAGGCGTGGATCGGCGCGCTTCGAGACCCAGCGCGAGCCGAGCACCAGCGCCTCGATCTCGTCCTCCGAAAACATCAGCGGCGGCAGCATGAAGCCGGGCTTCAGGATGTAGCCGATGCCGGCCTCGCCCTCGATCGAGGCGCCTTGCGCCTGCAGCGTGGCGATGTCGCGATAGAGGGTGCGCAGGCTGACGCCGAGTTCGCCGGCCAGAACCTGTCCGCTCACCGGCCGGCGATGCCGGCGCAGGATCTGGATCAGGTCAAGCAGGCGTTGCGAACGGGACATGAAAGGCTCCTCGCACGCCATGATGCCACATATTGGCAGCATTGGCGCGGGCGGGCAGCCCACTGCTCAAGCAAGACCCTCACCCAAGCCTCTCCCGCAAGCGGGCGAGGGCTTTGGCCGGCGGGCTGCATCAGCCGCAGAGGCACTTGCGGAGGACCGAGGGGCTTTCGCCCCGTCAGGCCGGATTGCCGACGCGACTAGGCCGCTTCCTCGGCCAGGAAGCCGCCCGACTGACGCCGCCAGAGCGAGGCGTAGTGGCCGTTCAGCGCCAAGAGTTCCTCATGCGTGCCGCTCTCGATGATGCGGCCCTTGTCGAGGATGATCAGCCGGTCCATCCGCGCGATCGTCGACAGCCGGTGCGCGATGGCGATCACCGTCTTGTCGGCCATCAGGCTCTCGAACTGCTCCTGGATCGCGGCCTCGACCTCCGAGTCGAGCGCCGAGGTCGCCTCGTCGAGGATCAGGATCGGCGCGTTCTTCAGGATGACGCGGGCGATCGCGATGCGCTGGCGCTGGCCGCCGGAAAGCTTGATGCCGCGCTCGCCGACATGCGCCTCATAGCCAGTGCGCCCGCGCCAGTCCTCCAGATTGCCGATGAACTCGTGCGCATGCGCCCGCCGCGCCGCTTCCTCGACGCCGTTCAGCGTGACATGCGGCTGGCCGTAACGGATGTTATCGAGGATCGAGCGGTGCAGCAGCGACGTGTCCTGCGTCACGACGGAGATCTGCTCGCGCAGGCTCTCCTGGGTGACGCGGGCGATGTCCTGGCCGTCGATCAGGATACGGCCGCCCTCGAGGTCGAAGAAGCGTAGCAGCAGGTTGACCAGCGTCGACTTGCCAGCGCCGGAGCGACCGACCAGGCCGATCTTCTCGCCCGGTTTGATGGTGAGCGACAGGTCGTCGATGATGCCGCCGGAGCGGCCATAGTTGAAGTTGATGTGGTCGAAGACGATGCCGCCCTTGGCGACCTTCAGTTCCTCGGCGCCGGGGCGGTCGGTCAGGCGCAACGGCTTGGCGATCGACATCATGCCTTCCTGCACGGCGCCGATGTTCTCGAAGATCGCGGTGACCTGCTGGGCGACGAAGCCGGCGATGTTGGCGATCTGCCAGGTCAAGGGCAGCACCATGGCGACGATGCCGACCTCGATCAGCCCGATCGACCAGAGCCGCACGGCGATGGCGCCGGTGGAAACGACGAGGACGGCGTTGTTGAGCGCCAGGGCCAGGCCGAACAGGGTGATCAGTCGCAGCTGTCCGCGGAAGACGCTGGTGTGATAGTCGACCGCCTCGCGGACATAGTCGTCCTCCTCGCGGGCGCGGCCGAACAGCTTGACCGTGATGATATTCGTGTAGCTGTCGACGATGCGGCCGGTGATCAGCGAGCGCGCCTCCGACATCTCGACCGAGCGTCCCTTCAGGCGCGGCACGAAGATCCGGAGCAGCGTCACATAGCAGGCGAACCAGACGATCGTCGGCAGCATCAGCCAGGGATTGTTGTGGCCGAGCAGCACCAGGGCGCTGGTGCCGTAGACGGCGATGTACCAGACGGCGTTGATCGAGGAGACGGCGCTGTCGCGCACGGAAACGCCGGTCTGCATGACGCGGGTGGCGATGCGGCCGGCGAAATCATGCTGGAAGAACGACCAGCTCTGCCGCACCACGTGCCAGTGGCTCTGCCAGCGGATCAGGTTGGTGAAGCCCGACGCGATGATCTGGTTGGTGATCAGGTTCTGCACGAAGATTGCGACCGGGCGCACCAGCAGCATGAACAGCGCCATGCCGGCGAGCACGTGCCAGTGCTCGTTGACGAGCGCGGCCGGCGAGACCTGGCTCAGAAGCGTCACCAGCCGGCCGATGAAGAACGGGATGGTGGCGTCGAGCAGCGCGACGGTCAGCCCGGCGAGCAGCAGGGCGACGAAATACCAGCGCACCTGGCGGATGAAGAACCAGTAGAAGGCGACAAGGCGATCCGGCGGCTCTCCGGGCATGCCATGGGCAGTGGCCGGAATCCGTTCTTCGAAATAGCGGAACATGATGATCTCGACGGCAGGCGTGTGGGTGCAAGCGGGGCGAACGTCGCGGCGCAGAAGCGGGGCGATGAACGCGTCCGGGCATGGGGAAACGGACCCGGGCGTCGTTGGGGAAGGATGCTAGCCTGATTTGTGGCGATTCTTAAGCCATATTGCCCTTCTATTGTCCGCCGAAGACTAAATTCGATCGCAGCGGGCTGCCGGAAATAATCCGGCTCGACGGCGCGCTTCTCTCGCCGTGGCCCGCGCTCGGCGCCTACGGCTTCAGGGTGCACGGCTTCATGGCGCAAGCCTGGGAAGTTCGCCTGTCGCGCGATTGACTCTTGCCCGGTTTGGAGTCGTATTAGATAGAACAAAACAGGAACAATACGATTGGGCAGGACAGCGACGGACGACGATGAGCACGGCGAAGGCGACCCTTTCCGCATTGCGACAGCGCATTGCCGCGATCGAGACGACGGCGAGATCCGCGCCGCCGGGCGAGATCGCGCAGGACGTCTGCACGCCAGTCATGTCGTCGCGCGCCGGCCGTATCACGCTCGACCGGGACGAGGTCGACGCCGCGCTGGGAGGAGGGCTGGCGCGCGGCGCGCTGCATGAAATCCTCGCCGCCTCGGGCGCCGACAATATTGCCGCCTCCGGCTTCTCGCTGGCCCTGGCGCTGGCCGCCGCCCCGGCCGGGCGGCCGATTGTCTGGGTGCGGCAGGATTATGCGGCAAGGGAGGGCGGCGAGCTTCATGCCGATGGCTTGCAGGCGCTCGGTCTCGATCCGGCAGCCCTGATTCTCGTGCAGTTGCGCGATCCCCTCGCCGTGCTGCGCGCCGGCGGTGAGGCGGCGCGCTGCGGCGCGCTTGGCGCTGTCATCCTCGAGCCCTGGGGCGAGCCGAAGGCGCTCGACCTGACGACGCAGCGCCGCTTCGCGCTGGCGGCGGAGGCGTCCGGCGTCACTGTCCTGCTGCTTCGCCCCGGCGCGCGGCCGATGCCGGGTGCTGCGGAAACCCGCTGGCTTGTGCGCTCCGGGCCGGCGATGCCGATGGCGATGAACGCGCCCGGCCATCCGACTTTCGACCTGACCTTGTTGCGCCATCGCCATGGCCCGCCCGGCGGGCCCTGGCGGCTGGAGTGGAACCGCGATGACAAACTCTTCAAGCGACCGGCGCTATTGCGCGATCCGGCTGCCCTTTCTCGCATCGAACCGGCTCCGCACCCTGCCGAACGCGCCCCATTCCGGCTTGCCGGCTGATCAGCCGCTTCTGATCGTCGACAAGGTGAAGGGCGCGCTCGCCCTCGCGGCCCCCGACCCGGCGGCGTTGCGGCAGGGGCTTGCCCCCGGCCTGACGCTGGCCGAGGCGCGGGCGCGCGTCTCCGGCCTGGTGGTGGCCGAGCACGATCCGGTGGCCGATGACGATCTGGTCGAGCGGATCGCCGACTGGTGCGATCGCTACACGCCGCTGGTCGCCCGCCATGGCGAGCGCGGGCTGATGCTCGACATCACCGGCGTCGCCCATCTCTTCAGGGGCGAGGCGGCGCTGCTCGACGACCTGCTGACGCGGCTCTCCGGGTTGGGGTTGACCGCGCTTGGCGCGATCGCCGGGGCGCCGGCCACGGCGCGGGCGCTCGCCCGCTCGGAAGCGCGCGTGGTCATTCCGCCCGGCCGCGAGGCCGAGGCCGTGCGGCCCCTGCCGATCACCGCGCTCGGGCTCGATCCGGCGCGGCTGCAGGCGCTGGCCCGCGCCGGCCTGAAGACGGTCGCCGACCTGATCGACCGGCCGCGCGCGCCGCTTGCCGCCCGCTTCGGCGCCGATTGCGTCGAGCGACTGGAACGGCTCGCCGGCATCGCCGAGCATCCGATCTCGCCGCGCCGGCCGGTGCCGGTGGCGCTGGCCGAGCGCATCTTCTTCCAGCCGATCGCCCATGCCGACGATATCGAGGCGACGCTTGCCCGCCTCGCCGTCGATGTCGCCTCGCTGCTGGAGGCGCGGGGCGAGGGCGGCCGCAGCTTCGAGGCGAGCTTCTATCGCGTCGATGGCGTCGTGCGGCGGATCGAGGTCGCGACCGCCCGTCCGAACCGGGCGCCGAAGGCGATCGCGCGACTGTTTCACGAGAAACTCGATGCGCTGTCCGATCCGCTCGATGCCGGCTTCGGCTTCGACCTGATCCGGCTCGGCGCCTTTCGCACCGAGCCTTTCGGGGCGGTGCAGGCGAGCCTCGACGGCCATGCGCTCGACGACGAGGTGGTCGCCGATCTCATCGACCGGCTCGGCGCACGCTTTGGGCCGGAACGGGTGCAGGGTTTCGTGCCCGCCGATACGCATATTCCGGAGCAGCGGGCGCGGCGGGTGCCGGTCTTCACCATGGGCGCCAACACCGCCCAGTGGGAGGAAGCGCCGGAGGTGGGCGAGCCGCCCTTGCGGCCGCTCAGCCTGTTCGATCCGCCCGAGCCGGTCGAGGCGCTGGGCGAGGTGCCGGACGGACCGCCGCTCTCCTTCCGCTGGCGCCGCGTGCTGCATCAGGTGGCCCGCGCCGAAGGGCCGGAGCGGATCGCGCCGGAATGGTGGCGCGATGGCGAAAGCACGTCCGACCGCGACTATTTTCGCGTCGAGGACAGGAACGGTTGCCGCTTCTGGCTCTATCGCGAGGGGTTTTACGCCGCCGACCGGCCGCAGCCGCGCTGGTTCCTGCACGGGCTGTTCGCATGAGAAAGGAAGCAAGCCCCTCACCCAACCCTCTCCCGCTCGCGGGAGAGGGCCTTGTCGCACACAGCGGGGCGACAAGCGCAGACGATCCCCCTCTCCCGCGAGCGGGAGAGGGCTGGGGTGAGGGCTCTTCAAGCCACACACAGACGGCAAAGACCCCATGAGCGCCTATGCCGAACTCGCGACCATGTCGAACTTCTCCTTCCTGGAAGGCGGCTCGCATGCGGCCGAGTTGATCATCCAGGCGCATGGACTGGGGCTGAAGGGGATCGGCATCGCCGACCGCAACACCTTCGCCGGCATCGTCCGCGCCCATGACGCCTGGGGCAGCGAGGACTATGGCAATGTGCGCGCCGCCGGCTTTCGCCTCGTTGTCGGCGTCCGCCTCGTCTTCCGCGATGGCACGCCGGATATCCTTGCCTATCCCAGGGATCTCGCCGCCTATGGCCGGCTCTGCCAGTTACTCAGCTTCGGCAAGCGCCGGGCGCCGAAGGGTGAATGCCACCTCGATTTCGGGGATCTCGCGGCGCATGCGGAGGGTTCGCTTTTCATCCTGATGCCGCCCGCCAGGCTGGCCGGCGACCTCGGCGCGGCGCTCGGCCGGCTCGCCGTCCTGGCGCCGGGTCGGACCTGGCTCGCCGCCGTGCTCTATCGCGGCGGCTCCGACCGGCGCCGCCTCGCCACGCTTTCCGCGCTCGCCTGGGACCACCGCGTCCGCCTGATCGCCGTCAACGACGTGCTCTATCACGCTCCGGAACGGCGGCCGCTGCAGGATATCCTGACCTGCATCCGCGAGAAGACGACGATCGAGAAGGCGGGGCGGCGGCTCGCGATGAATGCCGAGCGACACCTGAAGCCGGGCGTCGAGATCGAACGCCTGTTTCGCGACTTTCCCGGCGCCGTGGCGGAGGCGGCGCGCTTTCTCGGCCAGATCCGCTTCACCCTCGACGAGATAGAATACGAGTATCCGCACGAGACGGTGCCGGAGGGGATGACGCCGCAGGCGCATCTGGAGGCACTGGCGCGGGAGGGCGCGCGAAAGCGCTATCCGGACGGCGTTCCGGCGTCGGTCACGGCGACCCTCGACAAGGAACTCGCCATGATCGGGTCGCTCGGCTACGCGCCCTATTTCCTGACCGTGCACGACATCGTGGCGTTCGCGACCGGGCGCGGCATCCTCTGCCAGGGGCGGGGTTCCGCCGCCAATTCCGCCGTCTGCTATTGCCTCGGCGTCACCTCGGTCGACCCGAGCCAGTACCAGCTGCTGTTCGAGCGCTTCCTTTCGCCCGAGCGCAAGGAGCCGCCCGACATCGACGTCGATTTCGAGCATGAGCGGCGCGAGGAGGTGATCCAGTACATCTATGGGCGCTATGGCCGCGACCGCGCCGCCATCTGCGGCACGGTGATCGCCTACCGGACGAAGAGCGCGATCCGCGAGGTCGGCAAGGCGATGGGCCTGTCGGAGGACGTCATCCTGGCGCTCGGCGGCACGGTCTGGGGCGGCGGCTGGGGTTCGGCCGTGCAGGACAAGCACATTCGCGACGCCGGCCTCGACCCGCGAAACCCGATGATCGAGCGCGTGGTCAAGCTGGCGATGGAGCTGCGCGGCTTTCCGCGCCATCTTTCGCAGCATGTCGGCGGCTTCGTGCTGACGGAAAAGCTCCTGAACGACCTCGTGCCGAGCGGCCCGGCGGTGATGAAGGACCGAAGCTTCATCGAATGGGACAAGGACGACATCGACACCGTCAGGATGATGAAGGTCGATATCCTCGCGCTCGGTATGCTGACCTGCATCCGCAAGGCGTTCGATCTGATCGAGGAGGCGGGCGGAGCGCGCCATGCGCTGCACACCATCCCCTGGGAGGATCCGGCCGTCTACGACATGCTCTGCACGGGCGACTCGATCGGCGTCTTCCAGGTCGAGAGCCGGGCGCAGATGAACATGCTGCCGCGTCTTCGCCCGCGCGAGTTCTACGACCTCGTCATCCAGGTTGCGATCGTACGCCCCGGGCCGATCCAGGGCGACATGGTGCATCCCTATCTGCGCCGCCGGCAGGGGATCGAGGACGTCACTTTCCCGTCGCCGTCGCCCGAGCACGGCCCGGCCGATGAGCTGAAGCAGGTGCTGGGGCGGACGCTCGGCGTGCCGCTGTTCCAGGAGCAGGCGATGAGCCTCGCCATGGTGGCGGCGCGCTTCTCGCCCTCCGACGCCAACGGGCTGCGCCGCGCCATGGCGACGTTCCGCCATCTCGGCACCATGCACAAATACGAGACCATGATGGTCGAGGGCATGGTCCGGCGCGGCTATGAGCGCGAATTCGCCGAGCGCTGCTTCAATCAGATCAAGGGCTTCGGCGAATATGGCTTTCCCGAAAGCCATGCCGCGAGCTTCGCTCGCCTCGTCTATGTCTCGGCCTGGATCAAGTGCCACCACCCGGCCGCCTTCGCCGCGGCGCTGCTGAACTCGCAGCCGATGGGCTTTTATGCGCCGGCGCAGATTGTTCGCGATGCCGCCGATCACGGCGTGCCGATCCGGCCGGTCGATGTCAATGCGAGTCTCTGGGACAACACGCTGGAGCCGACGGAGGCGGGGCTGGCGCTCAGGCTCGGCTTCCGCCAGATCGACGGCTTTCGCGAGGCGTGGGCGGAGGCGATCGCGGCGCGGCGTGGCGCGGGCTTCGTGGCGATGGACGATCTCGTGCGTCATACCGGGCTGGAGCGGCGTGCCTATGAAAAGCTCGCCGATGCTGACGCGCTGCGTTCGCTCGGGCTCGACCGGCGGCAGGGGCTCTGGGAAGTGCGCCGCCTGCCGAGTTCCGAAATCCTGCCGCTCTTCGCCGCCGCCGACGCGGCCGAGCTCGGCCGCGAGCAGGATGCGCCGCTGCCGGTCATGCCGCTTTCCGAGCATGTCGTCGCCGATTACCAGACGCTGCGGCTGTCGCTGAAGGCGCATCCGATGAGCTTCTTGCGCGAGCGCTACACCCGTGAACGGATCCTGTCCGCGGCGGCGATCACGGCGCTCCGGGATGGCGATTTTGCGCAAACGGCCGGCGTCGTTCTGGTGCGCCAGCGGCCGGGCAAGGGCAATGTCGTGTTCATGACGCTGGAGGACGAGACCGGCATCGTCAATGTCGTCGTCTGGACGCGGCTGTTCGACACCTTCCGCCGCACCATCATCGGCGCCAAGCTGGTTCTGGTCGAGGGCAACATCCAGAAAAGCCCGGAGGGCATCGTCCATCTGGTGGCGAAGCGGCTGGTCGATCGCACCGCCGACCTGGACCAGCTCGCCGAGGACCGCCGGCCGCGGCTTGATCCCGGCCGCGCCGACGAATTCGCCCACCCGAGTCGCCCGAGCCACCCCGGCAGCCACCCGCGCAACGTCCGCATCATCCCGAAATCGCGGGATTTTCACTGAGGGCGGCGGGGCGTTGGACAATATTTCCTGCGCGCCGGTGGCAGCCACAAGCTCCCGGCATCCCTGCGAAAGCAGGGATCCACCCAGCCGGATTATATGCCGCGCGGAGCTCTCCAGCGCGCATCGACATGGATCCCTGCTTTCACAGGGATGACGGCCGAGTGTGGTCTCACATGGCGCCAAGGCGGTCGTGTCGACCGTCTGCCTCGTCGCCTCTCCCTCGGGGAGAGGTGATCCAAGGGGATCCCGAGACCGCCGGCGCGCCTCAGTGCTCCAGGTCGTAGACGAAGATGCCGTCAACGCCGCCTTCGGCCGCGGCGACGATCGCCGCGCCGACCTTGGCGTGTTCCTCGTCGGCCAGATACTGGTCGCGTGCCGCAGCGTCGCGGAAGGTGACGATGAAGCCTTCCGAAAACCCCTTGTCGAGGCCTTCCGGGCTCATGTTGTTGCCGACGAAGATGTTGATCAGGCCGTCGATCCGGGGCCGGAGCGCCAGCAGCCCGTCGAGGATCGCGACCTTGGTCGCGGCGGTGGTGTCGGCGCGGTAGTGGATGAAGACGCAGTGGGTGATCATGATTCTTGGTTTCCTCCGTTGGTCGTAGGATAGGCAGCGCCGGGGATGAACGTCACCTGTCGTGAACGCCGCATCGGAGCAAGGCCCGCGCCGAACCCTCTCCTGCAAGCGGCGAGGGGAGGCGGCCGGCGATCGTCGCGGGCAGCGCGATCCGGTCCGCCGGCTCGTCCGGCTGCCGCGCCGCTGAAAAAAAGCCCCTCCCACGCGTGCGGGAGGGGCTAGGCGGTGGGGGCTTCCTGACCCGGGAGCCTATTCGGCGGCGATCCGCAATTCCTTGTGCAGCGCCGGCGTGGTGTTCGACGGCTCGTGGCCGTCGGTCGGCTCGTCGGTCTCGTTCGGCGCGAACGCCTTGTGGAACAGGCGGCCGACGAGATGCGAGAGGTCGTCCATGATCGTGTAGACGGACGGGATGAAGACGAGCGACAGGATCGTCGACAGGAACAGTCCGCCCATCACCGCGATTGCCATCGGCGCGCGGAATTCGCCGCCCTCGCCGAGCGCCAGCGCCGCCGGCATCATGCCAGCGCCCATGGCGATGGTCGTCATCACGATCGGCCGGGCGCGCTTGCGGCCGGCGTCGATGATCGCCTCCTTGCGGCTCATGCCGTGCTTGACCTGCTCGACCGCGAAATCGACCAGCATGATCGCATTCTTGGTGACGATGCCCATCAGCATCAGCATGCCGATGATGACCGGCATCGAGAAGGCGTTGTTGGTGAGCAGCAGCGCCGCCACCACGCCGCCGATCGACAGCGGCAGCGAGGCGAGGATGGTCAGCGGCTGGAACACGCTGTTGAACAGGATGATCAGCACGACGAAGACCAGCAGGATGCCGGAGCCCATGGCGACGCCGAAGGCGGAGAATACCTCGGCCTGCGCCTCGGCATCGCCGGTCTCCTGCAGGTGGACGCCATCGGGGAAGTTCTTGACGACGTCCATCGTCTTGATCCGCTCCGTGCCCTGGCCCGAGGTGAAGCCGTGCGCCATGTCGGTGCCGACCTTGACCAGACGTTCGCGGTCGTAGCGCTCGATCGTCGCCGGGCCCTGGCCGAAGCCGACATCGGCGACGGTCGCGAGCGGCACCGAGCCGCCGGCGGGCAGCGGCACGCGCAGCGCCGACAGCACAGACAGATCGGAGCGGGCGACGCGGTCGAGCTCCACCCGGATCGGGACCTGGCGGCCGTCGACCGTGAACTTGGCGAGGTTGGCGTCGGCATCGCCCGTGGTGGCGACGCGGATCGTCTCCGAGATCCGGTCGGGCGCGATGCCGAGCGCCGAGGCTTCGTCGAGCTTCGGCACGATGCGGATTTCCGGACGCGCGAAGGAGGAGAGCGCGACCGGGTTCAGGAACATCGGATCGGCCTTCATCGCCGCCTCGAGATCGCTCGAGGCGGTCGCGACGGCGTCGCCGTTCGGGCCGGTGACGGCGATCGTCGTTTCGCGGTCGCCGCGTTCGTTGACGACGTAGAAGCGGATGTCGGGGATGCCGGAAAGGACGGAAGCGATCACCGGCTTCATGTCCTTCTGGCTGATGGTGCGTTCCGCCTTCGGCACCAGTTCGACGATGACGGCGGCGCGGCGGGTCTCCAGCGTGCCGGTCGGCGAGGTGCCGCCCATGACGAAGACGCTGCGGATCTGGGGCAACTGCCCGAGCGCGGCGGCGATCCTGTCGGTGGTGACGGTGGTCTCGTCGAGCCCGGTGCCCGGCGGCAGCTCGACCGAGACCATCAGCCGGCCTTCGTCGCCCTCCGGGATGAACTCGGACGGCAGCAGGCCGGTGGCCCAGATCGACACGGCGAAGGTGGCGATGCCGATCGCGAGCGTCACCCAGCGCATGCCGCGGGCAAGCGTGCCGCGCAGTAGCGCCGTATACATCCGCATCACCAGCCCGTCATGCTCCTCGGCCGGATGCGGCTGGCCGAGCCAGGCGCGCAGCAGGGCGAAGCCGGCGGCGAAGGCGAGCGCGCCGAGCGCGATCTTGGTCCAGCCGGTGGCGGCGATCCGTTCGGACAGGGTGCCGAGTAGCGGCACGCCGACGAGCGCCTCGCCGGAGATCTGCAGCACGAGCGCGCCGAGGCCGACGACCACGGCGACGGGGATGACCGCGCGCAGCCGGCGGCCGAGATCGTTCAGGAAGCCGCCATAGACGGGCTGGCCGTCCGAACCGTCGCCAACATAGGGCGCGCGCATGAAATAGGCGGCCATCATCGGCGTGATCAGGCGGGCGACGAGCAGCGAGAAGAACACCGCAATCGCCACCGTCAGGCCGAACTGCTTGAAGTACTGGCCGGCGATGCCACCCATGAACGACACCGGCGCGAAGATCGCCATGATCGTCGTCGAGATGGCGATGACGGCGAGGCCGATCTCGTCGGCCGCTTCCAGCGCCGCGCGATAGGGCTTCTTGCCCATGCGGGTATGGCGGACGATGTTCTCGATCTCGACGATGGCGTCGTCGACGAGGATGCCCGTCACCAGCGTGATGCCGAGAAGGCTGACGAGGTTGAGCGAGAAGCCCAGCATCGACAGCGCCCAGAAGGTCGGGATCGCCGAAAGCGGCAGGGCGACCGCCGCGACCAGCGTCGCGCGCCAGTCGCGCAGGAACAGCAGCACGACGAGGATGGCGAGGATCGATCCCTCATAGAGGGTATCCATCGCGCTTTCGTAGTTGCCGTAGGTGTAGTGGACGGTGTTGTCGATGATCGAGAAGGTGACGTCGGGATGCGCCTTGCCGATCTCGGCGATCTTGGCGCCGACGACATCGGCGACCGAGGCATCGCTGGCGCCCTTGGCGCGATAGACGGCGAGCGCCACGACCGGCTTGCCGTCCAGGCGGGCGAAAGACTTCGGCTCTTCCCAATGGTCCGCGACGGTGCCGAGATTGCCGAGCCGGACCTCGCGGCCGCCGGAGATGACGATCCGCGCATTGGCGAGATCCTCTATCGACTTGGCGCCGGCGAGCGTGCGGATGGTCTGTTCCTGGCTGCCGACTTCGCCCTTGCCGCCGGCGAGATCGACATTGGTGATCTGGAGCTGGCGGTTGACGTCGGCGGCCGTGACGCCGAGCGCCATCAGCCGGTCCGGATCGAGGCGGATCTGGATCTCGCGGGTGACGCCGCCCATGCGCTCGACGCGGCCGACGCCCTTCAGCGCCTGCAGGTCGCGGATGACCTGGTCGTCGATGAACCAGGAAAGCTGCTCCGGCGACATGGTGGGCGCCAGCGCGCCATAGGTGAGGATCGACTGGCTCTCGACGTCGATGCGCTGGACGATCGGCTCGTCGACCGTGCGGGGCAGGTCGCCACGGATCTTGGCGATCGCGTCCTTCACGTCGTTCAGCGCCCGGTCGGTATTGACCTCGAGGCGGAACTCGATCGCCGTCGTGGACTGGCCGTCGGTGATGGTCGAGGAGACGTGCTTGACGCCGGTTATGGACGCGACCGCGTCCTCGACCTTCTTGGTGACCTGCGTCTCCAGCTCGGCCGGCGCCGTGCCGGCGTCGGTGACGGTGACGGAGACCAGCGGCACGTCGATGTTGGGGAAGCGCGTGATCGGCAGCCCCATGAAGGAGACGATGCCGAAGGCGCAGAGTACGACGAAGAGAAGGATGGGCGGAACCGGATTGCGGATCGCCCAGGCGGAGAAGTTCCAGCTCATCCCTTCGCTCCCTCGCTCTGGGTCTCGTGCTTGGCCTCGCCCTTGGTTTCGTCCTGGGCCTCGACCGGGGTGACGGCGTCGCCGTCGCGCACGAAGGTGCCGGCGCGCAGCACGACGGCCTCGCCGGCGACGACGCCGTCGACCACCTCGACCAGGCCGCGACCGGAAATGCCGGTCTTGATCGGCCGCGTCTGGATCTTGCCGTCGACGACGACCTGCGTCGTGGCCTCGCCGGCCGTGGTGACGACGGCCGACACCGGGATCGCCACGACCTCGCGGCGGGCCAGCTCGACCGTGCCGCGCGCGAAGGCGCCGGCATTGACCTTGACGTCGGCCGGCAGCGCGACGCGCAGGCGGCCGAGGCGGCTGGTATTGTCGATGCGTGGCGCCACGAGGCGGACGGAACCCTGGATGCCTTCCGGCGCGCCCTGCACGGTGACCTTGACCGGCTGGCCGACGGCGATCTGCGCCAGCTCGGCTTCCGGCACCTGGGCTTCGAGCTCGATGGCGCCATCCTCGGCGAGGCGGAACAGCGGCTCGCCGCCGCCGGAAACGATGGCGCCGATGCGGGCCGAGCGCGACAGCACCAGGCCGTCGGTCGGCGCCTTGATCTCGGTCTTGGCGACGCGCAGCTGCAATTCGCGCCGCTGCGCCTCGGTCAGCGCCTTGTCGGCCTCGGCCAGCGCCAGGCCCTGGGCGGCGGCGTCGCGGCGGGCGGCCGCTGTCTTGGCGGTCGATTCCCGGAGGTCGAGCGCGTCCTGGGCGACGATGCCCTTGGTCTTCAGCGACTGGCCGCGATCGAAGGCGGCGTTGGCCTGCGCCTCGACGGCGGTCGCCTCGGCGATCTGGCTCTTCGCCTGGGCGATCGCCGCGTCGTTGCGCGCGAGCGACGACGCGTTCTGCGCGAGCTGGACGTCCAGCATGTCGGTCGAAAGCCGCGCCAGCACCTGGCCCGCTTTGACGTGGTCGCCTTCCTCGGCCGAAAGGTCGGTCAGCCGGTAGCCGTCGAGATCGACGCCGACCAGCACCTCTTCGCGCGGCACCAGCGAGCCGACGACGATGGCGGTCTGGACGACCTCCTTACGCGCGGCCGGGATGACCGTGATCGCCGGCGGCTTGGGGGCTTCCGCAGCGGGCTTCGGTTCGTTCGCCGAGGCCGAGAACATCGATTCCGGCAAGGCGAGCGCGCCTGCGGCGATGGCGGCGACGAAGGCGGCGGAGGCCGCGAGACGGGTCATGCGCTTCATGGTTCGTTCGGCCGCTTCTGGCGGCCCCTCTGGTCAGGCTGGCACGGGCGGTCTCACGCCGCCGTCATGCCGCTCAGGCTTTCATTCCCAAAACGCCGGCGACGAGCCGCCGCAGCAGCGGCTCCACCCGGGCGAGCGATAGGTCTGGGTCATTGATCTGGCGCAGGGCGATGCCGTCCACGGCCGCCTGCAGCATGCTGATCGTGGCGTCTAGATCCTCGATCGGCGGCATCTCGCCCTTCTCGATCGCCTCCTCGAAGACTTCGCGCATGATGTCGCGCACGCTGTCGTCGATCTGCGCGAAGCGTTTGCCGATCTCGGAATTGCGCAGGCTTTCGGCGCTGATCTCTGCCATCAGCTCGCAGGCGCCGGGATCTCGCATATAGCCGAAATAGCCCATGGCGCAGCCGATCAGCCGGTCGAGAAGCGGGCCGGGGCCGCGCATGGCCTGGACGATCTCCGCCGCCCCGCAACGTTCGTCCTGGGCGATCGCCTCGATGATCGCTTCCTTGGACGGGAAGTAGCGATAGAGCCCGCCGGGGCTCATCTTCGCTTCGAGGCAGATCTCCTGCATCGAGGCGCCGCGAAACCCGGAACGCGCGAAACAGGTGCGCGCCGCGTCGAGGATCTGCGCGCGGCGGGCATCCTGCGCGGCTTCGCGCGGTGCGGAGGCGGTCGTGTCCGGTTGGGCGAGGACGGTCATGGGCACCCGAAAAATACTGCGAATGAATGTTCGCTCGCAGCAAGTGCGGTTGGTCTGCCCCTAAGTCAAGGAGCGGGCAACGGTGCCTATTCGATTTTTCCGGGAGCCGGCGATTCTGCGGCAATTCCGTCACAGCCGGCGGCGGTGGGTCTCGCACCGGCTGAAGAGAGCAGGCGAATGCGTCCGATCTGAGGCTGTCACCTGGCTGTTGTTCTTGGCCGCCGGATGCGGTCGGCTCCGGGCGGTCCGATGCATTTTCCGCTGAAATCACCTAGACAGAATGCTCCGCCACGGCCGAAGGCCGGGCGGGAGGGAGAGATGCCTGGGGAGGCAAGGGTGGAGACAATCGACCGCGAACTGGCGGCGTGGCTGGTGCGCGCCGGTCTGGTGGAGGACGGGGCCGATATCGTCGTGGAGCCGCTCACCGGCGGCGTGGCGTCCGACATCTGGCAGGTGCGGGCGCGGGGACGCAGCTTCGCCATCAAGCGGGCGCTGGCGAAGCTTCGCGTGGCGCGGGACTGGCGGGCGCCGGTATCGCGCAATGGCAACGAGGTGGAATGGCTGCTGGAGGCCGGCCGCATCGTGCCGGATGCCGTGCCGCATGTGCTGGCGCATGACGCCACCGTCGGCGCCTTCGCCATGGATTATCTGGAGCCGGAGGATCATCCGGTCTGGAAGGCCGAACTGCGGGCAGGGCGGGTCGATCCGGTCTTTGCCGCCGCCGTCGGCCGTGCCATCGCCGCCATCCATGGCGCGACGGCGCATTCGCCGGAGATCGCCGCCCGCTTCGATACCGATTCGATCTTCCATTCGATCCGGCTCGAGCCCTATCTCGAGGCGACGGCCGAGGCGCATCCCGATCTCGCGCCGCAATTGATGTCGCTGTCGCGCGACACGCTCGCGACCAAGATCGCGCTGGTGCATGGCGACGTCAGCCCGAAGAACATTCTGGTCGGTCCGAACGGGCCGGTCTTCCTCGACGCCGAATGCGCCTGGTATGGTGACCCGGCCTTCGACCTCGCCTTCTGCCTGAACCACATGCTGTTGAAATGCCTCTGGGTTCCGGCCAGCCGCGCCGGCTATCTCGCCTCGTTCGATGCGCTTGCTGGCGCCTATCTCGCCGCCGTCGGCTGGGAGCCGCGGGAACAGATCGAGGCGCGCGCCGCGCGCCTGCTGCCGGGCCTGTTCCTGGCGCGCGTCGACGGCAAGTCGCCGGCCGAATACGTCACCACGGAAGCCGACAAGGATCGCGTGCGCCGCGTCGCCCGTCCCCGGATCGCCAACCCGCCGCCGACGCTCGCCACCATTCGCGACGCCTGGGAAGAGGAACTTACGAAGTGAACGACACGACGATTCGCAAGGTCATCGGCCGCCGCGTCTGGGATTCGCGCGGCCGGCCCACGGTCGAGGCCGAGGTCCAGCTCGCCTCCGGCGCCATCGGTCGCGCCATCGCGCCGGCCGGCGCTTCGACCGGCACCGGCGAGGCGGTCGATCTCCGCGATGGCGGCGACCGTTTCGGCGGTCATGACGTCACCCGCGCCGTCGCGTCCGTCCAGGGCGAGATCGCCCGCGCCCTTGCCGGCAGGGACGCTTTCGACCAGGCCGCCGTCGACGCCGCGCTGATCGCCCTCGACGGCACGCCCAACAAGGGCCGCCTTGGCGGCAACGCGCTGATCGCAACCTCGATGGCGGTGTTGCATGCCGCCGCCGCCGGTGCCGGCCAGCCGCTCTGGCGCTATCTCGCCGGTGGCAGGAGGGTCCGAATCCCGGTGCCGGAGATCCAGATCTTTGGCGGCGGCGCGCATGCGGCGCGGCGCGTCGACGTGCAGGATTTCATGCTCATCTGCCCCGGCGCTTCCTCCTTCGCCGAGGCGCTCGACTGGACCGCCGAGGTCTATCGCGCCGCCGGCCTGCGGATGAAGAAGGCAGGCAAGCTGCAGGGAGTCGCCGATGAGGGCGGCTTCTGGCCGGCCTTCAACTCCAATGAAGAGGCGCTCGACGAACTGGTAGGGGCGATCGCCGATGCCGGCTTCACGCCCGGTCCGGATGTCGGAATCTCGCTCGACATCGCCGCGTCCGAGTTTGGCCGCGACGGCCGCTACAAGCTGGCGCTCGACGATAGCGAGCTCGATACCGGCGGCATGATAGACCTGCTCGGCCGCTGGCTCGACGCCTATCCGATCCTGTCGATCGAGGATCCCGTCGCCGAGGACGACGAGGCCGGCTTCCTCGCCTTCACCGAGCGCTATGGCGACCGCTGCCAGGTGATCGGCGACGACTTCCTGGTGACGAACGCGGCCCGCGTCGACACTGCGGCGGCGAGGGGCTCGGCGACTGCCGTGCTGGTCAAGCCGAACCAGGCGGGCACCGTCACCGAGACCAAGGCGGCGCTGGATGCTGGTAAGAGGGCGGGCTTCGGCACCATCGTCTCGGCCCGCTCGGGCGAGACCGAGGATGTCACCATCGTGCATCTCGCCGTCGGCTGGGATGCCGGCCAGTTCAAGGTCGGCTCGTTCTCCCGCTCGGAGCGGATGGCGAAATGGAACGAGATGCTGCGCGTCGAGGAAGCACTCGGCGCCGATGCGGTCTATGCCGGCAAAGCGGCGCTTGGCCTGCGTAAGGCGGTGTGAGCAGATCCCTCACGATCGGGCCTCGCCTTCACCTCTCCCGTGGGGGGGCGCAGGCCGGCGGGTGAGGGCGTAGGGAACCATCCGGAGAGGCCGTAGGCTCCTCACCCGGAGCTTCGCTCCGACCTCTCCCTCAGGGAGAGGTGAAGGATAGCGGCAGCGTTCATACAAAAAGGGCCTCCGGCCGCATATGCGGCCGGAGGCCCGCTTTGAAGAGAAGCTTTAATCAGTACGTCGCGCGGCCGCCCGAAAGGTCGAACACGGCGCCGGTGGTGAACGAGCATTCCTCGCTGGCGAGCCAGGTCAGGATGGCGGCGGCCTCCTCGACCTTGCCGAAGCGGCCCATCGGGATCTTCGACAGCATGTAGTCGATATGCGCCTGGCTGACCTGCTGCAGGATCGGCGTGTCGATCGTCGCCGGGGTGATGGCGTTGACCGTGATGTTGTCCTTGGCGAGTTCCTTGCCGAGCGACTTGGTGAAGCCGATCACGGCCGCCTTGGACGCGGAATACGCCGACGCGGTCGGGTTGCCTTCCTTGCCGGCGATCGAGGCGACGTTGACGATGCGGCCATAGCCGTTCTTCTGCATGCGCGGAGCGACGAAGCGGTTGCAGTAGAATAGGCCGTGGACGTTGATGTCGAAGACACGCTGCCATTCGTCGATCGGATAGTCGACGACGAGCGCGTTCTTGCCGGCGACGCCGGCCGAGCAGATCAGGATGTCGATCTTGCCGAGATGGCCCTCAGCGGTCTGCACGGCGGCCTCGACCTGGTCCGCCTTGGAAATGTCGAGCTGGACACCATGCGCGTTCGGTCCGAGCGCGGCCTTGGCGGCGTCGATGCGGGCTGCGTCCACGTCCCAGATACAGACTGTTCCGCCCTCGGAGACAATGCGCTCGGCGGTCTTGAACCCGATGCCCGAAGCACCGCCGGTAACGATCGCTCCCCGACCGGAAAAACGCTTGATATCTGCCATTCGTCTTCTCTTCCTCTGTTCGCGCGCGAACAACGCCGCTCCTACGGTGGCGATACTGGTAAGGCCCATACGGTCATCAGACAACCGTTTTAACAGCTTCCTGAGTAGCACTCCGCGGACGATTGCTTATAAGGACAGGATCTTATCCGCATACGGACATGGTTCATGGCCCTCAATACGATTGAAGAAGCCGTCGCCGCGATCGCTGCCGGCGAACTGATCGTCGTCGTCGACGACACGGATCGCGAGAACGAGGGCGATCTGATCATGGCCGCGTCCAAGGCGACCGCAGACAAGGTCGCGTTCATGATCCGCCATACCAGCGGCATCATCTGCGTGCCCGTCAGCGCCGACCGCGCCGAGGCCCTGCACCTGCCGCCGATGGTTGCGAACAACCGCGATCCGATGCGCACCGCCTTCACCGTGACGGTCGACTACAAGGTCGGGCTCACCACGGGCATTTCGGCCGAGGAGCGCGCCAACACCATCCAGGCGCTCGCCAACGACAATTGCACCGCCTCGGACTTTCTGCGTCCCGGCCATATCTTCCCGCTGATCTCGCGCGAGGGCGGCGTGCTGATCCGTTCCGGCCACACCGAGGCCGCGACCGATCTCGCCCGCCTGGCCGGGCTGGAACCCGCCGGCGTGCTGGCCGAGGTCGTCAATGACGACGGCACCGTCAAGCGGCTGCCGGAACTGCTGGAATTCGCCAAGGAGCACGCCCTCAAGATCATCTCGATCGAGGACCTGATCGCCTATCGCGCCCGCACCGAGAACTTCGTCAAGGTCGTCGACAGCTTCCAGGTTCCGGTCGGCGGCCGCACGGCGACGGCCTTCGTCTACGAGACGCCGTTCGATCCGCTGCAGCATCTCGCCATCGTCTTCGGCGACGTCGCCGAGCAGCCGGACGTGCTGGTCCGCATCCATCGCGCCAACCCGATTTCCGATTTGATCTCGCGCGGGCCGGATTCGAAGGGCTGGCTCGAGACGACGCTCCGCAAGGTCGGCGCCGCCGATCGCGGCGTGTTCGTGCTGATCCGCGACCCGGCCGTCGTGCGGCCGGATGGTTCCGCCGCCGGCGACGGCGAGGAGCGTCACATGTCGGCGCGGCAGCGCAAGGAGCGCTGGCGCGAGATCGGCGTCGGCGCGCAGATCCTCCGGGATCTGAAGGTGCGCTCGATCCGCCTGCTGTCGTCGCAGGAACGGCAATATGTCGGCCTGCAGGGCTTCGGTATCGCGATCACCGGCCGCGAGCCTTCGGGCGAGTAATCGGGGGCGCTGACGCCGGGATGCATGTCGTTGACGGTGTCGCCAGACCATCCGTGAAGACGGGAACTCGCGGGCTCTGTCCGCATTGAATGTTCGAGCGGCCCGATGCCGCAGACATTCATGGAGGACCTGATGCTGAGCTGGGCGATCTTCTTTCTCGTCGTAGCGCTTGTGGCTGCCATTCTTGGCTTTGGCGGCATCGCCGGCACGGCGATCGGCATCGCGAAGATCATCTTCGTCGTCGCGATCGTTCTTTTCCTGATCTCCGGTGTCATGCATTTGATGCGGAGGGCCTGACGCCCGATCGGCACCGGAACAAGCAAAAGCCCCGCGATCGAGCGATCGCGGGGCTTTTTTGTTGGGCCTCGATACACGGAAAAACTCAGCCGGTGCGCAGCGCCATCGCCTGCTGGATCTCGTCGGCCGAGCGTTTCGCCGTTTCGGCGGGGGGCAGGGGCACGCCGCCGCTCATGATCTCTTCCAGGCGGACGCGGGCGCGCGAGACGCGGCTCTTCACCGTACCGACCTTCACTTCGCAGATGTCGGCAGCTTCCTCGTAGGAAAAGCCGCTCGCGCCGATCAGCACAAGCGCCTCGCGCTGCTCGTCGGGGAGAAGCTGCATGGCGCGCAGGAAGTCGTCGAGCTCGAGATGGCCGTGCTGGCCACCGATGTCGGCGAGGCGGGCCGCATGCGCCCCCTCCGAGTCCTCGACCTCGCGCCGGCGCTTGCGGCCTTCCGAGTAATACTGGTTGCGCAGGATGGTCACCAGCCAGGCGTGCAGATTGGTGCCGGCCTGGAACTTGTCCTTGTTGGCCAGCGCGCGCATGACGGTTTCCTGCACGAGGTCATCGGCGCGGTCGCGATTGCCGCTCAGAGAGCGGGCGAAGGCGCGCAGCATGGGCAGGGCGTCGACCAGTTCATTCTTCATGTCTGACTCCGTGGCAATCACTGCCTTGGGCAGTTCCCATATAGGGCGGTCGCGGGCTTCGGGCTCACGCGTTCGGGAATCGCGGGCCTGGGGCTCAGGCGCCGCCCTTCGGGGATTTCTGGTCGTCCGGGGCCGGTTCGTCGTCGATCCGGTTCAGAAGGGACATGATGTCGTCCGGCAGAGGCTCGTTCAGCGCATTGTCGAAGACACGGCGCAATTGCCGCCCGATCCAGTCCTCTTTTTCTTCCTGGCTGTTGGGAGCGGGAAGTGGCGAGCGAAACTCGGCGCTTTTCGCATTGCTGTCGTTATTTTCCACGTTTCTTGTCCTGGCTGTGCCCAAGCTGCGCTCCGTAACGATCGCGGCGCGTCTTTGTCGGGATGGAAATGCCGTACCTCGAGAATGATTCCTATGAATTTGACACCTAAAAAATGGTTGCCGGAAAAGTCGTCACGAAACTTGTCCTGAATCGGGAACCGATCGGCCCGCGCCGCGTTCTGCATCAAAGAGTGATCACTACGGAGGGGAATTCATGCCCGAGAGTCTTTCGCAGGCACTTGCGCCGCATCTGCCGTTTCTGCGGCGTTATGCGCGTGCGTTGACCGGCGGCCAAACCAGCGGCGACGCCTATGTCCGCGCCTGCCTGCATGCGATCGTCAATTCGCCAGCCGTCATCGATCGCAGCGTCCATCCCAAGATTGCCCTCTATCGCCTGTTCCACGCGATCTGGTCCGGCACTCAGCTTGGCGCCGACGCGACAATCGACGGATTGAGCCGGCAGGAAGCGACGGCGCAGCAGCGTCTCGCGGCCATGACGCCGGAAAGCCGGCAGGCCCTGCTCCTGACTGCCATGGAGGGGGTTCTCCGATGCCGATACGGCTGCCGTCATGGGCATTCCGGGCGAGCGCATCCAGCCCCTTCTGACCGAGGCGCTGGCAGAGATCGACCGCCAGACACGCACGCGCGTTCTCGTCATCGAGGATGAGCCGCTGATCGCGATGGACCTGACCGGCATCGTGCAGGAACTCGGCCACGAGGTCGCCGCTGTGGCGCGGACCCGTGCCGATGCCGTCGAGGCGGCCATCCGCGAGAAGCCCGGTCTGGTCCTTGCCGATATTCATCTGGCGGACGGCTCGTCGGGCATCGACGCGGTCAAGGACATCCTGGCGAGCTTCACGCTGCCGGTGATCTTCATCACCGCCTTCCCGCAGCGCCTGCTCACCGGCGAGCGGCCGGAGCCCACCTTCCTGCTTACCAAGCCGTTCGACCCGCGCACGGTGAAGGCGGCTATCAGCCAGGCCCTGTTCTTCAACTCGACGGCGTCGATGGCGGCCTAGGCGGATCCGGAAGCGCCGCGCGGCGATCGGCCAGGCGATGCGGCGCTGTCGCGTCGCGGCTGTTGCGGCCGCCCGTTGCCGGCGCTCTTTCGGCATCGCTTTCACCGGCCTGGATTGCCTTGCGGTCCCCCGTCGATCTCCTCCTTCCGGCCGATTGCGGGATTCCCACGCCGGCCGGCTTGCCGCCTTGGTTTCGTAGCGCAGAAGGACCATCCGATGGATTGGCTGCTCAACGTCCTTTCGCAGGGGGCGGACGTGATGGGCGATGACTTGCTGCGCGCGCTGCCGCGGCTGGTCGTCTCCGTCAGTACCTTCGCGATCGCGGTGGCGGCGCTGTCCTTCCTGTGGCAGCGGCGCGATCTTCCCGCCGTCTATCGGCGGGTGGCGCTGGCGCTCGTCCTGCTGCTGCTCGGCATCGCGGTCTCCTTCGCGATGGCCGCGATGCAGATCATGCAGCCCTCCAGCTATGCACGGTTGATCGAGGCTGTCGCGGCGCTGAGCGCGGTGGTGGCAGTCTTCCTTATCCGCTTCGTCCTGCCCGAATTGCTGGCCCTGCCGTCGCCGCGGCTGCTGGAGCGCAACAACCGGCACCTGAAATCCGAGATCGACGCCCATATCGACACGATGCGGGAGCTGACCGATATCCGAAGCGATCTCGAGGAAAAGGTCAGGGTCCGAACCCGCGAACTGACGGCGGCCAAGCAGCGCTTCGAAGCAGCGCTGACCGGCTCGGACATCGCCGTCTTCAGCCAGGATACCAACCTCATCTTCACCTGGGCCTATGATCCTCGGCGCGGCCTGACCGCCGAGGAGGTCGTCGGCAAGACGGACGCCGACCTGTTTCCGACCGATGTCGCGCCCGCGGTGACCGAGGCGAAGCGCAACGTCGTCGCGAACGGTAAGGGCACGTCGATGAACGTCGTCGTCAAGGCTGCGGACGGCGCGTCGCAATATCTGCGCCTGTCGATCGAGCCCCTGCGCGACAGCGCCGGCGAGATCGTCGGCCTGACTTCGGCGGTCGTCGACCTGACCGAGCGCCATGACTACGAGACGCGGCTTTCGGCGCTGACCTCGGGCCTCGCCCAGGCCAATGCCCGCTTCGACATGGCGCTGCGCGGTTCCCCGATCATGGTGTTCAGCCATGATCGCGAACTCCGCTACAACTGGGTCTACAACCCGGCCGCCGGCCTCAGCGGCGACGAGATGCTCGGCCGCACGGACGAGGAATTCTGGCAGGACGAGACCCGGCTGCCGATCGTCATCATGAAGAAGGCCGCCATCGCTTCGGGCGAGGCGCAGCATGGCGAGATCGTCATGACGCTCGATGGCGACAGGCGCTTCTTCCAGTTGCGGCTCGAACCGATCCTCGGGGCCGACCGCGCCGTCCAGGGCCTGGCCGGCGTGGCCGTCGACGTGACCGAGTCGCATCGGCAGGAGGAGCATCTGCGACTTGTCATGCGCGAGCTCACGCACCGGTCGAAGAATTTGCTCGCCGTCATCCAGGCGATGGCGCGGCAGACCGCCGCCCGCTCGGACGATCTGCAGACCTTTGTCTCCCGCTTCTCCGCCCGCTTGCAGGCGATGGCCGCTTCGCACGACCTGCTGGTGGCGCGCGAATGGCATGGTGCCATCCTGAGGGACCTCGTCAACGCGCAGCTCGGCCAGGCGATCGATCCCGGCTCGGATCAGTTGCGGATCGAAGGGCCGACGCTGAGTCTGCGGCCGGATGCGGCGCAGAATATCGGCCTCGCCCTGCACGAGCTCACGACGAATGCCGCGAAGTATGGCGCGCTTTCGGTGCCGGGCGGGCAGATCGCTTTGAACTGGGGCATCCGCGACGGCGACCGCCTGCATCTGCATTGGGCGGAGACCAATGGTCCCCCGGTGCAGCTGCCGGAGCGCACCGGCTTCGGCATCACGCTTCTGGAGCGCGGCGTCGGCCAGGCGCTGGACGGCACCGTGACCTTGAACTTCATGCCCGGCGGGCTGGTCTGCGAGATCGACATTCCCCTGAGCCATGCCCTCGATTGAGGGGCGCGTGGAGGGAGCGGACAGCAAAAGAGGCCCTGAAGGGCCTCCGGCATTCTCGTTTTTCGCTGGCGGCCGACGCTAGCGCTTCCGCGACAGCCCGCCGAGCAGGCCCATGGCGAAGGCGAGGGCCACGCTGGTTGTGCCGACTTCCTGCTGCTGGCGCCGGCCGCTGCGCCAATTGGCGACGAGCAGCAGGATCAGGCCGATGACGAGGAACGCCCCGCCGACGACGAGCTTCGCCACCAGCGAGCCATAGCTGAGTGCGAGCGCCTGGTAGCCGGCGGCGACGCCGAAGCAGACGCCGACGATCAGGAACACGCCGGCGACCGCGAGCAGCCCGACCCGCTTCAGGGTGCGGACGGTGGTCTGCGTGGCGGCGGCGGCCGCCACGCTGGTCAGGGCCTGGAACAGGCCGCTCATCGCCGGCCTATCAGCGCGCCGATGAACAGGCCGATGCCGGCGGCGATCAGCACGGCCGGGACGGGATTCTTGGTGATGTGGCCTTCGATGTCCTCGGCAGCCTGGTAGCCGCGGCGGCGCGCTTCCTCGGCCGAGGCGCGGAACGTCTCGCTCGCCCGACCGGCGGCGTTGTGCAGCGCATCGGCGCCTGCGCTCGCATGTTCCGAGCCGAACTTGCGGATCGTCTCCGTGAGTGACGCCAATTCGGCCTGGATGGCCTTGACCTGGTCCGCGATGTCGGAACCGTCCGTGCTCTTGGTCACCATGTTGGCACTCCTGTGCGTTGCTCAAGCTTGCGAAGACTTGAGAGATCTATCGGGAAGTATATGCGGCGTGGATGCTGCGTTGTCGATACGGGCCAGCGCAATTGCCAGTTCCATGGTTAGCTTTTGATAAGCCGCGCGCTCTTCTTCAGGCGCGAGCCTTGCCAGAAGCGTTGCCGACCTTTGCCAGTGCAGCAGTGTTTCCGCCTTCTCGCTTCGGGTGAGGACCTTGTCGTTGACGATGTCCCCGGGCCGTCCGAAACCGGCATATCCCTGATTGGCTGTCATCTGCCTTCATCCTCGGTTCACACCAGGCGACCCTTGGTGAGAACGGGCCAAATCGGCAGGGGTTCCAAGGGCATCGCGGCCGCCTCCGCGAGTTGCCGTGCGCCGTGGCCAAAATGCAACCGCCGCGCCCGGAGGGTCCGGACGCGGCGGGATGTCGATCGCTGGCCGGGAAGGCCGCTTGTCGGTCAGGTGGTGCCCTTGCCGGCGTCGGAGCCATGGCGCCTGCGGCGATGCTGGACGATCAGCATGCCGAGGATCGCCATCGCGATCACCGCGAAGGAGACCGCCGTCGTCACCGTGCCCAGCGCATAGATGACGGGCGTGGTGACCGTGGTGGTGAGGCCGCGCAGCGTCAGCGGCAGCGTGTTGACGGCGCCGACCGTCTGCGAGGAGCGGGCGATCTCATCCCAGGAGAGCGTGAAGCCGAACAGCGCCACGCCGACGAGCGAGGGGGCGATCATCGGTAGCACGACATGGCGGAAGGTCTGCCAGGACGAGGCGCCGAGATCGCGCGCCGCCTCCTCATAGGCAGGGTTGAAGCGGTTGAAGACGGCGAACATGATGAGGAGGCCGAAGGGCAGCGTCCAGGTCAGGTGGGCGCCGATGCCGGAGGTGAACAGCCCCATCAGCGTCTGGAAATTGTCCTGGATCAGGATGCCGGTATTGCCGAGGAAGTTCGTCCACATCGTCGCGTTGTCGAGATCGGCATAGTTGTCGACCAGGAAGTCGCCAAAACTCTTGATGCCCTGGTTGAACAGCTGGAATTCGAGCGCGATGCCGAGCGAGACGACGATCGAGGGCAGGATCAGGCTGGCGATCGCCGTGAAGAACAGCAGGTCAGCGCCCTTGAACTTGCGGCGGAAGGCGTAGCCCGCCATCACCGAGATGACCACGGTGACCAGCGTCACCACCAGGCCGAGCTTCAGCGAGTTGATCAGCGCGTCGACGACGTTGGGCACGCCGATGCCGGCCCACAGATTGTGGAACCAGTGCAGCGAGAGCCCGTTCATCGGGAAGGTCATGCCGCCGTTCGGGCCCTGGAAGGACAGCACCAGGATGGTGAGGGTCGGGCCATAGAGGAACAGCACGTAGAGGGCGAAAACCGCCGACAGCACGTAGAATGCGCGGGAGCGTCCTTCCGTCATGCTCAGAGCTCCTTGCGAATGTCGACGAAGCGCAGCAGCGTCCAGATGATCATCAGCACGATGGCCAGCAGGACGACGGCGTTGGCGGCGGCGATGGGGAATTGCAGCGCGTTGATCTGGCTTTCGATCACCTTGCCGGCAGAAGCGATCTGCTGGCCGCCCATCAGGCCGATCGAGATGAAGTCGCCCATCACCACGGTGATGACGAAGATCGAGCCGATGGCGATGCCGGTCTTCGACAGCGGGATGATGACGTTCCAGAGCGTCTGCCAGCCCGAGGCGCCGGTGTCATAGGCGGCCTCGACCAGCGATTTGTCGATGCGCGACATCGAGTTCAGAATCGGCACGATCATGAACACAGTGTTCAGGTGGACGAGCGCCAGCACGACGGAAAAATCGGAATAGAGCAGCCAGTCGAGCGGTTCGGAGGTGATGCCGATCGACATCAGCGTCTGGTTGACGACGCCGTTGCGCCCGAGCAGCGGGATCCACGAGATCATGCGGATGACGTTCGAGGTCCAGAACGGGATCGTCGTGACCAGCGCCAGGATCAGGCGGACATTGTTCGACTTGATCTCGAAGACGAGGAAATAGGCGATCGTGAAGCCGAGCACGAGCGTGATCAGCCAGACCGTCAGGCAGAATTTCAGCGTCGACAGATAGGTGCGGAAGGTGGTGCAGAGGTCGGGCAGCGAGGCGAGGCACTTGTCAAAGGCCGTGGCGTAGTTGTCGCCGACGAAGGCCGGTTCGATCGAATAGCCCGTATAGGTCCAGAAGCTGACGGCGAGCGTGACCAGGAGCGGCAGCACGAAGAAGATCAGGAATACGATCGCGAGCGGCGCCGCCTGCCAGTAGGGGGCCCAGCGCGATTTCATTTCCAGCATGTCGGGCAGGCTCCGTTTCGATGGAAGAGGGCGACAAGGGGGGAAGCGGCTCGCCTCCGGGGCGTCACGGGCGGGATGGCGCGGTCCCGGTCCGGCGCGGTCTCGCCTGCGGGCGGGGGTTGGCGTACCCACCCGCAGGCGATGTCATGGCCGATCAGGCGGCGATGAACTCGTTCCACTTCTGGATCATGTAGGCGTTCTCATCCATGATCGAGTTCCAGCAGGCCACGGCGCCCATGCGGGTGTTGTAGGAACCGCCGTCACGGACCGAACCGGCCTTTTCGAGCAGGCCGCCATCCGGGCCGAGGATGTCCTTCTCGGCCGGCTTGCCTTCCATCCAGAACGCCCACTCGTAGGGCTCCATGCTCTTCTGGGCGGTTTCGAGCACGGCGGCGTAGTAGCCCTGCCGGTTCAGGTAGGCGCCGGCCCAGCCGTCGAGGAACCAGTTGATGAACTCGTAGGCGGCGTCGAGCTTCTTGCCCTTCAGCGTCTTCGGCAGGCCGAAGCCCGATGCCCAGGCGCGATAGCCCTCCTTGAGCGGCTGGAAGGTGCAGGGGATGCCCTTCAGGCGGACGGCGGTGACAGCCGGCGACCACATCGACTGGATGACCGTCTCGCCCGAGGCCATCAGGTTGACGCTCTCGTTGAAGTCCGACCAGAAGGCTCGGAACTGGCCGGCCTTCTTGGCCTCGATCAGGGTGGCGATCGTCTTGTCGATCTCTTCCTTGGTCATGTTGCCCTTGTCGCCGTACTTCACGGTGCCGAGGGCTTCGTTGACCATCGCGGCGTCCATGATGCCGATCGACGGGATGTTGAGGATCGAGGTCTTGCCCTTGAATTCGGGGTTGAGCAGCTCGGCCCAGCTTTCGATCGGGCGCTTGATCAGGTCGGGACGGATGCCGAGCGTGTCCGCGTTGTAGGTGGTCGGGATCAGGGTGATCCACTCGGTCTGGCCCTTGGCGAACTCCTTGCCGCGCTGCTTCTCGAGATACATCACCTTGTGCGGCGCCGTGCCCTGGTCGCCGATCTTCTTGCCGTCGATCTCGCCCTTGGTGATCGCCGTCGCCAGCTTGTCGACGAGCTTCACCTTCTTGGCGTCGATCGCCTGGAAGTTGCCAGACGGGATCAGGTTGCGGAGCGAGAAGTATTCGGTGTCGACGAGGTCGAACGAATCCGGCTGGGTGATGATGCGCTTGGTGACGTCATCGGTGGTGACGGTGACGTATTCGATGTCGATGCCGGTGACTTCCTTGGCCTTGGCGGCGATGGCCGGCGACTGGTTGGTGGCGGTCGACAGGTAGCGCAGCTTGATCGGCTCGTCGGCGTGGACGGCCGGGAAGCCGGTCACGGCGGTGGTGCCGAGGAAGCCCGCGGTGATGGCGGAGCCCTTCAGCAGCGTGCGGCGGGAAATGCCGCCCTTGATGCCCTTGGTCTTGTCGTTCACGTCATTGTCTCCTCTGGCTTGTTGTCGAATGCCGCGTTCAACTGGCGGCGGAGAGCTCGTGGATGTCGTTCGGATCCCAGTGCACCGTGACGGTGTCGCCGGTCTCGAAGGGACGTTGGTAGAAGGCGCGCTCGGGCACGATGGCGGTCATTTCCAGCCCGGCCTCGGTGGCGAGGCTGACGTAGACGGCGGTGCCCTGGTATTCGACCTCGCGCACCGAGGCGGCGACGCCCTCGCCGCCCTCGGCCGTGACGGTGAGGCGGTCGGCCCGCACGCTCACCATGCGGCCGTCGATCGGCATGACGTTGTGGCCGCCGATGAAGCGGGCGACGAACTCGGTCGCCGGCGCGTTGAAGATCTCGCGCGGCGTGCCGGCCTGCTCGATCTTGCCGTTGTTCATGATGACGATCAGGTCGGCGAGGGCCATCGCCTCTTCCTGGCTGTGCGTCACATGGATGAACGAGATGCCGAGCTCGCGCTGGAAGCGCTTCAGCTCGGCGCGCACCTTGATCTTGAGGAAGGGATCGAGGGCCGAGAGCGGTTCGTCGAGCAGCAGGATCTGCGGGTCGGTGACGAGGGCGCGAGCGAGGGCGACGCGCTGCTGCTGGCCGCCGGAGAGCTGGCTCGGCAGGCGCTCGGCATAGCGCTCCATGTCGACCAGCTTCAGCGCCTCCGTCGCCTTGATCGAGCGCTCGACCTTGCCGACGCCCTTCATCTTCAGCGAGAAGGCGACGTTGTCGCGCACCGAGAGATGCGGGAACAGCGCATAGGACTGGAACATCATCGCCGTGCCGCGCTTGGCCGGCGGCAGCTTGTTGACGATCTCGTTGCCGAGCGCGATGTCGCCGTCGGAGACGGCCTCGTGGCCGGCAATCATCCGGAGCGTCGAGGATTTGCCGCAGCCGGACGGGCCGAGCAGGCAGCAATAGGTGCCAGCCTTGATCTTGAGATTGATCGCGTCCACGGCAACCGTGCCGCCATAGCTCTTGGTCACGGATGCCAGTTCAAGATCTGCGGGTCGTGCCATCGTCGTCTCCGGTTGAACCTGCGGAGAGAGTGGCAATTCGCGTGCCAGAGGCGGAAATCTGCGGAGTCCCACGTTGGCAAGCGATGCCGGCGACGCTGCGGCAAGCCGTTTCCGCTGCGCAAACAACGTGCTTGCCTAATAATTGATCATATCGAAGGTGAGGATCTGCTGGCGCGGAGGCGAATGCCTCGTATGGCGTCAATCGACTCCGAGGGCGGCACCGCGGTTTCGCTGGGCTTCACGATGCTGGCGCGAACTTGTGCATCCGGCAGATTGGAATGGCTCAAATCAAGCCTTGACGAGCTTTCGAGAATTTGTCCAGATGATCAAGCTTTTGAACCGCAGCCCCGACAACCAGAAAAACGAGGGGTGGGCCGCGGGACAGCGTCGACCGGCGGGCGGACGCCTGCCGTACCATGGGAACCCGGGGCCATGTGGCCGGTAGGGAGGGATCAGCGTATGCCGTCGCATCTGCCGGACATCGCATCGGGCCGTCTGTCGCCCGACGAATATGCCGCCAACTTTCTCGACATCCACCCGCCGCTCGACCATCACCAGGCCGTCGTCGAGGCGGATCGCTGCTATTTCTGCTACGACGCGCCCTGCGTGAAGGCGTGTCCGACCTCGATCGACATTCCGCTCTTCATCCGCCAGATCCTGACCGACAATCCCGAAGGCTCGGCCGAGACGATCCTGTCGCAGAATATCCTTGGCGGCATGTGCGCCCGCGTCTGCCCGACCGAGACGCTGTGCGAAGAGGCCTGCGTCCGCGAGGAAGCGGAGGGCAAGCCGGTCAAGATCGGCCTGCTGCAGCGTTATGCGACCGATGTCCTGATGGAAGAGCGCGGCGAGCAGCCTTTTGCGCGCGCTCCCTCGACCGGCAAGCGCGTCGCCGTGGTCGGCGCCGGTCCCGCCGGGCTTGCCGCCGCCCATCGCCTCGCCATGCATGGCCATGACGTCGTCATCTACGACGCGCGGCCGAAGGCCGGCGGCCTCAACGAATACGGCATCGCCGCCTACAAGGCTCCCGACGACTTCGCGCAGAAGGAAGTCGACTTCGTGCTGTCGATCGGCGGCATCGCCGTCGAGCACGGCAAGGCGATCGGCCGTGACGTCAGCCTGGCCGAGTTGCGCGGCAGCTTCGATGCCGTCTTCCTCGGCATGGGGCTTGCCGGCGTCAACGCGCTCGGCCTCGACGGCGAGGATCTCGCCGGCGTCGCCGACGCGGTCGACTATATCGCCGAACTGCGCCAGGCCTCGGACCTCTCGACCCTGCCGGTCGGCGCCCGTGTCGTCGTGGTCGGCGGCGGCATGACGGCGATCGACGTCGCCGTGCAGTCGAAGCGCCTCGGCGCAAGGGAAGTCACCGTCGTCTACCGGCGCGGCCAGGAGAAGATGGGCGCTTCGGAATATGAGCAGGACCTCGCCCAGACGGATGGCGTCGTCATCCGCCACAACGCCAGGCCGAAGCGCCTCCTCACCGAGGCGGGCCGGCTCGCGGCGATCGAGTTCGAGGAAACGCGCGACGAGGGCGGCAGGCTGGTAGGCACGGGCGCCACCTTCACGCTCGCCGCCGACACGGTGTTCAAGGCCATCGGCCAGACCCTCGTTCCCGCAGCTTTGAACGGATCGGCCGAGACGATCGCGCTCGATGGTGGCAAGATCCGTGTCGACGAGGAAAGGCGCACGACGCTTCCCGGCGTCTGGGCTGGCGGTGATTGCGCCGCAACCGGAGAGGATCTGACGGTCGCCGCCGTCGCCGACGGCCGGATCGCCGCCGAATCCATTCATCTCGCGCTCTCGACCCCGTCCGTCGCGGCCTAGGAGGAACCCATGGCCAATCTCGCGTCCAGTTTCGTCGGCATCAAGTCGCCCAATCCGTTCTGGCTGGCCTCCGCGCCGCCGACCGACAAGGCCTACAACGTCGTCCGCGCCTTCAAGGATGGCTGGGGCGGCGTCGTCTGGAAGACGCTCGGCACCGATCCGCCGGTCGTCAATGTCTCCGGCCCGCGCTATGGCGCGATCCATTCGAATGATCGCCGCCTGATCGGCCTCAACAATATCGAGCTGATCACCGACCGGCCGCTCGAGGTGAACCTGCGCGAGATCAAGGAGGTCAAGCGCGACTGGCCGGACCGGGCGCTGGTCGTCTCGCTGATGGTTCCCTGCGAGGAGCACTACTGGAAGGACATCCTCGCCAAGGTCGAGGAAACCGAGGCGGACGGCGTCGAGCTCAATTTCGGCTGCCCGCATGGCATGAGCGAACGCGGCATGGGCGCCGCCGTCGGCCAGGTGCCGGAATACATCGAGATGGTGACGCGCTGGTGCAAGCAGCACACGCGCATGCCGGTGATCGTCAAGCTGACGCCCAACATCACCGACATCCGCCAGCCGGCCCGCGCCGCGCATCGGGGCGGCGCCGACGCGGTGTCGCTGATCAACACCATCAACTCGATCATCGGCGTCGACATCGACAATTTCGCGCCGATCCCGACAGTCGACGGCAAGGGCAGCCATGGCGGCTATTGCGGCCCGGCGGTGAAGCCGATCGCGCTCAACATGACGGCCGAGATCGCCCGAGACGCGCAGACGCGCGGCCTGCCGATCTCCGGCATCGGCGGCATCACCACCTGGCGCGACGCGGTCGAGTTCATGACGCTCGGCGCCGGCAACGTCCAGGTCTGCACCGCCGCCATGACCTATGGCTTCCGCATCGTGCAGGAGATGATCTCGGGCCTGTCGAGCTACATGGACAAGCACGGCTTCACCTCGATCGACGACATCGTCGGCCGGGCGGTCGGCAATGTCACCGACTGGCAGTATCTGAACCTGAATTACGTGGCGAAGGCGAAGATCGACCAGGACGCCTGCATCAAGTGCGGCCGCTGCCACATCGCCTGCGAGGACACTTCGCACCAGGCGATTACGTCGATGGTCGACGGCGCCCGGCATTTCGAGGTGATCGACGCCGAATGCGTCGGCTGCAATCTCTGCGTCAATGTCTGCCCGGTCGAGAACTGCATCACGATGGAACCGATGCTTTCGGGCGTCGATCCGCGTACCGGCTTCCCGATCACCGGTGAATACGCCAACTGGACGACGCACAAGAACAACCCGATGGCGAAGGCTTTCGTGCCGGCCGAGCCGGCGGAATGATCACTGCTCCAGCGCGCGGATCTCGTCATTCGCGCGCCGGAGGCGTTCCGAGAAGTCGCGCATCATATTGGCGTAGATCGTCGTGAGTACATGCGGGTGGGTGCGGCCCAGCTCATGGATCGCGTCGACGGAAAAGCCGTAGCAGACCACCCGCTCGTTCGCGACGACATCGGCCGAGCGGGTGCCGCCGTCGAGCAGCGCCATTTCACCGAAGGACAGGCCCGGGCCCATCGAGGCGATGCGGAGGTTCTGGTGCGTCGCCTGCACGGCGTCGGCCAGTTCGACCGTGACCGTGCCGCGCGCGATGACGAAGAAGAGCCGTGCCGGGTCGCCGGTGCGGATGATGCGGTCGCCGGCCTCGAAGATCATCGGCCGCGCCAGCGCCTCCAGCAGCCTGAGGTCGTCGCGCGCCAGCGATTTGAAGATGTGCAGCTCCGAGAGCGAGAAGCGGGTGGCGTCGAACTGGATTCCCGCCTCGGCGATGACGGCGTTCTCGCACCATTCGAGCGCCGCGTCGCGATGCTCGAAGATCTGTTCGGGCAGCGCCTGCTCCATCGCCTCGTGCAGCGTGGCCAGCGCGGGCTGGTGGGCGAGGTGGGAAATCAGCAGCTTGCGGCCGGTTTCGTTGAACGCGCCCGCCAGCCGCGCCAGCAATTGCGACGCCGCCTCGTCGGCGCTCGGCACGCGGCGGAAATCGAGGATCACGTGGCTGGTCGTCGACTGGACGTCGCCGATCCGGCGGATCAGCCGCTCGGCCGAGCCGAAGAACAGGGGGCCCTGCACCTCGATGATGCAGATCCGGCGCCCGGTCTCGCTGAGCAGCCGCCGCTCCAGCGGGTTGCGGGCGCGCTTCGAATGGATGATGTCGCCATAGAGTTCGCGCCGGATCACCGTGCTGGTCGAGACATGGCTGCGGAAGATGTTGAGGCGGAAATCCTGGGCGATTTCCTTGCAGGCGGCGACGCCGCGCACGCTGTTGCCGTGCTGGTCGATCGGCGGCGAGAACACGGCGATGCCGAGCTGGCCCGGAATGACGGCGAGGATCGAACCGGCGACGCCGCTCTTGGCCGGGATGCCGACGTCGTAGGACCATTGGCCGGCATAGTTGTACATACCGCACGTGTTCATCACGGTCAGGATATCCGAGACATATTCGGTCGCGATCACGCGCTCGCCGCTCAGCGGGTTGACGCCGTCATTCGCCAGCGTCGCCGCCATCACCGCGAGGTCGCGGGCGGTGACGCGCACGGCGCACTGGCGGAAATAGACGTCGAGTATGTCCTCCGGCGCGCGGCGGATCATGCCCGAGTTCAGCATCATATAGGCGATGGCCCGGTTGCGGTGCCCCGTCTCCAGCTCGGAGCGGTAGACCTGTTCGTCGATCGACAGCCGCCTGCCGGCGAGGCGCGAGAACAGGGTCAGCATATTCTGCGCGCGCTCCGTCGGGGTGGCGCCCTTGATCGTCTCGGCAATGGCGATCGCCCCGGCATTGACCATCGGGTTGAAGGGGCGGTTATGGACCTCGTCCAGCACGATCGAGTTGAAGGCTTCGCCGGTCGGCTCGACGCCGACGCGTTGCAGGATGGCCTCGCGGCCATGCCGCTCCAGCGCATAACCATAGACGAACGGCTTCGACACCGACTGGATCGTGAACTCGACATCCGCATCGCCAGCCGAATAGGTCTTGCCGTCAATCGTCGCGATGGCGATGCCGCAGAGTTTCGGATCGGCCTTGGCAAGTTCCGGTATGTAGGACGCCACGGCGCCGCCGGAGAGATGGCTGATGCGGAAATGAAGTTCGGCGAGATAGTCGGATACGAGGCCGCTGGAGGGTATTTCGCCTTCACCGGACACAAACGTACGAAGCATCAGCACTCTCCCCGCGATAATGTCGCCGCTGGATCATGCAATTCGTGCGCCAGTACTTGGGGGCGAATTGGCGGACACTTTGGCAGGCGCCTCGGCCCGGACGAGGCTGATGGAAACCAGACGGAGAGTCTCAGTCCGCGGGCGACAAGCTTTTGCTTCCGGCCCGGATCGCGGCGACCAGGACATCCAGCGTCGCGCGGATGCGCGGGGTGCGGCGCAGGTCCTCGTGCACGCCAAGCCAGATCCCCCGCGCCGGCGGCGGCGTCGGGGGACGCAGCCGCTTCAGATTGGCGTGGCGGTCGGCAAGATAGCGCGGCAGGCAGGCGAGGCCCAATCCGGCGCAGCAGGCCTGCAACTGGACATAGCGGCTGTCGGCCAGCAGCCCCGGCGTCGCGGCATTCGCCGTCGCGCGCAGCCAGAGCGCCTCCGGCACGTTCGCGAGGTCGTCCTGCAACGTGATCAGCCGGTGCCCCGCCGCGCCGTCGGCCCAGTCGGGCATCGCCCGCTCCGCCAGATAGCGAGTCGAGGCATAGAGCCCGAAAGCCATGTCGGCGACCCGCTGCACCACGGCCCGGTGTTGTTCGAACGTCGCCAGGCGGATGGCGATGTCCGCTTCGCGCCGCGCCAGGCTCAGCGCCCGGTTGTCGGTGATCAGTTCGACCGCGATGCCGGGAAAGCGCTCCTGCAACTGCGCGAGCGCCGGCGCGATCATCTCCGAGCCGAAGGCCTCGACCGTCGTGATGCGCACCAGTCCCTCGAGGCGGATGTCCTCGCCGCCGATCGTCCGCTCGATCGCCAGCGCCTCGGCCTCCATGCGTTCGACGGTCGGGAGGATGGCCTCGCCGGCGGATGTCAGCACGAAGCCGGCCGGCGTGCGCTGCAGCAGCTTGGCGCCGATCCGCTCATGCAAGGCCTCGAGCCGTCGGCCCATCGTGGTCTGGCTGACCCCGAGCGCGCGAGCGCCGGCGGAGAGATTGCCTTCCCTCGCTATGGCGAGAAAGGTCTTCAGGTCTTCCCAGTCCATGCGGATGCCTCAACGTTTTTGCAGGATCGATCTGCTTCATTTGGCAATATCGCAGAGGTCCGTCCGGGTGCAACCTCCTGCCGTGGCCTGGCCAGTACGGCCGCCGCCCAACAGGAGATCGATGATGCCCCTCACGACCAACCGCCGCATGGCTGCCCTCGTGCTTGGCCTCGGCCTCGCCCTCGGCGCCGCCGCTCCCGCCATTGCGGCTTCGGATGATGCCGAGGCGCTCGCGCGCTACCGCACGGCAGAGAAGATCGCCAAGGCCCATCTGGCGACGTTCGACACGCTCGATTTCGACGTGTTCTCGAACCAGGAATGGGACCGGCTCAAGGACAGCCATAGCGCCGACGTGCTGGTCCATTGGCCGGACGGTCACACCACCAAGGGAATCGACCGGCACATCGCCGATCTCAAGGCGATGTTCGTCTATGCTCCCGACACCCGCATCAAGGAGCATCCCGTGCGGGTTGGGGACGGCGAATGGACGGCCGTCACAGGCATCATGGAGGGCACCTTCACCAGGCCGATGCCGACGCCCAATGGCGAGATCGCGCCGACCGGAAAGAGCTTCAAGCTGCCGATGGCGACCGTCAGCCACTGGAAGAACGGCACGATGGACGAAGAGTACCTGTTCTGGGACAACCAGACCTACATGACGCAGCTCGGTCTCGCGAAGTAGCGCCGGCCGGTCCGCTGAATTCCATTCCGACAATCGGCCCGTCCCGCTGGAGACCAGAACATGTCCGTCACGCGTCATCCCCTCGATCCGCTAGCGCTCCGGATCGGCGCCGCGGCGCCACGCCATCTCGTCGTGCTGCTGCACGGGGTCGGCGCGATGGCGGACGATCTGCTCCCGGTCGCGCAGATGCTCTGCGCGACCGACGAAAGCCGCGCCTGCATCCTCCTGGGCGGGCCGGACCCGTTCAGCGGTGGCGGACCCGGCCGCCAGTGGTTCTCGATCGTTGGTGTTACCGAGGCCAATCGCGGGCCGCGCGTCGCCGAGGCCCTGTCGTCGTTGACGCCGCGCCTCGCGGCGCTCGCCGCTGCCGAGGGAATAGCGCCGGCCGACCTGGCGCTGCTCGGCTTCAGCCAGGGCGCCATCCTGACACTGGCGATGGCGGCGGCCGGCCAAGCCTTCGGTCACGGCATCGCGCTTGCCGGACGTTTTGGCGGGCCGGTCGGCGCCGCGACGGCGCAATCGCCGCGCCTGCTGCTGAGCCATGGCGCCGACGACCGGGTGATCCCGATCGCCGAGGGCAGGGACGCCGCGGCGCGGTTCCAGGCGGCCGGATTCGATACGGCCTTTCTTCCTCTCGGTGGGCTCGGCCACAGCATCGCGCGCGAGCAGGTCGACGCGGCGGTCGCCTTCCTGGCGCGCGGGGCGGCCGCCTGAGGTTGCCGCCTCAGGCTTTCGGCAGCAGGCCGCTCAGGAAGATATCCTCCAGCGTTCGCGTCGCCGTGTCGAAATGGCGGTTGTCGTCGGCGGCGTCGCCCAGCATCGCCCGCACCTGGACCTCGAAATCGGCATAGTGCTGCGTCGTCGCCCAGATCATGAAGATCAGGTGATAGGGGTCGATCGGGGCGAGGCGTCCCTCGTCGACCCAGCGCCGGATCACAGCCGCCTTGCTGTCGACCAGAGTCTTCAGGCGGTTGTTCAGCAGCGTGCCGATGACGGGCGCGCCCTGCAGCACCTCGATCGCGTAGAGCCGCGAGGCCTTGGGATTGTCGCGCGAGATCTCCAGCTTGCGGTCGATATAGGCGCGGATCTCGGTGATCGGGTCGTCGCCTTCGCCCAGCGTCTCCAGCGGCTGCAGCCATAGTTCCAGCGTGCGGCTCAGGATGGCGAGGTAGATGTCGTCCTTGCGGCGGAAATAGTAGAGCAGGTTCGGCTTGGTCATGCCGGCGAGCTCGGCGATCTGGTCGACGGTGGCGCCGCGCAGGCCGTAGGTCGAGAAGATCTCCAGAGCCGCGTCGAGAATGCGCTCCTCGTTCTCTTCCTGGATGCGCGTCCGCTTCTTGGTCTGGCTGGCGCGCGCGGTGTTCGCAGGTGTCATGACGGTGGTCGAGTCTCCCGTTCGTTCCCCATGGCGCGCCTGTCATCCGGTCCCTCTGCCATTCGAGTGGGACTTTCGGTCGATTCCGGCTCGATTTCAATGGCTTCGCCGCGCGTCGGCGGCTCAGAAGCTTGGCGGCGTGCAGGCGGAGACGAGTTCCAGGTCGTCCTCGCCGATATTCTTGAAGGCGTGCGGCTTGCGGCTGTCGAAGAAGTAGGCGTCGCCGGGGTTGAGCTCGTAGCGCCGGCCGTCGACTTCCAGCAGCATGCGGCCGCGGATAATCAGGCCCGCTTCCTCGCCCTGGTGCGACAGCATCGCCTTGCCGGAGACCGCGCCCGGCTTGTAGCGCTCATGCAGCATCTGCAGCGAGCGTCCCTCGAGATTGCCGCCGACCTGGCGGAACGAGATCTTGCCGCCGGCGATCTCCTTGAGTTCCGAGGCGCGGAACACCACCGGCTCCACCGCCGGCTTCGCCTCGGCGAAGAACTCGGAAAGGCTGAGCGGGATGCCGGCCAGGATCTGCCGCAGTCCCGAGACGGAGGGGCTGATCCGGTTCGCCTCGACCATCGACACGGTCGCGTTCGACACGCCCGCGCGCTTGGCGAGCGCGCGCTGCGACAGGCCGTGGCGGATCCGCAGTTCGCGCAGTCGCGCGCCGACATCGATATCGAAATTCGAGGCGTTCATGTGTTCAATATAAAGAACAGTATTAACGGTTGCAACGAATTGACCGGCCTAGACCCTGCGGCTACGTTCATAAAAATGACCGGCCCCGCCAGGAAGACGGCCGCATGAGGACCCCCGAAAAAATGACAAGCGCGCAGTATTCGAACAACCTCGAAGCCTTCTGGATGCCGTTCACGGCGAACCGCCAGTTCAAGCAGAACCCGCGCATGCTGGTCGGCGCCAGGGACATGCACTACACCTCGGCGGACGGTCGCCAGATCCTCGACGGCACGGCCGGCCTCTGGTGCGTCAATGCCGGCCACGGCCGGACCAAGATCGTCGAGGCGGTGTCGAAGCAGGTTGCCGAGCTCGACTATGCGCCGGCCTTCCAGATGGGCCATCCGAAGGCGTTCGAACTGGCCGCGCGTCTCGCGGCGATGATGCCGAAGCCGCTCGACCACGTCTTCTTCACGAATTCGGGCTCGGAATCGGTCGATACGGCGCTGAAGATCGCGCTCGCCTATCACCGCGCCAAGGGCAACGGCACCAAGTACCGCCTGCTCGGGCGTGAGCGCGGCTATCACGGCGTCGGCTTCGGCGGCATCTCGGTCGGCGGCATCTCCGGCAACCGCAAGACCTTCGGCACCATGCTGACCGGCGTCGACCACATCCGCCATACGCATGACCCCGCCCGCAACGCCTTCTCGCGCGGCCAGCCGGAGTTCGGCGCCGAATTCGCCGACGACCTGGAAAAGGTCATCGCGCTGCATGACGCCTCCAATATCGCCGCCCTGATCGTCGAGCCGGTCGCCTGCTCGACCGGCGTGCTGGTGCCGCCGAAGGGCTATCTGAAGCGCCTGCGCGAGATCTGCGACAAGCATGACATCCTGCTGATCTTCGACGAGGTCATCACCGGCTTCGGCCGTCTCGGCACGCCGTTCGCCGTCGATTATTTCGACGTCATCCCCGATCTCGTCACCACCGCCAAGGGCCTGACCAGCGGCGTCGTGCCGATGGGCGCCGTGTTCTGCTCGTCCAAGATCTACGACGCGTTCATGGATGCGCCGGAGAACACGATCGAGCTGTTCCACGGCTACACCTATTCGGCCCATCCGGTTGCCTGCGCCGCCTCGCTCGCCACCCTCGACGTCTATGCCGAGGAAGGCCTGCTGACGCGTGTTTCCGAGATTGCCCAATATTGGGAAGACGCGCTGCACAGCCTGAAGGGCCTGCCGCATGTCATCGACATCCGCAATCTCGGCCTGATCGGCGCGATCGAGCTGGAATCGATCCCTGGCGCCCCGACGAAACGCGCCTTCCAGGCTTTCCTGAAGGCCTATGAGCGCAATCTATTGATCCGCACGACCGGCGACATCATCGCGCTGTCGCCGCCGCTGGTCATCGAGAAGAGCCAGATCGACGAAATCTTCGACACGCTTTCGGGCGTGCTGAAGGAAATCGACTGAGAAGCGCGGGAGGAAACCATGGACGCGATCAGTCTGAACACCATCCCCAATCTGGTTGACGGCAAGCCGTCGCTTTCGGCGTCGACGCGCAGCCAGCCGGTCTACAACCCCGCCACCGGCGAGCCGGTGGCGACGTTGCCGCTCTCGACCTCGGCCGAGCTCGATGCCGCCGTCGCCTCGGCCAAGGCGGCGTTCCCGGCTTGGGCCGATACGCCGCCGATGAAGCGCGCACGCGTGATGTTCAAGTTCAAGGACCTGCTTGAACAGAACGCCGACCGCATCGCCCGCGCCATCTCGGCCGAGCACGGCAAGACCCATGACGACGCGCTCGGCGAAGTGCAGCGCGGCCTCGAGGTCGTCGAGTTCGCCTGCGGAATCCCGCATCTGCTGAAGGGCGAATATTCGAAGAATGTCGGCCCGGCGATCGACACCTATTCCGACCGCCAGGCGCTCGGCGTCGTCGCCGGCATCACGCCGTTCAACTTCCCCTGCATGGTGCCGCTCTGGATGTATCCGGTGGCGATCGCCTGCGGCAACACCTTCATCCTGAAGCCGTCGGAGCGTGATCCCGGCGCGGCGATGCTGACGGCCGAGTTGCTGCACGAGGCCGGCCTGCCGCCGGGCGTGCTGAATGTCGTGCATGGCGACAAGGAGGTCGTCGACGCGATCCTGCATCATCCCGACATCAAGGCGGTTTCCTTCGTCGGTTCGACGCCGATCGCGCAATATGTCTATGCGACGGGAACGGCGGCCGGAAAGCGGGTTCAGGCGCTCGGCGGCGCCAAGAACCATCTGGTGGTGATGCCGGATGCCGATATGGACAAGGTCGCCGATGCGCTGATGGGGGCGGGCTACGGTTCGGCCGGCGAGCGCTGCATGGCGGTCTCGGTGGCGGTGCCTGTCGGCCAGAAGACGGCCGACGCGCTGATCGAAACGCTGGCGCCGCGCGTCCGCGCGCTGAAGATCGGCCCGGCGACGGATCGCGACGCCGAGATGGGGCCGCTGGTCACCAAGCAGCACATGGAGAAGGTACTCGGTTATATCGACAAGGGCGTCGCCGAGGGAGCCAGGCTCGTGGTCGACGGCCGCGGCTTCAAGCTGCAGGGCTACGAAAACGGCTACTTCGTCGGTGGCACGCTTTTTGATCATGTGGACAAGGATATGACGATCTACCGCGAGGAGATCTTCGGTCCCGTGCTCTCCGTGCTCCGCGCCAACTCCTATGCCGATGCCCTCGAACTCATCAATGCCCACGAATATGGCAACGGCACCGCGATCTTCACCCGCGACGGCGACGCCGCGCGCTCCTTCGCCGACAAGGTCGAGGCGGGCATGGTGGGCGTCAACGTGCCGATTCCGGTTCCGGTCGCCTATCATTCGTTCGGCGGCTGGAAGCGGTCGATCTTTGGCGATCACGCCATCTACGGACCGGAGGGCGTGCATTTCTATACGCGCCTGAAGACGGTGACGACCCGCTGGCCGGACGGGATCAAGTCCGGCGCGGTCTTCAACTTCCCGACGATGTGACTAAGGTGTCGTCGGGACGGTTCTCACGAGTTCGCATCGCCGCTTCGGCGGCGATGCTTTCGGCCGCGTCGCGCCTCTGCGCCGCGGATGACTGCGAGTTTTCTCCCGCCCCGGCCGGAAGAAACGGCCGGGAGCCCTAACGACGAAAGACGACATGCATGACGGCCCCGACCGATAATCTCCGCATCAATGGCGAACGCCTCTGGGACAGCTTGATGGAGATGGCCAAGGTCGGGCCGGGCATCGCGGGCGGCAACAACCGCCAGACGCTGACCGATGCCGACGCCGAGGGACGCAAGCTGTTCCAGGCATGGTGCGAGGCGGCGGGCATGACGCTCGGCGTCGACAAGATGGGCACCATGTTCGCGACGCGGCCGGGCACCGACCCGGAGGCGCTGCCCGTCTATATCGGCAGCCATCTCGATACCCAGCCGACCGGCGGCAAGTATGACGGCGTTCTCGGCGTGCTGGCGGGTCTCGAGGTGATCCGAAGCCTGAACGACCTCGGCATCAAGACGAAGCATCCGGTCGTCGTCACCAACTGGACCAATGAAGAGGGCGCCCGCTTCGCCCCGGCCATGCTCGCTTCCGGCGTCTTCGCCGGCGCCATTCCGATCGACTACGCCTATTCCCGTAGGGATCCCGAGGGCCTCGCCTTCGGCGATGAACTGAAGCGGATCGGCTGGGTCGGCGACGAGGAAGTCGGCGCCCGCAAGATGCACGCCTATTTCGAGTATCACATCGAGCAGGGCCCGATCCTCGAGGCCGAGCAGAAGCAGATCGGCGTCGTCACGCATTGCCAGGGCCTTTGGTGGCTCGAGGTGACGCTGACCGGCCGCGAGGCGCATACCGGCTCGACGCCGATGAATCTCCGCGTCAATGCCGGCCTCGCCATGGCGCGCATCTTCGAGATGGTGCAGGCGGTCGCGATGGAGAACCAGCCGGGCGCCGTCGGCGGCGTCGGCCAGGTGTTCTTCACCCCCAATTCCCGAAACGTGCTCCCGGGCAAGGTCGTCTTCACGATCGACATCCGTACGCCCGAGCTTGCTAAGCTGAACGCCATGCGCGCACGGATCGAGAAGGAAGCCGCCGCGATCGCCGAGGCGCTCGGCGTCGGCTGTGCGATCGAGGCGGTCGGCCATTTCGATCCCGTCACCTTCGACCCGACCCTGGTCGGCCGCGTGCGCGGCGCGGCCGAGCGGCTCGGCTACAGCCACATGGATATCATCTCCGGCGCGGGCCATGATGCCTGTTGGACGGCCAAGGTGGCGCCGACGACGATGATCATGTGCCCATGCGTCGGCGGATTGTCGCATAATGAGGCAGAGGAGATCAGCCCGGAATGGGCGGCGGCCGGAGCCGACGTGCTGCTGCACGCCGTGCTGGAGACCGCGGAAATCGCCGACTGAGCCGGACCTAAAAACAATGGGCTGGCAAAGCCGGCCACGAGACCAGAGGGAATTTCACCATGTCGACGGTAATCAAGGGCGGAACCATCGTAGCGGCGGACCGCAGCTACGAGGCTGACATCCTCATCGAAGGCGAGACCATCAAGGCGATCGGGCCGGACCTCGCCGGCGACACGGTCGTCGATGCGTCGGGCGCCTACATCATCCCCGGCGGCATCGACCCGCACACCCATCTGGAAATGCCCTTCATGGGCACGACGGCGGCCGAGACCTGGGAAAGTGGCACTTTCGCCGCCCTTTCCGGTGGCACCACGACTGTGGTCGATTTCGTCATTCCCGGCGAGGCCGGCATGCTGGCCGCGCTGGAGGAATGGGAAGGCCGCGCCACGCGCCAGGCCTCGTCCGACTATTCCTACCATATGTGCGTCACCGGCTGGTCGGAGAAGCACTTCGACGACATGGCCAAGGTGGTCGACCGCGGCATCAACACCTTCAAGCACTTCATGGCCTACAAGGGCGCGCTGATGGTGAACGACGACGAGATGTTCGCGTCGTTCCAGCGCTGCGCCGCGCTCGGCGCGCTGCCGCTCGTCCATGCCGAGAACGGTGACATCGTCGCGGCGCTGCAGCAGAAATATCTCGCCGAGGGCACGACCGGGCCGGAGGGCCACGCCTTCTCGCGGCCGCCGGAAGTCGAGGGCGAGGCGACCAACCGCGCCATCATGATCGCCGACGCCGCCGGCGTGCCGGTCTATATCGTCCATGTCTCCTGCGAGCAGAGCCACGAGGCGATCCGCCGGGCCCGGCAGAAGGGCATGCGCGTCTATGGCGAGCCGCTGATCCAGCACCTGACGCTGGACGAGAGCGAATATTTCAACCGCGACTGGGATTATGCCGCCCGCCGCGTGATGTCGCCGCCCTTCCGCAACAAGCTGCACCAGGACAGCCTCTGGGCCGGTCTCGCGGCCGGTTCGCTGCAGGTGGTCGCCACCGACCACTGCGCCTTCACCACCGAGCAGAAGCGCTTCGGCCTCGGCAATTTCGCCAAGATCCCGAACGGCACCGGCGGTGTCGAGGACCGGCTCTCCGTGCTCTGGACCAAGGGAGTCGAGACCGGCCGGCTGACGCCGAACGAGTTCGTCGCCGCGACCTCGACCAACATCGCGCAGATCCTCAACATCTACCCGCAGAAGGGCGCGATCCTGCCCGGATCGGATGCCGACCTCGTCGTCTGGGATCCGAAGCTCTCGAAGACGATTTCCGCCGCCAACCAGAAATCCATCATCGATTACAATGTCTTCGAGGGATTCCAGGTCAACGGACTGCCGCGCTACACGCTGTCGCGCGGCGAGATCGTCTGGGCCGATGGCCAGAACTCGCAGCCGCAGCCCGGCCGCGGCAAGTTCATCCGGCGCAAGCCGTTCCCGGCCGTCAACGCGGCGCTGTCGAAGTGGAAGGAAGTGACGGCGCCGCGCGCGGTCAACCGCTCGCCCGAGCATATGCCGATCGGCGTTTGAGGGCGGGATGAGCGCCGTGTTCAAGCCTTTCGAGGAAAGAGCCGACGGTCAGCAAAACGCCGCGAACGCCGCATCCGTCATCGATATTCGTGGGCTTTCGCTCACCTTCGAGACGAATGACGGGCCGGTTCAGGCGCTGTCCAACATCGACCTGGACGTGAAGCGGGGCGATTTCGTCTCCTTCATCGGTCCTTCGGGTTGCGGCAAGACCACGCTGCTCCGGGTCATCGCCGATCTCGAGCAGCCGACCGGCGGGTCGATCACCGTCAACGGCGTCTCGCCGGAGGAGGCGCGGCTCGCCCGCGCCTATGGCTATGTGTTTCAGGCTGCAGCGCTTTATCCCTGGCGGACGATCGCCAGGAACGTCGCGCTGCCGCTCGAGATCATGGGATTGCCCAAGGCCGAGCGCGAGCGGCGGATCGCCGACAATCTGGCGCTGGTCAATCTCGCCGGCTTCGAGAAGAAATATCCTTGGCAGCTTTCCGGCGGCATGCAGCAGCGTGCCTCGATCGCTCGCGCGCTTGCGGTCGAGCCCGAGCTGCTGCTCATGGACGAACCCTTTGGCGCGCTTGACGAAATCGTCCGCGACCATCTTAACGAGCAGCTCCTGAAGCTCTGGGCGAAGACGCAGAAGACCGTCGTCTTCGTCACCCATTCGATCCCGGAAGCCGTCTTCCTCTCCACCAAGATCGTCGTGATGTCGCCGCGGCCGGGCCGCGTCACCGACGTGATCGATTGCGGCTTTCCGCGCGACCGCACGCTCGACATCCGCGAGACGCCGGAATTCCTGGAGGTCGCCGCCCGCGTCCGCAACGGCCTGAGGGCGGGACACTCCTATGAGGACTGACGCGCGCCGCCGTCGCCGTGCGAGGGTTAACACGCCTCTTGCGTGTAAACCCTCCGTTAGCCTTGCGTCAGCGCGGCACCAGGCTTTCGAGCTCCGGCAGCAGGACGACGCTTTCCTGCTCGTTCGGATCGGTGCGGGCGATGATCGCGACGCAGGGTTCTGTGCCGCGATTGGCGGGCAGATGCGGCATGTCGGCGGGGATGTAGAACATCTCGCCGGCCTTGACGACGACATGGTGCTCCAGCCGCTCCCCATACCAGGTGTCGGCCTCGCCGGCGATCATGTAGATCGCCGTCTCGTGATGCTCATGCTTGTGGGCGCTGGCGCGGCCGCCGGGCGGGATGGTCAGGAGGTTCATGCAGATGCCGGTCGAGCCGACCGACTCCGCCGTGATCCCCTCGATGTAGTCGAAGCCCTGCTTGCCGGCGTAGCTCTCGTTCGGCCGGATGATCCGGCAGGTCGGCCTGCTCGTCTCTTTGGTGGTCGCGCTCATTTCGTTTCCCCTCCACTGGCGTCGCCTTCCGCGTGCGGAAGATATGGCACGGGGAGGGCAGCATGACCACGCTCGCCATTTCCGCCCGGCCGCGCTCGCTGAAGAAGCCGGGTCAGATCTTTCCGGTGACGGTGGTCGTCCTCGCCATCCTCGTCATCTGGTATGTCGGCGCCTTCTTCCTGAACGCCCAGCTCGCGCGCGACGCCTTCGCCCGTCAGAAGGTCGAGCCGACCATCAGCCAGCTCGCCGAGGCGACCTTCTCGATGGACCGGCCGCTGCTGCCGGCGCCGCACCAGGTTGCGACCGAGCTCTGGAAGAGCACGGTCGACCAGCCGGTCACCTCGAAGCGCAGCCTCGTCTATCACGGCTGGGTGACGCTCTCGGCGACGCTCGCCGGCTTCGGCATCGGCACGCTGCTCGGCCTGCTGCTCGCCATCGGCATCGTGCATGTCTCGAGCCTCGACAAGAGCCTGATGCCCTGGGTCGTCGCCTCGCAGACGATCCCGATCGTCGCCATCGCGCCGATGATCGTCGTCGTCGGCTACAACCTGATGAACGGCAAGCTCGGTCTCTCGACCGACACGTCGCGCTTCCTCGCCAAGGCGATGATCTCGACCTACCTGTCGTTCTTCCCGGTCACGGTCGGCATGGTGAAGGGGCTGCGCTCGCCCGAACTGATGCATCTCGACCTGATGCGGACCTATTCGGCCTCCGGCTGGCAGGCGTTCTGGAAGCTGCGCTTCCCGGCGTCGCTGCCTTTTCTCTTCACCTCGATGCAGATCGCCATCGCCATCAGCCTCGTCGGCGCCATCGTCGGCGAACTGCCGACCGGCGCTTCGGCCGGGCTTGGCGCCCGCCTTCTGGCCGGCTCCTATTACGGGCAGACGGTACAGATCTGGGCGGCGCTGCTGGCGGCGTCGATCCTCGCGGCCGTGCTGGTCGCGATCGTCGGCTTCGCCAACCGCATCGTCCTCAAGCGGATGGGGATGGCAAGATGAGTTCGCGTGGACATCTGCAGCCCTGGATCGCCTTCCTCGGCCTGTTCGCCGCCGTCGCCCTGCCGCTCGATGCCGCCGATGCCTGGCGGCTGCTGCCGCGCGAGGGCGTCCCGGGCTGGATCGTCATCCTGGCGCTCGCGGTCGCCGCCTATGCCTCCGTCCGGGCGGAGAAGAGCGCGCTCACCGCCATCCTGCTCGCCTTCGCCTCCAGCGCCGGCGCTTGGGCGGCGCTCGACCTGCTGCCCGGCCTTGCCGGCCACACCGGCCCCGGTTTCTGGGCGCTGCTCTTCACGTCCTGGCTGCTCGCCTGGGCGCTGGTGTCGCAGCTCGCCGCCATCAAGCCGCGCGCCGGTCCGGCCGGTTTCGGGCTGAAGCTTCTGGTGCCGCTCCTCTTCGGCGCCTGGCTGCTGATCTTCTGGCAGGTGATCGTCGTCGCCTTCCAGGTGCCGAGCGTGCTGATCCCGCCGCCCTCGGCGATCTGGGCGAAGCTCGTCTCGTCGATCCCGATCCTCGCCGCCGATTTCCGCCAGACCTTCCTGAAGGCGGTGATCGCCGGCTATGTCATCGGCTGCGGCTCCGGCTTCCTCGTCGCCATCCTGGTCGACCGCATTCCCTTCCTGCAGCGCGGCCTGCTGCCGGTCGGCAATCTGGTCTCGGCGCTGCCGATCATCGGCATCGCCCCGATCATGGTGATGTGGTTCGGCTTCGACTGGCCGTCCAAGGCGGCGGTGGTGGTGGTCGCCACCTTCTTCCCGATGCTGGTCAACACCGTCACCGGTCTCGCCGCCTCGCAGCCGATGCAGCGCGACCTGATGCGCACCTATGCCGCGAATTATTGGCAGTCTCTCTTCAAGCTCCGGCTTCCCGAGGCGCTGCCGTTCATATTCAATGCACTCAAGATCAATTCTACACTGGCCCTGATCGCAGCCATCGTCGCCGAGTTCTTCGGCACGCCGATCGTGGGCATGGGCTTCCGTATCTCCACCGAAGTCGGGCGCATGAACATCGACATGGTGTGGGCGGAAATCGCGGTGGCGGCGCTCGCCGGCTCCGTCTTCTACGGGGTGATCGCGCTCATCGAGCGCGCCTCGACGTTCTGGCATCCGTCCTTCCGCGCCTGAGGACGGGCGAGATCTGTATCTACCGTCCGCGTCAAAGAGCGCGGACGGGCAAGGTTGGGGGATCTCGCCAGGGAAAGGGCGACATCCTCGAAGGACGACAACGAACAGAACCTGGAGGGGTCAATGAAGAAGCTTATGATTGGAGCGCTCGCCATCGCCGCGGGGCTCATGACCAGCGTCTCGGCCCATGCGGCCGATCCGGTGACGCTGCAGCTGAAGTGGGTCACGCAGGCCCAGTTCGCCGGCTATTACGTCGCCAAGGAGAAGGGCTTCTACGAGGCGGAAGGCCTCGACGTCACGATCAAGCCGGGCGGCCCCGACATCGCCCCCGAGCAGGTGATCGCCGGCGGCGGCGCCGACATCATCACCACCTGGATGCCGGCGGCGCTGGCTTCGCGTGAAAAGGGCGTGCCGCTCGTCAACATCGCCCAGCCCTACAAGAAGTCGGGCATGATGCTGACCTGCCGCAAGGATACCGGCATCAAGTCGCCGGACGACTTCAAGGGCAAGACGCTCGGCGTCTGGTTCTACGGCAACGAATATCCGTTCCTCGCCTGGATGGCGAAGCTCGGCCTTTCGACCGAGGGCGGCCCGAACGGCGTCACCGTGCTGAAGCAGGGCTTCAACGTCGACCCGCTGATCCAGAAGCAGGCCGACTGCATCTCGACCATGACCTACAACGAGTTCGGCCAGGTGCTGGACGCCGGCATTCCGGAGAGCGAGCTGATCGTCTTCAAGTATGAGGACCAGGGCGTCGCGACGCTGGAAGACGGCCTCTATGTCATGGAAGACAAGCTGAAGGATCCGGCCTTCGTCGAGAAGATGGCGAAGTTCGTCCGCGCCTCGATGAAGGGCTGGGACTATGCCCGCGCCAACACCGACGAAGCCGCCAAGATCGTGCTCGAGAACGACGAGACCGGTGCGCAGACCGAAGCCCACCAGAAGTTCATGATGGGCGAGGTCAACAAGCTGACCGAGGGCAGCAACGGCAAGCTCGACGAGGCCGACTACACCCGCACGGTGAAGACGCTGCTGTCGGCCGGCGGCGAAGCGCCCGTCATCACCAAGGAGCCGACCGGCGCCTGGACCCATGCGGTCACCGACGCGGCCGGCCTGAAGTAAGCCGGCTTCGCGGAAGCGCGGATCCGCAGAGAAGGACGGGCGCCTCCTGGGCGCCCGTTTGCCATTTCAGGGCTCGCCTGCGCGGCGATCACGCGGCGGTCAGGCCGCCATCGACGCTTTGGATGCCGCCATGGATGGTGCTGGCGTCGTCGGAGGCGGGGACGGGGGGTTGCCTTCTTCACCTCTCCCGTGGGGAGAGGTCGACGGCCGCAGGCCGGCGGGTGAGGGCGTAGGAAACCATCCGGAAGGGCTGCACCCCCTCACCCGGAGCTTCGCTCCGACCTCTCCCTCTGGGAGAGGTGAGGGCCGGGGCGAGTCGGCGGGCGGGGACGCGGGCCAGTCGCCCTCTTCACCTCCCTCCGGGAGAGGTGAAGGCCCCGCGACGCCCGGCTTCCGCCCGGCCCACGCCAGATGCGCTCAGACGAGAGAAATCATTCCGGCACGAAGCCGAACACCGCGGCGAAGCCGGCCGAGCCCGTCGGCGTGACGGCGATGGCGCGGCTGTCCTTCACCCGCTCGATCCAGCCCTTCCGCAGCAGGTGGTCGCAGAGCGCCGCGCCGAGGCGGCCGGCGAGATGGGGACGGCGCTCGCTCCAGTCGAGGCAGGTTCGGCAGAGCGGCCGGCTGCCGGCCTGGGCGCGGCCCTTGCCGGGATGCCGGTTCAGCGCGATGCCGAAATCGCACAGGAAGCGGTCGCCCTCGGGCGTCACCAACCCCGCACCGTCGGCGAGGCGCACGAGGTCGCGCGCCACCAGGCTGTCGGCGATGGCGACGCCGAGCCGGCCGGCGAGATGGTCGTAGCAGGTCCGTGCCGCCCGCATTGCCTCGTCGCGCGGCCCGGTTGGCCGGTGCCGCTTCGGCCCCACGGCGACAAGCGACATCAGCGCCTCCAGAGCTTCAGCCACGGCGGGCGTCGCCAGCCGGTAGTAGCGATGGCGGCCCTGTTTCTCGACGGCGAGGATCTTCGCCTCGGTCAGCTTGGCGAGATGGCCGCTGGTGGTCGGGGCGCCGACGCCGGCATGGAAGGCGAGTTCGCCGGCCGAAAGCGCCCGGCCGTCCATCAGGGCCGACAGCATGTTGGCGCGGGCGACGTCGCCGATCAGCGCGGCGATTTCGGCGAGCGTGGTGCCGGAGACGAGATTGCTCATGGCGGCGAGGATACCGCCTCGCGCCGGCGCGGTCATGGACGAACCTTTCGTCCGTCGCCGAAGCATTCCGCGCCGAAGCCTCCCGCAACTTGACGCGCCTTGGCGCTTGTCGTCGGGGCCGTGGCGGGGTAGAGCCGCGGCGGCCGGTCCAGCCCGCCATCCATCCCGCAAGCCGCACGAGGCCCGATGCCCCTTCTCGACGACGCCCTCTACGAAGCCCTGATCGCGACGACGCTCGCCGCCGGACGCGTCGTCATGCAGGTTTATGACGGGGCCTTCGCGGTGGCGGTGAAGGGCGACGCCTCGCCGGTGACCGAGGCGGACCGCGAGGCCGAGATGGTCATCCTCGCCGATCTCGCGCGCCTCATGCCGGAGATCCCTGTCGTGGCGGAGGAATCCTGCGCCGAGGGTCGGATCCCGACGGTGGGCGGCTCGTTCTTCCTGGTCGATCCGGTCGACGGCACGCGCGAATTCATCAGCCGCAACGGCGATTTCACTGTCAATATCGGCCTCGTGCAGGACGGCGTGCCGGTGCTCGGCCTCGTCTACGCGCCGGCGCGCGGCGATCTCTATGCCGGCCGCGCCGGCAAGGGCGCCGAGCATTTCTCCGTCGTCGATTTCAAGATCGCTTCCCGCCGCGCCATCCGCGTCTCAGACCCGGCCGCTTCGCCGCCGCGCATTCTCGCCAGCCGCTCGCATCGCACGCCCGAGACGGACGACTTCATCGCCCGCTTCCCCGGCGCCTCGCTGGTCTCGGCCGGATCGTCGCTGAAATTCTGCCTGATGGCGGCGGGCGAGGCCGATCTCTATCCGCGCATGGGGCCGACCATGCAGTGGGATACGGCGGCGGGAGACGCCGTGCTGCGCGCCGCCGGCGGCAGCGTCGAGACGATCGACGGCGCGCCGCTCGGCTACGGTCCGGGCCCCGGCGAGGGCGTGTCCGCCTATGCCAATCCGTGGTTCGTGGCGCGCGGCGCCCTGGAAATCCTCTAGCCAAACACGACTAAATCCATCGACTTGGCTGAAATCAGGTTGCGGGATTTCGCCGGAACACGGCACGGATGGTGGCAAAGGCGGGCGATTTACGGCACGGCTGTGCTTGAGGCGAGGGGCGGGCGCGGACTAGGTTTCGGGCTCAAGTTCGGAGTTCACCATGTCGCCACGCCCCCCATCGCCGCATGCCCCCTCGCATCTCCGCCGCCTCGAAGCCGAGGCGATCTTCATCATGCGCGAGGTCGTGGCGAATTTCGAAAATCCCGTGATGCTCTATTCGATCGGCAAGGATTCGTCGGTCATGCTGCATCTGGCGATGAAGGCCTTCTATCCCGCCAAGCCGCCCTTCGCGCTGCTGCATGTCGACACGACATGGAAGTTCCGCGAGATGATCTCGTTCCGCGACGAGACGGTGAAGCGGCTCGGGCTCGAACTCCGCGTCCACACCAATCAGGAAGGCAAGGCGGCCGGCATCAATCCGTTCGACCATGGCTCGTCCAACTACACCCAGATCATGAAGACCGAGGCGCTGAAGCAGGCGCTCGACGCCGGCGGCTATGACGCGGCCTTCGGCGGCGCCCGCCGCGACGAGGAGAAGAGCCGCGCCAAGGAGCGCATCTTCTCGTTCCGCTCGGCCAACCACGGCTGGGACCCGAAGAACCAGCGGCCGGAGCTCTGGTCGCTCTACAACACCCGCATCCAGCCCGGCGAGACGATCCGCGTCTTCCCGCTGTCGAACTGGACCGAACTCGACATCTGGCAATACATCCTCGCCGAGGAAATCCCGATCGTGCCGCTCTATCTCTCGGCCGAGCGGCCGGTGGTCGAGCGCAACGGCCAACTGATCATGGCCGACGATGCGCGCATGCGCCTGCTGCCCGGCGAGGTGCCGCAGAATCGCCGCGTCCGCTTCCGCACGCTCGGCTGCTACCCGCTGACGGCGGCGGTCGAATCCGACGCCGACACGCTCCCCGAAATCGTCCGCGAGATGTTCCTCGCCACCACATCCGAGCGCCAGGGTCGCCTGATCGACCATGACGAATCCGGTTCGATGGAGAAGAAGAAGCGCGAGGGATATTTCTAATGGCCGAGCTTTTTTCCGCCCAGGCGGTCGCCAATGACGACGGCGCCGCCAGCATCCTCGCGCAGTCGGACGACAAGGGCATCCTGCGCTTCCTGACCTGCGGCAGCGTCGACGACGGCAAGTCCACCCTGATCGGCCGGCTGCTGTTCGACACCAAGAAGCTGTTCGAGGACCAGCTGGTCACGCTGGAGAAGGACTCGAAGAAGTTCGGCACGGTCGGCGACGACATCGACCTGGCGCTCCTCGTCGACGGCCTCGAGGCCGAGCGCGAGCAGGGCATCACCATCGACGTCGCCTATCGTTTCTTCGCCACCGACAAGCGCAAGTTCATCGTCGCCGATACGCCCGGCCACGAGCAGTACACCCGCAACATGGCGACCGGCGCTTCGACGGCCGATCTCGCGGTACTCCTCATTGATGCGCGAAAGGGGATCCTGACCCAGACGCGCCGGCACGCGACCATCGCCTCGCTGCTCGGCATCCGCCATGTCGTGCTGGCGATCAACAAGATCGACCTCGTCGGCTATGACCGCGATGTCTACGAGAAGATCGTCGCCGCCTTCGACGAGGACGCCGCGCACTACAATTTCGCCAGCCGCGTCGCCATTCCGCTCTCGGCCCGCCATGGCGACAATGTCAGCGTCCTGAGCCCCAACATGGAATGGTATCGCGGCCCGACGCTGATCGAGCATCTCGAAAACGTCGAGCTCGAGCCTGGCATCGACCGTCCGTTCCGCTTCCCGGTGCAGTGGGTCAACCGGCCCGACCTGACCTTCCGCGGCTATGCCGGCACGGTTGCCGGCGGCACGGTCCGTCCCGGGGACGAACTGGTGGTCGCGCGCTCGGGCCAACTTGCAAAGGTCGAGCGCATCGTCACCCATGACGGCGACCTCGACGCCGCCGGCACCGACGAGGCCGTCACGCTGACCCTCGACCGCGAGATCGACGTTTCCCGGGGCGACGTCCTGGTCGCCACCGAGGCGCGGCCGGAGGTTTCCGACCAGCTCGCCGCCCATCTGATCTGGATGGCCGAGGAGCCGATGTTGCCCGGCCGGCCCTACCTCATGAAGATCGGCACCCGCACGGTCGGCGCCGCCGTCACCGAGCTGAAGCACCGGGTCGAGGCCGAGACGCTGAAGCCGCTCGCCGCCAAGACGCTGGCGCTGAACGACATCGGCTTCGCCAACCTGTCGCTCGCCGAGCCGATCGCCTTCGACCCCTATGAGGACAACCGCGCCACCGGCGCGTTCATCCTGATCGACCGCTTCACCAACCAGACGGTGGCGGCGGGCATGATCCGCTTCGGCCTGCGCCGCGCCACCAACATCCACCGTCAGGCGCTCGACATCGACAAGGCGGCCCGTTCCGCCGCCAAGGGCCAGAAGCCCGGCATCCTCTGGTTCACCGGCCTTTCGGGCGCGGGAAAATCGACCATCGCCAACCTGGTCGAGAAGAAGCTGCAGCTGATGGGGCGGCACACCTACCTGCTGGACGGCGACAATGTCCGCCACGGCCTGAATCGCGACCTTGGCTTCACCGACGCCGACCGGGTGGAGAACATCCGCCGCGTCGCCGAGACGGCCAAGCTCTTCGTCGATGCCGGCCTGATCGTGCTGGTCTCGTTCATCTCGCCGTTCCGCTCCGAGCGCCAGCTGGCGCGCGACCTGGTGCAGGAAGGCGAGTTCATCGAGATCTTCGTCGACACGCCGCTTTCGGTCGCGGAAGAGCGCGACGTGAAGGGCCTGTACAAGAAGGCGCGCGAAGGGCTGATCAAGAATTTTACGGGCATCGACAGCCCGTATGAGGCGCCGCTTTCGCCCGACATCCATCTCGATACGACGTCGGGCGACAGTGAGGCGCTTGCCGACCAGATCGTCGCCTATCTCGTCGCGAAGGGCTATTCGGCGGGTTGATCCCGCCGGCGCCTTCTTCACCCCTCCCTAGGGGAGAGGTGACAAGGGCCTGTCGCTCGCATGGAAGCGGCTCGCAAAGCCGCTGCATGGATCCCGGGTCTCCGCCCGGGATGACGGCGAGGTGGGTGGCTGTTGGAGCCATGACGGCGAGGATGGGACGGTGGGCGGGGCATTCTGCCACCCCAATAAGACCGGGTCCCGGTGTCCGGCCTCGGCCGGCTCCCTCGCCCGCTTGGCTTGCGGGAGAGGGGTGGGGTGAGGGTGCCTATTTCAGCACTTCGATCCGCACCGACTTGATGTCGGCGGCGGTGCCGTCGCCGGGGATGCCCGGTTCGATCAGCACGGCGTCGGTTTCCGGGCCGCCGCGATCCTTCGGCACCGTCCAGGTGGTCGAAAGCGGCGCGTAGTCGGCGCCGATGACGCCGTCCTTCCAGGGGCTCAGGCTGCGGCCGTTCTGATAGGCGAAGCGTAGCGAATGGGACGGGGCCCCGGAGGCGGCGCGTGCCACGACGACGATGCGGATCGTCCGCCCGGAGAGCCGCTCATAGACGCCGCGACCAACGGTGATCCGCGACCCCGTCGAGTTGATCGACGAGGAGACGCGGGCGAAGCCGCCCTGCGTGTCGCCCTCGAAGCGGACGGGATTGTCCGGCATCGACTGGAACACGCTGGGATCGCGGCCGTCGAACAGGTTGAGCGTTTCAAGCGCCAGCGTGCCGGCGGGCTCGGCCGCTGGTTGCGGCGCCGGCCGCGCTTCGGCGGTGGCGGGCGCCGGGCTCTTCGGATCGTCCTCCGAGGCGGCGATCATGCCGGCGATATCGGTCGGCTTCGCCGGCGTCGCGGCTGGGCCGGCGCCCTCGGCGGTGGCGGCGGGCGCCGGAGTGCGGTTCAGGAAGAAGGCGGCTCCGCCGAGGCCGGCGACGAGCAGCAGCACCACGCCGGCGACGATGGCGACCATCCGGCCGCTGACCGCGTCGGTGAGGTTGCGCAGGCGTTCGCCGAGCGTCGGACGCGGCTCTTCCTCGTCGAACGGATCCTCGTCCGCTTCGTCGGCGGCCGCGTCCCGGTCGTCGGAATCGGCTTCGTCCGCGTCGAGCGGCTCGTCATCGACGGCTTCCTCGTCGATCGTGTCGTGCTCGTCCTCCGCCGCTTCGGTATCGCGCCGGTCGAAGCGTTCGCGGTGCAGGCGCAGCACTTCCTCGGCCGTTTCCGGCCGGTCCTGGTCCGCGTCGTCTTCCTCGTCGTCCCGCTCGTCGAGGTCCGGTTCGTCGCTCGCTTCCGGGCCCTCGTCGTCGTGGGGCTCGTCGTCGATCTCCGCGTCGAGGTCGGGCGCGTCAATCTCGGCGGGATCGATTTCCTCGTCGAGGAGGCCGACCTCGTCGTCCGCCTCGCGGCCGCGCGGATCGGCCGTCTTCGCCGGTTCCGCCTTCGCGGCCGGCTTCTTGTCGGTCACGGCTGCCTTGTCGAGCGCGGCAAGCGCGGCGATCACCGCCGCGTCGGGGCTCGGCGGTCCAGCTTCCGACGACGTCGTCGCCTTCGTTCGGGCCGCGTCGCCGGGCGTGGGCGAGCCGATCTGCGACAGCGGCTCGAACCGCGCCAGCTTGCGCACCGGCTCGCGCGGCGGCAGCACCAGGCTGGTCGCGAAGGAGGTCGCCGCCGGCGCGGCGACGATCTCGGATTTCGGCACGGCAAGGCGGCCCGGCTCGGACGACGCCTTCGCTTCCGCGGCGGCTGGACTGACTTTCGTCGCCGGCGCGCCGGCCTCGTCCGCGTCCTCGTCGCCATCCGCGTCGGCGGCTTCCGGGGACTCGCCTTCGCGCGCGATCGAGGCGACGACGGCGTCGAACTCGTCGATCTTGCTGTCGATTTCCTTGGGCGTCAGCGGCGGGTCGTAGGACCACAGCAGCCGGATCATGGCTTCGCGCGCATTGGTGAACGTACGTTCCCGACCGTCGTGATCCGACGGGTCGAGATGCGCGACGGAGCGGCGCAGGACCGTTTGAAGTTGGCTCATTCGCTCGGGATGACCGAAAAAGGGTGAACGAACGGTTGATAGCACCGCCTGAAGGCAAAACTTCGGCAAGCGCGCCCGGCCGCGGTGGCGGCGCGACCGGGGGGCGGCGCGGCGGTTACCCCTTCTTGAGGAAGCGCGGGCCGCTGCCGAGGATCAGCGGATCCGGCTCGCGCACGATGTCCTTGTCGCGGCCGGGATAGTCGATCTTGCCGAGCACGTAGCGGATGATGTTCAGCCGCGCGCGGCGCTTGTCGTTGGCGAGCGCGATGATCCAGGGCGACTTGTCGGTATGCGTCGCCTCCAGCATGGAGTCGCGCGCCTTCGAATAGTCCTTCCACTTGCCCAGCGCCGCATAGTCCATCGGCGACAGCTTCCAGATCTTGAGCGGGTTATGCCGGCGCTCGTGGAAGCGCTTCAGCTGCATTTCCTGGCCGATGTCGAGCCAGAACTTGAACAGGATCGTGCCGGAATCGATCAGCCCGGCCTCCAGCACCGGCGCCTGCTGCAGGAAGACCTTGCGCTCGTCCGGGGTACAGAAGCCCATCACCGTCTCGACGCCGGCGCGGTTGTACCAGGAGCGGTCGAAGGTGACGATCTCGCCGGCGGTCGGCAGCTCGGCGACATAGCGCTGGAAATACCACTGGCCGCGCTCGGTGTCGGAGGGCTTCGGCAGGGCGACGTCGCGCGCGTTGCGCGGATTGAGATATTGCCGCAGCGCGAAGATGGCGCCGCCCTTGCCGGCGGCGTCACGGCCCTCGAACAGCATGACGACCTTGAGGCCCTTCTCGATGACGTGGTGCTGCAGCTTGACCAGCTCGATCTGCAGCGCCGTCAGCTCTTCCTCGTATTTGTCGGATTTCAGCGACTTGTCATAGGGATAGCCGCCGGACCGGAAGGCGCTCTCGTCGACCCAGGCCGGCAACTGGGGATCGTCGAGGTCGAAGCTGCCGAGCTTGGTCTCGATCGGCGCGGCGTCGACGGTCGGCTGGAGCTGTATCGGCAGCGGCGCCGCCGGCTTGCTCTCCTCCTTCTTGCCGTTGCCGTCCTTGCCATTGCCGTTCTTGCCGCCATCGGCCTTCGCGGCGCCGTCCGGATCCTTGCCGGACTTGTCCTTGTCGTCGCCGTTCTTGCCCGTCTGCTTGTCGGCCTTCTTGCCGTTCTTCGGCTCGGCCGGGAGATTCGGATCCGCCTTGGCGTCGTCTGCCTTGGACTTCTTCTTCTCTGAATTCGCCATGTCGATTCCGATCTCTTGCATAGGAGCCGCTTCGTGCTGACAGTGCCACGCTGTCATCAGCTTGTCCTGTACGACATGTGATACTGAGCCGGCATGGTTATCGTGGCCTGCCGAGTTGGGGATGGAAGACGGAATGAGCGACAGGGAACGGACCGCGGGGGATCCCGAGGCGGCGGGCGAGGCAAGGTACGGCGTCGTCGCCCGGCTGATCGAGGCGCGCGGCTTCTTCCTGACCATGACCGCGCTGCTCCTGTTCCTGGTGCTGATCAACGAGATCAGTCCGGTCGCCGCCGGCATATTGCTCGCCGCCGCCATCGGCTTCTTCGCCATCTTCATTCGCGGCCGCGACGAGCTCCCCGTCCGGCTGACCAGCCGGCCTCCGCCGTCGATCTGGCCGGAAACCGGCATCAAGCGCATGGCCGATGCGCTGCCGGATCCCTGTGTCATCCTCGATCGTCGCGGCGTCGTGCGCTATGCCAACCGGCGCGCAGAGGCGACCTTTCCCCTGCGCCCCGGCGATCCCTTGACCTTCCGCCTGCGCAATCCCGATTTTGTCGGCGCCTTCGACCGTGTCGCCGCCGGCGGCCCGGCCGAGAAGGTGCAGTTCCTCGAGCGCGGGCCGACCGAGCGCTGGTACCTCGCCTGGTTCTCGGCGCTGGAGCCCGGCGGCAACGACAAGTCCGGCTTCATCGTGCTGATCTTCTCCGACCAGACGGAGCAGCGGGTGAGCGAGAAGATCCGCGTCGATTTCGTCGCCAATGCCAGTCATGAGCTGCGCACGCCGCTCGCCTCGCTCTCCGGCTTCATCGAGACCATGCAGGGCCCGGCGCGCGACGACGCGGTGGCGCGCGAGCGCTTTCTCGGCATCATGCACGATCAGGCGACCCGCATGAGCCGGCTGATCGACGACCTTCTGTCGCTGTCGCGCATCGAGATGAAGGCGCATATGCGGCCGGAAGCGCCCGTCGACCTGACCGGCGTCATCCGCGGCGTCGTCGATGCGCTGGAGCCGCTGGCGCGCGACCTCGGCGTCACCATCGAGACCGATCTGCCGGCGACGCCGCTGGTCGTGCCGGGCGATCGCGACGAGCTGGTGCAGGTATTCCAGAATTTGATCGAAAACGGCTGCAAATACGGAAGATCGGGCGAGCGCGTGCTGGTGACGGCGGCACCGCCGCCGGGCGGCCGCGGCGGCCCGGTCGTCACCGTGCGCGATTTTGGCGCCGGCATTCCGGCCGAACATCTGCCGCGCCTGACCGAGCGCTTCTACCGCGCCGACATCCAGGCGAGCCACGCGCAGCGCGGCACCGGGCTCGGGCTTGCCATCGTCAAGCACATCCTGAACCGCCACCGCGCCAAGCTCGGAATCGAGAGCCGCTCGGGCGAAGGCTCGACCTTCACAGTCACCTTCAATGTCGCCTTCACAGGAAACGAGCCCTCGGCTCGGCGCATTCCGCAAGATATTTCATACAGTTAGACTGTCATAAAAGAGTTATGCTATCGTCATAGAACCATCGCCTGTGGTCACTACGGTCCGCTCGCGTCCCGGTCGCACGGCTGGGGCAAGCAACCGCAAGTCCCGGAACCCTCGTCAGGGAGACGTCAGGTGAAACTCAAGAATATCGCACTCGCGGCCGGCCTTTTCGCCGCCACCATCGGCCTCAACGCGGCCCAGGCAGCGGACATTTCCGGCGCCGGCGCGACCTTCCCGTACCCGGTCTACGCCAAGTGGGCGGACACCTATAAGAAGGAAACCGGTACCGGCCTGAACTACCAGTCGATCGGCTCCGGCGGCGGCATCAAGCAGATCAAGGCCAAGACCGTCACCTTCGGCGCCTCCGACGCCCCCCTGAAGCCGGAAGAGCTGCAGAAGGCCGGCCTGGTCCAGTTCCCGACCGTCATCGGCGGCATCGTGCCGATCATCAACGTTCCCGGCCTGAAGGCGGGCGACCTGACCCTCGACGGCCAGACGCTGGCCGACATCTTCCAGGGCAAGATCGCCAAGTGGAACGATGAAGCCATCAAGAAGCTGAACCCCTCGGTCGAGCTGCCGGACATGGCGATCGCCGTCGTCCGCCGTTCGGACGGTTCGGGCACCAGCTTCGTGTTCACGACCTATCTGTCGCAGGTCTCGAAGACCTGGGCCGACGAGATCGGCGCCGCTTCGGCCGTCGAATGGCCGGTCGGCATCGGCGCCAAGGGCAATGAGGGCATCGCCGCCAATGTCGGCCAGACCCAGGGCTCGATCGGCTACGTCGAGTACGCCTACGCCGCCCAGAACAACATGACCTACGCCAAGCTGGTCAACAAGGACGGCAAGACCGTCGCTCCGGATGCGGCCAACTTCGCCGCCGCCGCCTCGAACGTCGACTGGAACAACGCTCCGGGCTACTACGTCACCATGACGAACGAGCCGGGCGAGACCTCCTGGCCGATCACCGCCACCACCTTCATCCTCGTCTACGCCAAGCCGGACAAGCCGGCCGACGTCGCCGAAGCCCTCAAGTTCTTCAGCTGGGCTTACGACAAGGGTGACGCTGCGGCCGAAGCGCTGCACTACATCCCGCTGCCGGACGCGGTCGTCGCCAACGTCAAGGCGACCTGGGCCAAGGAAATCCTCGGCGCCGACGGCAAGCCGGTCTACGCGGGCAACTAAGCCTGAACAGTACGAAAGAGGGGCGCACGGCCCCTCTTTCACCTTCTCCAGTCACATTGGCTCCCAATGCGGAACCGGGAAAACAACATGGTCGATGCTGCGATGACAGGCGCGATCAGCGCCGGCATGGATAGTGCCAAGCTGAAACGCATGCGACGGTTCAAGGCCGGGGACGCGACGTTCCGGGGCCTGACCCTTGGCGCCGCGCTGCTGGTGCTGCTTCTCCTCGGCGGCGTGATCCTGTCGCTGATCCACGGGTCGATCCCGGCTCTCTCCACCTTCGGGTTCGGCTTCCTCGCCAGCCAGTCCTGGAACCCGGTCACCGAGAAGTTCGGCGCGCTCGCGCCCATCTACGGCACGATCGTCACCTCCTTCATCGCGCTGCTCATCGCCGTTCCCGTCGGCATCGGCATCGCCATCTTCCTGACCGAGCTGTGCCCGCCCTGGCTGAAGCGTCCGATCGGCGTCGCCATCGAACTGCTCGCCGGCATCCCCTCGATCATTTACGGCATCTGGGGTCTGTTCGTCTTCGCGCCCTTCTTCCAGACGACGATCCAGCCCTTCCTGATCGACGTCTTCGCGCCGATCCCGGTGCTCAACAGCCTGTTCGCCGGCCCGCCTTACGGCATCGGCGTGCTGACCGCCGGCTTCATCCTGGCGATCATGGTGCTGCCCTTCATCACCTCGATCACCCGCGACGTGTTCGACACCGTGCCGCCGGTCCTCAAGGAAGCGACCTACGGCCTCGGCTGCACGACCTCGGAAGTGGTGCGCAAGGTGGTGCTGCCCTACACCCGCGTCGGTGTCATCGGCGGCGTCATGCTCGGCCTCGGCCGCGCGCTCGGCGAGACGATGGCGGTCACTTTCGTGATCGGCAACGCGCACAAGATCTCCGCCTCGATCATGGCGCCGGGCACGACCATCTCGGCCTCGATCGCCAATGAATTCACCGAGGCCGTCGGCGACCTCTACACCTCGTCGCTGATCGCCCTCGGCCTCATCCTCTTCGTCATCACCTTCATCGTCCTGGCGGCGGCGCGTCTTCTCCTGATGCGCATGAACGTCAAGGCCGGCAACTGAGGCGCGCGACCATGGCAAGCTCTCTCAGCACCGCCGCGGCCGGCTATTCCGCCGCGACAACGCCCGCCGCGCAGGCGCTCTATCGCCGCCGCCGTCGTGGCAACGCGATCCTGCTGGCGCTCTCCTTCGCCGCGACGGGCTTCGGCCTGATCTGCCTCGTGCTGATCCTGCTGGCGCTGCTCTACCAGGGCTTCAGCGGCCTCTCGCTGGCGGTCTTCACCGAGATGACCCCGCCGCCCGGCTCTGCCGGTGGCCTGCTCAACGCCATCTGGGGCAGTCTGGTCATGACCGTCGGCGGCGTCGTCATCGGCACGCCGATCGGCATCCTGGCCGGCACCTACATGTCGGAATACGGCCGTCACAACAAGCTGACGACGGTGGTCCGCTTCATCAACGACATCCTGCTGGCGGCCCCTTCGATCGTCATCGGCCTGTTCGTCTACGAAGTGATCGTCGTCCAGATGGGCCATTTCTCGGCCTTCGCCGGCATGGTGGCGCTTGCGATCCTGGTGATCCCGGTCGTCGTCCGCACCACCGAGGACATGCTGAACCTGGTGCCGAACCAGCTGCGTGAAGCCGCCGCCGCGCTCGGCCTGCCGCGCTCGATCATGATCCGTCACGTCGCCTACAAGGCGGCGCTCTCCGGCATCGTGACCGGCGTGCTGCTGGCGATCGCCCGCGTCAGCGGCGAAACCGCCCCGCTGCTCTTCACGGCGCTGAACAACCAGTTCTGGAGCACCGACCTGAACGCGCCGATGTCGTCGCTGCCGGTCACCATCTTCCAGTTTGCCCTGTCGCCCTATCCGGACTGGCAGAAGCTGGCCTGGTCCGGCGCCCTGCTCATCACCTTTACCGTGCTGGCGCTCAACATCGTCGCCCGCGCCTTCCTCAGCCCCAAGGCTTCCAAATGACCCAGACCGCGTTGAACACGGCCGGCATGGCCGAGAAGATTTCGATCCGCAATCTGAAGTTCTTCTACGGCGACAGCCTGGCGCTGAAGACCATCAACCTGCCGCTCTTCGAGAAGAAGGTCACCGCCTTCATCGGCCCGTCGGGTTGCGGCAAGTCGACCCTGCTGCGCGTGCTGAACCGCATGTACGACCTCTATCCGCGCCAGCGCGCCGAGGGCGAGGTGATCTTCGACGGCAAGAACGTCCTCGATCCCGACCAGGACCGCAACATGCTGCGCGCCCGCGTCGGCATGGTGTTCCAGAAGCCGACTCCGTTCCCGATGTCGATCTATGACAACATCGCCTTCGGCATCCGCCTCTACGAGAACATCTCGCGCTCCGAGATGGACGGACGCGTCGAGGCGGCGCTGACGCGCGGCGCCCTCTGGAACGAGGTCAAGGACAAGCTGCACTCCAGCGGCCTCAGCCTCTCCGGCGGCCAGCAGCAGCGCCTCTGCATCGCCCGCACCATCGCGGTGCGGCCGGAAGTCGTGCTGTTCGACGAGCCGTGCTCGGCGCTCGATCCGATCTCGACCGCCAAGATCGAGGAACTGATCGACGAGCTGACGACCGACTACACGATCGCCATCGTCACCCACAACATGCAGCAGGCGGCGCGCGTCTCCGACTACACGGCCTTCATGTATCTCGGCGAGCTGATCGAATTCGACGAGACCACGAAGATCTTCACCTCGCCGTCCGACAAGCGCACCCAGGACTATATCACCGGTCGCTTCGGCTAAGCCGGGCCACGGGTAGGAGCACGACATGTCCGAACACATCGTTTCCAAGTACGACGAAGAGCTGAACGACGTTGCCCGCCGGATCGCCGAGATGGGCGGCATGGCGGAGCGTCTCGTCGACGTCGCCGTCGGCTCGCTGATGCGGCTCGACACCGATACGGCGCGCGCCGTCATCGCCGACGACAAGAAGCTCGACGTGCTGCAGCGCGAATGTGAAGAGCGCGCGATCATGATCATTGCGCGTCGTCAGCCGATGGCGATGGACCTGCGCGAAGTCATCGCCGCCCAGCGCATCGCCAGCGACCTCGAGCGCATCGGCGACCTCGCCAAGAACATCGCCAAGCGCGTCATCGCGCTCGACGGCCAGTTCCAGTCGAAGCGCTTCAACACCGGTGTCGAGCACATGGCGCAGCTGTCGCTCGCCCAGCTCAAGGACGTGCTCGACTCCTACGCCACGCGTGACGTCGAGCAGGCCTACCAGGTCTGGAAGCGCGACGAAGAGATCGACGCGATGTACACGTCGCTCTTCCGCGAACTGCTGACCTACATGATGGAAGATCCGCGCAACATCACCTTCTGCACGCATCTCCTGTTCTGCGCCAAGAACATCGAGCGCATCGGCGACCACGCCACCAACATCGCCGAAACGGTGCACTATGTCGTCACCGGCCAGGTTCTGGCCGAGGATCGTCCGAAGCAGGACGATTCCAGCACGACCGCCGTTGCCTATGAGCAGAACTGACCAAACGCCTGAATGCTAGGATCTTCGTGAATGACGCCGCGCGTTATGATCGTCGAGGATGAGGAGGCGCTGAGCCTCCTCCTCCGCTACAACCTCGAAGCCGAGGGTTATGCCGTCGAAGTGGTGCCGCGTGGCGACGATGCCGAGATGCGCCTGCTCGAGACCGTGCCCGACCTGCTGCTGCTCGACTGGATGCTGCCCGGGATCTCGGGCATCGAACTCTGCCGCCGCCTCCGTGCCCGCGATGCCACCCGCACGTTGCCGGTGATCATGCTCACCGCCCGCGGCGAGGAGCAGGAGCGCATCCGCGGCCTCGCCACCGGCGCCGACGACTATGTCGTCAAGCCGTTCTCCGTGCCGGAGCTTATGGCGCGCGTCCGCGCCATCCTTCGCCGTTCGCGCCCGGAGGTGATCGCCTCGCTGCTGCGCGCCGGCGACATCGAGCTCGACCGCGAGACTCATCGCGTCCGCCGTTCGGGTCGCGAGCTGCATCTCGGCCCGACCGAGTTCCGCCTGCTCGAATATCTGATGAAGAGCCCCGGCCGCGTATTTTCCCGCGAGCAGCTGCTCGACGGCGTTTGGGGCCGTGACGTCTATGTCGACGAGCGCACCGTCGACGTCCATATCGGCCGCCTGCGCAAGGCGGTGAACCGCGGCCGCGTCAAGGATCCGATCCGCACCGTGCGGGGCTCCGGCTATTCCTTCGACGACCAGTTCGCCGCCGCCTGAATCCCTTTCATCGCCGCCTTTCCCCCGGGAGGCGGCCTGAAAACAAGCAAAGCCGCGTTCGGGTATCTCCCGGCGCGGCTTTTTGCTGCCCGGATGGGAGGGCTACAAAAAGAAACGGCCGTGCGCCTCGGGGGGAGGGCGGCACGGCCGGAATGGCATTTCGGGACGAAGGCGCGGACGCCGTCGTCGTCAGGCTGGCGCGATCAGGCGCCGACGGCCTTCTTCTGGCGGCGGTCATGCACCGGCTGGTAGGCTACCCGCGAATGATATTCGCAATAGGGAATGCCCGAATTCGAGCGCTGGCCGCAGAAGTGGAAATCCTCGGTGCTCGGGTCGCCGATCGGCCACTTGCAGGTCTGCTCGGTGAGCGTGAGGATCGTGGCGTGCAGGCTGATCGGAACGACGACGTCGTCCGAGCTGACAGGCCGGGGCACGCGCCGCGGCTCGGGCGCCATCTGGCCGAGAGGCTTCAGGGCCGTGTTGCCGGCCACCATCGGCCTGACGGGATTGGGACGCCCTGTCGTTGCAGAGCGGCTACTGGTCGTCGACGCGGGCTTGCGCGGGCGGGCGACCGGCGCTGCGGCCGGCTTGGCACGACCCGAGAGGCTCAGCCGATGTACCTTGCCGATGACTGCGTTACGCGTTACGCCGCCGAGTTCCGAAGCGATCTGGCTTGCGCTCAGGCCGTCGGTCCAGAGCTTCTTCAGCAACTCAACCCGTTCGTCCGTCCAAGTCATTAGCGTGTCCTTGTCGGTCGGAGCGATACCCGGAATCCTGTCACGGTCGTTCAGCCGGGATGCCGGACGACTGCGGACGCCATACAAGGGTCAGGGGGAGGTACCTGCTCGATATTTCGTGTCTTAACGAAAAGTAAAATACTATATGGCGTGACTCGGTGACAAGAGTCCGGGGGATTCGTCAAAGAGGATCCGGCCGTTTTCCCCAACTTGCAGCGCATTCCCGATCCGTGAGTCCGGTCAAACGCTTAGCCGTCGTGACGTGGCTGCGGGCGGTGATTTGATTGACACAAATCGTCACGACCGTGATATAAGGGCAACGCAAAAAGGTGCTGCTCGGCGCGTCGGCCTCGGGCAGCACCTTTGATTTTTAGGCATCCGTTTCCGTGGTTTCATCCGAAGGAGGGGATATGAGCGCCCCCGATACCAGCGTTAAAAAGACCTCGACCAGCCTCTTCGACACCTTTTCGCGTGCGCCGCTCGAGTTCGAGCGAGGCGAGGGGGCCTGGGTCTTTACGCGAGAGGGCGACGCTTATCTCGATTTCTCCGCCGGCATCGCGGTGAACACGCTCGGCCATGCCAATCCGGTTCTCGTGCAGGCGCTGACCGAGCAGGCCGGCAAGCTCTGGCACACCTCGAACCTGTTCCGCATTCCGGGTCAGGAGCGACTGGCCGACACGCTGGTCGCGAACTCCTTCGCCGACCGCGTCTTCTTCGCCAATTCGGGCGCGGAGGCGAACGAGGCCGCGATCAAGACGGCGCGGCGCTATCATTATGTGAATGGCCAGCCGGAACGCTATCGCATCCTCACCATCGAGGGCGCCTTCCACGGCCGCACGCTGGCGACGCTCGCCGCCGGCGGCCAGCAGAAATATCTCGACGGTTTCGGCCCCAAGGCCGACGGTTTCGACCAGGTTCCGTTCGGCGACATGGCGGCGATCAAGGCCGCGGTGACGCCGCAGACGGCCGCCATCATGCTCGAGCCGATCCAGGGCGAGGGCGGCGTGCGCGCCTTCCCGAACGCGTTCCTGCGCGAGATCCGGGCGCTCTGCGACGCCGAGGGCATGCTGCTGATCCTGGACGAGGTCCAGACCGGCATCGGCCGCACCGGCAAGCTGTTCGCCTATGAGTGGACCGGCATCACGCCGGATATCCTCACCTCGGCCAAGGGCCTTGGCGGCGGTTTCCCGCTCGGCGCGTGCCTGGCCACCAATGAAGCTGCCAAGGGCATGACCCCCGGCACGCACGGCACCACCTTCGGTGGCAATCCGCTGGCGATGGCGGTCGGCAACGCCGTGCTCGACGTCGTGCTTGCCGACGGCTTCCTGGAGCATGTGCGCGAGACCGCGCGCTACCTGACCCAGCGCCTCGGCGGCCTGATGGACAGCCATCCCGGCGTCATCGACGACATCCGCGGCGAGGGCCTGCTGGTCGGCCTGCATGCGCTGAAGCCGATCCCGGAAGTGGTCGCGGCGCTCCGCGAGCAGAAGATGCTCGCCGCCGGCGCCGGCGACAACGTCTTGCGCCTGCTGCCGCCGCTCAACATCGGCAAGGCAGAAGTCGACGCGGCGATCGAGAAGCTCGATGCCGCCTTTTCCGCAATCGAAACCGAAGCCGCGACGTCGGCACGGCAATCCGCCTGAGCGGACAAGGCAGGACATCATGGTTCGGCATTTTCTAGACCTGACGGAATTCGATTCCGCCACGCTGCGGCAGATCATGGACGGCGCCAAGCGCCTCAAGGCGGTGCGCGACGGCGCCCGCGACGGCGTCGGCCCGCTCGCCGGCAAGGTGCTGGCGCTCGTCTTCGAGCAGCCCTCGACGCGCACCCGCGTCTCCTTCGACGTCGGAATGCGCGAGCTCGGCGGCCAGACGCTGATGCTGACCGGCGCCGAGATGCAGCTCGGACGCGGCGAGACCATCGCCGACACGGCGCGTGTCATGTCGCGCTATGTCGACGGCATCATGATCCGTATCCTCGACCACGAGCAGCTGACCGAGCTGGCGGCGAACGCCACTGTGCCCGTCATCAACGGCCTGACGCGCCGCTCGCATCCCTGCCAGATCATGGCCGACATCCTCACCTATGAGGAGCATCGCGGCTCGATCGCCGGCAAGACGGTGTCGTGGCTCGGCGACAGCAACAATGTCATGGCCTCCTGGGTCCACGCCGCCGCGCGCTTCGACTTCCGCCTGAAGATCGCGACGCCGCCGGAGCTTGCGCCGTCGCACAAGCTGCTCGACTGGGCCCGCAACAATGGCGGCGAGGTGATCGCCGGCGAGGATGCCCACGACGCGGCCGCCGATTCCGACTGCATCGTCACCGACACCTGGGTGTCGATGGGCGACAGCGAGGCGGAGCGCCGGCACAATCTGCTGAAGCCCTACCAGGTCAACGCCCGGCTGATGGCGCGCGCCAAGAAGGACGCGCTGTTCATGCATTGCCTGCCCGCCCATCGCGGCGAGGAGGTCACGGCCGAGGTGATGGACGGGCCGCAGTCCGTCGTCTTCGACGAGGCCGAAAACCGGCTGCACGCGCAGAAGGGCATTCTTGCCTGGTGCCTGGGCGGCGCGGAGGCGCTTTGATGGTGGAGATCGCAACTCTCGGACCGGCCTCGATCGACCCGGCCGGCGATGACGCCGTCCTGCCGTTTTCGGTCGAGGGCCTCGACGTGCGCGGCCGCGCCATCCAGATGGGGCCGGCGCTGTCGGCCCTGCTGGCGCGGCACGATTATCCGCTGCCGGTCTCGAAACTGCTCGGCGAGGCGGTCGTCCTCGCCGTGCTGCTCGGCTCGTCGCTGAAATTCGACGGCCAGTTCCTGCTGCAGACGCAGACGGATGGCCCCGTCGACATGCTGGTCGTCGACTACCGCACATCCGGCAACATTCGCGCCTATGCCCGCTTCAAGGCGGAGCGTGTGGCGGAGATCGAGGCCGAGGGGCTGTCGAAGCCGGAACTGCTGCTTGGCAAGGGCATCCTGGCGATGACCATCGACCAGGGCGAGTTCACCAGTCGCTACCAGGGCATCGTCCAGCTCGACGGCGCCAGCCTGGAAGAGGTGGCGCATACCTATTTCCAGCAGTCCGAGCAGATCCCGACGATCGTCCGCCTGGCGGTGGCCGAGATGATGACCCGCGAGGATGGCGGCGCCGCGCATAGCTGGCGCGGCGGCGGCCTGCTGGTGCAGTACCTGCCGGAAGCCTCGATCGGCGTGCATCGCGACCTCTCCGGCGGCGACGCGCCGGAAGGGCTGGAGCATCACGCCGAGGAAGAGGACGCCTGGGCCGAGGCGAGCTCGCTCGTCTCGACGGTCGAGGATCACGAGCTGATCGATCCCGACGTGCCGGCCGAACGGCTGCTCTACCGCCTGTTCCACGAGCGCGGCGTGCGGGTCTTCGACCCGGTCCCCGTGCGCGAACAGTGCTCCTGCTCGCGCGAGCGCATCCAGGGCGTGCTGTCGAGCTTCTCGGCGGAAGAGATCACCGAGAGCATCGAGAACGGCGAGATCGCCGTCTCCTGCGAGTTCTGCGGCCAGAAATACGCCTTCGACCCGCAGGAATTTCTGGGCTGATTTCAGTGCGGGCTGAGGGGAGACCCTCTGCCCCAGCCCTCTCCCGCCTGTGGGAGAGGGGTATGGCTGCGCATTCCTTCACCTCTCCCGGTGGGAGAGGTCGGAGCGAAGCTCCGGGTTAGGGGATGCGGCCTTACCGGATAGTTCCCTACGCCCTCACCCGCCGGCCTGCGGCCGTCGACCTCTCCCCACGGGAGAGGTGAGGGGCGGTACGCCCGCGAACGCCTAGTGCAGGACGCGGGGGGCGTTGGGGACGTCGAGGGAGAAGGCCGGGATCTCGACGGAGAACATTTCGCCGCTCTCGGTCTGCATCTGGTAGGTGCCGGCCATGATGCCGGACGGCGTCGAGAGCGGGCAGCCGCTGGTATATTCGAAACTCTCGCCGGGCTTCAGCGACGGCTCCTTGCCGACGACGCCGACGCCGCGCACTTCCTCGGTGCGGCCCTTGCCGTCGGTGATGCGCCAGAAGCGCGAGCGCAGCTGGACGTTTTCAAGCCCGAGATTGACGATCTCGATGGTATAGGCCCAGACGTAACGGTCTTCGCCCGGCGAGGAATCGTCCTCGACGAAGCTTGGCTGCACGGTCACCTGGATCGATCGCGTGACGGTTCGATACATCGGCGTTCTTCTCGAAATGGATCGGAGCACATAGCGCCTGGCAAGGTGGGGCGTCAATCGCGCGCGACGCCGCATGGCGTGCGCAACCCGCTCGCTATGTCGTTGTGGCAACACGCACGACATTTGCAGCCGACACGTTTCGCCAGTGAATCGGCTACGCTATAGTTGCGCGGGTTGTAGATCAGGGTTCGCGACGAGCCGGGCGAAAGGGAACATTCAATGCTGAAGGAATTCAAGGAGTTTGCCCTCAAGGGCAACGTGGTCGACCTGGCCATCGGTATCATCATCGGCGCCGCCTTCAGCGGGCTGGTCAATTCGATTGTCAATGACATCATCATGCCGATCATCGGTGTGATCACCGGCGGCATCGACTACACCAACAAGTTCATCCAGCTCGCCGGCGAGCCGCAGACCACCCTCGACGCCGCGCGCAAGGCCGGCGCCACCGTCGCCTATGGCAACTTCCTCACCCTGCTGATCAACTTCCTGATCGTCGCCTGGATCCTGTTCCTGATCGTCAAGGGCATGAACCGCATGAAGCGCGAGAAGGCCGCCGCCCCGGCGCCGGTCGCGACGCCGGAAGACGTCGCCCTGCTGCGCGAGATCCGCGACCTGCTGGCGAAGCAGAAGGTCGGCTGATCCTCCAGCCTCGCTGGACGGGAATGCGACGGACGGCGGCCCTTGGCCGCCGTTTTGTCGTTGTTGGCCGCTACGAGCGGCGATCGATCCCATTCCGGCGCCCCGGCGATCAGGGCAGGGGCGCCCGCAGACATTGGAACATTGCGTGTCAGACCATTCCGCACTGCATTCGCTGCGGCCGGAGGCGAGCGAGGCTCCCGAAAGCGGCATCGTCGAGGTCTTCAACTACGGGCGCGACCGCGCCGGGCTGATCCCGCTCTGGGTCGGCGAGGGCGACCTGCCGACGCCGGCCTTCATCAGCGAGGCGGCGCAGGCCGCGCTCAAGGCCGGCGAAACCTTCTACACCCACCAGCGCGGCATTCCGGAGCTCCGGCAGGCGCTGGCCGACTATCACGCCCGCCTCTATGGCCGTCCGTTCGATCCCGAGCGCTTCTTCGTCACCTCGGGCGGCATGCCGGCGATCCAGATCGCGCTCCGCATGGCGGCGGGGCAGGGCGACGAGGTCGTGGTGCCGACGCCGGCCTGGCCGAATTTCGCCGCCGCCGCCGAGATCGGCGCCGCCCGCGTCGTCGAGGTGCCGCTCACCTATGGCAATGCCGGCTGGACGCTCGATCTCGACCGCTATTTCGACGCCGTGACGCCGCGCACCAAAGCGCTGTTCCTGAACTCGCCCTGCAACCCGACCGGCTGGACGGCGACGCGGGACGAGTTGCAGGCAATTCTCGATTTCGCGCGGGCGCGCGGGCTGTGGATCGTTTCCGACGAGGTTTATACGCGCTTCTTCTATGAGGGCATCCGGTCGCCGTCCTTCTATGACGTCGCCGGGCCGGACGATCGCATCCTCTTCGTCAACACCATGTCGAAGAACTGGGCGATGACCGGCTGGCGGGTAGGCTGGATCGCGGCGCCGCCGGCGCTCGGCCAGGTGATCGAGAACCTCGTGCAATATTCGAGCTCGGGCACGCCCAAATTCCTGCAGCGCGGCGCCGTCGCGGCGCTCGAGCAGGGCGACGCCTTCATCGACTTCCAGCGCCAGCGGGCGACAGAGGCGCGCGAGATCGTTTGCTCGGGACTGGAGCGGACGGGCCGGGTGCGCCTGGTTCGGCCGGCGGGCGCCTTCTATGCCTTCTTCGCCGTCGACGGCGAGCCGGATACGCGGGCGCTGGCGCTGAAGCTGGTTGACGAGGCCGGCGTCGGCCTCGCTCCGGGCGGCGCCTTCGGCGCCGGTGGCGACGGCTTCATGCGGCTCTGCTACCTGCGCGATCCCGAACAGATCCGCGAGGCGACAAGCCGGCTGGCGGGCTGGCTGGCGAAGTAGCCGCAGCCTGCTGACTTTCATGACTGGGCCCGCCGATCCGTCGGCGGGCTTTTTTCATGGCGGCGGCTCGCGCGAACGACTGGTGGCGGCTCGATCCCGAGCGTGTCGTGCAGATGCGCCCAGGTCACTGCCTCGAACCGTTCCGGCCAGCGGGCGCCCAATCGTGCCGCCATCTTTCTCGCGCGCGGAAGATAGAGCGCGGCATGCGCCAGATAGTTGGCGATCAGCGCGTCGCGCTCCGCCACCAGCGGCGGCAGTGCGGCGAGGGCCTTTTTCTGCTCCGCCGTGATCAGGCGGTTCAGATGCAGCACGCCGCCGCGATTGGGCGCGTCGGTCTCCTCGATCAGGAGATCGGTGATCAGATTGCGCAGGAAGAACAGGCCGGTGACCGAATTGAAGTATTCCGCCCGTCCCATGGCGAGCGGCAGCAATCCCAGGACGCGGAAGAACTCCTCGACCTGCCACTGCAGCCGTCCCGGGCTCGGTCGCGGCTTCTCCGCCTCGGCCGGCAGGGCTTCGAGCAGTTCGTCCGGATCGAACAGGATCCTGAGCCCGGCCTTCGTCCGCTCGGCGATCTGCTCCGGCGTCACGATGTCGACGTCGACGCGAAGCCAAGCCGCGGTGATGGCGTTGATCAGCGTCGGCTTCACCTGCCGGTCTCGCCAAAGCACGATCTCGCCGACCCTGCCAAGCGCGTCGCGCCAGAGCGCGGCGGTCTCGCTGCTGGCGCCGCTGTCGGCGACGACGAGAAAATCGAGATCGCTATAGGCATCGGCGAGGCCTGCGCCGTGGCTGCCACCCAGCGCCAGCGCTCGGATGCCGGGCTCGGCTTCGAGCCGTTCCGCGATGGCGCGGATGGCGGGATCGACATCGAAGGCGGGCGCCTGCGGCCTGTCGCGTTCGGCGGCATGGGACATGGTGTGTTTCCCCCGGGCAGGAGCCTAGCAGGCGGCGGCGAATGTTCAATCCGGCCGCCTTCCGCGGCTCTGCTGCCGGAGCGATGCCGACCGGATCCGCGAGGCGGCCCGTCGCCTGGCTGGCGAAGCCGGCAGGCAAGCAAGCCCCTCACCCAACCCTCTCCCGCGAGCGGGCGAGGGCGCCGCGCGCTCCCTCTCCCTCAGGGAGAGGGTTGGGGCGAGGGCCTGCCGGTCCACGCCTGCAGATTCTATTGCCAACAGTCCTTGGCTCGGGTAGATCATGCCCATACATCAAGAGTTGGGCCGACGCCCGACGCCAACCTGCCTTTCCGGGCAAGGTGGCACTCCCTCAGGGAGGATGTGGCCGATCCGGCAACCAAACGGACCCAGTCACACAGCGTCGGACCTTCCAGTACAGGACGACGCCGCCATGCCGATCAAGATCCCCGATGACCTGCCAGCCCGCCGCAAGCTCGAAGCGGAAGGCGTCGTGGTCATGCGCGCGGCCGACGCCGTGCGTCAGGACATTCGCCCGCTCCGGATCGGCCTGCTCAACCTGATGCCGAACAAGATCACCACCGAGACGCAGATCGCGCGGCTGCTCGGCGCGACGCCGCTGCAGATCGAGCTGTCGCTGGTGCAGATCACCGACCATGCGCCGCGCAACACCCCGGCCGAGCACATGCTCTCCTTCTACCGGCCCTGGGAAGAGGTTAAGGACGAGCGCTTCGACGGCTTCATCGTCACCGGCGCGCCGGTCGAGCGCATGCCGTTCGAGGACGTGACTTACTGGGACGAGCTGCGCCGGATTTTCGACTGGACGCAGACGCATGTGCATCGCTCGCTCAACATCTGCTGGGCGGCGCAGGCGGCCGTGCACCATTTCCACGGCATGCAGAAATACGACCTGCCCGGCAAGGCGTTCGGCATCTACCGGCACCAGATCCCGGCTGCCGCCTCGGCGTCGCACTATCTGCGCGGCCTTGCCGACGAGTTCGCCGTGCCGGTGTCGCGCTGGTCGGAGGTGCGCAAGAGCGAGATCCCGCAGGGCAGCGGCGTGATCGTGCTGGCCGAGAGCGAGGAGACGGGCCTGTGCCTGCTCGACGACACTCGCCATCGCGCCCTGCACATGTTCAACCATCTCGAATACGACACCAACTCGCTCGGCGACGAGTATTTCCGCGATATCAACGCCAAGATCGACGTGGCGCTGCCGGCCGATTATTTCCAGAAGAACGATCCGGCCCGGCCGCCGGTCAATAGCTGGCGCGGCAACGCCCATTTGCTGTTCGGCAACTGGATCAACGAGATCTACCAGACCGTGCCGTTCGACATCTCGAAGATCGGCCAGGAAGAAGCGACGGAAGTCGCGGCGTAGGCTGCGGGGTTGGGGGAGGAAGACCCTCACCCCGGTGCGGGAGAAGGGGCGCGCCTGTGCTCGTTGCCGGCAGTGCGCCAATACGATGAAGGTCGCCGGCCCAAAAGCCCTCGCCCGCTTGCGGGAGAGGGTTGGGTGAGGGGCTTGCTTGCTGAAACAAAAAAGGCCCGCCGATCGCTCGGCGGGCCCTTTTCATTCCATAGGGACCGTTCAGCCGCCGGCGGGCGGGAACACGTCGAAATGCGAGGCGCCGCCGTTCGCGACCAGGCGAGCGGTCTTCGCCGGGGCGGTGCGGCCCATCGGCAGCCACAGGCGCTGCCAGACGTCGATCAGCGCGTCGCGCAGGCCGAGGATCAGCTTCTCGTCGTGGCAGGGCGTCGGCGTGATGCGCAGCCGCTCGGTGCCGCGCGGCACCGTCGGGTAGTTGATCGGCTGGATGTAGATGCCATGCTCGTCGAGCAGCATGTCCGAGGCCTTCTTGCAGAGGTCCGGATTGCCGACGAAGAGCGGCACGATATGGGTTTCCGACGGCATCACCGGCAGGCCGGCGGCGATCAGCACTTCCTTGGTGCGCTGCGCGTGCTGCTGCTGCAGGTCGCGCTCGACCTGCGAGGTCTTCAGGTGGCGGATCGAGGCCGTGGTGGCGGCCGCGAGCGAGGGCGGCAGCGCGGTGGTGAAGATGAAGCCCGGCGCATAGGAGCGGACGGCGTCGATGATGGCGCGGCTGGCGGTGATGTAGCCGCCGAACGTGCCGAACGCCTTGGCGAGCGTGCCCTCGATGACGTCGATGCGATGCATCAGGCCCTCGCGCTCGGCGATGCCGGCGCCGCGCGGACCATACATGCCGACCGCATGGACCTCGTCGATATAGGTCATGGCGCCGTATTTCTCGGCGAGATCGCAGATGCCGGCGATCGGCGCGACGTCGCCATCCATCGAATAGACGCTCTCGAAGGCGATCAGCTTGGCGCGGCCGGGGCCGGCTTCCTTGAGCAGCTCTTCGAGATGCTCGAGGTCGTTGTGGCGGAAGATGCGCTTCTGCGCGCCCGAGCGGCGGATGCCCTCGATCATCGAGGCATGGTTCAGCTCGTCCGACAGGATCAGGCAGTCGGGCAGGAGCTTGCCGAGTGTCGACAGCGCCGCATCGTTGGAGACGAAGCCGGAGGAGAAGACAAGGCCGGCTTCCTTGCCGTGCAGGTCGGCGAGCTCATGCTCCAGCTCGACCAGCGGATGGTTGTTGCCGGAGATGTTGCGCGTGCCGCCGGCGCCGGTGCCCATGCCCTGCGCCGTCTCGACCATGGCGCGGACGACGTCGGGATGCTGGCCCATGCCGAGATAGTCGTTCGAGCACCAGACGGTGATTTCGCGCGCGCCGCGCTCCGAGCGCCAGATCGCGTGCGGGAAGCGGCCCACGATCCGCTCGAGGTCGGCGAAGACGCGGTAGCGCTTCTCGGCATGGAGAGCGTCGATCGCGTCCACGAAAAACGATTGATAGTCCATCAGCAGAGTCCGCTTCTTGGATGGGTTCCAAACTAGCCGAGGAACCCTAGCGAGTCCAATGCTGTTTGGCCTTGCGGCAAGTCAAATTCGCGCCGTTGATTTCAGCTTGGCGCCAGTAATCATGACGACGCGCGGGCCGCCACTGCGCAATTCAGCGCATCTTCTGTCCATGCCGTCGCAGCCGGGCGCCGCAACGCGGCCCGGCACAGGAAAAAGCCGCCGGAACGGGCGCATTCCGGCGGCTTTCGGTGGTTCGTGGCGGCGAAAGGACTCAGGCCTTGTCGAGCGCCATGCGGAGGTCCTCGATCAGGTCGTCGGGATCCTCGAGGCCGATCGAGAGGCGCAGCATGCCCGGCGTGATGCCGAACCCGAGCCGCGCCTCTTCGGAGAGGCGCTGGTGAGTCGTGGTCGAGGGATGGGTGATCAGGCTCTTGGCGTCGCCGAGATTGTTGGAGATGGTGATGATCTCCAGCGCGGTGGCGACTCGGAACGCCGCGTCCTTGCCGCCGTCGATCTCGAACGCCATCATCGTCGAGCCGGCGCCCATCTGCTTCTTGACCACGTCGGCCTGCGGATGGTCCGGGCGGCCGGGATAGATCAGCTTGGCGATCTTCGGGTGGCTGGCGATCGCGTCGGCGATCTTCGCCGCGCTTTCGGTCTGGCGGCGGACGCGGATATCGAGCGTCTCCAGCCCCTTCAGCAGCACCCAGGCGTTGAAGGCCGACAGCGTCGGTCCGGTCTGGCGCAGGAAATTGTGTAGGTGGTCGTTCACATAGGCTTCGTCGGCGGACAGGATGACGCCGCCGAGCACGCGGCCCTGGCCGTCGATGTGCTTGGTGGCGGAATAGACGACGACGTCGGCGCCGAGCTTGATCGGCTGCTGCCAGATCGGCGTCGCGAACACGTTGTCGACGATGAGCAGCGCGCCGGCCTCATGCGCGATCCTGGCGACCTCGGCGATGTCGATCACTTCGAGCGTCGGATTGGTCGGGCTTTCCAGGAAGAAGGCCTTGGTGTTCGGCCGCACCGCGTCGCGCCACTGGTTCAGGTCGGTGCCGTCGACCAGCGTCGACTGCACGCCGAAGCGCGGCAGCAGGTCCTCGACGACGTAAAGACAGGACGAGAACAGCGCCTTGGCGGCGACGACGTGGTCACCTGCCTTCAGCATGCACATCAGCGCCGCCGTCACGGCCGCCATGCCGCTCGCCGTCGCGCGCGCCGCCGCGGCACCTTCGAGCTGGCGGATGCGCTCCTCGAACATGAACACGGTCGGGTTGGAGAAGCGCGAATAGATGAAGCCAGGATCCTCGCCCTTGAAGCGCGCTTCGGCCGCCTCGGCGCTGTCATAGGCAAAGCCCTGCGTCAGGAACATCGCCTCCGACATCTCGCCGAACTGCGATCGGAGGGTGCCGCCATGCACGAGTTCCGTGGCGGGGCGGCGGGGGCGCTTGGCTTTGTCTTCGGACATTGTGTTCTGATCCCGGATACGAAAAAACCCGACGCGAAGTCGGGCAAAAATCGGATGTCGGATTTCCGGCAACCGACCTTTTAGCGACATTGTTTAACGTGGCGGCAAGCCGGTCGGCTCAAATAGACCACGGTAGGCCGTTTTCTGATATGCCTCTGGCGGCTTGGCGTCAACGGTGAGTTCGGATAAGGAGGGCGACCGCTCGGAGCCGAGTGTCGCAGGTTTGTTCGCCTCTCCCCATGGAGAGGTCGGGCCGGAAGGCCGCGGTGAGGGTTTACGGCCTCACCGGAGAGTTTCCTAAACCCTCACCCGCCGGCTTCGCTTTCGATCTCTCTCCAGGAGAGGCGAAGACATACGGATTGCTGAGAGAGTTGGGGAACGGGTGAGATGACGGATAAGGCAGCAATCGGAATTCTCTCGGCCGAGCAGATCCGCGCGAGCCTCGCGGCCGGCCAGATCGTGATCGACCGCCCGCTCGACGTTGACCAGGTGCAGCCGGCGAGCCTCGACCTGCGCCTCGGCACCGTCGCCTACCGCGTGCGCGCCAGCTTCCTGCCGGGTCCGAACGTGCTGGTGAAGGACCGTCTCGCCGAGCTCACCCTGCACGAGATCGACCTGACGGGCGGTTCGGTGCTGGAGACGGGCTGCGTCTATATCGTGCCGCTGCTCGAGGGCCTCGCGCTGCCGGCCGACGTGCAGGCCTCGGCCAATCCGAAATCCTCGACCGGCCGGCTCGACATCTTCACCCGCGTCATCACCGACCGGGCGCAGTCCTTCGATACCATCCCCGCCGGCTATCAGGGCCCGCTCTATCTGGAAGTCAGCCCACGCACCTTCCCGATCGTCGCCCGCACCGGCTCGCGCCTGTCGCAGATCCGCTTTCGTCGCGGCGATACGCGGCTTTCCGATACCGATCTCGCCGCGCTCAATGCGCGCGAGCCGCTCGTCGACGGTGCGTTCCGCGCATCCGGCGGGCTGCTGCTTTCCATCGATCTCGAAGGTTCGAACGGCATCATCGGCTATCGCGCCAAGCGCCACACCGGCGTCGTCGACGTCGATCGCCGCGCCGCCTGCGACGTGCTCGACTACTGGGAGCCGATCCCGGTGCGCGGCAAGGCCGAGCTGATCCTCGATCCCGACCAGTTCTACATCCTCGTCTCGCGCGAGGCGGTGCATGTGCCGCCGGACTATGCGGCAGAGATGGTCGCCTTCGACCCGCTGGTCGGCGAATTCCGCGTCCACTATGCCGGCTTCTTCGATCCGGGCTTCGGTCACCAGGCCGCCGGCGGCGCCGGCAGCCGCGCCGTGCTGGAGGTGCGCAGCCACGAGGTGCCGTTCATCCTCGAGCATGGCCAGACCGTCGGCCGCCTTGTCTATGAGCGGATGTCGGAGCGCCCGGCCAAGCTCTATGGCAGCGACCTCGGCTCCAACTACCAGGCCCAGGGCCTGAAGCTCTCGAAGCATTTTCGGTAGGCGAAGGACGGTCGAAAGACCCTCGCCCCAACCCTCTCCCGCGAGCGGGAGAGGGCGATGGCGGTTTTCCGGGCTCGATCTTTCACCTCTCCCATGGGAGAGGTGAGGGCGGCCTCACTCCGAAACCGTCACCCGCACCGCACCAAGGCCGGAAATCTCGATCTCGGCCCGGTCGCCGGCGTTGAGCCAGCGCGTCTCGACCAGGCTGCCGGTCAGAACCAGTTCGCCCGCCTTCAGGCCGTCGCCCCGCGCCGAGAGGCTGCTGGCGAGCCAGGCGAGCGCGTTCAGCGGATGGCCGAGCACGTCGGCGCCGCGGCCGCGTCCGGCTTCGGTATCGTTGATCCGCGTCACGCCGAGGACCGTTGAAAGATCCGGCGCCTGCGCGAACGGCAGTGGCTCGCCGAGCACGCAGCCGGCGGCGAAGAAGTCGTCGGCGATCAGCGTCGGCGTGTCGGTCTGGCGCCAGTCGGCATAGCGGTCGTCGACCAGCTCGATCGCCGCCATCACGCTCTCGACCGCGCCGGCGACCTCCTCGGCGCGGTAGGGGGCGGAGCGCGCCGGCAGGTCGCGGCCGAGCCGGACGGCGATCTCGCACTCGATGCCGACATGGCGGAAATCCGCCGCCGCGATCGTCGCGCCGGAGCGGTGCTTCGTGCCTTCGAACAGGCCGGCGCCGCAGGGGTTCGGAATGCCGAGATAGGTCTGCATCACCGGCGTCGTGCAGCCGATCTTCCAGCCGATCCGGCGGCCGTATCGGGCGCCGGCCAGCCGTTCATGCACCTTGCGCTGCACGGCATAGGCCGCCGCCTCGTCGGCTGGACGGATCGGCTCCGGCAGCAGCGGCAGCGGCGCAAGAGCGATCCGCGCCATGGCGATCCGGTCGGCGGCATCCTCGATCGGCGCGGCGGTGGTCGGCGGCATGACAATCTCGTTTTCGGGACAGGCATTTAGGTCGGCGGTCGGGTCGCGCGCGAGTTGCATCGCCGAACGGAGCCCGGCTAGGATCGCGCGAGGGCATGTCCCGCCTCGCGACGGCAACGTGCCGCGCCGAGGTGCCGGGGACAAGGGCACTTAACGAAATCCGCTGGCGAACAGCGAAACGGGCAGGGAAGAGACGATGGAAGCGCGCGTAGACGGCAAGATCCTTCTGGTGACCGGCGGCACGCAGGGCGTGGGCCGGGCCGTGGCGCTGGAGGCGGCGCGTTCGGGCGCGGAAGGCGTGATGCTGGTCGGGCGCAATCCGCAGCGCGGCGCCGCCGTCGTGGCCGAGTTGGAGGCGCTCGGTGTCGGCGGCGGCTTCGTCTCCGTCGATCTCGCCGCCGCCGATGCGGCGGCCATCGTCCTCGACGCGGCGCTCGATCGCTTCGATCACATCGACGCCCTTGTCAACGCCGCCGCCAGCACCGATCGCGGCTCGATCGCCGAGGCCGACATCGACTTCTTCGATACGGTCTTCGCCACCAATGTGCGCACGCCGATGTTCCTGATGCAGGGCGTGATCCAGCACCTGCGCAGCCGCGAGGCGCCCGGCGCGATCGTCAACGTCCTCTCGGTCAACGCCTATGGCGGCACGCCGGAGCTCGGCGTCTATGCCTCGTCCAAGGCGGCGCTGCTGACGCTCACCAAGAACGCCGCCCACTCGCACCGCTTCGACCGCATCAGCGTCAACGGCATCAATCTCGGCTGGGCCGATACCCCGGGCGAGCGCGAGATGCAGGCGGTCAAGCTCGGCAAGGGGGAAGGCTGGCTGGCCGATGCCGAGGCGATGATGCCCTGGGGCCGGCTGATCAAGCCGGACGACGTCGCCCGCCTGGCCCTGTTCCTGCTGAGCGACGCCTCGCTGCCGATGACCGGCGCGATCGTCGACCAGATCCAGGACTATGTCGTCGGCGTGCGCGACTGAGCGGGCGGGTGGATCTTCGAATGCGGTTCTTGAGTTCTTCGAGCCACGTCGCCGTCCTTGCCGCGGCGCTTCTTGTCGGCGCGGACGCATGGGCGGCCGAGACGGCCGCGCCGCCAGCCCGGGCCGATTTCCAAGACGCGGAGACCGGGCTCGCCTTTTCCGCCCCGCCGCCGCTCGTCGTTGGCGGGCAGCGCGACCATCGTGGGCATGATTTCGTCATCGAGGTCGACACCTCTGATCCGTCGCTGCCGCGCGCCGGCACGTCGAAGAGCCTCTGCGCCGTGGGCGTGAAGACGCAGCCGGAAGAGGTCCAGGCGTTGTCGCAGGAAGCGCTGTCCTCGCCGGAGATGGTCGCGGAAACGCTGGAATCGATGCGCACCACGCTCGGCTTTATGGGCAGCGTCGTCGACATCCGGCCGGTCGATTTCGGCGGCGGCGCGCGCGGTGTCGCGGCGGTGACGACGCCACACCTTGGGCCGGATCACGCCAATGTCCGCCAGTACATCGCCATCGCCGAGACGCCGGCCTATCGAATCAGCCTCTCCTGTGCCACCACCGCGGCGGCGATCGACAGGGCGCGCCCGCTGTTCGACGCGCTGGTCGGGACGCTCCGCATCGAGGGTTCCCGGTGAACGGGCCGAGGCGCCGGCGTCGTTCGGCGCCCCGGCAGACAGGCATTCGACATGACGCTCGACAAGACCTCGCCCGACGAAGCCATCCTCCGCGCCCTATTCGACGCGGCGCTGGCGGCATCGCTGCCGGATGGCCGTTTCGCGGGCAGGCTCCCCATCGCGCCAAAGGGGCGGACGATCGTGCTCGGCGCCGGCAAGGGCGCGGCGCGGATGGTGCGGGCGTTCGAGGACGCCTGGGAGGCGGCCGGCAATCCGGCGCCGGAAGGGCTGGCCGTCACGCGCTATGGCCATGGCACGCCGACCCGCTTCGTCGAGGTCGTCGAGGCGGCGCATCCGGTTCCCGATGTCGCTGGCATGGCGGCGGCGCAGCGCATTCTCGATTATGCCGGCACGGCGGGGCCGGATGATCTCGTCGTCTTCCTGATGTCGGGCGGCGCCTCGTCGCTGCTGGCGCTGCCGGCGCCCGGGCTTACGCTGGAAGACAAGCAGGCGCTGAACCGCGCGCTGTTGAAGAGCGGCGCGCCGATCGGCGCCATGAACCGCGTCCGCAAGGCGCTGTCCGCCATCAAGGGCGGCCGTCTCGCCGCCGCCGCCGCGAAGGCGCGGAGGGTGACCTATCTCATCTCCGACGTGCCGGGCGATGATCCCGGCGCGATCGGCTCCGGCCCGACCATTCCCGAGGCTTCCGATCCCGAGGGGGCGCTTTCGATCCTCGCCGAATACGGCATCGCCATCGAGCCGCGCATCGAAGAGGCGATCCGCGCCAATGCGGTCGAGGCCGGCGCAGGCGGGACGGTCGAGATGCTGGCGACCCCGAAGATGGCGCTCGACGCGGCGGCGGAAGCGGCCCGCGCCATCGGCCTGACGCCGCTGGTGCTCGGCGATGCGCTGGAAGGCGAGGCGCGCGACGTCGCCCGCGTGCTGGCGGCGATCGCGACCTACGCGGCCGCGCACGACCAGCCGGTGGCAAAACCCTGCGTGATCCTCTCCGGCGGCGAAACCACTGTCACCGTGCGGGGGCAGGGCAGGGGCGGCCGCAACGCCGAGTTCCTGCTGGCGCTCGCCGTGGCGCTCGGCGGGCACGAGGGCATCGCGGCGATCGCGTGCGATACCGACGGCATCGACGGCTCCGAGGACAATGCCGGCGCCTGGATCGACGCCGGCATCCTGGCCGAGGCGAAGGCAAGCGGCATCGATCCAGTCGCGCGCCTCGCCGACAATGACGGCTATGGCTTCTTCGAGGCGCTCGGCCGGCTGGTCGTCACCGGCCCGACGCTGACAAACGTCAATGATTTCCGCGCGATCCTGGTGCGCTGAAGGCCTTTTTGCCGCCCGCGATCGTTCGGAATTCGATGCAATTCGTGTTGCAGGCGGGCCGCCCCGGCAGAGTCTTCGCAGCCGGAGCCCCCGTCCGTCTTGACGGAATGGCCCCCAATACCGATTTCTGGTCGAGATGGGCCATCATTGGGCCAAGATGACGCCTTGTTTGGGCGGCACTCTGGGGGCGGGTGGCAGTTCGACGGCGTTCCGGTCGAGAGGGTACGTGATGAGGCATCTGATCCTGGCGGGCGCTGCCCTGCTGGCGCTTTCGAGCGTGGCCTTCGCCGCGGACATCTCCTATGAGCCTCCGGCACCGGTCGCCCCCGCGGCGCCGACCGGCTTCGACTGGAACGGATTCTATGCCGGCGTGCATGGCGGCTATGGCTGGGGCAGCGGCACCAAGGACGCCGATTTCCTCGACAGCCTGAGCGGCGGCCTGTTCGGCGTGCAGGCCGGCTACAACTACCAGGTGAGCAATCCCTGGCTGGTCGGCTTCGAGACGGATATCGCCTATAGCGGGCTCAGCGACAGTGTCGGCGACACCGCGCTCGACCTGAACTGGATCGGCTCGACCACCGGCCGGATCGGCTTCACCTATGACAAGTGGCTGTTCTACGGCAAGGGCGGCGTCGCCTATGGCAATCTGGAGGCCAAGCAGGCCGGGCTCGGCAATGACAGCCAGTGGGCGATCGGCTGGACGGCCGGCGCCGGCGTCGAATATGGCTTCACCAAGAACCTGACGGGCCGCCTCGAATATGACTATGTCGATCTCGGCAAGAAGACGGTCTTCGAAGGCACCCCGGCCCAGTCCGAGGTCGGCGCGACCTCCAACGCCGTCAAGGCAGGCCTGAACTACAAGTTCTAGGCGGTTCGCCGGCTGCAACAACCTCCACCGTCATCCCGGCGAAAGCCGGGATCCATGGCAGAACACGCTCCTGCCGTGATCCGTCACGCGCGGTCCATTTTCATGGCCGTCTCCGAGCGCACCTCCCAGACAGACCGCTGCATGGATCCCGGCTTTCGCCGGGATGACGGCGCGCGTGGGGCGAGGCAGTCATCGAAGAAAAAAAGGCCCGGTCATGCCGGGCCTTTGTCATGTCGGGCCGTTGCCTCAGCCGTTCACATAGGGCTGCAGGAAGGCGAGGTCGGCGGCGCCGAGGCGGTCCTTGGCGGCGGCGACCTGGTGCCAGTAGGGATAGTTCAGCGGCAGCTGGCTGACCTTGTCGAGCCGGGCGCGCTCTTCGGCCGAAAGCTTCAGATCGGCGGCGGCGAGGTTGTCCTTGAACTGCGCGTCGGTGCGGCCGCCGATGATCACCGAGGTGACGCCGGGCCGGCCGAGCAGCCAGGCGAGCGCCACCTGCGCGCCGGAGACGCCGCGCGCGTCCGCGATCGAAACCAGCTCGTCGACGATGTCCCAGAGGCGATCCCAGTCGTGGATCGGCGGCTCGGTCCAGCCCTGCGACAGGCGGCTGTCCTTCGGGGTTTCCTTGTTGCGGCGATGCTTGCCCGAGAGCAGGCCGCCGGCGATCGGGCTCCAGACCAGGATGCCGAGCTTCTGGTCGATGGTGATCGGCACCAGCTCCTGCTCGGCCTCGCGCGCCTGCAGCGTGTAGTGGATCTGCTGCGAGATGAAGGGGATGCGGTTGTCGCGGCGGGCGATCTCCATCGCCTTCATGATGTGCCAGCCGGAATAGTTGGAGCAGCCGATGTAGCGCACCTTGCCCTGGCGGACGAGGCTGTCGAGCGCTTCCAGCGTCTCCTCCAGCGGCGTCACGCCGTCCCACTGGTGCACCTGGTAGAGGTCGATGACGTCGGTCTTCAGCCGCTTGAGGCTCGCCTCGCATTCGCGGATCAGGTGATAGCGCGACAGGCCGCGATTGTTGGGGCCGTCGCCGGTCGGGAAGCGCGCCTTGGTGGCGATCAGGACGTCGTTCTTGCGCTTGCCGCCGAGCGCGTCGCCGATGATCGCCTCGCAGTCGCCGGCCGAATAGACATTGGCGGTGTCGAGCAGGTTAACGCCGGCGTCGATCACCATGTCGATCTGGCGGCGTGCCTCGCCGACATCGGTGATGTTGCCGACCTTGGAGAAGTCACCCTTGGCGCCGAAGGTCATGGTGCCCATGGTGAGCACCGAGACCTTCAGTCCCGAATTGCCGAGTTGCCGATATTCCATCGTCCGCTCCCATTGTCGTTGCGGTGATTCCGCTGAAGTTTGACAGCACCGTCCTGCATTCGGACAGCGCTGTCAAAGCGGGAAAGGACGATCGCGGCGGCGCGTCAGACGGCGATGAGCGCCTTGATCAGGCCGCGCTTGTCGTGGCTCCAGACCGGCATGTCGGTCACGAGCCTGTCGAGCGTCGTGCTGTGCGTCGCCAGCGCGTCGAGCGGCACCTTGCCCGCCTTGATCGAGGCGACGACATGCTCGAAATCGACCTTGGTGGCGTTGCGGCTGCCGATCAGCATCATCTCGCGCTTGTGGAACTCCGGATCCGAGAACGAGATCCGGTCCTTGACGATCGAGACGAGGACGTAGGCGCCGCCATGCGCGACGAGGGCGAAGCCCGCCTCGATCGCCTGCGCGTTGCCGGTGGCGTCATAGACGACGTCGAAGCCGTCGCCGCCGGTCGCGTCCATCAGGGTCTTCTGCGCGTCCGGGCCGGTCAGCGCCGTATTCGGGAAGCCGAGCGTGTCGCGGGCGAAGGCGAGGCGCTCCTCGCTCGAATCGAGCAGCGTCACTTCGAGCCCGGCGATGCGGGCGAAGATCGCCACGCCGAGGCCGATCGGGCCGACGCCGACGACGAGCGCGCGGCCGCCTTCCGGCTGCGAGCGGCGGACGGCATGCGCGCCGATCGCCAGGAACTCGACCATCGCCGCGTCGCGCAGCGACAGGCCCTCGGCCGGGTAGAGATTGCCTTCCGGCATCACGATCTTCTCGGCCATGCCGCCATCGGTGTGGACGCCGAGCACCTGGATCGAGGTGCAGCAGTTCGGCTTGCCCTTGCGGCAGGCGACGCAATGGCCGCAGGCGATGTAGGGATTGACGACGACCGGGGTGCCGACCTGGAGCGCGACGCCGGGGCCGACGGCCGAGACGACGCCCGAGAGCTCATGGCCCATGACGCGCGGATATTCGAGGAAGGGGTGCTTGCCTTCGAAGATGTGATAGTCGGTGCCGCAGATGCCGACATGCTTGATGTCGACCGTGGCCCAACCGGCGGCAGGCGCTTCCGGGTCGGGCCGCTCGACGAATTCCAGCCGCCCCGGTTCCACGCAGATCACGCTTTTCATGAAGTCCTCTTCGACATCGTCCCCAGTCACGATGGTCCTAGAGCTTTTCCGGGCCGCAGGGAAACGGGGAAACGCGCCGGCATCGCTTCCGGCCGCATTTTTCCGCGCTTGCACCGCTTGCCCGGAACGAATGGTGGGATTGCAACCACTGCGCTTCCCGCCTGCGTTGTTCGCGCGTATCGTCCGCAACGCGATCTCCCGGGCCGGACGGCGAGCCGGGCCGCTCGAGGGATCGATATCGACACGAAAGCATTGTCCGAAGTTAGTTTCGTCGATTTGAAAAGGAAAAAGCGATGGCGCCCCTGAAATCCTCGATTGACCTGAAGTCCAACACCAAGACCGCCTCGATCGAGCTGCTGAATGCCGTGCTGGCGGAAGGCATCGATCTCGCCCTGGTGACCAAGCAGGCGCACTGGAACCTGAAGGGTCTGCAGTTCATCGCCATTCACGAGATGCTCGACACGTTCCGCGCCGATCTCGACGACCATGTCGACACGGTGGCCGAACGCGTGGCGCAGCTCGGCGGCTTCGCGCTCGGCACCGTCCAGGCGGTCGCCTCGGCAACGAAGCTGAAGCCCTATCCGACCGATATCTCGGCGATCAAGGATCACCTGGCGCAGCTGATCGATCACTATGCGCAGGTCGCGAACGAGGTCCGCAAGGGCATCGACAAGGCCGCCGATATCGGCGACGCCGACACCGCAGATATCCTGACTGCCTTCTCGCGCAGCCTCGACAAGTCGCTCTGGTTCCTGGAATCGCACCGCGAGGTCTAGCCGGCGGCGCGGCCGCGCGATGTTCGCCACGCCGTCGCCGGCCGCCCAAAAACAAAGCCCGCCAACTGGCGGGCTTTGTCGTCTTGAGCCTTTGGTCCCGGCCTAGTAGGGCGAGACGCACTGGCGGCGCGGGCCGCTGTTCGGCTGGAAGGTGTTGTCCGAGGCGCGATAGGACCGATACCGGTTGGCGCACCACTCGTAATGGGCCGAACTGTAGCCGCCGCTGCTGTAGTTGTAGCTCGGCTGCGTGACCGCGGATCCGACGGCCGCGCCGACGCCGAACGCCGCAAGCGGATACCACCAGCCATTATAGTAGCGATATCCCGGCCGGTAGTAATTGTAGCCGTGATAGCCGTTCCAATAGCCGGGGCGATAGCCAGGACGATAGCCCGGGTGGCCCGGACGATAACCCGGGTGGCCCGGACGATAGCCGGGATGGTTTCCGTTCCAGCCCGGTCCGCCGGGGCGGTGGCCCGCGTTGGGCGGACGGCCATGGTGGCCCGACGGCCGCCGACCGCGCTTGATTTCCTTGTGGCCGCCGCCGTGACGAACCTGGATCAGGTCTTCGTTGGGCTGCGCGCTCACGCCGAGGTCGGGGACGACCAGCGGTGCCGCCTGGATCGGCGCGGATGCCGAGGCGAAGAAGGCAATGGCCAAGGCGCCACCGCACAGTTTGCCGAGAATCTTGGTCAAAGCGATGAATCCTCTTCTTGAGACAATTGATCGTCTTAAACTCTCCAGCGAAAATTAGACTTGGCTGATCGATGGTCAAGCCACCACCGATAAAAATCGCAACTGTCGATCGATGGTGCTGTTGCAGTGCAACGCGTCCCGTCCCTTGCGTCTATTGCCGGAGGGAACCGAAATCGATTGCGCTCGCGCCGGCGACAACATCCCTCCATGCGCAGGGTGGCGTGGCGAGTGCGGCATGGCGGCACGGGCGACTCTGTTTCGCCCGTTGAACCGGGACGCGCCACGGCCTATCCATGGCGGGCCGGCGGCCCCTTGCGACGCCACGTCGGGTGCGGCAGCCCGGCACGACCTGGAACGACACCACGAGACGCGATATGGCGAGCATCGAGGCGGCAATGACCGAGCCACAGTCTTCCCACGCGTTTCGCGCTTCGAGCGAAGCCGCCTGGCGCGAACTGGCGGTGAAGGCGATCAAGGGCGCCGATTTCGAGGCGAAGCTGGTGTCGCGCACCGCCGACGGCATTCGCATCGAGCCGCTCTATCCGAAGGCGCCGGGGCTTCATGCCCGGCCGGTCCGCGCCACGCTCGGCGACTGGCGCGTTGTCCAGCGCATCGATCTTCCGGACGCCGATGCCGCGAGCGTGCAGGCGCTCGAAGACCTGAACAATGGCGCGAGCGGCCTGGCGCTGGTCTTTTCCGATGCGGTTTCCGCGCGAGGCTTCGGCCTTGCCGCCGCCGACGAGCGCACTGTCGCGGCGGCGCTCGACGGCGTCATGCTCGACCTTGTGTCGCTGCGCATCGAGGCGGGGCGTTCGGCGGCCGAGGCGGCGCGCTCCGTGCTGGCGCTGGCGCGCGGCCAGGGCCTCGATCTCGACAGCCTCCGCCTCGATCTCGGCATCGACCCGTTCTCGGTGCTGGCGGCGGAAGGCGGCGCGGTCGACGCGGCAATCGACGCGGCGGCGGCGCTGGCGGTTTCCTTCGGTCCCGAGGCGAAGGCCCGCATCCTCCGCGCCGACGGCCGCGTCTTCCATGATGCCGGCGCCTCCGAGGCACAGGAATTGGCGCTGACGATTTCCGCCGCGCTGGCCGGCCTGCGTGGGCTGGATGCGCGCGGCCTGCCGCTTGAGGTCGGGCGGAAGCGGATTTCCTTCCTGCTCGTCGCCGATGCAGACGAATATCTGTCGATCGCGAAATTCCGCGCGCTGCGACGGCTCTCGGCGCGGGTCGAGGCCGCCTGTGGCCTGACGCCGGAGCCCGTCCAGCTCGCGGCCGAAACCAGCTTCCGCATGACGACCCGGCACGACGCCTATGTGAACATGCTGCGCGGAACGGCTGCAGCATTTTCCGCCGGGCTTGGCGGCGCCGACAGCGTCGCGGTGCTGCCCTTCACGCTGCCGCTCGGCCTGCCCGACGCCGGCGCGCGGCGGATCGCCCGCAACACGCAGACGATCCTGCTGGAGGAATCCGGCCTCGGCCATGTCTTCGACCCGGCCGCCGGCGCCGGCGGCTTCGAGGCGCTGACCGACGCGCTCTGCGAAAAGGCCTGGGCCCTCTTCCAGCAGATCGAGCGCGAGGGCGGCCTCGCGGCGGCGCTTGCCTCCGGCTGGGTCGCGGCGGAAATCCGCGCCGTCGCCGAGAAACGCGAGCGCGACATCCGCCGCCGCAAGTTGCCGATCACCGGCACCAGCGAATTCCCCGACCTGGCCGAGGCGCCGATCCTGGTGCTCCAGCCGGCCCCCGCCGCACCGCATGGCGGCGACGATCCGGCCCGGCTCGTCGCGCACCGCACCGCCGAGCCATTCGAGCAATTGCGCGGCCGCGCCGACGCCCTGGCCGAGGTGACGGGCCGCCGCCCGGCCGTCTTCCTGGCGACGCTCGGCAAGCCGGCCTCGTTCAGCGCCCGCGCCGGCTTCGCCAGGGGCGTGTTCGAGGCGTCCGGCATCCTGGCGGCGATGAATGACGGCTTCGCCTCGCTCGACGCGATGATCGAGGCGGCCCGCGCTGCCGGGGCTGCAGCGGCCTGCCTCTGCTCTTCCGACGAGGTCTATGAGTGCGAGACCGGCCATGCGAGCTATGAGGGCGAGACGCTGGCCGAGGAAGCGGCGCGGCGGCTGGTCGAGGCCGGGTTTTCGCATGTCGTGCTCGCCGGCCGGCCGGGCGAGCGCGAGGCGGCCTATCGCCATGCCGGCATCGAGGCTTTTCTTTACGCCGGCGCCGATGTGCTGGACTATCCGGGGCGGCTGCTCGACCGGATCGAGGCGATGACATGACCCGCATTCCCGATTTTTCGACCGTTCCCTTCGCCGACGCGCCGCTGACGGTCCCGACGGAAGGGGCTTCCTGGCAGACGCCGGAGGCGATCGCGGTCAAGCCGGTCTACACCGCCGCCGACCGCGAGGGGCTGGAGGCGGTCGACAGCTTCCCGGGCACCGCGCCGTTCCTGCGCGGTCCCTATCCGACCATGTATGTGAACCAGCCCTGGACGATCCGCCAATATGCCGGGTTCTCCACGGCGGAGGACTCGAACGCCTTCTACCGGCGCAACCTCGCCGCCGGCCAGAAGGGGCTTTCGGTCGCCTTCGACCTCGCCACCCATCGCGGCTATGACAGCGACCATCCGCGCGTCGCCGGCGATGTCGGCATGGCGGGGGTGGCGATCGACTCGATCTACGACATGCGCACGCTGTTCTCCGGCATCCCGCTCGACCGGATGAGCGTGTCGATGACGATGAATGGCGCGGTGCTGCCGATCCTGGCGCTCTATATCGTCGCGGCGGAAGAGCAGGGCGTCAGCCCGGACAAGCTCTCCGGGACCATCCAGAACGACATCCTGAAGGAGTTCATGGTCCGCAACACCTATATCTACCCGCCGGAACCGTCGATGCGGATCATCTCCGACATCTTCGCCTACACGTCGCAGCACATGCCGAAGTTCAATTCGATCTCGATTTCCGGCTATCACATGCAGGAAGCGGGCGCGACGCAGGACCTGGAGCTCGCCTATACGCTCGCCGACGGCGTCGAATATATCCGCGCCGGCCTCAAGGCCGGACTCGACATCGACCAGTTCGCGCCGCGGCTGTCGTTCTTCTGGGCGATCGGCATGAACTTCTTCATGGAAGTCGCCAAGATGCGCGCCGCCCGGCTGATCTGGGCGAAGCTGGTGAAGGAGTTCCATCCGAAGAACGACAAGTCGCTGGCGCTGCGGACCCATTGCCAGACCTCGGGCTGGTCGCTCGCGGCGCAGGACGTCTTCAACAATGTCGTCCGCACCACGGTCGAGGCGATGGCGGCGACACAGGGCCACACCCAGTCGCTGCACACCAATGCGCTCGACGAGGCGCTGGCGCTGCCGACCGATTTCTCCGCCCGCATCGCCCGCAACACCCAGCTCTTCCTGCAGCAGGAAAGCGGCACGACGCGGATCATCGATCCCTGGGGCGGCTCCTATTATGTCGAGGCGCTGACGGCGCAACTGGCGACACGCGCCATGGCGCATATCGAGGAAGTCGAAAAGCTCGGCGGCATGGCGAAGGCGATCGAGGCCGGCATCCCGAAACTCCGCATCGAGGAAGCGGCGGCGAAGACGCAGGCGCGCATCGACTCGGGCAAGCAGACCGTGGTCGGCGTCAACAAGTACCGCCTCGACGACGAGCCGGCGGTCGACGTGCTGAAGGTCGACAATTCCGCCGTCCGCGCCCGCCAGATCGAGAAGCTGCGCCAGTTGCGGGCCGAGCGCGATCCGGCCGCGGTCGAGGCGAGCCTCGCGGCGCTGGCCTCCTCGGCGCGCTCGGGCGAGGGCAATCTGCTGGCGCTCGCGGTCGACGCCGCCCGCGCCAAGGCGACCGTCGGCGAGATCTCGACGGCGCTGGAAAAGGCCTGGAAGCGCCATAAGGCGGTGATCAAGGTCAATACGGGCGTCTATCGCGAGGGCTTCGGCGCGCAGGACGCGCCGATCGAGCGGCTGTCGTCGCTGGTCTCGGAGTTCACCCATGACGAGGGCCGGCCGCCGCGCATCCTCGTCGCCAAGATGGGTCAGGACGGGCACGACCGCGGCCAGAAGGTGATCGCCACCGCCTTCGCCGATATCGGCTTCGACGTCGTCATCGGCCCGCTTTTCGCCACGCCGGAGGAGGTCGCGGCGCATGCGATCGCGGAACAGGTGCATGTCGTCGGCGTCTCGTCGCTCGCCGCCGGCCATCTGACCCTCGTGCCGGAGCTGAAGGCCGAGCTGGCGCGGCAGGGCCGGCCGGACATCATGATCGTCGTCGGCGGCGTCATCCCGCCGCAGGATTTCGAGGCGCTGATCGAGGCCGGCGCGGCGGCGATCTTCCCGCCCGGAACGCCGGTGACGGCCGCCGCCGCCGATCTCCTGGAAAAGCTGCGCGGCCATCTCGGCTTCGCGCAGAAACATCCCTCCGCCTATGTCTGACCGGGCGGGGAGGGCGGCCTGATGTTGCTTCGCCCTTCCAGCCTGGCCGCGCTGCTTCTTGTCGGCGCGATGCTGCTCCCCTTCGCGGCGCGGGCGGCGGAGGAGACGACGGTGCAGACGCTCTGCCGGCTGATCGAGACGGCGGCCGACGCCGAGGGACTGCCGCGCGATTTCTTCACGAGGCTGATCTGGCGCGAGTCGAGCTTTCGCCCGCATGTGACGAGCGGCGCCGGCGCGCAGGGCATTGCGCAGTTCATGCCGGGCACGGCGGAGGAACAGGGGCTGGACGACCCGTTCGATCCGGAACTGGCGATTCCCGCCTCGGCCAAGTATTTGAGAAGTCTGAAGGAACGGTTTGGAAACCTCGGTCTCGCAGCTGCAGCATACAATGCCGGGCCGACCCGGCTGGCGCGCTGGATCGAGCGCGGCGGCTACCTGCCGATGGAGACGGAGGACTATGTCGCCTTCATCACCGGCCGCAGCGTGCAGGACTGGAAGGGCGGCGAGATCGAGACGCTCGATGCGCCGGGATCGCCGAAGCCCGACGGCAAGGCCGAGCCCGGCGCGCCGGAGCCGCGACCGTCCGACCCGCGACCGATCGAGGCGCGAAACGACGATCCGAATCCGGCCAGGAAGAAGGCGGCCGCCGCCGCCAGCGCCGAGCCGAAGGCCAGGGATTGCGTGACGCTGGTGGCGGCGATCCGCGCCTACCGGCCGTCGCTGATCGAGGGCGCCTACGCGCCGTTCGGCGTCCAGCTTTCCGGCAATTTCTCCAAGAGCATCGCCATCGCTTCCTATCATCGCCAGGTGGCGCGCTATCCCTCGCTGCTCGAGGGCAAGCCGACGCTGATCCTCGGCTCGCGCATCGCCGGCCGCGGCCGCCGCGCCTTCTATCGCGTCCGCCTGCCGGCCGACACGCTCGCCAAGGCCAACCAGATCTGCAACGCGCTGCAAAGGCTGGGCGGGGCGTGCGTGGTGCTGCGGAACTGAGGGGGTAGACCCTCACCCCAGCCCTGTCCCGCGCGGGAGAGGGGGCTGTCGAGCTTGGTCCCGACGTTGAAGTCGCGCCGGCCCAAAGCCCTCGCCCGCTTGCGGGAGAAGGTTGGGTGAGGGGCTTGCCTGGATGACGAAAAAATCCGGAAGGCTCGCGCCTCCCGGATCCTGTTTCAGTTCAGGCTTCGATCAGCCCTTGTTGGGCTCGATCTTGGCGGCGATGAACTTGAAGTTCGACCACCACCACCACGGGCCTTCATAGTAGTTGTCGGCGCTCGGGTAGTTCTTCCAGTAGGTCTCGTTCACCGGAACGAACTTCGAGGTGCCGAACATCTCGATCGAGGGCAGGCCCTTGACCAGGTCCTTCAGCATCTCGGTGCCGAGCGGCACGATCTGCGGATCGTCGGCCGGGATCGAGCGCAGCGTGTCGATCTTGGCCGAGAGCACCTCGTCGACATAGCGGCCCTGGTTGGAGGAAGCCGCCGTGCCGTTCGGGCGGACATAGTCCTTGTGCCAGCCTTCGAGGCGGACGAACGGGTCCGGCACGATGCCGCACGAGGCGCCCCAATAGGAACCGACCTCGTAGTTGCCGGTGTTCTCGGCGGTGAAGAACGGGCCGTCCTGCATCTGCTGCACCTTGGCGTCGATGCCGAAGGCGGCCCATTCATTGGCGGCGGCGAAGGCCAGGCGCTGCGACTGCACCTCGAAATCGGCCGGCGCCAGGATGTTGATGACCCACGGCTTCCCGTCCGGCAGCAGCCACTTGTCGCCTTCCTTCTTGAAACCCTGGGCTTCCAGCATCTTGGTCGCCTGTTCCGGGTCGAACTTCCACCAGCCGACGCCGAGCAGGTCGCGCAACTGGTCCGGATCGGTCGGGATCGCCTCGACGCCCTCCGACCGCAGCTGTTCGCCGAGCTTGACGGCATAGTCCGGATCGAACGGCTTGTAGCCGTCGGCGAGCGCGAACTCCTTCAGCCAGGGCACCATCGGCTTGTGATAGGTGTCCATCAGCACCTTGGTCGGGGGCAGGGCCAGCGGCGAGGCGCGCAGCATGCCGGAGAAGGTGGCGATCGATGCCTGCTGCAGGTTCATCGCCAGCGCCAGCGCCCAGCGCGTCTCTGCCTTGTCATAGGGCGGCTTCGAGGTGTTGAAGTGGATGCCGCGCTCGCAGGGATCGTCGAGGTTGGCATAGGGGAAGCCCTTGAACCACGCCTGGACCTTCGGGTTCTGCTTCTGCAGGATATCGAGGCTTTCCGGCGAGATGTCCGTCAGGATGTCCATCTGGTTCTGCGCCATGGCGAGGACGCGCTTTTCCTCGGTGCCATAGGAGCGGAACAGCACATATTGTGCCTTCGGCTCGCCGACGATCTGGCCGACATCCGAATTCTTCCAGTCGTCGCGCTTCTCCCAGAGGAACCACGATCCGTTCGGATCCGAGCTCTTGTACTTGTAGGCGCTGATCGTCACCGGCGGGAAGTTGGTGAACGTGGCCGGGTCTTCCTTTTCCCATATGTGCTTGGGCACGACATGGAACGGGTTGCCGTAGATCAGCGAGCCGAGGACGAGCGACAGGCGCGGAGTCGGTTTGGTCGTCTCGATCTCGATCGTGTGGTCGTCGACCTTGGTGAAGCCCTTGATCGCGGCCTTGAAGGCGGCGCTGTAGGCGATCGAGTCCGTCTTGGCGATCATGTCGGCCGTGAACACCACGTCGTCGGCGGTGAACGGCTTGCCGTCGCTCCAGGTCAGGCCCTCGCGCAGCTTGACGCGGAACTTGGTGTAGTTGTCGTTGAGCGGCTCCGGCATCGTGGCGGCGAGGTCGGGGATCTGCTTGCCCGAGGCGGTGTCGATGTCCCACATCAGGGCCGACGCCATCTGGTGCATGCCCTGGTTGATGGTGACGCCCTGCTGGTAGGGGTTCATCGTTCCGGGGTTGGCGACGCGGGCGTTCAGCATGTCGACGATCAGGGTCTGATCGCGCGGCGTGCCGACATCGGTCGTCTCCTGGCTGAAGGCGGGCGCCGCCGTCAGCATGGTGCTCGTCATGAACAGCGCGGCGCCGAGCACGGCGATGCCGCGGCGGCGTGGGTGCCTGGAAATCTCGGTCATGCGTTTCCTCCTCGATTGCGTGGTGTAGTCCGGCAGTCGGACGTCGGATCGTCGAGGCGAGGCTTCTGTCTCAGAGCGAGGCGGCCTCTTCGCGGCCTTTCGGATCCGGCGTCGGTAGTGCTCCCTCAGGCTCTTGCGCGCAGCGGCTCGGCCTCGCGGCCGCTCGCCTCCGCCTTGATCTTCTCGATTTCCGGCCAGCGCTCGCCAAGGCGGGGGATCGCCCCCATCAGCTCGCGCGTATAGGCCTCGCGCGGATCGGCGAGGATCTCCTGCGGCGCGCCGGCATCGACGACGCGGCCCCTGTTCATGATCACCACGCTGTCGGACAGATAGTAAGCCGTAGAAAGATCGTGGGTGATGTAGACGAAGGACACGCCCGTCTCTTCCTTGATCATCTTGAAGAGATTGATGATGTTCATCCGCAGAGACGCGTCGACCATTGAGACCGGCTCGTCGGCGACGATCAGGCGCGGGCTCGGGATCAGTGCGCGGGCGATCGAGATGCGCTGCAATTCGCCGCCGGAAAACTGGCGGATATATTTGCCGCGCACCCGGTCGAAGGAGAGGCCGACGGAGCGCAGCGCCGTTTCGACGACATCGGCGCCGTCGGTCGTCTTCTCGGCGACCTTCAGGTTCTTCGCCGTATTGATCAGGTAGCTGTCGAGCGGCAGGTAGGCGCTGAACGCCTCGAACGGGTTCTGGAAGATCGGCTGGACGAGACGGCGGAACTCGAAATCGTTGATCCGGTCGCTGTCCTTCCCGGTCAGCGGCCGGCCGCCGAGACGGATCGAACCGCTGGTCGGCTCGACGAGGCGCAGGATCATGCGAGCGAGCGTCGTCTTGCCGGAGCCGGATTCGCCGACGATGGAAAAGACCTGCGGCTTCGCATCGAGGGTGAGCGAGACGCCGTCGACGGCGGCGATCTGCTTGCCGCTGAACAGGCCGCCGGCGCGATAGAGCTTGCGCAGCGCGTTGATTTCCAGGACCGGCTTGTCGTGCGGCGCGGGCGTGCGGGTCATGCGCGTTCCCTCAGCGAAAATGACAGGCGGAGGCATGGTTGGGCGCCTTGTCGACGAGCGGCGGCGACTTCTGGCGGCAGATCGCCTGCGCTTCCGGGCAGCGAGCTGCGAAGCGGCAGCCTTGCGGCGGCGCGGCGAGGCTGGGCGGCCGGCCATCGAGGCCGACGCGCTCGCTTTTCTGGCCGACGCGCGGCAGCGCGCCGATCAGCGCCTCGGTATAGGGATGGAGCGGCGCCTCGAACACATCCGCCGTCGGCCCGACCTCGACGATCTTGCCGGCATAGGCGATCGCGATGCGGTCGGTGATCTGGTAGTGCACGCCGAGATCGTGCGAGACGAGGACCAGCGTGTTCTTGAGCCGCCGCTGGATCTCGACCAGCATCAGGAGGATGCGCTTCTGCACGACGACGTCGAGCGCCGTTGTCGGCTCGTCGGCGAGGATCAGCCGCGGCCGGACGAAGGCGGCGATCGCCACCAGAACGCGCTGGCGCATGCCGCCGGAAAGCTGGTGCGGATAGCTGTCGAGCACGGTTTCCGGCAGGCCGAAGCCAGCGAGGAAATCGACGATGCGCTGGCGGAGTTCCGCCTTGCTGCCCTGCTTCTCGCGTTTCGGCAGCGCGTCGACGATCTGCTTCTCGACCTTCATGATCGGGTTCAGCACGCTCATCGAGCCCTGCGGCACGTAGGAGATCTGGTCCCACCAGAGATCCTGGAACCGCGCCGCATCGCTCTCGCGGGTGCGGCCGCTGTCGGGATCGGTGAAGCGGCCGGTGACTTCGCCGGCCGTCATCTTCAGCCCGCCGGAAAAGTCGCCATAGAGCGTCCGCATCAGGGTGGACTTGCCGCAGCCGGATTCGCCGGCGATGCCGAGGATCTCGTTGTCGTGGACCGTCAGCGTCACGTCGTCGACGGCGGCGACGAAGGCGTCGGGCGTGCCGTAGCCGGCGCGGACATTCTTCAGTTCGATCATCAGCCGATCCTCCGGGCTGCGGAACGGATCGCCAGGCCCGAGGAGATCAGGAACAGCGAGATGAACATCAGCACGATGGCGAGAACCGGCGCGCCGACCCAGAGATATCGCTGCGCCAGAAGCGCCTGATACTTGAGCGCCCAGTAGATCATCGTGCCGATCGTCGCCTGCTGGGCGCTCGACAGGCCGATGACGGCGAGGCTCGTCTCGGTGGCGATGCCGACCAGCACCGTGTTGATGAAATTCGCCGCCGACCAGCCGGCGATATAGGGGAAGATGTGGCGGCCGAGGATCTTCAGCCGGCTCTCGCCGGAGAACCAGGCGACGTTGATGAACTCGCGCTCGCGCATGGTCAGCGCCACGGCGCGGACCTGGCGGCCGGGATAGGGCCAGTTGAACAGGACCAGGGCGACGCCGACGATCGGCAGCGACAGCTGGCCGCCGAACAGGGCGGCGAGCAGGATCAGGATCGGCAGGCTCGGAATGCAGAGCAGCGCGTCCATCAGGAACGACAGCACCCGGTCGAGCCAGCCGCCGGAATAGCCGGCGGCGAGGCCGGCGAAGACGCCGATCAGCGTCGAGAAGAACGCGACGGTGAGGCCGAGGATCAGCGAGTTATGCAGCGCCCAGGTCAGCAGCCAGAAGATGTCCTGGCCGAGATTGGTGGTGCCGAGCAGATGGTGCAGGCTGGCGCCCTGGTTGCGCGGCGCCTTGTACCAGGTGAGCGGGTTGGTCGGCGCGAACCAGGGCAGGATCAGGCCGAGGACGACGAAGATCGTCAGCAGCGCCAGGCCGAGGCCGAGGCGGAACGAGCCGATTTTGGGAAGCTTGAAGGCGCGCATGATCACCTCGCCCGGATGCGTGGATCGAGGAGCGGGTAGATCAGGTCGATGATCATGGTGGCGGTGGCGACCGCGATGATCGACAGGCTGATCGTGCCCATCAGAAGGTTATAGTCGCCCTGGATCACGGCCATGTAGATCAGGTGGCCGAGGCCCGGATATTCGAACAGGATCTCGGTGACGATTGAGCCGTTGAACATCAGGCCGATCTGCAAAGCGAGGAAGGTGATCTGCGGCAGGATCGCGTTCGGCAGAACGTAACGCGTCAGGATGCGGCCGTCGCCAAGGCCCTTCAGCCGGGCATAGCGGACGAATTCTTCCTCGGCGAGCTGCGTCGTCTGCGCCTTGACGCTGATCACCCACCAGCCGAACACCACCAGCACGATCGACAGCGCCGGCAGGATCGAGTTCCAGACCACGCTCTTGACGAAGGCGAAGCTCCACGGTGCGCCATGCACCGAGGCGGTCAGTGGGAAGATCGGCCAGATATAGGAGAACAGGATCGAGAGGACGAGGGCGAGGATGTAGTAGGGGATCGGATAGACGAGGATCGCCAGCCCCTCCATGATCCGCGACGAGGCGCGGTTGGGCCGCCAGCCGGCGATCAGCCCGACGAAATTGCCGAGCACCCAGGCGATCAGCGTCGAGGAAAGCAGCAGCCCGAAGGTCCAGGGAAGCGCCTGCGCGATCAACTGGCTCACAGGCGTCGGATACATCGCCAGCGACGGACCGAAATCGCCGGTCATGACGATGCGCTTGACGAAGTTCCAGTACTGGGTGAGCAGCGAGCCCTGCAGCCCGAAGGCGTCGGTGAGCGAGGCGCGCAGCGCGTCCGCCTGGGCGGCGTCCATGTAGGTTCCCTGCGAGCTGACCTTGGCGAGCATGGCCTCGACCGGGTCGTTGGGCGCGAAGCGGGGAACGAAGAAGACCACGGTCAAGCCGAAGGCGATCACCAGTATGTAGGAGATCAGTCGGGTTGCGATCTGGCCGAGAAGTCTCATGGGCGGTGTCCCGTCCTGTTGCATCGGGCTCAGGAGGTCGCCGGCGGTCGGCAAGCATCGGACCGGGCGGCCAGTGTCTTTCCGGAGTGTGGCGCCCCGGAAAGACTTGCTGGATGCGGTTCGCGAGAACCGGGAGCGCGGCTGCGTCTCAGATGATCTCGAGATAGTCGCGGTCGGGCAGCGGCGGGAACGGCGCCGCGGGAAGCGTCTGGTACCAGAAGGCGACCGAGGCGATGTCGTCCTGCAGCGGCAGGTAGCGCCGGTCCTTCTTCTCCGTGCGCCAGCCGAGCGCCTGGATCGTCACCTTCAGGTCGCTGTCGAAGCGGATCGGATCCATGATGTGCCAGCGATACATGCCGAAGCGTGTCTGCGAACGATAGGTGCCGTCCGGGCGCAGGACCTGCGGCAGGCCGGCATAGGCGGTGCTGAACTCGCGGTATTCGCTCGTCATGGTCGGATCGACGACGCCGCCGTCGAAATTGTAGGCGCCGCAGAAATAGTCTTCCGTGCCGGTGCCGCAGATGGTCGGGTATTCCTTGTCGCCATCCATGAAGAACTTGATCTCGCCTTCACCCCACCAGCCGGCGTTGTTGACGCCCCAGGCCATGTAGGTGCCGACATACTGGCCCTGGCCCTTGACGCCGTCGAGGATGACATAGTCCTCCTTGAACGGCAGCGGGTTGGTGCGGCGGAACTGGGCGTGGAAATAGGCGGCGTCGGCCGGAACTTCGGTCAGCGTGTAGTTGATCTGGTAGTAGACGATCGCATGTTCATCGGGATCGCGGTTCTCCAGCGTGATCCGGCAATGCTTGCGGAACGGCATTTCCCAGTAGCAGTTGAAGGCGCGGCCGGGATTGACGCAGACGGCGAGCGAGGAAACCTGCGCATACTGGTTCCAGCCGGCGCAGAAGAAATCGCCGAGCGGGCTTTCGACGGAGGGATGTTCCTGGCCGTCCCAGTAGATGCGCAGGATCAGGTCGCGCCAGCGCACATTGGCCGGCGTTAGCCAGATCTGCTGGATCGCGCCGGGGCCTTCGATGTCGGCGATCACGCGGGTTTCGCCGGCTTCCATCCGGATCGACGGCGACACCTTCCAGCCGAGGCCGCTGCCATCCTTGCCGAGGCCGCGGGCGCAACTGGCGCCGGTGCCCTCGACCGCCATGCCGCCCTTGCCCTTCTCGCCGGTGAAGTTCTCCGGGCTGATCGAACGGGTCTTGGCCTTGGACAGCCGCGAAAGGTTCCCGAGATTCATCCCGAGTCCGGAAAAGCCCTCTGACATTTTTCCTCCATGTCAGTACGTGCGAGATCGGTGAGTGCGAAAATAAGAGCGTGCGAGATCATGCCGCCGAGATCGATCATCTTGGGAGGCAATAAGCAATTTGGCAGACAGGCAGAGCTGTATCGCGAACTGGGAAGGTTTATCGATAAGGGTCGAAATTATACCCCAATCGAATTGCCTTGCCGGCGCTTCGGTCTTATCGTGCTGGTGGCTTCGTTACCTTGGCGTTCGATTTCCAACCCGGAAGATTGTTTTTATTATTTTTGATCATCTTGATCATTCGCTGTTGTTCAGCGTGTCTTATTGATGTGAGATGCTAGGATCCTAGTTTGGGGGTGTCAATGGCGATCGCGATGACGAAGCGAAAAACTCCGGGCGGCGCCGAGCTTCCGCAACGGGACGACCCGTTCCCGGCCGACGCCGTCATCGATCGCTCGCGTCCGATCGGCGAGCAGGTCTATGGCCTGTTGCGCCGCGCCATCGCGCATTGGCGGTTGCGGCCGGGCGACCCCATCCCGGAGGCGCTGGTGACGCGGCGCTTCGACATTTCGCGCTCGCCGCTCCGCGAAGCGTTCCGCCAGCTTGCCTCGGACGGGCTGGTGGTGATCCGCCCGCAGGCGGGCACCTATGTCTCGCCGGTCGACCGGCTACGCTGGGAGGAGGGGCGGCTGATCCGTCGCGCGCTGGAGGTCGAGGGCATCCGCCACGCCGCGGCGCATGTCACCCAGTCCAGCCTCGATGAGCTCGAGCTGCTGATGCGCCAGCAGCGGCGCGCGGCCGAGGCCGGCAATTTCGAGGAGCTGATCGAGCTCGACGACCGCTTTCATGCCACTATCTGCCAGCTGAGCGGCTTTCCGCGCCTGTGGCGGATGATCGACGCCGCCAAGGCGCAGATCGACCGTACCCGTTTCATGGCGCTGCCGGAAATGGGCCGTGCCGACGATACGCTGGTCGAGCACCAGGGTATCCTCGACGCGCTGTCGGCCCGCGACCCGGAAATGGCCGTGGCTTTGCTCATCCGCCATCTTGACCGTTCGGATCGGGCGATGGCGCAATTGTTTGCCGGCGAAGCGTTGCACAGCGGCCTCTGCGAGAAGGCCTAGCCAAAAAAGAAAGCCCGCCATGTGGCGGGCTTTCCGTCTTCAGGATCGCGTTGCGATCAGTAGTAGGGCGACACGCAGGCCCGGCGCGGACCTTCGTTCGGCTGGAACGTGTTGTCCGAGGCGCGATAGGAGCGGTAGCGGTCCTCGCACCAGCGCAGGTGATCGCGCGACAAGCTCGGCGGCGCGACTTCGCGCGGCTGGTTGGCGATGGCGCCGCCGATCAGCGCGCCGACGCCGAAGGCCGCCAGCGGATACCACCAGCCGTCACTGCCGCGGCGATAGCCCGGGCGCGGGTCGCGATAGCCGTGGTGTCCGTTCCAGTAGCCGGGGCGGTTGGGCGGACGGTTCCAGTTCGGTCCGCCATGTCCGGGGCCGGGGCCACCCCAGCCGGGACCGCCAGGGCCGGGCCGGTTCGGGCCACCATGATTCGGACCACCATGGCCGGGACGGCCGGGCCGGTCGCCCGGGCGGCAGCCCTGCGGCGGGCAGGGGCGACCCTGGATCTCGATGACATTGGATGCCGTGCTGGCACCCGGATCGACGCGCATCAGCGGCGCCGCCTGGACCGGCAATGCCGACGCCGCGAAAACGAGCGCCATTGCGGCTGAACTGATTCGTCTCAACACCATATCTTCCACCTTCCCGAATGGCCTGGCGCGCCACGAGAGTTCGCGCGGGCGCAAGGCAAGAGTCACGTCCGCGGATTGCGCTCGAAAAGTCCTATCTTTCAAGAAGATGAGACAATCCAAGGGGCTACAGCGAACCCTCTCTGCGGCAGGAATTTCTGCCCCGTCATGGGATCAATGTCGCACCCGCGATCCGGTTCCGGCAGCCCGCGAAGCGAGCGAAGACGCTACGGTACGCCTTATTTGCCGGTACACGCTCTGGTTTGTATCCGGCAGAGTTGAATTGTTCCAGTTCCCGGGGCCAAATCCCGTCGGAGAAGGGGAGGCTCATGGCCGATTCTGCATATACCGGGTCCGCCGACACTGGGGCTCGCGCCGTTCGCTCGGATGTCGGTCTGTTTCTGGCCGCGTTCGCCGTCTGCCTGCTGTTCCGGCTTCCGGCCCTCGGCGACCTGGCGTTCTGGTACGACGAGGTCATGACCGCCGACGCCATCGCCAAGTCATGGAGCGGCATGGCGTGGGAGCGGCTGTCACAGGGCCATCTCCCGACCTATTTCGCCGTCCTCAAGGGATTTGGCCTGTCCGGCGGCTCGGAGTTCATGCTCCGGCTGCCCTCCGCGCTTCTCGACGGCGCGGCGGGCGGACTCGTCGCCGTGATGGCGAACCGCATCGGCGGGACCGTCTCCGCCATCGCCGCGGCCATCCTCTACGCAACCCTGCCGATCCTGATCATCTATGGCCAGGAGGCGCGACCCTATGCGCTGCAGCTTCTCTGCGTCGCCCTGGCGATGCAGGGGCAGATCGGCCTGCTGCGCCGCGAGGGCTCGGCCCCGGGCAATGCCCGGCTGGCGACCCTGGGAGCCCTGGGTTCGATCCTTGCCATTCCGGCCGGCGCCGTGATCGTGGCGATGCAGCATCTCGCCGTGCTGGCGTGTGGCGGGGTCCGCAAGGGGGCTCCGGAGCGGCGCATCTGGCTCCGGCACATGGCGACTACCTGGCTGATCGCGGCCCTGGCGCTCATGTCGCTGTATCCGTCGGTCCTGTTCCAGGCGGGCCGGCCGGAGGGTTTGATGAAGTGGCAGGCCGCCACCTCCTTGTCGGTCCGGATCAAGGGGGTCCTCCAGGGCACCTATGGCTTCAGGGTGCCGGAGGACCTGGATCGCTACTGGCCGCTCTCCTTCAACGCCGCGCTGATGTGGAGCCTGTTCGCGCTGATGGCGATCGGACTGATCGCCAACCGGCGGTCACTCGTTCATCGCTATCTGGCCATTGTCGCGATCGGAACCTTTGTCGCGTTCATGGGTGTCGCCGCGTTTACGGCGGTCACGGGCCGGTATCTGATCGGCATGATGCCGGCTGCCGTGATGCTGGCGGCGTTCGGCGTCGGCGCCCTGCTGGCAAACGGTCGGGCGCGGTGGTTCGCCTTGCCCTGGCTCGCGCTTTTCGGCGCCGGCCTTGTCCTGCAGGGCCTCGATACGCTCGCCGCTCCGCGCAAATATGACTGGCGGCCGGTTGCGCGCTTCCTGCATGACGCCGGCTTCCGCCAGGGCGTGGTCCACACGGATGTCGACGTTTTCCGGAGGGAACTGGGCCACTACGTCGACAAGGCAGACACCGTCGCCTTTCGTGCGATCTCCCCCGGCGAGTCGATCGACGCGCTCTGGCGCAAGGCTTCCGACCAGCCGGTCGCGTGGTTCGTCGTTTCCGCGTGGAGGGGCAGCCCTCCGATGCCGACGTCGGAGGCGGTCGTCTGCACCTGGCCGTTCGGCAAGATGAAGGTTGTGATGGTGGCGCGCGACCGGGCCGGCGCGCCCGACGGCGTCCGCAACGATCTGGCCGACCCACGCATCTGCACGGCGCCGGCCGCCTAAGCTTCGCTTCCCCTGCCGGCCGGCCCGCTCGACGTCGGTCTCGATCGGCGCTCTCATGGCGATAAAGTCCATGCCGATCAAGGACTGGGCGTCGACCCTGAAGGACCGCACGAACGGCCTGTTCCTCGCGCCCTACGAGCATGACGATCTCGACCCGTCCAACTTCTACTACCTGTTCAAGCCGGGCGGCCGTCATCACTACGCGCCGACTATGACAAGCTGGTGAACTCCGGCGACGCCGGCTCGGACTGGGCAGGCCGCCTCGCCCTGGCACATCGTCTGGCGCCACCTGATCCCGAATTCGGTCTCGCCGGTCATCGTCGGCTTCGTGCTCGCGATCCCGCTCGCCATGATGCTCGAGGCGTCGCTGAGCTTTCTCGGCATCGGCGTGCAGCCTCCGACCCCGAGCTGGGGCCAGATGATCAATGTCGGCATGAATTTCATGTATTTCTACTGGCACATGGCGGTATTCCCGGTGCCGGCGCTGGCCGTCACCATCCTCGCCGCGTCGCTGCTCGGCGACGGCCCGCGCGATGCTCTCGATCCGACCCTGAAAGGGCGCTGAAGTGACCACCAATCTCTCGCAGCACTTCCTCCTCGATCCCGAGGTCGTGTTCCTGAACCACGGATCGTTCGGCGCCTGCCCGCGTCCGGTATTCGAGGACTATCAGCGCTGGCAGCTGAAGCTGGAGCGCCAGCCGGTCGAGTTTCTCGATTCGCGCCGCGGCCTCGCTCCCAATCTTCGCGTCGCGCGCGAGGCGCTGGCGGCCGAGTTCGGCACATCCGCCGACAACATCGCGCAGGTTTCGAACGCTACCACCGGCCTCAACGTCGCGCTGCAATCGCTGCCGTTGAAGCCCGGCGACGAGATCCTGACGACGAACCACGAATACAGCGCGCTCGAAAAGACGCTCGCCTTCGTCGCCCGGCGCACCGGCGCGAAGATCGTCGTCGCCGAGGTGCCGCTGCCGCTGACCTCGGCCGAGACCTTCCACGACGCGATCCTTTCGGCCGTCACGCCGCGCACGCGCGTGCTGTTCCTGAGCCACGTCACCTCGGCGAGGGCGCTGCTCTTTCCGATCGAGAGGCTGATCGCCGAGGCGCGCCAGCGCGGCATCTGGAGCGTCATCGACGGCGCCCACGCCCCGGGGCATGTTCCGCTCGATCTCGACGCGCTCGGCGCCGACGTCTATTCCGGCAATTGCCACAAATGGATGATGGCGCCGAAGGGCGCCGCCTTCGTCCATGTGCGGCCGGAATGGCAGGCGATGATCGATCCGCTCGTCGTCAGCCATGGCTGGACGGCCGACAACAAGGAGCCGGGCGTGCGCGGTCCCTTCGGCGCTTCGGCCTTCGTCGACGAGATCGAGATGCAGGGAACCCGCGATCCCTCGCCCTGGCTGGCCGTGCCGGCGGCGCTCGCCTTCCGCCGCGCGCATGACTGGTGGCAGGTGGCGGCGGAATGCAGCCGCCTGGCGCAGGAGACCGCGGCGCGGGTCCGCGACCTGTTCGGCCTCGACGCGCTCTCCAGCCCGGAATTCTCGGCGCCGCAGATGGTGGCGATGCCGATCCCGGCCTGCGACCCGATCGCCGTGCACGATGCGCTGCTCCGCGACTACGGGATTGAAATTCCGGTGTTCGAATGGCAAGGCCATCATATCGCGCGGCTGTCCTGCCAGGGCTATAACACGCGCGAACAGATGGACCTGCTCGTGACGGCGCTTGGCGAACTGTTGGCGCGCGAGCAGCCGCTCAGGAAACGCGGCCAAGCGTGACAACGACCGACAAGAGCCCGATCGAACCGAACCGCCGCGACGCGGCCGAATATCTCGAACGCATCGACACGAAGACGCGCGGCGTCGCCGTACTCGACGCGCCGGGCTCGGCGTCGGGCGGACGACGATCCGCGAGGCGCTGAACCGCTGGGAGGGGCTCGGCATCATCCGCCGCCGGCGCGGCGCGCGCTCGAGGGCGAGGTGGTGCGCAAGGCGACGCTGAACGCGAACCCTGCGCAGCGCCGGGAAGTCTCTCGCCTCTGCGACGTCGTGCTCGCTGACGTCAATGGCGGGCGCCCCTGGCGCAAGTCGGATCATGCCTTCCACGGCGCCATCTACGAAGCCTCCGGCAACCCGATGTTCGGCCAGATCCTGCTCCATCTCGACCACGCTCTGGAGCGTTCGGCGGAATCGCCCTTCGGCCGCGACGGCTTCGGACTCGCTTCTTTCCCGCCGCACCGCACGCTCGCCGACGCGATCCTGGCCGCCGATGTGGAAGCCGCCGTCGCGGCGATTCAACTCATCATCGATAGCGTCGAAGGCGAGATCCCCCGCGTCATCGCCGCCGACCCGGCCTCCCTAGCGGCTGCATCCTTCACGGCAGGGATCGCGCTATTCTGCCAGTTGCGCGAGCGCGCCCGCATATTTCCGTTCGAGGCGCTCCCGTTGCTCCGCCGGCAGCCGCGACAGGCGGGCCGGGTCCGAATTGTCCGCGAGATCCGCCATCTTGACGATGCGCCCGATCGGGTTCGCCTTCGCCCGAAGCACGAAATCCTGGTAGCTCTCGCCGTCACGCTTCGTCACGGACAGGACCGCATCGACGATTCTCGGCTCGAACCCCTCGGCGAGGAGGCGCTCCGCCGACCATTCGGTATCCTCGATCACGTCATGCAGGACCGCAGCTATCTTGGCGTCGTCTCCAACGGCGGCGTGCATCACGCGCAGGACATGGAGAATGTAGGGCTCGCCGTTCTTGTCGGTCTGGCCGGCATGGGCCTCGACGGCAATCCGGATAGCCTTTTCGATGCCGGTCATTTCGATCTCCACCTCTGATCGGATCCGTCGAGCCTATCGTCACGACAGCCGCGCGCCAAGGATCCCCGACTGGAGAGGGATGGCGGCGCGGTACAGGGAATCGCTGTTGTTGGAAGGCTTGGAGCGGGCGATGGGAATTGAACCCACGACATTCAGCTTGGGAAGCTGACGTTCTACCTCTGAACTACACCCGCTTCTTAAGTGACTTAAATCACTTGTCTTTTCGCGATATCGTACAACTGGAACGCCGACTCCGCGAAAAGCTGGACACTTTGTACCCGCTTTATCCCGCTGTGATCAAGGCCATCGCCGAGTGTGTCTGCATTCGCCGGTTGGGCGATGGGAGCCGGCCGGTTTCCGGATCAGAACTTGCAGTTCAGGCCGACCCGGACGGCGTGGAACTTGGCCGAGTCGCTCCAGGGGACAAACGCGGCGCTGTCCTCGGCGCTGAAGGCTGTGTGGTCCTTGCTGCCGAGATCGACATAGAGATATTCGCCCGTGAGCTCAGTTGGTCGGTCAGGGCATATTCGGCGCCTGCGCCGAGTGTCCAGCCCCAGCGGACATCGCTCGACGAGCCGCTCAGGCCGCCGCTCCTGTCGAACGCGCGGTCGCCCGGGCCGCCCCACCATAAACCGTACTCATGGTGCTGGTAACTTCCGCTGCTCTTGACGCTGCCATAGGCGAGGCCGCCGGTTCCATAGACCCGCTGTCTCAGCCCGTCGCGATCACGATAGCTGCGCCATATTCCATGGCGAGGCGTCGAAGGTGGTCGCAGATCTGCTCTTCCGTTTCGTCATGCGCCGGCAGTCGCGCCATGCAGCGGCAGGCCGAGGCGCGCAGGTCGACCGGCTCGTGCTGCTCGAGCGCGGTCAGCACCTCGCAGATCATCAGCTCGGACATCAGCAACGCCGTCATGATGGGATGGCTCGGCGACAGGTTCGGGGCAGGGGGATTTGCCGATCGGTTCCAATCGGCGATCGCGCGGCTTGAGCGTGTGACCCGGCGATCGTGCGGGCGGATGGCGGATCGTCGCCGCTCCGTCGCGATCAGTGCAGCTTGTCGTCGCCGCCGGGCAGGCTCGGCACGTCGGGCGGGGGCGGCGTCACGGCTGCTTCCGGCGGGTTCGCCTTCTGCGGCGGCGTGTCTGCGGCGGGCGAAGCGCCTGCCTCGTCGCGATGCGGACTGGCCTCGTGCGATTCAGCCGGACGGCGCGGCGCGGGGCGGGCGGCGCTGTCGGGGCGGGCTGGACGGCGCGTGGAGAGCGAAGCGCGGCCGGATGCTGCGTTGCCCGACTTTGCGGGGCCGGACTTTTCATGGCCTGACTTGGCGTGGCTCGGCGTCGCATGGCCCGATGTGGCGTGACCTGATGCGGCATGGCTCGCGCCGACATGGCGGGATGAGCCGCGCGCGGAGGGTTTGGCGGCGCTGGAACGCTGGGAGGCGCGCGCCATCCGCTGCGGTCTGGCGGGCGTGCGCCTGCGGCCATCGTCGGAGAGCCCGTCGCCGAGTTCGTCCAACTGATCGGCGATCCAGTGGATGTGGTCGACCACCGGCGTGCGGCTGGCGACGTCGCGGGCCTCGGACAGTTCGAGCAGATCGGATCGAAGCAGACCCATCAGCGCTGAAATCCTCTGCAGGCTGTCCTTCAGTTCCGTCGGTGCTGCCATTTGCCGGCCCTCCACGTTGCGACCCTGCCCACCACCGGATCGACAACGTTTCGGCCGGGGCGTCGTTCCCGTTCCCTCGGGAATTCTCGCGCGGGCCGGATCTCAGGCGTCGTCCGGGTCGACCTCGGACAGTCGCCCGCGCACGAAGCCGAAGGAGATCCTGGCCGTGCGTGCGTCGATCGCCATCAGCAGCGTCTCGATGACGGCGCGCGCGTCGCCCTGATGCGCGGCCATCAGATTGTCGACGCGATGGTCGAGCGCGCTTTGCGCGGGATCGATCGGATGAACGGCCTGTGCCATGACGCTGGAACTCCCTGGGGCTTCGTTCCCATTTTGTTCTCATCGACGTGAGAGTCAATCCGGAGTCTTGCGTCCGTCCACTGGCGCGCCGACTCCGCCGGGTGGGATACGCCGGCGCGAAAGAAAAAAGCCCCCGCCGAGCGTCTCGGCGAGGGCCTTTGGAATGCGCGATCCGATGTGGATCAGAAGCGGTAGTTCACGCCGAACGTCGCGGTCTGCGACTTCAGGCCGACGTCGTACGAGCCGTTATCGTCCGGGAATGTATACGTCTTGGAGCCGAAGTCCGTGTAGAGATACTCGGCCTTGAGGGTCCAGTTCTGCGTGAAGGCGTATTCGACGCCGACGCCGGCCGTCCAGCCGAAATGAGTCTGGCTGTTCGAACCGTACACGCTGTCGTTGATCTCGTTGTTGGCCCAGGCGAAGCCGCCCGTCAGATAGGGCAGGAACTTGTCGATCGCGTAGCCGGCGCGGACGCGGCCGGTGCCGAAATAGCGGATCTTCGATTCGGTCGTGTACTCGTCGAGGTAGTTGAACGTGTCCTTGGCGTCCGAATAGTAGATGTCCACCAGGGCGCCGATCACGACGTTGCTCGGGAACTGGTAGTCGCCGCCAAGCTGCAGGCCGGCGATGAAACCGTCCGGCTTGACGTCGCCCGGGTTCTCGGTGATCAGGCCGTCATCGCCGTCCTTCTGGTCGGTCTTGCCCCAGGCGTAGCCGATGCTGCCGCCGACATAGAAGCCGGTCCAGTTGCCGACGGGCGCGGCGGCCGGAACGACCGGCGCGGGCTCATAGGTCAGGTCGGCTGCCTGGGCGGCGGCAACGCCCGAAGCGAGGATCGTGGCGGCGGAAAGGATGCGAAGGAGCTTCATGGGGGGGCTTCTCATGTGGTGTTGAGAGACGCGATCTACTAAGTCCACTATACATATTACTTAGGGGGATGCTGTTGCCGTTATGCTGCACTCGCCCGCTTTCGCAGGGCGATGGCGTCCGTCAATTCCGGGGAGGGGGACGGCAGGCGGGAGTTCAGGCGCCCGGCTTGAGCATCCGCATCAGCAGGCCGTCGCGCAGCCAGAACTGGTGCCACAGCGCCGCCACCACATGCAGGACGATCAGCACGATGAAGACGGGCTTGCCGAGCTCGTGCAGGTCGCCGAGCGACGGGACGAACCAGTAGGCGAGGATGCCGGTCACCGGCATGGCGACAAGAAGGAAATAGAAGGCGGCGTGGGTCAGCCGCGCCAGCAGGGCGACGATCGCCGAACCGTCGGGAAGCGGCGGGGCGCCCTTGGTCAACCGCAGCACGATGCGGATGGCGACGGCGGCGAGGATGGCGAAGCCGACCCAGATATGCAGTGTCGCCTGCGTGGCGACGCTGGGGTCCACGGCCTCGCCGCGCCCGATCGCGCGCAGGCTGTGCGACATCGCATCGCCGAAGACGAGCTGGAAGAAAACCAGCGCCACGATCACCCAGTGCAGGGTGATCTGGCTGGTCGAGTAGCCACGGGAAACCGGATATTGCATCGAATGCCTCGCGGGTCGCACCTCAGATTAGAATCAGTCTAATCAAAGGCGCGGGGGCGCGGCAAGGCTAGGCTTCCGCGGCCTTTTCGAACACTTCGGCGGCGGCTTCCGTCAGTTCCTCGGCGAAGAGAGCGGCGGCGACCTTGGGCGAGAAGGTGAAGGTGTCGATGCCGAGGCGGCCGAGGCGGACGAGGTCGTCGGCGGCGCGCAGGCTGGCGACGAGCACGCGGGTCTCGCTGCCGGCGCCGCGGATGATCTCCTGCATGGTGACGATCTCGGCGAAGCCGTCGCGGCCGGCGTCGTTCATGCGGCCGAGATAGGGAGCGACGTAATCGGCGCCGAGGGCGGCGGCGCTCAGCGCCTGATGCGCCGTGTAGACAGCCGTCATGGTGATGCGCACGCCCTCGGCCTTCAGCGTCGCAGCGGCGATGGCGCCCTCCTTGGTGATCGGCACCTTGACCACCATGCGCGGATCCATCGCGGCGATGACGCGACCATTGGCGATCAGAGCCTCGCTGTTGCGGCCCCAGGTCTGGGCCTGGAATTCCACGACATCCGCCTCGAAGGCGATGTGCGAAAGCCGGCCCAGCTCGGCCAGCGTGTTCGGCACGCCGGCATTGGCGAGGATGGTCGGGTTGGTGGTGATGCCGTGGAAGAGGCCCGTCGGCAGCCATTCGTCCCAGGCGGCCCTGTCGGCGCTGTCGAGGAAGAGGCGCGGGCGAATCGTCTGGGTCTGGTCGTGCATCATGGGCCTGCCGGTGGTTCGAATTGGACCGGCATAGTATGGGGCGGGCCCATAATGCGAAAGCGTCAAATCAGATCGCTGCACCGGCTTCGAAATCGCCGAACAGGCGGTCGAGCACCGTCTTCTCTAGGCCGGCGAAGGCGGGCGTGCCGCGTTGGCGCGGCCAGGCGAGCGGCACGTCGAGATCGAGCGCGATGCGGCCGTTCTCGATCAGCAGGATACGGTCGGCGAGCGCGATCGCCTCGGAGACGTCGTGGGTGACGAGAACGGAGGTGAAGCGCTGCGCCCGCCAGACGCGCTCGACCAGCCCCTGCATCGAGATGCGCGTCAGCGCGTCGAGCGCGCCGAGCGGTTCGTCGAGGGCGAGCAGGCGAGGGCGCGAGACGAGCGCGCGGGCCAGCGCGACGCGCTGCTTCTGGCCGCCGGAAAGTACCGAAGGCCAGGCGTCGGCGCGGCCGTCGAGGCCGACTTCCGCCAGCGCCTTCAGCGCCGCCGCGCGGCGGGATTTCGTCGACCCGGCGCGGCCGAGGCCGACGGCGACATTGCCGGCGACGGTGGCCCAGGGCAGCAGGCGCGGTTCCTGGAAGATGAAGCGGGCGGAATCCTTTGCGGCCTCGCCGAGACGGGTGATTGAACCCGCCGTCGGCGTCTCCAGCCCCATGATCAGGCGCAGCAGCGTGCTCTTGCCGCAGCCGCTTTTTCCGACGATCGCAACCGACTGGCCGGCGGGAATTTCGAGGTCGATGCCGCGGATCACCGGCGCGCCGTCGAACGCCTTGACGAGGCCGCGGATGGAGAGCCCCATGCCGCGCGTATGCGGATCGGCCTCGTCGGTGACCTCGAAGGGAACCGGGCGGGCGGATGGCAGGTCCCGCGGCGCCGTGCGGCTGGCGGTCTCGATGAAGGCCAGCGTATCGGCGAACATGGCGTTCCCTCCCTCAAACATTCTGGAAGGCCGGGTTCCAGGCCAGCGTCCGCCGCTCGAGGATCCGCGCCGTGGTGTCGGCGAGCTTGCCGAGCAGCGCATAGATCAGGATCGTCAGCACGACGACGTCGGTCATCATGAATTCGCGCGCCTGCATCGCCATGTGGCCGATGCCGGAGGAGGCGGCGATCGTCTCGGCGACGATCAGCGTCAGCCACATGATGCCGAGGCCGAAGCGGACGCCGACGAAGATCGAGGGCAGGGCGCCGGGAAGGATCACCTTCCAGAACAGGTCGCTGCCGTTCATGCCGTAGGTCTTGCCCATCTCGACCAGCTGCGGGTCGACGGAGCGGATGCCAGCCAGCGTATTGATGTAGATCGGGAAGAAAACGCCGAGCGCGACGAGGAAGAGCTTGGCCTGCTCGTCGATGCCGAACCAGAGGATCACCAGCGGGATCAGCGCCAGATGCGGCACGTTGCGCACCATCTGTAGCGTCGTGTCGGTCAGCGCCTCGCTGAAGCGCGACAGGCCGTTGGCGAGCCCGAAGGCGAAGCCGACCGCGCCACCGATCAGGAAGCCGACGCTGGCGCGCCAGAAGCTGACGCGGATGTTTTCGAGAAGCTCGCCGGATTGCAGAACGCGCCAGAGCGCGACGGCGACGGCGGTCGGCGCCGGCAGCACGTTTTCCGGGATGAAGCCGATGCGGGCGAGGAGTTCCCACAGGACCAGGACGGCGGCCGGCAGGATCCAGCCGATGAGCGCACGGGGGATCTTCATCACGAGGCCGAGGCGAGCTTGCGCGCCGTCTCGTCGACGCCGAACTCGTTCTGGATCGCCCGGCTGACGCCGCGCCGTGCCACGTTGATGCCGAGTTCCGGGAAGAGCAGTTCGGCCACCCGGTAGGATTCCTCCAGATGCGGATAGCCGGAGCCGATCACCGTATCGATGCCGAGCGCCTGATATTCGCGCAGCCGCTCCGCCACCTGTGCCGGCGTGCCGACCAGCGCCGTGCCGGCGCCGCCGCGCACCAGGCCGACGCCGGCCCAGAGGTTTGGCGCCACCAGCAGCTTGTCGCGGCGGCCGCCATGCAGCTCCGCCATGCGGCGCTGGCCGACCGAGTCCATCTGCTGGGTGAAGCGCTTATAGGCGATCTCGATCTGCTCGTCCGAGATGCGGCTGATCAGCTTGTCGGCGGCGGCCCAGGCCTCGGCCTCGGTCTCGCGGACGATGAAATGCAGGCGGATGCCGAAGCGCAGTTTTCGCCCGCGCGCGGCGGCGCGGGAACGAGCGGCCGCGATCTTGCCCGCCACGGCTTCGAGCGGTTCGCCCCAGGTCAAGTAGAGTTCGCACTGCTCGGCGGCGAGATCGATGCCGGCTTCCGACGAGCCTCCGAAATAGAGCGGCGGCGGGTTCTGTACCGGCGGAAAGTCGAGCCGGCCCTTCTCGATGCGGTAGTGCTTGCCGGAAAAGTCGACGCGCTCGCCGGAGACGAGGCTGCTCCAGATCCTGAGGAATTCGCCGGCCTGCTCGTAGCGCTGGTCATGCGGCAGGAACACGCCGTCGCCGGCGAGTTCCACGGGGTTGCCGCCGACCACGACGTTGAGCAGCAGCCGCCCGTTGGAGAGGCGGTCGAGCGCCGCCGTCTGCCGCGCCGCATAGGCGGGCTGGACGACGCCGGGGCGGAGCGCGACGAGGAATTTGAGCTTTTCCGTCACCGTCGCGAGGCCTGATGCCGTCACCCAGCTTTCCTCGCAGGCCTGGCCAGTCGGCAGCAGCACGCCGCCGAAGCCGAGGCGATCCACCGCCTGGGCGACCTCCCTGAAATAGCCGAACTCCGGCGGACGCTGCTGCGTCTCGGAGCCGAGATAGGTGCCATCGCCATAGGTCGGGATGAACCAGAAGAAGTTGAGCGGATCGGGAGGGGTGGTGACGGTCATGGCGGCGGCCTTGTGACGCGAAATTCAGGAAGTCGCTGTGCCGTCCGGGCCATGGCCAGAAGGTTTGGCTCGAACGGCAGGAGCCGGGTTCTCACGCCTTCGGCGCGGTCCAGACGGCGTCGGCGACGGTGATTGGCTTCGGGATGAGGCCGAGCTTGAAGAAGCGGTCGGCCGTCACCTGCTGGCCGGCGACGATCTCGCTCGTCAGCGGCAGGATGCCGTAGACCGCGCGTTCGACCGCCACGGTCTGCGGGCCGCTCGGCACGCCGGTGATTTCCGTCAGCGCCTTCGCCACCTCGCCGCGATTGGCATTGGCCCAATTGGCCGCGTCGCCGAGGCCGGCGATCGTCTTGGCGATAATGGCCGGGTTGGCGTTGGCGAAGGTCTTGTTCGCGAGCAGGTAGGTGTTGACGGCGACGGTATCGGCGGTGGTCGTCAGCAGCCGCACCGGCTGGCGCGCCTCGGCCAGCGCCAGGAAGGGATCCCAGATCGACCAGGCATCGACGCTGTCATTGGCGAAGGCGGCGGCCGCGTCGGCCGGCGACAGATAGACGGGCGTGATGTCGGCGAAGGCGATGCCGGCCTTCTCGAGCGCCGCGACCAGCAGATTATGCGCGCTGGAGCCCTTGGTAACGGCGATCTTCTTGCCCTTGAGGTCGGCGACCGTCTTGGCCGGAGAACCGTCCTTGACGATGATCGCCTCGCCCTTACCGTTGGAGGGGGCGGCGCCGACATAGACGAGATTGGCCCCGGCGGCCTGGGCGAAGATCGGCGGCGCATCGCCGGTCCAGCCGAAGTCGATGGCGCCGACATTGAGCGCTTCCAGCAGCGGCGGCCCGGCCGCGAACTCGACCCAGGTGACAGCAACGCCATCCGCCTCAAGCCGCTTCTCGATCGATTTCTCGCGGCGCGCCACGGCGAGGAGGCCGGCCTTCTGGTAGCCGATCCGCAGCGTCTTCGCCTCTTCCGCCTGGGCCTTGCGGCCGGCGAACGAGGTGGCGGCAAGGCCGACGAGGCCGGTCCCCGCCAGAAGTCCGAAGTGGCGACGTGTGAGCATTCTTGTCTCCGAGGCACAGGCAGGTTGCGTGCGGGAACGGGGGCCCGTCGAATGTCCTCATTGGACAGAATGACGAGTAGTTTGATCAAGAAAATGGATCTTGCCGCAGGGGCAATTCTTGGAAAGGAAAACCTCTGAAGCCGCCGCGGGCGCGATGGCTGTTGTTGTGTCGTCCGCGCGGCCCTTTGAGATGGCCATCACTGACTCTTCCCCAGCGTCATGGTGGAACGAAGCCATGACGGCGGGCGTTGGGCCTGCACCGGAAAACAGGGGGGCGTCTTCAGGCGACGCGGATCGGAAATGGCAAAGTTGTACACCCGCACCACCATCAGTCTCGTCGCCACCGCGGCGATCGTCGCCTTCGGCGTCACGGCCTATGGTGGCCAGGCCATGAGCCGCACCAGCGGCGCCTCGGATCCGACCGCGCTCACTCTGTTCGACAAGGCCGCTGTCGGCGGCCGCAAGGGCTGCGAGGTCCAGTCCTGGCCCGATATCGCTCCCGAATGCCTGCAGCCTTCCGATGGTCAGGCGCTGGCGAAGCCGGCCCGCAAGGTCTGACCGGGCTCGGCCAACTCAAGGCACCTGGTCGAAGGGCTTGCCACGGCGAGGCTTCGGTGGATTGATGCTGTTCTCCAGGGAGAAGCAGCATGTCCTTCGAACACTGGCTGGCCTTCGCGGCCGCCTCGGCCGTCATCCTCGCCATTCCCGGCCCGACCATCCTGCTGGTGATCTCCTATGCGCTGAGCCATGGCCGCAAGTCGGCCGGCGCCACCGTCGCCGGCGTCGCGCTCGGTGATTTCACCGCCATGACGGCATCGATGCTCGGCCTCGGCGCGTTGCTCGCCGCCTCGGCGGCGCTGTTCACCGTGCTGAAATGGGTCGGCGGCGCCTATCTCATCTATCTCGGCATCAAGCTCTGGCGTGCGCCCACGGGAGCGCAGGCGGAGGCGCAGACGTCGGAAGTGCGCCCGGTCCGCATCTTCCTGCATGCCTATGCGGTGACGGCGCTGAACCCGAAGAGCATCGTCTTCTTCGTCGCCTTCCTGCCGCAGTTCCTGGTTTCGAGCCAGCCGCTGCTGCCGCAGATGATCCTGTTCGAAGTGACCTTCCTCGTGCTGGCGACGATCAATGCCGCCAGCTACGCCCTGATCGCCGCCGGCGCGCGGCGGACCATCCGCAAGCCGAGCGTGCAGCGCATCGTCAACCGTACCGGCGGTGGCCTGCTGGTCGGCGCGGGCCTTCTTGCCGCCGGCTGGCGCAGCTCCACCTCCTGAGCCTCAGTTCTGCAGGCAATCGGCTGGTGGCGGTCCCGCCTGCCAGATGCCGCGCCGGAAGCAGCGCGCCTCGGTCTCGGCCGTCTTGTAGCCGTCCGGCGCTTTCGCGGCTGCCTCGGCCCAGCCCTGTTCGATCAGCCACTGGCCGAGATCGGTGCTGCCGATCCGGCAGGGCGCGACGAGCGGGTCGGTCGTGTCATTGGCGGAGACGCGGCACTCGACGCCGAGCGCCCGCACGCGGCGGCGCAGCGCTGCCAGCGCCAGCTTGGCGCAGGCGATCTCGCCCGCCGCTTCGTCCGTCTCGGCCGGATGGCAGAGCCGGTCGTCATCCGGTACGCGGATGCCGGCGAGCCGGACATGGCGCTGTCCGATGTCGAGCAGCCCGGCTTCGCGCACGACGACGGGCGAAAATGCCTTCCAGCGTGGCGGCGCCGGCGGCTTTTTCGGTATCGCCTCGCGTTCGAGCGGGCCGGTCAGCGCCGGGGCCGGCGTCATGCCGGGCGCCGTGACGTTGCGCGGCGTGCGCATGGGGGCGGGGTCGGGGGAGGGGTCCGGGGGCGACGCCGGTGTCTCGACCGCGGGCGGGAGTGTCTGCGGAGCTGCGGCGGCGGGAGCCCCGGTCGCGGATGGCGGCATCGCCCCCGGCGGCATGTCCGGATCCGGGGCGCCACCGTCATCGGCATCGACCGGGCCGTCGAACGGATCGCGGTCGGCATCGTCCACGTCGTTCGAAACGGCGACCTGTTCCGGCGCCGGCCCCCCCATCAGCCCGGCGAACTCGTGGCGGTCGAGGCCGCCGATCTTCGAGGTGACGATCACGGCGAGGCCGATCATCGCGGTCAACCAGAGCGCGGCGGGCGCCGTCCTCACTGGCTCGCCCAGATGATCCGGGCCATCCACTCCACCTCGCGGGCGGCAATCTCGCGGTTCGGATGCTCGGGATTGAGGGAGTGCAGCTCGACGATCTTCGCGGTTTTGCGGGCCAGCACCTTGGCCATGACCTCGCCACCCTGGGTGCGCACGACGACTCTGTCGCCGGGGCGGCAGGTCGCCGTCGGAGAGACGATGATGATGTCGCCGGCCCGGTAGAGCGGCATCATCGATTCACCCGAGACCTCGAGCGCGTAGACGCCCTCGGTCATCCTGGTCTGCGGGATCGCGACCTCGTCCCAGCCCTGGCCGACTGGGAAGCCGCCATCGTCGAAATAGCCGCCGGCGCCGGCCTGCGCGAAGCCGAGCAGCGGAACGTGGCGGAACGGCCCTGTCTGCTCCGGCGGCGCCAGCCGGCGGATGGTGAGCTCCATGAAGCGATCGAGCGGCTCGCCCGTCGCCTCGAGGATCTTGGAGATGCTTTCCGTCGAGGGCCAGCGCGGCCTGCCGTCGACGGCGACGCGCTTGGAGCGGTTGAACGTGGTCGGGTCGAGGCCGGCCTTGCGGGCAAGGCCGGACGCCGTCAGCTCGTTGCGGGCTGCCAGGCGATCGATCGCCGCCCAGATCCGCTCGTGCGACAACATGGCGGAAACCTCCGCGAATGCGGGCCAGGCCCGCGTCGTCCCGCGCTTCGAAAGCCGCAGGGAAAGGAATAAATCCCTCTCAACCAGCTTTTTATCCCCGTCCACGAGGTCTGTCCAGCGGCGGGGCCGGCATTTTGACGCCGGCTGCGCGCGAACCCTTGTTCCGCCGCGATGGCGCGACTAGGTTCCCGACAAACCTAAGGGATCCCACATGACCGTCATCTTCAAGATCGCCCCCGACATCCTTTGGAGCCAGGCGAGGGACGCGGGCGTCTTCACCGGCGCCACGATCGACATCACCGATGGCTTTATCCATCTCTCGGCCGCCGACCAGGTGCGCGAGACGGCTGCGAGGTATTTCGGCGGCCAGTCTGGCCTGGTGCTCGTCGCAATCGATGGCGACAAGCTCGGCGACAAGCTGAAATGGGAGCCGTCGCGCGGCGGCGCGCTGTTCCCGCATCTCTACGGCCCGCTCGATTTCTCGGCGGTAATCTGGACCAAGGCGCTACCGGTCGGCACCGACGGCCTGCACGTCTTTCCCGAGCTTGCGGCGTGAGCGCTTTCGGCAGCCTCGTCCGACCGCTGCTGTTCCGGATCGATCCGGAAAAGGCGCATGGCCTCTCGCTGAAGGTGCTGTCTTCCGGGCTGCATCCTTCGGTCCGTCCCGACCGTGACCCGAGGCTGGCGCGCAACCTGTTCGGATTGCAGTTTCCCAATCCGCTCGGTATCGCCGCCGGGCTGGACAAGAACGCCGAGGTGCCGGATCCGCTCCTGGCGCTTGGCTTCGGCTTCGTCGAGATCGGCACGATCACCCCGAAGCCGCAGCCCGGCAATCCGAAGCCGCGCCTGTTCCGCCTGGTCGAGGATCATGGCGTGATCAACCGGCTCGGCTTCAACAATGCCGGCCATGCGGCGGCGCGGCTGCGACTCCAGGCGCGGCGCGGCAAGCCCGGCCTCGTCGGCGTCAATATCGGCGCCAACAAGGACGCGGTCGACCGGGTCGCCGATTATGTCGCGGGCATCGAGACCTTCGCCGACCTCGCCTCCTATTTCACCGTCAACGTCTCCTCGCCGAACACGCCGGGCCTGCGCGACCTGCAGGCGAAGGGCGCGCTCGACGAACTGCTCGCCCGCGTGCTCGAGGCGCGCGATGCCCAGGCGCGCCGTGTGCCGGTGCTCCTGAAGATCGCGCCCGACATGGCCGAGGCCGGCCTTGCCGACGTCGCCGAGGTGGCGCTGGCTCGGAAGATCGACGGCGTCATCGTCTCGAACACCACGATCAGCCGCCCGAAGCTGATCGACGCCGCGACGGCGAAGGAAACGGGCGGCCTTTCCGGCCGGCCGCTGTTCCGCCTTTCGACCATCCAACTCGCCCGCTTCCGCAAGCTCGTCGGCCCCGAGATGCCGCTGGTCGGCGTCGGCGGCATCGAATCGGCCGAGACCGCCTTTGCCAAGATCACGGCCGGCGCCGACCTGGTGCAGATCTATTCCGGCTTCGTCTATGGCGGTCCGGGGCTGCCTGCCTCGATCCTGGCAGGCCTGTCGCGCATCCTCGACCGTCGCGGCATGTCCTCGATCGCCGACGCCGTCGGCATCGAGACGGAGAAATGGGCGGCCGAGACGGCGTGAACCGCCTCAGGCAAACGCTGCGCGGGTGCGGATGCCGCACCGCCAGGCGAGCGTGAAACCACGCGCCGACAGGAAGACCAGCATGGCCAGCCACAGGCCATGCGCGCCCCAGAGCGGCTCGGCGACCGCCCAGACCGCGAGATAGAGCGCGAGCGACAGCAGCATCATGTTGCGCATGTCGGCCGACCAGGTGGCGCCGATGAAGATGCCGTCCATCTCGAAGGCGAGAACGCCGGCGAGCGGCGTCAGCGCCGTCCAGAACAGGTAGTGGCGGGCGGTTTCGCGCACGGCGGGATTCACCGTCATCCAGTCGATCAGCCAGGGGCCGCCGAACCAGAAGCAGGCGGCGGCGATGAAGGCGAGCACATAGCCCCAGCCCAGCGTCAGCTTCAGCGAGCGCAGGAAGGCTGGCTTGTAGCGGGCGCCGATGGCGCGGCCGGCATATTGCTCCGCCGCGGCGGCGAAGCCGTCGAGGAAATAGCCGCCGACGAGGAAGAAGTTCATCAGCACGGCGTTCGCCGCCAGCACGACGTCGCCCATCTTGGCGCCGCGCGAGGCGAAGAAGCCGAACGCGAACAGCAGCGTGAACGAACGGATCATGATGTCGCGATTGACCGCGACCATGCGCAGGATCTGCGTTCGGTCGAGGATCTGCGCCATCGACGGCCGGTCGGCGCGGTCGAGCCGGCGCATCACCAGCGCGAGCCCAAGGATGGCGGTCACCGCCTCGCCAGTCGTCGTGCCCCAGGCCGATCCGGCGATGCCCCAGCCGAGGCCCAGCACGAAGGCGATGTTGAGGACGATGTTGAGCCCGTTCAGGAAGGTCTGCAGCACGAGGCCGAGCGTCGAGCGGCCGAGCCCGATCAGCCAGCCGAGCATGACGTAGTTGGCGAGCGCGAACGGGGTCGAGAACACGCGGATGGAATAGTATTCCGCCGTCGCCGCCTGTACGGCCGGGCTGCCGCCAAGCGCCGCGAGCGCGATCGCGAGGATCGGCCGCGAGAGCAGGATGACGACGAGGCCGATGCCGAAGGCGAGGATCAGGGCGCGGAAGAAGGTGGCCTGGATCTCCTTGCGGTCGTCGGCGCCGAGCGCCTGCGCCACCAGCCCGGTGGTGCCGCTGCGCAGGAAATTGAAGGTGGCGAAGACGAAATCGAAGATGACGGCGCCAAGCGCCACGGCGCCGAGCAGCGCCGCGTCGCCGAGGCGGCCGATCACGCCCATGCCGACGAGGCCTAGCAGCGGCGTCGTCAGATAGGCGAGCGTCATCGGCACGGCGATGGCCAGGATGCCGCGATGGGTGACTTCGAAGGGTCGGATGGCGGTCATGATGTCGGCGTGGCGTGGTGTGGGCAAGAAGCGATAGCCGCTTCGTCGCCCGGCGTCGACGCGATCGTTGCATGTCTCGCGGCCGGCCCTATGTTCGGCGGATGCTCCCGCCCATCGTCCACCACCCCGCCTACACCGCCGAGATCCCCGCCGATCATCGCTTTCCCATGCAGAAATACCGCCGGCTGGCCGAGATCGTCAGGGCCGACGGGTTGGCGCCGGCGGGCTTCGTCGTGCCGGAGCCGGCGACGGCGGCGCAATTGTCGCTCGCGCATGACCGGTCCTATGTCGAGGCGGTCCTGTCGCTCGCCGTGCCGCCGGCGATCGAGCGCGAGATCGGGCTGCCGATGAACGAGACGGTGGTGCGACGCGCGGCGGCGGCGACCGGCGGCACCATCCTGGCGGCCCGGCTGGCGCTGGCCCATGGCCTCGCCTGCAACACGGCTGGCGGCAGCCATCATGCCCGCTCCGAACAGGGCGCCGGCTTCTGCACCTTCAACGACGTCGCCGTGGCGATCCGCGTGCTGATGGCCGAGGGGATCATCGGCACCGCGCTGGTGGTCGATTGCGACGTGCACCAGGGCGACGGCACGGCCGAGATCTTCGCCGAGGACGCCACCGTGACGACGCTGTCGTTGCATGGCGAGAAGAACTACCCCGTCCGCAAGCGGCAGTCGACGATCGACATCGGGCTGGCCGACCGCACCGATGACCGCGCCTATCTCGCCGCGCTGGACGGCATCCTGGCGCCGCTGCTCGACCGTACCCATCCCGACATCGTCTTCTACAATGCCGGCGTCGATCCGCATGAGGAGGACCGGCTCGGCCGGCTGTCGCTGACCGATGCCGGCCTCGCGGCGCGAGACCGGCTGGTGATCGAGGCGGTGCGCAGCCGCGGCATCCCGCTCGCCGGCGTCATCGGCGGCGGCTATGGCGCCGATGTCGAGCCGATCGCCCGCCGCCATGCCCTGCTGCACCGCGCGGCGGCGGCGTTCGCGGGGTAGGGCGGCTCAGTGCTTGCGGAAGGTGAGGTCCGACAAAGTGGTGGCAGGCCCGTTCGCCTGCGGCTGGCTGACGACCTGGATGCGCAGCATGCCCTGTCCGTCATTCAGGATCGACATGCGCGCCCTGGTGCTGCCATTGACCGGCTTCGGCCAGGTCATGGTGAAGTTGACGCGGTTGCCGTTGCGCTTGCCGACGATCGTGGCCGGACCGGCGCGGGCGCCGACATAGGTGCCGGTATAGCGGCCGGTCGCCGGATTGAAGGTGACGTCGGCGCTGATGTCGCGGGTGAAGACGACGGCGCCGCGGCAACTGCCGCTGATCGACATGCGGTTGGGCGCATGGTCACCGGTTACGGCGCAATCGGCGTCGATGATGGGCGACTCGGCGTTGCGCCGCACGGGACCGCCTCCGGTCCAGCTGCCGGCGAAGCGGTTCTGGAAGCTCTGCTCGTCGCCGGTGGCCGAAAGGGCGGGACCGGCGAACAGGCAGAGCATGATCGGCCATTGCGGTCTCATCGCGCTCGCTCCCGCTCAGGAAACGAACCCAATAACGCAACTGTTCCGGGCGGGAAGGCCAAAGCCGATCACGTCTGGATCAAAAGAACCGGATCGTGATCGGCGGATGCGAGGCGTCAGCCGGCCGCGAGTTCGCCGCGCAGCGCCTTGGCGATGCGCTCGCGCGTCTCCGGAATGCCGTAGATGGCGACGAAGGAGCCGAAGCGCGGGCCCTGGTCCTGGCCGAGCAGCACCTGGTAGAGGCCGCGGAACCAGTCGAGGGAGACGCCGGGCGGGTTGCCGTCCGGACCCTTCTTGTTGGGATCCGGGAAGTACTTGCGGCCGATGTCGAACACGACGGTCTGGATCTCGTCGGCGTTTGCCGTGGCGGGCATCCCCGCCAGCGCCGAGTCGAGCGCGACGAGCGCCTCGCGGATCGCGCCTTCCGGCAGGACGTAGTGCTTGCCAGCCTTCAGCACGTCGTTGAAGTAGTGGATCGCGTAGCCGGCGAGGCGGTCGAGCTTGTCGTGCGTCGCCGCCGTCAGATGCGGCATGTAACGCGAGATATAGGCCCACAGCACGCCCTTGTCGGTGGCGTCGGAGACGCTGACCAGGTTGAGCAGCATGGCGAAGGGAATCGGCGTGCCTTCCGCCGGCGGGTGGCCGGAATGGATGTGCCAGGCGGGATTGCCGAGCTGCTGCTCGACCGGCTGGCGCGGATAGGCGTCGACGAAGCCGAAATACTCGTCGACCGTGCGCGGGATCACCTCGAAGGAGAGCCGCTTCGCCGTCTTCGGCTTCTGGTACATGTAGAGGGCGAGGCTGTCATTGTCGGCATAGCTCAGCCACTGCTCGATCGTCAGGCCGTTGCCCTTCGACTTCGAGATCTTCTCGCCGTTCTCGGCCAGGAAGTGCTCGTAGGTGAAGCTCTCGGGCGGCTCGCCGCCGAGCGCGCGGCAGATCCGGGTCGAGAGCTTGACGCTGTCGATCAGGTCCTTGCCGCTCATCTCGTAGTCGACGCCGAGCGCGTACCAGCGCATGGCCCAGTCGGCCTTCCACTGGCACTTGACCGAGCCGCCGGTCACCGGGACCTCGACCCGCTCGTTGGTGTCGGGGTCGATATAGGTGACGGTGCCCTTCTCGACGTTGCGGTCGACCATCGGCACCTGCAGCACGACGCCGGTGGTGGGCGAGATCGGCAGGAATGGCGAATAGGTGGCGCGACGGTCGGGACCGAGCGTCGGCAGGATGATTTCCATCACCTCGTCATAGACCTCGAGCATGCGCAGGAGGGCCTTGTCGAAGCGGCCGGAGGTATAATAGTCGGTCGCGCTGGCGAACTCGTACTCGAAGCCGAAGCCGTCGAGGAAAGCGCGCAGGCGGGCGTTGTTGGCCGCGCCGAACGAGGGATACTCGTTCGAGAACGGGTCCGGCACGCGGGTCAGCGGCTTGCCGATATAGGCCTGCATCATCTCCTGGTTCGGCACGTTGGTCGGCACCTTGCGGAGGCCGTCCAGGTCGTCCGAGAACGAGAGCAGGCGGGTCGGGATCTTGTCTTCGGTCAGCAGGCGGAAGGCGTTGCGCACCATGGTGGTGCGGGCGACCTCGCCGAAGGTGCCGATATGCGGCAGGCCCGAGGGGCCGTAGCCGGTCTCGAACAGCACCGGGCCGTCCGGGCGGCCCTGCCGCTTCAGCCGCTCGACGATCCGGCGCGCTTCCTCGAACGGCCAGGCTTTCGAAACCTGCGCAGCCTGAACGAGTTCGGGCGCAAGATCGAGAACTGGAAGCGTGCCGGTCGACATCGAAAACCTCTTTGGGGAAGCGCGCGCGGGATGTTTTGAAGAAGCGCGTGGGCGCGGACCCTAGGGAGACCCCGCGCGCGCGTCAATGGTCGCGTTGGCCGCTCGCGACAAGCCGCCCCGGTTGAACGGCGTGGCAAGAGATCCTACCTTGTGCGGGTATGATTGGAACGGGCATTCATTTCCCGCGTGCAGGAGCGTATCGACATGGACAAGCCGACCGGCAGCACGGTCTCCCCGCAGGAGGCCCTGATCTATGCGATGGTGACGCTATCGGCCGTCGACCGTCAGATGACCGATCGCGAGCTGCGCAAGATCGGCGATGTCGTGAACACGCTGCCGATCTTCGGCGGCTTCGATACGGACCGGCTGGTCGCCGTGGCGGAAGCCTGCGCCACCATCACTCGCGAGGAGGATGGTCTGCACGCCGTGCTCGCCACCATCGCCACCTCGCTGCCGAAGAAGCTGCACGAGACGGCCTATGCGCTCGCCGTAGAGGTAGCCGCCGCCGACCTGCATGTCGAGCAGGAGGAGCTGCGCTTCCTCGAGCTGCTGCGCGACGTGCTCGACGTCGACTCGCTGACCGCGGCGGCGATCGAACGCGGCGCCCGCGCCCGCTACCGCACGCTCTGAGGCGTCGTTCACAAGACCCTCACCCAACCCTCTCCCGCAAGCGGGCGAGGGGGCTCGCCTAGGCTCATCGGTACATCGAGTTCCATGCTGCGAACGCGGCGGCCCAAAGCCCTCGCCCGCTCGCGGGGGAGGGTGGGGTGAGGGGCTTAGTTGTGTCGGGCCCCTAGAAATAGCCGACCGGGAAATAGCGCAGGTAGAGCTCGGCGAAGACGCCCTTGTCATAGAGGCTGTCGAGGGCCCAGTTGAGCGCCAGGCGTAGATCGTCGCGCTTCGGCGGCAGGGCGATCGACAGCCCCTGGCCGAAGAAATGCGGCTCGACATAGGGGCCGCCGATGAAATCGCAGCACCCCGAGGCCGCCTCCGACTGCAGCCAGAAGGCGAGCTGAACCCCGTCGCCGAAGACGAGATCGACGCTGCCCGCCTTCAGCGCGTCCGCGGCCGCGCCCGGCGTCTCGACGGCGATGCGCGTGCTCGCCGGGAAGAAGGCGGCGAGATAGGCCTCGTGCGAGCTGCCCTTGGCGACGGCGATTTTCCGGCCGGCAAGCCCGTCCGTGTTGAGGCGCGCCGCCGGCGCGCTCTTGCGGCCGACGAAGCGCGCGACCGGGCGCAGATAGACATCCGAGAATTCGAGCTTCGCCCGGCTTTCCGGGGTGATCGCGATGCCGGCAAGCGCCGCGTCGACGCGGCCGGCCGCGACCGTGTCGATCAGCCCGTCCCAGGGGCGCGCCTGGATCGTGCAGGGGACGCTCAGTTCGCGGCAGATGGCGCGGGCGAGATCGACGTTGAAGCCGGTGAGCTTGCCGTCGGGCCCGGTGAAGTTGAACGGCGGAAAATCGTCGGTCGTGGTGAAGCGGATGCCGGTCAGCGCTGTCGTTGCCGGCTTGTCGAGGCGGCGGTTCGGGTCCCAGAGGTCGGGGATGACGACGCCCTCGCTGGGGCGCGCCTCGGGAGCGTTCTGGGCCGTCGCCGGGCCGACGCAGCCCGCGGCGGCCGCCATCGCCACGATGCTCGCCAGGATTGCGAAGCTTGCCAATCGCCGCCACATGCCTGTATCACTCTGAATTGGTTGTTGCCGTAACGTAAGCCAAGGGGATGGCGCGTGCGGACTATAGACCAATTGTCGATGGGCACGAACCCGGACAAGCGGGCGGCCCCGACAGGTGTGGCGGGGGAGCGAATGCGTTACGGCTGGGATCCGCCTGCCGGGGGAACGCCGGATGAAGCCACGCGTTCGGCCGCGCTGGCCGCGCGCCTCGGCCTGCCGTTCGATCCCACACCGAAACGGACCTTCGAGACGGCGGTGCCGCATGAAGGAAACGGCGACGTCGCGCCGCTGGCGGCCGCCATCCGCGCCGGCCGGGTCGCCATGCTGGAGGACGGCGGGTCCCGCCGGCTGCTTATCGCGCCGCGGGCGGAGGATGTCGGTCGGCTGGCGACGGCGCTGGCGGCGGCGCCGGACCTGGCCGCGCGCCTGACCGTGACCACGCCTTCGGCGATCCGCCGCTGCCTGACGGAATCGGGATCCGTCCAACTGGTCGATCACGCCGTGTCGGGCTTCGATCGCGCCCATCCGGATCTGTCAGCCCGCCGACTGCTGACGTCGGCACAGGTGGTCTTCCTTCTCTTCTGCCTGGCGCTGGGCGGTCTCGCGCTCTGGCATTTCGGCTGGCAGGCGGTGCAGGTTGTCAACATCGCGCTCGGGATCCTGTTCCTGGCGCTCATCTTGCTTCGCCTGCTCGCCGTCAGCGTCGCGCTCGAACGCACTTTCCGGCCGGCGCCGCCGCTCGATGTCGATCGCTCGCGGCTTCCCGTCTACAGCGTGCTCGTGCCGCTCTATGACGAGGCGCACATGGTGGCGGACCTCGCCCGCGCGCTCGAGGCGCTCGACTGGCCGAAGGACCGGCTCGACATCAAGTTCATCGTCGAGGAGCGCGACCGCGCCACCCGACACGCGCTGGAGAGGCTCGATCTGGGTCGCGAGTTCGAGATCCTGGTGGTGCCGGACCGTGCCCCGCGCACCAAGCCGAAGGCGCTCGATTTCGCGCTGCCGCTGGCGCGCGGCCGCTTCGTCACCGTCTATGACGCCGAGGACCGGCCGGATCCCGGCCAGCTGCTGGAGGCCTATCTCGCCTTCGCTTCCGGCGACGAGCGGCTCGCCTGCATCCAGGCGCCGCTGCTCGTCGACAATGACGACGTCAACGGCCTGACCGCCTTCTTCGCCATGGAATATTCCATGCAGTTCGACGGCGTGTTGCCGACGCTGGTCGCGCTCGACATGCCGCTGCCGCTCGGCGGCACGTCGAACCATTTCCGCATCGAGGCGCTGCGCGCGGTCGGCGGCTGGGACCCCTACAACGTGACGGAGGACGCCGATCTCGGCATCCGCTTCGCCCGCTGCGGCTTGTGACGTGCAAGATCACATGGCATTTCCGGGAATATCTGGGAACAGCCGGGAACGTGCGAAAACACATGCGTTCCTACGGGCTTAGCCGTGATCCGGCGCCATGCGCGAATATCAGCCGCGCAAGATCAGATGGCATGAGCCCAGCGCTGGGCCAAAATCTGATTGGCGGAACTCCGCCATTTCTTCTCGCCAACTCGCAACTTCTGTGATGTCAGTTGCGCCATGTTGCGAGTTCCGAGAAACGGCCGATTTCTGCCGTTGAAGGGCTCTCCGGAGGCCTTCAAACTGTGAACTAAGGTGCAACTGTGTTGGGGCTATCCGTCGATGGTTTTCTTGGCGGCAGCCTCTGACAACAGGCGACGGTGCAGGGAGCCAAAGCTCATGACGAAGATGATGGCGTAGAGCCACCAGGCCGCCCCTTGCACGAAATACCAAAAGAGCCCCGTGAGGACGCAGGCGAAGGCGATGGAGATTAGGGCAACGCGCTCAGACGGTTTCATCTCGTCCTCCTAGATAGTGCGGCCAAACCACCGGACGCGTCCCTCGACGATGAGGTCTGGTACGTCATGCGCTGCGATCAGCTCATCGTCATAGCGCTCTCGGTTGTCGCTTCTGAGCACCACCGAACCATCTACGCGAGTTTGAAGCCGCTTCACAACCACCATGCCTGCCACCACGACGACATAGATGCCGTTGTCGACGATCCGGTCGATAGATCGGTCGATCAGCAGTAGGTCCCCATCCCGGATCGTCGGCTCCATGGAATCGCCGACTGCTGTGAGCGCCTGGGCAAATGCGGGATTAATTCCTATTCGCCTAAGCCAAGCTTCGCGGAAGGCGACGAACTCCTTCTCCTCGCCAGCATCCATGATTGCAAGCCGGCCCCGGCCGGCGCTGGCACGGACATCCAGCCTCGGCACAGGAACAAATCCGTCCTGTTCGGCCTTATAGGAAGCTGAAGGTCGATCTGAATTTTCACCGCCAAGAAGTTCATGAACCTGAACTCCACATGCCTGCGCAAGGCGAACGAAGACGGAGACCTTGGGGTCTGCCTTGCCATAAATGTACGTGTTTAGAGTACTGATGGGCACGCCGGAGGCCGCAGAAACCCTATCTTTTCCGCCAGCTGCAGCCACTGCGGCCTTCAGCCGTGCAGCGGTCTCTTCAATGTGCAGCTTCTCGTCAGCCTCGCCCAACAATCCGTCCTCGGTTTGTTCAGGTTCCTGTTGACGAATCATCTAGGAACCTGCACCTTTCATCCACTGATGAACAACACATCACAAAAAGCCGCCCGGACAGGGGCGGCCGCTGAGGTGAGATGAATATCGTCCTATCACAAGCTGGTTGGCACCGCGCCGACATCATCGCCGCGATCCATAAGAAGGGTTCGAGCCTCACGAGGCTCGGTCTGGCAAATGGCTTTGCCGCGACCACGCTTCGATCGAGCCTGCATCGACGCCATCCGAAGGCGCACGCGATCATCGCAGCCTTCCTGGGCATCTCGCAGGCGGAACTCTGGCCCCACTGGTACGCCTCGCCGGACCGCTATTCTTCCCCGCATTCGGAGCCTGCCAGAAGCGACGCGGCCCCGTCGAGTCAATTCCGGGGTGCGGCATAGACATGGCCCATCGTTCTGCCCCCGAGGTCGTGTCCAAGCCTTGCGTCAACCTGGACAGCCGGAAGACTGCGGTCGAGAGCGACCTGGCCCGCCGGCTCAGCGCTTTAGGACTTGCCATCTGCATTGCGGCGTTCGCCGCACGCCCCGGCGTCGCCCTGGTTCATGCCTGGCTGCAGGGGGCGCTGTGATGCTTCGGCGGCTCGCGACCCAGCCGGTGATCGACGAGGCACGAGTGGTTGTCACCCACGACGGCCCGGTCGCCTTCGATCGCCTCGTCGCAGCGATGGTCGCGACGGCCCGAACTGGGGTCCGGCGCGGCGCTAGCGCCGTCGAGATATTGGCCGTTTCGGGCCAATTCACCTCCGCCGAAATCATCGAATGCCTCGCCGATGTCGAGGCAGCGATCGCAGCCGAGCGCTGCGAAGCAGCACCTGCATATCAAGGATCTGAGTGATGTCCGCGCGCTTCGAAGAGGTTCTCGTCTCCGCCATCCACGTCGGAAATCGCCTACGCGATGCCGACGGAGACCGGGTGGCCGTCCTCAAGGTCACGGTCGGCGATCGCGGCCTGCAGCAGCCGATCGTTCTGGGAGAGAATGTCCACGGTCTTCATCTTGGCGCGGGCCTGCATCGGCTCACAGCCGTGATGCAGCTCGGATGGTTGCGGATCCCCGCCAGCATCAAGACGATCTCGGATGACCCGGCCCGGGCTGCCGTTGAGCTTCGCTACATCGAGGTCATCGAGAACCTCGACCGGAAGGAGTTGACCGCGCTCGATCGCGCTCGACATCTGGCCGCGCTTCATGATGTCCAGCAGCAGCTGAACCCGACCAAGCGTCGGGGCGGTGATCGCCGCTCTGAGGATTTCAAACTGCAGTCTTTGCAGTTTGATCTGGCCGAGGATCTCGCCGAGCGTGTCGGGCTCTCCCCACGGTCCGTTGCCCTGGCCATTTCCATCTCTCGTGGGCTTTCGCCTAAGTCTATGTCGAGGCTGCAGGGCACCTGGTTGGCCGATCATCAGGCCCAGCTCAAGCTGCTATCGGACCAGAAGCCCGCCGCACAGGAGCAGATCCTCGGCGCGATCTTTGCCGACCCGCCGAAGGCGGCCAGCGTCATGGACGCCCTGGCGCTGCTGGAAGGCATTTCCAAAGAGCCATCGTCCGCGCCCTGGACCCGGCTTTCAGGAACCTTCGCTCGCCTTTCGAAGCGCGATCAGTTCACCTTCTTTGACAGTCACGAGGATCTGGTCCGCGAGTGGCTGGCCGGGCGGGAGCGCGCGCAATGAGCCGGCGCCCACGTGATCCCCACACGCTCGATATATTCCAGGACTACGCGCCGAAGCCCGTCGTTGAGCGGTTCAACGAGGACGAAGTGCGAGCTGGTCGGCTCTCCGCGCGGATGTCTCGCGCGGTCAAGAAGACGCTCGACGATAGCGGCATGTCGCGCCCAGAACTCGCGAAGGCAATGGGCGAGTTCCTCGGCGAAGTCGTGCCGAAGTCAATGCTCGATGCCTATGCCAGCCAGGCGCATGAGGATCACAACATCTCCGCCGTGCGCCTGGTGGCTCTCGCCAGCGTTACCAGCGACGCGCGCCTGCTCAATGCCCTCTTGGAATGCATTGGGCTGATTGCGGTGCCGGCTCGGTACGAGTCCCTGATCCGTCGCGAGATGGCCCGCGAAGCCGTCGAGCGCGCCGAGCGCGCCGCACAGGCCGCCGACGCGGAATGGAGGGCGCGGCGGTGAGGGAATGGCTTAACGCTCAGGAGATTGCTGAGCTGAAGCTGGCTGGCATGCCGGCCTCGCGCTTTGGTGTTCAAAGGCTCGCGGATCGACAGCAGTGGCATGTCGATGAGAGGCGCTCGCGCCAACGGCAGGAGCGAGGCGGCGGCATCGAATATCATTTCGAGCTGCTGCCCCTTCCAGCTCGAGTCGATTACTTTAAGCGCCATCTCGCGGTTGATCCCACTGACGACGCGATGCGCCGCGAGGCTGCGGCGGAGCCCGGCGCCAGTGCGCTTTCTAGTTCGGCGGCTGCTCAGCGAGACGCCCGTCTCGCGGTGCTTAAGAGCGCCGAGGACTTCCATCGACATTCCGGCCTGTCGCTGATCGCCTCCGACTGTGCGTTCGCGAGGATCTACAACGCCGGCAATATCGCCGCGCCCGAGTGGGTTCGCGAGGCCATCAAGCAGATCTCGGCACGCTCGATCGCGAGGTGGCGTGCGCACCGCAAGGCCGGCGAGACGAAGCGCCTCGGAGTTGACCGTGCCGCTGCTCGCAAGGGCAAAGGCGCGCTCGACATCGCCGACGGCGGCGGCGTTCGCACCTTCATTTTCGCACTCCTAATCCAGCAACCCATGATCTCCGCCAAGAACGTTCGGCGGCTGGTGCGGGCGCGCTATGGCGACTTGCTGCCGGGTCATCTCGACGAGGCCCTGCCGCTGCCGCCGCTCCGGACGTTCCAGCATTTCCTCAAGAGCATGCGCGACGAGCACAAGATCGACCTGGTCGCCCTGACCAATCCGGACGCATTCCGCTCGCAATATCGGATCGCAGGTCGTGGCTCGCTTCGCCATGTCACGCGCGCCGGGCAACTTTGGATGATCGACGCGTCGCCTGCCGACGCTCTCCTCGTCGATGGCCGCCACTCCGTCTACCTTTGCGTCGACATCGCGACCCGCCGTCTGAAGGTCTACGTCTCGAAGACACCGCGCGCCAGCGCCGTCGGTCTCTTGATGCGCCGCGCCATTCTCGACTGGGGCGTCCCTGAAGCAGTGAAGACGGACAATGGCTCCGACTTCACCGCCAAGGCGACGGAGCGACTCTTCGCGGACCTCGATATCGAGGCAATCACCTCGACGGCCTTCCAGCCGCAGGAGAAGGGCCATATCGAGCGCGCCATCGGCACGTTCCAGCGCGATCTGATGCAGCTTTGCCCCGGCTTCATCGGCCATTCAGTATCGGACCGAAAGGCGATCGAGTCCCGTAAGAGCTTTGCCGATCGCCTCGGTGAGCAGGATCGCGACACCTTTGCCGTCGAACTGACCGCCGATCGTTTCCAGACCTACTGCGACGAATGGGCTGACAACCTCTACGCCCATGAGCCGCATGATGGCCTTCATGGCAGGACGCCGTTCGACGTGGCATCGGAATCGCGCGATGCGATCCGGACCGTCGAACCCCGCGCGCTCGACATGCTGCTCGCACCCATCGCCGGCAAGGATGGGTACCGGACCGCCACCAAGTCCGGCATTCGTATCGACGGAAACTACTATCTGGCCCCGGCCGTCCAGCCTGAAACCCGCGTGTTCGTGCGACGCGATCCGGCAGACCTCGGCAGGCTGTTCCTGTTCTCCGACGCTGGCGGCGACTACCTGGGCGAAGCCATTTGCCCACGTCTTGCCGGCATCGATCCGGCAGAGGCTGTAAAGGCAGCCCGCGCCGAACAGAGCCGCATCCTGGCCGAACGGACGCGCGAGGCGAAGGCCGAAGCCCGGCGGATGACGAAGGGCCCGCATCTCGTCGAGCTGGTCCTTGGTCAAGCTCGCAAAGATCGCGCCGGCGTCGTCGCCTTCCCGAAGCCTTCGGTGGCTCACTCCACGCCGCAGATCGACGCTGCGAAGCACGCTGCCAACGCAGCAGAACGCCCGGTCGCGCCGACGCCGATCCATTCTCCCGAAGCGCTCGCCATGCATGCGCGCCTCGCTTCCGAGCCGGCGCTGCGGCCGGTCCGCGCCGCGCCGCGCAAGACCGACATGGAGCTGATGACCGAGCGCTGGGAACGCGCCTTGCGGATCGAAGCCGCCATCCAGCGCGGCGACACGATTCCGGAAACCGACCTTCGCTGGCACGCGGGCTACTCGGCAGGTCCCGAGTATCGCGGCCTCGACATGACGCATCGCGGCTCTTTGAGCCGGGAACGAAGCACGGCCTGAAAACCAAGCTCAACTGAAGTGGGGAATTGAATATGACACATGCGGCAAGGCCCGTCCGAGGTCCGGTCAACCTGAAGATCGTCGGTGGCTTCATGGCCATGGCGATGAAGTTGATCAATCGCGACGCGCATCTGCCGGGCCTTGGCGTCTGCCACGGTCCCAGCGGCTACGGGAAGACGCAGGCCAGCATCTTCGCGCGCAACATGACGGGCGCCATCGTCGTCGAGGTCGGCGACAGCTGGAACAAGAAGATCCTGCTGCAGCGGATCCTGTTCGAACTCGGCGAGCAGTCCCCGAAGGGACGGACGATCGGCGAGTTGTCGATGCAGGCCAGCGAAATCCTCGGCCGCGACCCGAACCGTCCCCTGATCGTCGATGAGGCGGATCGCCTGGTCGACAAGGGGCTGGTCGAGATCATTCGCGAGTTGCACGAGATGAGCCAGGCGCCGGTCATCCTGATCGGCGAGGAAGAGCTTCCCCGCAAGCTTCTGCGCATCGAGCGCGTGCACAATCGCGTGCTGGAGTGGTTTCCGGCCGAGCCCTGCGATGGCGCCGATGCTCGCCTGCTGGCTGACGCGCTCTGCCCGAACGTCGAGATTGCAAACGACCTTGTCGAACTGATCCGGCAGCAGGCCGACGGGCGCGCCCGCCGCATTGTCGTCAACCTGGCGCGTATCGCAGAAGCGGCCCGCAACGAGGACGTGGCGCGTTTCGATGTCGGATCCTGGGGCGATCGCGGCTTCTACACTGGCGAGCCGCCGGCGCCGCGCGCAACGTCGCTCTACCGGAGGGCTGCCTGATGGCCCGTCGTCCACACCCGGAAGAAGTCGCGCTGAAGATCAAGGTGCCGCGCGGCATTGAGGGCTACTGGTCGATCATGCTCGATCTCGGCCGCGACGGCGGGACCTTCAGTGTTCCCGACGTTGACGTCCGGTCTAATACCGACAAGGCAACCATCAGCGGCTATGTGAGCCGACTGGTGAAGGCCGGCTATCTCGTGCTTGACCACACACGGCCGTCGGCCAAGGGGTCTCCGCAGCGGTTCTACCGTATTGCCAAGCTCAGCGCCGAGGCTCCCCGCGTGCGCCGCGACGGCTCCGAGGCGCCGCGCGACCAGCAATGGCGGCTTTGGGCAACCATCCGGCTCTTGAAGCGAGGCTTCACGGCCGAGGAACTGGCGTTCAATGCCGGCCTGGAAGAGGCTGTGCCGATCCGGACCGTCCGCAGCTACATCCAGCATCTGGAGCGTGCCGGCTACCTCGGCCGCGTCGGTATCGCCAAGGCGGGAAAGCCGATCACCTACCGGCTCCTGCGCGACACCGGCCCCAAGCCTCCGATGGTCCTCGCGACCCGCTCGGTATGGGACCAGAACCAGGCCGCGATCGTCGGCGACAGTGTGACGGAGGCGGCATCGTGAACCGTGGTCCCGTCGCCGGCCGACAGTCCGGTACTGACTATATCGCCAAGGTCCAGGACGCCTGGGGCGACGTCCCTGACTTCGTCATGGAGCTGGCACTTGAGGCCTCGCGCACGACCCAGAGCGCTGCGGCGAAGCGCATTGGCTATTCGGCTCCGGTCGTCTCAGAAGTCTTCGCCAACCGCTATCGCGGCGACATGGTGCGCCTTGAGCAGAAGGTTCGGGGCGTCCTGATGGGCGCAACCGTCAGCTGTCCAATCCTCGGAGAAATCGGCCGCGACCGCTGCCTCGACGAGCAGCGCGTGCCGTTTTCCGCCTCCTCTTCCATCCGCTCGAAGCTCTACCGGGCCTGCCGCAATGGCTGCCCGAACGCCCGCCTTCAATCACAGGAGTAGACCCATGCTTTCCCGCAATTTGAGCCGTCTCGCCACCTCGTTCGAACGCCGGATGGTCTCCGGAAGCTTCGACCCGGAGAGCGCCATGGCGTTCCTGGCTTCGCTGCAGGTCGCCGCAAGGCAGGCCGAGCAGATGGAGACGGCCGAGCCCAGCCCGACCAAGCGTCCGGTCATCGCCGTCGACAATGTCATTCCCTTTCCGAGGTCGCAGTGATCCGGCCGATTCACAGGGACATGGTTCTGCGCATGGCGAGCCGCGGACTTCCGCCGAAGGCGATCCACGACGCCATGGGCCGCTCAATCCCGCTCGATCTCATCTCCGAGATCGTCGGAGACGGCGGCGCCTCGCAGCGTCTCCAGGCAACTGCCGTGCGGCTTGAACGCATCCGAACCCGTCAGGCCCGACGCCAGGCGAGAGGGTCGGGAAACCAGCGCGCGACTGCCTTTCACACACACACCCAAGCGAGGAACTTCTGAATGTCTGAGACGACCAACTACAACCCGACCCCCACAATCGACGTCGGCGGCAAGCCGTTCATCTACGACGCGAAGGGCAATCTCGTTCCGCTCTCGGCGGTCAAGCCGATGGATCTTTTGCAGGATGAGATGGTTCGCAAGGTGATCGGCTATGCCCGCGAGCTGTCGGCCCAGATCGCCCGTTTCAAAGGCCATACCTTTGACGACGTCGGGTCCCTCCAGGCGCTGATCGCTCAGGACTATGGCGCGACACTCGGCGGCAAGAAGGGCAACGTCAGCCTCACGTCCTTTGACGGCACCCAGCGAGTTACCGTCCAGGTCGCGGATCTGCTGGAGTTCGGACCGGAGCTGCAGGCCGCGAAGAGCTTGGTGGATGCTTGCCTCGCCGAGTGGTCGGAAGGCTCGCGCGACGAAATCCGTGCCATCGTCACGCGCGCCTTCAATGTCGACAAGGAGGGCCAGATCAACCGGGCAGAGTTGTTCATGCTGCTGCGGGTCTCGATCGAGGACGAGCGCTGGCAGAACGCCATGCAGGCGATCCGGGATTCGATCCGCATTATCGGCTCGAAGACCTACGTCCGGTTCCACGAGCGGGACAGTGCCGACGGCGCCTGGCGCGCCATCACGATCGACCTGGCTGCGGCGTGAGGGCATGGGGATGGCAACGTTCGACCGATCCACCGAACCGATGGCCGGCTCCACGCCGGCCAAGGTGACCGTCCAGCTGCAGCTGCTCGCTGACGGCCAGACCATCGTCCTCACGGCGGTGTGTTCCCTGCCGGCGATCGCCGAGGAACTCTTTGCCGGAATGGCGGAACAGCTGAAAGGCTCGTCGCTGTTTCGCCTCGCGGATTTCAGCTTTCGGCAGCCGGTCGCCGGTGAGAGCAGCTGAGACCATGGCAGGCATTTACTGGACCGAAGGATGCGCTCGCGTCCGCAACTTCTCTGCCGCCGTGAGGTCGACGGGCAACTCCATTGTGAAGGTCGAGATCGAGGTTCTCGACGACTTCGAGCTTGGCCACCTCTTGGCTGAACTCAAGAAGCTCGCCCGACCGGCCATCCGGAAGGGGCGACGCTCCGCACCAAAGCTGCTGGAAGATCTCAGGGGGAAGGAATGAAGATCGAAGTCTCGTCTGAAGGAATGGCGCCCGAGATCCGAAATCTCCGGATCGTGGCCCTGGCCCAGGCTGGCAAGCCTCCGTCAGCTATCGCCGAAATACTGAGCATTCCAGTCGGCACGGTCTACAACGCGATTCGGCAGGCGCGGATGGGCGGGATCGTCATTCCCGTTTTCAGCCAGCGCACCACGCCACCGCGTGGCAACCAGTCCCGACGGGTGCCGGAGGATCACTCCCGACCGGCGGCAGCCCCTAAGCCGGAGGCGGCCCAGCGCCTGCGCAAATGGACCTTCGAGGACGACCAGAAGCTGACGGAGCTGATGGGGCGCAATGTGCGTCTGACCGGCATCGCTGCGATCATGCGTTATCCCTATGCCACCATCATCGCGGCTGCAGAGCGGCTGGGCCTGACGCGCGCTGGAGCTTCGTCATGAGCGCCCTCGCGAAGATCCATGTCGCCAAGAAGGCGCTCGCGCTCGATGACGACACCTATCGCGATGTCCTTGGGCGGGTGACCGGCAAGCGCTCGGCGAAGGACCTCACAGTCATCGAATGCGGACGTGTCCTGGACGAGTTCAAGCGACTCGGTTTCAAGCCGATGCCGGTCCGACGCGCGTCTGGCGCTGTCGAAATGGAAGGGCCCTACGGCGGCAAGCTGCAGGCCCTTTGGATCTCGGCCTGGAACCTCGGCGTCGTGCGCGATCGCAGCGATCGCGCACTGGTCTCCTTCGTCGAGCGCCAGACCGGGATCGAGCGCACGCGCTTCCTCCGCGACGCCAAGGAGGCCGCCAAGGCGATCGAGGGGCTGAAGAAGTGGATCGGCCGCGAGACCGGCGTGGACTGGCCGGGACGGACGCCCTTGCCCCATGAGACCAAGCGCGCCGTCATCAAGGCCCAGCTCGCCATCCTCGGCCGCGCCATCGACAATGCGGCAGCCGTTGATCCCGATGCCTACATGGCCGCGCTCGGTGTCGAGATCCGGAGGCGCCAAGCATGATCCCGTCTGGCGCCACGGCCGTGATGTCGACCAGGAAATCGCCGAAGCGAAAGAAGTCCAGTCCCCAGACCAAGCCATTGCCGGCTCCGGTCGACAAGGACCCGCGAGACGGGCTCGAATTCTTCCCGACCCCGCCCTGGGCGACGCGGGCGCTGACCAAATACGTCCTGCCATTGGTGACCACCGGTCTAGACCAGTTGACCTACTGGGAGCCGTGCTGCGGCGAGGGTCATCAGGCCGAGGTACTGAACGAAAGCTTTGGACGCGGCTACGCCTCGGACGTCTATCCCCACGGCTACGGCGCCGTCGGATCTTTCGTCGGCATCGGCGGGCTCGACCTGGATATCGCTCATTGTCCGTTCCGGCCGGACTGGGTCATCAACAACCCACCGTTCGGATTGGCAGTCGATGTTGTCGAGCGAGCGCTGCAGGAGGCCATTGAAGGCGTCGCGATGCTGGTGCGGACGCTCTGGATCGAAAGCGACGAGCGCTATCAACTGTTTTCGCGCTACGAGCCGACCTTGCAGGCGACCTACGCCGAGCGTGTCCCGATGGTGCAATATCGCTGGGACCCCGAGGCGTCGACCGCGACCTCCTACAGCTGGGTCATCTGGAAAAAGCCGTTTGGCGGCTGCGGCCCAGGCGGCATGCCGAGCTGGCGAACCGTCATCATCCCGCCCGTCTGCCGCAAGGAACTTTCGCGACCGGATGATGTCGCCCGGTTCACGAGCAGGCAGAGCGTGCCCTTGTTGGCCTACGCTGGAGCGGCCGCATGACGAAGCGCGCCATCTCCGTCACCGACCACGCCGTGCTTCGGTTCATGGAGCGCGTGCATGACCTCGACATCGACGCCATCCGGCAGCGCATCGCGGAGCGTGTCGAACGATCCGTCGAACTGGCGACCAGCCTGGACGGCGAAGGAACGGTCACCGTCGTCAAGGATGGTTTCCGCTATGTCGTGAAGGGCGGAACCGTCGTCACGATCACACGGACGCGAGACCAATGAACTACTCCTGGCTGCCGCCCCGTCTTGCAGAAATCGCGGAGATCGTCGGTCTCGACGCGGCTCTGCGTCTGGCCGAGATCCGGGGCGGCGCCAGGCTGATGTTTCCACGCACGGCGAAGCCGGACCATTGGTTGGTCCAGGAGCTTGGTGGTGAGAAGGCCCAGGCACTGTGCGATCATTTCTCCTCGACGGGCGGCGTGCCTGTCGAGATCCCGCTGGGGCCGACCGGCTCGGCGGCGGGCATGAGGCAGGCGATCGATCGCCTTATCGCAGACGGCATCTCGGCTGAGGAGATCGCCCGGCGACTGCGCGTCTCGGCGCGCAACGTGCGGCGCCGGCGCACCAGCCTCGGCGACGCCGAACAGGATCCCGATCAAGGCCGCTTGTTCTAGAAGCGGTTTCGGGTAGTCTTCGAACATCCTTCGAAATGCGCCTGCGGACAGACGTCCGCATAGGCTCGGCCACACGGTTGGCCCACCTTCCAGCTCGCTCAATTGCGATCTGGAGTCACCATGTCGTCATCCCGTTTTCTCGCTTGTCTTGCCGATACGCGTCGGCATGAAGGCGGCTATTCGACAAACCGTGCCGATCCCGGCAACTGGACCGGCGGCAAGGTCGGGAAGGGCGAGCTGAAGGGCACCAAGGCCGGCATCGCCGCGTCGTCGCACCCCAACCTCGACATCAAGAACCTGACCGACGCCCAGATCGCGCAGATCTACGAGGCCGAGTATTGGCGCGTGGTGCGCGGCGATGACCTGCCGGCTGGCGTCGATCTGACCACGTTCGACTACGGCGTGAACTCTGGCAACGTGCGGTCGATCAAGGCGCTACAGAAGGCCTCGGGCACCGTCCAGGACGGCAAGGTCGGCCCCGCGACGCTTGCGGCCGTCCGCGCGAAGTCGCCGACCAAGCTCATCCAGACGATCAATGATGCCCGCCTCGGCTTCCTGCAGGGCCTGACCAACTGGACGACCTTCGGCAAGGGCTGGGGCGCGCGGGTCGGCGACATTCGCGCCCGTTCGCTGCTGATGGCAGGCGCGGCGATTGCCGATCTCCAGGCCATCGCCTCCAACGACAACAAGAAGGCCCAAGCCGACGAGAAGGGCGCCACGGCGGTCATCGCCGCCGGGACCGGCTCCGGGACGGGTGCGGTCGCGGGCTCTGTCCCCTCCGACCAGCTCGTCAATTTCAACTGGACCACGGTCGTCGGCTTGGCCGTCGCCGCCGGCGTCCTGGTCGTCTGCGGCGTGGTGTTGAAGCGCCGCGCACAGGCTCGTCGCGCGATGGCCGATGCCACGCTCGCTGTGATGGCGGAGGCTGCCTGACATGGACTGGAAATCGATCGCCGGGCCGCTGGCCCAGGCCGGCGCGACGACGCTCGGCACCATCATCGGCGGCCCGCTTGGCAATGCAGTCGGTGGCGTGGTCGGCCGAGCAGCTGCCGAGGTTCTCGGCGTCGAACCGACGCCGGAAGCCGTAGCCGACCAGATCGCACGCGATCCCGACGATGCGGCTGCTCGCCTGAACGAGCTGGAAACGGCACGCGCCGATGAATGGGCGGCGCTACAGGCCGAAAGTCTGAAGCTGATGCAGCAGCTCGCGGCGCAGGAATCGTCGGAGGGCTGGCTCTCGTGGGGCTGGCGGCCGGCGCTGTCCTGGATCATTGCCGCCATCATCCTGCAAACCTTCATCATCGCACCGTGGATGAAGGCGCTGTTCGGCCTCGACGTCGCGGTGTCCTATGACAACGTCATCGGCATCTCCTCGATCTGGCTGATCATCTACGGCGGCGGCCACACGGCGAAGGCGATCTTCGGCAAGAGGCTCGGCTCGTGAAGATCGCGCTCGAAGCCCTCTTGTCGCAGGCTGTGGCCGAGGCGTCCGACGGCGAAGCCGAGTTCCGGGTGATCGCGCGACGCCATCCGCGCACGCGCAATCTGGAATTCTCCGCCGTGCAGCTCTACCGCGACGAACCCGTCGGCCACTATCTGCTGGCCGGCACGGTGGTGACGCCCCTCGACCGGGAGGCCGGCACCGATGGATGACGCGGATCGCGCAGGCTGGCTCGCCCAGGCCGAGATCGAGGGAGCGCTGAGCCGCTCCCGAAACCGCATCGAACTGCCCGCGAGCGAGGTGTGCGTGGGCTGCGGCGACGATATCGACGCGGAGCGCCGCGTTGCCGTTCCCCATGCCCGGCGCTGCTTCGGCTGCCAGAGCGCCCTCGAAAGGAAGCGTCGATCGTGAGCCCGTCCGATATCCAGCAGGCGCTCTCGATCGCCAGTCTTCTCGCCGCCCTGGGCGCCTCGATCTACACCTGGCTGACCACTCGATCCCGCGTGAACGAGACACAGATCGCAGCCCTGAGCGACAAGGCGGCCGAGCATGATCGCCGTCTCGACAAGGTCGAGAACGACCTTCGCCACCTGCCGGACAAGGACCTCACCCACCGCATGGAAATGACCCTAACAAAGATGCAGGGCGACATGGCGGTACTGAACGAACGGCTGCAACCGGTCTCGGCGATCGCCGAGCGTCTCCAGGAATTCCTGCTCGAACAGGCCAAGCGATGACCGATTTCTCCAAGCTCATCCGGGAAGAAGCCCGCCTCGTGATCCTGCGCGCGCTCGCGGACCAGGTCGACGAAACCCTGTCGTCCTCCATGTTGGAGACGACGCTGCGGACCTACGGCATCCGCAAGGAGCGCTCCTGGGTGCATGACGAGCTGGCATGGCTGGCGGAGGCCGGCGCGGTCAGCATCACGCCGACTCCCGGCACGGTGCTGGTCGCGGTCCTGACCACCAAGGGACGGCGGCACATCGATCGCGAGATCGCCATCGAGGGCGTGAAGCGTCCCTCCCGTCCGGAGGTCTGACATGGCCCGGCGCACGGGACGCGGCAGGCTGTCGAGCATCGATCTTCTCCCGGAGGCCGCCGGCCCGATCGTGGCGTGGGCAACGGGCGAGCTGCTGCGTGAGCGAGGACGGACCCAGCTCGATATCCATGCCGAGTTCAACGGACGCCTGGCTGCCCTTGCCGCTGAGACCGGCGAGGATATCCAGCCGATTTCCTTGTCCGCTTTCAATCGGCGCGCCGTGCGCCTGGCGTCGATCGCGCGCCGTCTCGAGGAGACGCGAACCATCGCTGCCGCCGTCACTGAACGGCTTGGGCCGGACCAGACCGACGACCTCACCATCCTCGTCGCCGAGACGATCAAGATGCTGGTGTTCGAGCTGCTGGAAGACCAAGACGACGATGGTCGGACGAAGGTCGATTCGAAGGGCGCCATGGAGTTGGCGCGGGCGCTGCAATCCGCGGTCTCGGCGCAGTCCGTGTCGGCCGACCGTCGCCGCAAGGTCGAGGCGGAATTCGCTGCCAAGGCTTCGAAGGCGGTCGATGAGGTCGCCAAGGTCAAGGGCATGACGGCCGAGACCGTCGAGGCGATCAAGACGAAGATCCTCGGTGTCGGCAAATGAGCTACTTGCCGACCACCACCGAGGAATGGGCGAGGCATCGTCGCCTTGCCATGCAGGAAATGCCGGCGATCTTCGCCGGTGCACGCCTGCCGGACGTCCTGCTTGCCTACCAGGCCGAACTGCTTGCCTCGACAGCGAAGTACCAGCTCGTCGTCACGGACAAATCCCGCCGCATCGGTGCCACCTGGGGCGTGGCCGCCGACGCCGTGCTGACGTCCGGCGCGCAGAAGAGCGCGGGCGGCATGGACACGCTCTATCTCGGCTACAACCTCGACATGGCGCGCGAGTTCATCGACACCTGCGCCATGTGGGCGCGCGCCTTCGCGCCGGCCTGTTCCGAGGTCCAGGAGTTCCTCTTCACCGAGAAGGATGAGAAGGGCGCGGACCGGGCCATCCAGGCCTTCCGCATCAACTTCGCCTCCGGCTTCGAGATCGTGGCCCTGTCGTCGAAGCCGCGTTCGCTGCGCGGTCGACAGGGCTATGTGATCCTTGACGAGTTCGCCTTCCACGACGACGCGGAGGAGTTGCTGAAGGCGGCGATGGCGCTGCTGATCTGGGGCGGCAAGGTCCTGGTCATCTCGACCCACAACGGCGAGGACAATCCGTTCAACCAGCTCATCCAGGAGATCCGTTCCGGCCGGCGTCCCGGCTATGTGATGCGCTGCACCTTCGACGATGCCCTGGAACAGGGGCTCTACCAGCGGATCTGCCTCGTCACCGGAAAGACCTGGTCGCCCGAGCTGGAAGCGGAATGGCGCGCCAACATCCGCGCCTCGTACGGCGACGCGGCGGGCGAGGAACTCGACTGCATTCCCTCCCAGGGTTCGGGCGTCTACCTGACGCGTGCCCTGATCGAGGCGTGCATGTCGCCGCAGGTTCCGGTCTTGCGCCTGAAGTGCCCGGCAGGCTTCGAGCTGCGCTCCGACGCCGATCGGCACGACTATGTCGCGGCCTGGTTGGAAGAGAATGTGAAGCCGCACCTGCGGCTGCTTGATAGGGACCTGCAGCACTACTACGGCTTCGACTTCGGCCGTTCCGGCGACCTCTCGGTCTTCTGGCCACTCGCCGAGGGGCGTGACCTGGTCTTCCGGACCCCCTTCGTGATCGAGTTGCGGAACGTCCCGTTCCGGCAGCAGGAGCAGATTCTCTTCTATGTCGCGGATCGGCTGCCGCGCTTCGGCGCCGGCAAGCACGATGCGCGAGGCAATGGCCAGTTCCTGGCTGAGTACGCCCAGCAGCGCTACGGCGGCAATCGGATCGAGGCCGTGATGCTGTCACAGGCCTGGTATCTCGCGCACGTTCCGAAGGCGAAGGCGCGTCTCGAAGACCGCACCTGGCAACTGCCGCTCGACGCCGACGTCAGCGGTGATTTTCGCCAGATCAAGATGGTGCGCGGCATCCCCATGGTGCCGAGCGACGCCCATAGGCAGGGGTCCGATGGTGGCCAGCGACACGGTGATACCGCCGTCGCCGGCGTCCTCGCCGTGGCGGCCGCCGAGACCGACGTGGTCGAGTATGGCTACACGCCGGTCGGCGACTTGCGGAACGATTCCGAAACGAACTGGCAGGACCAACCGGCGAGCCGCGCGCGCGGCGTCGATGACGGCCGCCGCGATGGTCTCTGGTGAGGTGAAGAATGGCGCTCTTGGATCAGTTCGGGCGACCGATGAAACCCGCCGTGTTGCGCGAGGAGATCTCCGGTCCGTCGCTGACCGGCATCCGCCGGCACTATGACGAAGTCGTCGCCTCGGGGCTGACGCCGGGCAAGCTCGCCAGCATCCTTCGGGAGGCGGTCGAAGGCGACGCCGACGCCTACCTGACGCTGGCCGAGGAGATGGAGGAGCGCGATCTCCACTATCGATCGCAGATCGCTCTTCGCAAAGGCGTTCTGCTCGGCCTGGAGCCGCAGGTCGAGGCGGCGACCGACGAAGCGCGTGACCAGGAGATCGCCGAGGCCGTCCGCGATCTGATTGGCCGGCCGCAGTTCTCCGAGATGATCGAAGATCTCGTCGACGGGCTCGGCAAGGGTTACTCGGTCGCGGAGATGATCTGGGACACGACGTCGACGCCGTGGGAACCCGGCACCTACAAATGGCGGGACCCGCGCTGGTTCCTGTTCGACAAGGTCGACAGGACCACACTGCGAATGAAGGAGGACGGCGCCTTCAACGGCGTCGACCTGCCTCCCGCGAAATTCATCGTCCATATCCCCAAGCTGAAGTCGGGCATCCCGATCCGAGGCGGCTTGGCGCGGCTTGCAGCCTGGGCGTTCATGCTGAAGAGCTACACGCTGCGCGACTGGGCGGAATTCGCCGAGGTCTATGGCAAGCCTTACCGTGTGGGCAAGTACGGACCGGGCGCATCCGAGGACGACAAGGCGGTTCTTCTCCGCGCGATCCGCGACATTGCCGCCGATGCCGGCGCCATGATCCCTGACTCGATGATGATCGAGTTCATCGAAGCGTCGAACCGTGGCGAGCCTGTTTTCGGGTCGCTGGCCGAGTATCTCGACAAGCAGGTCTCGAAGGGCGTTCTCGGTCAAACCATGTCGTCGGACGACGGAGCGAGCCGCGCCCAAGCCGAAGTCCACAATGGCGTTCGGATGGATATCGCCAAGATGGACGGGCGCCAGCTCGGCCGCACGATTTCCCGCCAGCTGGTTATTCCCTTCGTCCTCCTGAACTACGGGCCGCAGAAGATCTATCCGGAGGTCACGTTCCCGGTACCCGAGCCGGAGGACCTGAAGGCGCTGACCGACAACCTGGCGAAGCTTGTTCCCATGGGGCTGCGGGTCGGGACCTCGGTAATCCGCGACAAGCTGCAGATCCCCGATCCGCAGCCGGGCGAGGAAATCCTCGTCGCGCCCGCGTCGCGACCGGCTGCTCCAGTACCAGTCGAAGCACCTGGCCGTGCAGCTGCTGCCGCCCTCGGGCCGGTTTGCGCCGGTTGCGGACAGCGTCACGCCCTGGCCGCCTCCGCGCCGACCGACCCGCTCGACAGCCTGATCGGAGCCGCGCTCGAAGGATGGGAGCGTCCCCAGCGTCCCCTGTTCGTAAAGATCCGGTCGGAATGGATGGCAGCTACATCTTATGACGATCTCAAGGTGCGCCTGGATGCGCTTGCGGGCAGCCTCCCGGTTGCGGAGCAAGCCCAGGTGCTTGCGGTCATGACCATGATCGCGCGCGGGCTCGGCGAGGCGGGGCCGGGCTGATGGCCGAGGTTCTCGGCCCTGATGGATTGTTCGCCGAAGCGCCTGAGCCCGTCCGGCGCTTCTTCCGCTCCAAGCGCTCGCTACCTTCCTTCAGCTGGCAGGACGTGGCGCCGGCCGAGCATGCGACCATGTTCACGGTGGCGAAAACCGCCGGCTATGACGTGCTGGAAGATCTCCGTGCCGCCGTCGATGATGCGATCGTCAATCGAACGCCGTTCGAAGCCTTCCAGAACCAGCTCGAACCGATCCTCCGGGCCAAAGGCTGGTGGGGGCGGGCACTGGTCGAGGATCCGCTCACCGGCGACCTCGTCGATGCGCAACTCGGCAGCCCTCGCCGGCTTCGCACCATCCATTGGGCGAACGTCTATTCGGCCCATGCGGCCGGCGAATGGGAGCGGATCCAGAACTCGAAGCGCGTGCTGCCCTTCTTGCGCTACGGGCTGACGGTTTCAAAGGAGCCGCGCGAGGAGCATGCCGCTTGGTTCGGTGTCATCCTGCCGGTGGACCATCCCTGGTGGGACACGCACTTCCCGCCGAACGGCTGGGGCTGCAAATGCCCGGTCGAACAGCTTTCTAGGTTTCGAGCCGAGAAGCTCGGGTACGACCCAGCGAAGGCGCCGCCGGATCTTGGCGCGACGACTTGGACCAACAAGCGCACCGGCGAAACGGTCGAGGTCCCGGACGGGATCGACCCCGGATGGGAAGGCAATCCGGGAAAGACCCGCGCGGACTCTATGAGCGCGCTCGCCGCCGGTCGGATCGAGCGGATGCCACCGGCGGCCCAGGATGCGGCAGTCGCGGACCTCACACGCTCGCCGGTCGGCAGGGCTATAACGAACGGCAGCATTCCGTATCGGCCTGGAGACACCAGTTCAGCCAATCGGCAGAATGGCGAAATCGCGGTGCCGGTCGCCGTCCTGCCCCCGTCGATCTCAGAGCCCTTTGGCGCGTCGTCGCCAGTGGTACGCTTCTCGGTTGCCGATGGCTACAAGATGCGGAGGGTACATCCGGAGGTATCGGTTGATGATATCGCCCGCGTCCACCGCGCGCTGCGCGACCCATCCACCCGCAAAATTGTCGAGGCAGAAGCGCGGAATCTGCATCTGCTGTTCGATGACTGGCATGCCGTGATCCGTCGCACCGGTGACGGTGCCTGGACGTTTCTGAAGACGCTGCATCGCTGGGGTAATGATCCGGGCTATGGAGAGCGTGTCATTAAGCGGGGGCAACCAATCGACTGAAATCGTCGCGGGAATCTAGACTAGCAGAGGAGTCGATTCGAAAGCTCGGCGTCGGGGGGCGCAAAATGGCACTGCTGGACGATCTAACCAACTCGGTGAAGACGACTTTTGCCGCGTCGTGGAGCACCAGAAACGGCACCGTGGTGCCCGTCGACACTGACCTCAGTCTGGGGAATGACGGTGTCAAGCTCACCGCTACGGTTCTGTACGCCGATTTGTCGGAATCGACGAAACTGGTCGACAGCTATCCCGCTGCTTTGGCCGCTGAAATCTACAAGACGTTTTTGCAGTGCGCCGCCAGGATCATTCGATCTGAGAACGGAGCCATAACCGCCTACGATGGGGACCGAGTTATGGCGGTTTACATCGGTGATTTGAAGAACACCCAGGCGGCCCGAACCGCGCTTAAAATCAACTGGGCATGCAAGAACATCATCCAGCCTGCCTATAACAAACAGTACCCAGACCGCCCGTACGCCCTCAAACACACGGTTGGGATCGACACATCTGAGATTCTGGTCGCTCGTGCCGGCATCCGAGGTTCCAACGATCTGGTTTGGATAGGGCGCGCGGCAAACTGGGCGGCAAAGCTGTGTGCCCTGGATCACGACTACCCCAGCTGGATCACTGCCGCAGTGTTCGAACAAATGGCAACAATAGCGAAGACATCTATCGACGGGCGCCCAATGTGGGAGGCGCAGACGTGGACGGCCATGAACAGCGCAAGCATCTATCGTTCACACTGGTCTTGGCAACTATGACGGATCCCATTGGGCTCGAGGCCGCCGAGCGGCAACTGGACCGCGTCCAGGCATTCTTTCCCCGGATTGACGCCAAGGTCTCAGCGCTCTTTGCGATCTCGTCCGCGCAAATTGCGGTAGCGGCGGTGAATATCACCGTGCCCGACCTTCACCATTGGTGGATCGCGGTGCCAGGGATTGTCTTTGCCGTCCTGATGTCCGCGACGTTCATCAATCTCTATTGGTGTACCTACCCCCACCTTCGGGGCGGAGCCAACTCGCTTGTCTACTTCCAGGCGATATCCAGTTTGAAGGAAGAGGAGTATCTGGCTCGCTATGTCTCGATTTCCGAGCAGAGCCTGAAAGTGGAGATTATTCGGCAGATCTGGCGAAACTCCGAAATTGTCTCGGCGAAGTACCGCTATCTGAAGGACGCAACTCTCGCTGTCTGCCTGGCTCTGGTCCCGTGGACAATATTGCTCGCGGCAACGTCGTTGGCCAACGGTAAGCTTCCAACGATAGCGGGATAGATGAGCCGCTCCCGAGGCGGCGGCCGCACCGCCTCCGGCCAGATGTCCGGGCAGGCAATTCCGGGAGCACCCTCAATATAGGAACACGAGCCGCGATCGCAACTCGCCTCTCTAGTCGGCCTTTTTCACTATCTCATAACCGGCCTGGTTCAGGGCGATGAGGATCGCCTTCCCCACGTCTTCGCTAGCTTCGTTGGGGTTGAAGATCCGGTCTTGGATCGTGCCGGCATCGGTTACCGGGTGATTGATCCGGCGGCTCTTTACGGCAGTTTCTATGATTTCAATGACAATCGCATCCTTGGTCATTCTATCCCCCTTGCATCGAATTGAGAGCCCAAGGACGTCATAGCGCCGGAGAACGTCCAGGGCGCCGAGATGCGCTCCGGCCGCACGAATGGTCGCAAAATCCCGCTGAGGCCGTCCAGCCCCCTTAGAAACCGCTTCGAGCGCATAAATAATCGGCTATGATGCCGGTGCTTCGACGCATCGGCCGATCCGGGCCTGCGGACATCGGTCCGCAATGCTGCTCGAAGCTGCGCCCGGCACATTCGCCGGCATGAAGCTCGCAACCGCATCCACCACGATTCTCTCGTCTCTCGGCGCCGACGGCAAGGCGCCCGAGTGGATCATGCTGTTTCCGGCCGGGCTGATATCTGCGCAGGATGGCCGGCAGTGGGTTAACGACGATCCCGCCCAGGTCGCCGACAAGTCGCTGCGAGGCGTAGATCTCCCGATCGACTGGGAGCATGCCGCCGATCACAAAGCCCCGAAGGGCGAACAAGCGCCCGCCGCTGGCTGGATCGACCAGGTCGAGGTCCGCGATGGCGCGGTTTGGGCACATGTGACCTGGACCGAGGCCGGCCGAGCGTCGGTCGAGAGCAAGTCTTATCGCTACGTCTCCCCTTCCTTCCTTCACGACTCCGGCGGCCACATTCGCCGGCTGCTCGGCGCCGGCCTCGTGAACCGCCCGGCGATCACCACCCTGCCGGCACTCGCTTCCGGCACAACCTCGGATCCCGACATGGAAAAAGCTCTCCTCGACGCGCTCGGCCTGGCCGCCGGCGCCACCACCGCCGACGCTGTCATCGCGATCGGCAAGCTGCGCGGCGATTTGCAGACGGCAACCGCCGCCGTCCAGCAGCCGGATCCGACCAAGTTCGTGCCGAAGGCGGATCTGGAATTGGCGCTGGCTCGCGCCTCGACGGCGGAAACGAAGCTCGAAGACAACGCTAAGGCAGCCGCCGAAGCGAAAGCCACGGCTGCCGTCGATGCCGCGATCGCGGCCGGGAAGATCGCGCCGGTCTCCAAGGATCACTACCTCGCGCTGGCCCGCGAGCGCCCCGCCGAGGTCGACGCGTTGTTCGCGACGCTACCCCCGCTCGGCCTCGCCCAGGTCTCCGACAAGGGCGGTACCCCGCCTGTGGCCACCGGCCAGCTCACGGCCGAGCAGAAGGCGCTCTGCGCGCAGACCGGCGTCTCCGAGGCTGACTTCCTCAAGGCGCTCGGCTGAGCCCCAACCAACAAGGACCGACCCTCATGGCCGCGTTGACTTCCCCCCGCAACACGCCCCGGCGTGACAATCCTCAGGTCCGCGAGCCCGTTGCGGCGGCGCGGATCCTTCAGGGCGCGCTCGTCGTGCTCGAAGCCGGCGCCGCCAAGCCCGGCAAGACGGCGACGGGTCTGATCGCCCTTGGCGTCGCCGAGGAAACCGCCGAGATCGGCGACCGCGCCCGCACGCGGGCCGGCACCTTCCGTTTCGACAATTCGGCCGCGGCCGATGCCATCGCCGCCACCGAGATCGGCAAGACCGCCTACATCGTCGACGACCACACCGTCGCCAAGACCGACGGGACGGGCACCCGTTCCGCCGCCGGCACCGTCTTCGACGTCGATGCCCAGGGCGTCTGGGTCAAGGTCGGCTAACCCCACACCAGGAACGAGACACCATGCTGATCAATTCCACCAACCTCCGAAACCTCGGCGTCTCGTTCAAGGCGTCATTCCAGGGCGGCCTCGGACAGGCAGCGCCGCTCTCTTTGCGCGTCGCGACGGAAGTGCCGTCGTCGACCAAGGCCAACGAATATGGCTGGCTCGGCAAGATCCCGAACGTCCGCGAGTGGATCGGCGAGCGCGTAATCCAGGGCGTCGAGGCATCGGACTATACGATCAAGAATCGATCGTTCGAGCTGACCATCGGCGTCAGCCGCGACGACATCGAGGATGACAACGTCGGCATTTATTCGCCGCTGTTCCAGGAGATGGGCGCTTCCACCGCTGCCCATCGCGAGCTGCTGATCTTCGGCCTGCTCAAGAACGGCTTCTCGACCGCCTGCTACGATGGCCAGTATTTCTTCGACACGGACCATCCGGTGCTCGACGAAGACGGGGACGAAGTCTCGGTGGCAAACACCGACGGTGGTTCGGGCGCGCCCTGGTTCCTGATCGATGACTCGCGCGCGCTGAAGCCGATCCTGTTCCAGAAGCGCAAGGACTGGAACTTCGTCGCCCGCGATAACCCCGACGACGAGAATGTCTTCTCGAAGAAAGAGTTCGTCTACGGCGTCGATGCCCGCCACAATGTCGGGTTCGGTTTCTGGCAGTTCGCCTGGGGCTCGAAGCAGCCCCTCGACGCCGCCCACTATGCCACGGCCCGCGCCGCGCTCGGCAGCATGAAGGGCGACTATGGTCGGCCGCTCGGCATCACTCCGAAGCTGCTCGTCGTCGCGCCGGGGCAGGAGAGCGCGGCACTCAAGATCGTCAACAACGAGCTGGGCGCCAACGGCGAGACCAACGAGTGGCGGGGTACCGCCGAGGTGCTTGTCTGCCCCTGGCTGGCCTGATCGGCGCGGCTTTCTAGCGGCCCCGGTTCCGCCGGGGCCGTCGGTAAACCGCGCAGTGGGGATCCATCATGACGACCAGACGTCTCGCACAGTCCAAGGCTGCAAGGCCCGCGAAAGCACAGCCGACCATCGGTCAGAGTTCGACGGCTGCCGCGCCGAGCCGCGAAGGATCGACCGACGATGTCGCCCAGCGCCACGCGGCGGAGGGCGAGGTCACCGCCGCGATCGTCGACGACGCGAACTCGGTGGCGACGGCCGATAGCACGGCTACCGATCTTCTCGCCGGCGGAGACGAATCCGATCGCGCCGCCGGCGATGACCGCGACGCCCTCGACGCTGGTGAAGGCCAGCCGGCCGAGCCGATCGTCGGCGACACGACGCAGAACGACCAAGCTTCGACCAGCGGCGCGCCGGCCGGCGAAAGCACCTCCGGCGATCTGTCGCTCGACGGCGAACTGCTCGCCAACGCCACCGCCGATGGTTCCGTCGTGCTCGGCGTCGGTGTCGACGAAGCTATCGAACTGATCGCCGTCCTGGTCGTCACCGGGCCGCTGAAGGGCGCCCGCCGCGCCGGTCTGCGGTTCGGCCCGGAGCCGATGCCCCTGCCGATCTCGATCCTTCGGCAGGAGGAGATCGACGCGATCGAATCCGATCCCCGCCTCTCGACCAGGCGCGAACAGCGTCCGGCCTCGACCCTCTTTTGAATGCTCGGCCGTACGGCGGCCCGCTCTTGCGATCCGTACGGCGAGATACCTCCGGCCGGCCGCCCCACTGGTCGGCCGGGGGCACTTTGATCCATGAGGCAGACATGACCACAGGCAATCCCTTCTCGAACATGTTGCCGGCTGGGTTTTCCGGAGGTCTGTCTGCCGAGCAGTGCGATCCTCTGCAGGTGATCACCTTCGCTGCCGAAGGGCTGTGGGACGTCCTTGACGGACTGCCCGACAAGGCCACCGGGACGCTGGCCAAGCGCCGCCTGCAGGAGACCGTGTTCTGGGCTGGCCAAGCTGCCTCCACCGTGATGGTGGCAAAATGACCTATTCGACTCGTGCCGACATCGAGCAGCTCTACGGCGTGCCGTTCCTGGCGGCGATCCTGCCTGACCAGGAAGCCGACACGGCCGAGCCCGACCAGGTCGCCAACGCCGCGATCGAGGCCGCAACCAGCCAGGCCGCCTCGCACATCGACTCCTATCTTGGCGTCCGCTACGCGCTGCCGCTCGGCGTCGTCCCGGATTTCCTCGTGTCGGTGTCCGTGGACATCATCGTCTACACGCTCTGCAATACGCATGACCGCCTGACCGACGAAATCACGAAGCGCTACGAGCGCGCGATCGCCTGGCTGCGCGACATTGCGGCCGGCAAGGCCGGTCTCGGCCAGGCCGAGCCGTCGAACGCCGAGACCGGTGCCGGCGGCCCCACCGGCGCGGCCGTCTTCGGGCGCCCCCGGAGGAACTACTGATGGCTGGCGCCGCGATCACAGTCGACGTCGTCGGTCTGGCGACGGCCGCCGGTCCAATCGAGCATCTAGCGTCGCTGGAGCGCTCAGAGCTGCTCGACGGCCTCGGTCGCCTGGTGCAGGAGCAGACCCGCCGACGCATCCGGGAAACGAAGACTGGCCCCGACGGTCAACCTTGGGCACCCAACCGCGCCGGCACGTCCATCCTGCTCAAGGAGGGGACGCTGGCGAATTCGATCGATTTTGCTGTCGAGGGCGACCAGGTCGCGGTCGGCAGCGGACTGGTCTATGCGCGCATCCACCAGCTCGGCGGTACCATCGTTCCCAAGAATGCCCAGGCTCTCCGCTTCGTGGTCGGCAGCCAGCTCGTCTTCAGCAAGAAGGTGACCATCCCGGCGAGACCCTATCTCGGCGTCTCCGGCGAGGACCGGGAGGAGATCGAGGCGACGGTGCTCGATTTCCTCGCCGTTGTCGCCGGCGAGGGAGCGACACCGTGAGCCGCGTCGTCACGTTCGCCATGGCTGTGGCCGCGTCGATCAAGGCCGACGTTCCGTCGGTCACCGAGGCGACGTGGCAGCTCGGCCGTTTCAACCTGGATGACCTCGCGCGCGTCACGGGTCGCGGCGCTTTCGTCGTCGTCGGCATCCTCAGCGCCCACATCGACCGTGGCGCCGATAGCTCGCCATCGGCCCTCACCAGGGTCGCCGCCTTTGTTGTCACGAAAGGCAAGAAGGCGGAACGGGAACATCAAGCGTGGTCGATCGGTGAGGCGATCGCGGTCCTGGCCGATAGCAAGGCGCAATTCTGGGGCCTTCAGGGACTGGGTGTGCCGATGAAGGTGCGCCTCGAACCGCTCACCTCGGTGCTTTCCGACGACAAGGGCGTCTCCCTGCTGGCGGTTCAGTGGGAGCAGAAACTGCATCGGATCGGCGAAGGCGTCTTCGACGCCGATCCCGAGGCGCCGGCGCAGCTGTTCATCTTCGACGAAGAGCAGGACGGGGGCGACGATGCGCCTGGCCCGTGAGCTGCGTTCCGTCCGCAAGGATCTCGAAGACCTGAGCCGCCGCTTTGCCACGAGCCAGATGACCGGCCGAGTGGCTGCCGTCGACGGCAAGCGCGTTCGTATCGAGTTCGGCCAGGACGCCAACGGCAAGAAATTCCTTTCGCCCTGGGTGCAGGTCCAGGAGGCGGCCGGCGCTCGCTTCGGCGGGATTTCGACCCATTTTCCAATCGGTATCGGCGAGCCCATGCGCGTGTTTTCGCCGACGGGCGAGCTGGGTTCCGCATCGATCGCTGTCCGCGATTCCTACGCCGAGGACGCGCCTCGTCCGACCGACCAGGACAGCGCGGCAGTTATCACCAACGGCAAGTCGTTCGTGACGCTCGACGGCGACAACATCATCCTGAAGGGCAGGCACATCCTCCTGCAGGGCGAGGAGATCGTCACCGATGGCAAGACGAAGCTGAACAATGGAACCCGCAAGGTCGTCTTCGAAGGCAGCAAGGACACCGATGGCGACACGAACAACGAAGGCGCCGACGGCGTCTTGGTCTGAAGGAGAAAACTATGGAAAAGACCGACTACATCGTCACGGACAAGGCCGGCTCCCATGTGGCCGGCAAGCGCGTCACTGCGGGAGATCCCATCTCTCTGACCGAGGCTCAGGCGCGATACGAGCTGCTTCTCGAGTCGATCCGGCCGGCTGACGAAAAGGCGCCCGTCGAGCCGGCTTCGAAGCCCGCTCGAAGCGCTGGCAAGTAAGGCTGCGGCGATGGCTCGGACTGGGATCGATCGAAACACTTGGAGGGTCATCACCGGCTGGGCGCACTGCGTCCAGAGCATCGGCATGATCCTGTCGACCCGTATCGAGAGCCGCGTCATGCGCCGCACCTTCGGAAGCACGGTGCCCCAGTTGCAGGACGCCAATGCCACGCGGCGCATCCTGCTCGAACTCTACGTCGCCATCGCTGACGCCCTGGCGAAATGGGAGCCGGGCTTCCGGCTGCAGACCATCGATCTCATCAAGGGCGGCCGCGACGGCGTGTTCATGTTCGTCCTCTCGGGCATCTTCTATCCGCGCGGCCATCTTGGCGATTATTCGCTTTCCGAGCCCCGGAATACGACCATGACGGCGGCCGCGAATGACAACGGCTTCGTGATTGTAAGCGAGGCGGCATGAGCACCATCGACCCCGCCACTTTCCCGCCGCCCGAGGCGATCGAGACGCTCGATTTCGAGGCGATCCTCGTCGAGATCATGGCGGACGCCCAGAGCCGGTTCGACGCGGCCGGCATCGCCTATGACGTCGGCGGCCTGGAGACCGACCCGGTGAAGATCGTCGCCGAGGCCGCCGCCTATCGCGAGATGCTGCTTCGCGCCCGGGTCAATGATGCCGTGCGGGCCAATCTTCTGGCTTTCGCGCGCGGCGCGGATCTCGACCATCTCGCCGCCTTCTATGACGCGGTGCGGCTACCGGACGAGGGCGACGAGCGTTTTCGCCTGCGCACCCTGCTCGCGGTCCAGGGCCGTTCGACTGGCGGCACCGAGCCGCGCTATCGCGCCGTCGCGCTCGGCGCCTCGCTGCGGGTCGCGGACGCGGCCGTCTACCGCGTCGGCACCACGCCGCAAATCGAGATCGCCGTGGTCGCCGCCGACAATAATGGCGTCGCCGATGCCGGGCTGCTCGCCCTCGTTTCCGAGGCGATCGAGAACGCGGCCGTCCGCATGGTCAATGACACGATCCGTGTGATCGCCGCCGTCACCGACACGATCGATGTCGCGGCGCGCATCTGGCTGCTGCCGGATGCGGCCGGGTCGCTGGTTGCGGCCCTGCCGGCGGCGCTGCGGGCGGATTGGGCTGCCGAGGGCGGTCTCGGCTTCGACCTGACGCGCGAATGGCTATTGGCCCGGCTGATGAAGACGGGCGTGCAGCGGGTCGAGATCCTGGCGCCGGCCGAGACCGTCGTCGTGCTGCCGGGCCGCGCCGTCGCGCTCGGCGCCGTCGACCTGACGATGATGGGGCGGGATCGATGACGGCGGCGGTGCATCTGCTGCCGACGTCTTCCACGGCCTTCGAGCGGGCGCTGTCGGAAGCGATCGACGTCACGCCGCGCCTGGACGGTGCGATCACCAGCCTATCCGGCATCAAGTTCACGCCGCCGCCGTCCTTCCTTCCTTTTCTCGTCTACGAGTACGGCCTTGGCGAGCTGACGCCCTATGTGCCGAACCTCTATGACCTGCTTCGGGAGGGCGTCGCCTGGACCCGTGTTCGCGGCACGCCGGCGGCGGTCGATCGCGCGCTCGGCTGGCTCGGCTACACCGCCGCGATCGAGGAGGCGGCCGTCCGTCGATCGCGCTGGAACCTGTTTCAGCTCGCGCTCGACCGCGTCCGCGACGACGAGGACGACCTCGATCCGATCGACGGCGTCGCCAACCTTTCGACGCCGCTTCGCTCGGTGTTCTGGCGCGGCTTCGCCGGCTACGACATCCGTCCGCTGGAATACAGCCGGAAGCGTTGGTCCGAGGCGCGCTGGAGTTCCTCGTCGGGAGCCCGGCTGCGCACGGACGGCGCCAAGTGGTCATTCGGGCGGACCTACAGCTTTGACCACGCCATGACGGAGGCGGATCTGACCGCCCTCGGCGTCTGGATCGAGCCGACCGGTGACGGCGAGGTGCCGTGGCTGGATATCGAATGGCCGGATCTCGCCTGGGACGCGTTTGGCGGCGATGCCCGCTCCGAGCTGATGCTGCTTGCCGTTCCGGCCGGCACGGCCTGGGCCTGTTTCCGCGATGCCGGTGGCGCTGTGATCGGCTACCGCCGGGCAAAGGTGCAACAGCGCGTCGTCGTCGATCCTACCGGCCCTTACTCGTTCGGCGGCCTGCGCTTCGCGCCGGCGGCAACCGGCGCCGAGATGATGCTGGTCGAGGCCTTGACGGACTTCGGCGAAGGCTATGGCAGCACGGCCGCCGCCGTCTCGCTGATCCTCGCCGCCGAGCCTGCGGATCCTGCCCGGCCGGGCGCGCTCTGGCTCGGCACCGGCGAGCTCGATGCCGGCCTGCCGGAGATCGCCTTGACACCGCTCGATATCGAATTCGGCCGCACCGTGCGCGAGCGCGTGCGCTTCCTGTTGAGGTTCTGATGACCGATTTCTCCGATCCCTCCGGGCTTCCGGCTGCCTATGACCGGGCGCAGCACAAGCCGCTCTGGCAGCGCGTCGTCGGGCGCGAGGACCGTTTCGCCGAGGCGGCCGACCTGAATGACATCCAGACGATCGTCGAGCGGCGGCACCGCCGCGTCGGCGACCTGGTTGCCTCGGATGGCGACCGCATCGCCGATGGCGACATCGTCGTCGACGTCGCCGGCGGCTCCGTCCAGCTGGCCGCCGGCCGGGTCTATGCGCGCGGCGATGTCCGCGACGTTGCAGCAGCCGTGCTCGCCGACGTGCCGATGACCGGCGACATCGTCATCGGCATCCGCATCGTTTCGACCGTTGTCACCTCGGTCGAGGACCCGGATCTGCTCGGCCTCTATCCGGGCTCCGAGGCCGAGGGCGAAGGCGGCTCCGCCAGGGTCGCCGAGACCGTTGCCTGGGGCCGGTCGGGTGATGGCGAGGCCGGCGACCTGATCGCCGTCTACCTGCTGCGCAATGGCACCGTGCTCGACCAGAGCCCGCCGCCGACGCTCTCCGGCGTCGTCAGGGTGATCGCGGTCTACGACTACCAGGCGCATGGCAACTACATCGTCCAGGGCTGCCGGGTGACAGCGCTCGGCAAGGAGGCGGGCGACCAGGTCTTCTCGATCGAGGAAGGCATCGCTAACATCTACGGATTCAAGACCACGCGCCTCAACGCGCTGCGCTACGCTGAGGCCGAGCTCTATGATCTCACCTCGGCCCAGAGCGAGCCGCATACCTTCGACGATGCCGGCACCGGCACGGCGGTGATCGCTCTGAACCATGCGCCGCTCTCGGCCCTGGCGGTTGCGATGATCACCAAGGAAGTGACGGAAACCAAGACGCGCGGCACGCCGGCGAACACGTCCGACCTGCTCGACAAGGACAATCCGCGCGCCATCATCGAGGTGCAGTCGGGCGCGACGACCTACACGGCCGGCACCGATTACAATCTCTCCGGCGGTTCGATCTCCTGGGCGCCGGGCGGCGCCGAGCCGAGCTCGGGCCAGAGCTACACGGTCAAGTATCGCTATCTGGTGGCGGTGACGCCGGCCGCTGTCGCCGACGATAGCGTCACGCTGTCGGGGGGCGTCACCGGCACCGACGTCTTCCTGACCTATGACTGGAAGCTGCCGCGCATCGACCTGCTCTGCCTCGATCAGGATGGCCTGCCCGTCTATGTAAAGGGGCTCTCGGCGCGCTCGCGCCCGGTGGCGCCGGTGCCGGCCGAAGACCTGCTGCCGCTCTGCACCGTCACCAACACATGGACCGGTAAGCCCGGCATCGTGAACAGCGGCGTCCGCGCCGTGCCCTATGCCGAGCAGTGGCGTTACTACAATCGGCTGATCGACCTGATCGACGTGGTGTCGATGGAAAAGCTGAAGCGGTCGATCGACGGCAAGGATCCGGTCGCCAAGCGCGGCATCTTCGTCGATCCCTTTGTCGACGAT
>NZ_JBBCUO010000006.1:0-517010 GCF_037147815.1 Kaistia sp. MMO-174 | reverse complement strand
CCTATGCGGCCGGCGCCAACGAGACCGGCGCGCGCTTCTCGGGCATCAGCGTCGATCGCACCAAGCTCCTGATCTACACCGCCTCCGGCCTCGTCGCCGGGCTCGCCGGCGGCATCTTCGTCTCGCGCGTCTCGACGACGCGCTCCGACATGGGCACCGGGCTCGAGCTCGATGTCATCACCGCGGTGGTTCTCGGCGGCACGTCGATCTTCGGCGGCCGCGGCACCATCATCGGCACCGTCCTCGGCCTGATCCTGATGCAGGCGCTGAAGAACGGTCTCGCTCTGTCCGGGGTCAAGGGCGACGGCACCATCGTCGTCATCGGCCTCGTGCTCATCCTCGCGATCGTCGCGAGCAATCTCTTCAGCCGCGAAGGCGACGGCTGAATCTGGAGGGGATGGAAGGGTCTCGCCGTAACAACAAAGGCCCCGACGTCATTTTGGAGGAGAAGAGCAATGTTGAAGAGAACCGTAGCCCTGGCACTCGGGCTCAGCCTCGGCGTCAGCAGCGCCGCCTTCGCAGCGACCTGGACCGGCGGCGACGACCTGCCGACCAACCCGCTCGCCTGCGACGGCACGCCGGGCAAGGTCGAGGCCAAGCCCTATGACGGCGGCGTGCCGACCAATGCGCCGGACCGCAAGGGCAAGCAGATCAAGGTGGTCGACGTGCCGAAGCTGATCGGCATCGGCTATTTCAACGCCACCTCGAAGGGCATCGCCGACGCCGCCAAGGAACTCGGCAATGTCGACGCCAAGACCGACGGCCCGACGCAGGCCAATATCGACCAGCAGATCTCGTTCATCGACAACTACATCACGTCCGGCGTCGACGGCATCCTGTTCGCCGCCAACGACCCGGTCGCGATCGCACCCGTGCTGAAGAAGGCGCTCGCCGCCGGCATCAACGTCGTCGGCTATGACGCCAACTCCGAGCCGGACGCCCGCCAGTGGTTCGTCAACCAGGCCGAGTTCAACGGCATCGCCAAGGCGCTGGTCGACAACATGGCGAAGGAAATCGGCGAGGACGGCTCGTTCGCCATCGTCACCTCGACCTTCACCACGCCGAACCAGGCGCGCTGGATCTCCGAGATGGCGGCCTACCAGGAGAAGTGCCATCCCAACATGAAGTGGCTGGAGACGGTCGAGGCGCAGGAAGACAACGTCCTGTCCTTCAACCAGGCCACCACGCTGATCAACAAGCATGGCGCTGACTTGAAGGGCATCTTCGGCATGACCTCGGTCGCCACCCCGGCCTCGGCCGAGGCGGTCACCCAGGCCGGCCAGTGCGGCAAGGTCGCCGTCGTCGGCCTCGCCACGCCGAACGCCATGAAGCCCTATGTCGCCAAGGATTGCGTCAAGTCGGTCGTGCTGTGGAACCCGGTCGATCTCGGCTATGCCGCGATGCAGGTCCTGCGCGCCACCGCCGATGGCGACCTGAAGCCGGGCGCGACCTCGGTCAAGGCCGGCAAGCTCGGCGAACTCCAGGTGATCAACGGTTCCGAGATCCTGCTCGGCGCGCCGTACACCTTCACCAAGGAAAACATCAACGACTTCGACTTCTAGTCGAGGCCAGGACGCGAGGCAGGGTTGCCCTGCCTCGCGTTGCTTTTTGGAGAGAGCCGCACAATCGCATGAAGTCGCTCCTACCCTTCACCTCTCCCGTGGGACAGGTCGACGGCCGCAGGCCGGCGGGTGAGGGGGTCAGGCATCATCGGATGGATCGCAACCCCTCACCCGTCGCTTCGCGCCGACCTCTCCCCACGGGAGAGGTGAAAAAAGCGCGGCTCGGCGCCTCCACCTCACGAAACTGCCATCGACTGCCCATCGCATGCCCACCGGAGCCGGACCTTTGACGACGCTGCAAGACGACCCTGAATTCGCCTCCCTTCGCCGGTTCTCGGCCCGCCTCGGCAAGGATCCGCTGCGCACGCAGGCCGCCGGCGGCAATACCTCGCTGAAGCGCGACGGCGTGCTCTGGGTCAAGGCCTCCGGCACCTGGCTCGCCGAGGCGGAGGAACGCGACATCTTCCTGCCGGTCTCGCTGCCGCCGCTCCTCGACGCCATCCACGCCAATGACGAGCGCGCCGCCAAGGCGACCGATTTCGTCGTCGCCGATGCCAATCCGCTTGGCCTGCGCCCCTCGGTGGAAACCTCGGTGCATGCCGTGCTGCCGCAGGACGCGGTGCTGCACATCCATTGCGTCGAGACGGTCGCGCGGGTGGCGCGCGCCGACGCGCGCGACCAGATCGCGGCCCGGCTCGACGGGCTCGACGGCATCATCTGGTCCTATGTGCCCTATGTGAAGCCGGGCCTGCCGCTGGCGCGCGAGATCGACGCGGTCTCGCCGCCCGGCACCAATGTCGTCCTGCTCGGCAATCACGGCCTGATCGTCGCCGCCGACACGCTCGAGGCGGCCGTCCGGCTCATCGAGCGCGTCGGCGAGGCGCTGGCCGAACCGGCACGCCCGGCGCCGGCAGGCGATCTCGGGGCGCTGCAGGCGCTGGCCGAGGGCTCGCCCTATCGCCTGCCGGACGATCCCGCCGCGCACGCGACCGCGACGGACCCGGCCCGCCTCGCCATCGCGGCGCGCGGCACGCTCTATCCCGACCACGTCGTCTTCCTCGGCAGCGGCACGGCGGTGCTGGCCGAAGGCGATACGCCCGCCGCCGTCGCCAAGCGCGCGGCGCTGCCGCCGATGCTTCTCGCCGTCCCCGGCAAGGGCGTGCTGATCCACCGCGACGTGCTGCGCGGCGGCGATGCGCTCGCCCGGGCGCTCGCCGAGGTGACGGGACGGATCGCCGCCGACGCGCCGCTCCGTTTCCTCACCATCGACGAGGAGCAGGAGCTGGTGACCTGGGACGCGGAGATCTATCGCCGCTCGCTTGCCGGCGCCTCGAAGCGCTGACGGACCGCATCATGCAAAAGGCCGTCGCCGTCCTCGACATCGGCAAGTCGAACGCCAAGCTCGCGCTGCTCGACCTCGACACGCGCGAAATCCTCGCCATCCGCACCCGCAGGAACACGGTCCGGCCGGGCCCGCCCTATCCGCATTTCGACGTCGACGGCATCTGGGACTGGTTCCTCGAAGGCTTGGCCGAGTTTTCCAGGGAGGCCGAGATCACGGCGATCTCGACGACGACGCATGGCGCCGCGATCGCGGTGCTCGGCGAGGACGGGCTGGCGCTGCCGGTGCTCGACTACGAGCATCCCGGCCCGGACGAGTTCGCCGACGACTACCGTTCCGCACGCGGCGATTTTGCAGAAATCCTGTCGCCCGACCTGCCGGGCGGCCTCAATGCCGGGCGGCAATTGTTCTGGCTGGCGCGACGCTTCCCGGCGGAATTCGCCAAAGCGAAGGCGATCGTCCCCTACCCGCAATACTGGGTCTGGCGGCTGACCGGAAAGCGGGTTGCCGAGGCGACCTCGTTCGGCGCGCATAGCGACCTCTGGAACGGCCGCGACCAGACCTATTCGCGGCTCGCCGACGAGCAGGGCTGGACGGCGCTGTTTCCACCCCGCCTCGCTGCCTGGGACACGGTAGGCCCGGTGCTGCCGGAGATCGCGGAGCGGACGGGGCTGTCGCCGGAGTGCCGCGTCGTCGCCGGCATCCACGATTCGAACGCCAGCCTGCTGCCGCACATCCTGGCACGGCCCCTGCCCTTCACGGTGATCTCGACCGGCACCTGGATGATCTCGTTCGCCGCCGGCGGCAGCCTCGACCACCTGCATCCCGAGCGCGGCGGCCTCGCCTATGCCGACGCCTTCGCCCGGCCGGTGCCTTCCGCCATGTCGATGGCGGGCCGCGAGTTCGAGATCCTGACCGAGGGCAAGGCTGCCGAGCCTTCCGAGGCGGACACCCGTTCCGTGATCGAGCGCCGCGTCATGGCGCTGCCGGGCTTCGTCGCCGGCAACGGCCCGTTCGGACGCCGCAAGGGCAGCTGGTCGATCGACCCGGCGACGCTCCCGCCCGGCGAACGCACCGCCGCCGCCAGCCTCTATGTCGCGCTCGTCGCCGAAACCTGCCTGACCCTGACCGGCGCGCAGGGACCGGTGCTGATCGAGGGCCCCTTCGCCAAGAACCGGCTGTTCCTGTCGGCGCTGGCGGCGCTGGTCGACCGTCCCGTCATCGGCCGTCCCGACGCCACGGGAACGACGGAAGGCGCGGCGCTGCTTGCCGACGGCCCGGACCATCCCCACGCCGCCGCGCCCGACCCGGCGCCGGCCGAACCGCTCGGCGGCGATTTCGCCGCCTATGCGGCGCTGTGGAAGAAGCTGGCGGAAAGCTGAGCGCCGTCATCACCCTTTGCCCCCTGAACTGTTATGGTCGCTTGGACTCGTGCAGCCATCGGCCCAGGAGACTTCCGTGCAGAAATACGCCTTCAAGATGCAGCTTCATCCGGGCCAGGAAGCCGAATACAAGCGCCGCCACGACGAGATCTGGCCGGAGCTGTCGGCGCTGCTGAAGGAAGCCGGCGTCTCGGACTATTCGATCCATCTCGACCGCGAGACCTCGACGCTGTTCGGCGTGCTGTGGCGAACCGACGACCACGGCATGGACGCGCTGCCGAGCCATCCCGTCATGCAGCGCTGGTGGGCCTACATGGCCGACATCATGGCCTCGCACCCCAATAACGAGCCGATCGCCACGCCGCTCGAAACCGTCTTCCATCTGCCGTGAGCGCCGCCAACATGACCGCCGCAAAACCCAGGGCCACCGTCGTCATCGACATCGGCAAGACCAACGCCAAGCTGGCGCTGGTCGACGAGGCGACCCGCGAGATCATCGCGCTCCGCACCACCGTCAACGAGGTCCTGACCGAGGGGCTCTATCCGCATTTCGACGTCGAGCGGATCTGGAAATGGATCCTCGCCGGCTTGACCGAATTCGCCGCCGAAGCCGAGATCGGCTGCATCTCGACCACGACGCATGGCGCGGCGATCGCGGTCACCGACGGCCACGACCTGGTCATGCCGATCCTCGATTATGAGTTCAAGGGACCGGATTCGGTCGCCGAGATCTACCGCACCCAGCGCGGCGCCTTCTGGGAGACGCTATCGCCGGACCTGCCGGGCGGCCTCAATGTCGGGCGGCAGCTTTTCTGGCAGGAGCGGACCTATCCCTCCGCCTTCAGCCGCGCGAAGACAATCCTGTTCTACCCGCAATTCTGGGTCTGGCGGCTGACCGGCGTCGCCGTCAGCGAGCCGACCACGCTCGGTTGCCACACCGATCTCTGGAACCCCGAGGCCGGCACCTTCTCGCGCCTCGCCGACGACCATGGCTGGTCGAAGCTGTTCGCGCCGCTGGTGCGCCCGTGGGACACGGCCGGCACCATCAAGCCGGAGCTCGCGGCGAAGACAGGCCTGCCGCCCGATTGTCGCGTCGTCGCCGGAATCCATGATTCGAACGCCAGCCTGCTGCCGCACATCCTGCGCCGGCGCGCACCGTTCTCGGTGATCTCGACCGGGACCTGGATGATCTTCTTCGCCGTCGGCGGCTCGATCGCCGATCTCGACCCGGCGCGCGACTGCCTCGCCAATGTCGACGCGCTCGGCCGCGCCATACCCTCGGCCCGCTTCATGGCCGGTCGCGAATATTCGATCCTGACCGAGGATTCGAAGGCAGTACCGACCGAGGCGGAGATCGCTCGCGTCATCGACGAGAAGATCATGGCGCTGCCGTCCTTCGCGCCCGGCACCGGCCCCTTCGCGTTTCGCGAAGGGCACTGGAGCCACGACCCGGCGACCTTGTCACCCGGCGAGAAGGTGGCGGCGGCCAGCCTCTATTGCGCGCTCGTCGCCGAAGCCTGCCTGCAGCTCACCGGCGCCGCCGGCCCGATCGTCGTCGAGGGCCCGATCTCGCGCAACGCGCTGTATCTGTCGGCGCTGACGACCATTGTCGGACGGCCGGTCATCGCCCGCACCGACACCACCGGCACCACGGAAGGCGCAGCGCTGCTGGCGAACGGCCCGGAAGGCGTCGGCGCCGGGCTGCCGGACGCGGAGCCCGCCGCCCCGCTCGGCCACGACCTCGCGGCCTATGCGACGGCCTGGCGCGAGACGACCGACTAAGATGTCTTCACCTCTCCCATAGGGAGAGATCGGAGCGAAGCTCCGGGTGAGGGGGTTGAGATCCGTCCGCTGAGGCCTGAATCCCTCACCCGCCGACCTGTGGTCGTCGACCTCTCCCCATGGGAGAGGTGAAGGAAGGTGCCTTGTGGAACCCGTCCTCAACCGCCGCGGCGGAGGCGCTCCAGCGCCTCCAGCCGGCCCCTCGCGGCGCCGCCCTGCTCTGCCACCGCGGCCGTCAGCGCCTCGGCGAGCAGGAGCAGGCCGGCGCTCGAATCCCACACGGACGGCGCCGGCACATGCGCCGGCAGGACGTGGCGGGCGACCTTGGAGATGGGCGACAGCCACTGGTCGGTGATCAGGATGATACGGGCGCCACGCCCCGCCGCCCGCTCGGCGAAGCCGATCAGATCGTCGGAATAGCGCCTTATGTCGAACAGGACGATCACGTCCTGCTTGCCGATGTCGAGCAGCCGGTCGAACCACGCCGCCGGCTGGCCCTCGATGTGCTGCACCTGCGGGCGCAGCACGCGCAGATGCGCCGCCATATAGGCGGCGATCGCGTCTGTGAAGCGGCCGCCAAGCAGATGCAACGGCCGCCGGGGATCGGCGATCAGCCGCACCGCCGCGTCGAACTCTTCACGCGGCACGTTTTCCGCCGTCGCACGCAGATTGGCGATCGCGGCCCGCGCGAAGGTGTCGAGCGGGTCCCCGTCCCGCCGCGTGCCGCCCTTGGTCAGCGGCGTCTCGCGCTGCGCCGCCAACTCGGCCTTGAGCCCGTCCTGGAACGCGCCGTAGCTGGCAAAGCCGAGCTTGGCGATCATCCGCAGCACGGTCGGCGCACTGACGCCGGCCGCCTCGCCGAAGCGCGCTGCCGTATCGAGCCCGGCCATCGGATATTCGGCCAGCAGCCGGTGCGCCGCCCGACGTTCATTCGGCGTCAGCCGCCCGATGTCGCGCCTCAGCCGCTCCGCGATCGACGCGCCCCCGTCGCTCTCCATGCCGCTTCGTCCCCCGTTGCCGCTTCGGAAGGCAGATGACGCCCGCATTTCAGAATTGACGCGCCCCAACCACCCTGTAACGTATATTTCAGTTCGGCGGGATCGGGGAGTCGGACAATGTCGCCGCGCAGCGGGAACTGCGCTCCGGTCGGGGGGATCGGATCATGACGAACGGCCTTGGAGGCGCGGCAGGGGTGGCGGCAGCGCCGCTGCTCGCGCCCGGCGAACCCGCCGTGGTGGACGTCCGCGACGTTCCCGGCGGCCCCTTCGTCTTTCTCTGCGAACATGCATCGAACCGGCTGCCGCGTGCCCTCGGCACCCTTGGCCTGCCGGCCGAGGCGCTGCAGCGCCACATCGCGTGGGACCCCGGCGCCGCCGCGATGACGCTCGGCCTGCAGGAGAAACTCGGCGGGCCGGCGATCCTGCAGAACTATTCTCGCCTGGTCATCGACTGCAATCGCGAGCCGAGCCTGCCCGATGCGATCACGGCGCTTTCGGAGACGACGCGGATCCCCGGCAATGAGCATCTGGGCGGAACCGTGCGGCAGCAGCGCGTCGACACGATCTGGATGCCCTTCCATGCCGCGATCGACGAGCTCGCCGAGGCGCGGATCGCTTCCGGCAAGGCCACCGTCATCGTCACGCTCCATTCCTTCACGCCGGTCTATCGCGACGTGTCGCGGCCCTGGCATGTCGGCATCATCTCGTCCGGCGACCGCCGCTTCGCCGAGCCGATGCTGGCGGCGCTCAAGCGCGATCCCGCCCTCGTCGTCGGCGACGACGAGCCATATTCGGCCCGGGACAATGTCGACTACACGATCCGCCGGCACGGCTTCGACCGCGGCCTGCCACATGTGATGATCGAGGTCCGCAACGATCTCGTCCGCACGCCGAGCGACGTCGCCGGCTGGGTCGATCGCCTCGCGGCAGCCCTGATCGAGAGCGCCGGGGCAATCGGAGTTCCGGCCGTAGCCGGACAGATGGACTGAGGGAGACAACGTCGCCACAGAGAGCGGCGGGACAAGTGCAGGATGGGCCGAACGGCGGAGACCGGAAGCCCGACACTATCCGAGCGGCCCAACACCGCGCGGCACGGAACAGAGGGGAACTTCATCGATCCACCGCGGCAGGGCTGCGGCCGGACGACAACAGTGACGGGAGCACTTTGATGAGCCATATCGAGGGGTATACCGAAAGCGACCAGAAGGCGGACATCCACGTCCTCCACTCCATGGGCTACGCCCAGGAGCTCGAGCGGCGGATGAGCCGCTTCTCGAACTTCGCGATCTCGTTCTCGATCATCTGCATTCTGTCGGGCGGCATTAACTCGCTCGCCCAGGCAACGTCGGGCGCGGGCGGCGCCGGCATCGGCATCGGCTGGCCGATCGGCTGCCTGATCTCCGGCGTCTTCGCGCTCGCCATGGCGCAGATCAGCTCGGCCTATCCTACCGCCGGCGGCCTCTACCATTGGGGCTCGATCCTCGGCAACCGCTTCACCGGCTGGGTCACGGCCTGGTTCAACCTGCTCGGCCTGGTGACCGTGCTCGGCGCCATCAATGTGGGCACCTACTACTTCTTCGTCGGCGCCTTCGGCCCGACTTTCGGCTGGGAAGACACCACCGCGTCGCGGGTGATCTTCCTGGCCATCCTGACCGGCGCGCAGGCGCTGATCAACCACATGGGCATCGGCCTCACCGCCAAGCTCACCGACTTCTCCGGCTACCTGATCTTCGTAACCGCCGTGGTGCTGGCGATCGTCTGCCTCATCGCGGCGCCGGGGTATGATTTCGGCCGGCTGTTCACCTTCGCCAACTATTCCGGCCAGGCGACGGTCGCCGCCGACGGCACGCTGACCGGCGCCCCGGTCTGGCCGGCCGTCTCCGAATGGTGGGTGTTCCTGCTCGGCCTGCTGCTGCCGATCTATACGATCACCGGCTACGACGCCTCGGCCCATACCTCCGAGGAGACCGTCAAAGCGGCCCATTCGGTGCCGCGCGGCATGGTCATGTCGGTCGTCTGGTCGGCGGTGTTCGGCTACATCATGCTCTGCTCCTTCGTGCTGATGATCCCGAACATGGACGACGCCGCCAAGCAGGGCTGGAACGTCTTCTTCTGGGCGATGGACGCCCAGGTGAACCCGGTGGTGAAGACGATCCTCTATGTGGCGATCTTCATCTCGCAATTCCTCTGCGGCCTGGCGACCGTCACCTCGGTGTCGCGCATGATCTTCGCCTTCTCGCGCGATGGCGGCCTGCCGGCCTCGCGGGCGCTGTCGAAGGTCAGCCCCCGATACCGCACCCCGGTGGCGGCGATCTGGACGGGCGCGACGCTGGCGGTGCTGTTCGTCTGGGGCTCCTCGATCGTCTCGATCGGCGACACCCCGGTCTATTCGATCGTCGTCTCCTGCACCGTCATCTTCCTGTTCTTCTCGTTCATCATCCCGATCGTGCTGGGCCTCTTCACCTATGGCACCTCGAAATGGCCGGCGATGGGCCCGTGGAACATGGGCCGCGGCCTGTTCACGCTGTTCAGCATCCTCTCCGTCATTTCGATGGTGCTGATCTTCGTCATCGGCGTGCAGCCACCGAACGAATGGGCGCTCTACATCACGATCGGATTCCTGGTTCTGACCGGCATCATCTGGCTCGCCTTCGAGAGCCGCCGCTTCCAGGGCCCGCCGATCGGCGACGTCATCGCCAAGCGGCAGGCCGAGATCGCGGCGGCCGAAAAGGCGGTCGGCCAGCGCTAGCCTTCGAAAGCGGGCGGCTCCGGCCGCCCGCCCCCCTGCCCGGCAGGCCGCCAGCCGGCGGTCTCGCCGCACAAATGAAGCTCACCTCTTCTCCCAGCCGCTCGCGGCACCGGAGGATGGCCGGGTCCTCCCGCCATTTTCGCGGAGAAGCGCTCGACGGATCGAACAAGGAACTGCCATGCCCGGAAACCTGACGCTGAATGAGCTCGAAGCGGCGATCGCCGACGGCTCGATCGACACCGTGATCGTCGCCTTCCCCGACATGCAGGGCCGCCTCGTCGGCAAGCGCTTCACCGGCCGCTTCTTCCTCGACAGCGCCATCAAGGAAACGCATGCCTGCAACTACCTGCTGACGGTCGACATCGATATGGAGCCGGTGCCCGGCTACAAGGCGGCGAGCTGGGAACAGGGCTATGGCGATTTCGTGCTGAAGCCCGACATCGACACGCTGCGCCGCATCCCCTGGCTCGACGGCACGGCGCTGATGCTGGCGGATGTCTGCGACCATCACGGCGAGGAACTGGCGCACGCGCCGCGCTCGATCCTGAAGGCGCAGCTGAAGCGGCTGGCCGAACGCGACATGAAGGCGTTCTTCGCCTCCGAGCTCGAATTCTACGCCTTCGACGAAACCTATGAGACGGCAGGCCACAAGCGCTGGCACGGCCTCAAGACGATGGGCAACTACATCGAGGACTACCACATCCTCCAGACCACCAAGAACGAGCCGCTGCTGCGCGCCATCCGCAACGGCCTGATGGGCGCCGGCATCCCGGTCGAGAACTCAAAGGGCGAATGGGGCCCGGGCCAGGAAGAGGTCAACATCCGCTATGCGGAGGCGCTCGAAATGGCCGACTGGCACGTCATCATGAAGAACGGCATCAAGGAGATCGCCCATCTGCAGAACCGCGCCGTCACCTTCATGGCGAAGTGGCGCTACGACCTTGCCGGCTCGTCCTCGCACATCCACTCCTCGCTCTGGGACGCCAGCGGCAAGGTGGCGCTCTTCGCCGATGCCGGCGATCCGCTCGGCATGTCGGCGACGATGAAATCCTGGCTCGCCGGCCACCTCGCCCATGCCGGCGAGATGACCGCCTTCCTCGCGCCCTACATCAACTCCTACAAGCGCTTCCAGGTCGGCACCTTCGCGCCGACCAAGGCGGTCTGGTCGGTCGACAACCGCACCGCCGGCTTCCGCGTCGTCGGCGAGGGCAAGTCGGTCCGCACCGAATGCCGCATCGGCGGCTCGGACCTCAACCCCTACATCGCCTTCGCCGGCCTGATCGCGGCGGGCCTCGCCGGCATCGACGAGAAGCTGGAGCTGGAGCCCGCCTTCGCCGGCGACGCCTATTACGGCGCCAATTTGCGCGAGGTGCCGAAGACGCTGCGCGACGCCATCACCGCGCTCGACGGCTCCAAGGTGCTGCGCGCCGCGCTCGGCGACGAAGTGGTCGAGCACTACCTTCACACCGCCCGCTGGGAACAGTTCGAATATGATCGTCGCGTCACGGATTGGGAGTTGCAGCGCGGCTTCGAGCGGTATTGAGTCGGCGCCGTCGCTGCGAGGAATAGAACCATGAACGCCCCCGTCCTGAAGATCATCACGCCGGTCGACGGCTCGGTCTATGCCGAGCGGCCGCTCGCCACCGAAGCCGAGGTCCTCGCCACGCTCGAAAAGGCGAAGGCGGCGCAGCGCGACTGGCGCGACGTCGCCATCGCCGAGCGGGAGACGATGGCGACCGCCTTCGTCGACGCCATGGTGGCGGAGAAGGACAAGGTGGCCGAGCTGATCGCCTGGCAGATGGGCCGGCCGATCCGCTATGGCCATGGCGAGATGCGCGGCTTCGAGGAACGCGCCCGCTACATGATCGCCATCGCGGCGAAATCGCTGGCCGACATCGACGCCGGCCCGAAGGAAGGCTTCAAGCGCTATATCCGCCGCGAGCCGCTCGGCGTCTGCCTCAACCTGCCGGCCTGGAACTTCCCCTACATGACGGCGCTCAACGCCGTGCTGCCGGCCATCCTCGCCGGCAACACCGTCGTCATGAAGCATTCGAGCCAGACGGCGCTGGTCGCCGAGCACTTCGCCTCCGCCTTCGCCAAGGGCGGACTGCCGGCGGACGTGTTCCAGTTCGTCAACATGACCCACGAGACGACCGACAAGGTGATCCGCTCCGGCCTCGTCGACCAGGTCGGCTTCACCGGCTCGACCGCCGGAGGCCGCAACATCATGGCCTCCGTCGCCGGCGCCCCCAATTTCCCGGCCACCTGCCTCGAGCTCGGCGGCAAGGATCCGGCCTATGTCCGGCCCGACGTCAATCTCGCCTTCGCGGTCGAGAACATCGTCGATGGCGGCTTCTTCAATTCCGGCCAGTCCTGCTGCGCCATGGAGCGCGTCTATGTGCACGAGGCGGTCTATGACCGCTTCGTCGAGGGCGTCGTCGCCACCGTCAACGCCTACAAGCTCGGCAGCCCGACCGACCCGGAAACGACGCTCGGCCCGGTCGTGCGCGCATCCGCCGCCGCCTTCATCCAGGGCCAGATCGACGAGGCCGTGCATCAGGGCGCCAAGGCGCTGATCGACCCGAAGCATTTCCCGGCGGCGAAGGCAGGCACGCCCTATCTGGCGCCGCAGGTGCTGGTCGATGTCGACCACTCGATGCGGGTGATGACGGAAGAGACCTTCGGCCCGGCCTTCGGCATCATGAAGGTGAAGTCGGACGAGGAAGCCATCCGCCTGATGAACGATTCCGAATTCGGCCTGACCGCCGCGATCTGGACCGAGGACGTCGCCGCGGCGGAAGCGATCGGCGACCGGATCGAGACCGGCACCGTGTTCATGAACCGCTGCGACTATGTCGATCCGGCGCTTGCCTGGACCGGCGTCAAGGCGACCGGCCGCGGCGCCAGCCTGTCCGAGGTCGGCTACGAGCAACTGACCCGGCCGAAGAGCTTTCATCTCCGCACCAAGACCGACTAGCCGGTCTCGCCACGCATCCCGACCGAGCCGGCGCGTTCCGAACGCTGCCGCCGCAAGAAACAGACGCCAAGGATACGCTCCATGCTCGACAACTACGCCTCGCTGAACGCGAACTGGTCCTATCCCACCGCCATCCGCTTCGGCGCTGGCCGCATCGCCGAGCTGCCGGCGGCGCTGACGACAACGGGAATCAGGAAGCCGCTCTTCGTCACCGATCCCGGCCTCGTCGCCCTGCCGATCGTCCAGAAGACGCTGGCGATCCTCGACGCCGCCAACGTCGAATATGCCGTCTTCTCCAAGGTCGACGGCAATCCGACGCTCGCCAATCTCGACGACGGCCTCGCGGTCTACAAGGCGGGCGGCCATGACGGCGTCGTCGCCTTTGGTGGCGGCTCGGCCATGGATATCGGCAAGACCATCGCCTTCATGTCGGGCCAGACGCGGCCGGTGTTCGATTTCGAGGACCGCGCCGACTGGTGGACCCGCGCCGACCCGAAGGGCATCGCGCCGATCATCGCCGTACCGACGACGGCCGGCACCGGCTCGGAAGTCGGCCGCGCCTCGGTCGTCACCGATCCGTCCGACCACACCAAGAAAATCATCTTCCATCCGCTGATGCTGCCGAAGGTGGTGATCTCCGACCCGGAGCTGACCGTCGATCTCCCGGCCAGGATCACCGCCTGGACCGGCATGGACGCGCTGTCACATTCGCTGGAAGCCTGGTGCAGCCCGTTCTTCCATCCGCTGTCGGCCGGCATCGCCCTCGAAGGCATGCGGCTGGTCAAGGACTGGCTGCCCAAGGCGGTCAAGGACGGCAAGGACATCACGGCGCGCTCGCAGATGCTGATCGCCTCGTCGATGGGCGCGGTCGCGTTCCAGAAGGGCCTCGGCGCCATGCACGCGATGAGCCATCCGAGCTCCAGCCTGCGCGGCACGCATCACGGCCTGACCAACGCCGTCGTCATGCCCTATGTGCTCGCCTTCAACGCGAAGGCGATCGACGAGAAGCTGGCTGCCGCCGCCCGCTATCTCGACCTGCCCGGCCAGAGCGCGACGAGCTTCGTCGACTGGGTGCTGGCGATCCGCGAGGAACTGGGCATCCCCCACACGCTGAAGGAAATCGGCGTCGACGAATCGGTTTTGCCCGAAGCGGCCCGCATGGCCGAGCTCGACCCCTCGACCGGCGGCAATCCCGTGCCGGTCGTAGCGGCCGATTACGAGGTTCTGTTCCGGAACGCGATCAACGGCAGGCTCTGAAGGCGCTGTCGCGCGCCGCGGCCTTGCACCGCCGCGCGCGACACGCCATGAAGGGCAACATTCGCCTCCGGAGACTTGTAAATGCCCAGCCCTGTTCAGAGCCCCGACATCGTCTGCATTGGCGAGCCTCTGTTCGAACTCAACCAGGCCAAGGGCTCCGAGGCGTTCCTGCCGGGTCACGGCGGCGATACCTCGAACTGCGCGATCGCGGCGGCGCGCCAGGGCGCATCCGTCGGCTATGTGACGGCCGTCGGCGATGACAATTTCGGCCATTCCTTCCTCGATCTCTGGAAACGGGAAGGCGTCGATACCAGCGCCGTCAAGCTCGACCGCGCCGCCCCGACCGGGATCTATTTCGTCACCCACGGCCCCTCGGGCCATGTGTTCTCCTATCGCCGCGCCGGCTCGGCCGCGAGCCGGATGACGCCGGAAGAGCTGTCGCTTGACTACATCCGCGGCGCCAAGGTGATCCACACCTCCGGCATCAGCCAGGCGATCTCCTCGCAGGCCGCCGACGTCGTCTTCGCCGCCTTGCGCGCCGCGCGGGAGGCCGGCAGGATCGTCTCCTACGACACCAATCTGCGCCTCCGCCTTTGGCCGATCGACCGCGCCCGCGCCGTCATCCATGCCGCGGCGGCGCTGGCCGACATCCTGAAGACCAGCTCCGACGACGCGGCCGAGCTGACCGGTGAAACCGATCCCGACAAGATCGCCGATTTCTATCTCGGCCTCGGTCCGAAGATCGTCATCGTCACCATGGGCGCCGAGGGCGCGCTGGTGGCGACGCCGGAAAAGCGCATGGTGATCCCGGCGATCCCGGTGAAGCCGGTCGACGCGACGGGCGCCGGCGACACGTTCGACGGTTCGTTCCTGACCGAATATCTGCGCTCGGGCGACGTCTTCGCCGCCGCGCGCTATGCCAACGCCGCCGCCGGCCTCGCTACCGAGGGTTATGGCGCCGTGGCGCCGATGCCGACCCGCAGCGCGGTCGAGACGGCCCTCGCCAGCCGAAAATGACGACGCGCGAACCGGTCAACGCTCCCGTGATGGAGCCCGCGGCGGGAGTCTCGTCTCCGTTTCGCCGTGGCGTGCTCTATCTCGGCGGCTATGACCCGGTCGCGCCGGAGAAGTTCTTTGGCCGGCTGGCGCGCGAGCTCGGCCATTTCCGCGAGACCTGGGGCGTCGCGGCGACCCCGGCTCCCGCCCGCCCCTCCGACGACGGCCAGGTCTGGCGCACCGAGATCGAGACCCGTGGCGACGGCTGGAACGCCGTCACCGATTTCCGCCTGCTCGCCTGGGACGACCTGGTAAAGGGCGACTTCGCCCGGCCGATCTGGCAGCGCATCCCGCTGTCGCTCGGCCTGCTGGCGGATTTCCTCTTCTCCGGAACCATCCTGCGCTATTTCCTCGCCGCCTGGCGGTTCGGGCTCTACTTCGTCGCGCCGTTCTTCTTTTCGCTGCTGTTCGTCGTCGTCGCCGCGATCGCCGCCGCGCTGGTGCTACGGATCGACCACTGGAGCGCGCCCTGGATCGCGCCGGCGCTTTTCCTGGCGGTCTATCTATGCCTGATGCGCTGGCCGGGAAATCGCTGGTTCGTCAGCCACTTACTCGATGCGCGCGTGTTCATGGGCGAATACATGCGCGGCGGAAGGGCCGACATGGAAGCCCGCGTCGATCGTTTCGCGCGCGAGATCGTCGATCTGGCGGCAACGCCCGGCCTCACCGAGCTGCTGATCATCGGCCACAGCCAGGGCAGCGTGTTCGCGCTGGAATCGCTGGAGCGGGCGCTGGCGCTCGATCCCGACCTCGCCCGTCGCGGGCCGCCGATCTCGGTGATGACCGTCGGCTCCTGCGTGCTGCAGCTCGGTCTGCACCCGGCCGCCCGCACGCTGCGCGCCCGCGCCCAGCGCCTGCAGGAAGAGCGCGGCATCGAGTGGCTGGAGTTCCAGACGCTGACCGACGTTGTGAACTTCTACAAGACCGATCCGGCCCGGCTGATGCGGCTCCAGCCCTCGCCCGGCCGCACCTTTCCGCATGTGATCAATGTCCGCATCCGCGAAATGCTGCAGCCGACGGACTACAGCCGCATCCGCAACAGCCTTTTCCGTGTGCACTATCAGTTCGTCATGGGAAACACGCGCCGCTACTTCTATGATTTCTTCCTGATTTGCTGTGGTCCGGTCGGCCTGCGCGAGCGCTTCTCCCTGCAGAAGCCGCCGCAGGAGTCGGATCGTCCGGGAACCTGAGGAGACGACATGACGCAATCTGCCGCCACCATCTGCTGGGCTCTCGGACTGGTGATCTGGTTCATCATCCGCTACCCGCACCAGCGCCGGGCCCGCAAGCACGCCATCGTCGACTCGCGCGACCGCGCCAGCCAGCAGTCGCTGGTGGCGATCTCCGTCGTCGGCGTCGGGCTGGTGCCGGCGATCTGGGCGCTGACGGGCATGGGCTTTCCGGAAGGCGCCAACCTGCCCTTCTCGCCTGTCGTCGCCTATGCCGGCATCGTGGCGATCGTCGCCTATCTCTGGTTCTTCTATCGCAGCCACAAGGATCTCGGCCACAACTGGTCGGCGACGCTGGAGATCCGCGCCAAGCACACGCTGGTGACCACCGGCGTCTATCACTATGTCCGCCACCCGATGTATGTGTCGTTCTGGCTGATGGCGGTGGCGCAGGCGCTGTTGCTGCAGAACTGGTTCGTCGGCCTCGCCGGCCTGGTCGGCATCGGCATCCTGTATTTCTTCCGCGTGAAGAAGGAAGAAAAGCTGATGCTGGATACGTTCGGCCGCGTCTATCGCGATTACGCCAGCAAGACCGCCCGGCTGATCCCGTATATCTACTGACCTGTCAGCCGAGACGACATCAACCAACGAAAAGCCGTCATCCCGGGCTTGACCCGGGGTCCATGCAGCCGGGGCATCGGGTGTTCCGCATGGCAGGGCTTCGGCGGCATGGATCCCTGCTTTCGCGGGGATGACGCCGCGTGTGGAACGAGCGCCAGCGATTTGCCGGCGCTCGTCGATCATCGGAGGACTCAGCTGCCCTTCATCGCCCCGAGCAGCTTCGCGCTGTTGTTCTCGAACATCTTCAGATAGGTCGGGGCCGGGCCATCCGGCGGCGACAGCGCATCGGAGAAGAGTTCGCCGCCGATCGTCACGCCGGTCTCGCGGGCGATCTGGTTCAGGAGGCGCGGGTCGGTGATGTTCTCGGCGAAGAGCGCCGTGATCTTCTCCGCCTTGATCTGGCGGATGATCTTGGCGACGTCGGCGGCCGAAGCCTCGCTTTCCGTGCTGACGCCTTCCGGCGCCACGAACTGGATGCCATAGGCATCGGCGAAATAGCCAAAGGCGTCATGGCTGGTGACGAGCTTGCGCCGCTCGGCCGGTACCTTCGCAAACTCCGTCTTCAGGTTGGCGTCGATGGCCTTCAGCGCCGAAGCGAGCTCGTCGCCCTTCGCCTTGTAGTCCGCCGCATGGTCGGGATCCGCCGCCGACAGGCCGGCAACGATGTTCTGCACATAGAGAACGCCGTTCAGCGGGTTCTGCCAGGCATGCGGATCGACGCTGTGCGAATGGCCTTCATGCGCCGCGTGATCATGGCCGTCATGATCATGGCCTGCCTCGGCCTTCGCCTCCGGCTTGTCGTGATCATGACCCTCCTCTTCTTCCGCGCCCGTCCAGGCGATCGGCTTCACGCCTTCGGTGGCGATCACCTTCTCGCCCTTGAAGCCGGAAACGGAGATGAGCCGGCCGAGCCAACCCTCGAGGCCAAGGCCGTTCTCGACCAGGACCGCCGCGCCGCCCATGGCCTTGGCATCGGCCGGGCTCGGCTCGAAGGTGTGAGCGTCGCCATTCGGGCCGACGAGGGTACGGACCTCGACATGGTCGCCGCCGATCTCGCTCGCCAGGTCGCCGAGCACGGAGAAGGTGGCGACAACCTTGATCTTGCTGTCGGCGGCCTGGGCCGGCAGCGCCGTGCTCAGGGCAAGCGCCGCCGCGATGAGCCAAATGCTTGACTTCATTGGGTAGTTCTCCTGCATTGAAAGTAGAATTCAGCCCCTCAGGTGCCTCGCCCGCAGGGCCTGACTGGCAAAGCTGCCGTGTCGCCCCGCAAGAATGGAGAGAGCATGGACGGCGCCGGCCGCCAGGATGATGGCCGGCGATGTCGGCAGTTCGCCGTGATAGGAAACGAGCAGTCCGACCAGCGACGAGCCGATGCCGATCACCGCCGAGGCGACTATCTGGCCGGGCACGCTCTCGCTCCAGAAGCGGGCCGAGGCGGCCGGCAGCACGATCAGTCCGACCACCATCAGCGTGCCGAGCGCGTTGAAGCCACCGACCAGGTTGAGCACGACCAGCGCCAGGAACAGAAAATGCGCGAGACCGCCGGCGCCGCCGACGCTCTTCAGGAAGCCGGGATCGAAGCATTCGGCGACCAGCAGCCGATAGATCAGGGCAAGCGACAGCAAGGTCACCGTGGCGATGCCGCCGATCAGGTAGATCGACGGATCATCCAGCGCCAGCACGTTGCCGAACAGCACATGCAGGAGGTCGATGTTCGAGCCCTTGATCGAGACGATCATCACGCCGAGCCCCAGCGAGACGAGATAGAAGGCGGCGAAGCTCGCATCCTCGCGCAGCGGCGTCGTGCGGGCGATGGCGCCGGCGCCGAGCGCCACCAGCAGCCCGGCCGCGACGCCGCCGACCGTCATCGCGAACAGCGAGAAGCCGGAGAGCAGGAAGCCGATGGCGGCCCCCGGCAGGATCGCATGGGCCATCACATCGCCCATCAGGCTCATCCGGCGCAGCACCAGGAAAACGCCGATCGGCGCGCCGGAAATCGACAGCGCGATGCAGCCCATCAGCGCGCGGCGCATGAAGCCGAACTCGAGGAACGGTCCGAGGATCAGGTCATAGAGGGCCATCAGGCGGGCATCTCGCACAGTTCGGCATTGTCTTCGAACGCCTCGTGCAAATGCCGGGCGCGGGCGAGATTGGCGTCGGTCATAACCTCGACCGTCGGCCCCCACGCGACCATTTCGCGGGCCAGAAGCAGCGTCTCGGGAATGCGCTCGCGCACGATGTCGATGTCGTGCAGCACGGTGACGACGGTGCGACCGTCGGCATGCCAGCCGGAGATCAACGCCAGCAGATCCTCGCAGGTGCGCGCGTCGATCGCGGTGAAGGGCTCGTCGAGCAGGATCAGCTTCGTGTCCTGCAACAGCAGCCGCGCGAACAGGGCGCGCTGGAACTGCCCGCCGGAAAGCGTGCCGATGATGCGGTCCTCGAAGCCGGTGAGGCCGACGGCGGCGAGCGCCGCCTCGACCGCGCCGAGCTGCTTGCGGCCGATCGACGAGAAGATGCCGGCCTTGCGCCAGAGGCCCATGGCGGCAACGTCGAGCACCCGCATCGGGAACGAGCGGTCGAGCGCGCTCTGCTGCGGCAGGTAGCCGATGTCGTTGCGACCGACGCCCTCGAGCGAGATGCGGCCGCTGTCCGGCTTGATCAGGCCGACGATGCCCTTCAGCAGCGTCGACTTGCCGGCGCCGTTCGGCCCGAAGATCGCCGTGAACGACCCTGGCTCGAAGGTGCCCGAGACGTGGTGCACCGCCGGATGGCGGCGATAGGAAAGCGTCAGGTTGTCGAGCCGGATCGACGGTGCGGTGCGCTTCAGCATGTCGACCTCAGGAAACCGCCCAGAAGATGCCGAGCCAGATCAGGCCGACGAGCAGCGCGGCGATCACCAGCCGCTCGACCGCCGAGGCGAGGAACATGGAACGCCTGTAGGAACGCGGCAGCGCTGTATCGAAGTCGCGCGCCACTGGCGCTCCGGCCGCGTGCGAATGCACATGGCCCAGGTCATGATCATGGGGACGGCCATGGCCCTTGCCTTCATGGTCGTGGCCTTCGTGACTATGGGCATGATCGCGGCCGGGCGAGACCGGAATAGGGTCGCCCTTCGCCGCCATGCCTGGAATTGCATTCGCCATCGCCGGTCCGTCCGCTGCTGACTGCAAGTGTTATGTTATATCATTTCAGTCACTGCAAGGCCCGGCGCGCGGAATTTTGCGGGATCGGGTGCGGCGCAATGGCAGAGACTGCCGGCGGAGCGGGATCGCCGGGAAAACCCGACCGTCCCCCAGCGACGCTTGCGGCGCGCGGTCGCGGCAGAGCCGCCGCTTCCGCTCCTCCGGCAATTCCCCAAGCCGATCAAGAACTCAGCAACACTTTGCAACAGAAGGCTGGAATTAGAATAATTTCAGGGTGTTACATATTCTTGACTCGGAAACTCAACAGGTCCAAACGTCGCCCATCCGCGCCACGCTGGCTGTGACGCTTTGACGGCAGGTTTCCCGCCTGTCGCTTGGAGTGGACGATGGACCTGACCGACCGATTTGCGCCCCCGCGTCCCGCCGAGCGCGCCCAAGCCCGATACGCTCCTGCCGAGGAAATGCGCTGATGGCGACGCGCCTTCCCGCCGGATCCGACACTCGCTATCTCGAACGGCAGCCGGAAAGGCTCGTCGTCGAGGGCCTGCGCCGCTGGATGCAGGGTTGCGAGCGCGGCTCGGTGACATGCTGGGAGCTGGCCGCCAGCCTCTATGCCGAGGAACTGGGCGCCGCCGACGGCCGCCGCGTCCTCGCCGCGCTGGCGCGATGGGTCGAGGCCATCCGCGGCGGCATGGACCGTCCCGCCGGCCTGTCGCCGTCGCTGAGCCCGCGGCTCTGCCTCGACGAATGCTGCGCCGTCTCGATGATCGCCGCCTGCCAGAACCATGACGACGACACCCTGCTCGGCGCACTGGAGCGCCTGGTCGCGCCGGAGGGCCGCGCCGACGTCATCCGCGCCACCCAGCGTTTCGCCGAAACCCTCGCCGAGACGGGACAGATTCTCATTCCGGTGCCGGGAGCCGTGATCCGCGAGATCGCCGCCCGCCCCTGCCGCCGCCACTATCACTGAATTCACCGCACGATATTCACGCACGGAGACGATTGTGAACCTCAAGAAGATGCTCCTCGCCGCCACGGCCGCGCTCGCCCTTTCGGGCGCCGTCCCGGCCTTCGCCGCCGACGCCCCGGCTGCCAGCGCCGTGCTAAAGACCTATGGCGACATCGCCCAGGCCAAGTTCGAGGATGCGCTCACCACGGCCAAGGCCCTGAACGTCGCCGTCGACGCACTGATCGCCAACCCATCCGACGCGACGCTCGCCGCCGCCCGCGACGCCTGGAAGGCTGCCCGGCCGTCCTACCAGCAGACCGAGGTCTACCGCTTCGGCAACGCCATCGTCGATGACTGGGAAGGCCGCGTGAACGCCTGGCCGCTCGACGAAGGGCTGATCGACTATGTCGACGCCAAGTCCTATGGCGACAGCTCGGATTCGAACCCGCTCTATACCGCCAACGTCATCGCCAACAAGACGCTGCAGATCGGCCCGGACAAGGTCGACGCGACGGAGATCAACGACGACCTGCTGCACAAGCTGCAGGAAGCCGGCGACGTCGAGGCGAATGTCGCCACCGGCTACCACGCGATCGAGTTCCTGCTCTGGGGCCAGGACCTGAACGGTACCGGCCCGGGCGCCGGCAACCGTCCGGCGACCGACTACGACACCAAGAACTGCACCAACGGCAATTGCGATCGCCGCGCCGCCTATCTGAAGGCCGCGACCGACCTGCTCGTTTCCGACCTCGAGGAAATGGTCGCCAACTGGCAGCCGGAGGGCGAAGCCCGCAAGCAGCTTTCCGAGAAGGGCGACGAGGGCGGCCTCGCCACCATCCTGACCGGCATCGGCTCGCTCTCCTATGGCGAACTGGCCGGCGAGCGCATGAAGCTCGGCCTGATCCTGCACGATCCGGAAGAGGAGCATGACTGCTTCTCCGACAACACCGCCAACAGCCACTATTACGATCAGGTCGGCATGGTCTCGGCCTGGCAGGGCAAGTACACCCGCACCGACGGTTCCGTCGTCGAGGGTCCGAGCATCCGCGAACTGGCCGCGGCCAAGAACGCCGACGCCGCCAAGCGGGTCGATGAGGCGCTGGCCAATACCTCGGCCAAGATGCAGGTCCTGAAGGACACGTCCGACAAGGGCGAGGCCTATGACCAGATGATCGGCGCGGACAATCCCAAGGGCAACGCCATCGTCCAGGAAGCCATTGACGGCCTGATCGGCCAGACCCGCGCGGTCGAAGCCGTCGTCGCCGCCCTGGGCCTGAAGATCGAAGTCGAAGGCTCCGACAGCCTCGACAATCCCGACGCCGTCGGCGCCGAGTAAGGCCACAATCTGCCGCTAGTCGAGCGGCGTCATCACCGGCGCGGCCGCCTCCTGCGGCCGCGCCACCAGAGTGCCTTCGATCATGATCTCGCGCCGCTCCGTTCTTCTCGGCTCCGCAGTCCTGGCGGGCGCAGGCCTCTTCGGCCGCCCGGATCGCGCCCCCGCCTTCACCCGGCCGCTGCCGCCGGCGGCGCCGGTCGGCGAGGAGAGCATCGTCTCGCTCGACCTGAAGGCGGCCGAGCGCAGCCTTTCCCTGCCCTGCTTCAGCGGCAAGAGCCTGCCGCTCTGGACCTTCACCGACGCGGCGGAACCGCCCGTCGCGCGGGTCAGGCTCGGTCAGCGCCTCAACACCCATCTCGTCAACGGCCTGACCCGGCCCGGCGAGCACGTCTCGATCCACTGGCACGGCATCCGCCTGCCGAACGACCAGGACGGCGTTCCCTATCTGGTGCAGAAGCCGGTCGAGCCGGGCGAGAGCTACGACTATTCCTTCGTTCCGCCGGATACCGGCACCTTCTTCTTCCACACGCACTGCAACTCGGTCGAGCAGCTCGGCCGTGGCCTGTTCGGCATCCTGATCGTCGAGGGCGATGCGCCGGAACCCTATGACGCCGACGAGCTGGTGGTGCTGAAGGACTGGCGCATCGACGAGGCCGGCACCGGCTTCCTGCCCTTCCTGACCAATGAAGGCGCCGGCAAGGCCGGCACCTTCGGCACGGTGCGCAGCGTCAATGGCGCCATCCGGCCCGACATCAACCTGCCCGCCTCCGCCGACGTGCGGCTGCGCGTCGTCAATGTCGACCCGACCCGGCTGACCGAGATCGGCGTCGAAGGCGCGGAGGCCGCCGTTGTGGCGATCGACGGCATCGCCTGCCAGCCTTTCCCGCTGCGCTCCTGGCGCATGGGCCCGGCAATGCGGGTCGACCTGATCGTCCGCACGCCCCCCGATGGCGGCACGGCGACGCTGGTCGACTATTTCGCCGCCAAACCGGTGCCGCTGGCGCGCCTCGTCGCGAGCGGTCCCGACCGGCGCCAGGGGCCCTTCGATCCGGCGCCGCTCGCCGCCGGCCGGATCGCGCCGCCCGATCTCGCTTCCGCCATCACCATGCCGATCACCTTCTCCGCCACCGCCACCGGCGCGGCCGTCGCGGAACTTGCCGGCGACGGCGCGCCGCTCGGCCCTCTCTGCCTGTCGCAGAGCAATCTCTGGGCGATCAACAAGGCGTCCTGGCCGAGCGACATGCACCAGATCCCGCCGCCGATGGCGCAGCTCGAACGCGGCAAAACCTATCTCTTCGAACTGCGCAACGTCACGCCGCACATGCACCCGATCCATCTGCACGGCCACAGCTTCTCTGTGCTGAAGTCGAACCGGCGCGACCTGCCGCCCCATCACGCCGATACGGTGCTGCTACAGCCGAAGGAACGCCTGCAGATCGCCTTCGTCGCCGACAATCCCGGCAAGTGGATGATCCACTGCCACATCATCGAGCACCAGGAGACGGGCATGATGGCGTGGTTCGAGGTCGCCTGAAGGTCTTGCCGATGCGCCCGCGTCACGCGCTGCTCGCGCTCGCCTTCTTCACCGCGCTGCCCGCCATCGCCGCCGACAACCGCCTTGACGCGGCGATCGGCAAGGCGCTGTTCGACCGGATCTGGGTGCAGGCGCCCTCCTCGACGCTTGCCAATGACGGGCTCGGACCGCTTTTCAACGAGAAGAGCTGCGCCAGTTGCCATTCCGGCAAGGCGCTTTCCGCCAAGATCACGCCGCTCCAGGATGGCACGCTGGCGCAGCGTGGCCTCGCGACCCGGCTCGGCGACGCGCATGGCGTGACCGACCCGGTCTATGGTCGACAGATCCAGCCGCGCGCCGTCTCCGGCCTGATCAGCGAGGGCGCGGTCACCTATGCCCTGCCGGAGGTCACCGGCCACCCGCTCGCCGTCATCTTCGCGCCCGGCCGGGGGGACCTCGCGCCGGAGACGCGTCTGGGGCCCCGGCAGGCGCCGTCGCTGCGGGGAATCGGCCTGATCGAAAAGGTCGACGAGGCCGCCGTTCTCGCCCGCGCGGAGCAGAACAAGTCCCATCCGGACGGCATTGGTGGCCGGCCGCATTTCATCGCGGTCGACGGCAAGCCGGTGCTCGGTCGCTATGGCTGGAAGGCCTCGGCGCCGACGCTGAGCCAGATGACGTCGGACGCCTTCATGCTCGATATCGGCATGTCGAGCCCGCGGGCGCCCTATCCGCATGGCGACTGCACCAGCGCGGAGCCGGATTGCCTCGCCGCCCCGGATGGCCGCAGCCCGACCTTCGACAATGAGGAAATCTCGTCCGAGATGGTGCGGCTGCTGAACGCCTATCTGAAAAGCCTGGCTGCGCCGAAGCCGGTCGAGCCGCCACCGCCCGGCGCCGCCATTTTCGCGGCCGCCGGCTGCGCCGCCTGCCATGTGCCGAGCCTGCCGGCCAGGGGCGGCGGCACGGTTTCGATCTACAGCGACCTCCTGCTGCACGACATGGGTCCCGGTCTCGATGACGGTGTGGGCGAACCGGGCGTCACCTCGTCGGAATGGCGCACAGCCCCGCTCATCTCGCTGGCCTTCCGTCGCGATGCCGACCGCCGCTTCCTGCATGACGGCCGTGCCGCGACGCTGGATGAGGCGATCCGCGCGCATGGCGGCCAAGCCATGGCCGCGAAAACACGCTATGAAGCCCTAGTGGCGGCCGACCAGGCCGCGCTCGTCGCCTATCTGGAAACGCTATGATCGCGATCACCAAACGCCTGCTGCTGATGTCGCCCCTGCTGCTCGCGGCCCGGCGCGCCCTCGCGCAATCGACCGACGCGGCGACGAAGCCCGGCCCCAGCACCGAGGCGCTGATGGCCGTCGCGAAAAAGGCGATCTCCGGCTATTTCATCCCCGCCTACGAGAACCTGCAGGCGGCTACCGGCAAGCTGGTCGGGGCGATGCAGGAAAGCTGCAAGAACCCGGCGAGCGCCCCCGACGACAAGGTTCGCGCCGCCTTCACCGCCGTGCTGCAGGCCTGGGCGCGCGTCGATTTCCTGCGCTTCGGCCCGATGGCGGAAAAGGCCCGGCTGGAGCGCTTCTCCTTCCTGCCGGATCCGCACGGCACCGGTACGCGCCAGTTGCGCCAGATCCTGGCCAAGCCCGATCCGGCGCTGCTGGAACCCGGCGCCATCGCCCGTAAGAGCGCCGCCGTGCAAGGCATGCCCGCTTTCGAGGCGCTGGTCTTCGGCGCATCCGACAACGCGGAGAGCGCCGCCTATCGTTGCGAACTGGCGCTGCGCATTGCCGAAAACCTCAATCTGATCGCCAGCGAGGCCGTCACGGAATGGACCCGCGAGGGCGGCTGGCGCGACCTAATGCTGAGCCCGGGCGGCGCCAACATCGTCTATCGCGACGCAACCGAGCCGCTGGTCGAGATCCTCAAAGCCGTCGTCACCGGCCTGCAGCAGATGCGCGACCAGCGCCTGCTGCCGGCGCTCGGCAAATCGATCGAGGCCGCCAAGCCCGGTCGCGGCGCCTTCGTCAAATCTGGCGAGAGCTTCGTCTATCTGAACGCGTCCGCCGACGCGCTCGACCAGTTGGTCGAGCAATCGGACGTCTTCAGCCTGACGCCCGACCAGGCGGCGACGCTGCTCGCGGCGACCGAAACCGCGATGACCGACTTCCGCCAGTCGATCGATGTCGGCAAGCCCTGGGCGGAAGCGCTCGCCGACCCGGCCAGCTACGCCAGGCTGCAGCACGCCTTCGATGTCCTGAAGACGATCGAGGACATCTTCAATTTCCGGTTCGCGGAGGCGGCGGGCATCTCGCCGGGGTTCAATGCGCTCGATGGCGACTGAGACGGCCGGCTTCCGGGCCTTCGCGGGTCGCGCGCTGCGCGCGATCCTTCCGTTTGCTCGGGAGGATTCGGGCGGCGCCGCGGATCGGCAGGTTTTCGTCTCCTCCGTCCGCGTCGGCCCGCGCCAGCACGAACTGGTGCTGTTCGACGAGCGCGGCGCCATCATCGGCCGCATGAAGCTCGCCGGCCGCGGCCACGACATTGCCATCGACCCGGCCAGGGAACGGCTGGCCGTCTTCGCCCGGCGGCCCGGCTATTTCGCCGTGATCGTCGACGTCGCCTCCTGCGAGCCGCTCGCGACGATCACCCCGCCCGAAGGCCATCATTTCTTCGGCCACGGCATCTTCTCCGCCGATGGCCGCCTGCTCTATGCCACCGAGAACCACTTCAACGGCGAGCGCTCGCGCGGCGTGATCGGCGTCTATGACGCCAGCGGCGGCTACGAGCGGATCGGCGAATTCGAGACGCACGGCATGGACGCGCACGAGATCCTGCTCGCGCCCGACGGCCGCACGCTGGTGATCGCCAATGGCGGCATCGAGACCCATCCGGATTATGGCCGGCAGAAGCTCAACCTCGCCGACATGCGCCCTTCGATCGTGCGGATCGACAGCGAGACCGGCGACCTCCTCGAGGAGACCGTGCTCGACGCGTCGCTGAACCGGCTATCGATGCGGCACATGACCTTCGACGGCGCCGGCTCGGTCTGGTTCGGCTGCCAGTGGGAAGGCGAGCGCGGCGTCCGGCCGCCGCTGGTCGGCCGCATCGGCAAGGACGGCAAGGCCAGGCTGATGGAGTTTCCGGACGGCGTCGCGCCTCTGGCGCGCAACTATATCGGCTCCGTGGTGGCGAGCCGCGACGGCGGCACCATCGCCACCTCGTCGCCGATCGGCGGCCAGGTGTTCTTCTGGGACGCGACGAGCGGCGATCTTCGTGACGTCGTCGCCTTGCCGGATGGCTGCGGCGTGGCGGCGACCGAGGGCGACACCTTCCTCGCCACCGCCGGCGACGGCCGCGTCATGCAGGCGAAGGCCGGCGGCCTCGCCCCGGTCGCGCGGCACGTCGAGCAGTTCGACAACCACCTGCGCCGCATCTAGCGGCGAAAGCGCCTACTGCGCGTTCACCGCGGCGAGCCGGCGTTCCTCGTCGACGATGTAGTCGCGGATCACCGGCACATCGTCGCGCTTCTTGGAAAGCAGCATCTGGAACACGAAGTTCGAGCCGTGCAGGAAGCCGAGCTCGACCGAGGCCAGATAAAAATCCCACATCCGGCAGAAGCGATCGCCCATCATGGCGACGGCCTCGTCGCGCTTCGCCTCGTAGGCAAGCCGCCAGTCGCGGATCGTCCAGTAGTAGTGGAGCCGCAGGCTCTCCAGATCGGCGCACCAGGTGCCCGTCCGCTCCAGCGAGGCGAATACCTCCGAGAGCGCCGGCACATAGCCACCGGGGAAGATGTACTTGCGGATGAACGGCGCCGTGGTGCCGGGCGGCGACATGCGGCCGATGCAATGCACGAGGGCGAAGCCGCCCGGCTTGGTCAGCCGCTGGATCGATTCGAAATAATTGTCGAAGTTCGAGACGCCGATCGCCTCCATCATGGCGATCGACACGACACGGTCATAGCTGCCTTCGAGATGGCGATAATCCTTCTCGAGGAAGGTCACCTTGTCGGCGACGCCCTCGGCCGCCGCCCGCTCCCGCGCCACGGCGAGTTGTTCGGGCGACAGCGTCACCGAGGTGACGCGAACGTCGTAGTTGCGCGCCAGGAAGGTCGCGAGCGCGCCCCAGCCCGAGCCGATCTCGGCGATATGCATGCCGGGCTCGAGCTTCAGCTTGGCGGCGATGTGGCGAAGCTTGTCGATCTGCGCCTGGTAGAGGCCGATATCCGGATCGGAATAATAGGCGCAGGAATAGGTCATCGTGTCATCCAGCCACAGCCGGTAGAACTTCGGCGGGATGTCATAGTGATGCTTGATGTTCTCGGCCGCGAGCGAAATCGTGTTGCGCTGCTGCTGGCGGCGCAACGCGCGCCACGCCCGGCGCAACCCCTTCTGCACCGGATGCGCCGCGAGGCCGGATCGGTTGACGGAGAACAGCGACAGCAAGTCGAACACCGTGCCGCCATTCTCGACGGTCATGCGGCCATCCATATAGGCCTCGGCCGTCTTCAGTTCGGGGTTCAGGAAGATCTCGCGCTCGACCTTCTTGTCGGTGAGGCGGATGGTGACGTCTGGTCCGTTCTCGCCGGAGCCGAAGACGTGCCGCGTGTTCTCGTGATCGAGCACGGTGAGGCGGCCATTGCGCACGAAACGCTTCAAAAGATGAGACAACAGGCGCATGCGCATTCCCCCGATCGTTTCATCGGATCAAAGCCGCTGGGGCGGCTTTGTGCAACCGGAAAGCGTTGAGCCGGCGGTGACGGATCGCCTGCGCAAGCGGCCCACGGGCCGCAGGTTGCTTGCGGCCCCGCCACCGCGCCGCTAAATTCGCCGGTGAGGACTGCGTTCACCGGCGAACCTCTTGATTGCCTTCCGGCAACGCGCAACACAGCCCCCGCCTTCCGACTTGTGCCGACCCGGATGCCCGGCGACACGCCCATTGCCAGGAGAATCAACATGTCCATCGAGACCCGGCCCGCCGGCCGCACCGCGGCCCGCCTTTCCACGCTCGGAATCGGCGCGGGGACGCTCGGCGGCAACTTCTCGCCGCCGATCACGTCGGCGGAAGGGTCGGGCATCATCGCCGACGCGCTCGACGCCGGCATAACCTATGTCGATACGGCGCCCTTCTACGGCTATGGCAAATCCGAGCGCGCCGTCGGCGACGCACTGCGCGCCCGCAGCGGCTGGACGCTCTCGACCAAGGTCGGCCGGCTGCTGAAGCCGCGCACGACGCCGAAGGATGCGAATGACGGCTGGTACGAGCCGCTGCCGTTCCAGCCGGTCTACGACTATTCCTATGACGGCGTGATGCGCTCCTTCGAGGACAGCCTGCAGCGCCTCGGCCTCGACCATATCGACCTGCTCTACATGCACGACATTGGCGCCGTCACGCATGGCGAGGCGGCCCATGCGGAGCTGTTCAAGACCGCGATGGAAGGCGGCTACAAGGCGCTCGACCGGCTGCGCTCCTCGGGCGCGGTCAAGTCGATCGGCCTCGGCGTCAACGAATGGCAGGTGGTCGCCGCCGCCATGCAGCATGGCCAGTGGGACAATGTCCTGCTCGCCGGCCGCTACACGCTGCTGGAGCAGGAACCGCTCCACACCCTGTTCCCGCTCTGCGAGAAGGCCGGCACCACCATCGTCGTCGGTGGACCGTTCAATTCCGGCATCCTCGTCGGCCGCGACACCTGGAACTACGCCCGCGCGCCGCAGGCCGTGCTCGACCGCGTGCAGGCGATCGCCCGAGTCTGCGACGCCCACAACGTCGCCCTGCCGGCGGCCGCGCTCCGCTTCCCTCTCGGCAGCGCGGTCGTCTCCAGCGTCATCCCCGGCCCGCGCTCGCGTGCCGAACTGGCCCAGATCCTCGCCTGGTGGCGAGCCGAGATCCCGGCTGCGCTCTGGAGCGACCTGAAGACCGAACGCCTGATCGACGAAGCGTCGCCCGTCCCCGCCTGAGACGACCGCGTCGATCCTACGGCGAGGCGGTGACACGCCTCGCCACCGCCGGCCCGCTGCCGGCAAAAGGCACACGGGGACTGCGGCGAAATAGGCCGAATTCCAAGCTTTTGCTGGACATTCGGGCTTCCCTACCCCAGATGTGCCTCATCTCCTTCTGCTCCGCCCGAGGCTTCATCCCCGATGGATTTCGTTGCTGCCGAGTTTGTCGCGCTGGCGATGGTCGTCCTTTCCGACCTGGTGCTGGCAGGCGACAATGCGATCGTCGTCGGCATGGCCGCCGCCGGGCTGCCGAAGGAAGTCCGCAACAAGGCGATCATTGTCGGCATCGCCGCCGCGGCCGTCCTGCGCATCATCTTCGCGGTGTTCGCCACCAAGCTGCTCGCCATCATCGGCCTGACGCTGGCTGGCGGCATCCTGCTGCTCTGGGTGTGCTGGAAGCTCTGGCGCGAGATCCGCTCCGGCAATCACGAGGTGGACGTCGAGGCCGAGCTGGCGGAGGCCAGCGCCGAGGGCGCAGCCGGCGGCAAGACCTTCCGCCAGGCGATCACCCAGATCGTCGTCGCCGACGTCTCGATGTCGCTCGACAACGTGCTGGCCGTCGCCGGCATCGCCCGCCATCACACCTGGGTGATGATCATCGGCCTCGTGCTTTCGGTCGCGCTGATGGGCGTCGCCGCCAATTTCGTCGCCAGGTTGCTAAAGCGGATGCCCTGGATCGCCTATGTCGGCCTCGTCGTCATCGCCGGCATCGCGTTCAAGATGATCTGGGACGGCGGCCTCGAAGTGTTCCACTTCGCCGACGTCGTCGGGGTGTTTTGAGCGCCGCGCCGCCGAGCGCCCGTCCTTTCGCGCTGCCGCTGGCGGCCATCGCCGCCGCCTTCGCCTGGGGCTTCGCCGAGGCGACCTTGTTCTTCATCGTCGCCGACGTGCTGCTTACCTTCATCGCCGTTGCGCTCGGCCTCCGCGTCGCGCTTCGCGCCGCGCTGGCGGCGGCGATCGGCGCGGCCTGCGGCGGCCTGGTGATGTGGCGCTACGGCGTTTCCGACCCCGCCGCCGCGACCCGGCTGCTCGCCGCCGTGCCCTTCGTCTCGCCGGCGATGATCGCCACCGGAATGGCCGGCATGGCCATGGCCGATTGGCCGCTCGCCATGCTGAAGGGCTCGGTGACCGGCATTCCCTACAAGGTCTACGCCGTCGCCGCCGGCAAGGAGGGCCTCACCGCCCTTCTCTTCTTCGGCATCACCATCCCCGTGCGACTCGCCCGCTTCGCCCTGGCGGCCAGCATCGTCGCCGCGATCAGCGCCCTGCTCCGCCGCCGGCTCGACCTCCGGCGCCGGCTGATGCTGCTCGCCACCTTCTGGGTACTGTTCTACGGCGAATTCTGGTGGCGCTGGATGAGCTAGACGACCGCCGGCTCGTGCTCGATCGCGTTTTGCTCGTGCGAACCGGCAATCACTTCGCTCGCAGACGCTCTAGCTCCGGATCTCGATCGGCGTGCCATTCGGCACCTTCGACCAGATCTCCCGCATCTCGGAATTGGTGACGGCGATGCAGCCATCGGTCCAGTCCCAGAGATGGTGCAGCGGCCCGAACCAGCCCCATCCGTTCGCCAGGCCGTGGATCATGATGTTGCCGCCCGGCGAATACCCGGCCGCGTCGGCCGCCGCCTGGTCGGCAGCGTTCGGATAGGAGATGTGAAGGCTGATATGCGCCATCGAGTTGGGGTTGCGCCAGTCGATGGCATAGACCCCTTCCGGCGTCTTCTGGTCGCCTTCGCGCTGCTTGGGGCCTGCATCGCCCGCGCCGCCGAGCGAGATCCGGTAGGTGGCGAGCACGGTTTCACCCCGCCTGAGTTCGAGCCGCCGGTCCGACTTGTCGACAACGATACGATCCGCCTGCTGCTCGGCCGCGACCATCACCGGCGGCGTGCCCGACCCGATGCGCGCCATGCCCTTGTGATAGCCAAGAACACCGGCGACCAGTATCGCCATGACGGAAAGCCCTCGAATCCAGCCTCGCACACCAACCTCGACACGCGTTGCGACGCGGCCATCAGACCGTCAACGGGATGAAAAGGCTAGCGATTTCGTCCGGGCGGCGCGTTGCGGCCGGCCAGCTTCAGTGAATTTCCGGCTCCGGCAGCTTTTCCGTGCCTTCGAGGAAGTCGAAATCGCAGCCGAGATGCGCCTGCTGGATATGGGCGGCGAACAGCTTGTTATAGCCGCGCGGATAGTCGCGCGACGGCGGGGTGAAGGTCGAGAGACGGCGGGCGATCTCGAGATCGTCGACATGCAGGTGGATCGAGCGCGCCTCGACATCGACCGAGATCAAATCGCCGGTCCGCACCGCGGCGAGCGGACCGCCGATATGCGATTCCGGCGACACATGCAGGATGCAGGCGCCATAGCTGGTGCCGCTCATCCGCGCGTCGGAGATGCGCAGCATGTCGCGCACGCCCTGCTTCAGCAGTTTCTTCGGGATCGGCAGCATGCCCCATTCCGGCATGCCGGGGCCGCCGACCGGGCCGGCGTTCTGCAGCACGAGGACGGTGTCGGCGGTGACTTCGAGATCGTCGCGGTCGACCATCGCCGACATCTCGTTGTAATCGCGGAACACCAGCGCCGGACCGGTATGCTTCAGGAGGCGCGGCTCGGCCGCCGACGGCTTCATCACGCAGCCGTCCGGCGCCAGATTGCCGGAAAGGATCGCCGTGCCGACCTCGTCGGAGATCGGGTTTTCGAACGGGCGGATGACGTCGGGATTGTAGTTTCGCGCCGTCGCGACGGCGTCGGCGAGCGTGCCGGTGACGGTCTTCGCCGAAAGGTCCAGATGCTCGCGCAGTTCAGCCCATAGCGCCGGCAGGCCGCCGGCATAGTAGAAGTCCTCCATCAGCCATTCGCCGGAGGGGCGCAGATTGGCGAGCACGGGGATGTCGCGGGCGACGCGGTCGAAATCCTCGAGCGTCAGCGGAATACCGGCGCGGCCCGCCATGGCGATCAGGTGCACCATGGCGTTGGTCGAGCCCGCCAGCGCCATGTGCACCACCAGCGCATTCTCGAATGACGCCGCCGTGAGAATATCGCTCGGCTTCCAGTCATCGAAAATCATCGAGACGATGTGGCGGCCGCACTCCGCCGCCATGCGCGAATGGGCGGAATCCGGCGCCGGGATCGACGACGAGCCGGGCAAGGACAGGCCGAGCGTCTCGGCCAGCGACGTCATGGTCGAGGCGGTGCCCATCGTCATGCAGGTGCCGAACGAGCGGGCGATGCCGGATTCCATCGCGCGCCACTCCGTGTCGTCGATGCGGCCCGCCTGCTTCTCGGCCCAGTATTTCCAGACGTCGGAACCGGAGCCGAGCACCTTGCCGGCATAGTTGCCGCGCAGCATCGGGCCGGCCGGCAGGAACACGGTCGGCAGGTCCATCGAGATCGCGCCCATGATCGTCGCCGGCGTGGTCTTGTCGCAGCCGCCGAGCAGAACCGCGCCGTCGACCGGATGCGAACGCAGCAGCTCCTCGACCTCCATGGCGAGGAAGTTGCGATAGAGCATGGTCGTCGGCTTGACGAAATTCTCGGCCAGCGACATCGCCGGCAGTTCGATCGGGAAACCGCCCGCCTGCCAGACGCCGCGCTTCACCTCTTCGACGCGGTGGCGGAAATGCGCGTGGCAGGGGTTGATGTCGGACCAGGTGTTGATGATGCCGACCACCGGCTTGCCCATGAACTCCTCATAGGCGTAGCCCATCTGCAGCGTGCGCGAGCGATGGCCGAAGGAGCGCAGGTCGGCCGCGCCGAACCAGCGCTGGCTGCGCAGACTTTCGATCGGGCGCTTGGCTTTCGGTTCCGGCTTCTGCGAGGTCATGCGGGCGATCCTTGGCGGTCGGTGGCGGCTATTCGGAAAAATGTCGCGCCGGGGTTACCCTCGGCAACCTTTGGCGGCGTGAGTCGGGGCGACAGGAAAGCGAGAGGCGGATGGTCGATCTGCAACTGAAGCCGGCGCGGCGTGAAAAGCTCGCCGATATCCTCTACGGCCAGATCCTGGAGCAGATCGTCTCCGGCACCTTCGCCGCCGGCGACCGGCTGCCGTCGGAAAATGATATCTGCAAGGCGTTCGAGGTGTCGAGGCCGGTCGTGCGCGAGGCGCTGCAGCGGCTGCAGGCCGATGGCCTGGTCATCGCCCGCCAGGGCGCCGGCACCTTCGTCTCGCACAAGCCGCCGGGCGGGCTGCTGGCATCGACCCCGCCGGAACAGGTCGCGAGCGTGCTGCGCGTCACCGAGGTTCGCATCGCGCTGGAGACCGAATGCGCCCGCCTCGCGGCCGAGCGCCGCTCCAGCGGCGAACTCGCCGAGATCGAGGCGCGGCTCGCCGCCTTCGAGCAGGCGCTTCTCTCCGGCGAGGCGGGACTGGAGGAGGATTTCGCCTTCCACCTCGCCATCGCCAACGCCACCGGCAACGAAGTCTTCCCGGCCGTGCTCGAAAGCCTGAAAGGCCGCATCGAGGACTGGATGCGCAGCGCCCTCAACATGACCCGCCTCGGCTCGGAGGAGCGGCGGCGCACCATCGTCGAGGAACACCGCAACATCGTCGATGCGATCGCCCGCCAGCAGGCCGACCAGGCCGCGCTCTATACGAAGTTCCATCTCGTCGAGGCTCGCCGCAGGTTGACCGACGCTCGTCGGGATCGGTGATCGACTTGTAACCTAATTATACAAGACGTCACCACTCCGCGCCAGTGCGCGATGCCGGCCATCCCGCCGGCGAAGGGCGGAATGGCCGGGCCGAACGGGCGTCAGCCCTTGAGCATGCCGTCGATCGCGAGCGCGTCGATCGCGGCGAGTTCCTCCGCCGTGAAGGTCGGATTGGCGAGGCTCGCCACCGCGTCCTCGATCTGCTTGACCTTGCTGGCGCCGATCAGCGCCGAGGTCATGCGGCCGTCGCGCAGCACCCAGGAAAGCGCCATCTGCGCCAGCGTCTGGCCGCGCGCCCTGGCGATCTCGTTCAGCCCCTTCACCCGCTCCAGATTCGCCGCGGAAAGCACGCTCTGGCGCAACGCCTGCGAATGGGTGACGCGGCTGTCGGCCGGGATGCCGTTCAGGTAGCGGTCCGACAGCACGCCCTGCTCGAGCGGCGAGAACATGATGCAGCCCATGCCCTCGGTCTCCAGCGTGTCGAGCAGCCGGTCCTTCTCGGTCCAGCGGTCGAGCATGGAATAGCGCGGCTGGTGGATGACGAGCGGCGTGCCGAGACGGCGGGCGATCGCCGCGGCCTCGGTCGTCTGCGCCGACGAATAGCTGGAAATGCCGACATAGAGCGCCTTGCCCTGGCGCACGATCGAATCGAGCGCGCCGATCGTCTCCTCCAGCGGCGTCTCGGGATCGAAGCGGTGCGAATAGAAGATGTCGACATAATCGAGCTTCATCCGCTTCAGGCTCTGCTCCAGGCTGGCGATCAGGTATTTGCGGCTGCCCCATTCGCCATAGGGGCCAGGCCACATCAGATAACCAGCCTTGGACGAGATGATCATCTCGTCGCGATAGGGCCTGAAATCGCCCGTCACCATCGTGCCGAAGAACGCTTCGGCCGCTCCCGGCGGCGGACCGTAATTGTTGGCGAGATCGAAATGGGTGATGCCGAGATCGAAGGCGCGATGGCACATCGCCCGCATCGTCTCGACCTTGCCGTCGTAGCCGAAATTATGCCAGAGGCCGAGCGAGATCGCCGGCAGCTTCAGGCCGGTACGACCGACGCGATTGTATTTCATCGCGTCGTAGCGATGGGCGGCAGCTTCATAGACCATGGTGAATCCTCAAGGTGCGCAGCGCCGCGCACCCGGGCCGGGAACGAACGCGCATGCACCGAAATCGTCAAACGATGTGACAATTCTGGGGTCTCCCATCCGCAACGTCAAGCATGGCGCCGCGTTTCCCTCAGGGTCCGAACTATTCGCTCCCGGGATTCTCGACGCCGGTGGCTTCCGGCGCCGGATTGGACGAAGCCGGCGCGGCCGCATCGCCCCCGCCACGCCGCGTTGCGCGGCGCGACCGGGGATGCGATCAACGCAGACGGGAGAGAACGGGCGGAAGAAACCGCCGATCGGGAGGACTGCATGTCGACGAAACTCTTTGACCTGACGGGCCGTGTCGCGCTCGTCACCGGCTCCAGCCGTGGCATCGGCTTCGCCATCGCGCGCGGGCTGGCAGAGGCCGGCGCCACCGTCGTGCTCAACGGCCGCGACGCCGCCACGCTCGAACCGGCAGCGGCCGAACTGCGCGCCGCCGGCCTCAACGCCTCGACCGCGGTCTTCGACGTCTGCGATCCCGGCGCCGTCGCGAACGCCGTGGAGGCCATCGAGCGCGACGTCGGCCCGATCGACATCCTCGTCAACAATGCCGGCATGCAGAAGCGGCTGCCGCTGGAGGATTTCACGCTGGAGCAGTGGCGCGAGGTGCTGGCGACCAACGTCGATGCCGCCTTCCTCGTTGGCCAGGCGGTGGCGCGCAAGATGATCCCGCGCCGGCGCGGCAAGATCATCAACATCTGTTCGGTGACGAGCGAACTCGGCCGCGCGACCATCACGCCCTATTCGACCTCGAAGGGCGCCATCAAGATGATGACCAAGAGCATGTGTGCGGAATGGGCCAAGCACGGCATCAACGTCAACGGCATCGGTCCGGGCTGGTTCAAGACCGAGCTGAACCGGGCGCTGGTCGAAAGCGAGAGCTTCAACGCCTGGCTGGCGCAGCGCGCGCCGATGGGGCGATGGGGCGACACGCCGGAGCTCGCCGGGGCCGCCGTCTTCCTCGCCTCCGACGCGTCAAGCTACGTCAACGGCCACATCCTCTATGTCGACGGCGGCGTGACGGCGGTGGTCTAGAACGACGGCTAGCCTCGAGGAACATGCAAGGCCCTCACCCTACCTCTCCCGCGAGCGGGAGAGGGTCTGGCCGGTAGCCTTCATCGACGGGGAGCCCAAGGCCGCACGCACCGACGGACTCCCTCTCCCGCGAGCGGGAGAGGGTTGGGGTGAGGGTCTGCTTCCGAACACGCCCCGCCCTTCGCCTCTCCCATGAGAGAGGTCGGCTCGAAGAGCCGGGTGAGGGGTTGGAGCCCATCCGGTGAGGACGCATCCCCTCACCCGCCGGCTTGCGGCCGTCGACCTCTCCCCATGGGAGAGGTAAAACTCCCTCACCCCTCGTAGCGCGATTCCATCAGGTCGAGCTCGCGCACCAGCTTGCGGGCCGTCTCGCTGCCGATCTTGCGGGTGCGCAGCAGGCGGTAGATCGTCATCCGCTCGGCCTTGAGCGCCGCGATACGCAGGCGCGCCTCGATCGCCTCGATCTGGCGCGCCAGGGCCGGGTCGTCACCGACGCGCGACTGCGCCTCGATGCGGGCGCGGTAGAGATCCATGATCCGTGCCGCGGCGGCGACATAGATGTCCGCATCCGGCTTGCCCTCGCCGAGCTCATGCTGGACCCGCTCGACCTCGGCGATGGCGGCTTCGGCGGCGGCCGTCCGCGCCCGGTCCTCCTCGGCGCGCTGGGTGGTGTTGGTCTCCAGCTGCAGGCCGTGCAGCAGCAGCGGCAGGCCGATGCTGGCAGCGACGAGCGACAGGATGATCACGCCCATCGCCAGGAAGATGGCGAGGTCGCGGGCGGGAAACGGCGATCCGTCATAGAGGAACAGCGGCAGTGTCAGCACGCCGGCGAGCGTGATGGCGCCGCGCACGCCGGCGAGCGACATCGCCGCCACGAAGCGCCAGCTCGGCCGCTGGATGACGACGCCGCGCCGGCGCGCCCGCAGTAGAGCAAGGCTGAGCGACACCCAGGCCCAGACGAAGCGGAGCACCGCCAGCGCCAGGTTGATCGCCAGCACATAGATCAGCAGCCAGCCCGGCTCGTGATGGCCGGTGAGCCGGACCGTCTCGGCGGCGCTGTGGAGGATCGCCGGCAATTGCTCGCCGAGCAGCACGAAGATGATGCCGTTGGCGGCGAACTGGATCATGTCCCAGACGGTGCTGCGGCGAACCCGCGTCGTCGCCATCGCCTGGCCGGAGGTTTCGCTGAGGCCCATGGTGAGGCCGGCGGAAACCGCCGCGAGGATGCCCGAACATTCGAGGCGCTCGGCCAGGAGATAGGCGGCGAACGGGATCAGCAGGCTGACCAGGATCTGCGATCCCGCGTCCTCGCCATAATGGCGCGCGACCCAGTTCTTGGCGGCGTTGATGACCCAGGTCACGACGAAGCCGACGCCGAGGCCGCCGACCGCCAGCCAGATGAAGTTCAGCGTCGCGTCATAGATCGAGAAGGTGCCGGTCAGCGCGGCGGCGATGGCGAAGCGCAGGCAGACCAGGCCAGACGCGTCATTCAGCAGCGATTCCCCTTCGAGGATGTGCATCATCCGCTTCGGGATCGGCACGCGCGACGCAATGGCCGAGACGGCGATCGGGTCGGTCGGCGAGATCACGGCGGCCAGCGCGAAGGCGACGGCGAGCGGCATGGCCGGAACCATGTAGTTGATCAGCAAGCCGACACCGAGCACGGTGAAGACGACGAGGCCGAGCGCCAAAGCCAGGATCGGCCTGGCGTCGCGTACCAGTTCCTCCTTCGGGATGCGCCAGCCATCGAGGAACAGCAGCGGCGGCAGGAACAGCAGAAAGAAGATATCCGGATTGAGCGTGACGCGGAAATCGGCGACCAGGCCGATGGCGCCGCCAAGCGCGATCTGCAGCAGCGGACGCGGGATCGGCAATCGCAGCATGCGCGACAGGAACTCGCTGACCACCACGGCAAGCAGGAGCACGAGAACGATCGTGATAGTGTCCACTGGCCCGCAGGTCCTGGATTTCGGTAGAACGGTAGCGTGCGCGCGACGCGCGGTCCGACGCCTAAGGACAGCGGCAGTTCGACTTTTTCGCGACCATCCGCGCCGGATCGGCCAAGCGTGCAGAACAATTCGAACCGGCGACGCGCTTCAGGCATAGTGAGCCGCTTTCGCGGCAGGAGGAACCGTCCGATGCTCTACGCCATCCTTTGCTACCACTCCGAGGAAATCGTCACCGGCTGGACCAAGGAGGAGGACGACGCCGTCATGGCCCGTCTGCACGGCGTGCACGAGAAGCTCGCCCGCAACGGACAGCTCGGCCCGACGGCGCGGCTCAGGCCGACCGAGGCGGCGACGACGCTGCTGAAGAACTCGGGACGGGTCATAGACGGCCCCTATGCCGAGACCAAGGAACAACTGCTCGGCTTCTACATCATCGATGTCGCCGACCGCGAGGCGGCGCTCGACGTGGCGCGCGACCTCACCCGCGCCAATCCCGGCGGCGCCTACGAACTGCGCCCGATCTCGCTGTTCCTGCCGGGCACGCTGCCGGAAGCGACCGAGACCGTCTGAGACGCATCCGCCCAACAGGACCGCCAAGATGACCACCGACTGGAATCTCGTCCGCGCCATGCTGAACGCGGCGATCGACACCTGCGAGCGGATCGAGGCAACCGGCTTTGCGCCGTCCGACCGCGAAGCCACCCTCGACATCCGCGGCCAGGAGGTCAGCGTGCACGACTTCCTCGTCAGCGCCTGGACGCTGCCGGAGACCATCCGCTACCAGATCATCCGCGACCGGCACGACGCCGGCGCGGACCGGCCCTATGTGCCGGAGGCGGCGCGCATCCTTGTCGCCATGGCCGAGGCCGGGGCCGAGTTGATCGGCGGCGCGGAGGCCCGGCCGGCCGAGGCCGACATTCGCCGGATGATCGACTGGTATCGCGACGACGCCGCGCCCGGCATCGAGGCGGCGATCGCCGCCGGTCGCGACGCCGCGCGCTGATCCGCGCGGCGCTCCGCGTTCAGTTCTTCAGTCGGTAGCCGGTCCGGAAGATCCAGGTGATGATCCCCAGGCAGACGACGAGAAAAACCAGCGTCATGCCGAGGCTGATGCCGATATTGACGTCGGCGGTGCCGAAGAAGCTCCAGCGGAAGCCGCTGACCAGGTAGACGACGGGATTGAACAGGGCGACCGTCTGCCAGGCCGGCGGCAGCATCGAGATCGAATAGAAGCTGCCGCCCAGGAAGGTCAGCGGCGTCACGATCAGGAGCGGCACCAGCTGCAGCTTCTCGAAGCCGTCGGCCCAGATGCCGATGATGAAGCCGAACAGGCTGAAGGTCACCGCCGTCAGCACCAGGAAGGCGAACATCCAGAACGGATGCTGGATCTCGATCGGCACGAACAGCCCGGCTGTCGCCAGGATGATCAGCGCCAGGATGATCGACTTGGTCGCCGCCGCGCCGACATAGCCGACGACGATCTCGAACGGCGCGACGGGCGCCGACAGCACCTCGTAGACGGTGCCGGTGAACTTGGGGAAATAGATTCCGAACGAGGCGTTGGAGATGCTCTGCGTCAGCAGCGACAGCATGATCAGCCCCGGCACGATGAACGAGCCGAAGCCGACGCCGTCGATCTCCTGCATGCGCGAGCCGATCGCCGCGCCGAAAACGATGAAGTAGAGCGAGGTGGAAAGGACCGGCGCGACGATGCTCTGCAGCACGGTGCGGCCGGCGCGCGCCATCTCGAACAGATAGATCGCGCGCATCGCATAGACGTTCATGACCGCTCACTCACCAGGCTGACGAAGATCTCTTCCAGCGAGCGCTGGCTCGTCTGCAGATCCTTGAAATGGATGCCGGCCCTGCCGAGCGCGCCGAGCACGTCGGCGATGCCCTTCTGCTCGGCGTCGGCGTCGTAGCTGTAGACCAGCTCGTTGCCGCCATCGGCGAGCGCCAGGCCATAAGCGTCGAGGCCGCCCGGGACGTTGGCGAGCGGCTCCTGCAATTGCAGCGTCAGCTGCTTCTTGCCGAGCTTGCGCATCAATTCGGCCTTTTCCTCGACCAGGATGATCTGGCCGCGATGGATGACGCCGATGCGGTCGGCCATCTCCTCGGCTTCCTCGATGTAATGGGTGGTCAGGATGATGGTGACGCCGCTTTCGCGCAGCTGCCGCACCACCTCCCACATGTCGCGCCGAAGCTCGACATCGACGCCGGCGGTCGGCTCGTCGAGGAACAGGATCTCGGGCTCGTGCGACAGCGCCTTGGCGATCATCACGCGGCGCTTCATGCCGCCGGAGAGCGTGCGCAGGCGCGAGTCCTTCTTGTCCCAGAGCGACAGCTCGCGCAGGATCTTTTCGACCAGCGCCGGGTTCGGCGGCTTGCCGAACAGGCCGCGGCTGAAACTGACGGTCGCCCAGACGGTCTCGAACGCGTCGGTCGTCAGTTCCTGCGGCACCAGGCCGATGCGCGAACGGGCGGCGCGATATTCGGTGACGACGTTATGGCCGTCGGCGAGCACGGTGCCCGTCGACGGATTGACGAGGCCGCAGATGATGCTGATCAGCGTCGTCTTGCCGGCGCCGTTCGGCCCGAGCAGCGCGAAGATCTCGCCACGGCGGATTTCGAGCGTCACGTCCTTCAGCGCCTCGAAGCCTGACGCGTAGACCTTCGAGAGATTCGCTACGGAAATAATGTTCTGCATGACGCCGATGATAGCCGAGGCGGACGGCTTTTCGGCGGGAATTATGCAACATCGCACCCAAATCTCAGGGAGCGGCGACATCCTTGGCCGGGCGGCGCTTCGGATATTCGTGCCGGGGCGGCAGCCAGTGATGCAGCGAGGCGACGCCGACGAGGCCGATGCTGCCGCCGAGCACGACGCCGAGCAGCGTGCCTCCCTGGATGGTGGAGGTGGCGGCGAGGATGGGAATGGCGCCGGCCGGCGGATGGGTGATGCGCAGCATCGACATCAGCGCGATGGCGATGCCGACACCGGCGGCCGCCGCGACCCAGGCGCCCGGAAAGACCGTCAGCGCCAGCAGCGTCACCAGCGTGGCGACGAGATAGCCGCCGATCACGTTCGCCGGCTGGGCCAGCGGGCTGTGCGGCTGGCCGAACAGCAGCACCGCCGATGCGCCGAACGGCGCGATCAGGAACGGCTCATGCGTTAGCGTCGCCGCCGCGCCGACCGCACCGATGCCGATGGCGCCGCCCAGGCCCGATTTCAGATGCGTCAGCGTGTTGCCGACGCGCGCTTCATGGCGATGGACGAAATGATGGAGACGACGGGGCATGGCGCTGCCGGAAACAGGAGAAAGCGGACGCCCAGCGAAAAGGGCTCGCCCTTTTACGCGAGCCGCGGCGCAAAAACGAGCAACCACGATCTAGAAAAGCACCGAAACGCGAAAAGCGCCCATCGCAGCCGATGATCACCGCGCCGGGCCACAGCGGGTTTAGCCGGTTCAGATGCCCGAAAGATTCTGGAAAGCAGAACCGCCTAAAATTGCCTCAGGCGGCGGCATCTTTCCGTCCGGCCGCGCCCGAGGGCGAGATCCCGATCCATTCACCGAAACGACCATGCGCTGGCGCCTGATCCGCATTCTCTTCCTGATTTATGTGGCTTGGGCCATCTTCGCCTTGCTGCTCGTGCCGCTGAGCTCGTTCGGCATCGTCGCCGAAAACCCGCTTGCCGCCGTGCTCGGCCTGGTGTTGGGCCTGCCTTGGAGCGTCCTGCTGACCTGGTGGATCGACAGCTCCAGCCCGATCCTCAACTTCCTGCTGCTCGCCCTGGCGCTGGCGATCAATGGCGGCATCCTGCGCTACCTGTCGCGGCGGCCCCGCCGGGTCGAGCCGGATGACGAGGACGAGGAAGACCACGACGCCGACGAAGAGGACGACGAGCATCCGGAGGATCCCGACTGGGACCCCGAGCACGATCCGGAATTCGACGACGAGGACGAAGACGACGACTGGCACGAGGAACGGCACAGGCCGGAAGCCCCGCGCCGGCCGCGCCGCTAGGGCCCGGCCTGGCGAGACAGGCGGGCGTCTCCGCCGGCACATGCCCCCCGACACCTGCCACCGGAAACGCCTCACCTACCCCTCGGGAGCGCGGAAGCCCGTCACTCGACCGAAGACCCGGACGCACGATCCGGGCAAGCTATCAAAGCAAGTCGCGTGCCACGGTTAGCTAAAGCTGTTTGGTCGCGCCTTCTTCACGCGAACCGGTATCCGCTTCGCTCGAAAACGCTCAGAAGGCGAGCTGGACCTTCATCGACCGGCGCCCGTCGCCGGCGGTCTCGAACGCCTCCCGCGCCTCCTCGATGCCGAAGCTGCCGGTGAGCAGCGGCCGGAGATCGACCTTGCGCTCGTCGATCAGGCGGACCGCGAGCGCGAATTCGTCGTGGAAGCGGAAGGAGCCGGTCAGCACGACCTCCTTCGCGACCACGACATTCTGCGGCAGCGACAGCTCGCCGCCGAGCCCGACCTGGACGATGGTGCCGCGCGGCTGGACGACGTCGAGGCCGGAGCGCAGCGCCTGCTGGTTGCCGGAGCATTCGAACATCACGCCAACGCTCCCCTTGTCGACGGCAAGCGCCGCCAGCGCCTCAGGCTCGCGCGCCGTGTTGATGGTGCGGTCGGCACCCAATTCGCGGGCAAAGGCGAGCGGCTCGTCGACGACGTCGGTGACGATGATCTCGGCCGCGCCGTGGAAGCGGGCCGCCGCCACCACCAGCGCGCCGATCGGACCGGAGCCGGTGACCAGCACGCGCTGGCCGAGCAGCGAGGGCGCCCGCGACAGAGCATGCAGCGTAACGGCGAAGGGCTCGGCCATCGCCAGCTCAGCGACCGAAGCCTTGTCGCCCTTCTCGCACTGCGAGGCCATGCAGACGAGCTCCTGCCGGAACGCGCCCTGGATGTGCGGCATCGGCATGGCGCTGCCATAGAAACGCATGTTCAGGCACTGGTTCGGCAGGCCCTGGTAGCAATAGCGGCAGGCGCGGCAGGGACGGGAGGGATTGACGGCGACGCGGTCGCCCGGTTTGACGCGGGTGACGTCGGGCGCGACGGCGGCGACCGTGCCGGCGACCTCGTGGCCGAGGATCATCGGCTCGCGCAGCTTCACCGTGCCGAAACCGCCATGCTGGTAATAGTGCAGGTCCGATCCGCAGATGCCGCCGGCCTCGATGCGGACGGTGACTTCGCCCGGCCCCATCGCCCCGGTTTCCCGCTCCTCGACCCTAAGATCGCGGGCGGCGTGAATGACGACGGCGCGCATCGGCTTCTCTCCCTGTCGAATTTTTTGTTATCGATATCAGGAACGCCGCCAAGCGCAAGCCGGGCGGCGCCCGGCCAGTTGGCCGGCGTCTTGACAGCAACGCTGTTATCGATCCCACTCGCCGCAGCAAAAAATCCGCCACGGGGAGTGAAAGCGTGAACCTGTTTGACCTTTCGGGCCGACTGGCCCTCGTCACCGGCGCCAGCAAGGGCATCGGTTTCGCCGTCGCCGAGGCGCTCGCCTCCGCCGGCGCGCGCATCGTCCTCAATGCCCGCGACGAGGCCCGGCTGGAGCAGGCGCGCGCCACCCTCGCCGCGAAGGGCTACGAGGTCCACGCCGCCGCCTTCGACGTCACCGACCCCGACGCGGTGACCGCCGGCATCGAGGCGATCGAGACCGACATCGGCCCGATCGACATCCTCGTCAACAATGCCGGCATGCAGCACCGCACGCCCTTGCAGGACTTCCCGCTCGAGGCCTGGCGCAAGATCACCGCGACCAACATCGACAGCGTCTATCTCGTCGGCCAGGCGGTCGGCCGCCGCATGATCCCGCGCGGCCGCGGCAAGATCATCAATATCGGCTCGGTGCAGAGCGAACTGGCGCGGCCGGGAATTGCGCCCTACACGGCCACCAAGGGGGCGGTGAAGATGCTGACCAAGGGCATGGCGACCGACTGGGCCCGCTACGGCATCCAGGTCAACGGCATCGGCCCCGGCTATTTCAAGACAGAGCTGAACGCCGCGCTGGTCGCCGACGAGACCTTCTCGGCCTGGCTCGCCAACCGTACGCCGGCCGGACGCTGGGGCGACGTCAAGGAACTGGCGGGCGCGGCGATCTTCCTCGCTTCCGACGCGTCGAGCTTCGTCAACGGCCACATCCTCTATGTCGATGGCGGCATCACCGCCAGCCTCTAGGCCAGGCCGCGAACGCCGCCCACCTCGCGCTTGAAACGAAGCAGCGCGGTCGTTTCGACGCCCGCGCTCCTTTCAATGCACGCCTCCCGTGCAATGCCGCTGCGGGAGACAGCCTTGACACCTTCCATTCTGTTATCGATAACAATAGCAACCGGACAAAGAGCCGGATCGGGAACGAAACGCGGTGCCGTCCGCATCCGGGAGGATGAACATGGCAGACGGAGGGGTCCTCCGCTTCGACGATGTCGCCAAGGCATTTGGCGGCACGCGGGCGCTGAAGGGCGTGAGCTTCGAGGTGGCGCGCGGCGAGGTCGTGGCGCTGCTCGGCGAAAACGGCGCCGGCAAATCGACGCTGATCAAGATCCTGGGCGGCATTTTCCGCGCCGACAGCGGCCATGTCACCATTGGCGGCGAGCCCTATCGCCATCGCGCCCATGCGCGCGGCGAGCGCCAGAAGGTCGCCTTCATCCATCAGGATCTCGGCCTCGTCGAATGGATGACGGTGGCCGAGAACATGGGGCTCGCGCAGGGCTTTTCCGGCAGCCGCCTGATCGACTGGAAGGCGACAGAGCAGCGCGCCGCGACGGCGCTGGAACTGGTCGGCTGCGATATCGATCCGACCACCCGCGTCCATGCGCTGAGCCGCACGGAGAAATCGCTCGTCGCGATCGCCCGCGCGCTCGTTGTCGACTGCGACTTCCTCGTCCTCGACGAGCCGACCGCCAGCCTTCCCGCCGACGAAGTCGAGCGCCTGTTCGAGGCCGTCCGCCGCCTGCGGGCGCGCGGCGTCGGCATGATCTACGTCTCCCATCGGCTCGATGAGATCTTCCGCATCGCCGACCGCGTCGTCGTCATGCGCGACGGCCTCAAGGTCGGCGAGAAGCCGGTTTCCGAGACGACGCCGGACGAACTCATCAGCCTGATCGTCGGCTCGACGACGCTGGAGCTGTTCAAGAAGGGCGAGCTCGGCTCGGGCGCAGTGCGCGTCGCCGTCCGCGATCTGGAGACGCCCTCCGCCGGCCCCGTCAGCTTCGATATCCGCCAGGGCGAGCTGCTTGGCCTCGTCGGCCTGCGCGGCGCCGGCCAGGAGGAGATCGGCCGCGCCCTGTTCGGCGCCGCCCAGCATCGCGGCTCGATCCTCATCGACGGCGAAGCGCCGGACCTCGCCTCACCGCGCGCCGCGCTCAGATCCGGCATCGGGCTGGTGGCGCGCGACCGCACGGAAGAATCCGTCGCCTTCTCGCTCTCCGTCCGCGAAAACGCCTTCCTCAACCCGGCCGCCATCGGCCGCGGCCTGCTCTCCTACCTGTCGCCGCGCGCCGAAGCGCGCCAGGCCGTCGAGCTCGGCGCCTCGGTCGGCCTGCGCCCCAACGATCCCGACCTGCCGATCGAAGGCCTTTCCGGCGGCAACCAGCAGAAGGTCGTCGTCGGCCGCTGGCTCGCCACCAACCGCCGGCTGCTGATCGCCGAGGACCCGACCGCCGGCGTCGATGTCGGCGCCAAGGCCGAGATCTACCGGCTGATCGCGCAGGCGCTGGAGAAGGGCCTCGCCGTCGTCGTCGTCTCGACCGACTTCGAGGAAATCGCCCATATCTGCCACCGGGCGCTCGTCTTCAACCGGGGCAAGATCATCGCCGAACTGACCGGCCCTGCCCTCACCACCGAATCCGTGATCACAGCGGCCTCCGCGTCGGAAGCAGCCTAGAACCCTCTGTTTAGTCGCGTTTTCTTCCCGCGAACCGGGACCCGCTTCGCTCGAAAACGCCCCAGGAAACCGCGCCCATGTCCATGAACTCCGTCCGCTCCGACGCGCTGGAACCGACCCGCAGCGAACTGAAGAACGCCTCGTTCGGCGAGCGGCTGCGCCGGCGCATCCCGGTCTACGGCCTGCCGATCCTGCTGGTCGCGCTGATCATCCTGTTCTCGCTGATCCTGCCGCAAACCTTCCCGACCATGCTCAACGTGCGATCGATCATCTCCGACAAGGCGATCATCGCGCTGCTCTCGCTCGCCGCGATGATCCCGATGGCGGCCGGCAAGATCGACCTGACCGTCGGCTACGGCATCGTGCTCTGGCACATCCTGGCGATCAGCCTGCAGACCATGGCCGGCATTCCCTGGCCCTTCGCCGTGCTGATCGTGATTATTCTCGGCGCCTGCGTCGGCTTCCTGAACGGCCTGCTGGTCGAGGTCGCCCGCATCGATAGCTTCATCGCCACGCTCGGCACCGGCACCGTGCTCTACGCCCTCGCGCTCTGGCACACGGGCGGCCGCCAGGTGGTGGCGCAACTGCCGCAAGGCTTCCTGGCTTTGAACGGCACCATGGTCTTCGGCCTGCCGATCACCGGCTACTACGTGATCGCGCTCGCCATCGTCATGTGGCTGATCCTCGAGCACCTGCCGGTCGGCCGCTATCTCTACGCGATCGGCGCCAACCCGAAGGCGGCGGCGCTGAACGGCATTCCGGTCCAGCGCTACACCATGGGCGCCTTCATCGCGTCGGGCGCGCTCACCGCCGTCGCGGGCGTGCTGCTCGCCTCGAAGCTCCGCATCGGCCAGGCCAGCGTCGGCCTCGAATACCTGCTGCCGGCGCTGGTCGGCGCCTTCCTGGGCTCGACGACGATCAAGCCCGGCCGCGTCAATGTCTGGGGCACGCTCGCCGGCGTCGCGATCCTCGCCGTCGGCATCGCCGGCATCCAGCAGTTCGGCGGCTCGTTCTGGGTCGAACCGATGTTCAACGGCGTCACCCTGCTGATCGCCATCGGCATCGCCGGCTATGCCCAGCGCCGCCGCGGCACCAACAATAAGCCATTCAAAAAGACGGGCGCTTAAGAACCCCGTCGCAACCCGGAGGGAAGTTCATGAAGTCACGTAACCTGCTGCTTGCGGCCGCCAGCGCCGTCGCGATGATGGCGATCCCGATCGTCGCCCATGCCGACGCCTTCGTCGACGAAGCCAAGGCCATCGTCGCCAAGGCCTCCGGCCGCGCCGACAAGTGGGACGGCCCCACCAGCGGCCCGAAGGCCGCCGGCAAGAAGACCATCGTCTATGTCGCCGGCGACATGCGCAATGGCGGCATCCTCGGCGTCTCGCAGGGCGCCAAGGAAGCGGCCGCCGCCATCGGCTGGGACTATCGCGAGATCGACGGCCAGGGCACGGTTTCCGGCCAGGCCACGGCGCTCTCGCAGGCGATCGCGCTGAAGCCGGACGCCATCATCGTCGGCGGCAGCGACGCGGTCGAGCAGAAGGCCGCCCTCGAGGGCGCCGCCAAGGAAGGCATCCTGATGGTGGGCTGGCATTCCGGCCCGGTCGCCGGCCCGCTCGAAGGCACGCCGATCTTCGCCAACGTCACCACCGACGCGATGGAAGTCGCCAAGGTCGCGGCGATGAAGGCGGTCGCCGATTCCGACGGCAAGGCCGGCGTCGTCGTCTTCGCCGACTCGACCTACGCGATCGCCATCGCCAAGGGCCGCGCGATGGAAGAGTGGATCAAGAAGTGCGCCGGCTGCACGGTCGTCTCCTTCCAGGATACGCCGCTCGCCGACGTCTCGACCCGCATTCCGCAGCTGACGACGACGCTCCTGCAGCAGAACGGCGCCAAGTGGACCCATTCGCTGGCGATCAACGACCTCTATTACGACTTCATGCCGCCGGCGCTGCAGGCGGCCGGCATCGCCGGCAACGGCGATCCGCAGAACATCTCGGCCGGCGACGGCTCGGAATCGGCCTTCCAGCGCATCCGCGCCGGCGACCATCAGGCCGCGACCGTGCCGGAGCCCCTCACCATGCAGGGCTGGCAGCTGATCGACGAGCTGAACCGCGCCTTCGCCGGCGAGAAGTGGTCGGGCTACGTCCCGGGCGTCCATCTGGTCACCCCTGATAACATCGCCTTCGACGGCGGCCCGAAGAACGTCTTCGATCCCGACAACGGCTATCGCGCCGAATACAAGAAGATCTGGGGCGTCAACTAAGCCCGGAGCGCTGCCGGCGGCCGCCTCGCGCGGCCGCCGGATTGCTTGAAACAGCCGGCCGCATCGAACGACGGAAATGCGCCCGCCAGGGCGCCTGTCCCGCCGCAAGCAAGCGCGCGCCCATGGCACCTTGTCGCGGCCTCCGGCGAACCGGCCCGTGGCGCTGGCGCCCGGCCGAGGCGTGGGCTAACGACGGCGCTTCGCCGATCCGGCATCGCCGGACCCGGCCATGACAGCATCTCACACGGCGCGGCCCCTGCCGCGCCCGACCTGGACAAGGACGATGGCGACCGATCCCCCCGGAAGAACGCCAAAGAGCCAGCCCACTATGGCCGACGTCGCCGAGCGCGCCGGCGTCTCGACCATGACCGTATCGCGCGCCCTGAGGAAGGGCGGCCCGATCTCGGACGAGACGCGGCGCCGGATCATGGCGGCGATCGACGAGCTCGGCTACGTCCTCGACCAGACGGCCGGCACGCTGTCGTCGAAGCGCTCCGGCTTCGTCGCGACGCTGATCCCTTCGATCAACAATTCCAACTTCTCCGACACGGTGCGGGGCATCGGCGAGGCGATCGAGGGCAGCGGCCTGCAACTCCTGCTCGGCCGCACCGACTATCTCGTCGAGAACGAGGAAACCCTGCTCGAATCCATGCTGACGCGCCGGCCGGAGGGCATCATCCTGACCGGCGGCTCGCACACCCCGCGCTCACGCCGCCTGCTCGAGACGGTCGGCATCCCGGTCGTCGAGACCTGGGACCTGCCGCTGGAGCCGATCGAGCATGTCATCGGCTTCTCCAATGCGGCGGCGATCCGCGCCCTGACGCACGACCTCCACGCGCGCGGCTACCGCAACATCGGCTTCATCGGCGGCACCACCAATCGCGACACGCGCGGCGCCGACCGTCGCCTCGGCTACAGCCAGGCGATCGCCGAGCTGGGCCTCGGGCAGGCCCGCATCATCTCGTTCGGCAGCCCGCCGATCTCGATGGAACAGGGCGGCGAGGCGATCGCGCAGTTGCTCGACCAGTGGCCCGAGGTCGACGCGGCGATCTGCGTTTCCGATCTCTCCGCCTTCGGGGCGTTGATGGAATGCCACCGGCGCGGCATTTCGGTGCCGGGGCGGATCGCGATCGCCGGCTTCGGCGATTTCGAGGTGTCGCGCTGCAGCCATCCGCGCCTGACGACGGTTTCCGTTGATGCGGTCGAGATCGGCCGCGCGGCCGGCAGCCTGCTGCTGCGCGCCATCGAGGCGCGGCGCGTGGGCCAGATCCTTCCGCCGGAGAGGCACGAGATGCCGTTCCGGGTGGTCCAGCGCGAAAGCACGTGACCGGGCCGAAGCCCGGTCACGATCGAAGTCTCGGCGCGGCAGGCCAGCTCCAACCTCCCACACGCCACCGGACCCCAATGCCCGATCCCGGACGGATCAGTCCATGTGGAAGACTTCCGGCAGCGGGATCATCACAGGCGTGCCGTCCGGATTGGTGTCCATGATGTCGCCCATATGCGCGAACCACTTCTGCATCAGCGGCTGGGCGTTCAGCTCGTCGGCGCGGGCGCCCTCGGCGATGTGGTTGATCGCGAACAGGATGTTCGTCTCCTCGTCGAGGAAGATCGTGTAGTCGCGGGCGCCATGCTGCGCGAGCAGCTCGCGCAGCTCCGGCCAGATCTCGTCGTGGCGCTTCTTGTATTCCGCCCCGCAACCGGGCCTCATCCGCATCTTGAACCCGACACGTCGCATCGCTTCCCCTCCCTTTTCCGCCTATTCGAAGATCGCGCCGGGGTTCATCCGGTTGTCGGGATCGATCGCCGACCGGATCGCCCGCAGAAGTTCCATCTGCGTCGCCGAGGCGCGCTTCTCGAAGGCGCTGCGCTTGACGCGGCCGATGCCGTGCTCGGCGCTGATCGAGCCGCCGCGACGATCGACAATCTCGAAGATCACCGCCTCGCTCGCCTTGATCCAGGCGTGCCGCTCCGGCCCCTCCGCCATCGCGCGGGGCGGCATGACGACGAAATGCATGTTGCCGTCGCCGATATGGCCGTAAGTGAGCACGACGCCGTCTGCCACCGCCCCGGCCAGCGCCACCTCGACCTCGTCGATGCAGACTGCGACCTCGGAGATCGGCACGGAAACGTCGGTGCGAAGATAGGTGCCGTGCTTCACCTGCGCCTCGACGACGCCTTCGCGGATCGCCCAGATCTTCTGCGCCTGCGCGACGCTGGACGCGCGCACGCCGTCGAGGATCATCCCCTCCTCCAGCGCAAACTCCAGGAAGCCGCCGACCAGGGCCTCGAGATCGAGCGGCCCGCTCGAGGAGGCTTCCAGCAGCACGTAATAGGGCGCCGCCGTCTCCAGCGGATTGACGAGATCGGGCATGGTGAGCGCCAGCTCGACGCTGCGGTCCGAGATCAGCTCGAAGGCCGAGAGCAGGTCAGCGAGATGGCGGCGCGCCGCCGCGAACAGGCGGATCGCCTCTGCTGCCGTCTCGACCGCCAGGAACATCGTCTCGACATGGCTCGGGCGCGGGAAAAGCTTGAGCGTCGCAGCCGTGACGATGCCGAGCGTACCCTCCGAGCCGAGGAAGAGCTGCTTCAGGTCGTAGCCGGTATTGTCCTTGCGCAGCGTCTTCAGCCCGTTCCAGACGCGCCCGTCCGGCAGCACCACCTCGAGGCCCAGAACCAGGTCGCGCATCATGCCGTAGCGCAGGACGTTGATGCCGCCGGCATTGGTGGCGACATTGCCGCCGATCTGGCAGCTGCCCTTGGCGCCAAGCGACAGCGGGAACATCAGATCCTCCGCCTCGACCGCCTGGTGCAGCACCTCCAGCACGCAGCCGGCCTCGACCTCGACGCTGAAATTGAGCGGGTCGATCGCCCGGATCCGGTTCATGCGCTCCAGGCTGACGAGGACATGGCCGCCCTCGATCCGGGCCGAGGCCCCCTCGACCAGGCCGGTATGGCCGCCCTGCGGCACGACGGCGAGGCCGTTGTCGGCGCAGTAGCGCACCAGCTCGACGACCTCGTCTACATTGCGCGGCCGCGCCACGAAGGACGGATCGCCATCGGCCTCGCCGGTCCAGTCGCGGATGTAGTGGGATCCGCGATCGACGTCGCGGATCAGCATCGTCTCGTCCAGCACGGCCTCGGCCTTGCCCATCTTTGGCGTTCCTTCCAGGGGCGGCGCCGATGGGGACGACGCCGAACGTATTAATTAGTATCTGAGATATTTTAAAATTGACGAGCTGGCAATCTCTGGCGATGCTCGGGCGGTCGCGACAACGGAAAAATACCGGACGGGGAGCCCTTCCCACCCCGATGCCCGCGGCGCAAGGCGGGCTTGTCAATTTGGCTGACTGCACCAACGCCGGGGTTGAGGATAAACAGGATGAGGCGCGGCGTTTGCGACGGCCGGGCTTCCGACGGAAGCGCGCTTGTGCCATGCAATTATTCAGGTGTCGAAATAGCGTGCCATGCGGGTCCATTCGTCTGAGGCGTGGTCCCGCGTCGCCATGAAGGGGAGCCGCCGCCCAATGACCGCCAGCCCTCTCGACCGGCCCAAATCCCTGACCGCGATGGCATTCGACCGCCTGCTCGAAAGCATCACCCAGGGCGAGATCGCCTATGGCACCATGCTGAGCGAGAAGGCCGTCGCCGAGACCTTCGGCACCTCCAAGACGCCGATCCGCGAGGCCTTCTTCCAGCTGCAGTCGCTCGGCCTCGTCGAGATCCAGCCGCAGAAGGGCTGCTACGTCCCCTACCCGACCGTCGACAAGGTGCGCGAGCTCTGCGAACTGCGCATCGAGCTCGAATGCTACGCGCTGCGGCTGTCGATGGAGCGCAACCAGAAACGGTTGCTGAAGTCGATCTCGAAGACCTTCGCGCAGATGGAGGAAATGCGCGACGACTATCGCTACGAGACCTATCACAAGCTCGACCAGGACTTTCACAAGGCCTTCTTCGCCGCCTGCGGCAACACGCTGCTCGGCGACATCTATGGTTCGCTCGACCCGCGCATCCAGGCCCTGCGCGCCAACTTCTCCTCGCCCAACGAGCAGCTCTTCGCCGTCTCGCGCGACGAACATGCGGCGATCGTGCAGGCGATCGCCGACAACGACCTCGCCAGCGCGAGCCGCACGATCCACGCGCACATCACCCGCGTCCGCGACATCTATTCCGACGGCATCCAGACCCTGAAGCAGTCGGACCCGTCGCTCGCCGACCACTAGCTGCCCGCCGGAGGATACAAGGGGCTCAGGAGGTTCATGGTCAGGTCGCGCTGTCGAGCCGGGCGCTGGCATGGTATGGCGGCAGTTCCTGTCGGCTGCACGAGCCATTCATGAACCCGGATCCCAAGAGCGCGACGGATGCCAGCTTCGCCCGGCTAAGGCGGCATCTCCATTTCCTCTACCACGGCCGAGCCAGGCAGGCCCGCCTGTTCCAGGCCTGCGTCATCACCATCGATCTCCTGATCATCGCCTTCTTCATCGCGACGCCGATGATCCGCGATGCCTCCGCGTTCCTCTGGTACGACTACGCGATCGCGGTGGTGCTGGCGCTCGACCTGATCTGCCGCGGGCTCGCCGAAACCAGGATCCTGCCATGGCTGCGGCGGCCGACGGTGATCGTCGACATCTTCATCCTGGTCACGCTTCTCTTCCCCGCCTATCTCGCCAATCTCGGCTTCCTGCGCATCCTGCGGCTCTGGTCGCTGTCGCGCAGCGGCTTTCTCTGGCGGCCGCTGACCAAGCAGCAGGTGGCCCGCTGGCGGCAGCCGCTGGAGGCGGTGCTCAACCTGGTAACGTTCCTGTTCGTCGCCAGCGGCTTCATCTACACCTTCTTCTTCCGCGCCAGCCCGGGCTTCACGGGGTATGTCGACGCGCTCTATTTCACCGTGGCGACCGTCACCACCACCGGCTTCGGCGACATCACGCTTCCCGGCCCCTGGGGCAAGCTGACCGCGATCGTCACGATGATCTGCGGCATCTCGCTGTTCGTGCGGCTCGCGCAGGCGATCGTCCGGCCCTACAAGGTGTTCTTCCCCTGCCCACGCTGCGCCCTGCAGATGCACGATCCGGACGCGGTCCACTGCAAGGCCTGCGGCGAGATCCTGGCCATTCCCGACGACGGCGAGTGACGCGCTTCCGATTGGCGATGTTCCCGTTTTGTGCTAGAGAATGCCCATGCGCACGGAAGGCCTCGTCCTGTTCGAAACGCCGATCGGCCCCTGCGGCATCAGCTGGAGCGCGCGCGGCATCACCGGCCTGCAGTTTCCCGGCGACAGCGCCGAGGCGACGCGGGCCGATCTGCAGCGCCGCTTTCCGGAGGCCGGCTCGGCCGAGACGCCGGCCTTCGTGACCGAGGCGATCGCGGCGATCGTCGCGCTGCTCGAGGGCGCAGACGACGACCTGACCAGCATCCCGCTCGATCCCGACCACATTTCGCCCTTCAACCAGCGCGTCTATGACGTGACGCGCGCCATCCCGCCCGGCCAGACGCTGACCTATGGCGAGGTGGCGGCGGCGATCGGGGAGCCGGGCGCGGCGCGCGCCGTCGGGCGGGCGCTGGGCGACAATCCCTATCCGATCATCATTCCCTGCCACCGCGTGCTCGCCGCCGACGGCAAAATGGGCGGCTTCTCCGGCACGGGCGGCATCGCCACAAAGCGCCGCGTCCTCGCGATCGAAAGCCGCGCCAAGCTGAACGAACTGCCGCTGTTCGCCGGTGGGCTCGAGTAAGAGCAAGGCAAGACCCTCACCCCACCCTCTCCCGCAAGCGGGCGAGGGCTTTTTGGCCTGTGCCCGTCATCAGCGCAGCCGGCGCCGGCGATCCACCTCTCCCGCTTGCGGGAGAGGGTTGGGGTAAAGACTGCGGGGCGCGAACCCCGTCCTCGCCCGCTAGCGCCAGCCGAATTGCGGCTTGTAGCCGAGCACCTTCTTCGCCCGGTCGATCGAGAGCAGCGTCTCGTTCGGGCCGATCGGGCGCTTGCGGGCGATGCCGGGAAACGCCTCGTCGAGCAGGGAATCATTCGACCGGCTCATGACGCCGTCCTCGTTGGCGATGACGAAGACGTCGGCGCCCTTCAATGGCGATTCGAGCGCCAGCCGGCACGACTGCGCCGCGTCGCGCACGTCGATATAGGCCCAGAGGTTCCACTTGCGCGCGTTGATGTCGTTGTCGAAGGCCGGGAACTCGCCATAGCGCTCGGGCGCAATGACATTGGAGAAGCGGAGGCCAAAAATCTTCTGCTCCGGATCCCAGCGGCAGAACTCCTTCGCCATCTCCTCGCCGAGGAACTTCGACAGCGAATAGGCCGTCTCCGGCCGTCCGCGATAGTCCTCGTCGACTGGCACGTAGGGCGGCGGCGTCTCGAACGGCAGGCCGAGCACCGTCTCGCTCGACGCCCAGACGACGTTCTTGATACCGAGCACGCGCGCCGCCTCGAACACGTTGTAGGTCGAGATCATGTTGGTCTCGAAGATGACGTGGTTCGGCGCCAGTCCCGGCGCCGGAATGGCGGCCAGATGGATGATGCCGGTCGCCTTCCTGAAACGGTCGTCGACGCCCGAAAAGGCCGCCAGCGCCTGGCCGTAGTCGGTCAGGTCCACCTTGCTGAACGGCACGCCCTGGCCCGGCGGCGGCAGCGCCATGTCGACCGAGGCGACCTCGTAGCCATGCTCGACCAGATCCTTCACCACCGCGCGGCCCGCGAGCCCGCTTCCACCCGTGACGATGATCATGCTTCCCTCCCACAATGTCGTTGAAAGGCCGGCAGGGCGTTCGCCAGCAGGCCCGAGATCGATGGCGGCCGAGCCGCAATGACAGCGCTAGCATAACAGCCGGCGGTGACATGGCAATGGCTTGACGGCACCCAGCCCGGGTCGGCGAGACGAGGCCGGATTGCCGGATGGGCGCATTTGCCACGAAGCCGGCGTGGGCAAAAGCAGTCTATCCAGTTCCGGCCGGTCGCGCCCCGCGGGTGGATTCTCCGCCCCGCACGCGTCATGAAGCGGCATCACCACGGATCTACGCGCCGGCCGAAGGGCCGCTCACAGGAGAGAAACGATGAACGGTCAACGCGCGCTTCTGGTGGTGGCGGGACTTGCCGGCATGCTCGGCGTGGCGATGGCCGCCGCCGGGGCGCATGTGCCGGGCGGCGAACGCCTCGGCACGGCCGGCAACATGGCCATGGCACAGGCGCCGGCCCTGCTGGCGCTCGGCTTCTTCGTGCCGGCGACGGCGCTCCTGATGTCGATCTCCGCCTGGGCCATCGCGATCGGGCTCATCGGCTTCTCCGGCGCCCTTGCCTTCCACACCCTCTCCGGCAGCGCGGCGCTTTCCTTCCTGGCGCCGATCGGCGGCACCACGATGATGTTCGGCTGGCTCGGAATCGCCGTGGCGGCGCTGTTGTCGCGCAAGCGTTAGACGCTTCGGGCTGGCCTTTCCGGCCCGTCTCGTCTATCGATGCGCCACCTCAAAAACCGTTAGAAGACCTATTCATGGACGCCCTTACCGGACTCGTCGATCGCCGCCGGACCTTCGCCATCATCTCGCACCCCGACGCGGGCAAGACGACGCTGACCGAAAAGCTGCTCTTGATGGGCGGCGCGATCCAGCTCGCCGGCGAGGTCAAGGGCAAGCGCGACCGCCGCCAGACCCGCTCGGACTGGATGGGCATCGAGCGCGAGCGCGGCATCTCGGTCGTCACCTCGGTGATGACGTTCGAATATGGCGACAGGATCTTCAACCTGCTCGACACGCCGGGCCATGAAGATTTCTCGGAAGACACCTACCGCACGCTGACCGCCGTCGATTCCGCCGTCATGGTGATCGACGCCGCCAAGGGCATCGAAGACCGCACGCGCAAGCTGTTCGAGGTCTGCCGCCTGCGCGACATCCCGATCGTCACCTTCATCAACAAGCTCGACCGCGAGACCCGCGACCCGTTCGACCTGCTCGACGAGATCGAGAAGGTGCTGGCGCTCGACACCGTGCCGATGACCTGGCCGATCGGCCGCGGCCGCGAATTCGCCGGCACCTACGACATCGTCGCCCGCACGGTCCGCCGCATCGACACCGACAATGCCGTGATCCCGGTCTCGGGCCCGAACGATCCGCAGATCGACGGCCTGACGACGCCGGAAGCCGTCGCTCTCTTCCGCGAGGAGATGGAACTGATCGAGGGTGCCGGCAACGGCTTCGACATGGACAGCTTCCGCCAGGGCCATCTGACGCCGGTCTATTTCGGCTCCGCTCTACGAAATTTCGGCGTGCACGACCTGATCGACGCCATGGCCGCCTTCGCGCCCTCGCCCCGCCCGCAGCAGGCCGAGGGCCGCACCGTCGAACCGACCGAGCCGAAGATGTCGGGCTTCGTGTTCAAGATCCAGGCGAACATGGATCCGAACCATCGCGACCGCATCGCCTTCCTGCGCGTCTGCTCCGGCAAGCTGCAGCGCGGCATGAAGGCCAAGCTGGTGCGCACCGGCAAGCCGATCCCGCTGTCGAGCCCGCAGTTCTTCTTCGCGCAGGACCGCCTGCTCGCCGACGAAGCTTTCGCCGGCGATGTCGTCGGCATCCCGAACCACGGCACGCTCCGCATCGGCGACACGCTGACCGAAGGCGAGAACCTCGTCTTCCGCGGCGTGCCGAGCTTCGCCCCGGAGATCATGCGGCGCATCCGCCTGCAGGATCCGATGAAGGCGAAGAAGCTGAAGGAAGCCCTGCAGCAGATGGCCGAGGAAGGCGTCGTGCAGGTGTTCATCCCGCATGACGGATCGCCCGCGATCATCGGCGTCGTCGGCGCCCTGCAGCTCGACGTGCTGAAGGAGCGCATGCAGGTCGAATACGGCCTGCCGATCGACTTCGAGCATTCGCGCTTCTCTGTCTGCCGCTGGGTGACCTCGACCGACAAGGTCGCGCTCGAAACCTTCGTCGACCGCTACCGCTCGTCCATGGCCTCCGATCTCGACGGCGCCCCCGTCTTCATGGCGCCCTCGGCCTTCGAGCTGCGCTACGATCTCGACCGCTCGCCGGCGATCGTCGCCAGCGAGATCAAGGACTACCAGCGCGAAAAGGCCGCCTGAGCCGGGCTCGCGACCGCCAGCCCTGAATCGCCCGATGGCGCTGGGCTGGCCGCATGACGCGATCCGGCGCAATCTGTCTCCCGCGAAATCGAACGCGCGGGAGGACGGCCATGGCGGTCGACACGGCGAAGCTGAAGCAGATCTTCCTGGCGCTGCCCGAGGTGCGCGAGGGTATTACCCACGGCACGCTTTCCTTCTATCTCGGCAAGACCTTCTTCGGCCGGATGCAGGAGGATGGAACCACCTTCGCGCTGAAGATGGACTTCGACGATCGCGACATGCTGATCGCGATGGAGCCGGAGATCTTCTTCACCAACGATCATTTCAGCGGCTATGCCTATGTGCTGGTGCGCCTGCCGGCGATCGACGCCGAGCGGCTTTCACCGCTGGTCGAGAAATCCTGGCGCCAGACCGCGCCGAAACGGCTGGTCCAGGCCTTCAACGCCGACGGATAGCACGCCGGCAATCGGGGATTGCATTTCGACATTGCAATTCGTCATGGAATCGGCGGATTGCGGTGGTCAACATCCGTTCGATCGATTCCGGGCCGCGCAATCGCGGTCCCGACATTCACGGCCCCCGGCCACTCCCCCCTCGGAGGTACCCATGCGAAAAGCTGGCCTGCAGCTCGCGACATTCCTCGCTTTGGCCCTTTCGGCCGCCCCCGCCCTCGCCGCTTCCTGCAACGACGCATCCGGCTTCCCCGCCTGGCTCGACGGTTTCCGCAAGGAAGCCGCCCAGAACGGCATTTCGGCTAAGGCGATCGGCGCGCTCGACGGACTGGCCTACGCGCCCGACGTCATCGCCAAGGATCGCGCGCAGAACGTCTTCTCGCAGAGCTTCCTCGAATTCTCCGACCGCATGGTCGCCAAGTACCGGCTGCAGAAGGGCGCGCAGCTGATCAAGCAGAACGCCAAGCTGTTCGACCGGATCGAGAAGGACTACGGCGTGCCGGCCGCGGTCCTCGTCGGCTTCTGGGGCCTCGAGACCGATTTCGGCGCCAATCTCGGCAACATGCCGACGCTGCGCTCGCTGGCGACGCTGGCCTATGACTGCCGCCGTCCGCAGCTCTTCCACGACCAGCTGATGGCGGCGCTGACGGTGATCGACCGCGGCGACCTGACGGCGGCCGAGATGAAGGGCCCTTGGGCCGGCGAACTCGGCCAGGTGCAGTTCCTGGCGACGCATTACCGCGATTTCGCCGTCGACTATGACGGCGACGGCCGCCGCGACCTGATCAAGAGCGTGCCCGACGTCCTCGCCTCCGCCGCCAACCTGCTCGTGCACGAGGGCTGGCAGCGCGACCAGCCCTGGCTGACCGAGGTGCGGCTGCCGGAGAACCTCGACTGGTCGCAGGCCGACCTGCAGATCCAGCATCCGGTCTCGACCTGGAAGAAGATGGGCGTCACCGTCGCGCCGGGCTCGAAGCTTCCGGACACCGACTACAAGGCTTCGCTGCTGCTGCCGATGGGCCGCAACGGTCCGGCTTTCCTCGCCTACCAGAACTACCGGGTCTATCTCGAATGGAACCAGTCGTTCATCTATGCGACGACGGCCGCCTACTTCGCGACGAGGCTCGCCGGCGCGCCGCAGGTCGGCCGCGGCACCGATGCCAAGCAGCTCCCCTACAAGGAAGTCATCGAGCTGCAGCGGCTGCTCGCCAAGCGCGGCCATGACGTCGGCAAGGTCGACGGCATGATCGGCGCCGGCACCCGCGCGGCAGTCAAGGCGATGCAGATCGACCTCGGCATGCCGGCCGATTCCTATCCCGACGCCGCGCTGCTGCAGCGCCTGCGCGCCGGCACCTGACAACGATCGGCCGGGCGGCGACGCCCGGCCGCCTCCCGAGGCCGATGGCCGCAAGCATCGGATTCGTCGATGCTTTCCGCCGGCGAGGCTTCCAGACCGCCCGGCGGTTGCACTTCCAAGCATTGCGCGATCCGAGGGAAGATAATCCGGCATCGCCCGCAAGCTTGGACCCTCATTCCTTCGATCGATCCGCCCCTTCCCCTATCCTGACCGCATCCTGAACTGACAGAGAGCCGTCATGTCCCGTCTGATCATTCCCGGCTGGCAGGGATCCGGTGCCGGCCACTGGCAGCGCCGCTGGCTGGATGTCGACGCCGATGCGCGCATCGTCGAGCAGGACGACTGGCATTCCCCGAAGCTGGAGGCCTGGCTTTCCCGCCTCGACGCCGCCATCCGCCGGACCCGGCAGCCGATCCTGGTGGCCCACAGCCTCGGCGCCGTGCTCGTCGCGGCCTATGCCAAGCGCTATCCGCGCAACAACATCGCCGGCGCGCTGCTGGTGGCGCCGGCCGACGTCGACAGTCTCGCCCCCGACCATCCGCTGGCCGATTTCGGCGACGTGCCGCTGTCGCGCCTGCCATTCCCTTCGATCCTGGCGCTGAGCCGCAACGACCCGTACATCTCGGTCGAACGCGGCCGGCTGTTCGCGGCGCGCTGGGGCTCCGAGCTGGTCGATCTCGGCCATGCCGGCCACGTCAACCCGGAGAGCGGGCACGGCCATTGGCCGGCGGGGTTCCGGCTCGCCTCGCAGCTGGGCCGCCAGCCGATCCGCGCCGCCGCCTGATTTCCGCAACGCCATTACCCGACCGCAGAGAGCCGAGCTGATTCGGCTGCCTGCGCGCCCGCTCGCGCGGCCGATCCGGTCATCCTGCCCGGTTTCGCGAAGCGCCGGATATCAAAATGACGTCGCGGCCGGCGCGCGAATCCTATCGCGCCGGCCGCGATTGCAGCCGTTCGATGGCGGTCAAGGCCGGCGCGTTGCGTCATAATGGATAGGCACTTATACTAATTTCGGGCTCCCGTTGAGCCCGCGCGCCGCCAGGCGCGCATTGGCGTGGTCGGCCTTCTTGGCTCAATCGCAAACTCGGCGCCGCCTTCCCCCCGGGCCGCGACGCCCCATACCGAGGTGAAAAATGGCCAGCTCGAGAGCTCCGCTAGGCATAGGCGGTTGGTTGCTCGTCCTCTTTGGAATCATCGTCGCGCTCATCGGACTCGGGCTCGCCGTTCCCGGCGTGCAGCTGATCCTGCTCGGCGGCTCCTGGTACTACGCGCTGGCCGGCATCGGCCTCTTCATCGTCGGCATTCTCTATGTCCTGCGCCGCCCCGTCGCGGCGTGGCTCTACATCGTCATCCTGCTCGCCACGCTGGCCTGGGCGCTCTGGGAGGTCGGACTCGATTTCTGGCCACTGGTTCCGCGCCTGGTCGCCCCGGCCGTGCTCGCCGTGATCGCACTTTTGCTGGTGCCGGCCTTCCCGGCCCGCAAGAGCAGCTCGGCCCCGGCGCTGCTCGGCGCGCTGGCGCTGATCGTCGCGCTCGGCGCGACCACCTTCTACGCCTTCCTGCCGCATGGCGTCGTCCGCAACGACGTCACCTCGGCCACCTCGACGCCGGCGGTTCCGCCGGCGGCGATGAGCGCCACAGAATGGCGCCACTATGGCCGCACGCCGCACGGCACGCGCTATGCACCGATCGACCAGATCAACCGCGACAACGTCAGGGATCTGAAGGTCGCCTGGACCTTCCAGACCGGCGATCCGGCCGTCTCGGGCTCGGAAGACCAGAACACGCCGCTGCAGATCGGCGACACGCTCTACACCTGCTCGCCACACAACATCGTCCACGCGCTGAACGCCGAGACCGGTGAAGTGCGCTGGAAATTCGACCCGCAGGCGAAGTCGCCGGTCTGGCAGCGTTGCCGCGGCGTCAGCTATTATGAGCCGACGGCCGTCGCCGCAGTAGAGGCTCCGGCCCCCGCCCCGGCCGCGACCGAAGCCACCCCGGCGCCGGCGGACGGCACCGAGACAGCGGCAGCTCCCGCAGCCGAAGCGCCCACCGCGCCGGCGCCTGCCCCCGTCGCCGACAATTGCGGCGCCCGCATCGTCATGACGACGATCGACGCCCGCCTGATCCAGCTCGACGCCAAGACCGGCGAGCCCTGCGCCAGCTTCGGCAACAACGGCACCGTCGACCTCAAGAACGGCATGGGCGACGTCAAGGCCGGCTTCTACTTCCAGACCTCGGCCCCGACCGTCATGCGCGACCTGATCCTGGTCGGCGGCTGGGTCTGGGACAATGTCGAGACCGGCGAGCCCTCGGGCGCCGTGCGCGCCTTCAACGCCCGCACCGGCGAACTCGCCTGGGCCTGGGATCTGGGCAACCCGTCGATCACCGGCGCCCCGCCGGCCGGCGAGAGCTATACGCGCGGCACGCCGAACGTCTGGTCGACGCCGAGCTATGACGAGGCGCTCGGCCTGGTCTACCTGCCGACCGGCAACGCCACGCCCGACTTCTTCGGCGCGCACCGCTCCAAGGCGGCGGAGGAATACACGGCCTCGGTCGTCGCCCTCGACATGGCGACCGGCCGCGAGCGCTGGAAGTTCCAGACCGTGCACCACGACCTCTGGGACTATGACGTTCCCTCGCAGCCGGCGCTCTACGACCTGCCGGACGGCAAGGGCGGCACCACCCCGGCGCTGGTCCAGGTCACCAAGCGCGGCCAGATCTTCCTGCTCGACCGGCGCGACGGCAAGCCGATCGCCGAGGTGCAGGAGAAGCCGGTGCCGCAGACCGGCGGCGTAAAGGAGGACTTCCTCTCCCCGACCCAGCCCTATTCGGTCGGCATGCCCTCGATCGGCACCGAGCCCTTCACCGAGGCGCGGATGTGGGGCGCGACGCCGCTCGACCAGCTCTTCTGCCGCATCGCCTTCAAGAAGATGCGCTACGAGGGCGAGTTCACCCCGCCCGGCACCACCCGCTCGCTGATCTTCCCGGGCTACTATGGCGGCATGAACTGGGGCAGCGCCTCGATCGACGAGGCGAACGGCCTGCTCGTCGTCAACGACATCCGCATGCCGCAGTTCGTCGAGCTGCTGCAGCGCGAGGTCGCCGACAATTACGGTCCGTCGGCGGCGCATGACGGCCTCGGCACGCAGAAGGGCACGCCCTATGGCGCGCTGAAGAACGGCTTCATGTCGCCCCTCGGCGTTCCCTGCCACCAGCCGCCCTATGGCACGATCACCGGCATCGACTTGAACACCCGCCAGGTCGCCTGGCAGGTCCCGGCCGGCACGCTGGAGGATACCGGCCCGCTCGGCATGAAGACCCGCCTGCCGATCCCGATCGGCATGCCCTCGCTCGGCGGCCCGACGACGACGGCCGGCGGCCTCGTCTTCTACGCCGGCACGCAGGACTATTACCTGCGCGCGCTCGACAGCAAGACCGGCCAGGAGCTCTGGAAGGCCCGCCTGCCGGTCGGAGCCCAGGCGACGCCGATGACCTATGTGTCGCCCGAGAGCGGCCGCCAGTTCGTCGTCATCTCGGCCGGCGGCGCCCGCCAGTCGCCGGATCGCGGCGACTACATCGTCGCCTACGCCCTGCCGAAGGCGAATTGAGCCGCCACAAGAGGCGAACCAGACCCGAGGGAGGCCGCACCAGCGGCCTCCCTTTTTCTTTGCCCGCGTGCCGCCGGCTTTCCGCTGGGTGAGCCCATGACCGCGCGACACGGAAAACGCGCAACGAACGACCACGACCTAGTTCAAAATTAAAAACGACTTCCTTTATCGCCTAAGCCGTCATTGCCTAGTCTGAAGGCAAGGTCGGATGATCGACCGCCGCGGCGATTTCAGGATCGGCTTGCCCCGCGCCAACAACGGCTAAGCCCCAAGGGAGACGCGTCATGACAACCCGGCCCTGTTGACCGACCCCACGGTCGAGGTCGCCTGAGGGCGACGCCGCGCCCGCCGCGGCATCATTGCAGCATTCCAGCTTCTCCCGCGCTCCCGTTCCGCGAACGGCTGTCTGCGCGATCATTTCAGGACAGAACCATGTCACGCATCACCCGCCGCACCTTCGTCGCCACCGCCGCCGCGATCGGCCTGACCTTCGCCGCCGGCGCCACCGCCCGCGCCGACGAGACCAAGCTCACCATCGGCTACCAGACCGTCGTCGAGCCCTCCAAGGTCCCGCAGGCCGACGGCCTGTATGAAAAGGCCGCCAACGCCAAAATCGACTGGAAGAAGTTCGATTCCGGAGCCGACGTGATCGCCGCCATCGCTTCCGGCGCCGTCGACATCGGCTATGTCGGCTCCAGCCCGCTCGCCGCCGCCGCCAGCCGCGAACTGCCGATCGAGACGATCTTCGTCGTCGGCCTGATCGGCGAATCCGAGGCGCTGGTCGTGCGCGACGGCGCCAAGATCAGCGAACCGAAGGACCTCGTCGGCAAGAAGATCGCCGTGCCCTTCGTCTCGACGACCCATTACAGCCTGCTCGCCGCGCTGAAGCACTGGAACATCGATCCGAAGTCGGTCGAGATCCTGAACCTGCGGCCGCCGGAGATCGCCGCCGCCTGGGAGCGCGGCGACATCGACGCGGCCTATGTCTGGGATCCGGCGCTCGGCAAGATCAAGGAAAACGGCAAGGTCCTGACCGACTCGGCCCAGGTCGCGACCTTCGGCGCGCCGACCTTCGATGCCTGGATCGTCCGTAAGAAATTCGCCGACGCCCATCCGGAAGCGGTCAAGGCCTTCGTCAAGACGACGGGCCAGGCCTATGCCGACTTCCGCGCCAAGCCGGAAGCCTGGGACGCCAAGTCCGAACAGGCCGCCAAGATCGCCCGTCTGACCGGCGCCAAGGTCGAGGAAGTCCCGGCCCTGCTGAAGGGCTACCACTTCCCGCTTCTGGAAGAGCAGGCCTCCAACGCGCTGCTCGGCGGCGGCACGGTGAAGGCGATCGCCGACGCCTCGGCCTTCCTCAAGGAGCAGGGCAAGATCCCGGCCGTGCTCCCGGACTATAGCGGCTACGTCACCACCAAGTTCGTGACCGAGGCGCAAGCTTCCAACTGAGGTCGTCGCGGCGGCCGTCGGCGGCCGGCCCATGCCGCGACTACACCCGGCCCGTTCCGCGCCCCTCTGTCGCGGAACGGGCCAAACCGTTTTCGGGGGGACGTCCCTTCTGCCGTCCTCTCAGCATGCACGAGGCCGACCCACGAGTTCGCCGTCATCCCGGGCTTCGGGGATGACGGCGTTGCCAGACCATCGAACGATCGCCAAGAGCGGCACGGAAGGAATTCGCCCATGCCCCATCTCGCGCTGGAAAACGTCTCGCTTCGCTATGACGGCGGCGCGCCCGTGCTTTCGAACGTCTCGCTCGACATTGCGTCCGGAGAGTTCGTCGTCATCGTCGGGCGCTCGGGCTGCGGCAAGACCTCGCTGCTCAACCTGGCGGCCGGGTTCCTGACGCCCGATGCCGGCCGCGTGCTGGTCGATGGCCGGGAGGTCGCCGGCCCTGGCGCCGAGCGCGCCGTCGTCTTCCAGAACGACGCGCTGTTCCCGTGGCTCACGACGGCGGAAAACGTCGCCTTCGCCGCCAGGCTCGCCGGCATCGGCCCGGCCGAACGGCGGCAGCAGGCCGACCGGCTGCTGGACGTCGTCGGCCTCGCCGGTCTCGGCGACCGGCCGATCTGGCAGCTTTCCGGCGGCCAGCGCCAGCGCGTCGGCCTCGCTCGGGCGCTCGCGGCCGACCCCGCCTTCCTGCTGATGGACGAGCCGCTCGGCGCGCTCGACGCCATGACCCGCGAAGGCATGCAGGACTTGCTGCTCTCCGCCTGGGACGCGAGCGGCGCCGGCACGCTGCTGATCACCCATGGCGTCGAGGAAGCGCTCTACCTCGCGACCCGCATCATCGTCATGGCGCCCGGCCCCGGCCGCATCATCCGCCGCCTCGACGTCGATTTCGGCCGCCGTCGTCTTGCCGGCGAAAGCGCCCGCTCGATCAAGGCGAGTCCCGCCTTCGTCGCGGCGCGCGAGGACCTGCTCGACAGCATCTTTGAGAGGGAAGCGGCATGAGCCTCGAACTCGCCGAAACGGTCCTCGCGCCGGCGCGAAGCGCCGAGTCCGAAGCCTCCCGGCCGCCGGCGCCGCGAAAACGCCCGGTCGTCGCCCTCACGGCGGCCGCGACGCTGGTCACGCTGCTGCTGGCCTGGACGGTCGCCGCCCATTTCCAGCTGGTCTCGGCGCTGTTCCTGCCGTCGCCGCTCGCGGTCGGCAAGGCGTTCCTGACCGTCGCACGCGACGGCTTCGTCGACGCGACACTCTGGCAGCACCTTTCCGCCAGCCTCGCCCGCGTCTTCGCGGCCCTCGTCGGCGCGACGGCGATCGCCGTGCCGATCGGCTTCGCCATCGGCGCGAGCCGCATCGGCCGCGGCATCTTCGATCCGATCATCGAATTCCTGCGCCCGATCCCGCCGCTCGCCTACCTGCCGCTGGTCATCATCTGGTTCGGCATCGGCGAGCCGTCGAAGATCCTGATCATCGGCGTCGCCATGCTGGCACCGATCGTCATCTCGACGGCGGCGGGCGTGAAGGGCGTCGATCCCGACCGGCTGAACGCCGCCCGCTCGCTCGGCGCGACACGCGGCCAGTTGCTCCGCCATGTCGTGCTGCCGAGCGCCCTGCCCTCGATCCTGACCGGCATCCGCATCGCGCTCGGCGCGGGTTGGTCGACGCTGGTTGCGGCCGAACTGGTCGCCGCCTCGCGCGGCCTCGGCTTCATGATCCAGTCCGCGGCGCAGTTCCTGGTCACGGACGTGGTCCTGATGGGCATCCTCGTCATCGCCGCCGTCGCCTTCGCGCTGGAGGCGACGCTGCGCTGGATCGAGCGCCGCCTGGTGCCCTGGGCCGGCAAGGCCTGAGCGCCCGTTCAAGGAGGCTTAATCCCTCCCTCCCTAGACTGCCGGGAAAGAGCGGGCGTGGGGAATGGATCGTTGCAAAGCAGGCTAGGAGCAGCGCTTCGGCTCGTCGGGCTGGCGGCGGCCATCGCGGTGTCGGGCTGTTCGGCAATCGACAGCACGCCGATCAACCAGACCAGCCCAGTTGCCGGCAAGCCGTCGCCGGATGCCATGCCCGACCCGACCGATGACGGCAGCACAATCGTCGCGCTCGCCTTTTCAGGCGGCGGCACGCGCGCGGCCGCCTTCGCCTATGGCGCGCTTCTCGAACTCGACACGCTGATCATCGACGACCACCCGCGCGAGCGCAGCCTGGTCGACGACGTGCGCTCCGTCGCCGGCACTTCGGGCGGCGCCGTCATGGCGGCCTATCTCGGCTACAAGGGCAAGGACGAGTTCGTCGATTTCCGCGAACGCTTCCTCGAGCAGAACGCCGAGGCCTATATGCGGACGTCGCCCAACCCCGCCAATCTCATGACCGCCGCCATGCAGGGCGGCGCCAACGACCGTAGCAGCTTCGGCCGCTGGCTCGACGAAAGGCTGTTCGACGGCAAGACCTATGCCGCCTTCGAGAAGCCGGACCGGCCGATCGTCTGGATCACGGCGTCGGACATCTACAACAAGACGCCCTTCCTCTTTACCCAGGACACATTCTCGGCCCTCTGCAGCGACCTCGACCAGATCAAGATCGCCGATGCCGTCGCGGCCTCGGCCGCCGTGCCGGTCGTCTTCGCGCCCGTCGTGCTCAACACGCCGACCAAGGGGGAATGCAACTACCGGAGGCCGGCCTGGCTGCAGAAGGCGCTCGAATCCGACAATCCCTCGATCCGCCTGCAGGCCTATGCGCGGGCGCTCGATTCCTACCAGTCAAAGGACGAGCTCAAATATGTCCGCCTGCTGGATGGCGGGCTGACGGACAATCTCGGCGTCAGCGGCCTGTCGCTGGAGCGGGCCGCCGCCGCCACGCCCTATGCGCCGCTCTCGGCGCATCAGGCCGTCCGCCTGCACAACTTCCTGTTCATCGTCACCGACGCCGGCGTCGACGGGCAATATGACTGGGGCGCCTCGCCGAAGAACCCGCATCTCGGCAAGATCCTGCGCTCGGTCGCCGATACGACGATCGCCGCCTCGACCGGACACGGCTTCGATGCCGTCGACCTGACGCTGAACGAATGGCAACAGCAGTTGATCCGCTATCGCTGCGGCCTCTCCACGGCACAGGTCCTGCGCTATCGAGGCACGCTCGTCGGCTGGAACTGCCGCGATGTCGTCGTCACCACCGAGCATCTGACTTTCCGCGACGCCGACCCGTCGCTCTACCGGCGACTGAACGACATTCCGACCCGGCTGCGCCTCGACAAGGCGCAGGTGGAGCTCGTGATCGCCGCCGGGCGCGAGGCCGTGCAGCGCAACCCCAACATCCAGAAGGTCGCGCGCGAGGCCCGCCAACGCTCGCGGATCTTCGACGCGATCGGCCCGCAGGCGCGGAACTGACGCCCGCGGCGGCGGCCACCTTGTGAGGGGCGTCATAGTCCACGTCGTCTCCCCTCGATAGGAATGCGGGCAGCTGCGCCTCGGACAGGCCCTTCGCAATCGCCACCCTGAAGCGCTATCAACGATCGACGCCAGTTTGACGCGGGCGGGATTCGAAAATCGCAGCGCGGCCACAGAGCGGTCACGCGGCCAAGCCGAGGGAGAAGACCTTGACCACATGGATCGTCCTGGCCGTGATCGTGGCGGCCGCCTTCTATGCCGTCAGCCTCTACAACAACCTCGTCGCCAAGCGGAACCTCGCCCATGAGGGCTGGAGCGGCATCGACGTGCAGCTGAAGCGCCGCGCCGACCTGATCCCCAACCTGGTCGAGACGGTGAAGGGCTATGCCGCGCACGAAAAGGGCATCTTCGAGGATGTCGCCGCCAAGCGCGCCGCGAGCATGAACGCCGGCGACGTCAAGAGCCAGGCGGCGGCCGACCAGGCGCTTTCCGGCGCGCTCGGCCGGCTGATCGCCATTTCCGAGGCCTATCCGGACCTGAAGGCCGACGCCAATTTCCGCGAGTTGCAGGCGCAACTCGCCAACATCGAGGACGAGATGCAGATGGCGCGCCGCTACTACAACGGCACGGTGCGCGACCTGAACACCGCGATCCAGACCTTCCCGAGCGTGCTGGTCGCCAACATGTTCGGCTTCGGTCCCGAGGCGTTCTACGAAATCGAGGACCGCGCCGCCGCGCAGATACCGCCCAAGGTCTCGTTCTGAGGCGCGCGCCATGCGACGCATAGCCGGTCTCGTCGTCGGTCTGCTGCTCGCGCTTTCGCCGCTGGCTTCGGCCGGCGCCGAGGAGCGCATCCTGCGCTTTGTCTCCGACGTGAACGTGCAGAAGAACGGCGATCTCGACGTGACCGAGACCATCCGCGTGCAGGCGGAAGGCAACGAGATCCGCCGCGGCATCCTGCGCGATTTCCCGACCACCTACCGCGACGACAAGGGCGGTTCGGTCGTCGTCGGCTTCGACGTCGAATCCGTCACCCGCGACGGCCGGAACGAACCTTTCGCGATCGAGCAGCTTTCGAACGGCAAGCGCATCCGCATCGGCTCGGCCGACACGCTGCTTTCGCCCGGCCCGCACGATTATGTCATCCGCTACCGCACCACGCGCCAGATCGGCTTCTTCGACGGTTTCGACGAGCTCTACTGGAACGCCACCGGCACCGGCTGGACCTTCCCGATCGACGTCGCCGAGGCGCGGATCACGCTGCCGGAGGCGGTCCCCTTCGGCAACACGGCGATCTATACCGGCCAGCAGGGCGAGCGCGGCCAGGACGCCGAGGTCGTCTCGAAGGAGCCGGGACGGATCGTCTTCCGCACCACCGCGCCTCTCCCCGCCCACAACGGCCTGACCGTCGCCGCCGCCTGGCAAAAGGGCGTCGTCGACGCGCCGAGCCAGGGCCAGCGCACGGTCTGGTGGCTTCACGACAATATCGGCGCCATCTTCGCCCTGCTCGGCGCCGTCGGCGGGCTGCTCTATCTGTTCCAGGCCTGGCGCAAGGCCGGCCGCGACCCGAAGCCCGGCCCCGTCATTCCGCTGTTCACGCCGCCGGAGGGCCTTTCGGCCGCCGCGACGCGCTATGTCTCCGAAATGGGCTTCGACGACCGCGCCTTCACGGCGGCGATCCTCGATCTCGGCGTCAAGGGCCAATTGAAGATCGCCGACAGCGGCAAGACCCTGGTGGTGAGCCGCACGCCGGGCGGCAAGCCGATCGCGGCGCCGGAGACGGCGGCGGCGCAGGCGCTCTTCCGCAGCCGCGGCGAGATCTCGCTGGTGCAATCGAACCACGCGACGCTTTCGAACGCCAAGGCGACGCTGGCGAAGGGCCTCGCCAAGGCCTATTCCGGCACCGTGTTCAACATGAACAGCGGCTGGCTGACGGGCGGCGTGCTGATCGCGCTGGCCGCTTATGTCCTGGCCGCGATCGGCCTGGTCATCGCCATGGGCGAGAACGGCATGGTCGCCGCCTTTAGCCTGGTGTTCCTGTCGGTCCCCTCGATCGTCGTCGGCCTGACGCTGCGCTCGCTGCGCGGCAGCCCCTGGTACAAGCGGATCTTCGCCCTGCTCTTCACCGGCATCTTCGCGCTCGCCTTCGGCGGCGCCGGGCTCGGCGTCTTCCTGAGCGCCGTGCGCGGCCCGCTCGACCTCGCCGTGCTGGTGCTGCCCTTCGCGCTGCTGCCGATGCTGGCCTCCGCCTTCTCGTGGATGCGTTCGCCGACGCCGGAGGGCCAGAAGCTGCGAGACGCCATCGCCGGCTTCCGTCAGTATCTCGGCATCGCCGAGGAACATCGGCTGGAGATGCTGCATCCGCCGGAGAAGACGCCGGAGCTGTTCGAGCGCTATCTGCCCTATGCGGTGGCGCTCGACGTCGAGAATGCCTGGGCGAAGAAATTCGCCGGCGTGCTGGCGGCCGCCGGCGCCACGGCCGCGGTTTCAAGCTGGTATCTCGCCAGCAACAACCGCAGCGCCACCGACCTTGTCGACCGCCTTGGCTCCGGCCTGTCGCAGACGGTCGCCTCCGCCTCGACCGCCCCGGGCTCAAGCTCGGGCTCCGGCGGCTTCAGCGGCAGCAGTGGCGGCGGTTCATCGGGCGGCGGCGGCGGCGGAGGCGGCGGTTCCGGCTGGTAAAGGAACCGGTTCGGAGAGAAATCGACGCCCCCTGTCGAAAGCGGTATCGCCCGTTCGTCGCTCTTGCATAGCGCATCGTTTCGGGAGGGACCGAACCATGGACACACCGGCACTCAGAACCACAGCCATCCTCATCGCCCGGCTGATCTTCGGCGGCGTCTTCGTGATGGCCGCCACGTTCAAGTTCGTCGACATCAATGCGACCGCCGGCTACATCGCCTCGGCGGGCTTCCCGTTCCCGCTGTTCCTCGCCTGGGTCGCCGCGATCTTCGAGACGGTGCTGGCCCTGGCCCTGCTGACCGGGGCGTTCTTCTCGGAGGCGGCCCTGCTGGCGGCGGCGTACATCCTCTTCCTGGCGCTCGCCTTTCATGGCCCGTCGCACTGGAGCGGCAACCAGGTCGACTTCGGCTTCTTCGTCGACCACTTCACCTTCATCGCCGGCCTGCTCTTCGCCGCCGTGCACGGCCCCGGCGAAAAGCTGGCGCTGCGGCTGTCCCCGCTCGGGAGGGCAAGAACGTCCCTCACCTCTCCCTGAGCGAGTGCTTCGAGGCGGCCCTTCGGGCCTCCTCAGCATGTCGATGGTGAGGGGGCTGGAACGCCAGCTTGGGAAGCTGACGTTCCACCGCAGCCTATTTCTTCGCCTGCGGATGGCTGCCGGTGGCGACGCGGTGCTTGAAGCCGTCGAGGATCTTGGCCGCCAGCGCCTCGTAGTCGCCGTCGAAGTGGTGGCCGCCGGTCGTCTTGATCAACTCGACGCCGCTGCCTTCGAGCTTCGGACAGGCGGAATCGTCCTCTTCCTCGCCATAGACGCACTGCACCAGCGCCGGTTTGATCAGCTTCAGGTCCGGCAGGGTCTGGCCCTCGCTGGAACTGGTGCCGAGGAACTCGCCGACCGAAACCTCGTAGTCGACCGCCTCCGACAGGCCGAGCAGCGACAGCTGCGAGACCATGTCCTTGGCGTCGGGCGGCAGGCGGTTATAGGCGGCTGGCAGCACGTCGGCGCCGAAGGAATAGCCGATCAGGATGACATGATCGACGCCCCACCGCTCGGTATAGGCCTCGATGATGCGGGCGAGGTCTGCCGAGGTCTGCTCCGGGGTCTTCTTCGACCAGAAATAGCGCAGCGAGTCGACGCCGACGGTCGGGACGCCTTCCTTCTGAAGCGTCTCGGCGACAGACTTGTCGATGTCGCGCCAGCCGCCATCGCCCGAATAGACGATCGCCAGCGTGTCGAGCTTCGCAGTCGCCGGCAGCTCGATGAGTTGCAGGTCGGCGAGCGGGTCGGAATCGGTCGATTTCGGCACCAGGAGGTGCTGCAGGCGGTCGAGCAGCGCGGCGCGCGCATCACCCTGGACCGTCTTGTCCTTGAGCTTGAAGCCCTGCTTCTGCAGATCGGCGACATGCGCCTTGCCGTCGGCGGGTGCGGCGGCGGTGTAGATCACGTCGACCGGATTGGCGGGATCGCCCTGTTCCAGGCCATAGGTGACGCCGCCGGCGACTTCGGTGCGCGGTGCGTCGGTGCACAGCGCCTTGACCAGCGGCAGCGCGAGCGCCGGATCGACGGCGACGGTGCGGCCGACGGTGGCGTCCGGCGTCTGCGCCGCGAGGTCGAGCGCCAGCGCGCCGGCGGTGCCGATGCCGGCGATGACGGGCGAATGATAGATGTTGGTGCCGAGCTGGCGCTGGATCTGATGGCTCAGATCCTCGATGTCGCCGACGACGTAGACGCAGTCCTCGCCCTTGTCGGCCTCGAGACCCGCCAGGAACTTCGGCGTGTCGATGCCGACGACGATGGCGCCCGCATCCCGCAGGCTCTTGGCCGTGGTCTCGTCCTCGGGCGTCCAGCCCGTCTTGTCGGAGAACAGGAAGACGGCGCCGGTGACGGTCTCGGTCGGCAGCAGGATCTCCGGCTTGCCGAGCAGGCCGGTCGTGAAGCCGTCCGCCTTCGGCGCCGCGTCGGCGGCGGGCGCGTCCTGCGCCAGCGCCGGCAGCGGAGCGCAGGCAAGCACCGTCGCGAAGAGCCAATTCCGGATCATTTACCAACCACTCCCTTGAGCCCGCCACTGATCAGCACTGTCACGTCGGCCAGCGCGAGCGCCGGCGACATGCCCCCGGATACGGCGATGTACCGGGGCTGCCATTGGGGCTGGAACTTGGCCTTGAAGGCCCGCAGCCCATGAAAATTGTAGAAGCGTTCGCCATGCTCGAACACGGCCCGGCCCATCCGGTGCCAGAACGGCGCCGCAGGGCTCTCGGAAAGGCCGGAAAGCGGCGCCATGCCGAGATCGAAGCGGTGATAGCCCTGTTCCTTCAGATGCAGCATGAGGCTGATGAACAGGAATTCCATCGTGCCGGCAGGCACCTCCGGCTCGAACCGCATCAGGTCGATGGTCGCCTCCTGCTTCATCCCCGTCATCATCACGGTGGCGAAGGCGACGATGCGCCCGTCGCGCCGCACGATGGCGGCCGGCTGCGCCATCACATAGGCGCGGTCGAAGGCGCCGAGCGAGAAGCGCTTCTCGCGGGCGCGGTGCTCGGCGAGCCACAGATTGGAGATCCGCTGCAGGTCGTCGATCGACTGCTCGACCTGGTCCGGCTCGAGCAGCTCGAAGCTCAGGCCCTCGCGCTGGCTGCGGTTGAAGGCATGGCGCAGGCTGGCGCGCTTGGCGCCCTTCAGGTCGAAGTTCTGCAAATCGACCTGTGCCGCCTCGCCGAGCTTGTAGGCGCGCATGCCGGCATCGGCATAGAGCGCGAGGTTTTCCGGCATCACCTGGTAGAACATGGCGCGCCCGCCGGCCGCCCTCGCCATCTCGACGAACTGCCAGATCAGGCCCGGCCAGGACGAGCGCGGCCCGATCGGATCGAACAGCGCCACCCAGGAATGGGCCTGGCGGCCGAACATGATGAAGGCGCGACGATCATCCGAGAACAGAAGCGTCTTGTCGCCCATGCGAACGAGGTTGGCGTCGGGATGCGGCTGCGCCGCCAGGATCCGCACGGCTTCGGCAATCTCTTCCGGCTCGGGCTGGCCGGTCTTGCCCTTGGAGGCGCGCAGCAGCGACCACGCGGCGAAGGAGCCGGCGGCGATGACGACGCCGAGCAGCGCGCGCAGGCTGCGCGGCGCCTCTTCCGAGAACTCGAACTGCCACCAGAGCTGGTTCGAATATTCGACGTCGCTGTAGACGAAGAACATCACGGCCGCCGCCGTCACGATCACGGTGGTGATCGCCAGCAGCCAGCCGGGCGTCAGCCGCTGGTGCAGCAGCGAGGCCGGCCGATTGAACTCGCGCCGCGCCGCCAGCAGCGCGATGAACAGCAGCGCCAGCGCGATCGACTCGCTGATCGCGAGCGCCTTCAAGAGCGACAGCATGACCGCCGCACCGACGGCCACCACCGCGGCCCACCAGGCGCCGTCGAGCCGGTGCGCCAGGCCGCGCGCGATCACGATCAGGCCGAGGCCGAGCACGCTTTCGAGGAAGTGCGCGCCTTCGAGGATCGGCAGCGGCAGCAGGTCGGAGAGCAGGTCGAGCCGCTGGTCGGCGGCAGGCGTGACGCCGGAAAGCACGAGCACGGCGCCGAGGGCGAAGGTGAGCGTCGCCAGCACGCGCGGCGAAAGCTGCGCGCCGGCCCTAAGAACGCGCGAGGCCTGCGCCCCGGACGCGGCGCGGCGCACCTCCATGCCGGTGACGAGGCCGGAGGAGACGAGGAGCGGCACGCCGTAATAGATCACGCGGTAGAGGATCAGCGCCGACAGCACCTGATCGACCGAGGCGGTCCTGCCGACGACGGCGATGATCACCGCCTCGAACACGCCGAGGCCGGCCGGCACATGACTGGCGACGCCGAGGCCGATCGCTACCGCATAGACGGCGACGAAGGCCGGCAGGCCGACATCGGTCTGCGGCAGCAGGACCCAGAGCACCGCGGCGGCGGCCGAGACATCGACGAGGGTGGCGGCGAACTGCGCCAGCATGAGGCCGGGGCGCGGCAGCGGCACGGACAGGCCGCGCCAGCCGATGCGGCCATTGCCGAAGGCGGAATAGGCGAACAGGCCGGCCATCAGCACCAGGATGAGCCCGCCCAACACCCTGAGCAGGGTCGGCGGCAGCGACAGCGGATCGGCGAGATCATGGGCGGCGAAGGTGAGGCCGAGCCCGGTGACGCCCGCGAGGCCGATGCCGAAGGCGACGGTGACATAGGCGACCACCTTGGCGACGTCGGCGGGCTCGAAGCCGAGCCGGGCGTAGAAGCGGAAGCGGATGGCGCCGCCGGTCAGCGGGCCGAAGCCGGCGGTATTGCCCACCGCATAGGCGCAGAACGCCGTCAGCGCGACGATCGGATACGGGATCGCGCGGCCGAGATAGCGGAGCGCCGAGAGGTCGTAGATGCTGAGCGCGAGGAAGCTCAGCGCCGTGAAGCCGAGCGCGGCGGCGATCGCCCAGACGGGCGTCGCATGCAGCGTGTCGAGCACGTCATTGTAGTCGACCTCGGCGATCAGCTTCGAGATGGCGAGCCAGACGAGGACGACGACGACGATACCGGCGAGCGCGGTGATGGCCGGCCGCCAGGGCGTCAGAACGGCCTTCCAGCGCTCATAGTGGGAAGGCTCGACCTCGTCCGCCTCATTCGGGACGTTGAAGGCCTCGACATCGTCGGGCATGGCTTCCCGCCTCGACCCGGAAGAGTTCCGGCTTGCCGGACGGCTCTTCGCTTCCGGAGGGCTTTCGGCGTTCGGAACGGACATCATGGCGCTTTGGGTCATCGTGGACTTCGCAACTCCGGCCGGGTTCGGACCCATACGTCCATACCGCCGCAGCGCTGCCTTCTCCTTGCATCCTACAGCAAGCTTGAAGAGCTTCAATTCTGGCTGCATTGAGGCCGATGCGGACTTCCGGCCCACCCGCACAAAATATTGACATGTGATTAGGCGCCATATTAGAAGGCGCCATATGATTACGCTCGAACAGAAACACCTCGCACTTCTCGATGAAGCCCGGCAGCGCGGCCAGACCGACATCGGCAACCTGCGCCTGTGCTTCGAATTGCTGACCCTCGCGGCCGCAATCGATCGCGATTGCGCCGCGCGGCTGGCGCCGCATCAGCTTTCCGAGGGAAAGTTCGTGCTGCTCTTCCTGCTTCGGGATCGCCCGGACGGATTGTCGCCGCATGAACTGGCGGAACGCGCCGGCGTGACGCGGGCGACCATCACGGGGCTGCTGGATGGCCTCGAGCGCGATGGCTTCCTCGCCCGCCACGCCATGGCCGAGGACCGCCGGCGGGTCGCTGTTCGGCTGACCGGCAAGGGAGAGGAAATGGCGGCGACGCTGTTTCAGGAGCACACCCGCTGGATCGACACGCTGCTGGCGGATCTCAGCGACGACGAACAGCGCGTCCTCAGCGGTCTGCTGCGGCGCGTCTGGCTGGCGACGGATAGCGGATCCGGCGATCGCACTGCCTGACCCGCCCAATCGCAGCAGGCCCCTTTCGTCACGACGGGGGCCATGAGACGACCTACCCAAGGAACCAACAAATGACGCATTATCTGGCCGAGCTCTATTCGCCCAAGCCAGCCTGGATCGCACTCGATCCGGCGGACAAGCAGCAGTTCTTCGAGGCGATCGGCGCCGGCATGGCCGCCCTGTCGGAATTGGGCATCGAGGCCCTCGCTTTTGGCGAAACCGACGCGACCAAGCTCCGCCCGGCGTCGCAGTCGTTCTTCGCCATCTGGCGCCTTGCAGACGAAGCGGCGCTGGATGCGCTGCTCGACGGCATCGCGGCTTCCGGTTGGCACGCTTACTTCGACACGATCAATGCGGCGGGGCCCGCCACCGACCTCGTTCGCCACATGGGCAGACTGGCCGCCGCCACGGCCTGACAAGAAAAGAGCCGGGCGATGCGCATCGCCCGGCTCCTCGATCGGAACGCGCAGAACCTCGGGCGTCAGGCCCACTCGCCCTGACGCATGATCGGCTCGACGCTGCCATTGGCGCCGATGCCGTCGATGTCGATGTGGCGCGAGCCGATCATCCAGTCGATATGGATCAGGCTCTTGTTGGCGCCGCGCGCCGCCAGGTCTTCCGGGCTCATCGTGTCGCCGCCGCGAATGCACTTGGCATAGGCCTGGCCGAGCGCGATGTGGCAGGCGGCGTTCTCGTCGAACAGCGTGTTGTAGAACAGCAGCCCGCTGGCCGAGATCGGCGAGGAATCCGGCACCAGCGCCACCTCGCCGAGACGGCGCGCGCCCTCGTCCGTGTCCAGCACCTTCGACAGCACGTCGCTGCCCTTGCGGGCGGTCGCGTCGACGATACGGCCCTCCTCGAAACGCACCGAAATGTCCTCGATCAGCGTGCCCTGGTAGGAGAGCGGCTTGGTGCTGGTGACATGGCCGGAGACGCGGTTCTTGTGCGGCGTGGTGAACACCTCTTCCGACGGGATGTTCGGATTGCAGACGATGCCGTTCTTGGCCGTCGAGGCGCCGCCTTCCCACTCATGGTCGTCGGCGAGGCCGACGGTCAGGTCGGTGCCAGGACCGACGAAGCGCAGCGCCGAATAGCGCTTATCGTTCAGGAGCTTGGTGCGGGCATGCAGCGCCTTGTTGTGCTCGCCCCAGGCGGCGATCGGATCGACGAGGTCGACGCGCGAGGCGGCGAAGATCGCATCCCAGAGTTTCGCCACCGCGACTTCTTCGGTCTCGTTCGGGAAGACGGCGCGTGCCCATGCAGGCGACGCGAAGGAGGCAATCGTCCAGTTGATGTCGAAGCCGGCGATCAGTTCCAGCGCCGGCATGTAGGCCTTGGAGCGGGCGCGGTTGGCGCGCGACACCTTGTCGGGATCCTGGCCGGCGAGCAGCGACGGGTTCTCGCCGGCGATGGCGAGCCGCGCCGCGCCGTTGCGGAAGGCGGACGCCATGCCGTCGAAGAGCCAGCCCGAGGCGACGTCGAAACTGCCGTCCGGCGCGTGGCGATAGCGCATCAGCGTCGCCTCCTCGTCCGAGAACAGCGTCGTCACCAGCGAGGCGCCGGCCTTGTAGGCGTGCTCGGTGATCCGCCGCACCAGCGGCAAGGCGTCGAGCGACGCGGTCATCACCAGTTCCTGGCCCGGCTGCAGACCGAGGCCGACGCGCACGGCCACTTCGCCCAGCCGGTCGAGCTTCTGCTCGTGGGTGAGCGACGGGTCCTTGTTCAACTTGGTCATGGCAGAAACTCCGCTCTTCGTTTTCGTTCGAACGGTCCGCCCGGGCGGACCGAAGGGGAAGTCGATGGCTCCGGCGGGCGGGCTCAGGCGCGCGCCCGCGCACGGTGCTTGCTGACCGGCGCGCCGGCGTCATGCGGCAGCGCCAGGCTGTCATAGAGGCCGATCAGGCCGACGAGGCCGACGATCAGGAAGGCCACGTGGAAATCCCGCAGCGTCAGCCCCTCCATGTCGGGCGTCAGCCAGGCATCGGACAGGCGCAGGGCGATGGCGCCGAGCGCGATGCCGAGGCCGAAGGTGATCTGCTGCACCAGGCTGAACAGCATGTTGGCGCCGCTCATCCGATCCTGCGGCACGTCGACGAAGGCCATGGTGCCGATGGCGGTGAACTGCATCGAACGCGCCGCGCCGCTGAAGAACAGCACCACCATGATCACCGGCCACGGCGTTGCCGGCGTCAGCAGCGCGCAGCCGAGCAGGGTCGCGACGAAGAACAGGCCGTTGCCGATCAGCGTGTTGCGGAAGCCGAAGGTCCGCAGCACCAGGCCCGTGAAGGGCTTCATGGCGAGGTTGCCGGCGAACAGCGCCAGCACATAGAGGCCGGCCTGGAACGGATCGAGGCCGAAGCCGAGCTGGAACATAAGCGGCAGCAGGAACGGCACGGCGCTAACCGCGGTTCGGAACAGCGAGCCGCCCTTCATGGTGACGGCGAAGGTCTGGATCGTCAGGCCGTAGAGGTCCGGCAGGGGATGCGGGTGGCGGCCGGAATGGCGCAGCGCGATCCAGAAGAACAGCGCGCTCGCGACGGGAATGCCGGCGCCGACGACCCAGTCGACATGGCTCTGGCCGACCAGGTCGAGCCCGTACATCAGCCCGGCGCAGGCGAAGCTGGTCAGGAGGAAGCCGATCCAGTCGAAGCCCTGGCGGGCGTCGCCGCGCTCGTTCGGAATGAGCCAGAAGGAGAGCGCCAGTGCGACGATGCCGATCGGCACGTTCAGGATGAAGATCCAGTGCCAGGACGCGTAGGTGGTGATGAAGCCGCCGAGCGGCGGGCCGAGGATCGGCGCCGACAGCGCCGGCCAGGTCAGGACCGCGATCGCCCGCATCAAGTCGCTCTTCGAGGTGTTGCGCAGCACGACCAGGCGACCGACTGGCACCATCATCGCGCCGCCGACGCCCTGCAGCGTGCGCGCCAGCACGAAGGTAAGGACGGAGTCGCTCAAGGCGCAGAAGACCGAGGCTAGCGTGAACACGGCGACCGCCGAGGCGAACACCGTGCGGGCGCCGAACCGGTCCGCCATCCAGCCGCTCGCCGGGATGAAGATCGCCAGCGTCAGCATGTAGACCGACATGCCGATGTTGAGGTCGACCGGGGCGACGCCGAAGGAATGCGCCATCTGCGGCAGCGAGGTCGCGATGACCGTGCCGTCGAGGTTCTCCATGAAGAACGCTCCCGCGACGAGCAGGGCGATCCATGTCGATCTATGGGTCGAGGTCTGGGATGGGGCGGAGGTCATGCCGGCCGACGGCGCAGGAGAGGACGAAAGGCGACGTGATGCCAGCCGGCGACACATCGAACCTCCGAGTCATCGCGCTTTCGGCCGGCGAGCACAAGCGGAATGCGGCGCGACAATCGCGCCGCTCCCCGTTCGCGCATCAGCCGTGCGGGTTCTCCACACGCGGCCAGATCGGCCGGTTCAGCTTGCGATAGTCGGTGACGCGCGGGTTCGACGGATAGGGCGCGCCGGCGTCGATATAGAGGATTTCCGCCGCGATCGGCAGAAAGCCGGCGTGGAAATGGTTGGTCGACTTGACCAGCAGCATGTCCTTCTTCAGCGGGTCGAGGCCTAGATTGGAATAAACGTCCGGCTCGAAGGTCTGCGTGCGGTTGGTGTTGAGGATCACGTCGATCTCCGTGCCGAGAAGACGCACCCAGGCTGTCGGCCCGAGCGTCACGCGGCTGGCGCCGAAGCTCTGCCAGCTTTCCGGAACCGCGCGGATCACCTCGACCATGGCATCGACCGGCGCGCCGCCGTCCGGGCCCGCCTTGCCGCCGAAGCGAAGCTGGATCTGCGCGCCCTCGCCTGCCGCCAGGCAGAAGGTGACGGCGAGCGGATCCCAGATTGTCGCGACGGCGATGTTGTCGATGCCGCGCTCGAGAATGCGATGCAGGATCAGCGTGCCGTCGCCGGCGACGCCGCCGCCCGGATTGTCCCAGGTGTCGGCGATCACCACCGGCTTGCCGGGCTTCGCCGCCACCAGCTCCAGCGCCTTGTCGAGGCCGGCATCGATGCCGAGCTGCGGCATCATCGTCTTGCCGCGCAGCGAGAAGATCTCCATGCCGAGCTTTTCGGCCAGCGCGTCGCCCTCGGCCTTGCGGTCGTCGGTCACCACCAGCATCCGGGTGCCGAGCTCCGGCACGTCGCCGGCCATGAAGCCGTGGATCAGCGACACCGACAGGATGCCGTCCTTGCCGTGCATCGCCTTCATCCGGTCGACGAAGGAGCGCATCGGCTCGCGGCTGGTCGGAAACACGTCGATCATCCGGCAGTCGAAGGTCGAGATCACCGGCTTGATCTCGCCGCGCAGCGCGCGGATGGCGAGATCGACGACGTGCTCGCCGCGCTCGTAGAAGTCCGTGTGGGGGAATTCGAGGAAGGCGGCGAGGATGTTCGAGTTCGCCACCCGCTTCGGCGTCAGGTGGCTGTGCGGGTCGAGCTCGGCGGCGATCAGCACGTCCGGCCCGACGATCTCGCGGATGCGGGCGAGCAGGTCGCCCTCGGGGTCGTCATAGCCCTGCGCCACCATTGCGCCGTGCAGGCCGAGCACGACCGCGTCGACCGGCATCGCGGCGCGCAGCTGGTCGAGGATCTCGTCGCGCAGTCCCTCGAAGGTGGCGCGCTGCAGCAGGCCGCCCGGCTCGGCCCAGGTCGCGGTGCCCTCGACGAGGTCGATGCCGTCCGCCTTCGCCCGGCGGCGCAGCGCCACGATCGGCGACGAGCAGAGCGTCGGCGTCTCGGGGTGCTGCCCGGGTCCCGCATAGAACGCCATCTCGAAACTGGCCCGGTCAGTGGGGACGGGCGAGAACGTGTTGGTTTCGGTCGCGAGCGAAGCGGCGAAGATGCGCATGACTGGAGAGATCCGGGCTCATGGGCGCGGGATCGGCGATCCCGGCGCGATCGGGAAAGAAAAAAAGGCCCCGGCGGAGCCGGAGCCTGGTTCTATGTCAGCTCTGGGGAGCGTAGGCGATGGCTTCGATCTCGACCTTGATGTCGATCATCAGCCGCGCCTCGACGGTGGTGCGGGCCGGCGGCTCGGTCGGGAAGAAGGTGGCGTAGGTCTTGTTGAAGCCGCCGAAGTCGCGCGCGTCAGTGATGATGACGAAGGTCTTCACCACCTGGTCCATGGTGCAGCCAGCGAGCGCCAGCGCGGCCTTGACGTTCTCGAGCGTCTGCCGGGTCTGCGCCTCGATACCGCCGGCGACGACGGTGCCGGTCGAATCCGTCGGCACCTGGCCGGAGACATAGACGAAATCGCCCGCGCGCACGGCCGGCGAGAGCGGCACATGCGAGGCGCCGTAGACGGTCTTCAATTTGCTCATGAAACAAGCCCCTTCTGCATTGTGGAACGCCCGCCGGGCGGGCGATGGACCAGCGCTGTGTAGCGGCGGCGAAGCTAGAGGAAATCGTTCCGATTATCGACAGGAAAGCGGCAAAATCCGCCATCCCGCCGGTTGCTTTGTCCGCCGATCCGGCCGAGCCTTGCCCAGGGTCCGTATTCGATTGGAACGAAGGGACGGCGATGTTTGGACTGAACGACAAGCATGTTGTGATCAGCGGCGCGGGCGGCGGCATCGGCCGATCGCTGGTCGCCGCGTTTCAGGCGGCCGGGGCGCGCGTGACCGCCTGCGACCGCGATGCGGGACTGCTCGAGCCCCTCGAGGGTGTGGCGAAATACGTGTTCGAGCTGACCGAACCGGAGGCGACCGAGCGCGCCGTGGCCGAGATCGTCGCCAAGGAAGGCACGCCGGACGTGCTCGTCAGCAATGCCGGCTTCAGCCGCGCCGAGACGATGGAGCAGGTCAACCGCCAGAGCTGGGACCAGGAAGTCGACATCAACCTGACCGGCAGCTTCAACCTGATCGACCCGACCATGAAGGCGATGATCGCCAATGGCGGCGGCGCGATCGTCATGACCTCGACCGTCAACGCCCTCTCGCACTACGGCAACCCCGCCTATGCGGCTGCCAAGGCAGGCCTCGTCGCCTATATGCGGGCGATCGCCGTCGAGAATGGCCGCCACAACATCCGCGCCAACTGCATCTGCCCGGGCTCGGTGCGCACGCCGGCCTGGGATCACCGCGTCGAGAAGGATCCGGGCCTGCTGACCAAGGTCGTGGCGCATTATCCGCTCGGCAGGCTGACCATGCCGGCCGATGTCGCCAATGCCGCCGTCTTCCTGGCCTCGCCGCTCGCCGGCGCGATCACCGGCGTCGCCCTCCCCGTCGACGCCGGGCTGACCGCCGGCAATCTGCGCTTCATCCGCGACGTGTTCTGAGGAACCGGGGCCCATCTTCAACATCCATTCGCCGCCCGGCGACATGGCGAGGACATCATGCCGAGACATATCGATACGCTCCAGACCCCCTGCGTCCTGGTCGATCTCGACCGGGCCGAGGCCAATCTCCAGCGCGCGCAGGACTATGCCGACGCACATGGCGTCCGCCTCAGGCCGCATATCAAGACCCACAAGCTGCCCTTCTTCGCCAAGCGGCAGCTGGAGCTGGGAGCGATCGGCATCACCTGCCAGAAGCTGGGCGAAGCCGAGGTGATGGCCGATGCGGGCATCGAGGACATCTTCCTGCCCTACAACATCATCGCGCCGGAGAAGCTCTATCGGCTGAAGGAACTGGCGAAGCGCGTGACGCTCTCCGTCACCGCCGACAGCGCCTTCGTCGTCGATGGCTACGCCGAGACCTTCGCCGACAGCGCCCATGCGCCGCTCAACGTGCTGGTCGAATGCGATAGCGGCGCGGGCCGCTGCGGCGTGCAGACGCCGGATGCCGCCGTCGCCCTCGCCCGACTGATCGCCGGCAAGCGCGGCCTCGTTTTCGGCGGCCTTATGACCTATCCGCCGGCCGGCGACGCCCCCGGCGCGCGCAAGTGGCTGGAAGAGGCGGCCGAGAAGCTGGCCGAGGCCGGCCTGCCGGCCAAGACGATCTCGACCGGCGGCACGCCGGACATCTGGCGCGCCCATGAAACGACCATCGCCACCGAGTATCGCCCCGGCACCTACATCTACTACGACCGCTCGCTGGTGGCCCGCGGCGTCGCGACTGTCGAGGACTGCGCGCTCAACGTGCTCGTCACGGTCGTCAGCCGCCCGACCGAGACCCGCGCCATCATCGACGCCGGCTCGAAGGCGCTGACCAGCGACCTGCTCGGCATGGCCGGCTACGGTCAGGTGCTCGGCTATCCGGACGCGGTGATCTACGGATTGAGCGAGGAGCACGGCAACATCGACTTCACCGCCTCGGCGACGAAGCCGAAGGTCGGTGAGCGTCTGCGCATCCTGCCGAACCACGCATGCCCGGTCTCGAACCTGTTCGACCATGTGAATCTGGTCTCGGGCGACCATGTCGTCGAGACGATCGAGGTCGCGGCGCGCGGCCGCGTCGACTGATCCAGGCGCCTCTCGCCGCTTCACGGAAGCAGCGGGAGGCCGCCCTCGCCGTTCACGGCGCGAATCGGCGTGTGGTCACTCGCCTTCGGCGACGTAGGCGCGCAGCCTGTCGGCTTCGGTCGTGAGGCGCCGCCGCATATCGGTCAGAAAAGAGAGATTGTGGTGGATTTCCTCGACCCGGCGATCGCCGCGGACGAGGATCCGCTCGGCGTCGGCCAGGATCGCCGCGTCGCGGGCGCTGTCGTCCGTCTCGCCTTCGATCATGTCGCCATAGAGAAACGCGGCGCGCGAACGCGCATCCTCGATCCGGGCCGTCAGTCCGATCAGTTCCTGCTCGATCTCCCCGATCACCTTGGAGATCGAGTTCTGAATCGTCGTGAGGCGTTCGACATCGCTGCGAACATCGCGTTCCTTGGAGCGAAATCGAGGGAACAGCACGCAAATTCTCCGGTAGGGCTCGAGGTTGCAACCTAGCCTCGAATCGTCTGCCACAATAATGCCGCATCGCTTTCTGATGGGCGAGCAGGAAACGACCATCCGGTCGGATCCGTTGCCTTTGCGTCGCCGTTGCCGCGCCGCCAAGGCTGCGTTATTCCGGGGCCGGACGCGTTCACCACGGCGCCCCCCACCGTGACGTCCGGATGGGCCGTTCCGGCCCGTGCCGACAGCCGAGAGTTTGATCCATGACACGCATTACAGGCCTTCGCGTCTTCGACCTGCGCTTCCCGACCTCGCAATCGCTCGACGGTTCGGACGCGATGAATCCCGATCCGGACTACTCCGCCGCCTATGTCATCCTCGACACGGACAATCCGGAGCTCGCCGGCCATGGCCTGACCTTCACCATCGGGCGCGGCAACGAGATCTGCTGCGCCGCCATCCGTGCGCTCGATCACCTGGTCATCGGGCTTGAGCTCGACTGGATCAAGGAAGATCCCGGCCGCTTCTGGCGCCACATCACCGGCGACAGCCAGCTGCGCTGGATCGGCCCGGACAAGGGCGCCATCCACCTCGCCACCGGCGCGGTCGTCAACGCCGCCTGGGACCTCTGGGCCAAGGAAGCCAAGAAGCCGGTCTGGCAGCTCGTCGCCGAGATGACCCCGGAAGAGCTCGTCAAGATCATCGACTTCCGCTACCTGACCGACGGCCTGACGCCCGGCGAGGCGCTCGCCATCCTGAAGCAGGCGGAAATCGGCAAGGCCGAGCGCATCGCCAAGCTGAAGGCGGAAGGCTATCCCTGCTACACCACCTCGGCCGGCTGGCTCGGCTATAGCGACGAGAAGCTGCGCCGCCTCTGCCAGGAGGCCGTCGACCAGGGCTTCAACCACATCAAGATGAAGGTCGGCCGCGATCTCGAGGACGACATCCGTCGCCTGAAGGCCGCCCGCGAGGTGATGGGCCCCGACCGCTTCCTGATGATCGACGCCAACCAGGTCTGGGAAGTCGACGCGGCGATCGACTGGGTCAAGCAGCTCGCCTTCGCCAAGCCCTACTTCATCGAGGAGCCGACCAGCCCGGATGACGTCGAGGGCCACCGCAAGATCCGCGAGGGCGTGGCGCCGATCAAGGTCGCGACCGGCGAGATGTGCCAGAACCGCATCATGTTCAAGCAGTTCATCATGCGCAACGCCATCGACGTCGTGCAGATCGACGCCTGCCGCATCGGCGGCCTGAACGAGGTGCTGGCGGTGCTGCTGATGGCGGCGAAGTACGGCAAGCCGGTCTGGCCGCATGCCGGCGGCGTCGGCCTCTGCGAATATGTGCAGCACCTCTCCATGATCGACTATCTCGTCGTCTCCGGCACGAAGGAAGGCCGCGTGATCGAGTATGTCGACCACCTGCACGAGCACTTCATCGAGCCTTGCGACATCCAGAACGCGGCCTACATGCCGCCGAAGCTGCCGGGCTTCTCCATCGAAATGAAGCCCGAGTCGATTGCCGCGCACACCTTTGCCGGCTAGAGCTTGATCCCGGATCGTCACCGACGTCCGGGCAAGCTTTCGCGCAGCGCAACGCGTTGATGGTCCTGGTCGTTTCCGCGGGAGGCGACCAGGACGAAAAGCCGGCGCGGCGCGCCGGCATCGACGAATGGTGGGCAAGGCGATGCGAGCGGCTCTTCTGGTCCTGATGGCAGGCCTCATGCTGGCGCTGTCCGGCCTGGCGGCTCTCGCCGACCCCTCCCCCGCCATCGACACCAGCCGCGAGCTCGTCGTCGCCACCAAGGTGGCGCCGCCTTTCGCCATGAAGGGCCCGGATGGGACTTGGACCGGCATCAGCATCGATCTCTGGCAGCGCGTCGCCGAAACGCTGCATCTGCGCTACCGGCTGGTCGAGGAACCGACCGTCGACGCGCTGATCGACGGCACAGCCGCCGGCAAGTACGACGCGGCCGTGGCCGCGCTCACCATCACCGGCCCGCGCGCCGAAATCATCGATTTCAGCCAGCCCTTCTACCATACCGGCCTCGGCATCGCCGTTTCGCTGACCGGCGGCGCGCGCTGGATGGTGATCCTCAACACCATCCTCTCCTTCGGCTTTCTGCAGGCGGTCGGCGCCCTCGTCGGCCTCGCCCTGCTCGTCGGCATCCTGATCTGGCTGTTCGAGCGGCGGCGCAACGAGCATTTCGGCGGCGCCCGCGGCATCGGCACCTCGATCTGGTGGTCGGCCGAGGCGATGACCCAGGCCAGCACCGGCGTCCGCGCGCCGATCACGCTCGCCGGCCGCACCCTCGCCATCCTCTGGATGGCGGTCTCGATCATCGCCATCGCGGTGTTCACCGCCGGCGTCACCTCGGCGCTCACCACGCGAACCCTTCAGGGGCTCGTCAACAATGCGAGCGATCTGGCGAGCGTCCGCGTCGGCGCGATCTCCGATTCCTCGAGCGTCGACTACCTCACCGGCCAGCGCATCAAGTTTCGCGGCTATCCGTCGGCCGAAGCGGGGCTGAAGGCATTGAAGGACGGCCAGATCGACGCCTTCGTCTATGACAAGCCGCTGCTCGCCTGGCATGTGCTGCAGGAGTATTCGTCGACGATGGACGTGCTCGACATCGTCTTCGATCCGCAGAACTACGGCATCGCCCTGCCGCTCGGCAGCCCGCTGCGCAAGGACATCGACGTCGCCGTGCTCGACAGCACGCGCAGCGACTGGTGGAAGCAGACGCTGTTCCGCTATCTCGGCGAACGCTGACGCCGCGCCGAACCGGAGGGTCCATCATGCCGAACGAGGGACCGATCGACCGCCTGCGGGCTCTCTGCATGAACCTGCCCGAAGCGACCGAGCAGGAAAGCTGGGGCGACCCGACCTTCCGCGTGCGCGGCAAGATCTTCGCCATGCCGAAGCGCGGCGACGGCCGGCTGTCGGTCTGGATCAAGGCGCCGGAAGGAAGTCAGGCGATCCTCGTCGGCGCCGATCCCGCGCGCTTCTTCGCGCCCCCCTATGTCGGCCCGAAGGGCTGGGTCGGCATCCGGCTCGACGACAATCCCGACTGGGAAGAGGTGTCGGCCCTCCTCCGCCGCAGCTACCGCCTGGTCGCGCCGAAACGCCTCGCCGACCGTGTGGCGTGAGACGCGGGGGCAAGGCGCCCCCGCCGCGTCAGCCCTTGGCGTGACCCATGTCTTCCATCATGTGCTCAACGGCCATGATGGCGTTCTCGAGATCGGAGATCTTGCGCAGCGCCCCATCGGTCGGAAGACCGCCGGCCTCGACCGCCTGGGTGATCAGCTTCTGCTGCGCTTCGACCAGGCGCGCCCTGAGCGCCGTCAGCTTCTTGTTCATCGATAATATCCTTCGTTCCGACCTACGTATGACAGGTTCGCATGAGGCTTCGACACGAAAATCCGGCAACCGTCGATGCGACGCAATCGCCCAACTTGTTGTGGATGAGGAAGAGCCGCCCCGGGCGGTTTCATACCATCGCTTGACCGAATCTCGAAGGAGGCAGATTCTTCGTCGTGGTTCTTCTCGACAGGGTGGTCGGATTATGTCGCGACGAATTTTCCTTACCGCAGCCTTGGATCGTCTCGTGGACGAAGGCCAGATAGGCCGGCGCTCCAACGCGCACCGGATCATCAAGCTGGTGATCGACAACGGCGTCGCGGTGCTCGACGAAGACCAGCGCCAGATCTACGACCGGGAACTCATCCCCAAGATCGAACGGGTCCAGATCCTCGGCAACGCCGTCGCTCACTCCTAGTTCGATAGCACCTTCCGGAACGATCGCCACCTGCCGATTTTCGCGTTCGAGCGGCGTGGTTACCGGCATGTTAACGGGCCGGGAATCGGGTTTCGCCGAACTGGCTGACCGCTGGCCTGACCGGCAGGTCGTCCTGCACGCACGCGATTTTTCCGCGCACGATCATTCCGCGGCGAAGCAGTAGAACAGGCCGGCCCCGCCGGTGCCCTGCAGCGCTGCCGGGCTGCAGCCGCCGCGCGTCAGATGAGACGAGTTCCACGACTTCATCGGCGCGCTGTCGTTGAGGCCGACGCGGTCGTGGTGTCCGAGCATCGCCGCTCCCTCCTCGCCGCTCTTCGTCCAGTTGCCGCAGGTCTTGTCGTCGCCGGGCGGGAATGCCGTGCCGTCCGCCTGGCTGCCGGTGAGCATGTCATGCGTGTTCGGCATGTCACCGCGGCCTTTCACGGTTTCGCCGGTCTCCGTCAGCGCCGTCTTCTTGTTGAGATTGTTGTCAGGCCCGTGCAGGTCGGCGACGTCCTTGGCGATGACGACACCCTTGGCATTCTGCCACGGCCCCTTGCCGATACGATCGCGCGCGTTAACGGCTGGCTTGCCGTCGACGGCCTGGGTCGAGAGATAGGCGCGCCAAGTCTTCGTGCCCGCGCCAACCTTCTCGGCGAGAGTCTGGCAGATCGTGTCGGCTCCTTCGAGCCCGCCGAGATCGGCGCCCTTGCCGGAGCCGGCGCTGGTGACGAAGAACGTCATGTCCTTCTCCTGCGCCCGGGCCGGCCCGGCCAGAACAAAGGGCGCGACCGACGCCGCCGCCACGCAGGATGCCAGCAGCCAGGATACAGGTTTCATCTCGTCGTCCTCCACACCGTCTCGCCCTGCAACGCACGGATGCGACATCCGTTCCCGGGCAATGGCGAGGGACCGAGGGATTGCCGGCGCTAGTCGGCGCCAAGATGGACGTAGACGCGCTTCCGTCGCAGAAGGGCCTGCAGCGCCGCCCGGGCATCCTCGGCTCCAGGAGCGGATCTTTCGGCTGGCGACAAAGGCCCGCGATTGATCCAGCCGGTATCGGCCCGCAGTTGCGCGACGACGCGGTGGCCGCGCGCCAGGTCACGCGTGAAGAGGCAGGCGGCGCAGCCATGAAGGCCGGCATTGGCGCGGGCGACCGCCTCGTCCTCAGCCGCAAACGCGAGCACCGCCACGACCGGAGCGAGGACCTGATCGCGCACGATCGCCATATCGTCAGCGCAGCCATCGAGGAGGGCAGGCGCAAGGAACGCTCCCTTCGCCAGGCCGCCCTCTGCAAGACGGTGACCGCCGACAAGCCGCCTCGCGCCTTGTTCCCCGGCCTCTTCGATCCGGCAGAGCACGTCCTGCAGGCCTGCGTCCGAAACCAGCGCGCCGACCTCGGTGGCGACGTCCAGCGGGTCGCCGACGACGGCGCCGCGGATGCGGGCGGCGAGCTTGTCAAGGAAAGCGGGACGAATGGCCTCCTGCACGAAAACGCGCGCCGCGCCCGAGGCCCGCCCAGCCCCGAGAATGCAGGATTGCAGCACAGCCGCGACAGCATCGTCCAAGGGTGCATCGTCGAAGACGATCAGCGCCGGCTTACCGCTCGGTTCGGCCGCCCCGGCCGCCAGCGCGATGTCGGGTTGCCGCATCAGCAGATCGCCCGTCCTGGCCGGGCCGAGCACGACGTTGAAGACGCCATCCGGCAGGCCGGCCTCCGACAGGATCTCGGCCAGCTTCAATGCCGCCAGCGATGCCAGTTCGGATGGCCGGAAAACGATGGCATTGCCGGCGGCGAGCGCCGGCGCGGCGCGGCTGCAGGCGCTCCAGAGCGGATCGCCGCATCGTCCGGCCGCCACGATAACGCCGAGCGGCTCCGGCCGCGCATAGCCGAAACCTTGCGAACCGAGATCGACATGCTCGCCGGCGAGCGTCGCGGCGAGCCCGGCAAAGCGATCGAGGCAATCGGCAGCGGCCGCGACGTCGGCCCCGGTGTCCCGGATCGGCCTTCCGGTATCGCGCGTTTCCAGCCGTGCCAGTTCATCCCCACGCCCGCGTAGCAGGTGGGCGGCGCGGGCCATCACCTTGCCGCGCTCGCTGGCGGTCATAGCGGCCCAGATCCCCTGGCCGGATTTCGCGCTCGCGACGGCCGCCGCTACCTCGGCCTCGCCGGCAATCTCGATCTCGGCCAGGACCGCGCCTGTCGCCGGCTCGAAGGTGGGGAAACTGCCGCGCTCGACGGCAGGATGCGCGCGGCCACCGACATAGCTCCGGAGGATCGGCTCGGCCGCGCCCTCGGCCTCGGCCTCGGCGCTTGCGCCGACGCGCTGGCGGATCGCCGCCAGCTGCGCGTCGACGAAGGCGGTGGCGATGGCGCGCGCCTCGGCACTCTCCGGCTCGCCTTCCGCCGCCAGCGTCTCGCGCAGCCACAGCCCGTCGATCACGGCGGCGATGGCGACCGCAGTCCGCTCCGCGTCACGCGCCGAGACGAGCCGCCTCAGCCCATGCCGCAAATTGGAGAGCATGCGGCGTTGATAGACGTTCTGCACCCGCTTGAAGCGGACGGAGTGGATCACCTGGCCCCAGAAGGCGAGCCAGACACTGGCGGTGCGGCGATCGAATTCCTCCGGCGCCAGATTGGCGTCGATGACGGCCTGGATCCTTTCACGCGGGGTGCGCGCCTGGGCGAGCCGCCGCGCGACCAGCCGGCTGAGGCGCCCGGCCAGATGGCGCAGGGTGGCTTCGAGCAGGCCTTCCTTGTCGCCGAAATAATGCGCGACCAGGCCGGGAGAAACGCCGGCGCGCCGGGCGATGTCCATCAGCGTGCAGGCGGCGAAGCCGACATCGGCGAGCGACTCGATCGTCGCCTCGATCAGCTGGCGCCGCCGGACATCCTCGGCCTCGAATCGAACGGAACTCGCTTCCCGCATGACGATCCCTGCGCCACCTTCCCTGCGCCTGTGGTGTAGCCCGATTGAACGAGCAATCAAAGCCCTCCCCCGACCGCGGGATAACCCACTCTGGAAACGTCTATTTCAAGATCAAAATGTCATCATATCGGCATAAACCGGTGATTTCGACATATTGAACGACCATTCAATCAGACAAGAATGAAACTGGGAAAATAATCCATTCGGCACCACAAAACAGGGATGGACACATCGCCGCGCAGACTTCGGCCAAAACTGTCGTTAGGACATCCCATCGCGCACTATGCTGCGCTATGCTTTGGAATATCGGGCGGCATCCTGACGGAGCCGCAGCTTGGGAGACGTCTAGAATGCTCAACTCGGTTATCTCGCGATCGCTGGCAGCGGCCGCCTGCGTCCTCGCGCTCGCAGGCGGCGCTTCCGCGGCCGAGCCGGCCTCGTGCAAGACGGTGCGCTTCTCCGACGTCGGCTGGACCGACATCTCGGCGACGACCGGGTTGACCTCGCGCATCCTGACCGGCCTCGGCTACGAGCCGAAGCTGCAGGTCCTGTCGGTGCCGGTCACCTACGCCTCGCTCAAGAACAAGGACATCGACGTCTTCCTCGGCAACTGGCTGCCCTCGATGGCCGCCGACCTGAAGCCCTACCAGGATGACGGCTCGGTCGAGGTCGTCGGCGTCAATCTCGAAGGCGCCAAGTACACGCTCGCCGTGCCGAGCTACCTGTTCGACGAGGGCCTGAAGACCTTCGCCGACATCGCCAAGTTCAAGGACAAGCTCGGCGGCAAGCTCTACGGCATCGAGCCGGGCAATGACGGCAACCGCCTGATCCTGGACATGATCAAGTCCGACAAGTTCGGCCTCGGCTCGTTCGAACTGGTCGAATCCAGCGAACAGGGCATGCTGGCCCAGGTCGACCGCGCCGGCCGCAAGAAGGACGCGATCGTCTTCCTCGGCTGGGCGCCGCATCCGATGAACGAGAAGTTCAAGATGGAATATCTCGACGGCGGCGACGATGTGTTCGGTCCGAATTTCGGCGGCGCGACCGTCTCGACCAGCGTCCGCAAGGGCTATGTCGAGGAATGCCCGAATGTCGGCGCGCTGCTGAAGAACATGAAGTTCACCCTGCCGATCGAAGGCCAGGTCATGGCCAGCATCCTCGATGACGGCAAGGAGCCGCTCGCCGCCGCCGAGGCCTGGCTGAAGGCCAATCCGGGCCAGATCGACACCTGGCTCGCCGGCGTCAGCACCATTGACGGCCAGCCCGGCGCCGACGCGGTGAAGAAGAGCCTCGGCCTCTGACGACAAGATCGCTCAATGTCGGCGCCGTCCCGGCGTCGGCAGGAGCAGACCCTGACCGGGCGATCGCTCGATCGCCCGGATGGCCGGCAGGACCGGCGGAGACCCTTCATGTATAGCTGGCTGACCGAGCACAAGATTCCGCTCGGATCCACGATCAAGACCGTCGTCGACTTCCTGAACCAGCACGCGCAATGGCTGTTTGACTGGATCTCGCTCGTCCTCGGCACGATGATCGACGGCCTGACCGCGTGTCTGCTGGCCGTGCCACCGCTGGCGCTCGTCGCCGCCTTCGCCGCGATCGCCTATGCGCTGCACCGTTCTTTCAGGCTCGCGGCCTTCACCGCGATCGCCTTTCTGCTCGTCATCAATCTCGGCTACTGGCAGCCGACGATGGAGACGCTGTCGCTGGTGATCTGGGCGACGCTGGTCTGCGTCGCGATCGGTGTGCCGGTCGGCATCGCCGCCGCGCACCGGCCCTGGCTCTATGCCGGCATCCGCCCGATCCTCGACCTGATGCAGACGATCCCGACCTTCGTCTACCTGATCCCGACGCTGGTCCTGTTCGGCCTCGGCACGGTGCCGGGCCTGATCTCGACCGTGATCTTCGCCATTCCCGCGCCGATCCGGCTGACCCATCTCGGCATCACCTCGGTGCCGGCGCAACTGCGCGAGGCGGGCCAGGCCTTCGGCGCCACGCGCCGGCAGCTGCTCTACAAGGTCGAGCTGCCGCATGCGCTGCCCACCATCATGGCCGGCATCACCCAATGCATCATGCTGTCGCTCTCCATGGTGGTAATCGCGGCGCTGGTGGGCGCAGACGGCCTCGGCAAGCCGGTCGTGCGGGCGCTGAATTCCGTCAATATCGGCATGGGCTTCGAGGCCGGAGCGGCGATCGTGCTGCTCGCCATCGTGCTCGATCGCGTCTGCAAGCGCCCCGCGCGCAAGACCGGGAGGCCCTGACCATGGCGGCCATCGAATTCAAGAATGTCGACATCGTCTTCGGCGACCGCCGCAGAAAGGCGCTGGAGCAGCTCGACAAGGGCGCGACGCGCGACGAGATCCTCGCCCGAAGCGGCGCCGTCATCGGCGCCGCCGGCGTCAATCTCTCGGTCGAGCCCGGCGAGATCTGCGTGCTGATGGGGCTTTCCGGCTCGGGCAAGTCGACCGTCCTGCGCGCCGTCAACGGCCTGAACCCGGTGACGCGCGGCGCGGTTCTTGTCAGCCACGAAGGGGCGCCGGTCGACGTGACGCGCTGCGACGAGGCGACTCTCCGCGAGATCCGCATGGGCACCGTCTCGATGGTGTTCCAGCAGTTCGGCCTGCTGCCCTGGCGCTCCGTGCGCGAGAATGTCGGTTTCGGGCTGGAGATCCGTGGCATTCCGAAGGACGAGCGCAGGCGCATCGTCGATGAGAAGCTTGCCATGGTCGGATTGACGCAATGGGCCGACAAGCATGCGCATGAGCTTTCCGGCGGCATGCAGCAGCGAGTCGGCCTCGCCCGCGCCTTCGCCACCGACGCCGACATCCTGCTGATGGACGAGCCGTTCTCGGCGCTCGACCCGCTGATCCGCGACAAGATGCAGGACGAGCTCCTGAGCCTGCAGAAGCGGATCCAGAAAACGATCCTCTTCGTCAGCCACGACCTCGACGAGGCGATGAAGCTCGGCAACAAGATCGCCATCATGGAGGCGGGCCGCATCGTCCAGTGCGGCACGGCGGAGGACATCCTGCTGCGGCCGGCGACGCCCTATGTCGCCGATTTCGTCAAGCACACCAACCCGTTGAACGTGCTGCGCGGCGGTTCGGTGATGACCCCGGCGAGCGAACTGCGCCGCGACGACGGTGTCATCCTGCTCGATCGCGCCGGCGAGGTTCGGATGCGCCTCGACGCTTCCGACCGGCCGGTTGGCGTCGAACTCGCCGGCCGCGAGGGCAGCCTCGGCCGCGTCAACGGCAATGCCGCGGCCTTCGACACACCCTGCGACCTGATCGTTGCGCCGGTCGGGCTGAAGCTTGCCACGGCGATCGCGCTGAAGCGGAAATCCGACCATCCGATCGTCTTCGTCGACGCGGACGGCCGGCTGGCCGGCCTTTGCGGCGACGACGAGATCTATGGCAGCCTGCTCCGCCGCAGCGCCTAAGTATCAGACAAGACGAACGATTTCGTTCTGTGTCGGCGTCGTCACGCTCGGGCCGGCGACGGGATCGAGGAAGACGTTGATCTCGAGCCGGACGCCGAATTCCGGCAGATAGATCGCCGGCTCGATCGAAAAGCCGGTGCGCGGCAGGATGCGGCGGGTGTCGTGCGTCTCGAGGTTGTCGAGATTGACGCCGAGGCCGTGCAGCCGCTTGCCCGGCCCCATGCTGTGGCCGGTGCGGTGGTGGAAATTGTCGCCGAAACCGGCCGCCGCGATGATGCCGCGCGCCACGTCGTCGACCTGCCAGCCCTCCAGCACCTCGCCGGATTGCCAAGCCTTTTCAATCGCCTGCAGCGCGCCGTCGCGGGCATGGCGGACGATGTCGAAGACGGTCTGGAGCCTGTCCGGGATGACATCGCCGGCATAGGCGCCCCAGGCGATGTCGGAATAGACGTTGCGCTCGCCGGGATAGCGCGCCCAGAAATCGATCAGCAGCCAGTCGCCGGCGCCGATGAGAGCCGAGCCCTCCGGCTTCGGCTCGTAGGAGACGATGCCGGAATGGCCGTTGACCTGCACCACCGGCTGGCCCTCCGTCTCCAGCCCGAGGCGCTCGAACTCGGAAACGATGAACTGCTGCAGCGCATATTCTGTTAGCGGCCTGTTAACCCGGATCGCGGTTTTCGCCAGATCGAAGGCGGCGTCCTTGATGCCGGCGACGACGACGCAGGCGCGCTTGTGGCTCTCGATCGCAAAATCGTCCCAGGCGGCGGCCGAGACCTGGAACAGGTCGGCCGAGGTGACGATCCGATAGTCCCAGCTCCGGAGCAGCTCGACCGTTCCGGCATCGGCCCAGGCGACGGTCGGCACGCCACCCTCCTCCGAATACTCCATCGCAAGCCGCTTCGCCGGTCCGAGCAGATCGCGGAGCATCGCCCGCATCTCGACCCAGCCGCGGAAGATCCGCTTCTCGATGTCGACGTCGTGGAAGAAGAACTGGTCGACGGTATGGATCAGCAGAACCGGTTGGCCCGTTCGCGGCACGACCAGGAAGGCGCGCCGGGTCGGGTTCCGGACGATTCCGAGGATGTGCCAGAGCAGCGGGTTGCTGCCGCGATAATCGACCAGCAGCCAGGCGTCGATGCCTTCGGCCTGCATGAAGCGCTGGGCGTCGGAGAGGTTGAACATGGGACGGTCTTTCCATGAACGGGATGTCGCTTCACCTCTCCCATGGGGAGAGGTCGACGCACAACGTGCGGCGGGTGAGGGGTTCAGCCGTCTCCGGTGAAGTCGCAACCCCTCACCCGGCCCTGCGGGTCGACCTCTCCCATGGGAGAGGTAACGGAGCCCCCTACCCCCGACGAAATTTCCGGCCGGGGTGGTCGTCGCGAAGCTGCTTCTGGCCGGCGCCGTAGAGGCTCTCGCGGAAGGTCGAGCCTTCATAGCCGGCCCGCATCAGGCCGCGGCGGCGCAGTTCGGGGACGACGTATTTCACCGTGTCGACGAAGGTGCCGGGGCGGATGGCGTAGGTGATGTTGAAGCCGTCGAGGTCGGCGATCTCGACCCAGTGCTGCATCTCGTCGGCGATCGTCTTGCCGGAGCCGACGAATTTCGGCCCCATGCCGCCGACGCCCATGTAGTGGGCGATGTCGCGCAGCGTCCAGACGGTGTCCGGGTCCGCATCGGCGAAGAGATGGCGGGTGAAATGCGCCGCGTTCGGATTGATCTCGGTCAGCGGCAGGTCGGGATCATATTTCGAAACGTCGAGCCCGAGCGGGCCGGCGAACTGCACCATGGCGCCCTCGTAATCGGCATAGGAGAGCAATTCGGCATATTTCGCCTCCGCCTCGCCATCCGTCTCGGCCGCGATGACGGTGGTCACGGCGAAGACCTTCAGGCTGCGCGGATCACGGCCCTCAGCCGCCGCGGCGGCGCGGATGTTGGCGACGACGGGCGCGATCACCTCCGGCCGCGTGCCATGCACGAAGACGCCCTCGGCATGGCTGGCGGCGAAGGTCTGGCCGCGCGCCGAGGATCCCGCCTGGAACAGGACCGGCGTGCGCTGCGGCGACGGTTCGGCGATGAAGGCGTCGGGGACGTTGAAATAGCGGCCGTGATGGCCGATCGGATGCACCTTGGCCGGATCGACATAGACGCCCCTCGCCTTGTCGATGACGACGGCGTCGTCCTCCCAGGAGCCTTCCCAGAGCTTGTAGAGCACGGCCATGAACTCGTCGCCGCGATCATAGCGCTCGTCGTGCGAGAGCTGCTCGGCGCGGCCGAGATTGCGGGCGGCGCTGTCGAGATAGGAGGTGACGATGTTCCAGCCGACGCGGCCGTTGCTTGCATGGTCGAGGCTCGTCATCTTGCGGGCAAAGCTGTAGGGCTGCTCGTAGGTGAGCGAGACGGTGGCGGCAAAGCCGAGGTTTTTCGTCACCGCCGCCATGGCCGAGAGGATCGAGAGCGGGTCGTTGATCGGCACCTGCGTCGCGGTGCGCAGCGCCCCGTCCGGCTTGCCCTGGTAGACGTCGAGCATGCCGAGAACGTCGGCCAGGAAGATCGAGTCGAAGCCCGCCCCTTCCAGCATGACGGCAAGCTCGGTCCAGTAGCTCAGGTCCTTGTAGCGGTGCGACTGGTCTTCCGGATGGCGCCAGAGGCCGGACGAGATGTTGACCGGCGAGCAGTTTTCGAAGGCGTTCAGGTGAATGGTTCGGGCGGTCATGGGCGGTTCCCAATGCTGTCTCGTTACTTCATCTCCCCCCGAGGGAGAGGTGAAGAAGGGCATCACTCCGCCGACCCGGCCGGCTCGGCGTCCTGGTAGGCTTTGGCGACGGCCTCGATCGCCGCGTCGAGGTCGACCGCGTGGCCGAGCGAAGCCAGCGCCTGGCCATAGGCGACGACATTGGCGAGCACGGGCCGGTAGGCGGCGCGAAGGGCCGTGTGGTTGAGCCGGACCAGCAGCGCCTCGACGCCGCCGACGCCGGGGCTGATGGCCGAACCCTCGAATTCGGAAGCCGCGGCGACCAGCGCCTGCGCCTCGATGCCGGCGGGGATCGGCGCTGCCGTCACCAGCGCCGAGGCGGCGGCGTCATCCTCGATCCAGGGCGTGATGCCGAGCGCGCGAATACCGGCGCGCGTCGCCTTCGCCGCGAGCTGATGCCGCTCGACCACCGTCTCGACGCCATCCTCTTCCGCGTCGATCCGGTCGAGCGCCGCGTTGAGGGCCCAGAATTCCAGCGGCGCCGGCGTGCCGGGCAGCGCATCGGCGCCGACATCCAGCCATTTTTCCTTGAGGTCGAGCAGCGACAGCGTCGAAAGCCGCAGCGCCGGCTCCTCGGCGATCTTCGCCCAGGCGGCCTCGCTGACCGAGATGGCGGAAAGGCCGGCCGGCCCGCCCAGCCCCTTCTGCGGGCCGATGACGGCGATATCGATGCCGAGCGTCTGGACCTCGAATTCGTGCGCGCCGATCGAGGCGACGGCGTCGACCACCAGCAGCGCGCCCCGCGCCTTGGCGCTGGCCGCGATCTCCGGCAGCGGATTCAGGACACCGTTCGCCGCCTCGCCATGCACGAGCACGACGACATCGACCTTTTCCATGGCATCGAGCGCCGCCTGGAACGCCGCGAATTCGACCGGCCGGCCGAGCTCGGCCACGACGTCCTCGACTACCGCGCCGCCCCGGCGCAGCCAGGTCGCGAAATACTCGCCATACAGGCTGGTGACGACGTTAAGGACACGCAGTCCCGGCCGTTCGAGGCTGGCGGCCACCGCCTCCAGCGCCACGACGGCTTCCGCCTGCACGAAGACGACATCATCGAAGCTTCGCATCACCGCGCCGATCCGGTCGGCCAGCACGGCATAGCCGACATTGGGATAAGCGGGCGGATCGAGCAGGTCTTCGGCGGCGAACTGGGTCATCGATTTCGGTCTCTTGTTGTGGCCACGTCCGGGGGGAGGAAGCTGGCCTTCACCTCTCTCTGAGGGAGAGGTGAAGAAAGCTCGTCACGCTCACCGCCCACCTCCGGATCTCACCCGCCCCGAACTCCGCGACAGCCGGAAGCAGAGCGCCGCCAGGCCGAGCAGGCTGACCGTGAACAGGAACACGACCGTCGCCGCCGCATAGACGGAGGGCGCCGGGCCATATTGCAGGCTGCCATAGAGATAGACCGGCAGCGTGTTCACGCTCGGCGTCGTCAGGAAGGCGGCGACGACGAGATTGTCGAAGCAGAAGGCATAGGACATCAGCCCGCCGGCGAGGATTGCCGGCAAAAGCTGCGGCAGCACGATGAACCAGAGCGTCTTCAGCCGCGTGCTGCCGAGATCGGCCGCGGCTTCCTCAAGCTTTGGATCGAGCGTCAGCGCCCGCGCCCGCACGATCAGCGCCGTCACGGCGATCGCCGCCGGCGTGATGCCGGCGATCAGGGTCGCGGCGCCGAGCGGGATGCCGGTGACGGCATAGAACAGGAGCAGCGACACGCCGATGACCACCTCCGGCACGATCAGAAGGATATAGGTCAGGCCCGACAGCCATCTGCGCACGTTCGGGCTCGGATGGCGCACCAGCGCATAGCCGAGCGACGCGCCCATGCCGAGCGCGATCAGCGCCGCCCAGAAGGCGACATAGAGGCTGGTCTGGACCGAGCGGCGCAGCGCCAGGTCGTTCCACGCCGCCGGATACCATTCGAGCGTCCAGCCGGTGAATTGCGAGGTCTGCTTGCCGACGACGCCGAAATTGAACGAATAGACGATCGAGGCGGCGAGCGGCGCGAACAGGAACAGGATGGCGAGCCCGAACCAGAGCGCCAGCCCGGCATGGGTGGCGCGCCGGCCGACGCCATCCAGCGTGCGGACGCTCATGCCGACACCTCGGCAAAGCCCTTGGTGAGGCGCGCCAGCCCGGCGACCACCACGGCGACGGCGATCAGCACTAGCACCGCCATGGCCGAGCCGAGGGCATAATTCTGCGATTGCAGATATTGCGACGAGATCGCCTGCCCCATCAGCACGCCGCGGCTGCCGCCGAGCAGCTTCGGGATCACCATCTCGCCCAGCATCGGCACGGCGGTCAGAAGCACGGCGGTGGCGATGCCGGGCCGTGCCATCGGCAGCGTCACGGCCCAGAAGGTCTGGAAGCGGCTGGCGCCGAGATCGCGGCTCGCCTCCAACAGCGGCGCGGGAATCCGGTCGAGCACGACGAAGAGCGGCACGACGGCGATCGGCAAATAGGCATAGACCATGCCGATGAAGACGGCGGTCTTGGTATCGAGCAGGTCGAGCGGGCCGTCATGCAGATGCAGGAAATTCAGCACCATTTCGACCACGCCGCCGCGCGCCAGCAGGATCTGCCACGACATCACGCGGATCAGGAAGGAGGAGAAATACGGGATGAGGATCAGCACCAGCGCCAGGTTGCGGAAGCGCCCGGCCCGCCGCGCGATGAAATAGGCGACGGGAAAGGCGACGACGAGGCAGAGCGCCGAGGCGGTGACGGCGAACTGCACCGTGCGCAGGAAGGTCGAGAGATAGAAGCCGGACAGCGCGGTCTGGTAGTTCTTCAGCGTGAAGCCGAGCTCGACCGCGCCGAACAGCGAGTTTCCGAACGAATAGACGACCGTGAAGGCGAGCGGCGCCAGGAAGAAGATGGCGAGCCAGACGGTAGGGATAACAGCGAACAAATGGTCTGCAGCGCGCGCCGGGGGCGCGCGTTTCGGAGAGGCCCGGCCGCCGCCCGACGGGGCCGCGATCGCACTGGTTGGCTGGCTTCCGAACGTCATCCGTCTCTGTCTCGTCTCGGCTCCTTGGGGAACCTTGTCACGAAGAAGCCCCTCACCCCAATCCTCTCCCGCAAGCGGTAGAGGGGGCGGACGGAACATCGTCGCCCGATTGGCGCCATGCTGGCGGAAAAACCTCGTCCGATCGACGCCACGCCGGCCGAAAGCCCTCGCCCGCTTGCGGGAGAGGGTTGGGTGAGGATCTTGCTTGCAGCCAGAACCCGATGATCAGCCGCCGGCGGCCGCCTGGATCTCGGTCTGGACCTCCAGATAGACGCCGATCGTCGCCGGATCGACGACGAAGGAGGTCAGCTTCGAGAAGTCGAGATCCTTGCCGCCGAAGATCAGGTCGGCGTTCTTGGTGTCGGCCGGCAGCTTCTCGCGCAGGCCGGCGAGCGCCGCCGGGAAGCCGATATACTGTGTCTCGGAAAGCTGGACGTCCGGCTCGAGCTGGTAGGCCAGGAAGTCATAGGCCTGGTCGAGGTTCGGCGCCTTGGCGGGAATGGCATAATTGTCGACCCAGAGCTCGCTCATCGGGCCGGGGACGACGAACTTCAGCTTCGGATTGAGGCCGATGGCGGCGCGCGCCGTGCCCTGGTTGGTCTGCGCCAGCACGATCGAGCCATTGGCGAGCTGGTTCGGGTCGAGGCCGGCAAAAGTCTTCACATGCTTGGCGAAGGCCTTGATCTCTTCGCCGGCGGCGCGGATCTCGGCCTCGGTCGCCTTGTTCCAGTCCTTGCCATGCGTCCAGAGCGACATGCCGATGGTTTCCCAGCCGGAATCGGAGAGACGCACCTTGCCGCTGACGCCCGGCCTGGCGCCGGCATCAAGGAAGTCCTGCCAAGTCTTGATCTCGCCGCCGACCGCTTCCGGATCGTAGACGACGCCGAGCACGCCCCAGTCCTTCGGGATCGAATACTTGTTGCCGGGATCGTAGTCGCGGTTGAGCAGCGCCGGATCGAGCGAGCCGAAGTTCAGGCGGTTGTGGTCGATCTCCTGCAGCAGGCCCTTGTCGGCCATCTGCTTGATCCAGCTCGAGCTCGGGATGACGATGTCGAAATCGGCGCCGGCCGGGCTGTTCAGCTTGGCGAACATCGTCTCGTTGGAATCATAGGAGGTGATGTTGGGCGTCACGCCCGACTTGCGCGCGTAATTGGCGAGGCTGTCGTTGGAGAAATAGTTCGGCCAGGAATAGACGTTGAGCGCGCCGCCCGCGGCAAGGGCGCGGCCCGGAAAGGCCGACTGCAGCGCGAGCGCCGCCGGCGCCGCGCCGAGCAGGCCGAGAACGGAGCGGCGGCTGAAGCCCGCGCCTCTGGAAAAGCCCTTGGGAAGCTGCTGCTTGGTCATGACGGGTTCCTTGTCAGGAGGACGGACGGAGAATCGGGCTCGTCGCGATAGGCGCGCGCGGCGGCCGGGGAGAAGTGGACAGTGATCGCCTCGCCGGGGCGGAGGTCGGCGGCGGCATCCGCCTCGCCGGTACGGCGCTCGACCGATTCAAAGGCGAGGCCGCCGGCCGTGACGGCGCGCAGCCGCAGCGACGGGCCGAGCGCAACGGCGTCGACGAGGCGGGCCGGGAAATGGTTGGGGCCGGCGGGCGCATCGGCCGCAGCGCGGAGAAAGCGGGTCTCCTCCGGCCGCACGATCACCAGCGCCGGGTCGCCGGGCGCAAGCGCGGGATCGACATGGGAGGCCGCCACCGGGCCGAGATCGGACAGGAGCGACCCGCCCTCGCCCAGCGTGGCGCGGATCTGGTTGGCGCTGCCGACGAACAGCGCCGTCCACGCATTGACCGGCCGATCGTAGATCGTCGCCGGATCGCCGATCTGCTCGAAGCCGCCATGGCGCATGACGGCCAGGCGGTCGGCCATGCCGAAGGCTTCTTCCTGGTCGTGCGTGATGTAGATGAAGGTGGCGCCGAGTTCGGTCTGGATGCGGCGCAGCTCGCGCTGCATTTCTTCCCGCAGCTTGCGATCGAGCGCGCCGAGCGGCTCGTCGAGCAAGAGCACGGCCGGTTCGTTGGCAAGCGCGCGCGCCAGCGCCACGCGCTGCTGCATGCCGCCGGAAAGCTGGTTCGGCTTGCGGTCGCCGACATCGGAGAGGCGGACGAGTTCGAGCAGCTCGCCGGCCTTCCGGCGCCGGGCGCTGCGACCGACGCCGCGCATCCTTGGGCCATAGGCGACGTTTTCCAGCACGCTCATATGCGGGAACAGCGCGTAGCTCTGGAACACGGTGTTGACGTCGCGCCGTTCGGCCGGCAGCGCGGTGACGTCCCGGCCCGAGATCCAGACCGACCCTTCGTCCGGGACCTCGAAACCGCCGATGATCCGCATCGCCGTCGTCTTGCCGCTGCCGCTCGGGCCGACGATCGCCAGGAATTCGCCGCGCGGCACCTCCAGCGACAGGCCGGAGAGCACCACCTGGCCGCCAAAGCTCTTGGCGACGCCGCGAAGCGCGACTGCGATCGGTGAGGAGCTTTGCGTCATGGCGAATGCGGACCGGCAGCAAGGAAGGGCAACGGCCAGACGACCGTCGCGTGGAAACTAGTACGGGGACCAACCCGAAGAAGCGAGTTGGATTGTTCCCAAGTTTCGGCCCGCCTGAGTTTCTTGTTCCTCTTTCCGCCGAGCCGGCAAAACGTCGTCAGTTCAAGGCCTTGGTCGTCAATTCAAGGCCTTGGCGGCATCGGCCGTAAGCCGCGCCGCCGCGCCGCGCACGATCTCGACGACCGGCACGTCGACCGCTACGGGCAGCACGTCCGGCTCCTCGGCCGTCGGTCGCTCCAGCGTCGCATACTGGCTGGCGAGCAGGCTCGGCGGCATGAAATGGCCCTTGCGCGCGCCGAGCCGGTCCTGGACCAGCGATTGCGGCGCATCGAGGAAGACGAAGCGGATCGGCTGGCCGGCGGCGCTGCGGATGCGGTCGCGATAGATCTTCTTCAGCGCCGAGCAGGCGACGACAATGCCGGCCGGGTGCGCCGCGCGGTCGGCGAGCGTGGCGCCGATCCGGTCGAGCCAGGGCCAGCGGTCGTCGTCGACCAGCGGCGTGCCGGACGCCATCTTGGCGACGTTCTCCGGGCTGTGCAGGCCGTCGCCGTCGACGAAGTCGATGCCGAGGGCGGCGGCGAGCCCCTCGCCGACGCTCGATTTGCCGGAGCCCGACACACCCATCACGATGATGGCCAGCCTGGTTGCCACGCCCTGTTCCGATTGCGCCGTCGCCATGAAATGCGTTCCGCCCCACCCGCTCGAGAAACAACGGGACAAGCCATAACGCGACCCGAGGGCGCGCGTCCACCGGCAGAAGGACATCGCGCCGCCGTTCCAGCAGGAGGAACGGGCGGCGCGCGATCCCGCTTCAGTCGCGCATTTCGCGCAGCAGCGCGTCGATCCGGATGGTGGCGAAGGCGGAGAAGGTATCCGACACCGCATAGGGCAGGACCAGCACGTCGCCATGGCGCATGGCGCCGCAGGTATAGACGACGTTCGGCACATAGCCCTCGCGCTCGGACGGCTCCGGCCGGACCAACGGCTCGCTGGAGCGGGCGAGCACCTTGGAGGGATCGTCCTTGTCGAGGAGGACGGCGCCGATCGAATATTTGCGGACCGCGCCGACGCCGTGGGTCAGCAGCAGCCAACCCTCGTCGAGCTCGATCGGCGAGCCGCAATTGCCGATCTGCACGAATTCCCAGGGAAAGCGCGGCCGCAGGATGGCGACGCCGCCGTCCCAGGCGAACAGATCGTCCGAATAGATCAGGTAGAGGTTCTCATTGTCCTGCCGGCCGATCATGGCGTAGCGGCCGTTGATCTTGCGCGGGAACAGCGCCATGCCCTTGTTGCGGGCGGCGCTGCCGCGCATCGGCGCCATCCGGAAGGTCTGGAAATCGGTCGTCTCGATCAGCTCTGAACGGATCGCGCTGCCGCTATAGGCGGTGAACGTGGCGTAGTAGGTCCGGTGCGGGCCGTCGCGGAACTCGACGAAGCGCGCATCCTCGATGCCGTTCGACTGCGACGGCGTGACCGGGAAGATCAGCCGCTCGCTGATGTCCTCGTCCGGCGAGAACGTCAGCTCGACCGCCTCGCCATCAGGCAGCGGCTCGCGCGCCAGCACCTTCGGCACCGAGGCGAGCCGGACGGCCGGATCGACATGGATCGCGCCATTGGCTCTCACCGTGCCCGTGCGAAACGTCAGCGACGAGATATGCCCCTCGCCCACCGCCCGCAGGCTGAGGATGAAGCGCTTCTCGTCCGGCGCAACGCCCAGCTGATCCGGATGCGGGACGATGCTGGGATTGAACAGAGCCGCCGCCTCGAACGAGTATTCATGCAGGAAATAGGCGCCGATCAGCTGGCGCTGGATCCGCGTGAAGACGGGGTGCGGATCGAACGCCTCCTCCATCTCGTCGCAGCGCAGCTCGAACGTCCGCAACAGGTTGCGATGACGGCCGTCGAAATTCTCCAGCACGTCGATCAGCTGGCTGGCGGCGGTTTCCGAATCGAGTCCGAGAACGCGATCGACGATGTGATTGGCCCGCGTCTTTTCCTTGGAGTTCAGATCGCGCGGCTCGGTCGCCGGCTTGAACCGCCGCACCACGACCCGGGTCGGATCGGGGCGGAGGAACAGCGCCTGGCGGCTCAGGGAACTAACGTGGGCCAATTCACCCTCGGCATGACTGGCGGAAAGGGAGTCGAGCTCAAGCACGCAGCGCTCGCAGCTCCGGTTTCGTCCGCTCGCCGCTCGCGCGGGCGAGCTGGCGCATCTCGGCCAGGCTCAGAAGATAGGACACGACGGATTCACCTCCGCGGTTTTCGTTGGCGCGATCGGGGTGCAGCCCGTCGCGACAGCTGCCGGTCTCGGGATCGACGAGCGGGATCGAAAGATCGTTCTCGCCCAGGAACCAGGCGAAGGCGCGCTGCGCCTCGAGGGTCCAGGCGCGGTCGCCCTCCGCCCGCCAGGCGGCAAGACAGGCCGAGATCGTCGCCGTCGCCTCCAGCGGCTGCTGGTCGAAGGCGAGCGGCGGACGCCGCTTCTCGCCGAAGGTGGCGCTGCCGACCGGGCGGAAGCGCCCCTGCGGCGAAGTCTGGATGCCGACCAGCCAGCGCAACGAGCGCAGGCCCGCCTGGAGCTGCGCCGCCGATCCCCTGGCGTCGCCCGTCGCGATCAGCGCCTGCGGCAGGCGCGCATTGTCATAGGCGAGGCCGTCCTCGAACCAGGCCCACTCGCCGGTCTCGGCCTCGGCGAGAAGCGCCATCAGCCGGTCGGCGAGCAGGGTGCGATGTCGTTCGGCGATCGGGTCGCCCGGATGGGCGGCGCAATAGGGATCGAGGCCGAGCAGCGTGAAGGCCCAGGCGCGCGGCGAGCCGAAACACTCGACGGTCGGCAGCGCGGCGATAAACAGCGACGCCGCCCAGCGCCGCCGTGACGGGCTCGGATCGCTGGCCGACGCCTCGCCCAGCGCCCAGAGCGTGCGGCCGTGGCTGTCCTCCGAGCCGCGATCCTCCAGCCAGCGCCGGTCATAGCTCATGAAGTTGCGGAAATGGCGCGTGTCCGGGTTCCAGGCGTGCTGGATGAAGGCGGCGAAGCGGGCGGTCATCGTCTCGGAAAGCCGCTCCTCGCCTCGGTTCAGCGCGCAGGCGACGAGCAGCGCGCGCGCATTGTCGTCGACGCAATAGCCGTGGTGCCGGTCCGGAACCGAATGGACCGCATGCTGGATCAGCCCGATGTCGTCGCACATGGTGTGGAGATGGCCGAGCCGGATCGGCGGCAGCGTCAGGTTCGCCGACGAGAGACCGGCCGCGTCGGTGAAGGAAGGCCGCTTCAGGCTGTTGCTGCGCCGCGCGGCGTTGAAGACGGTCAGGTAGCGCTTGGCGGTGTTGCCCCACATCATCGAGCGGCTGCTCGAATAGGCGCGCTTGCGCATCGCCTCGCGGCGCGGGTGGTCGGTCAGCAATTGCGCGATCGCATCGCCGGTGGCGCCGGCGTCGCCGAACGGCACAAGCATGCCGCGGCCATCAGCCAGAAGTTCGCTCGCATGCCAATAGGGTGTCGACACGACTGCCTTTCCGAGCCCGAAACTGTAGGCCAGCGTCCCGGAGGTCATCTGCGCCTCATTCAGATAGGGCGTGACGTAGACGTCGCACATGGCAATGAAGTCGAGCAGCGTGTCGCGATCGACGAACTGGTCGCGGAAGACGACATGATCCTCGACGCCGAGCTCTCGCGCCCTCTGCATCAGGCTCTCGCGATAGCGCTCGCCCTGTTCGCGCACGAGATTGGGATGGGTTGCGCCGAGCACGACATAGACGGCGTCGGGACGGCTCTCGAGAATCGCCGGCATCGCGTCGATCATCACCTCGATGCCCTTGTTCGGCGACAGCAGCCCGAAGGTCAGGATCACGGTTCGGTCGCTGAAGCCGAGCTTCGCCTTGGCGGGCGCGGGATCGACGAAATCGAAGTCGGGAATGCCGTGCGGGATTACGTCGATCTTGTCGGCCGGCACCCGGTAGACGGTGCGCAGAAGCTCCCTGCCCTTCTCCGCCATCACGACGAGTCGGGCCGACAGGTCGATGATGCGATCGAGGACGCGACGCTGCGCGCCGGTGGGCTCGGCGAGCACGGTATGCAGCGTGGTGACGACCGGCATCTCCAGCCGCGCCAGCAGCGCGGTGATGTCGCCGCCCGCCTCGCCGCCGAAGATGCCGAATTCATGCTGCAGCGAGACGACGTCGAAGCCGCCGCGATTGAGATAATCCGCCGCGGCGACATAGTCCTCGAGGCTGTTCTCGTGGATCTCGAGCGCGACAGCAGGCGGATAGTCGTAGGTCCGGCCGCAATCGGTCATGGCGAGGATGACGGCGTCAGCCGCGCCGGACGACGCGAGCGCCTGGTGGAGGTCCGTCGTGAAGGTGGCGATCCCGCAGCGCCGTGGGAGCGAGTTGCCGATCAAGGCCACCCGCGTGGCCGCATTCCGGTCTGCCATCGTCATGAACGAACCTCCGTGAAGCGGGGCGAGGCGCCAGCCTGCCCGTTGGGGTGGGGGCCGGGCGCGCCGAAGCGGAGCGTCGCCAGGTCGAGCACGGTCTTGTCCGGCGTCTCCAGCAGGTCGCGATGGAGGTCGGGGCCGAGATAGGCGCAGAGAGCGGTCATGCCGGCATCGCCGGAACTGATCGTGCAGCGCGCATGGTCGAGATAGACCGCCTCGCCGATCGACACGCTGGTCGGGCCGACGGTCGCGTCGCCGTCGAGGCCGAGAATCCAGGTCTCGCCGGCGGCGTTCAGCACCCGCGTCGTGTCGGGCGGCAGGGTCACGCGCTCCAGCACGAAATAGGGGTTGGCGACCAGAACGGTCCGCTGCGGGCCGATCCGGTGCGGTTTCGGCTGCGGCTTCGACGGCCCGGCATGGGCGACGGCGACACCGGCGTCGACATGCAGCTCGCGCTTGCGGCCATAGTCGAACAGCCGGAAGGTGGTGTCGCTGCGCTGCTGGATCTCGGCCAGCACCAGGCCGGGTCCGATGGCGTGGATGGTGCCAGCGGGGATGAAGACAACCTCGCCGACGCGCACCGGATGCCATTGAACCAGGTCGGCGATCGAGCCGTTCTCGATCGCGGCGCGGAGTTCCTCCGGCCCCATCTCGCGCTTCAGCCCGACCGCGACGGCCGCGCCGGGATCGGCCGAGAGAATGTACCAGGCCTCGGTCTTGCCGTGCGGCTGGCCCATCTGGTGCGCATAGGCATCGTCGGGATGCACCTGGATGGAAAGCGGCTGGCTGGTGAAGAGAAGCTTCAGCAGAAGCTCGGGCACGACGGCCTTTTGATCCCTGCGCTGGAACCAGATCTCGCCGACGGCGTCCGGGTCGTCATGGAGGTCGTTCCAGGGTCGGAGGTCGTTCCGGCCCCAGGGTTTGCGGACGGTTCGCATGGATGCGTGTTCGATTGTCATGAATCGCTCCTTGATCGTGCTTTTCAGACATTCGACGGGAAGAAGGATGCGGGCTCGGCCAAGCATCGCCATCACCGAAGACAGGGACCCAACGCGACCGGCGCGGCTCCGTTCCCGGAAAAATCTCGCGGAAATCTTCGCTTCCGCTTTGGCGGGCGCCCCAAAAATCCACCCCGGCGGCCCGTCACCGAAGCGTCGCCAAGGGTTTTCGCCGGTCGTCGCACGCGTCGCAGACGGCCGTTGGCACGCCCGCTTTGCGGGTCCGGCCGTCACCCGCTCCGGCCGAGCGGCCGCGGCCATCGCTCGGAAAGGTGGAGGAAATGACAGCGCCATCATCGGCGCTTGACTCGGGTGCCGCCACGCGATTAATGCAAACTGGTCTGCTGGTCCGATCAGTCCATTAGTAGGTGCCATGTCGGTTTCGACGAAAGTCAGTGATCCAGGGCTCATCGCCGAGCTCCCGAGCTTTCGGGAGGCGATCGTCAAGCGCCCGATCACGACCGTCATCAGCGACAAGATTGCGACCCTGATCGCCTCCGGCATCCTGCAGGTAGGCGATGCGCTGCCGAGCGAGCGGCAGCTGGCAGCGGCCCTGAACGTCAGCCGCGACGCCGTGCGCGGCGGCATCCAGATGCTGGCGGCGCGCGGCATTCTCGAGATTTCGCACGGCGCTCGCACACGGGTGCGCAGCAACGAGGTAGGGCCGGTCGCGGTCGGCTTCGCCATGGCCCGCGCCGTCAATTCCTACGACATCGAATCCGTGCATGCGGCGCGGCTGCTGGTCGACCGCCAGGTGGTGGCCGACGCGGCGCGCAACATCGACGATGCCGGCGTCGCCGTGCTGGAGGCGCTGCTGGAGGCACAGACCGAGGCGCTCGACGATCCCGTCCGCTTCCTGATCTCCGACCGCGAGTTCCACGTCGCGCTCTATCAGGCGTCCGGCAACCCGCTGCTCGCCGACATCAGCACCGATCTCTACGCCTACATGATGCAGCACCGGCGCGAGGCGATGGCCTCCCCCGGCGCCATCGCCACCAGCTATGCCGACCACGTCGCCATCGTCGCCGCCGTCCGAGCGCGCGATCCCGACGCTGCGGCCGAAGCGTTCGCCGCCCATACCGGCCGCATTTACGCGACGACGCAGCCCTACCTCAAAGGGGGCGACTAGAGACAATCCGGGTGGCGCGACCGAGGAAACGCGACGCCCGCAGACGGATTTTTCGACGCAGCCGATCGTGGCTGACCATTGGGAGGACTACTATGGAACGCAGGACTTTTCTGAAGCTCGCGGCCGGCACGACGCTGCTCGCAGGCACCGGCATGGCCGGCATCAACGCGGCCTCCGCCGCGAGCAAGGAAATCGTCTACCTGACGCCGGGCCTCGACCTGCCCTTCTGGCGCTACCTGTCGAAGGGCATCGAGGAGACGGTGAAGGCCAAGGGCTACAATTTCCAGGCCCTCGACAGCCACAACAGCGCCGAGACCCAGCTCCGCAACGCGCAGGACTCGATCGCCCGCGGCGTCGCCGGCATCGTCATCTCGCCGACCGATTCCTCGACCGCGCCGAGCGTGCTGGCGCTGGCCCAGAAGGCCAATATCCCGGTCGTCATCGGCGACATCGGCACCAATAGCGGCGACTACGCCTCCTTCATCATTTCCGACAACTACAAGGGCGCCCACGACGTCGGCGTCGCGCTCGCCACCGCCCTGAAGGCGAAGGGCTGGGAAGGCGGCTCGGTCGGCATCGTCGCCATCTCGCAGGCCCGCAAGAACGGCCAGGCCCGCACCAAGGGCTTCCTCGACGGCCTGAAGGAAGGCGGCTTCACCGGCAAGGAAGCCGGCATGCAGCAGATGCAGAGCTACACCGCCGACGAGACCTTCAAGTTCACCCAGGACCTGCTGACTGCCAACCCGGACATGCGCGGCCTGTTCATCCAGACCGACCAGCCGGCGATCGGCGCGCTGCGCGCCATCAAGGCCGCCCGCCGCAACGGCGAAGTGCTCGTCGCGGCCTTCGACGGCATTCCGGAATTCGTCGACCTGCTGAAGTCGGGCGACCTCGTTGTCTCCGGCATGCAGCAGCCCTTCCTGATGGGCGCCACCTCGGGCGAGGCGCTGCTGAAGGTGCTCGACGGCGGCACGCCGGAGAAGGAAATCACCGTTCCGATCGTCGCCATCACCAGCACGAACATCGAGCAGGAACTGCCGACCATCCGCAAGACCGTCTTCGCCAACGAAGTCTGATCGGCCAGTCTGATCGCGACCCCGTCGCGCGGCACGCGCCGTGCGACGGGGCTCCCTGTCCTCCCGCCGCGCCGCAGCATCGCGTCGAGGCCGTCCCCAGGAGCATGATCCGTTGCAGCCCAACACTGCCCCCCTCGCGGAGACGGGCCACACCACCCTTCTCACAGCGCGGGACATCACCAAGACCTTCGACCGCACGCGGGCTCTGCAGGGTGCGAATTTCGAACTGCGCGAGGGCGAGGTGCACGGCCTGCTCGGCGCGAACGGCGCCGGCAAGTCGACGCTGTCCAAGGTCATATCCGGCCACTACACGCTCGATTCAGGCGAGCTCACCTATCGCGGCCACGAGATCCGCCTGCGTTCGACGCGCGACGCGCTCCGCATCGGCATCGGCATCGTGATGCAGGAGACGAGCCTCGTCCCCGACCTGACGGTGCTCGAGAACATCTTCCTGCCCGAGCTCGGCCGCCCCGGCCGGCTCGACTACAGCCAGTTGCGCCAGCGCGGCCAGGAGATCCTCAACGATCTCGGCCAGGGCGACAGCCTGCCCTTCGACTGGGAAGTGCGCCGCCTCTCCTCGGCGCAGAAGCAGCTGGTCGAGATCGCCAAGGCGCTCGGCGTACGCGCCAAGCTGCTGATCTTCGACGAGCCGACCGCCTCGCTGAGCCCCGGCGAGGCCGAGCGCCTGTTCGACATCATGGCGCGCCTGCGCGACACCGGCCACGGCCTCGTCTTCGTCTCGCACCGGCTGGAAGAGGTCTTCGCCATCACCGACCGCGTCACCGTGCTGCGCGAGGGCCGCACGGTGATGAACGCCCGCGAAACCGCCTCGCTGTCGCAGGCCGAACTGATCCGCGCCATGGTCGGCGCCGAACTCGGCGCGATCTACGAGCGCAAGGAAGGCCATACCCGCGAGAACCATGCGCCGGTGGCGCTCGAAGTCCGCAACCTGAGCTCGACGCCCGCCGTCCGCGACGTCTCCTTCAGCGTCAGGAAGGGCGAGATCCTCGGTCTCGGCGGCCTCGTCGGCGCCGGCCGCTCGGAAACCGTCGAGGCGATCTTCGGGCTCCGGCCGCGCAGCGGCGGCGAGGTGATCCTGAACGGCAAGAAGCTCCCCGCCGACAGCCCGAAGACGGCGATCCGCGCCGGCCTCGGCTTCGTCGCCGAGGATCGTCGCACGCAGAACATCGTGCCCGACCTCTCGGTCAAGGAGAACCTGCTGCTCGCCCATCTCGGCGCCCATCGCGGCTTCTTCTGCAGCTACGCCTCGCGCGAGAAGAAGGTGAAGGAGCTGCTCGCCGGCCTCGGCATGCCCGAGGACCGGCTGATGGACAGTTCGATGCTGAACTTCTCCGGCGGCATGCAGCAGAAGATCATCATCGCCCGCTGGCTGCTGCTGGAGCCGAAGGTGCTGATCCTCGACGAGCCGACCAAGGGCGTCGACATCGGCACCCGCGCCTCGATCTACGCCATGCTGCGCGACATCGCCGCCCAGGGCGTGGCGCTGGTCGTCGTCTCCTCCGACTTCGAGGAACTGCTCGGCCTGTCCGACCGCGTCGTGGTGATGAGCGACGGCCGCACCACCGCCGACCTGCCGAGCACGGTGCTCGACGAAGAGAGCCTGACGCTGCTCGCCGCGCCGCGCACCTCGATGGTGCGCAACACCGAGATGCTGAACGAGCTCGCCCGCGCCCATGATGGCGCCGGCTTCTGGGGCCTGATCGAGGGCGACCGGCTGATCTGCCTCAACGCGGTCGCCAGCAATCCGGCGCTCGACCCCGGCTTCAAGGCCGGCGAGGCGCGCGAGCTCGGCGCCACCCGCATTCCCGAGGCGCTCCGCCTGCGCGAACCGATCTTCGTGCCCGAACCCGACGGCTCGCGCACCACGCTGGTGGTGCCGATGACCAGCCCGCGCGGCCACGACCTCGGCTGGGTCGGGCTGTCGCTGCCGATAGACCGCCCGTTGCCCGCACCGGAAACGATCAAAACCCGCATCGACACCATGGCGGCAACGCTGTGAGCAAGGAAACTTCGCCCATGGTCCAAGAGACCCTTACCCGCCGGGCCCCGGCCTCGCCCATCAAGAAGATCGCGCAGCGGCTCGAAGTGCGCATGCTGCTGCTGGCGCTGCTGATCGCGGTCTGCCTGTCGCTGCTCTCGCCCTACTTCCTGACCAAGTCGAACATCTTCAACCTGCTCGACCAGTCGGTGGTGATCGGCATCGTCGCCGTCGGCATGACCTTCGTCATCCTGACCGGCGGCATCGATCTCTCGGTCGGATCGGTCGCCGGCCTCACCGGCATCATTCTCGGCCTGTCGCTGCAGCATGTGCCGATCGTGCCGGCGATCGCCATCGCCGTCGTCGCCGGCGGCTTCATCGGCCTGATCTCCGGCACGCTGATCACGGTGTTCGGGCTGGCGCCCTTCGTCGTGACGCTCGGCGTCATGGCGATCGGCCGCAGCCTCGCCTACATCTTCTCCGGCCAGACGGCGATCTCCAACATCCCGATGGGCATGCAGGACATCGTCTACACCAACGTGCTGGGCATCCCGTCCAACGTGCTGTTCCTGATCGTGCTCTATCTCGCCGCCTGGGCCTATCTGACCTACACCAAGGGCGGCCGCACCATCTACGCCGTCGGCTCCAACAAGGAAGCCGCCCGCGCCGCCGGTCTCAACACCACCTTCTATTCGATCCTGCCCTATGTGCTCTCCGGCGCCTTCGCGGCGGTCGCCATCACCTTTTCGATCAGCCAGCTGCTTTCCGCCGATCCGCTGATGGGCAACGGGATGGAGCTGGACGCGATCGCCGCGGTCGTCATCGGCGGCGCCAGCCTGTTCGGCGGCCGCGGCTCGATGTTCGGCACGCTGATCGGCGTCCTGATCATGGTGATGATCCGCAACGGGTTGAACCTGATGGGCGTCTCGCCCTTCTGGCAGGGCACCGCGATCGGCACCATCATCATCCTCGCCCTTCTGGTCGAGCGTCTGGTTTCCTCGAGGGTCAGCCGATGAGCAACGCCCCCTCTCTCGCCGTCCGGCTCTTCGGCACCGACGAACCCGTCGCGCCGCTCCGCATCCTGAGGGCGGGGGCGCTCACCGCCGAGCTCGACACCGGCAATCTGCGGCACATCCGCTATGCCGGCGTCGAGATCGTCCGCGCCATCTCCTTCATCGTGCGCGACCGGAACTGGGGCACCTACAATCCGGTGATCTCCGACCTCGCCGTCGACGAGCGCGCCGACGGCTTCACCGTCACCTACAAGGCGCTGGCGCTCGACGACAACCAGGCCTTCCGCTACTCCGCCCGCATCGAAGGGTCTGCCGACGGCAAGCTCGCCTTTACCGCCGAGGGCAGCGCGGAAAATGCCTTCCTGACTAACCGCACCGGCTTTGTCGTGCTGCATCCGATCGCCGGCGTCTCCGGCCATCCGGTGACGATCGAGCATGTCGACGGCTCCATCGTCGAAAGCCGCTTCCCCGACATCATCAACCCGATCCAGCCGATGATGGAGCTGCGCGCGCTGACGCATGAGGCGGCGCCGGGGCTGAAGGTCACCTGCCGGATGGAGGGCGACACCTACGAGATGGAGGACCAGCGCAACTGGACCGACGCCTCGTACAAGACCTATGTCCGCCCGCTGGCGCTGCCCTGGCCCTACACGCTGCCGCCGGAAGAGCGCATCGAGCAGGCCGTGCGGCTGACCGTCACCGGCACACTCGCCGCCGCCGCAAGCGGAGCGACCGCCGGCACGGTAACGCTCGGCGAGCGCATCGGAACGGCGCCGCCGCTCGGCCTCGGTCTCGACCCCACGGAGATCGCCGACACGATCGCCCAGAGCGACCGGCTGCGCCGCGTCGGGGCCAGGGTGCTTGTCGGCTACTACGATCCGTCGCTCGGCCATGACGAGGCGACTCTCGCCGGCATCGTCGAGGCGGCGCGCGCGCTCGACGCCGAACCCTGGCTCGAGGCCGTGGTACAATCGGTCGACGGCTTCGCGGCCGAAATCGCCGCGCTCGGCAAGACCGTTGCCGGCCTCGGCTCACCGTTCAGGACCGTGCTGCTCTCGCCGCTGCCGGATTTGAAATGCACCCTGCCCGGCAGCGTCTGGCCGCCCGCCCCGCCGCCGCGCGATTTCTTCGAGGTCGCTCGAAAGGCTTTCCCGAACGCCCGCATCGGCGGCGGCATGTTCAGCCTCTTCACCGAGATGAACCGCAAGCGGCCGCCGGTCGACCTCATCGACCTCGTCTCGTTCACGACGACGGCGATGCTGCATGCCGGCGACGACATCTCGGTGACCGAGACGCTGGAAACGCTGCCCTCGGTCGCGCTCTCCGCCTCGGCGATCGCCGGCGACAAGCCCTATGCGGTCGGCCCGAGCGCCATCGGCATGCGCATGAACCCCTATGGCGAAGCCCCCTTCGCCAACCCGAAGAACATCCGCCAGGCGATCAACTTCAACGATCCGCGCCAGCGCGGCCTGCTCGGCGCCGCCTGGGCGCTCGGCTTCTTCGCCCGCTTCGCGGCCGGCGGCGCCTCGACGATCACGCTCGGCGGCACCACCGGCGCCTTCGGCCTTGTCTCCGTGCGGCACGACTGGCCGCAGCCCTATTTCGACGAGGCCGGCGGCGTCTTCCCCGCCTACCACGTGCTGCGCGGCATGGCCCGGCTGACGGGTCTGCCGCTCAGGGCGGTGACGACGCCGGACACGATCGAGGCGATCGCCGCCGAGACGGGGGATGGCGTCGAACTCTGGCTTGCCAACCGCACGGGCACGGAACAGTCTGTCGCCCTGCCCGGCGCGCCGCGCGACCTGTTCCTGCTCGACGCCGACAGTTTCGTCGCTGCAACGCGGGATCCGGATGCCATCGACACGCTTGCCAAACCTTTCGACAACAGCACGCTCGTGCTGACGCCCTACGCGGTAGCTCGTCTCCGACTGTCCTGATATCGTTCTATTATTCGAGGTTGTACTATGCATATCCTTATCATCGGCGCGGCTGGCATGGTCGGCCGCAAGCTGACGGAAAAGCTCGTCGCGGACGGTCATCTGGGCGGCAAGGAGATCAGCCGCTTCACGCTCGCCGACGTCGTCGCCCCGGATGCGCCCAAGGGCTTCACCGGTCCGGTCGATGCGCTGACGATCGACCTCTCGGCGCCGGAAGCCTCGCAGACGCTGATCGCCAATCGGCCCGACGTGATCTTCCATCTCGCGGCCATCGTTTCCGGCGAGGCCGAGGCTGATTTCGACAAGGGCTACCGCATCAATTTCGACGGTACCCGCTACCTGTTCGACACGATCCGCCTCGAAAACGCGAAGAGCGGCTACAAGCCGCGCGTCGTCTTCACCTCGTCGATCGCCGTGTTCGGCGCGCCGTTCCCGGACAAGATCGGCGACGAGTTCTTCGAGACGCCGCTGACCAGCTACGGCACCCAGAAGGCGATCGGCGAACTGCTGCTCGCCGACTATTCGCGCCGCGGCTTCTTCGACGGCATCGGCATCCGCCTGCCGACGATCTGCATTCGTCCCGGCAAGCCGAACAAGGCCGCCTCTGGCTTCTTCTCCAACATCCTGCGCGAGCCGCTGGTCGGCCAGGAAGCCGTGCTGCCGGTCTCGCCGGACGTGCGCCACTGGTTTGCAAGCCCGCGCTCGGCGGTCGGCTTCCTCGTCCATGCAGGCACGCTCAACCTCGACAAGGTCGGCCCGCGCCGCACGCTGAACATGCCGGGCCTCTCGGCGACGGTCGGCGAGGAGATCGAGGCGCTGCGCCAGGTCGCCGGCGACAAGGCCGTCAAGCTGATCCGCCACGAGAAGGACGAGACGATCGACCGCATCGTCGCCGGCTGGGCCCGCGATTTCGACACGAGCCGCGCCCTGTCTCTCGGCTTCAAGGCCGAGACCTCGTTCGACCAGATCATCCGCGCCCATGTCGAGGATGAACTCGGCGGCAAGATCGGCGGCTGAGCCACTCCTGACCTGCAAACGGAAGAACGACCGATGGCGAGCGATCCCTTCTCCTTGACCGGCCGCGTCGCCGCGGTCACCGGCGGCGGCTCTGGCATTGGCCTGGCGGGGGCGCAGGCGCTCGCCAGGGCCGGCGCCCGGGTCGTCCTTCTCGACCGCAATCCGGTGGCGGACGATGTCCTCGCCACCCTTGGCACGGCGGCGGAGCATTTCGCCGTCGTCGCCGACGTCGCCGACGAGGCGAGCCTCGAAGCCGCCTTCGAGGCGGTGATCGCCCGTGCCGGCGGGATCGACATCCTCGTCAACAGCGCCGGCACGGCGATCCGCCGCCCGGCGGTGGAAGTCTCGGTCGCCGACTGGGACACGGTGGTGAACGTCAACATGACGGGCACCTTCCTCGCCTCTCGCATCGCCGCGCGCCACATGATCGCCGCCGGCACCAGGGGCGCGATCGTCAACGTCTCGTCGATCATGGGTTTTTCCGGCGGCGGGCTCTACCCGAACATCTCCTACCAGACGACCAAGGGCGCGATCGTCAACATGACCCGCGCGCTCGCCGTCGAATGGGCGCCGAACGGCATCCGCGTCAATGCCGTGGCGCCGACCTATGTGCGCACGCCCTTCATCGCCGGCCTCGTCGCCGATCCCGAACTGGTCGCCCGCATCGAGGCGATGACGCCGCTCCGCCGCCTCGCCGACCCGGAGGAGGTCGCGAGCGCGATCCTGTTCCTGGCGAGCCCCGGCGCCTCGATGGTCACGGGCCACACGCTGCCGGTCGACGGCGGCTTCCTCGCCCAATAACGAACGATATCCCGGAAGGAAAACGCATGTCTGACAGCAAGATCGCCCTGGTCACGGGCGCCGGCACCGGCATCGGCAAGGCCGTCGCGCTGGCGCTGGTCGCCGCCGGCTACACCACCGTCATCACCGGCCGCCGCCCCGAGCCGCTCGAGGAAGTCGTGCAGGAATCGGGCGGCAAGGCCGTCGCGCTGCCGGCAGACATCACCGACGAGGCCTCGGTCGCCGCCCTGTTCGGCGAGATCAAGAAGCGCTTCGGCCGCCTCGACGTGCTCTTCAACAATGCCGGCGTCAACGCGCCGCCGGTCAATATCGAGGACCTCGACGTCGCCAAGTGGAAGGCCGTGATCGACACCAACGTCACCGGCGTCTTCCTCTGCACCCAGGCCGCCTTCCGCATCATGAAGGACCAGGACCCGATGGGCGGCCGCATCATCAACAACGGCTCGATCTCGGCCGTGATGCCGCGCCCGAACTCGGCCCCCTACACCGCCTCGAAGCACGCCGTGCTCGGCCTGACCCGCTCGACCGCGCTCGACGGCCGCAAGTACAACATCGCCTGCGGCCAGATCGACATCGGCAACACCGAGACGCCGATGGCGAGCCAGATGAAGAAGGGCGTGCTGCAGCCGGACCTGTCGATCAAGGTCGAGCCGACCTTCGACGTCCAGCATGTCGCCGACGCGGTCGTGCACATGGCCAACCTGCCGCTCGACGCCAACGTCCTGCAGATGACGATCATGGCCACCAAGATGCCGCTCGTCGGCCGCGGCTGATCGGGGGCCACCTGCGCTCGCCGTCATCCCGGGCGAGCGGAGCGAGACCCGGGATCCATGCAGCCACCGGCGGAAGGCGGCCGCATGGATCCTCGCCTTCGCGAGGATGACTCCGGATGGGACGGAGGGCGGCCCTCAGCGGGCCACGCGTTCCGCCACGTGGTCGGCCAGCGCCAGCGAGGCCGTCAGGCCCGGGGATTCGATGCCGAAGAGGTTAATCAGGCCGGGGACGCCATGGACCGAGGCGTCCTGGACGACGAAATCCTGGCCCGGCGCGCCCTTCGGCACGATCTTCGGGCGGATGCCGGCATAGCCCGGCTGCAGCCGGTCGGCGGAGACGTCCGGCCAGTAGCGTTTCACCGCCTCGACAAAGAGCGGGATGCGCGAGGCGTCGACGTCGTAGTTGATCTCGTCGATCCATTCGACATCCGGACCGAAGCGCGCCTGGCCGCCCATGTCGAGGGTGAGATGGGTACCGAGGCCGCCCGGCACCGGCACGGGATAGATCAGCCGCGAGAAGGGCGAGCGGCCCGACAGCGTGAAATAATTGCCCTTGGCGTAATACTCCGTCGGCACATGGGCGGGATCGAGCCCCTCGATCGTGCGCGCCACGGCGGAGGCGAACAGCCCGGCCGAATTGACGAGCAGGCGGGTCTTCAGCTGCATCGGCTCGGCGCCGCCGATCGAGAGGACCATGCCGTCGCCATCCGGTTTCGCGGCCAGCAGCGGACTGGAGAACACTACCATGCCGCCCGCCGCCTCGACGTCGCCATGCAGCGCCAGCATGTAGGCGTGGCTGTCGATAATGCCGGTCGAGGGCGACAGCAGCGCGCCGGCGCAGGCAAGATTGGGCTCGAGCGCGATGGCCTCGGCCTGCGACAGTTCCCGCATGTCGAGCACGCCATTGGCGGCGGCCCTGGCCGCGATCGAACCGAGCCGGTCGCGCTCGGCCGCGTCGGCGGCGACGATCAGCTTGCCGCAATTGGAGAACGGCACGCCGCGCTCGGCGCAATAGTCATAGAGCGCCAGCTTGCCGGCGACGCAGAACTTCGCCATCAGGCTGCCCGGCGCATAGTAGATGCCGGCATGGATGACTTCGCTGTTGCGCGACGAGGTCTGGGTGCCGATGGCGTCCTCGGCCTCGATCAGCAGGACCTCGCGACCGGAAAGCGCCAGCGACCGCGCCACGGCGAGACCGACCACACCGGCGCCGACGACGACGCATTCGATTTCATCCATCAGAGCACCCACGAAGCCGCACCAGACGGCGCCGACCGAGTCGGCGCGCCCTGCGGTCTATAGAGCAAGATTTCCGAGAGTGGAATGTTACACTCCGCTTGAGACCGAGGGACCTGGGCTCTCGAACGAAATCCGGTCCACGGGCTCCAACCATCATCCTGAGGCGCTTCGCGTCAGCGAAGCCTCGGAGGCGGATCCAGCGGGCGCTCCCTGGCCCCTCCTTCAAGGCCCGGCTGCGCCGGGCACCTCAGGATGATGATCGAAAGCCGACCCACTAGCCCCCCTCGTTCGGGACGATGGGCCGCAGGTTCCAATCCTGCTTTTCCGACCACAGGGGGAACGGCCGACCGGCGCCCTCACGCGCTCTTGCGGGCGTCCATGCGCAGGCCGCCATGCTCGACGATGTAATCGACGACGCGGTCGAGGCCCTTGCCGCGGATCAAATCGGTGAAGCCGAACGGACGCGCGCCGCGCATGCGCTTCGCATCGGTCTCCATCACGTCGAGATCGACATTCACATAGGGCGCGAGGTCGCTCTTGTTGATGACGAGGAAGTCGGAGCGGGTGATGCCGGGGCCGCCCTTGCGCGGGATTTCTTCGCCCTGGCAGACGGAGATGACGTAGATCGTCAGATCGGCGAGATCGGGCGAGAAGGTGGCGGCCAGATTGTCGCCGCCCGACTCGATGAAGACGATGTCGAGATCCGGGATCCGGCGCCGCAACTCGGCGATCGCCTGCAGGTTGATGGAGGCGTCCTCGCGGATCGCCGTGTGCGGGCAGCCGCCGGTCTCGACTCCCATGATGCGATCCTCGGACAGCGCCTGCCGGCGCGCCAGGATCATGGCGTCTTCCTGGGTGTATATGTCGTTGGTGATGACGCCGATGGAGAATTCCTCGCGCATCGCCTTGCAAAGCTTCTCGGTCAGCATCGTCTTGCCAGAGCCGACGGGGCCGCCGATGCCGACGCGAAGGGGTCCGTTCTTCGATGTCATGAGAGATAGCCTCGTCCTGCTGGATCGCGCGGCCGCCCGGCCGCGACGTCGAAATCAATCGTGACGGTGGTCGCCATGCTCGTGCGAATGGCCATGACCGTGATGATCATGACCGTGGTCGTGGCCATGCCCGTGATCGCCGTGACCGTGACCGTGGCCGCCATGGCCGGAATAGGCGCCGCGTACCGGATTGAACTGCGCGACGATCTCCTTGACCCGCGCGCCGAGCCCTTCGAGCATCGCCTTGATGACGTGGTCGCGCAGGATCAGGATGCGGGTCGGCTCGATCGCCGCGGCAAGATGGCGGTTGCCGATGTGCCAGGCGAGTTCGAGCAGATGCACCGGGTCGCGGGCGAAGATCTCGTAAAGAGGCTCATAGGCGGCAGCGACGGCGATCAGGCCGCCATCCTGCAGGACCAGGCTGTCGCCTGCGTCGAGCACCACCGTCTCGGGCAGGTCGACCATCACCTTGCGGCCGTCGACAAGCTCGATCAGCCGGCGGCGCAAATGGCGCTCGTCATGCTGCAGCACAGCGCGGCCGGCTGGCGTCGCCTGCTCTTCCGCGCCCGTCTCCGCTGCGCGGCGAACCGCGACTGCCTTCAACATACCGTTTCCCCAATTCGACCGATGCGCGGGCCCGGCCCGCCGGCATGGGCCCGGACGGCCCTGGATTGCGCCCCCTTATAGCAGCGACATCGGCTGCGTCGTGAGGGCGAATGCGATGACGGACAGTTTGCTCCCTTTCTGCCGTCGATGAAATGCTGGGCCGCATTTTTCGGGACGCCAGGCACAGTGCCGGGATCTCGCGCACAACTGCCAAGTCTTTGAGCACGCAAATGAATATTTGTGATTGCCGGAGGGGCAACTCCGTGTGATAGCCTCCCGGCACAATCGCTCGCCGCGCCCGCCAAACGGGCAGGCCGGATCGGAGATCGTGACAGGGTGAGGCCGCTTTTGCTCGCTGAGGGTGCTTCGTCGGACGCCGTATCCATGGCGCGCGCGCACTATGCGGCACAGCCCAGCCGCTGGCTGGCGGAGCTCGAGCTCTGGTTCGCCGTGAACGCCGGCAAGACGCGGCTGATGCGCCGCCGACATCTCGGCCCCCTCGTCGTGCAGAAGCCGTTCCATCCGGAAAAGGACGGCACCTGCCACGTCTATCTGCTGCATCCGCCGGGCGGCGTCGCCGGCGGCGACCAGCTCTACCTTCGCTTCCATGTCGAGGCCGACGCGCGCGCCGTGCTGACGACGCCGGGCGCGACGAAATTCTATCGCAGCGAACACGGCGTCAGCACCCAGGCGACGACCATCGACATCGGCGCCAATGCGGTCTGCGAATACCTGCCGCAGGAAACCATCGTCTTCGATGGCGCCGACGCCTCGATCGACACGCGCGTGACGCTGGAATCGGGCGCCACCTATGTCGGCTGGGATTTCATCTGCCTCGGCCGGCCGGCCGCCGGCGAGCGCTTCGAGACCGGCACGCTGCGCCAGCGCATCGAGATCACGCGCGACGGCCGCAAGATCTGGTTCGAGCGGGTGCGGCTTCCCGGCGGATCGGCGCTGCAGGGCGCGGCCTACGCGCTGGCCGGTCAGCCGACCTTCGGGACGATGGTCTATGCCGGCCCGGCGACGGAGAACGCGGCCGAGCGGGTGCGGGAAGCGGTCGGCAGTCGCGGCGACGGCGTCTTCACCGTCAGCCAGCTCGAGCATGTCGTGGTCTGTCGCTATCTCGGGCCGCGGGTTTCGGAAGGCAAGTCACTCTTCATCCAGGCCTGGGACGCGCTCAGGACCTCATGCCAGGGCAAGGCCGCCAGCGCGCCGCGCATCTGGGCAACCTAAACACCGGACCAAAACGGGGATCGGCGATGGAACTGCTACCACGCGAGAAAGACAAGCTCCTGCTGTTCACGGCGGCTCTGCTCGCCGAGCGTCGCAAGGCGCGCGGCGTCAAGCTCAACTACCCGGAAGTGATCGCCTACATCTCGGCCGCGATCCTGGAAGGTGCCCGCGACGGCCGCACGGTGGCCGAGCTGATGTCCTACGGCGCGACGCTGCTGACGCGCGACGACGTCATGGAGGGCGTGCCCGAGATGATCCACGACATCCAGGTCGAAGCGACCTTCCCCGACGGGACCAAGCTGGTCACCGTCCACAATCCGATACCGTAGGGGCGTGTCATGATCCCAGGCGAATATATCCTCGAGGACGGCGACATCGAATACAATGTCGGCCGCGCCACCGTCACCCTCGACGTCGCCAATTCGGGCGACCGGCCGATCCAGGTCGGTTCGCACTACCATTTCTACGAAACCAATTCGGCGCTGAAGTTCGACCGCGACAAGGCGAAGGGCTTCCGCCTCAACATTCCGGCCGGCACCGCCGTCCGCTTCGAGCCGGGCCAGGCGCGCACGGTCGAGCTGGTCGCGCTTGCCGGCGACCGCGTCGTCTACGGCTTCAACGCCAAGGTCATGGGAAAGCTGGAGGTCTGAGATGGCGCGCATCACCCGCGAAAACTACGCCTCGCTCTATGGCCCGACCAAGGGCGACCGCGTCCGCCTCGCCGATACCGAGCTGGTGATCGAGATCGAGGAAGACCGCACCATCTATGGTGATGAGGTCACCTTCGGCGGCGGCAAGGTCATCCGCGACGGCATGGGCCAGAGCCAGAAGAACGCCGCCGAGGTCGCCGACCTGGTGATCACCAACGTGATCATCCTCGATCACTGGGGCATCATCAAAGCCGATGTCGGCATCAAGGATGGCCGCATCCAGGCGATCGGCAAGTCGGGCAATCCCGACATCCAGCCGGGCGTCGACATCATCATCGGCCCGGGCACCGACGTCATCGCCGGCGAAGGCAAGATCCTGACGGCCGGTGGCATCGACACCCACATCCACTTCATCGCGCCGCAGCAGGCCGAGGAAGCGCTGACGAGCGGGACGACCACGCTGGTCGGCGGCGGCACCGGCCCCTCGGTCGGCACGCTCGCCACCACCGTGACGCCCGGCCCCTGGTACATCCACCGCATGCTGGAGGCTACCGAGGCGCTGCCGATCAATGTCGGCCTGCTCGGCAAGGGCAACGCTTCCCTCCCCGAGCCGCTGCGCGAGCAGGTCCGCGCCGGCGTCATCGGGCTGAAGCTGCACGAAGACTGGGGCACCACCCCCGCCGCGATCGACAACTGCCTCTCGGTCGCCGACGAGATGGACGTGCAGGTCGCGCTCCACTCCGACACGCTGAACGAGAGCGGATTCGTCGCCGACACCTTCGCGGCGATGAAGGGCCGCGCCATCCACTCCTTCCACACGGAAGGCGCCGGCGGCGGCCACGCGCCGGACATCATCACGGCGGCGGGCCAGGAGAACATCCTGCCCTCCTCCACCAATCCGACGCGGCCCTACACGGTCAACACCATCGACGAGCATCTCGACATGCTGATGGTGTGCCACCATTTGAGCCCGCAGATCCCGGAAGACGTCGCCTTCGCCGAATCCCGCATCCGCAAGGAGACGATCGCGGCCGAGGACATCCTGCACGACCTCGGCGCCTTCTCGATGATGTCGTCGGACTCGCAGGCCATGGGCCGCATCGGCGAGACGACGCTTCGCTGCTGGCAGACCGCCCACAAGATGAAGGTGCAGCGCGGACCGCTGCCGGAAGACAGCGAGCGGAACGACAATTTCCGCTGCAAGCGCTACGTCGCCAAGTACACGATCAACCCGGCGATCACCCATGGCTTCGCCCATGAGATCGGCTCGATCGAGGTTGGCAAGCGCGCCGACCTGGTGCTGTGGAAGACCGCCTTTTTCGGCGTCAAGCCGTCGCTGGTGCTGCTCGGCGGCATGATCGCCACCGCGCCGATGGGCGATCCGAACGCCTCGATCTCGACGCCGCAGCCGGTGCACTACCGGCCGATGTACGGCGTGCTCGGCCGCGCCCGCGGCAAGACCGGCGTCACCTTCGTTTCGCAGGCGGCGCTCGACGACAATATCGGCGAGAAGCTGCAGCTGCAGAAGCAGCTGGTCGCGGTCAAGGGCACCCGCGGCGTGCGCAAGAAGGACATGATCCACAACACGCTGACGCCGAAGATCGAGGTCGATCCGCAGAACTACCAGGTGCGCATCGACGGCGAGCTGATCACCTGCGAGCCGGCGGAAAGCCTGCCGATGGCGCAGCGCTACTTCCTGTTCTGAGGAAGCACGCAGCAGCGGACAACAACCCCACCGGACCGGCGCTGTCCGGTGGGGTTTTTCTTGAACGAAACTCGTTCTCGGGGGAGAGAGACGTGGCCCAGGCAGATTTTCCGTTCCAGGACCGGTTCCGCGATCATCCGACGCTCGGCTTCGTCGACTGGTCGCTGCGCGGCATCGGCCAGGTGGTGTTCCAGAACAACCCGCTCTCGGGCCTGATCATCCTTCTGGCGCTGTTCTTCAACTCGTGGGTATACGGCGCGATCTGCATCCTCGGCGTCGTCGTGGCGACGGCGACGGCGATCGTGCTCAAGGCGGACAAGGGCCTGATCCGCGACGGCCTGTTCGGCTTCAACGGCGCCCTGGTCGGCCTGGCGCTCGTCGCCTTCACCAGCGCCGATTTTCGCACCGGCGCCGTGCCCTCGGTCGCCATGACCGTCTACATCGTCTTCGCCGCGGCGATGACCACCGTAGCCTTCTCGACCATCGCCACGCTGCTCGGCCCCCACAAGGTGGCGGCGCTGACCTCGCCCTTCGTGCTGGTCGGCTGGCTGTTCCTGTTCGCGGTGCTGAAGTTCGCGGCGATCGAGGCCGGCCCGCTGGCGAAGCCCGTCTCGCCCGACCAGTACGACGCCACGATCGCCTATGCCCTGCCCACCTGGTACATGGGCATCGGCAACGCCATCGGGCAGATCTTCTTCCAGGACAACTGGATCGCCGGCTACCTGATCGTGATCGGCATCGCCGTCAATTCGCGCATCTCGGCCGGCATGGCGCTGATCGGCGCGGCCGGCGCGGCGCTGGTCGCCGTCGTCTTCGGCGGCCCCGAGGGCGCGATCCGCGACGGCCTCTTCGGCTACAACGCGGCGCTGACCGCCATCGCCGTCGGCGGCTTCTTCCTGGTGCTGACCTGGCGCAGCTTCCTCTACACGCTGTTCGGCATCGTCCTGACGACCTGGCTCTGGGCCTCGGTCGCCATCTTCCTGAAACCGATCGGCATGCCGGTGTTGACCTCGACCTTCGTGCTCGTCACCTGGCTGCTCCTGATCGGGCAATACGGCTTCAAGGCACTGGTGCCGGTGCCGCCGGCCGAGGCGACCAATCCGGAGGACAATCTCCGCCGCTACAAGGCGGCGACGAGGTAGGCGCTTCCTTCTCCTCTGCCCGTGGGAGAGGTGAGACACTACGACCGGAACAGCCGCGAATACTGCGTCTCGTGCCAGGCGCTGGCCATCGCCATGGCGACGGAGACATTGCCGATCTCGTCGTCCCCGAGCGTGCGGGCCGTGGCGACGGCGCGCTCGATCACCGGCACGGCGTCGATCAGGATGCGCTGGCCGGCGGTATGGCCGAGCCTGACGAGACGCATCGCGGCGGCGACCTGGCCCTCGGCGATCGTCCACATCAGCCCCTTCAGCGCCGCGGCGGGCGCCACGCTCCAGTGATGCGCGGCGATGGCGAAGGCGGCCGGATAGGTCAGCGGCCGGCCCAGACAAGCTTGCGCCTTCGGCACGTCGAGATCGGCGAGCAGGGTGAGCAGCGCCTCGCCCATGCGACGGTCCTCGAGCTGCAGTTCGCGGCTCTCGCGCCCGGCGGCGAGCCAGGCGTCGGCATCGTCGAATGCTTGGGAATCGTCGCGGGAAAGCGCCTCGCTCATCCGCCAGAACAGCGCGCCGTCGAGCACGGCGAACGAGTTCTCCAGCGTGCCGTGGATCCAGTCCCGCGCGGAGGCCTCGTCCTTCACCCAGCCGCCCTCGGCGGCATATTCGAGGCCGCGCGAATAGGAGAACGCGCCGACCGGCAGGCTGGGGCTCACCAGCCGCAGCAGGTGCAGCGGGATCGTCTCGTCTTGGGTGCCTGTCATGCTCATCTCAGCCTGCAATCCAGAAGCCGGCGGGGCCGGTGCTCGCGAGATAGAGCGCGAGGAAATAGAACAGCACGACCATCGCATAGGTCTGGCCGTTGCCGGTATAGACCTGTCGGAAGGTCGCCGCGGTGGCAAGCGTGAAATCGGTGACGCCCTGCCAGAACAAGGTGGCGACCGGTGGCATCGCCTGCTCGATCACGCGGCGATAATAGGCGTAGAAGCGGGCGAGATTGCCGCTGCCCCTGAGGCCGCTGCGATAGACGGCCCAGGCGATGACGCCGAGCACGGCGGCAACGAGAACCGCGATGATCATCACCGGCGTCGGGTTCCAATAGCCGTAGATCGTGTAGAGCGACATGCCCTCCCAGACCAGCGTCGAGGCGAATTGCGGGTCGATCGCCGCCGAGACGGGGTCCATCAGCAGCTTCGGATAGAGCGACAGCACGAGGATGCCGACGACGAGCAGCGCCTGCGGCACCAGCAGCGCCAACGGCAGCTCGCGCACATTGGCCTGGCCCGCGACCCGCTTGCCGAGGAACAGGCCGGCGACGAGGCGGATCATATAGAGGAAGCCGAGGAAGGTGGCGAGGAGGCCGGCGGCGGCGAGGAAGTTCCAGCCCTTGTCGGTCATGGCCGAAAGCAGCAGCCACTTGCCGCCGAAGCCCATCAGCGGCGGCAGGCCGGACATCGAGACGATGGCCAGGAGGAACAGGACGAAGGTGACGGGCATGGCGCGGGCCAGGCCGCCGGTCTCGCCGAACTGGCGCGTGCCGGTGCGCAAGATGATGCCGGCGATGGCGAGGAACAGGATGCCCTTCACCATCATGTGGTTGGCGACGAGATAGAGCGCGGTGACCCAGCCGAGATGGCTCATCAGCGCGATCGCCGTGACGATGTAGCCGAGCTGACTCATGCTGGAGAAGGCGAGCAGGCGCTTGAAGTCGGTCTGCCGCAGCGCCAGCACGGCGCCGGCGATGGTCGTCAGCATGCCGACCCAGGCCATGCCATGCGCCAGTTCCAGCGCCGCCTGCGAGCGGATCGCCAGATAGGTGCCGGTCAGGAGGCCGAAGATCGCCACCTTGCTGACGACGGCCGAGAGCATGGCGGTAAAGTCGTCGTCTGCCTCCGAATAGGCGCCGGGCAGCCAGACATGCACGCCGATGGCGCCGGCCTTGATCAGGAAGCCGATGCCGAGCAGCACAAGCGCCGTGGTGGCGTCGGGCCCGGCCGTCATCAGCGCCGAAAGGCTGGTGGTGCCGCTGACCGAGGCGATGCCGGCGAAGCCGCCGAGCAGGCAGAAGGCGGAGACGAGCGAAAACAGCAGGAAGCTCAGCACATGCGGCCCGGCCCCCCTGCCCTTGGCGATCAGGAAGCAGGAGGCGAGCGTGATGATTTCCCAACTGAAGAAGAATTCGAGGCTGGTCGCCGAGCGCAGCAGCGCCGGGATCGACAGCAGCAGCACCGCCAGCATCGGGAAATAGCCGGGGCGCGCATCGTCGCGATAGAGACTGGCGGCCGCGATGACGAGGCTGCCGGCGAGTAGCAGCACGGCGAAGAGCCAGGCGATCCCGGTCGCGCTTTCGGCGAGCCACGAACCGACCAGCGCCACGGCGATGAGCATCAGCACGGCCTTGACCCGGCCGGGCAGCCGATCGAGCGCATAGAGCACGATGCCGGTGGCGAGCGGCGCGAAGATCCAGAGCGACGCCGCGCCCGAAAGCCGGGCGGCGACATAGCCGGAAATGGCGAGGAGCAGCGCGATGCCATAGACCGGCAGCAGCGCCACCGTATCCGGCCCGGCCTCGGCCTTCGCATCGGAAGGACGCATGGCGCGGACGAACCAGTGGAACATGTAGGCGGCTTCGAGCAGCGAGCCGGTCAGGATCACGGCGATCCAGGGCAACCGGCCGGCGCTCGCCAGCTGCAGCACCAGTTCCCACTTGGCCCAGAAGCCGGGGAATGGCGGCAGGCCGGCGATCGCGACCAGAAACATGGCGAGCAGCGCCAGCAGCAGCGGCCGGCCTGAAAGGCTGGTGCGCGCGTCGACATCGTCCTGCCTCAGCACGCCGGCGAGCCAGAACAGGCCCGCCTTGGCGAGCAGGTGGTTGACGAACAGGCCGCCGACGACGAGCGGGATCGAGGCCGTGGCGCCGATCTCGGTCAAAAGCGCCAGCGCCAGCATCATCAGGCCCATCTGGCTGATCGACGAATAGCCGAGCAGGCGCTGCACCTTGGTCTGCTTGCAGCCGATCAGGTTGGAGAACAGGAAGCTGACGCCGCCGGAAACCGCGATGATGCCAAGCTGGTCCTGGAACAGCGGCAGAAGCTTCATCAGCGCGAAGAACACGCCGGCAGAGACTCCGACCGAGACCATCGAGGCGACGCCGCTCGGCGCGGTTTCATAGACGTCGAGGCCCCAGCCATTGGCCGGGAACGGCTTCAGCTCGAGGATCAGGCAGGCGAGCACCATCACGAGCGCCGCGGCGCCGATCGGCCCGGTGATCTGGGCGCGCGCCTCGATCAGCGCGTCGATGTTGAGCGTGCCGGTGACGTAATAGAGCAGCACCGTGCCGAGCAGGAACAGCGTCGAGGCGATCACCGTCGCCATGATGTACTTGAACGCCGCCGCCATCGCGGCCGCGCTGCGCTCCAGGCTGAGCAGGCCATAGGTGGCGATCGAGACAATCTCCAGAAAGACGAAGAGATTGAACAGGTCGCGAGTCATCACCATGCCATCTATGCCCATCACCAGGATGAGATAGAGCAGCAGCGCGCCGTAATTGCCCTTGAGGCGATCCCAGAGATGCAGCGCGCCGAGCAGGCCGACGAGATTGACGCCGAAGGTGAAGAAGCCTTCCCAGATGCCGAAGCGCAGGTTGATCGACAACGGCGGCGCGCCGACGGCGGTCAGCACCTCGATGGTCGGCCCGCCCTGCAGCAGGCCGAGGAACGAGACGCCGCTGACGGCGACGATGCCGGCGAGCGCGACGAAGAAGCCGGCATGCAGCCACGGCTTGCCGAGCCGGTAGAGCAGCGGAATGACGAAGCCGCCGCCGAGGCCGAGCAGGAAGATGTTCAGCGGGTGGAAGAGCGCGTCTACCATTTCGACTCCGTGAACGCGTCGATGGAGAGCGTCTTCTTGGCGGCGTAGAGGCGGATGGCGAAGCCGAGCATGATGGCGGTCACCGCGAAGCCGATGACGATCGCCGTCACCACCAGCGCCGACGGGATCGGGTCGATGGCGCGGCTCACCGCCTCGACCTTGCTCAACGCGCTGTCGATGATCGGCGCGGTGCCGGCGGTGATGTAGCCGGTCGCGACCATGACGAGGCGCAGGCCTGTATCGAACACGGTGAAGCAGATGATGATCCGCATGATGTTGCGGTGGGTCAGCATGCCCCAGAGGCCGATCAGCGCCAGGCCGAAGCCGGTGACCAGCAGGATGGTGGAAATGGGTAGGCCTGTCGTCATGTCCCGTTCCCCCGCTCAGCTTCTGAAGCGGTCGATGATGACGCTGAGCTCGGCGCCGACCTTGATGCCGAGCAGCGCCGAGATGAGCGGGATGGCGCCGGCGCTGATGAAAGCGCCGAATTCGCCCTTGGGCAGGAAGCGCGGATCGAGGAAGCCGCCGGCCAGGATCAGGCCCAGTATGCCGAGGCCGACATAGAAGACGCCGGCGAAGGATTCGATGATCGAGAGCAGCGCGACATTGAGCGTCGAGCCCGGCCGCGCCAGAAGCATCAGCATGACGCCGGAGGCGACGATGGCGCCGCCCTGGAAGCCGCCGCCGGCCGAGAGATGGCCGTTGACGATGACATAGGCGCCGAAGGTGAAGATCAGCGGCAGCAGCACCTCGGTGCCGGTGCGGACGATCTCGCTCGGCTCGCGGCGCGGCGCCTCGTCGTCGTCGCTCGCGCTTTCCACGGACTTGGCGGCCTTGGCGCCGGCGCTCGCGATCCTGGCGCTCTCGACTTTGCTTTCGGCATTGGCCTTCGCCGCCGCGCTCCGCGCCGCCGCGGCCTTGGCCGCCTCGGTCTTGGGCAGCAACGATTTCGCGCTCGACGGCGCCCGCTTGGCGGCGGTCGTCTTCGCGATCGCGGCCCTGGCCGGCGCGTCGTCCTTCTTCAGCAGCAGGCCGATGCTGGCGGCGACCATGAACAGCACGGCGACCTCGCCGAGCGTGTCGAAGCCGCGATAGGTGATCAGGATACCGGTGATGATGTTGGGCGTGCCGAGTTCGACCGGCGCGCGCGTCACATATTGCTCGGCGAGCGGCCGCAGCGCTTCGAGCTCGACATAGACGCCGGTCATGCGGGCGAAGATCAGCCCGAACAGCACGACGATGATGGCGACGAATACATGCCGCATCATGACCGCTTCCTCCGCCCGGCGCCCTTGGCGGCGGGCTTCGCCGCGCCGTCGCCGCCCTCTGCTTCGGCCAGCGCATCGGTGATCGTCGACCCCGCCATCGGGGTGCGGATGCGATAGGCGGCGCGCGACAGCGCATGCGACGAGATCGGGTTGGTCATCAGCACGAAGTAGATCGCGAGGATCAGCTTGAAGGTCCAGCCGGGGTGGTAGAAGGCGAGGCCGGCGAGGACGAGGATGTTGCCGAGCGTCGTCGCCTTGGTGCCGGCCTGGATGCGGGTATAGGCGTCCGGCATGCGCAGGAGGCCGACGCCGGCCGAAAACAGGAAGACGGCGCCGAGCAGGATGAGCAGGCTGCCGATCAGTTCGATCATCGCTCAGCCCTTCCCGTTGCCGGTCTTGCGGATGGCGTAGAGGAAGATGAAGGTGGCGAGGCCGCAGCCGATCGCCGCCTCCGCCATCGCCACGTCGGGCGCGGCGAGCAGCAGGAACGATACGGCGGCGAACAGGCTAGCCAGGCTCGACGCCACCATGGCCGGCAGGACGTCCTTCAGGCAGACGGCGAGCACGCCGCTGACGAGGATGCTGGCGCAGACGAGCAGAAGCAGGAACTCGAGCACGTCAGAGCCCCTTTTCCAGGAAGCGCGCGATCGCCAGCACCGCCAGGAAGCTGAGCAGGCCGTAGACCAGCGCGACGTCGATATAGACGAAGCGGCCGGATACATGCGCGTAGAGGGCGATCAGCGAGATCGAGATGACGGTGAGCATGTCGACGGCGACGATGCGGTCGACCAGCGTCCTGCCGAGGACGAGCCGGATCACGCCGCAGAGGATGGCGAGGAAGATCAGGACCGCCGCGATCTGGATGATGATGTCAGCCAAAGACCTTCTCCAGATGCGCCTCGAACGGGCCGGCCAATGCCTCGGTCGCCTTGTCGATGTCGGTGGTCTGGACGTCGAGCCAGTGGATGAACAGCGTCTCGTCCTCGATATCCATCACCAGCGAGCCCGGCGTCAGCGCGATGGTGTTGGCGAGCGCCAGCCGGCCGAGCGGCGATTTCAGCCGGGTGCGGATGCGGACGATGCCGGGCCTGATGTCGATGCGCGGCGAATAGACGATCCGCATCATCGCGATGTTGGCCTTGACCAGCTCGACGAGGAACGTGCCGCTATAGGCGAGGAAATGATAGAAGCCGGTCGGCGTCCAGCGGATCCGGCGCCAGGCGTCGCTCGTCGAGGTAAAGACATAGGCGAGGCCGAAGGTGATGATGGCGCCGAGGATGGCGACCTCGATCGCCAGCGTCGAATTGGCGATCATCCAGACCGCGAACAGCACCAGCCACAGGCTGAGCAGTCCCTGCGGGGCAAAGGATTTCCGGCTATCCTGATCCACGATCTCACCCCCGGGCAACAAGGCCGACTCTAGATTGCGGCAAGGTCCAAATCAATTCGCGCGCCATGCTGGAGACGAGGCGCCATTCATTTTATGCTAAGTGTGACAAATATTTAGGGAGGAGCGGCCATGCAGCGCGTGACGGTGACCATCGACGACGACCTGCTGGAGGAGATCGATGCGCTTTGCGAGCGCAAGGGATACCAGAGCCGGTCCGAGGCGCTGCGCGACATCATCCGTTCGGAGTTCTCGCGCGCCCAGGCCGCCGAGGCCCGTTCGGCAGCCGGCGCGGACGAGATCTGCCATGCGACGCTGACCTATGTCTACAACCACGAGACACGGGCGCTGGCGAGCCGGCTGACCACCAGCCACCACCACCATTCCGACATGTCGATCTCGACCACCCATGTCCATATCGACCATGACAATTGCCTCGAGGTCTCGATCCTGCGCGGCACGGTCGACAAGCTGCAGGCCTTCGCCGACAGCGTGATCAGCCAGCGCGGCGTCCGCCACGGCGCGCTGCACATCATGCCGGTCGAACATGCCGAGCCGGCCGAGGGCCACACCCACCGCTACCATGACCATGGCGACCAAGATCACGGGCACGGACATGGCCATCATCATCACGATCATGGTCATGGGCACGACCAGGACCCCAACCACGACTAAAGCTTCTCTTCCGGGTGATCGGCCTTGCGCCACTGGATCGCCGTGATCACCGGCGCCAGCACCGAGGCGACGATGCCGGCGGCGAAGCCGTTGTTGTAGAGATTGAGCCCGCCATGCAGCACGCCGACCGACTGCGCGGCGGAGGAGTGCACGAAGCCGGCGACGATGCCCCAGTGCCAACCGAAGCGGCCGGCGATCGGCGCCAGCGTCGTGCCGAACAGGGCCGCCAGCACGATCGACGGATCGGAGACGCCCCAGGGCTTGGCGAGCGAGCCGATGAAGACGCCGGCCATGATCGGCACCACGTTCTTCGGGTGCTTGCCATAGGCGGCGAAGCCGACGATCGTGAAGATCGCGCCAATGACGGGGCCGTTCAGGTCGCCGCCGATGGCGAGCACATAGACCATGCCGATGGCGCCCGAGATGCCCATGTTGACCAGCGTCGGCGCGATGCCGACCTTCGCCACGAAGTCGCTCGGCGACTGGCCGGTCAGCGCGATGATCTCCTTCATCTTCCAGAGCGCCGCGCGGTCGAGATAGAGCCCGCCAGCGATCAGGCCGAGGAAGAGCACGCTCAGGAACGAACCGAGCAGGAGATTGTTGCCGGTGGTCCAGATGAACACCGGGTCCGGCACGAAGCCGTAGGACTTGTAGATGGCGACGACCAGCGTGCCGACGATGCCGGCCGTGAATCCCATATTGTAGAGGCTGAAGCCCATATGGGCCTTGAAGAGCTGCGCCGCCGCGGCGGGCAGCACGAAGCCCATCAGCAGCCCGGTGGCGATGCCGAGCGGCAGGCCGACCGTGATCGGAATGGCGGTCGAGAACAGGATCTCGGAGAAAACAGGCGCCAGCGCGCAGCCGAAGAAGGCCGTGTTGATATGGGCGGAGAAGTCTTCCTGCTTGTAGAGCGCGTAGAGATAGACGCCACCGATGATCGGCCAGATGTTGACGAGGTTCTTGCCGAAGAGACCAAAGCCCAGCACGAGCATCAGGCACGCGATCGAGGCGCCGCCGATCTTCGCGCCGACGAGGCGGTAGATGCCGGCCGAAACCAGCGTCAGCAGGCCGGCATTGACGAAGGCGCCGCCCATACCGCCAACGCCGATATAGTCGGTGATGAGCGTGTCGCGGACGAGCAGGATCTTGACGACGCCGGAGACGACCTCGCCCGGCGGCGAGACCAGAAAGCCGAAGATGACAAAGACGGCGGCCACGGCGGCCACGATACCGAGCAGCGCTCCGTCCGACAGCTCCGGCACCGCCCCCTGCGCCGCGACATTCGTCTCACTCATGACCCGTTCCCCGTTGCCGCGCCGGCAAGCGCCCGGCGAGGCGCCCGCCGATAGCATGGCGAACCCGCCGCGAGAATGAAAACCTGCGCGCGGGCGCCGTTTGAGAGACAGGGTGAACAGTCGGGGGACGCGCGGTCAAGCCGCCGCCATCCCGGCAGCGATGCGCAAAGCCTCAGTGCCCGCCGACGCCAACCTCGATCTCGCCGCCGGCGTCATGCTCGAAATGCACATGCGCGTGGCTGTGGCTGTGGGCGTGCTGGTGCACTTGGCCGCGATGGCTGCGGCCGTCCTTGAGCAGCAGCGCGCAGGTGGCGAAGCGGGCCATGAAATGCGCGTCATGCGCGACGATGATCATCGCCTGCGGCAGCGCGTCGAGGATGGCGCTGAGGCGGGCATAGGCGTCCGGATCGAGTCCCACGGTGGGCTCGTCCAGCAGCAGCACTTCCGGCTGCATCGCCAGCACGGCGGCGATCGAGACCAGCCGCTTCTCGCCGCCGGAGAGGCGGTGCGTGATCCGCTCGGCGAGGTGGCCGAGTTCGAGCGAGCGCAGGGTCGCCCGCGCCGTCTCGTAGGCCTCCTCGCGCGACTGGCCGAGATTGAGCGGGCCGAAGGCGACGTCCTCGATCACCGTCGGGCAGAAGAGCTGGTCGTCGGCATCCTGGAACACCAGTCCCGCGCGCACCCGCACGGCGCGGAAATCCGCCTCGCTGCGACGGATCTCGCCAAAGGCCTCGACCGTGCCGGCGCGGGCCGGGATAAAGCCGGTGACGACGTGCAGCAGCGTGCTCTTGCCGGCGCCATTCGCGCCCAGCAGCACCATGCGCTCGCCGGGATAGAGCGCGAGGTCGACGCCGTCGAGCACCGGCTTGGCGGCGGCATAGCCGGCGACGATGCCGGAAAGGCGGAGAAGCGGCGCGGGCGCGGTCATGAGAACTCCAGCCAGGCGAGCGCGATCAGGAGCACCGGCCAGAAGAGGATAAAAAGATGGTCCGCCCGCTCCAGCCGGCGCTGGACGAAGGCCGGAAAGCGGCCGCAAAAGCCACGCGCGCGCATGGCCCAGGCGACCCGCTCCGATCGCTCGGCGCTGCGCAGCACCAGCATGCCGAGCAGATGACCGAGGCTGCGCCAGCTATGGCGATTGCTGCCGGCGCGAAAGCCGCGCGCCCGCATCGCGCGGCGGAGCCGCGCATATTCCTCGTGGAAGACGGCGACGTATCGCACCGTCAATTGGAACAGATGCGCGATGCGCAGCGGGATGCCGATGCCGCTCATGGCGCCGGCAAGCCGCATCGTCCCCATGGTCGAGAGCAGCGCCGCCGCCATCAGCACGCCGGCATTGACCCGGACGATGATGACGATCGCCCGGCGCAGCCCCTCCTCCGACACCGGCAGGCCGAACAGGCTGAACACCGCATGGCCCGGCATGGTCAGCGGCAGGGTCAAAAGCAGGAACAGCAGAAAGCCTTCGACCGCCGTCAGCCTGCGCAGCGTCGGCTTGAGCGGCAGGCGGGCGAAGACGGCGACGGCGAGCGCGGCGAGCACGGCCGCCACCAGCGCCGCGGCCGAATGCAGGAGCGCCAGCAGCGCCAGGAAGGTGATCGCGGCGGCGAGGCGGACGCGCGGATCGATCGAGGCGAGCGGACCAACATCGCGGTTTTCCGCGAAGATGGCGGCGGCGCTCGCCTTGCCGCTCATGACCGGCGATCCTTGGCGGGGCGGCGCGATTTCAGGAACGCGACCAGACCGAAGATGCCGACGATGTAGCCGATGCCGCCGACGATGTCCTGGATCCGCAGGGCGGACTGCAGCGCATCGATCTGGGCGGCGAGCGGCGCGACCTTGCGGGCGACAGCGATTTCGAGATCGGCCATCGGCACGCTCGGCGCGACGGCGGCGACGACCGGGGCGGAACTGTCCGAAGCGGGCATGGCGGCCGGCGCGGCGACGGGCGACGATGGCGGGGCGGGATCGAGCTCGGATTCCGCGACGGTGAAGCGCGCGACATGCCCGTCCTCGGCGTCGACGGTGACTGTGATGTCGCCGCTGCCGGAAGCCGGCAGCGCAAACTTGCCGTCCGGGCCGGTCTTGCCGCTCTGCAGCAGCTTGTCGGCCTTGTCGCGCAGCGTGACGTCGATGCCGGCGGCGGGGCCGCTGCCGACGAAATAGGCCTCGCCCTCGATGCTGCTGCCGATGGCGGAGGCGAACACCTTCAGCCGGTGCGCCGAGGCAGGCCCGGCCGCCGCGAGAAGCGCCGCCGTCGCCAGCAGGGCCAAGCGGCCGGCCCGCAGCGGATCAGGACGAAACGGCAATCCGTCCTCCCCGCCGCATGGCGCGCGCCGCCAGCATGTCCGGACTGACGCGGGCGAGGAAGCCGCAGGCGAAGCCGGTGATGATGGCCTCGCCGACCAGGAGCGGCCCATAGGAGAGCAGCACGATCCGGGCCGACAGCGTGTAGCTGGTATCGCTCAGGGTCAGCGCCAGCGCCACCATCAGGGCGGTGCTCGCGACCGAGAGCGCCGCCACGACGGCGCCCACCCAGGCGGCGCGGCGCGGCGTGGCGTCAACCAGCAGCGGTCCGAACAGCACCGCCCAGAGCACGCCAGGCAGTGCGATGTTCATCGTGTTGACGCCGAGCGTGGTGAGGCCGCCGAAGCCGAAGAAGACGGCCTGCATCACCAGCCCGACGAACACGGCCGGCACGGCGGCCCAGCCGATGACAAGCCCCATCAGCCCCGACAGCAGCAGATGCACGCTGGTCGGCCCGACGGCAACGCTGATCAGGCTGGCGACGAAGAACAGCGCCGCCAGCACGGCGACGCGCGGCAGCCTGTCCTCGTCGAGCGATTTCAGCGCATAGCCAAGCGACGCGGCCGTCACGACGCCGCCGCCGACCAGCACCGGCACCGAGAGCACGCCATCCGGGATATGGGCCATGCTGGATGCTCCGTGGCGCTATTTCATGTCCCGGGCCTGGACCCAGATCAGGCCGCCGAGCTCGACCGGCATCGGCTTGCCGTCCGGATCGGGCAACTGGTAGTCGGCGTCGACCAGCGCGGCGAAGCCCCACCAGCCGGCGCGCGGCATGGCGTAGTGGAAGACGCCCTGCCCGTCGGCCTTGACCACCTGGGTGACGAAGGCATCCGCCGGCGCGGTGACGGAGCCATCATTGACCCACTCGACCTCGATTTCAGCGAACGGCACCGGCTCGCCGTTGCGGCGCACGACGCCGCTGAAGAGATTGCCGGTCCACAGGCCATTCGGGCGCACCAGCGGCTCGATCTCGACGGGAAAGCCGACCGGCCGGTCCCAGTCCGAGCCCCAGCCAAACGCATCGACGACGACCTTGGCGTAGTGGATGATCGACTTGCCCTCGGCCGGCTCCCAATAGGGCTTCGGCTCGACGAAGAAGGTGTAGGCGCCCGGCTTGGCCGGCTTGTAGCTCGCCCTCCAGGCCGACTTGCCGTCGCGCGGCGCCTCGACCAGCGTGCCGAGCAGGTCGGTCTCGCCAGCCGACGTGACGACGCCGAAGCGCGCCGGCTTCGCCATGTCCATGGTCGGGCCGCGATCCATCGGATGGGTGAAGACCAAATCGAGCGCCAGCTCCTTGTCCTCCGCGCCGAAATTGTCGGTCGAGGGCAGGATTTCCTGGAAATGGGCCTGAGCCGCAGCGGCTGGAAGAAGTATTACTGCCGCAAGCGCCGCAACTCGAATGAACCGCACGTCCCAATCCCCGCATGGCATGGCAACTCATGTGAGGAGTGGATCAGAACATCATACGCGTCAAGCGCGCCATGCACGTTTTCGTTCGCATGGAGCGTGTTTCTACAACCGGCTCTCGTCAGTACGAAACCTGCATGCCGAGTTGCACGGCGTGGCTGTCCTCGCCGGAAGAGAAGCGGCCGGCATAGTTCACGAAGCCGCTGGCGCCATAGGTCACGCCGAAATCGAAGCCGGCGTCGACGGTCGCGGCATCCCTGGCGAGGCCGACGCCGGCGATCTCGAACTTGTCGCTGCCGGCGAAGGCCATACCGATCGTCGGCGTGGCATCGGAGAGCGAATGCGACCAGGCGACGGCGACGCGCGGCTTGATCCAGAGGCCGTTGTCCAGCGCGAAGCGATGGCTGGCGCGCAGGCCGAGCGTGGTGACACAGCCGGACAGGTCGCCGCCCGACGAACTCAGATCGGCGTCGCCGGCGCCATCCTCGGTGAAGCCGTCGAGATCGGTGCGGGCGCAGCCGAGCCCTGCCATCGGCTCGACCTCGCTGGCGCCGAAGCGCACGACATAGCCGAGCTCGGCGAAGGCCTGCGCCGTCCAGCCGTCATAGCTGCTCTTCGCCGTGCCGGAGAGCGAGGAGACGTTGATGTGCCGCTCGACGTCGAGCTGGTGCAGCGCCATGGCGACGCCGCCACGAACCCGCAGCGCGTCGTAGTTCCACTGGCCATAGCCGGCCAGGATGAAGGATTGCAGGTCGGCCGAGCTGTCGCGGTCGTCGAGCGAGATCTTGCCCTTGTCCATGCCGGCGGCGATGCCGACGCGAACATTCTCCGTGGTGCGGTCGATGCCGGCCATGACGCCGGCCGAATTGCGCGAGCCGCCGGCGGCATTGCCGTCGCCATCGAAATCCGAGCGCTGGCCATAGCCGCTCAGCCACGGCGTATAGCCCTCGACCCAGCCGGAATTGCGCATCCGGTTCAGCAGCGTCGTCCGCGTCTGCTCGCTCTGCGCCTGCAGCGTGCCGAGCGCGGTGGCGTGGATCTCGCCGGAGAGATTGTCGAAGGCTTGGCGCGCCGTCGCCACCTCGAGCGGCAACACCGCGTCATAGACGGCATTGCCGGAGCCGAGCTGTTCCACCGCCCCGCCCGTCGCCTTCTGGTTCGGCGTCGCGCCGACCGAGGCGAAGGTGGTGTCGTTGCGATCGAGCGTCAGGCTGATCATCTGCGTCGTCTGGTCGAGCGTCGGATCGAGGAAGGCGTAGTCGGAAAGCGTATTGCCGAAGGTGCCGGTGATCGTGCCGGTCGCCGAGAGGATGGTGTAGGAGGTGCCGACCTGCAGCGGCACCGACGAAATCGCCAGCTTCAGCGTGCTGCCGTCGATATCGACGTCGCCCTCGACGGCGACCTGGCTCATGCCATTGGCCGTGACGGTGGTCGTCAGCGTTGCCGTCGCTTGCAGCGCGAGGTTGCCCTTGATGGTGATGGTGCCGGCGGGGTTGGCGGCATTGCCGCCGGAGAGGATGCCGGCCACCGTGGTGGCGCCGACCGTGCCGATGCCGGACAGCGTGCCGTTGGCGCCGACGACAACCGAGGAATCCGCGATACTGCCATCGACCTGCAGCGTGCCGCCGGTGATCGTCGTCGTGCCCTGGTAGCTGTTGTCGGCGGTGAGCGCCAGGGTGCCGGAGCCAAACTTGTTCAGCCCGCCCTCGCCCGAGATCATGCCGGAAAACACCGTCGAGGTGCCGTCACCGCCAACCGAGAGCTCGCTCGTCGCCGCGTTCAGCGTCACCGCGCCGGCACCAGCCAGCGAGCCGATCGTCGCCTTGAAGCCGGCGAGATCCAGCGTAGCGCCGGCGGCGATAGTGAAAGCCGATTTTTCCGCCAGCGCGTCGTCGGCCGCCGCCTGCAGCGTGCCTTCCTGCACCTCGGTGCGGCCGGTATAGAGGCTGACGCCGCCGAGGCTGAGCGTGCCGGTGCCGACCTTGACCAGCGAACCGCCCGTGCCGCCGCCGATGCCGCCATCCTCGATGACGCCGTCGACGGTGGTCGAGAGATTGCCGCTGCCGACGGTCAGCACCTTGCCGCCGAGGCGGAAGGTGCCGGCGCCCTCGATCGTGCCGACCGAGATGCCGCTGGTGACCTGCGAGAAGTCGACCGTCGCGCCCTGGTCGGCGATCAGATAGGCGGTCCCGCCGGAAGCGTTGCCGGCGAAGGTGGTAAGCCCGCCGCCGCCCGTAGTGATCTGGGCCTCGCCGGCAGAGCTTGAACCGGAAAAGGCGAGCGTGCCGGCATTGTTGATCGTCGACTGCGCCGCCGTGCTGTCGCCGGAGAAGGCGATCGCCGAGCCGAGATTGTTGATCAGGTCGGAACTGCCGGCCGAGCTCGAGCCGGAGAACGATACCGAGCCGCTATTGCCGATGCGCGAACTGCCGGCCGTGCTGGTCTCGGTGAAGACGATCGAGCCGCCTTCATTGTTGGCGACGAAGCCGGTGCCCGCGGTGCTGGAGCCCTTGAACGTCACCTGGCCGCTGTTCGAGAGCAGCGCCACGGCGTCGAGCGAGGCCTGCTCGGAGAAGATGATGGCGCCGGTGGCGTTGTTGGTCAGCGTCGCGATGCCGGCCCGGCTGCTGCCGGAGAAATTGACAATGCCGCTATTGTTGAGCGAGGCGCTCGAAAGCGTGCTGGCGTCGAGGAAATCGACCACGCCGGTGGTGTTGTTGGTGATCTCGGCCGCATCGGCGCTGGAAGCGTCGGTGAATTCCATCTTGCCGTTGACGGTCAGCTTCGCGGTGCCGGCCGTGCTGTCGTCGGCGAAGGTCAGCGTGCCGCTGGCATTGGTGACGAAGGTGGCGCCGCCGGCCGTCGATGAACCGCTGAACAAAGTCGTGCCGTTGTTGGTCACCTTGGCCGTGCCGGCCGTCGCCGTGCCGCTAAAACCCAACGAGGCGCCGCCATTGTTGACGATGGTCGAATTGCCGGCCGTGCTGTTGTCGCCGAAGGAGAGGCTGCCGGTGCCGTTGTTGGTCAGGATCGCGTCGGCGGCGGTGCTGTCGTCGTAGAAATAGCTCGAGCCGCCGGAATTGGTGATGATATTGGCCTGGTCGGCGGTGCTGGTGTCGTTGAAGCGGACGCTATCGCCGTCATTCGCGGTGATCTGCTCCGAGCCGGCCGATTCGCTGCCGTTGAACTCGCGGACGGAAGCCGCCTGCACCGAGACCGGCAGCGCGAGGCCGATCCAGAGCGGCGCGCAGCCGAGCGCCAGGCGGCGCAGGCGCGCCGCGCGGCGGGCGGCCGCAAGGCGATCCGCTGCATCCCGCCCTGAACTCTGATCTCGTCGCCCAACCATGTCGTCGCCCCGCATCGCTTCCCGGGACACGAACCGCCTCGAAACGGCATCCGGGCCCCCGACGATAGGTGACGCGAGACGACTTAAACTATGGTTAACAATTGGTTGCCCGTCCCCGCCGATCGACGCGCGGTGGACTTTTTCGGTTCGCGGGCGGCGCGGCTAGGCGGCGCGGACCGATCCGGCCGGCCGGAAGCGGGCCGTCGCCGCGTCCTCCCGATAGGCCGAGGCGGCGGACGGGTCGCGCGCCAGCGCATCGACGGAACGGATGATGAAATCCGCCTTGGCGTCGTCGAGCAGGAAGCTGAAATTCAGCCGCACCCAGCCCGGCTTCTCGATCTCGCGGCCGGCTGCGATCCCGGCGCGGATGGCGTCAGAGGCGTCCTCGTCGATGCCGAGCAGGCGATGCGCATAGGGCCCGGCGCAGGCGCAGCCGCCGCGGGCCTGGATGCCGAAGCCATCGCTCAGCATGCGGGTGAAGAGCTGGTGATGGACGAAGCCGCCCTTCCCGTCGCCGACCCGCATCGAGAAGATCGGCAGGCGCTGCGCCTTGTCGACGCCGAGCAGCTGCAGCCCCGGATTGCGCTCCCAGACGGCCAGCGCCCGCGCGTTCAGCTCGCGATGCCGGCGGTCGATGAAATCCTGGCCGATCGCATCCTTGACCAGGAAGGCGAGCGCGGCGCGGATGTCGCCGATGACGTTCGGCGTCCCCGCCTCCTCGCGCGCGGAGAGATCCTGCACGTAGTCGTGCCGCCAGGGCGAGACGAAGCTGACGGTGCCGCCGCCCGGCCAGCTCGGCGCCTGCCGTTCGACGGCGGATTTCCGCACGACGAGAATGCCGGACGCGCCGGGTCCGCCGACGAACTTGTGCGGCGACAGCACGATCGCGTCCTTCTCCAGACCGGCCGCCGGCGCCATCCGCATCGCGAGATAGGGACCGCCGCCGGCATAGTCCCAGACCGCCAGCGCCCCATGGCGCTTCAGGATGGCGGTGACGGCGTCGGTGTCGGTCAGGATGCCGGTCACGTTGGAGGCGGCCGAGAAGGCGCCGATGCGCAGCCGCCTGTCGCCGGTCCGCGCCAACGCCGCCTCCAGCTCGGCGAGATCGGGGCCGCCCGCCGGCGCCTCGGCGATCTCGATCACCTCGGCGCCGCTCTCGCGCCAGGGCAGGATGTTGGAGTGATGCTCATACGGTCCGACCAGCACCAGCGGCGCCTCGCCGCGCCGCGCCGCCTCGGCGACGCCGAACAGGCTCACAAGCCGGTTGATCCCAGCGGTGGCGCCAGAGCCGGTGAAGATCACGGTGCAGCCCGCATCGGCGCCGACGAGACCCGCGATGACAGCACGCGCCTCGCGCCGCATCCGCGTCATCGCCGAACCGCAATAGGAGGCCTCGGTGTGGCTGTTGGCGTAGAAGGGCAGCACCTCTTCCATGACGAAGTTCTCGACCTGGCGCAGCGCCCGGCCCGAGGCGACGTAGTCGGCATAGACAAGCGGCTTCGGACCGAACGGGCCCTCGATAGGCCGCCCCTCGCCGATCAGCCCGGCGCGGAGGTCCCGCACCGGATCGTCGCCGGCGAGGCCGGCGCGGAAACGCGACAGCGGCGTCGCACCGTCGACTTCAATCGTGTTGCGATCGCCACTCATGTCCGCGTGCCTTCCTCGACTGGGGCGCCGTCGACGGCGAGGCGCCGGGCGGTCAGCGATCGCTACATTCCCACCTCCGGATCGCGGAATTACCACCGTCCTGATTGACTTTATCGACGCGGGTCGATCATTTGATCGAATGACGAAGCAAAAATTCGATCATATGGACTTGCGCATCCTGCGCGCCCTGCAGAACGACTCATCGCTGTCGCAGCGCGAGCTGGCGGAGACGGTCAACCTCTCGCAGAACGCCTGCTGGCGCCGCCTGCAGGCGATCCACCAGTCCGGCGTGATCCAGGGCTATTCGGTCCGGCTCAATCGCGCCGCGGTCGACCTCGACGTCGTCGTGTTCGTCATGATCCGCACCCGCCACCACTCCAAGGCATGGCTGGAGACCTTCCGCCAGCATGTGCGCTCGATGCCGGAAGTGATCGACTTCTACCGGATCGGCGGCGACTACGACTACATGCTGAAGATCGTGACGCGTGACCTCGCGAGCTATGACCGCACCTATCAGCGCCTGATCGAGAAGGTCGAGCTCGACACCGTCACCTCCTATTTCGCCATGGAGGCGATCGAGGAGCAGCGGCCGCTGCCGATCCGCGACACCGGCGGCTAGCAGGCGGGACACCCGCGCCGATTGACGATGGCCGGCGCGGGGCTATCAATTGGCGCAGCGGGCGCGACGACCAGGGAGGGTGACGAGCCGATGGATACGCCCGACAGCGGCAAGCCTGCGGCCACCGAAGCCCGCACGCGGGAAAGGAAGGCGACCCTCGACGGCATCGATCGCAAGCTGATCGCGCTGCTGCAGGAGAATGCGCGCGCCTCCATCTCCGACCTGGCGCGCCAGCTGAAGCTCGGCCGCACCACCGTGCACGAACGGATCGCCAAGCTGGAAGCGAACGGCGTCATCCTCGGCTATTCGACCATTCTCTCGCGCGATCCCGGCGCACCGACGAGCCGGGCGATCGTCATGCTCAGCCTGGTGCAGCGCATGCAGTCGGCCGTGATGGAGCGGTTGCGGCGCCTGCCCGAGGTGCTGACCTGCCACACGGTGAGCGGCGATTTCGACCTCGCCCTGATGATCGAGGCGCCGCAGATGGACGATCTCGACGCTGTGCTCGACGAGATCATAAACCTGCCCGGCGTCGAGCGATGCCGCAGCTCGATCATCATGACCACCAATTTCGACAAGGCCTGACAAGCCCGCCCGTCATTTCGTCGCCGCGGCCGTCATTTCGTCGGATCGGGACCTAGGAAAGCGCAGTTTCGACGCTGGCGGCCGCATGACGTGAACGGAACAATCGGCTCCGAGGATCAGGGGAGCCGCCGCCATGAAGACAATCACCGTCGTCGGAGCTGGAAAGATCGGCAGCACGATCGCCGCCATGCTGGCGGAGACGAGCGACTATCGCGTCGAACTGGTCGATCGCAGCGAAGCGAGCCTCGATGGGTTGCCGGTGCGCCTGGGCGTGACACATCACGTCGTCGATGTAACCGCCAGGGGCGCGCTCGCCGACATGCTGGCGGGCTCCTTCGCCGTCATCAGCGCCCTGCCCTTCCATCTGACGACCGCCGTTGCCTCGGCCGCGATCGACGCGGGCGTGCACTATCTCGACCTGACCGAGGACGTCGCCAGCACCCGGTTCGTGAAGAGCATGGCGGCGAATGCCAAAGCGGCGCTCATCCCGCAATGCGGCCTCGCGCCCGGCTTCATCTCGATCGTCGCCAGCGACATCGCCAGCCGTTTCGACAGCCTCGACAGCATCCGCATGCGGGTCGGCGCGCTGCCGCAGTTTCCCTCCAACGGACTCAACTACAGCCTGACCTGGAGCACGGACGGCGTCATCAACGAATATTGCGAGCCCTGCGAGGCGATCGCCAATGGCCGCCTCGTCTCGGTGCCGCCGCTGGAAGAACGCGAGGAATTCTCGCTCGACGGTGTGCTCTACGAGGCGTTCAACACATCGGGCGGTCTCGGCACGCTTTGCGAGACGCTGGCAGGCAAGGTGCGACGCCTCAACTACAAGACCGTGCGCTATCCCGGCCATGCCGCGATCATGAAGGTGCTGCTCGACGACCTCCGCCTCGGCGCCCGGCGCGAATTGCTGAAGGACATCCTCGAGCAGGCGCTGCCCACGACCCGTCAGGACGTCGTCGTCGTCTTCGTCACGGTCAGCGGCATGAAGGGAGGCCGGCTGGTCGAGGAGATCTACGCCAAGAAGATCTACAGCCACGCCGAATGCAGCGCCATCCAGCTGACGACCGCCTCGGCGGCCTGCGCCGTGCTCGACCTGCTCGCCTCCGGACAATCACCGCAGCGCGGCCTGGTCCGGCAGGAGGAAATCCCGATGGCGGCGTTCCTCGCCAACCGCTTCGGCGCAATCTACCGGCCGGACGAATCCGGCTCCAGCAACGGCCAGGGGAGGCAGGAAAAGACGGCAGAGCCGCATCCTGCCGAAGGCGCCCGCCGCCCGAACAAGGCGGCGGGCCTCCTGCCCGCCTAAGGCGAAAAGCTGGAACCATTGCGTTGCTGCGGGGTTGGCCTTGCGGATGCGGCGCGCGTCAACCGGACGTGGCGGCATGGGGAACAGGGTGGTTTTTCCGGTTTCCCGCCCTGACCAACGCAACGGTAGTCGAGCCCCTGTCCCGCCCGCGCCGCATCCCCCGCGCGTCGGCGTCAACCAGGATTGGCGGCGGCGAGCACGCGGCAGTGCTCGGCATTGGCGGCAAGGGTGACCGCCGTTCCCCGGAGTTCGCGTAAGTGCGCCGGCCACTGCGCCGGGTCGACCGGCTCGCCATGCGCGGCGACGAAGGCGGCCTCGCCCGGCAGGTTCCGGCGCAGCGCCAGATAGCGCGCCACCGGCTCGGCCAGGGAGCGCTCTTCCCGTGCCATCCGCTCCAGCTCGGCAATGCTCCACATCGCCGGCGGCGGCAGGTTCCCACCCTTGGGCAGGATATCGAGAACGGCATGCTGGCGCGCCAGAAATGCCTTGTCGAGGAAGGTATGGCGCAGGCCGTCCAGCTCGCCCTCGGCCTTCTGCGGAAATGCCTCGACGAAGGAGAGATCCTGCGCCACCGCCTCGTTGATCCGCCGCGCGGCGAAGTGCTCGCGCAGCACGACCTTGGCCGAGCCTACCCAGGGCAAGGCCGCGACGGCCGCCTTGATGTCGACGGCCATCAGGAAGGCGAAGTTCGCCGCGCACCATTGCGTCGGCAGCTGGAACGCCACCGCGACCGATCCGCCGTCGATCTCGATCGACCGGATGAAACCCATCGCCGTGACGGTTTCGTCCAGCTCGGGATCGCGGATCGCCTCCAGGGCGCCATGCACCTCGGCAATCCGCGCGGCGGTCAGCGCGTCCGGCAGAGGAGCAAGCGGCGCACCCTCACTCGGCCGCATGACGGGACGCCTCGGCGGCCGGCAGGTCGACCGGCGGCAGGTTCATCAGCGCGTCGACGTCGAGGCCGTAGAGCCTGGCGGCGTTGAGACCGAGGATCTTGCGCTTGGCTGCGAGATCGAGCGCATGGCCAGCCTCGGTCGTATCGGCCTCGTCCAGCTCGAACGCCATGAACGCCTCGATGATCCAGTCCGGGCTGGTGATCGCGTAGTCGGAGCCGAAGATCAGCCGGTCCGGGCCGACGCCCCAGAGCAGCTCGATCAGCATCGCCTTGAAGTGGCGCGGCCGGGCGCGGATGAACGAGGTGACCAGCGCCAGCCCGCCATAGACATTCGGCTCCTGCCCGGCGACGGCGCAGAAATCGTCGATGCGCGGCATGCCGCAATGATCGACGACGAATTTCAGGTCCGGGAACGAGGTGGCGACCTGGTCGACGTCGCGCACGTCGAAGGCGTCATAGTCGAGGGGATGCGTCGTCGGCCCCTTGTGGACGTGCACGATGTCGATGCCGAGCTCGCGACACTTCTCCAGATAGGGCCTCACGAAATCATCGGACAGGCGATAGCCGCGCGAGATGCCGTTCCATTCGCCCGTATAGAGCTTGACGCCCTTGAAGCCGAAGCGATCGTGGTCGCTCTCAAGCCGCGCCAGCCCGCGAGCCCCCTCGCGCGGATCGATCCGGCCGTTCAGCACGACGCGCTCCGGGCAAAGCGCCTTCAGCTCGCTGCACTGGTCTGTGGTGTTGAAGCCGTCCTTGTAGAAATCGCGGAGATCGACGGGGAGCATGATGGCGGCGTCGCAATAGCCGTCGACGAACAGATCGCGCGCCGCCTTTTCAGCGCCGTAATAGCGAAACTGCTCCTGCGACCAGCGCTTGTCGGTCGGCGTGAAGCCGACATGGCCGCTCCAGAACGTATCGATGAAGGTTCGGCCATAATCGTTGCGCCAGTTCGACGGCCGCCCATCCCAGAGATGAGTGTGGCCATCGACGACAAGAACGCGCTCACCCTCCGGCGTGACAAACATCTATCCCTCCCTCGAATCCTCCTGGCAGAGACCTGGCCGCGCGACACCGATTATACGAGCCGGCATCCCGACGACACGCAGCCCTTCGCGCCTTCCTGGTCTATCCCGGGCCCGGTCAAGTCGAGAAGCGGTCCAGCGATGCTGCACTGCTTCCCGAATTCTGTCGCACTGCGAATTGCCGCGAGAGGCGAACCCGCGATGCTTCCTCAGCTGAAGTATCGGACGCGAATGGCGTCGATGGCAACCGCGATGAAGATCATCACGCCGCCGATCATGCCGACATAGAAGGACGGCACCGAGATGATGGCGAGACCGACCTGGATGATGGTCAGGAGCAGCACGCCGCCCAGCACGCCGACGACATTGCCGCGACCGCCGAACACGCTGACGCCGCCGATGATCGGCGCCGCGATGGCATAGAGCAGGTAGCTCGAACCCTGGTTCGAGGTGATCGCCATCTGCCACGACGCCAGCAGGAAACCGGCGCAGCCGGCGAGAAAGCCCGCCAGCGTGTAGGTCAGGATCTTGACCCGGTCGACGCGGATGCCGGCGGAATTCGAGGCGACCGGATTGCCGCCGACGGCATAGACGCGGCGGCCGAACACGGTGCGGGTCAGGAGGATGCCGACGCCGACCAGCGCGACCACGAAGATGAACGGCATGATCGGCCAGCCGCCGATCGTCGCCTGGCCGATCCAGACATAGCCGTCGGAAAGGTTGGTGATGGTGCGGCCCTGGGTGAGCGCCAGCAGCGCCCCCTGCAGGATGATCATCATCGCCAGCGTCTGGATCAGCGACACCATCTTCAGCTTGGTGATGCAGAGCCCGTTGAAGAAGCCGATGAAGGTGGCGACGCCGACGCCGACCAGCATGCCCGGGAACCAGGGCAGGCCCCAGTCGGAATAGGCCATGGCGCCGATCGCCGAGGAGAAGCCGAGATTGGCCGGCAGCGACAGGTCGATCTCGGCGACGAGCAGCGGCAGCGCCACCGCCAGCCCCAGCATGCCGAGCACGGTGGCCTGCACCATGATGTTCTGCATGTTGTTGACGGTGAAGAAGAACTGGTTGAACAGGCCGAAGATCACGACCAGCGCGATCAGCCAGATCCAGACGACGTTGTGCAGCACCCAGCCGAGAACGGAACGACCGCCCTTCCCGGCGGTCGGGGCGGCGCCGGCGGGGCTCGCGGTCTTGGCGGCAACGGTCATCGTGCGGCTCATCTTGTCCTCGTTGTCATCATGGCGTCCGGGGCGTCCGGCCCGGGTTCCAGCGGAACCCTAGGCCGGCTCGAGGCCACGGAGCCGGTCATTGGTTATTTCGGCGCCCGTCAGCTCGCGGGCGATGGCACCGTTCTCGAAGATGCAGACGCGATCGGCGGCGCGGGTGATCTCGTCGGTATCGGTCGAGACGATGATCACGGCGACGCCGGTCCGGCTCAGTTCGTCGACGATCCGGAGCACGTCCTGCTTGACGCCGACATCGATGCCGCGCGTCGGCTCGTCGAGGATCAGCACGCGCGGCCCGGTGGCGAGCACGCGGCCGAGGCAGACCTTCTGCTGGTTGCCGCCGGAAAGCGTGTCGACGGCGACGGCGGCCGAGGCGGCCTTGATGCCCATGGCGGCGAAATAGCGATCGGAGAGCCGCAGTTCGGCGTCCCTGCTCAGGAAGCCGGAGCGGGCGACCGAGGCGAGCGAGGACAGCGAGATGTTGGCGCCGATCGACATCTGGCCGATGGCGCCGTCGCGGCGGCGGTCGTCCGAGAGAAAGGCGATGCCCGCCTCGAAGGCGTCGCGCGGATGGGTCGGCAGGCCCTGCGGCGCGCTGCCATCGGCGAAGCGGATGGTGCCGGATTGCACCGGCGTCAGGCCGAAGATGCAGCGCGCCAGTTCCTTGGCGCCGGCGCCGGGCAGGCCGGTGAAGCCGACCACCTCGCCGGGGCGGATGTCGAGCGCCGGCACGCGCACGCTCGGCCCGACGACGTCGCGCAGCTGCACGGCCGGGGCATCGTCTGCAAAGCTGCGGCGCTCGCGCTGGAACAGCACCAGGCCGCGACCGAGCACCAGCTCCGAGAGCTGCGCCGAGGTCAGGCTGCCGACATCCTCGGATCCGCCGGCCAGCACGCCGTCGCGCAGCACCGAGACGGCGTCGCAGATGTCGAGGATCTCGTCATTGTAGTGCGAGATGAAGATGAAGGTGACGCCGTCCGCCTTGAGCCGGCGCATGAAATCGAACAGCTGCTGGCGGTCCTCGACGGTCAGGGCCGCCGTCGGTTCGTCGAGGATGATGACCTTGCCGCCGCTGAACATGGCGCGGAGGATGTTGAGCTTGCGGCGCGCCACGGCGTCGAGCTTGCCGGCCGGCGTGTCGAGATCGATGCCGGTGCCGGCCAGCATGCGCGCCGCGTCCTGGCGCAGCTTGCGCCAGTTCACGAAGCCGAAGCGGCGCGGCCAGATCCCCAGCATCAGGTTCTCGGCCGCGGAGAGGTGATCGATGATCATCGGCTCCTGGGTCACCAGGAAGACGCCGGCCTCCTCCATCGACGGCACGTCGGCATGGGCGAGCGCGACGCCGTCGAGATAGAGCGTGCCCGTCGTCGGCTGGCGCTGGCCGGAGATGATGCCGACCAGCGTGCTCTTGCCGGCGCCATTCTCGCCCAGCAGGCCATGGATCGAGCCGCGCCGGATGGCGAGGCTGACATCGCGCAGCGCCACCGCGCCGCCATAGGCCTTGCTGATGTTCTCGACCCGCAGAACATGGTCGTTCGCGGCCTGCGATCCCGCTGTCATCGGCACGGTCAAGCGCATCTCCTGTCAAAAACGGAACGGCCGCGCAGCGAGCGCGGCTGAAACAGAAGGTGGCGTCGCGCCCGAAGAGCGCGACGCCATGGCCCGACTATGTGTAGGGGATCTTCCACTCGATTTCGGCGATCGCGCCCCAATGGCGCGGATCGGCCGAATTCGACTTGTCGATGATGAAGGGGGGAATAATCAGGGTCGGGCCGGTCTTGCCGGCGACGATCTCGCCCTTCTCCCAGAAGTACTTCTTGTTCTCGTACGGGCCGATCGGAACGGCCTCTTTCTTCATCGCGTACTTGCCGAGCATCTCGACCGCGATCTGGCCATAGGCGATCGGGTCCTGCGAGACGCAGGCATCCATGAAGCCGTCCTGGATCCACTTCAGCGCCACCGGCTCGCCGTCGATGTTGACGAAGATGACGTGGCCTTCCTCGCCGACCTTCTTCCAGCGGCCCTTCTGCTGCAGCGCCGTGACGATGCCGCGCGAGGGCGAGTCGGATGGGGCGTGGACGGCGTCGAGATCCGGGAATTCCGACAGCGTCGAGAGCGTCACGGCCAGCATCTGGTCGAGCGCGCCTTCGGTCGGACGGGCGAGATACTTGATCTCCGGATACTTGGCGAACTCGGCGTCCATGCCTTCCTTGCGCAGGCGCCACGCCACGCTCTGCAGCGCGCCGAAGCAGTTCAGCACCGTGCCCTTCGGGCTGCCATACTTGGCGGTCAGGCGCTTGATGATCTCCTGGGCCGCCATCTGGCCGCCGAGGTAGTTGTCGAAGGAAACGGTGATCGCCACGTCGCCGCCATCGGCGGGGGTGTCGATGATGCCGACCGGGATGCCCTTCTGGTTATACCGGCGGATGGCGGAGACGATCGCCTGGCTGTCGATCGGGTCGCTGATGATGGCGGAGGGGTCGGAGAGCATCAGGCTCTGCCACTGCTCCAGCTGGCGGGTATTGTCGAAATTGGCGTTGGTCGCCTGGAATTCCCAGGAATTCGCCTGCACCGCCCGCTTCACCGCCTCCTCCTGGATGACGAAGAAGTAGTAGTCGAGGCTCTTGTTGCTGTAGGGGACGAAGACGCGGTCGGCCGCGAAAGCACTGTTGCTCCCGCCCACCATGGCTCCGACACCGAGGGCCGCGCCCGCCTTGAGCAGGCCGCGGCGGCTGAGGTTGTTCACGTTTGTCACTCAATCCTCCCATGTCCCGTCGGCTCCCTGTTCCCTGCCGACCGGTCTATATCTAGTTTCACTACATGACGATGAACTGTCAATGGCACGGCGGCGGATAGACACCGTCGCACAAGGGGATTTTTCTAGTCAAATACTTGATTTGAATGCCAAATTTATAGAACTTCCGGACAAGCGGAAACCCTTGCCGTCCCGCTGGAGCGAGGCGGCGCCGTTGACGTAGCGATGTCGTGGCCCTGCGGGATTTTCGTTTTACTACATCACCGCATGGCCACATAGGCAGTGCCGTCGAAGCAGCCGACGACCATGCCCTGCGATTCCCGCGTGAACAGGCCGTTCTCGACGACGCCGGGAATCTGGTTCAGCTCGATCTCCAGCCGCTCCGGCTCGGGAATCGCGGCGCAGCGGCAGTCGAGGATGAAGTTCCCGCTATCGGTGACGACCGGCTGGCCGTCGCGCATCCGCCGCACGATCACGGCGTCGGCGATGCCGTGCTCGGCGAGCAGCCGCGACACCATGCGCTCGGTCTGCTTCCAGGCGAACTGCACCACCTCGACCGGCAGCGGGAAGCCGCCGAGCTGGTCGACGATCTTGGTCTCGTCGCAGATGGTGATCATCCGCTTCGAGGCATGGGCGACGATCTTCTCCCAGAGCAGGCAGGCGCCGCCGCCCTTGATCATGCGGAACTGGCGGTCGATCTCGTCGGGACCGTCGACGGTCAGGTCGAGCTCGCCGATGTCGTTCGGGTCGGTGATCTTGATGCCGACTTCGCGGGCGACGTCGTTGGTGGCGCGCGACGTGGTCGTGCAGGTCACCTTGAGGCCGGCGGCGACATGCTTGCCGAGTTCGCGCACGAAGAAGTGCGACGTCGTGCCGGAGCCGAGTCCGAGCTTCATGCCGTCGCGCACGAATTCCTCGATCACCTTGCGGCCGGCAACCTTCTTGGCCTCATCCTGTGCGGTCATGTCCTGTCCTCGGTATGAAATTTATCGGTGCGGCGCGCCGGCGGCCCGGCTCAGATCTTGTCGGTCTGCCAGGAATCGAGCGCCGGAAGCTGGTCCGGGAATTCGCTGCCGCTGGTCACGGCGATGGAGGTGACCAGCATGTTGATCACCAGGTGATGGTTGAGCCGCGAGGCGAGCGGCGTCAGCAGCTCGGTGCGGTCATAGGGCGTCACGGCGATCAGCACGTCGGAGACGCGCGCGAGCGGGCTCTCCGCTGCCGTGATCGAGACGACGCGGGCGCCGCCAGTGCGGGCCGCGATGGCGAGCTCGATCATCTGCTTGGTATGGCCGGACTGCGAGAAGATCAGCGCCACCTCGTTGGGCCGCGAGGCTTCCGCGTGCAGCCACTGCTTGGTGCGGCCCATGACGGCGGCGCAGCGCATGCCGAGGCGCTGGAACTTGTGCTCGGCGTCCACCGCCGTCACCTCGGAAATGCCGGTCGCATAGATGCCGACCCAGCTCGCCGCCTGCAGCAGCTTGGCGCCTTCCTCGATCTGCGCCGGCAGCAGGTCCTCCAGCGCGCGCTGGATCGCGTTCAGCGAATTGCGCGCCGTCTTGCGGACGATGTTCTCGATCGAGTCGCCCGGCACGATCTGCTCATAGGCGAACGGCGCCGACGGCACGAGGCTCTGCGCCAGGTTGAGCTTGAAATCCTGGTAGCCTTCGAAGCCGAAGCGCCGGCAGAAGCGCATCACGGTCGGGTCGCTGACGTCGCATTCCTGCGACAGCCGCGCCATGCTCATGTGGATGACCTGGCCCGGATGCGCCTTGACGAAATCGCCGAGCCGCTGCTCGGCCGGGCCCATCCGGTCGTGCTCCTGGAGGATGCGCTGCAGCAGGCTGTTGGTCGACATCGGGGCTCCCTCAGATCGCCTGTTGGACCGGCCTATAGGCCATGAGATCGAGCAGCCGTTCCAGTCGCTGCCCGGGCTCCGTCGAAACCAGCTTGCCGCCGCCCCAGGGAACGACGAAGAACGGAGCGTTCGCGGCGACGGCCGTCGCCTGGTCGACCCCCGTGTCGCCGACATAGGCCCAGCCGCCATCGGCAAGCTGCATCCGCTTCGCCACCGCCAGCAGGTGGCCCGGGTCCGGCTTGCAGGCCGGCACCGCATCGGCGCCGAGTACGGCGTCGAACAGCGGCGCGATGCCGAGCAGGTCGAGCACGCGAAGCGTCAGCGCATGCGGCTTGTTGGTGCAGATGCCGAGCCGGAATCCGGCCTGCTTCAGCGCAGCCAGGTCCTCGCGGACATGGCTGTAGAACTTCGTCAGCCGGGCCGGTGCCTCGCCGTAATGGGCGAGATAGGCGGCGTGCGCGGCGCGGATGGTCGCGTCGTCGCTCGGCAGGCCGAGCTCGGTGAGCATGTCGAGCAGCAGCCGGCGCGGGCCATTGCCGATGAAGCGCTCGACGAATTCCGTCTCCTGCTCCGGCCAGCCGCGCGAGCGCAGATAGGCGTTGACCGCCGCGGCGATGTCCGGCGCACTGTCGATCAGCGTGCCGTCGAGGTCGAAGATAAGCGCCCCGAAGGTGGCGAGCGGCTTGGTCATGTCAGTCTCTCAGTCACGCGTCGAGCCTCGCCTCGGCGATCGCCGCGAAGCTCTGCGACAATGCCGGATAGAGGCCTTCGAAGATGGCGAAGGCCCGGCGCAGCGTGTCGCCGGTTTCGCGGTCGGGAAGCTGGCGCGTCAGCGGCCGGCAGAGCGCCGCCGCCGTCTTCGCGTCGGGCCAGATGCCGGTGCCGACGCCGGCGACCAGCGCCGCGCCGAACGCGCCCCCCTCGGCCGCGCCCTCGGTGGTGACCACCTCGCAGTCGAACAGGTCGGCCTGCATCTGCCGCCACAGCGACGAGCGGGCGCCGCCGCCCGAAGCCTTGATGACGCTGTGCTGCATGCCGATCCGCTGCATCAGGCCATGAATGTCTCGGAGCGCATGGGTGACGCCCTCCATGACGCTGCGCGCCATGTCGCCGCCATCATGCCGGGCGGTCAGGCCGACAAAGGCGCCGCGCGCGATCGGGTCCGGATGCGGGCAGCGCTCACCATAGAGATAGGGCAGGAAGAACAGGCCCTTCGCGCCGGCGGGGCTCGCCGCCGCCCGCGCCACGATCTCGTCGAAGGAGGGCTTTTCCGCCCCCTGCCCGAGCGAACCCATCGCATCGCGGAACCACGACATCGCGCCGCCGGCATTGAGCGAGACGCCCATGCAGTGCCAGCTATCCGGCGCGACATTGCAGAACACCTGCAGCCGGCCGCCAGGATTATCCTCCGGCGCTTCAAGGGCGCTGGCGACAATGCCGGCCGTGCCGATCGTCGTCTGCAACTCGCCCGGCATCATCACGCCGGAACCGAGCGTCTGGATGACGCTGTCGCCGCCGCCGCCGACAACCGGTATGCCTTCCGGCAGGCCGAAAAGGGCAGAGCCGGACCGGTTCACCCGCCCCGTGACAACCTGCGATTCATGGCAGGCCGGCAGCAGCGCCGGGCCGATGTCGAGCCGGTCGAGCAGCGGCGTCGACCATGTCCGCTTGCGCACATCGAACAGGCCGGTGCCGGAGGCGTCCGATACCTCGGTGGCGATCTCGCCGGTCAGCACCAGGCGCAGATAGTCCTTCGGGTTCACGACATGGCGGAGCTTCGCATAGAGCTCCGGCTCGTGATGGCGCATCCAGAGGATCTTGCCGCCGGTATAGCCGACCAGCATGCGGTTGTTGGTGAGCGCGAGCAGCGCCTCGAGGCCGCCCGCCTTCTCCGTGATCTCGGCGCATTCGGCGCCGTTGCGCTGGTCGTTCCAGAGCAGCGCCGGCCGCAGCACGCGATGCGCCTCGTCGAGCGGCGTCAGGCCGTGCATCTGGCCGGACAGGCCGATGCCCGCGATCTCGACGTCGCGCCGCTCGGCGAGCACGCTGGCGACCGACTGGCGGGCACCCTCGATCCAGAGCGCCGGATCCTGCTCGGTCCAGCCGGGACGCGGCTGCGACAGGCCGTAGGTCGCCGTCGAACTGGCCAGCACCGAGCCGTCGGCGTCGATCAGGAGCGCCTTGCAGCCGGACGTGCCGATATCGATGCCGAGAAGCGCCGTCGTCATCGCCTATCGCCCCTCGGGCTCGTCATGGCGGATGCGGACGTGCTTGAAGTTGAAATATTCGAGCATGCCCTCGCGGCCGTGCTCATAGCCGACGCCGCTCTGCTTGCGGCCGCCATAGGGCGCGTTCATGACGCCGGCATCGACATTGTTGACGGCGACATTGCCATAGTCGAGCCGGGTGGTCAGGTAGCGCACCTCGTCCATGCCCTTGGCGTAGACATAGGAGGCAAGCCCGTAGGGCGTGTCGTTGGCGCGGGCGATCGCCTCGTCGAGGCCGTCATAGGGGGCGACGCCGAGCAGCGGCCCGAACGTCTCCTCGCTCATCACCTTCATGTCGTGCGTGCAGTCGGCGACCACGGTCGGGCGGAAGAAGTGGCCGCGCGCGAATTCGTCGCCTTCCGGCGCCGCGCCGCCGGTCACCAGCCGCGCGCCCCTGGCGAGCGCATCGGCGAGATGGTCCTTCGTCTTGGCGAGCGGCTCGGCCGAGGCCATGGCGCCGAGATCGGCATCCGGCCTGTCGAGGCCGTTGCCGATGGTCAGCTTCTCCGCCGCCACCTTCACCTTGGCGAGGAACGCCTCGTAGACCGGGCGGGCGACATAGACGCGGTTAATCGCGATGCAGATCTGGCCCATGTTGCGGAACGATCGCCGCACCGCGCCCTTCACCGCCGCGTCGAGATCGGCGGATTCGGTCACGATCATCGGGCAATTGCCGCCGAGTTCCAGCGACATGCGCTTGACGGTTGTGGCCGACTGCTGGATCCGCAGGCCGACGCCGCTCGATCCGGTGAAGGCGATCTTGTCGACGCCGGGATGTTCGACCAGCGCCTGGCCGACGACCGAACCCGGCCCGGTGACGACATTGACGACGCCGGCCGGGATCTTGGCTTCCTCGACCTTCTCTGCGATCGCCAGCGCCGTGAACGGCGTCAGATCGGCCGGCTTGATGACGATGGTGCAGCCGGCGGCGAGCGACGCGCACAGCTTCCAGCCGACCAGCTCTGCCGGATAGTTCCACGGCGTGATCGCGCCGACGACGCCGATCGGCTCGCGGAGGACGAGGCTGTGGTGATCGGTGGTGTCTCCCGGCACGATCTCGCCATGCACGCGCACCGCCTCCTCGGCATAGAAATGACAGGCCTCGGCCAGCTTCAGGATCTCGCCGCGCGCCTCGTTGAGCGGCTTGCCCTGCTCCATCGTCATGATCCGCGCCATGCGGTCGGCATCGGCGGCGATCACATCACCCAGCCGGTGCAGCGCGGCGGAGCGCGCCTTGGCCGGCAAATCGGCCCAGCCGCGAAACGCCGAACGCGCCGCCGCGACGGCGTCGTTGATCTCGTCCGCGGTCGACGCGGCGATCTCGCCGATGACCTCGCCGGTCGCCGGATTCGTCACGGCGATGCGCGCACCGGCGCCTGCATTCCAGCGACCGCCGATGAACAGCTTTCCACTCAATTCCGAGATCATTGCATCCGTCCCTGCGGCCCGGCGAACGGCCCGCCCAAGCCAAAACCCGTCGCGACAAAGCTCCATCGGAGCCGAACATTCGGTCAGAATATAGCATTACTACGCAAGCACAAGGCCACTGGCCGAGCGAGTTGTGGAAGCGGTGAGACGCCCTGGGTCTGATCAGCCAAATCTTTGCATTGCATCGGTTTTTCAGCATGTTCGGCGAGGAGGTCCCGCCCCCTGCACCAACGGTTCCCGGGCGGTTTCGGGCCGCTTCAGAACCAATCGCTAGCCAGATTTATAGTTTTACTACGAAGACACGTCGGGAAGCCGGTTCTCTATCGCCGTGGCACGATGTCGGCGCTGCCATCCCTGAAGGAGGCGCCGCGTCGCAACCGCCGCCGCCTCCCGGGGGCGCGCGGCGCTCGCCGGCCGATTGACAGTCCCGGCATCGCGTGCATAGCTATGCAAGGCCACAAAACATAACGGGTCGTTGCGGAAAGTCCGAGAGACAGCCGCCGGGTTTTGGAGCCGGAGGACAGGCGCGCCAACGCCTATTCGCCGGCGGGCGGAATCATCAAGACGAGGGAAGACGGACAGCCGGAGACGACAAGAACGGAGCCCCGGCGGCCAGGGCGCTCCATCAAGGGAGGAGTGGTTCATGGTCCATAAGCTCATCTCCGGCGCGCCAGGCATCAAGCGGCGCGACATCCTCAAGGGCGCAGGCCTGATCGGCATGGCGGGCGTGTTCCCGGCCATCCTCACGGGGCCGGCCTTCGCTGCCGACAAGCCGACCGTCGTCAACTCGATCCGGTCGCTTTCGAATCCCTATCATGCGACCTGGAACAAGGGCGGCGCCGCCTTCGCCAAGTCGGTCGGGGCCGACTACGTCACCCTCGTTACCGAGGGCAACAGCGAGAAGGGTATCGCCGACATCAAGGCGATCCTGGCCAAGACGGGCGGCAACGCCGTGATCAATGTCGACCCGAACGACAGCCCGGACGCCCGCCCGATCGTCGAGGCGGCCAAGGCCGCCGGCGCCTATGTCGTCACGCAATGGAACAAGCCGGCCGACCTGCATCCCTGGGATTTCGATCCCAACTACGTCGCCCACATCTCCTTCAGCGGCGTGCCCTACGGCAAGGCGATGGCCGAGACGCTGATCAAGCAGATGGGTGGCAAGGGCGGCATCGTCGCTCTCGGCGGCATCGAATCGAACATCCCTGCGATCGAGCGCAAGAAGGACCTGATGGAGGCGCTCGCCGCCAATCCGGACATCAAGCTGCTCGACTACCAGGTCGCCAACTGGTCGGCGACCGAGGCGCTCGAGAAGACCAATGCCTGGCTCACCCAGTTCGGCGACCAGATCGGCGGCATCTGGGCGGCGAATGACGACATGGCGCTCGCCGCCGTCGAGGCGCTGCGCGCCGATGGCCGCGCCGGCAAGGTGCCGGTGACCGGCATCGACGGCATCCAGCTCGCCGTCGAGGCGATCCAGAAGGGCGAACTCGCCGGAACCGTCGCCTGGGACCCCTACTGGCAGGGCGGCATGGGCCTGGCCATCGGCTACGCCGCCAAGACCGGCGTCTTCGACCCGGCCAAGGAGCCGAAGGACCATCGCGAGTTCTACGGCAAGGGCGTCATCATCACCGCCGACAACGCCAAGGCCTATTACGACGAGAACATCGCCTCCGAGCCCAAGATGGACTGGTCGGATATCTGGGGCCGGGTGACGGGCCAGATCGCCTACGACTGACCTCCCGGGGCGGGCGCGCCGCCTGACGACCTCCGCGCGCCCATCGCCGGCTCCTGCGTAACGGAGCCGGCGACCTGGCGCGGCGTCCTCCGCGAGCCTCGGCGTTCGCCGCGCCCGCGCTCCCGCTTGATTTCGCATGAGGCGTTCCTGCCGATGACCATCGATGCTTCCATCTCCGCCAGCCAGCCCGCGCCGCGGCGCCGCTGGCGCATCGCCGCCTGGGCGCCGCTGATCGTGCTGGTGCTGCTCTGCGGCCTGATCACCGCGATCAATCCCAATTTCATGACCTTCGGCAACATGGTCCGCATCAGCCAGGCGGCGATGATCCCGCTGGTGCTCGGCCTCGGCGCCACCTTCATCATCCTGATGGGCTCGATCGACCTGTCGGTCGAGGGCGGACTGACGCTCTCCGCCGTCATCCTGTCGATGCTGGTGCTGAACGGCGCCAACGCGAACGCCTTCGGCGTTTTCGGCATCCTGATCGTGCTTCTCGTCGGCGCCGGCGTCGGCTTCGCCAACGGCGTCATCCATGTCCGCCTGAAAATCCCCTCCTTCATGGTGACGCTGGGAATGTGGTTCGTCGGCGTCGGCGCCGCCAATGCGCTGCTCGGCGGCATGGCGATCCGCATCAACGACCCGATGATCCGCAGCCTCGCCATCGAGCGCTTCCTCGGCTTTCCATGGGGCGTCTGGCTGGCGCTGTTCTGCCTGCTGGTCGCGCTGGTGATCCAGAATCACACCCGCCTCGGCCGCTACATCTACGCGCTCGGCGGCGGCGAGGACCTGGCGGCGCTTTCCGGCATCCCGGTCGGCCGCGTCCGCATCCTGACCTTCACGCTCGCCGGCGTGTTCTACGCCGTCGGCGGTGTTCTGGCGGCGGCCCAGCTCGGCCTCGGCAACGCCCAGATCGGCAATGGCCGCCTGTTCACCACCGTCACCGCCGTCGTCGTCGGCGGCACGGCCCTCTCCGGCGGCCAGGGCAGCGTGTTGCAGACGCTGGTCGGCGTGCTGATCGTCGTCGTGCTGTCGAACGGCATGGTGCTCATGGGCGTGCCGCCCAGCGTGCAGATCGGCGTGCAGGGCCTGATGATCATCGCGGCGGTCGCGCTTTCGATCGACCGCAAGCGCATGCGGATCGTCAAATGAGCGCGCCGATCATCCGCCCCGCCCCGCCCGGCTCCGACACGCCGCCGGCGCTTGCCCTCCACCATGTCGACAAGCGCTTTCCCGGCGTCCATGCGCTGAAGGACGTCTCGATCGAGATCCGTCCGGGCGAGGTCGTCGGCCTGGTCGGCGAGAACGGTGCCGGCAAATCGACGCTGATGAAGATCCTCAGCGGCGTCTACCAGCCGGATTCGGGCGAGATCCGCCTGAATGGCCAGAAGACCCGCTTCGTCAGCGCCTCGGACGCCATGCGCCAGGGCATCGGCATGGTGTTCCAGGAGCAGTCCCTGCTCACCAACCTGACCGTCGGCGAGAACATCTATCTCGGCAACGAGGCGCAGTTCACCCGCTTCGGCATCGTCGACTGGCGCGCGCTCTACGCCGCCGCTTCGCGCCAGCTCGCCAAGGTGCAGATCGACGCCGACCCGCGCACGCGGGCGGAGGATCTCGATTTCGCGGCGCGGCAGATGGTCGAGCTCGCCAAGGCGCTGACGCTGGAGGAGAACGCGCCCGGCCATCTCGTCATCCTGCTCGACGAGCCGACCTCGGTGCTGGAGCGGGCCGAGATCGACATCCTGTTCGCCCGCGTCCGCGCGCTGCGGGCCCGCGCTTCGTTCATCTTCGTCTCGCACCGGCTCGACGAGGTGCTGGAACTCTCCGACCGCATCTATGTGATGAAGGACGGCGCCGTCGTCGCCGAACTCGCGGCCGCGGAGGCCGACGTCACGCAGCTGCACCACTGGATGGTGGGCCGCAGCCTGCAGGCCGAATATTATCGCGAGCCGCTGCAGAAGCCCTATCGCGACGAAATCGTGCTGGAGCTCGACAGGCTCGGCCACCAGGGCGCCTATCGCGATGTCAGCTTCAAGCTGCATGCCGGCGAGATCCTCGGCATCGCCGGCGTCATCGGCTCCGGCCGCGAGGAACTGACCCGTACCCTCGCCGGCTTCGCGCCGCACGACGCCGGCCGGCTGCTCGCCGCCGGCCGCGAGGTGAAGCTGCGCACGCCGGCCGAGGCCGTCGATATCGGCATCGGCTACATCCCGCGCGAGCGCCGGGTCGAGGGGCTGGTGCTGTTCCTGCCCGTCGCCGCCAACATCACGCTCGGCGACCTCGGCACGCTGACGAAGAACGGACTGATCGACACGCGCGAGGAAAAGCGGCTGGCCCAGAACTGGGTGCAGAAGCTGAGGATCCGCACCCCCGGCATCCACACGCTCTGCCTCAACCTCTCCGGCGGCAACCAGCAGAAGGTCGTACTGGCGAAGTGGCTGAACGCCAAAGCGCGCATCCTCATCCTCGACCACCCGACGCGCGGCCTCGACGTCGGCGCCAAGGAGGAGGTTTACGAATTGATCCGGGCCGTTACCGCCGAAGGCGTCGCCGTCATCCTGACCTCGGACACTTTGGAGGAGACGATCGGATTGAGCCACACGGTGCTGGTGATGCGCGACGGCGCCATCACCCACCGTGTCGGCGCCGAACCCGGCCACAAGCCGCAGCAGGTCGATCTCATCGGACACATGGTTTGACGATGAACAGCATCCTCGACACCTTCCGCTCCGACGGGCTGAGGCAATGGCTGCCGCTCGCCACGCTCGTCATCCTCGTCATCCTGGTCGGCGCCTTCCAGCCAGCCTTCCTCGATCCGAGCACGCTGCTGCAGCTCGCCAGCGACACGGCGGTGCTGTTCATCCTGGCGACCGGCGTCACCTTCGTCATCATGCTCGGCGGCATCGACCTGTCGATCCAGTCGATGGCGTCGCTTTCGAGCGTCGTCGTGGCGCTGACGCTCGCCCGCTTCGGCTATGGCGCCTTCGCCCTCGCCTTCGGTCTCGGCATCCTGGCGGGGCTGCTCTCCGGCATCGCCCATGTGAAGCTGCGCATTCCCTCCTTCATCGCCACGCTCGCCATGGGCGGCGTGCTCTACAGCGCGGCACTCGTCATCTCGAAGGAGCGTTCGATCACGCTCGGCGAAAGCGAGCGCGGCTATCTCGGCTGGATCACCGGCACGCTGTTCGGCGTGCCGAACGTCGTCGTCATCGGCCTCGTCGTCCTCGTCATCGCGCATGTCCTGCAGAGCCGCACCCGCTTCGGCCGCTACAGCGCGGCGATCGGCGCCGGCGAACCGGCCGCCTATGCCTCGGGCGTCAAGGTCGACCGCCAGAAGGTGATCGCCTTCGTGCTGTCCGGCGCCTGCGCGGCCCTGGCCGGCATCGTCCTCGTCGGCCGCCTCGCCAGCGGCTCACCGACGCTGGCGAGCGAACTGCTGCTGCCGTCGATCGCCGCCGTCGTCGTCGGCGGCACGGCGATCACCGGCGGCGTCGGCAGCATCTGGCGCACGCTCGTCGGCGCTCTGATCATTTCGGTCGTGCGGATCGGCATGACGTTCCTCGGCGTCAACATCTTTGCCCAGAACATCGTCTTCGGCGTCGTGCTGGTGGCGGCCGTCGCCATCACCATCGACCGGTCGAAGATCCCGATCGTCAAATAGGTTTCACCCGCATCCATCGGCCAACAAAAAGGAGCAAAAGCATGGATCTCGGACTGCGCGACAAGGTCGCCGTCATCACCGGCGGCAGCATCGGCATCGGCCTGGCGGTCGCCAAGGGGTTTGCCGCGGAAGGCGCGCATGTCGTCATCGCGGCGCGGGACGCGGGCCGCCTCGCCGCTGCGCGCGACGAGATCCTCGGCGCGCACCCGGTCCAGGTCCTCGCGGTCGATTGCGACGTCGCGACGGCGGTCGGCTGCGACCGCCTGCTGGCGGCTACCGAGGAAGCCTTCGGCGGCGCCGACATCCTGGTCAACAATGCCGGCACCGGCAGCAACGAGACCATCATGGATGCGCCGGACGACAAGTGGCAGTTCTACTGGGACCTGCACGTGATGGCGGCGATCCGCCTGGCGCGCGGGCTGGTGCCCTCGATGAAGCGGCGCGGCGGCGGCGTCATCCTGAACAACGCCTCGATCTGCGCCACCCAGCCGCTCTGGTACGAGCCGATCTACAACGTCACCAAGGCGGCGCTGATCATGGCCTCGAAGACGATGTCGACCGAGTTCATCAAGGACAACGTTCGCGTCAACGCCGTCAATCCGGGCTTCGTGCTGACGCCGGACTGGATCAAGACGGCGACGCAGCTGACCGCCGACAAGGGCGGCGACTGGAAGGGCTATCTCGACGGCCTGGCGCGCGAAAACGCGCCGATCGGCCGTTTCGCCTCGCCGGAGGAGGTCGCCGACTTCTTCGTCTTCCTCTGCTCCGACCGGGCGAGCTATTCGGTCGGCTCCACCTATTTCGTCGATGGCGGCATGCTGAAGACGATCTGAATTCATCGATACGGAAACCCGGTTTCCGTTGAACGACGCGCTGACGGGCGCTACGCAGGTGCCCGTCATTTCCGACTGTGGTTGCAACCATGAAATCGCCGAGAAAGTACCCGTCGTCGACGGATGTGGCGCGCCTTGCCGGCGTCTCGCAATCGGCGGTCTCGCGCGCCTTCAACAAGGGCACCAGCGTCTCGGAAGAGACCAGCCGCAAGGTGTTCGAGGCGGCGAAGCAGCTCGGCTACAGCCCGAACTTCCTGCCGCGCATGCTGCGCAAGCATCGCTCCGACCTCGTCGCCATCGTCATCAGCGACAGCGCGAACTCCTTCTACGCGGTCGCGGTCGACGCCTTCTCGAAGGCGCTGCAGGAGACCGGCCACCAGGTGCTGCTGTTCAGCGTCGGCGGCGGCAACGCGCTCGACGGCGTCCTGCCGCGCCTCGCCAGCTATCGCGTCGACGCCATCGTCAGCGCGCTGCCCGTCGTCACGCGGGAGGCGGCGGAGGCCTTCGCGCGCATCCGCATCCCGACGGTTTCCTTCAACACGCCGGCCCGGAACCAGTGGGTCTCCTCGGTCTGCTCCGACAATGCCGGCGGCGGCGCGCTGGTCGCCGATCTCTTCGTCCTGCGCGGCGCCCGTTCGTTCGGATTCATCGGCGGCATGCGCGGCGACTATGCGAGCGACGAACGCCTGCGCGGCTTTCGCGAGCGCCTCGCGACGCACGGCTTCGACGAGGTGCAGACCGCGCGCGGCGACTATGCCTATGAGGGCGGCTTCGCCGCCACCCAGGCGATGACCGGGCAGCGCTTGGTGCCGGACGCGCTGTTCTGCGCCAACGACATGATGGCCTTCGGCGCGCTCGACGCGCTGCGGCGGGCGGGATGGCGCGTGCCGGACGACGTGCTGGTCGCCGGCTATGACGACGTGCCGGCAGCAACATGGGGCTCGTTCGATCTGACGACCGTGGTGCACGACCACCAGGCCATGGTCGCCGCCGCGATCGCCATCCTGCATGATCGCATGACCGACAGCGGCACCGACCCCGCCGACGGCGTCACCACCACGGTGCCGGTCCGCCTCGCCGAGCGGGCGACGACGCGGCGCTGACGGAGGCGCGCCCTCCTCGGCGTGTTCCCCGGCCCTGTCTCGCTGTCCTCCGTCGTCATCCCTGCGGAAGCAGGGATCCTCGCAGCCGCGCCATCGGCAGCCTAGCGCGACCGACAACCCGGCCGCATGGATCCCGGCTCGGGGGCCGGGATGACGGCGAGCTAGGCACGCGGGGGTAGCCCCGAACTCAGGCGTTGCGCCGCCCCCCGCCCTACGCCCCCACCGCCTCGCCCGGCGCGGCCTGCCTTGCGCCGGTGCGGTTGCCCCGGATCAGGTCGGACGCCTTCTCGCCGATCATCACCGTCGGCGCGTTGGTGTTGGAGGAGACGAGGCGCGGCATGATCGAGCTGTCGCAGACGCGCAGCCCCTCGATGCCGCGCACGCGCAGTTGCGGATCGACGACGGCGTCCTCGCCGTGCCCCATCCGGCAGGTGCCAACCGGGTGATAGGCGGTGCGCGCCGCCGATCGGGCGAAGGCCTGGTATTCGGCGAGGCTGCGCACGCCCTTGCCGGGAATATGCTCGGCCGCGATGAACGGCCGGAACGCCTCCTGCGCCATGATCTCCTGGCTGATCTTCACGCCATCGACGGCGCGGTCGAGGTCGTAGGGATCGGCGAAGGCGTTGGTGTCGATGCGCGGCGCGGCGGCCGGGTCGGCCGAGCGGAGCGTCACCGAACCGCGCGAGCGCGGCCGCAGGTGGTAGGAATTCAGCGTGCAGCCATTGCCGCCCGGCACCGAGCCGACGCCCTTCTCGACGCCGGCGCCGGGCAGGAAATGGAACTGCAGGTCCGGCGTCTTCTCCGCCTTGTCGCCCCACCAGAACGCGCCGCCCTCGACGATGTTCGACGCCACCGGTCCCTTGCCGAGCGCGAGATATTCGAGCCCCGCCATCAGCTTCCAGTGCGGCTTCTTGTACTTATCGAAGCTGTGCGGCCCGTTCAGCTGGTAGACGATGTCGATATTGGTGTGGTCCTGCAGGTTCTGCCCGACGCCCGGCAGGTCATGCACGACCGCGATGCCATGCCCGGCGAGAGGCGCCGCCGGACCGATGCCGGAGAGCATCAAGAGCTTGGGCGAGCCGATCGCGCCGGCGGCGACGATCACCTCGCGGTCGGCGCGCAGTATCTCGCTGCGGCCGTCGGTGGCGATCTCGACGCCGACGGCGCGGCCCGCCTCGACCACGATCCGCCGCACCAGCACGTCGGTGCGCACGGCGAGATTGGGCCGGCCAAGCGCCGGCTTCAGATAGCCGACCGCCGTGCTGCAGCGCCGGCCGTTTCGCGTCGTCGTCTGGTAGAAGCCGGTGCCGGCCTGGTGATCGCCGTTGAAATCCGGATTGAACGGCAGCCCGGCCTCCTGCGCCGCCTGTACAAAGACGCGGGTCAGCGGATGCGGATGGCCGCTGCTGGCGCCGAGCGGGCCGCCATGGCCATGGAAGGGACCGGCGAAGGTGTCGTTATCCTCGGAGCGGCGGAACAGCGGCAGCACCTCGCGGAACGACCAGCCGTCGCAGCCCTCCTCCTCGGCCCAGGCGTCATAATCCTCCGGACAGCCCCGGGTGAAGACCTGCGCGTTGATCGAGCTGCCGCCGCCGAGCACACGCCCCTGCGGATAGGGGATGGTGCGGCCGTCGATGGCGCGGCCGGGTTCCGTCTCGTAGCCCCAGGAAAGCGGACCGGCGGAAATCTTGAAGAAGCCGACGGGCATATGGATGTAGCGGTCGGTATCGCGCGGACCGGCCTCGATGAGCAGCACCGAGACATCGGCATCCTCGCTCAACCGGGCGGCCATGACGCAGCCGGCGGAGCCGCCGCCGACGATGATGTAGTCCGGCATTCCGTTCCTCCGATCGGTTCCGGCGCGCCGGCAGTCTCCCCCCGCCGCCGCGCCGATCCCGCGAAGCGTAGAGCGTTTTCAGGCCGGGTGGAAAGCGGTTCGCGGCAAGAAAGCGCTATCGGTCAGGACGACGCCCTGCGACACGCGGCGCATCTCCCTTGCCGGTCGAAGGCCGCCCCCTATGTGGCCTCATGCCAGCGCCCCGTCAGCGCCGAGCCAGATGCCGTTTGTCTGCCTTCCGGACCGATCCCACGCACGCAACAGCACGGGAGCGCTTGAATGACGGAGTGGATGCGACGCCGAAACGCCGGCCTCAGATGGGTTGCCCTGGCGGGTGTCGCGTTGACCCTGAGCGGCTGCATCGGCGTGTTGAACCCGAAGGGGCCGGTCGGCCATGCCGAGAAGCTGATCCTGGTCAATTCGGTGGCGATCATGCTGACGATCGTCATCCCGACCATCCTCGTCACGCTGGGCGTAGCCTGGTGGTTCCGCGCCTCCAACACGCGGGCGAAATACCAGCCGGAGTTCGTCTATTCCGGCCAGGTCGAGCTGATCGTCTGGGCCATTCCAATCCTCGTCATCGTGCTGCTCGGCGGCATCGCCTGGATCGGCTCGCATGACCTCGACCCGCCGAAGCCGCTGGTCGCCGACGTCAAGCCGCTCGAGGTGCAGGTCGTCTCGCTCGACTGGAAATGGCTGTTCATCTACCCCGAGCAGAACATCGCCACGATCAACCAGCTGGTCATCCCGGCCGCGACGCCGGTGCATTTCGAGCTCACCTCGTCCTCGGTGATGAACGCGTTCTTCGTGCCGCAGCTCGGCGGCATGATCTACACGATGAACGGCATGCGGACGAACCTGAACCTGCTGGCGAACGAGCCCGGCGAGTTCCACGGCCTGTCGTCCAACTATAGCGGCAACGGCTTTTCCGGCATGCACTTCACTGTCCGCGCCATCCCGGCGGCGGATTTCGCGAGCTGGACGCAGACGGCGCAGCAATCGACCAAAGTGCTCGACGACGCGGCCTATATCGCGCTGTCGCATCCGACCCAGAACGTGCCGCCGACGATCTACAAGCTCGGTTCGCCGGAGCTTTTCCGGTCGATCCTGACGCAGAAGCTCCCCCCGGGCCCCGGACCCGCCACCGGTCCGATGCACGCCGCGCCCGCCGGCGCCGAAGCGCCAAAAGTCGAAATGCCCGCCACGCCGGGAATGCCGGATGCCGAAGCGCCGCACTCCATGATGCCGGCGTCCCTATCGTCGAAGCAGGAGGGATAGGATGCTCGGCAAGCTCACCTGGGCCGCGATCCCCTTCGACCAGCCGATCCCGCTGCTCGCCTCCGCCCTGGTGATCGTGGTGGCGTTCGCCGTGCTCGTCTGGGTCGTGGCCAAGGGCCATGTGCCCTATCTCTGGCGCGAATGGATCACCTCCGTCGATCACAAGCGGATCGGTGTCATGTACACGCTGATGGCGATGGTGATGCTGCTGCGCGGCTTCGTCGACGCGCTGATGATGCGGACGCAGCAGGCCGTGGCGTTCCAGTCGCAGGGCTACCTGCCGCCCGAGCACTACAACCAAATCTTCTCCGCCCACGGCACGATCATGATCTTTTTCGTGGCGATGCCGTTCGTCATCGGGCTGATGAACGTCGTCATCCCGCTGCAGCTCGGCGTGCGCGACGTCGCCTTCCCGACGCTGAACTCCGTCAGCTTCTGGCTCGCCGCCTCGGGCATGCTGCTGATCAACGTCTCGCTCGTCGTCGGCGAATTCTCGCAAGCCGGCTGGCTCGCCTATCCGCCGCTGTCGGAGCTGCAATATTCGCCCGGCGTCGGCGTCGACTACTACATCTGGGCGCTGCAGATATCCGGCGCCGGCACGCTGATGACCGGCATAAACCTGGTCACGACCATCCTGAAGATGCGCGCGCCCGGCATGAGCTATCTGCGCATGCCGATGTTCTGCTGGACCTCGCTCGCCTCCAACCTGCTGATCGTCGCCGCCTTTCCCGTGCTGACCGCCACGCTCGCGATGCTGGCGCTCGACCGCTACCTCGGCTTCCACTTCTTCACCAATGAAGCCGGCGGCAACATGATGATGTATGTAAACCTGATCTGGATCTGGGGCCATCCGGAAGTCTACATCCTCGTCCTGCCGGTCTTCGGCATCTTCTCGGAAGTGATCTCGACCTTCTCCAGCAAGCCGCTGTTCGGCTACCGCTCGATGGTGCTGGCGACGATGTCGATCTGCGTGCTCTCCTTCCTGGTCTGGCTGCATCACTTCTTCACCATGGGCGCCGGCGCCAACGTCAACGCGGTGTTCGGCATCGCCACGATGATCATCGCCGTGCCGACCGGGGTGAAGGTGTTCAACTGGCTCTTCACCATGTATGGCGGCCGCGTCCGCTTCACCTCGCCGGTGCTGTGGACGGTCGGCTTCATGGTGACCTTCGTCATCGGCGGCATGACCGGCGTGCTGATGGCGGTGCCGCCGGCCGATTTCCTCGTCCACAACAGCCTGTTCCTGGTCGCCCACTTCCACAACGTGATCATCGGCGGCGTGCTGTTCGGCGCCTTCGCCGGCTATACCTACTGGTTCCCCAAGGCCTTCGGCTTCACTCTCGACGAGAGGCTCGGCAAGCTCGCCTTCTGGCTCTGGATCGTCGGCTTCTACCTCGCCTTCATGCCGCTCTACGTCGTCGGCCTGCTCGGCATGACGCGGCGCATGCAGCATTACGACGTGCCGGAATGGCGGCCCTGGCTTCTGCTCGCCGCCGTCGGCGCGCTGTTCATCCTCGCCGGCATCGTCGCCCAGGCGGCGCAGCTCTTTGTCAGCATCCGCGATCGCAACCGGCTGCGCGACGTGTTCGGCGATCCGTGGGACGGCCGCTCGCTGGAATGGGCCACCACCTCGCCGCCGCCGGCCTTCAATTTCGCCGTGCTGCCGAATGTCGAGGACGAGGAGCCCTATTGGGGAATCAAGCAGCGGGCGCTCGCCGAACAGCGACTGGTCCAGGAGCCGGATTACGAGGCGATCGAGATGCCGCGCAATTCGCCGACCGGCGTCGTCACCGCCTTCTTCACGACGATCATGGGCTTCGCGCTGATCTGGCACATCTGGTGGATGGTGCTGCTCGGCCTGGTCGGCGCCTTCGCCACTTTCGTCGTCTTCGCCTGGCGCGATGTCGATGAATACGAGATCCCGGCCGAGGAGGTGGCTCGCCTCGACCGCGAGCGGCGGCGCCAGCGCGAGGAAGCGCTCGCAACCCTGAGGCAACCGGCATGAGCGACGTCGCGGTCAGCCCCGGCACGGACCCCTACCGGGTCGGACATCACCCCCACGCTCCCGGCCACGGCCATGGTCATGGTCACGGCCACCATGGCGACGACGCCACCGGCCATGGCGAGGGCGGTCCGGCCTCGAAGCGAGTCGTCGTCGCCTATGGCTTCTGGATCTTCCTGCTCAGCGACATCGTCATGTTCTCGGCCTTCTTCGCGACCTACGCGGTGCTGGTCGACGCGACGGCCGGCGGCCCGACGGGACACGAGCTGTTCGGGCTGACGCGCGTGGCGATCGAGACGGCGGCGCTGCTGACGTCGAGCTTCGCCTGCGGCCTCGCCATGATCGCCAGCCAGGTCCGCAACCATCTCTGGACCCAGATCGGCCTCTTGGCCACCGGCCTGCTCGGCCTGGTCTTCCTCGTGCTCGAAGTGCAGGAATTCGCGCTCATGATCGCCGAAGGCGCCGGCCCGACGCGCAGCGCCTTCCTCTCCGCCTTCTTCGCCCTGGTCGGGCTGCACGGCCTGCATGTCTTTTCCGGCCTGCTCTGGCTCGGCACGATGATGGCGCAGGTGGCGGTCAAGGGCTTCCATCCCCGCATCCTGCGCCGGCTGATGTGCTTCAGCCTGTTCTGGCACGCCCTCGACATCATCTGGGTCGCGCTGTTCACCGTGGTCTACCTGATCGGAACGACGTCATGACCGCACATCCCGACCAGCACGACGTCGCCCCCGGCGAGGAACAGATCTCGGAAACGATCGCGAGCGGCGTGCGCGGCTATCTCGTCGGCTTTATCCTCGCCGTGCTCCTGACCGCCATCTCCTTCTACGTCGCCAAATCCGACCTGCTCTGGGGACCCGGCATCGCCATGGGCCTCGTCGTGCTGGCGATCGCCCAGATGGGCGTCCACCTCGTGTTCTTCCTGCACATCACGACCTCGCCGGACAGCACCAACAACGTGCTGGCGCTGGCCTTCGGCGTGCTGATCGTCTTCCTGGTGCTGGCCGGTTCGCTCTGGATCATGGCGAACCTCAACCACAACCTGATGCCGGCCCAGATGATGGAGCAGATGCAGAACATGTGAGGGCCGCGCCGGAGCGGCCGCGCGCCCGCGGACCCTAGCCGGCCTCGCGCTCCAGGATCAGCCGACCTTCGGTGTCGGTCGCGACCCGCAGGCCGTCATAGCTGCCAACGCCCGGATGAACCGTCGCCGCCGGCGCCGTATGCGTCGCCTGGATGACCAGCACGCTGGCCCCGGCCCGCTCGCCCGCCTCGATGCCGGCCGGCGCGTCCTCGAACACCAGGCAATCCGACGCCGCGACGCCGAGCCGGCTGGCGGCGAGCAGGTAGCAATCCGGTTCGGGCTTGCCGATCGTCACATCGTCTGCCGTCACGAACACGGCCGGCGGCGTCAGCCCGGCCGCCTCCAGCCGGCGGATGGCGAGCAGGCGCGGCGCCGAGGTGACGACGGCCCAGCGATCCGGCGGCAGCGCCGAGAGGAAGCCCGCCGCGCCGCCTATCTCGCGCACGCCGTCGACGTCGTCGATCTCGGCCTGCAGGATCGCCTCGGCTTCCGCCTCGACATCGATCCCGGGCAGACCAAGCTGGCGCACCGTGTCGATGGCGCGCTTGCCATGCAGCGTTGGCAGGAAGGCCTCGACGTCGAGCCCCTGCCGGCGCGCCCAGTCCGACCAGACGCGCTCGGCCGCCTCGATCGAGGTCAGCAACGTCCCGTCCATGTCGAACAGGAACGCGGCAAAGGATCGTCCGCCGAACAGCGCATCAGTCGTCATCGAAACCCTCATGATGAAATACGGCGGCGCGGCCGAGCGCGGCACCGGGACCCGTCGCAGCGACCCTTAACCGCGCCGCGCGCCGCTGTCAGCCCCACAAGCGGAAATTGCGCTCGCCCGAGGCAGCGCGCCCGCCCCCGGCCCCGAAGGGACCTCCGGGCGACGTTACGGAAGTTTCGATCGCGGTCTCTCTTGAGAGCGCCGCGAAATTGGATAAGGATTGGCTTTCGGACGGCCCCGAACCTGCGGCCCGGCAACCGCCGGCCATATTTCGGTGCGCTGCGCAAGGGTCACATCGTCCGATCGAGATTCGGACTGGGAGGCATGCATGTCTTCGTTCCCGACTCACCCGGCCGCACCGCATATCCTGCCGATATTCATCACCGAGCCCGGCCAGCCGGACTATTTCCTGATCGGCTGCGCGATCTTCCTGGTCGTGCTGCTGTTCGCCCTCGGCACCCTCTATTTCCGGCTGCACGCGCTGCCGGAGCACATCGCGCATGGCAATGCCGGGAAGCTCCAGTTCGAGGTGGTGGCGGTGCTTGCCCTGCTCGGGCTGTTTACCCACAACACGACGTTCTGGGTGGCAGCCCTGCTGCTGGCGCTGATTCCGATCCCGGACCTGTACACGCCATTCGCCGGCATGGCGAATTCGCTCTCCCACATCGCCGGCTGGCGCCGCAGGAATGCCCCGCCCGACGCGCCGCCGCCTCCCGCCGCCGGCGCGGTCTCGGCCAGTCCGGCGCCGGAACCGCCGCCCCCGGCCAGGGGACCGGAAGCCCCCGCGGCAGCGGCGATCGAAACGGACGGGAACGCAGGTCCGGACAAGGGACGCGAAACATGATCGAGCTGCTTCTCTGCTCGCTGGTCACGATCCTTCCCGACTATCTCTTTCGCCGCTTCGTCCAGGGCAAGCGGCTCGGCCGGGAGATCACGCTCTATTCGATCTGGTTCGAGCTTCGATACGGCATCACGGCCTGCGTCTTCCTGACCATCGCCCTGTTCACGATGATCCTCTACTTCCACCCCTCGGCGACCAACGCCATCTCGTTCTATCGGACGGTCCCGATCCTGCCCGAGGGATCGGGCCGGGTGGAAAAGGTGCTGGTCTCGGTCCAGGACACCGTCAAGGCAGGCGAGCCGATCTTCCTGCTCGACAGCACCAAGCAGACGGCGGCGCTGGAGACGGCGCAACGCCGGCTCGCCGAGGTCGACGCGGCGATCACGCTGGCCAAATCCCAGCTGGTGGTCCAGGACGCGCAGATCCAGGAAGCGCAGAGCGCCTATCAGCAGGCCCTCGACGAACTGGAGACGAAAACGACGCTGCTGTCGCGCGGCTCTCCCTCGGTGGCGCCGCGCGAAGTGGAGCGGCTGCAGAACATCGCCAATGGTCGCCAGGCCGCGGTGGCCGCGGCGGTCGCCAGCAAGCAGACGACCGAGACGCAGATCGCCTCGGTCCTGCCGGCGCAGCAGGAGAGCGCCAGGGCCCAGGCCGCCGAGGCCCAGGTCGATCTCGACAAGACGACAGTCCGGGCCGGCGTCGACGGCCGGCTGGAGCAGTTCACCCTTCGCAAGGGCGACATCGTCAACCCGCTGATGCGCCCCGCCGGCGTCCTCATCCCGTCGGAGGCCGGCCAATGGGGGCTGATCGCCGGCTTCAACCAGCTGGAGGCCCAGGTCATCCGCCGCGGCATGCTGGCGGAAGCCTCCTGCGTCACCAATCCGCTGAAGATCATTCCGATGGTGGTGTCGAACGTCCAGGGCCTGATCGCCTCGGGCCAGATCCGGGCATCCGACCAGTTGATCGACGTCCAGCAGGTCGCGCAGCCGGGGACGATCACCGCCTATCTCGAACCCCTCTACGAGAGCGGCTTCGAGGGCATTCCGCCGGGCAGCACCTGCCTCGTCAACGCCTATACCGACAATCACGACCGGCTGGCCGAGAAGGACGTCGGCACGTTCGAATCGATCGCCCTGCATGTCGTCGACACGGTCGGCGTGGTCCACGCCATCGTGCTGCGGATCCAGGCCCTGGTGCTGCCCTTCAAAACGCTGGTGTTCTCCGGCGGTCATTGAAGCGCGCCCCCCTTCGTCCGGTGGCGAACGTCCTCCGTCGCCGCCGATTGACCGCACCCTGTCCGGGCGGATAACCAAGGCTGCATGACTTTATCTCGAGCAGGGAAAGACGTCGCATGACTGGCAATACTTGGCAGGCGGATCCGCTGACCTGGGGCACGGGCCCGCGCGTGCTGGAGGTCTTCCTCGAGCCGACCTGTCCCTATTCGATGCGGGCCTTCGGCAAGCTCGACGCGCTGCTGGAGCAGGCCGGCGCCGACCGCATCACCATCAAGATCCGCCTGCAGTCGCAGCCCTGGCACCTCTATTCCGGCGTGATCACCCGCGCCATCGTCGCGGCGTCGACGCTTGCGGGCGGCAAGGAGACGGCGAAGAAGGTCATGGCCGCCGTCGGCGCGCATCGCGAGGAGTTCGAGTTCGACCATCATTGCGGCGGCCCGAACCTCGACACAACGCCGAACCAGATCCTGGAGCGGATGGAAGCCTATAGCGGCGTGCCCCTCAAGGCTGCCTTCGCCATTACCGACCTCGACCGCGAGGTGAAGTGGCACTGCAAATATGCCCGCCAGAACGGCATTCACGTCTCGCCGACCTTCCTGATCGACGGGCTGGTGCAGGCGGACATGAGCAGCGGTGACGAGGTCTCCGCCTGGGTGCGCAAGCTGGTCGGCTGAGTCGTTCGGACAGGCACGGGCGGAACCTCGCCCGAACCTGCGCTGGTGGTGCTAGTAGACCTGCGCCGTCGGGCGGAACAGGATCTCGTTGATGTCGACGTCGTCGGGCTGGCTCATCGCGAACAGGACCGCCCGACCGAAAGAATCGGCGGGGATCGCCAGCTCGTAGGTCTTGTCCATCCCCGCCTTCACCTGCGGATCAGTGATGGTATGGGTCAGCTCGGTCGCCACCGCGCCGGGCGAGATGATCGTCGTGCGGATGTTGTAGGGCTTCACTTCCTGGCGCAGCCCCTCCGAAATCACCCGCACGGCATGCTTGGTGGCGGAATAGACGGCGCCGCCCGGCCCGACCTTGTGGCCGGCGACCGACGCCACGTTGATGACGTGGCCGCTCTTCTGCGCCTGCATGTAGGGCAGCGCCGCCGCGATGCCGTAGAGCACGCCCTTGATGTTGACGTCGATCATCCGGTCCCATTCGTCGACCTTCAGCCGCTCCAGCAGCGAGCTCGGCATCAGGCCGGCGTTGTTGATGATGACGTCGATCCGGCCGTGCAGCGCCACCGCGTGATCGACCAGGCGCTTGACCTGGTCGCGGTCGGTGACGTCGGTTTCCAATGCGGCCTTCTCGCCAATGCCGAGTTCGCTGGCGAGCGCCCGCATCCGGTCGACACGGCGCGCGCCGAGCGTGAGCTTGGCGCCATGGCTGGCAAGCTGGCGGGCAGCGGCCTCGCCGAGGCCGCTGCTGGCGCCGGTGATCACGACGACCTTGTTGGCGATGTTCTGGGTCATGGCGTTCCTCCCGGACGAAAGGCGTTCAGCCGCCGTATTGCGTATCGGTGACCGGCTCCATCCAGTCGACGACCTTGCCGTCGAGCACCTCCTGGATGGCGATATGCGTCATTCCGGTGGTCGCCGCCGCGCCGTGCCAGTGCTTTTCGCCGGGCGGGAACCAGACGACGTCGCCCGGCAGGATGGTCTCGACCGGGCCGCCGAGGCGCTGGGCCAGGCCGCGTCCCGAGGTGACGATCAGGGTCTGCCCCAGCGGATGCGTGTGCCAGACGGTCCGCGCCCCGGGCTCGAAGGTGACATGCGCCCCCTGCACGCGCGCCGGATCGAAGCCGTTGAACAACGGGTCGACCCGCACGCTGCCCGTGAACCAATCCGCCGGTCCCTTGCCGGAGGGCTGGGAGCCGGATCGTCTGATTTCCATGGTCGTTCCTCTCGACGGATGACGGTGAGGGAAAACCTAAGGCGCCACCCGGCGGCTGGCTAGGTATGACCCGCACGCCATCGTGAGAGGCGATGGATCCGCCCCCCGCGTCGGCTATGGGTGCTTGTGGATCGGGTCGACCCAGTAGACCGCCTCGGGCTTCTCGACGGGGTCGACCGTATCGATGTTCACCACCACCGCCTCATTGTCCGAGCGCACCAGCACGCATTGCAGCGGCTCGGTCGGGTCGGCGTTGATTTCCTGGTGCGGGACGAAGGGCGGCACGAAGATGAAATCGCCCGCCTCCGCCTCGGCGACATATTCGAGCCGATCGCCCCAGCGCATGCGCGCCCGGCCGCTGACGACATAGATCACGCTTTCGAGCTCGCCGTGATGGTGGACGCCGGTCTTGGCGTTCGGCTCGATGCGCACCGTCCCGGCCCAGATCTTCTGCGCGCCGACGCGGGCCTGGTTGATCGCCGCCTGCCGCAGCATGCCGGGCGTCTGGGCGGTGTTGGCATCGAGCTTGTCGCCCTTGATCACGCGCACGCCGTCATGCTTCCAGCGCCCGGAGCCATGGTCGTGATCGGGATGGGCGTCATGGTCGTGCGTGTGACCGTGGCTGTCGTGGCTCATGGTGGGTCCTTTCGAACAGGGTCCCGCAAGCGGGAAAGGGATAGCGGCGGCCGCGTGGCGTGCCCGACGGCCGGTGGCCGATCACGCCAGGTGTTTTCCGCGGAAATAGATCAGCGGATCGCCGTTCCCGCGGGTGAGCCAGTCGACTACCCGGCCGAAGACGACCGTCGTGTTCTCGCGCTCGACCACGTCGGTCACGGCGCAATCGAAGACGCCGAGCGCCGTCTTCAGCACCGGCGCGCCGGTGCCGAGGGTGGACCAGTCCGGCGAGGCGAAGCGGGCCGCCCGGTCGCTCTGCCGATCGGCGAAGAGCTCGGCCAGCGGCTGATGCTCGCGGGCTAGGTAGTGAACCGCGAAATGGCGCCGTTCCAAAATGGGCGCACGCGCCGCCGTCTTGTGGTCGAGCGAGACGAGCAGGGTCGGCGGCGAGGCCGAGACATGCGCGGCCGAAAGGCCAATGAAGCCGATCGGCCCCTCGCTGCCTGTCGTCGTCACCAGCGTCATGCCGATGGCGCGCTCGCCGAGCACCTTCCAGAACGTGCCGGGATCGATCGCGGCCTGCCCGGTCATGCGCCGGATCCCGGGCGAGGCTGGCGGAAGGGTTCGGACATGGCTTGGGTCTCCCTGAAGTTCGGTGCCGGGTCCCGGCGGCGGCGGGTCCGCGCAGTGCAGCGCGGCAGCGGTTCCAATGCAAGGCCGGCGCGGCGAAGCCCGACGGCCCTGCCCCCTTCAGCCGACGGCGGCGAGGCGCGGCAGCAGGTTGGTCTTGGCGAAATGGATCGACATGTATTCCTCCAGGATCGAGGTGAAGCGCTTGACCGGCGGCGACGGGCTCGCCGTGGTGTGGATCCGGAGGCGGGTGCGGCCGAGATCGGGCAGCGACGGATGGCGCAGGATCCTCAGATGTGGCGGAATGCCCTCCGGCGTGCGAATGGTGACGCCGAGGCCGGCGGTCACCGCGCCCCAGAGGCCGGAGAGGCTGGTGCTGGTGAAGGCCAGGCGCCATGGCCGGCCGGCGGCGTCGAGCGCCGACATGCCGGCGGAGCGGAACATGCAGGGCGCGCCCATCATCACCAGCGGCAGCGGATCGGCCGCGTCGGGATCAAAACCTTCCGGCCCCACCCAGACGATCGGAAACTCGGCGAGGCTCCGCCCCGGCCGGTTGGGTTCGGCCTGGGTGTCGCCCCAGAGCAGGACGAGATCGATCTGGCCGGCGCCGAGATCCTCCAGCAGCGTCGCGCCGCGATCGACCCGCGCCTCGACCAGCACGTTCGGATGCACCCGCGCAAAGCGGCCGAGCACGCCGGGCAGCCAGGTCTCGGCGAAATCGGGCGGCATGCCGATCGAGATCCGGCCGGACATGTCGGAGCGATCGACGGCGCTGATCGCCTCGTCATTGAGCTCGAGGATGCGCTGGGCATAGCGGAACAGCGTCTCGCCGACCTCGGTCAGCTGCAGGCCGCGGCCGTTCTTGCGGAATACCTCGCAATTCGCCTGCTGTTCCAGCTTGCGCATCTGCAGGCTGACCGCCGATTGAGACCGGCCGATGCGCTGCGCCGCCTGGGCGAAGCTGTTCAGCTGGATGCCGAGCACGAAGCTGCGCAGCACATCCATGTCGAGATTGGGCGGCAGGCGCATGGGTCATCCCTGTCGAACGGAAGAAGCGGCGAGCGTTCCCAAAGGAACTACCCGGCGCCGTGGTCGCCGGCGGGCCCCGGCTGGACGATCGGCCCCAAGGACGAGATCTCGCCCCGATCGTTGAGCCGCGCCAATAGACGAGAGATCCTGATTGAGGTCAATTTTGTTAATTGACACGATCCTATGAGAATTTATCAAGAATAGCCGATGTAACGGAAGAATTACCAAATGATCGCGGGACCGGGACATAGTTTTCCAGCGAACCGGGCGCGAACGACTACGGACGACTGCTGAAAAATCGTCGTGCCGGACCGGAACGCCCCGTTCTGAAACGCGGCAGGGCGCTTCCCGTTTCGCGCGAAACGACGAAGCGCCCTGGCAAGGATCCGTTTCGGCGTCGGATCAGCCGCCGGCCAATGCCCGGTTGCGCCGCCGGCGCGCCACGATCTGGGTCAGAAGCACGGCGATCACCAGCGAGGCGCCGTAGAAGACGTCGTTGACCCAGCCGGTATAGCCGAGCAGCTGCAGGCCGGTGACGCCGGTGACGAGGAAATAGATCGCGACGAAGACACCCGGCACGTTGAAGCGGCCCGGCCGGATCACGGTGCTGCCGAGGAAGGCGCCGGCGAAGGCCGGCAGCAGGTAGCCGCTGGCGACGGCCGGCACCGAGGCGCCCGTGATGCCGACCAGCAGGATGCCGGCCAGCGCCGAGAACACCGCCGACCAGACCAGCGACGCGGCGCGAAGCCGGTCGACGCGAATGCCGGCGAGGCGCGCGACCTCGGCATTCTGCCCGGCGAAGACGAAGGCGCGGCCGAGCGGCGTGTGCTCCAGCACGTAGTAGAGCGCGATGCCGATCGCGAAGGTCGTGTAGATCGACAGCGGCAGGCCGAAGATCGGCGCGGAGGCGAGCGCGACGAAGCCGCCATCGACGCCGCCGCGCGGCGCCGAGCCGGCCCAGCCGGTCGAAAGGCCCATCAGCAGCGTGCCGGAGCCGAGCGTGGTGATGATCGACGGCACCCCGACCGCCACCGAGACGAAGGCGTTCAGCGCGCCGAAGGCGATCGCCGCCGCCAGCACGGCGACGAGCGTGATGCCGATCGGCCAGCCGAAATCGGTGTTGAGCGTCACGGTCGCCGTGCCGGCCACCGCCACGACATTCGCGACCGAAAGATCGAACTCGCCCCCGAGCAGCGCCACCACCACGGCGAGGGTGACGATGATCTGCGTCGCCTGCGAGCCGAGGATGATCTGGAAGGTCGAGAGGCGGAAGAAGGACGGAACGAACAGGCTGAACACGAGGATCAGCAGCAGCCAGACATAGACGAGGCCGTAGCGCTCGAAATCGAGCAGGCCGCGCGCGAAGGCGAAGGTGCCGCCGGTGGGGCGGCCGATGGCGATGGTATCGTCGGTCATTGCGTACCTCCAGCTGCCCCGCCTGCGCCGTGGCCGCGGAAACTCAGATCGTTGATGGCGGTTTCGGAGAGCTGGTCGCCCTCCAGGATCCCGGCGACCGCACCGCGCCGGAGCACGAGCACGCGATGGCAGAGACGCGCCAGGTCCTCGCTCTCCGCGCTGGCGAGGATCACCGCGACGCCGGAGGCGGCGATCTCCTCGATCTTCCGGAAGATGTCCTGCTTGGAGCCGACATCGACGCCCTGCGTCGGCTCGTGCAGCACGAGCACGCCGGGCTTGGTCTGGATCCATTTGCCGAGCAGCAGCTTCTGCTGGTTGCCGCCGGAAAGCGTCCGGAGCGGCGCCTCGGGAATGGCGGGGCGGACCTGGAAGCTGCGCAGCAGTTCGGCGGTCGCGGCGCGCTCGGCGCCCCGCCGCATCAGCCCACGACGGAAATAGCGGCCGAGCACCGGCAGGCTGGCGTTTTCGCGCAGCGACAGCGCCTGCGCGCCGCTCGCCTTCTGGCGGTCGGCCGGCAAGAGCGCGATGCCGAGCCGGCGGGCGCGATCCGGCCGCAGGGCGGCGGCGTCCGTGCGGCCCGCCTCGGTGCGGATCGTGCCGGCGCGGGCCGGCGTGGCGCCGGAAAGCAGATAGGGCAGCGTCTCCCAGCCCGCGCCGGCCAGGCCCGAGACGCCGAGGATCTCGCCCTTCTTCAACGCGAACGAGACGTCCGCGACGCCACGGCCGGAAAGGCCGTCGACGGCGAGCGCCGGTTCCGCCTTCGCGGCGGCGAGCGCCGGATAGAAGGTGCGGACGTCCTCGCCGAGGATGTGGCGGACGAGCTCGTCCTCGGTGAGGTTGGCCGTGACGTCGTCATGCACGATGTTGCCGTCGCGCAGCACGGTGACGGTGTGGGTCAGGTCGAGGATCTCGTCGAGCCGGTGGCTGACATAGAGGATCGCCTGGCCGGAGGCGGCGAGGCCGCGGATCGCCTGGAACAGGCGGCCGACATCCTCCTGCGGCAGGAACGCCGTCGGCTCGTCGAGCACGAGCACGCCGCCCTGCGCCTCGGCGTCGATGAAGCCGCGCGCGATCGCGACGAAGGCGCGCTCGACCGGCGACAGGAGCCGCACCGGCCGGTCGAGCGGCGCGTCGAGCTCGAAGCGCGCCAGCACCCGGCGCACCCGCTCGCGCTCGCCGCGCCAGCCGATCGGCGCCACCCGTCCGCCGGCGAAGCGGCCGACCAGCACATTGTCGAGCACGCTCGCCTCGGGAACGAGGCCGAGATCCTGGTGGATGAAGGAAAGGCCGGCGGCGCGAAGCCGCTCCGGCCGGATCGGAAACGCGTAGCGCTGGCCGGCGATCTCCAGCACGGCGCCCGGCTGCGGGCGATGATAGCCGGACAGGATCTTGATCAGCGTCGACTTGCCGGAGCCGTTCTTGCCGACGAGGGCGCGGATCTCGCCGCGCCCGAGGCCGATCGCCGCATCGCGCAGCACCGTCACCCCGCCGAAGGCCATGGTCGCCCCGGCGAGGCGCAGCGCCGGCGTCCCGCCCGCGCCGTGGTCGACGGCAAGCCCGGCGACGGTCACTTCGCGCCCCAGAGCTCTTTGAACCGCGCGCCATAATCGACGCCATACCAGTCGGTGGCGACCTCCCTGGTGGCATCGATCGACTGCGTGTTCTCGTGATCGAAGACCTTGTAGCCGATCCGGTAGTCGTGGATCGCCGGCTGGCCGGACAGCACGCGCAGGACATTGTCGATGACGGCGTAGGAGAACCACTGGTTCGGTCCGCCGAGATCGATGGCGAGCTGCGTGCCGCCGCGCTTCAGGTTGCCGACCTGGGTCAGCACGGCATTGAAGCCGGCCGTCTTCACCTTGGCGCCGGAAGCGCCGGCCTGCGAAAGGCCGGTCTGGATAAACAGCGCGAAATCGTCGAAGGGCGGGATGATGTAGCCGATCGACGGATCGCGCAGCAGCGACGTGCCGGCCAGATTGGCGAGGTCGGTCTGCACCGACGGGCCGAGGCTGGTCGCCGCCTCCGAGATGGTGACGGGAACGCCGAGGCGCTTCGTCTCCGCGCGGAACCCGTCCAGCGTCCAGCCGGCGCTCGGCAGGCCGGTGATGTCGACCAGGAGGACGTGGCCCTTGCCGCCGGAATCGGCGACGAACCAGTCGGCCAGCAACCGGCCGGCCGCCGGGTAGTCATAGGAGATGTCGGCGACGTGGCCGTCGACGCGCGGCGGCGCGTCCGGGCCGAGCGGATGGCTGTTGATCGAGAAGACCGGGATGCCGGCCGCCTTCGCCTGCGCCACCTGCGCGGTGAAGGCGACGGCCGGATAGCCCGTGCCGAGCACGATGGCATCGGCCTTGGCGGCGATGGCGAGCTCGAAGCCGCGCACCTGCTCGGGCACCGAGCCGCCGCCGTCATAGAGGTGGAACTTCAGCCCCGCCTCGGCCGCGGCCGTCTCGCCCTGCAGCGCCCACTGCTTCAGGATGTTGGTCTTGTAGTCGGAGATCCACCAGACCGTCTTGCCGCGCGCCGGCGTGGCATCGAAGGCCGGCGGCGCCCAGAATTCAGGCGTGCCGCGATGCGCCTCGACGATCTTCGCCGCCTCGGCGGCCGCCTTGGCCGTGGCGGCGTCGTCGGCGCGCGCGCCCGCCGCCGCGCCGATAAGCAGCGCGGGCGCGACGATCGCGGCGGCGAGCCGCAGCAGCCGGGCGCGGGTGGAAGGAGACCGAGGCAAGGTCGCGGACATGATGCGGAGATCCGTGGTGCTGGAGGGAAGGGTCAGGCGGCGGAACGCAGGAGGCCGCGCTCGGCCAGAAGGGCATGCGCATCGCGGAGCGGCTGCGGATCGATCCAGTCGTCGAGATCGAAATCCGTGCGGATGAAGCCGTGGCTCAGCAGGAACTGCTTGCGCAGATGGATCAGGTCGCGAAGCTCGGGCGAGAGCGACGTCGCCAGCTGCTGTTCGAGCAGCGGATAGGTGGCGTCGGCGACCTCCTCCGGCACATTGGCCTCGAGCGCCGTGACGTGGATGACGTGCTCGCGCTCGCGTCGCGCCCGTTCCGCCGCCAGGATCGCCTGCGCGACGACGCGCGCCACCAGATCCGGCCGGTCGCGCACCAGCGCGGCGCTGACGGTGAAGGCCTGCGGGATGGCGTTGTTGTGCCGGACGCGCGGATCTGGATGGCTGTGGACGTCGTAGACGACATGCGCGCCGAGGAAGCGGCGGAGGTGGGTCGCGAACGAGCTTTCGGTGAAGATCGCGTCGACGCGGCCTTCCACCAGCGCGAACAGGTCGCCCGAGAGCGGTCCCCTGCCCCGCGCCGAGGCGAAGATCGAGCCGGTCAGCGCGGAACCGCCATTCGGGTCGATGTAGCCCTGGGCGATCGGCACGTCGACGAGCTCGACATCGTCGAGGCTCAGCCCCTCGCTCGCCAGCGCCACCTCATAGGTTCGGATCGCGCCGGCGCGCCAGAAATCGATCTGGTCGTTGACGCGGCGCGGCACGGAGAGCCGCTTGCCCTTGAGATCGGCGACCGTGCGGATGCCCGATTCCGGCAGCGTCAGGACCACATGCGGCGCGTCGATCAGCGCCAGCCCGATCAGCTTGGTGTCGGCGCCTTCCGAGCGCGCCCAGATCGGCGGGATGTTGCCGCCATAGCGGAACGAGTCCTCCAGGCTGTGATTGAAGTGCGATTGCAGCACGCTGCGATCGGCCACCTGCTGCAGCGAGGCTATGCGGATGCCGTCGGCGGCGAATTCCCGTTCAAGCGCGCCCGACTGGATCGCCAGGCTGAACGCGGTCGGAACCGGGCAGCGCGTGTACCAGATCGTATCGACCGCTCTGCCCGGCCTGATTTCCTTAGCCATGAAACCTCCTGCTCTCGCCCCGGTCACGAACCGCGGCGCGCGCTACGGGCATTGTCCGGCGGCACGGCGCCGTTCAGGTGGAAGTCGCCGATAGCGTGGTGGCGCCAGCGGATCGGATCGTGGACGGTGTGGGTGCGGGCGTTGCGCCAGAAGCGGTCGAGGTTCCAGGCCTCGAGCGAGGCGCGGGCACCGCCGAGCGCGAAGATCTCGTTCGAGACGGTGAGCGCGGCATGGTCGGCCGCCGCGCGCGCCGCGGCGACGGCGAGCACCGCCTCGGTCTGCAGCCCCGCATCGCGCGGCGTGCGGCGCAGCCGGTCGAGAATTCCGGCCGCCCGCTCGACCAGCGCGTCGGCGGCGAGCGCGAGCACCTTCAGCTCGCCGAAGGTGCGGATGGTGTGCGGCTCCTGCGAGGCACGCTCGACGCCTGCCTCCGGCCAGGCGCGCGCCTTCTGCGTCAGGAAATCGGCGGCGGCGGCGAGCGCGCCCTCGGCGATGCCGACATCGACGGCCGCGTGCAGCAGCTGCGCGAAGGTATTGCCGCTATGCGGCAGCGACGGCCCGTCCGGCCGGATGACGGCGATGTCCTCGACCGGCACGCCGTCGAAGCGGGCGGTGCCGCTCACCGTCGCGCGCTGGCCGACGCCGCGCCAGTCGTCGAGAATGGTGAGGCCAACCGCGTCGCGCGCCACCAAGGCGAACACGACGGCACCATCCTCGTCGGTGGCGAGCACCGGGAAGAAATGCGCGACATAGGAGCCGGTCGTATAGAATTTCTCGCCATCGAGCCGCCAGCCGCCCTCGGGTCGGCGCGACAGCCGCGTGGTGAAATCGGCCGCCGATTTCGTCCGCGCCTCGGTCAGCGCGTTGGCGATGCGGGCGCCCGCAACGATCAGCGGCAGGAAGTGGTCCTTCTGCGCGACCGTGCCCTGGTCGGTGATGACGTCGCCGAGCGAATACTGCGCGATCAGGATCTGCGCGACGCTCGGATTGGCCTCGGCGACGGTGCGGATCACCTGGGCGAGCGTCCAGTAGCCGGCCTCCGGCCCGCCATGCGAGCGCGGCACGAACAGGCTCGTCAGGCCGAGCGCCGAGGCGCGCTCCAGCTCGACCAAAGGCGGGATCGGCTCGATCTCGCGATCGGCCGAGGTCTCAGTGATCTCGGCGGCGAACTGGCGGGCGACCTGCACCGCCTCCGCCGGATCGTCCAGGACGGGCGACCGCCGCGTCGGCAGGAAGCTGCCGCGATATTCGGCGGCGAGCGCACGTCGCTCGGCCGCGTCATAGGAGCCGGGCAGACGGTCGAAGCTCTGATGCCTGTTCATGGCCCGCCTCCCCTCAGGTGTAGAAGGTCGCGGGCGGATAGGCGCCGTTGAGCCCCCATTCGCCGAGCTCACGGACCTTGTAGAAGACCGGGCTGTGCAGCGTGTAGGTGCGGGCATCGCGCCAGAAGCGGTCGAAGCCGTATTTGTTGGCGGCCGCGCGCGCGCCCATCAGCTCGAAGATCTTCGAGGTGATGTCGACGCTGGCGCGGGTCGCGGCGACCTTGAGCGCCGCCACCACCACCCGAAGCTCGCCGAGCTGTTCCTCGGTCAGTGCCTCGCGCGGCAGGTTCTTGGCGGCCTGCACCCGTTCGGCGGCATGATTGGCGACCGCGAGCGCCGATTCGAGCTGCAGCCACAGATCGCCGAAGGCGTTGATAACAAGCGGATCGTCGGCGGCCCGGTCGGCCGGCGACAGGATCCAGGGCCGGGTTTCGTTCTGGATGTAGCTGCGCGCGGCGCGGAGCGCCCCGACGGCGGTGCCGAGATAGACGTTCGAAAAGGCGAGATTGCCGGAAGGCACGCCAAGCGGGCCGAGGCTCGGTTCGGGCGTCTCGTCACCCTCGGGCGCCGGGCCGAAGGCGAGCAGGTCGCTCTCGTCGACGATGACGTTGTCGAGCGTGAACGAGCCGCTGTCGCCCTGCGGCAGGCCGATGCTGTCCCAGTCACCCTGATGGACGAGGCCTTCGAGCGGCGGACGCAGCACCGCCAGCACATATTGCCGCGTATCGGCCCGGCGCACCTGCGCGCCGATGATGTCGGCGAAGGCGGCGCCGGTGCAGAAGCTCTTGCGGCCGTTCAGCGCGAACTTGCCGCCGCCGATCGGCGTCGCGACGATCTCGGGATCGCGCGGATTGGCGATCACGCCGCGAAACGGCTTGGTCGTGACGGCCTCGGCATAGGCGCGGCTGCGCGCCGGCTCGGGCAGCGAGCCGAGCCCCTCGATGCCGAAATAATGGTGCGTCAGCAGCACGCCGAGCGAGCCGTTGCCGGCGGCGATCTCGCGGATCACCTCGACGACGAGGCGCCAGTCGCCGCCGCCGCCACCCTGCGCTTCCGGGATCAGCAGCGTCGAGAGGCCGGAGGATTTCAGCCGCTCGATCTCCGCCGTCGGGCGGCGGCGCGTCTTGTAGCCCTCGACGGCGGCAGCGGTGAATTCGGCCGAGACCTCGCGCGCCACGGCGAGCCACTTCGCCTCCAGCGGCGAATGCGGCCGGTCGAACAGCGAGCGCGCCCGCAGGTGATCGTCATTGCGCGGCGGCACCAGGGGGCGCGCCGCGATCTTGATGGGGGATTGGATGGTCATCGCAGGGGATCCGGGCAATCAGGCGAAGGACGGCGGCTCGTGCGCTTCGCCGTTCAGCGCGAAGTCGCCGATCGCGCGCAGCTTGTAGTGCTGGCTGTCGTGCAGGGTGTGGATGCGGATGTCGCGCCAGAAGCGGTCGAAGCCGAGATCATTGTGCGAGGCGCGCGCGCCCGTCAGCTCGTAGACGCGCGGCGTCACGTCGAGGCCGACCTTGGTCAGGAAGGCGCGAACCGCACTGGCGCGGACGCCAAGCGCGGCGCGCTCCGGCGCGGTGATCGTGCGACGGCGGTCGAAACCGTCCTGGACCTCCCCGGCGACCTGGCGCAGGAAGGCGGTGCCCGCCTCGGCATCGGTCCAGAACGAGCCGAACTGATGCAGGACATAGGGGTCCCCCGTCGCCCGCTCGACGCCCGAACCCGGCGCGGGGCGGCCATGTTCGCGCGCATAGGCCGAAGCCGCGTCGAGTGCGCCAAGGGTCGAGCCGAGATAGACGCTGGCGAAATAGAGCTCGCCGATCGCCACGTAGAGCGGCGGGAACGAAGTCACCGGCCCGTAGCTCGACTTGAAGACTTCCTCCGGCCGAACCTCGACGTTGTCGAAACCGATCGTCACGGTCTCGGCGCGGCGGAGCCCGAGATGGTCCCAGTCGTTCTCGTAGCGCAGGCCCTGCCGATCGGCCGGGATATAGGCATAGAGCAGTTCGGCGACGTCGTCGCGGTGCGACAGCACCGTGGTGACGTCGGCCAGCGACGGGCCGGTGCTCCAGTGCTTGACGCCGTTCAGCCGGAAGCCGTCGCCATCCGGACGCGCCTTCAGGCCGCGCGCGCCGGGCTGGCTGACATTGCCCCAGAACCAGCGCTCCGCCGCCGAACGGCGCTCCAGCGCCTCGGCGTCGCCGTCGATGTCGAACAGGCGGCCGACGCCGGAATTCGTATAGTGATAGCAGAGCAGCGCGCCGATCGAGGCGTCGCCGCGCGAGAGCTCGACCAGCACCTGCAACGCCGTCGGTATGGTCGCGCCGAGGCCGCCGAAGCGTTCCGGGATCAGGAGGTTGACGAGCCCGCTCGACTTCAGGATCGCCACTTCCTCGGTCGGCCGGACACCGGCGCGCTCGCGCGACGTGGCCTGGCGGGCGAGATGGGCGCCGAAGGCGCGTGCGAACCGGACGGGCGCCGCCGCATCGACCGAAGCGGGCGGCAGGACCCTGGCGGCATCGAAGGCGTCGGTTCCGGCCCCGGCCGGCGGGGAAACATGCTGGTTCATGCGAGATGCACCCGTTCGCGGGCCTCCGGCGTGGCGACGAAGGGCGGCTCCGGCAGTTCGCCGGGCTCCAGTCCGTCCGCACGCCACGAAGCGACGATCTCCCGCGCGCGCTCGAGCGGACGCGGATCGATCCAGCCGTCGAGATCGAAATCGGCCCTGATGAAGCCGTGCCGCAGCAGGAAATCCTTCCGCCGCGCCAGCGCGGTGCGGCGGAACGGCGACAGGTCGATGTCGAGCCGGCCGGTGAGCTGGTCGCCATAGGCGACCTCGACGGTCTCCTCGGCGACGCGCTGTTCGGAGGCGACGATGCGCACCGCCTCGCGGTGATGGCCGGCAGCCCATTCGGCGGCGGCGAGCGAATGCGCCAGGATGGTCGCGACGGCCTCGAACTCCCGCTCGATCAGAGAGGCCGAGACGGTGAAGGCCTCGGGCAGCGCGTTGTTGGCGCGGGCCAGCGGATCGGGATGGCTGCCGACGTCGTAGATCACCTGCGCGCGGGTGAACGACACGACCTCGGCGGCGAAGGAGGACTGCGAATAGATCGCGTCGACCTCGCCACGGATCAGCGCGAACACTTCCTCGCGCTGCAGGTCGCCGCCGGCGGCGAGGCGTCCGGGAAGCAGGCGGCCATCGTCGAGATAGGCGCGCGCGACGGAGAGGTCGACGAGTTCGACGTCGGAGAGCGTCAGCCCCTCGCTGGCCAGAGCCGTTTCATAGGCGGCGAGCGCGGCGGCGCGCCAGAAATCGATCGGCTCGTTCGGCCGCGACGACAGGGCGAGGCGACGGCCCTTGAGATCGCGCACCGAGCGGATGCCGCTCTGCGGCAGGGTCAGGATCGGATGCGCGGTCGGCGTCCAGGAAAGGGCGACGACGCGGGTATCGGCGCCTTGCGAGCGGGCGAAGATGGCCGGCGTATTGCCGCCGTGCCGGATCGAATCCGGCAGCACATGGGTGAAGTGGGAAGCCTGCTTGACGCGATCGCCGGAGAGCTGGATCGAGGCGAAGCCGACACCGAGATGCGCCAGCGCCAAGTCGAGATTCCCGCGCCGCACCGCGACACCGAGCGCGGTCGGCACCGGGCAGCGCGTATACCAGATTTGCCTATCGGACAAAGCAAGCCACCAATTCATCCAGGACGTTGGACTGAGTGAGGCCGAACGTAATAACGATTAAATTGATAGACAAAATCAGAATTGCCACGTTGCGAGCGACAAGCGGAAAAATCATCCGTGCCGCCCCGGCGCGCCGGACAAGCCCTCGCGACGGCGCCGCCGCATCAGCCTCAGGCCGGAGCCGTCTCGCTGAAGGCCGGCAGACGGCGGAGCGAAGCGACGACCTCGGCGAGGATCGGCCACCGCCCGAGGTCGAACCCCAGGCGCTCGGCGACCAGCGCCTGGGGCGCCAGGAAGATGTCGGCGATCCCCGGCGCATCGTCGATCGCGTAGCGGCCCTTGCGGTGGAGGGCGACGAGGCGCTCGACCGAGTCGAGCCCTTCCCCCACCCAATGGCGGGTCCAGTCGCGCACGGCGTCGGCGGCGAGACCGGCGGTCTCGCCGAGATAGAGGCCGACGCGCGGCGTGCCGAACGGATGGATGTCGCAGGCGACCGCAAGCGCCACGGAGCGCGCGGCGGCACGCGCGGCGGCGCCCTTCGGCAGAAGCGGCGGCGCCGGAACCAGCTCGTCCAGATATTCGATGATCGCCAGCGTCTGGGTTAGTACCGTGCCGTCGACGAGCTCGATCGCCGGAACCAGACGCTGCGGATTGATGCCGGCATAGACCGGCTCGCGATGGGTGGCGGCCGCGCCATGGATCACGACCGGGTCCCGCTTCGGGTCGAGTTGCTTCAGATGCAGCGCGATGCGGAGCCGGTAGGCGGCGGACGAGCGGTCATTGTCGAAGACGCGCGCGATCGGAACGGCATGGCTTGCGTTCGACGGGACGACCGGAGTTTGGCTGATGTTCATGATGCATGCTGACGAAAGGGGATCGGGAGGCCGCCGACCAAGCCGAATGCGACCGTATGGGATCGCTAGGGCGAATTGATTTTTCCGTCAAATTGGTATTCTTGCAGTCGTACTTTAGCAAAAATCATCAATTGTCGCTCATTTCATCCCTTGAATACCGGATTGCAACAAAGACAACGCGCTTCATTCCGGTGGAACAGTTTAGTTTTTCAAAACTGTCGGGACAAAACTTTCAAATTGCGCCTGAATACGTCTTCCCTATCTTCGCCTCGATGAGGAACGGCGCCGCTCTCCGGGCGCCGCAGATGGATAGACGACATGGCTTTTGGTGCGGCAGCGCGTGACGCTGGCCTGGTCCCGCGTCCTGACGGCGCCGATTGGCCGCCGGGCTTCGAACCCGGGTTTGAGCATCTGCTGCGCGAACTCGCGGACGGTGCGGCCCGGCATGACCGCGACGGCACGTTTCCCGCCGAGGCATTCCCGAAGCTGGTCGCGCTCGGCGTGCCGAGGCTGACGGCGCCGCAGTCGCATGGCGGCTGGAATCTCGACCTGGCGCGGGCGCGGCAGGTGGTGGAGCGGCTCGGCGCCGCCGATCCCTCGGTCGCGCTGGTGACCGTCTGGCAGCTGCTCTTCCTGGCCGAGCTGGCGCGCGAGGATCATGGCTGGCCCGAGGCGGCGCGCCGGGCCGTGCTCGCTTCGGTGCGCGACGAAGGCGCCTGGATCAATGCCGTCAACGTCGAGCCGGAGCTCGGCACGCCGGCGCGCGGCGGCCTTCCGACGACACGTGCGGTCCGAAACGCCGGGGGTTCCTGGCGGCTCGACGGCCGCAAGATCTACGCGACCGGCATCCCGGTGCTGCGCTGGATCCTGCTCTCGGTCACGCTCGACGACGAAAAGGGCCAGCGCTCCGGCATCGTGCTGGTCGACGCCCGCCAGCCCGGCATTCGCGTCGAGGCGACGTGGGACCATATCGGCCTCCGCGCCTCCGGCAGCCATGACGTCCATTTCGAGGATGTCGAGATCCCGGCCGATTTCGTCGTCTCCGACGGCCCCTCGTCGCGGCCGCTCTACGACGCCCGCCGCCAGGGCTGGGCCTGCGTCCTCGTCGCCTCGCTCTATAACGGCGTCGCCCGCGCGGCGCGCGACTGGCTGCTGCATTATCTGAACCACCGCACGCCGTCGGGCCTCGGCGCGCCGCTCGCGACGCTGCCGCGCTTCCAGACCGCGGTCGGCCAGATCGAGCTGCAGCGCCAGACGAGCGACCGCCTGCTCGACGATGTCGCCGCCGCGATCGACGCCGGCACGGAGGCCGAGCAGCGCCAGGCCCGGGCCTTCGCGCCGCTGCTCAAGCATCTCGTCACCAGCAACGCCATCGCGATCACCAATGCCGCGCTGGAGCTGACCGGCAATCCCGGCCACAGCCGCCACAATCCGCTCGAGCGGCATCACCGCGACGCGCTGACCGGACGGATCCACACGCCGCAGGCCGATTTCGCGCTGCTCAACGCCGGCAGGGCCGCGCTTGTCGCCGCCGCGCCGCCCGCCAGCCCCTCCAACGCGTAAGGCGCCCGAAACCGCATGAACGCCCCCTTCCCCACCGGCCGGACGCGCCCGCTGCGCCTTGCCATCGACATCGGCGGCACCTTCACCGACCTCGTCCTGCGCGACGAGACAGGCCGCGAGCGCACCTACAAGACCAGCTCGACGCCGCAGGATCCCTCCGACGGCTTCTTCGCCGGCCTCGACCTCATCGCCGGCGATCTCGGCCTCGCCTCCCGGCGCGACCTGCTGGCGCGGGTCGACACGATCGTCCATGGCACCACCATCACCACCAATGCCCTCTTGACCGGGGCGACGGCGAAGACGGGCCTGCTGACGACGGACGGCTTTCGCGACATACTGCTGGCGCGGCAGGGCCATCGCGAGGACCAGTTCAACTCCAAGGCCAGGCCGCCGAAGCCGCTGGTGCCGCGCGCGCTCGTGGTGGCGGTGCCGGAACGGCTCGACCGCGACGGCACGGTGACGCTCGCCCTCGACGAGGCGGCGGTCCGGGCGGCGGCCGCCTATTTCAGGGCCGAGGGCGTCGCCGCCGTCGCCGTCAGCTTCGTCTTCTCCTTCTTCAACGATGCGCATGAACGGCGCGCCGGCGAGATCCTCGCGGCCGAGCTGCCGGGCGTCTTCATCAGCCTGTCGTCGCGCGTCGCGCCGGAAGTCCGCTTCTACGAACGCACCAGCACCACCGTGCTCAACGCCGCCGTCGGCCCGGTGCTGGAGCGCTATCTCGACCGCCTCTCCGCCCGCCTCGCCGAGGATGCCTTCGATCGCCCGCTCTACATCATGCAGTCGAATGGCGGCGTGGTGAGCCTCGCCAACGCGGCGGCGCGCGCGGTCAACACGCTGCTATCCGGCCCGGCCGGCGCGCCGCCGGCCGCGGCCAGCCGCGCCGCCGCGCTCGGCATCGACAGCGTCATGACCATCGACATGGGCGGCACCAGCTTCGAGGTCAGCCTGTCGCGCGGCGGCCGCACGGAGATTTCCAGCGGCGGCGAGATCGACGGCTACCCGATCTCGACGCCCATCCTCGACATCAGCACCATCGGCGCCGGCGGCGGTTCGATCGCCTGGATCACGGCGGGCGGGCTGCTGCGCGTCGGTCCGCAGAGCGCCGGCGCCTCGCCCGGGCCGGCCGGCTATGGCCGCGGCGGCACGGAGGCCACCGTCACCGACGCCAATCTCGTCCTCGGCTACCTGAACCCCGACAAGTTCAACGCCAGCGTCGCGCTCGACGTCGGCCGGGCCCGCGAGGCCGTCGGCGCGGTCGGCGCCCGTCTCGGCCTCGGCATCGAGACGGCGGCCGACGGCATCTATCGCACCATCAATGCCGAAATGACCGACAGCCTGCGCCTGGCGACGATCCGCAGGGGCCTCGATCCGCGCGGCTTCGCCATCGTGGCGGCCGGCGGCGCCGGCCCGCTGCACGCGGCGGCGCTGGCGCGCGACCTCGACATTCCGCTCGTCATCGTGCCGCGCAACGCCTCGGTGCTCTGCGCCGGCGGCATGCTGCTCTCCGACTATGCGCGCTATTACGTGCGCACGCTCGCCATCGCCGACCCGCACGATCCGCGCCTCGACCTCGAAAGCGAGTTCGCCGCGCTGGAGGCGCTGGCGATCCGCGAATTCACCGCCGAGGGCATCGACCGCGAGGCGCTCTCCTTCATCCGCTCGGCCGATCTGCGCTATATCGGCCAGGTGCACGAGGTGGCGGTGCCGTTCACCGACGCAGCCGCGCTCGTCGCCCAGTTCCACCGCAGCCACCACGAGCGCTTCGGCCATTCGCAGCCGGCCGATGCCGTCGAGATCGTCAACATCCGCCTGCTGGCGCGCGGCGCCGTGACGGCCGCGCCCTCGGGGGAGATCGCCGCGCCCTCCGGCGCGACGACCGCGCCCTCGCGGCGATCGGCCTGGTTCGGCGGCGCCTATCGCGACGTGCCCGTCCTCGACGGCGAGACGCTCGATCCCGGCGCCGCCGTGGATGGCCCCGCCCTGGTCGAGCTTCCCACCAGCACGATCGTCGTGCCCGAGGCGTTCCGCCTGGTCGTCGCCGCCACCGGCGACTACCTGCTGCACGACGCCTCCCGGTCGCTCGACGCCATCCGCGCCCGGCTCAGCCCGGCCGCATCCGCGACAGGAGCGCCCCACTGATGAGCACCCGCGTAGACCCGATCCTGGCGACGGTGATCGAGAACCGGCTTATCGCCATCTCCACCCAGATGGCGGAGACGATGCTCCTGACCTCGCGCTCGCTGATCTTCCAGGTGCGCGACTTCGTCACCGGCATCTTCACCGCCAGCGGCCAGTGGGTCGCGACCAAGGACTACATCCCCGTCCTCGCCGGCTCGCTGCCGAGCGCCTACCAGGCGATCGCCGACCGCTTCGCCGGCGACATCCATGACGGCGACGTCTTCATCTTGAACGACGTCTACCACGGCAACAATCATCCGCCGGATGTCAGCATCCTGAAGCCGGTCTTCCATGAAGGCGTACTGCGCTTCTGGACCGTGACCAAGGGCCACAACGCCGATGTCGGCGGCGGCGGCGTCGCCGGATACAACCCCTATGCCCGCGACGTCTGGGAGGATTCGCTCCGCATCCCGCCGGTCCGCATCTACCACAAGGGCGTGCTGCAGAAGGACGTCTGGGAGCTGATCCTCCTCAACATCCCCCTGCGCGCGCTGGTGCAGAGCGACTTCGAATGCCAGATCGGCGCGGCCGAGGTCGGCGCGCGCGAGGTGCGCGCGCTGCTCGACGCGTTCGGGCCAGACCAAGTGCAGGCGGCGATCGACCACTTCCTGCTCGCCTCGCGCCAGCACATGGAGGCGGAGCTCCGCAAGATCCCGGACGGCACCTATACGGCCGAGCGCTTTATCGACGACGGCGGCGCCTATCACCGCGCGCCGGTCGCCTTCCGCCTCGACCTCGTCAAGCGGGACGGCGAAGTCACGCTCGACTTCCGCCGTTCCGATCCGCAAGTCGTCGGCTATGCCAACTCGACGCTGGCCAACACCATCGCCTCGTCGCTCATCGGCATCTTCGGCGCCGTCGATCCGACGCTCCGCCGCAACAGCGGCTCGATCGCACCGATCCGCGTGCTGACGACGCCGGGCACGATCGCCCACGCCGTCGAGCCGGCGGCGACCACGCTCTGCACGCTCTCCGCCTGCGAGGCGATCATCGATTCGATCTGGCTCGCCCTCGGCACGGCCGCGCCGGAGATCTCCAATGCCGGCTGGTGCCATTCCTGGTCGTTCGGCGTGTCGGGCCGGAGCGAGCGGACCGGCCAGCCCTTCGCCGCCTTCGCCTTCACCGGCGGCGGCTCCGGCGCCACGGCGGGCTTCGACGGCTGGGACAGCATCGGCACGCCGGTCACCATGGGTGGCATGCGCGCCGCCGACGTCGAGATCCATGAGCGCGGGGCGCCCTGCACCGTGATCCGCCACGAATACGAGATCGATTCCGGCGGCGCGGGCGAATGGCGCGGCGGCCTCGGCAGCGTCACCTTCTGGCGCGTCGACCAGGATGACCTGCGCGTCGTCTGCTACGGCTCGGGCGGCATCGAGGCGAGCGCGCCGTTCGGCCTCGGGGGCGGCGCCGCCGCCAGGCCGAGCTGGGCCCGCATCCACTATGCCGACGACCGCGCGGAGCCGGTGCTGATCAACACGATCGTCAAGCTCAATCGCGGCGACGTCGTCGAGATCCACACCGCCGGCGGCGGCGGTTTCGGCGATCCGCTCCGTCGCGACGCGCTGGAGGTCGCCGGCGACGTCCGCAACGGCGTCGTCTCCGAGGCCGCCGCCCGCGACCTCTACGGCGTCGTCCTGAGGCCCGGCACTTCCGAGATCGATGCCGAGGCCACGGCCAGCCAGCGCAGCCGGCCCACCGGCGTCATCCGCGAAGCCGTGCCCGCCTGATTTTCGAACCCGAACCGATTTCCAACGAAAGGTAGTTTTCCATGTCCATCCACTTGCCCCGTTTCACGGGCGGGCTCGGCCACGCGCGCCATTGGCTCGCCGGCCTCTCGACCGCCGTGCTCATCGCCGCCGCGCCGCTTGCCGCGCATGCCGACCCGGCGGCCGCCGTCAAGGAAGCCGCAGGGATCGTCGAGGCGCATCTGAAGTCGCCGGAATTCTGGGCTCCGCCGGCCTTCGACATCAGCAAGGCCAAGGGCAAGACGATCTGGTGGATCGCCGACCAGAGCAGCAACATCACCGAACAATGGGCCGACGCCGCCAAGGAAGCGGCCGCGCTCGCCGGCATCAAGCTGAACCTGTTCGATCCCGGCGCGTCGGCGCCCGAGCATGTGCGCGGCTTCAACCTGGCGATCACCGCCGGGGCGGACGCGATCGTGCTGGCCGACGGTCATGCCGCGCTCGCCTATGCGGCGCAGGTCAAGGCGGCCAAGGACGCCGGCATCCCGGTCTTCAGCGTCGTCAGCCACCCGCTCGGCGCCGACACCGAACCGCGCGTCGAAGGGCTCGTCGCCGACATCTCCTACAATTATCCCGAGGCCGGCAAGCTTCTGGCCGACTGGTTCGTGGCGGATTCGAACGGCGAAGGCCACGCGCTCTTGGTCGATCTCCAGGGCATTCCGAGCTCGCAGTGGGAATTGCAGGGCTTCAAGGACGAACTCGCCCGCCTCGGCACCAGCGCGAAGTTCACCGAGATCGCCACCAGCTATGGCCAGAACCTACAGGCGGACGTGGCCAATGCGGTGAGCACCGCCATCCTGCGCGACCCCTCGATCAACTACGTCATCCCGCCCTTCGACAGCCTGGCGCTGTTCGCGCAGACCGGCCTCGCCCAGCTCGGCCCGGCCGGCGCCAAGGTGAAGACGGCCGGCTTCAACGCCATCATCCCGCAGATGCAGAACCTGCAGAAGGGCGGCACGCCGCTGCAGATCGACCTCGGCGGCCCGAATGTCTGGCTCGGCTATGCCGTGGTCGACAACGTGCTGCGCGTGCTGACCGGCGAGGAGCCGATCCACGACTACAAGATCGGCTACAAGATCTTCACCCACGACAACGTCCAGGGCCTCGACGTCTCCAAGGAAAATGACCTGAACTGGTACGGCATCGACTACGGCGCGCTGTTCAAGCCGGTGTGGAAGCTCCAGTAGCGCGCCTTCCGGCCCGGGATCCGCGCCGGCGCGGCGCGGATCCCTCCCCGACGACATCGCGCCCCCGGGCGCGCACCCGGACCGCGCCCCGCCCCTCGCGGCGGCGCCGCCTCCGAACAGGAATCCGAGCATGACCCACCCCCGCTCCTCCGCCGATCCGAAGCCCGGCGCCGACACCGGCGCGGCGTCGCTCTTCGCGCCGCTGCAGCTCGGCGACCTGACCCTGCCCAACCGGATCGTCATGCCGCCCCTCGTCCGCGCCCGCTCGCAGGAGCCCGAGCGCGAGCCCGGCGCCCGGGTCGCCACCTATTACGCGCAGCGCGCCTCGGCCGGACTGATCATCAGCGAGGCCGTGCATGTCTCGCCGCTCAGCGTCAGCCGGCCGGGCGGATCGGGCCTGCACAATGCCGCCCAGTCCCGCGCCTGGCGCGCCGTCACCGACGCCGTGCATGCCGCCGGCGGCCGCATCTTCCAGCAATTGTTCCATCTCGGCCGCAAGGCGCATCCCACCCGCATTCCGGGCGGCCTGCCGCCGGTCGCCCCCTCGGCCATCGCCTCGGACGCCCAGGTGCCGACGCCGGAGGGCCCGAAGCCCTTCCCCGTGCCGCGGGCGCTCGCGCTCGACGAGATCCCGGACCTCGTCGAGGAATTCCGCACCGCCATAGAGCTCTCGCGCGAGGCGGGCTTCGACGGCGTCGAGATCCACGCGGCGAACGGCTTCCTGATCGACCAGTTCCTGCGCGACGGCGCCAACCGCCGCGACGACCGCTATGGCGGCTCGATCGAGAACAGGGCGCGCTTCCTGTTCGAGGTGATCGATGCCGCGATCGCCATCTTCGGCGCCGGTCGCGTCGGCATCCGCCTCTCGCCCCATTTCACCCAGGACGGCATCGACGACAGCGACCCGATCGCGCTCTACGACCACGTCGCGCAGGCGCTCGACGCGCGCGGCATCGCCTATGTGCATCTGATCGAATCGGACGCGGTTCCGGCCGAAAAGCGCTTCGCGCCGCGGCTGCGCGCGCGGTTCTCCGGCGCGCTGATCCTGGCCGAGGATTTCACCCTGGAGCGGGCCAGCGCCGTGCTGCGCGACGACCGCGCCGACGCGATCGCGTTCGGGCGGCTGTTCATCGCCAATCCCGACCTGGTGGCGCGCTTCCGCCTCGCCGAGCCGGTCTACAATGCGCCCGATCCCGACACCTTCTACATCGGCGACGAGCGCGGCTACACGGACTATCCGACGCTCGCCTGAGAGGATCCGGCCGCCCTTTCGGCGCGGCCGGTCTTGGACTCAGGCGGTTCTGGCGCGGGGCTACTTGCCCGGCAGGTACTTGCCGATGTTGATCAACTGGACGCGCCGGTTGATCGGGTTCTTCGGGTTCTTGACGTCCTCGAGCGCCTCCTCGCCGAGACCGACCGCTTCGACGCGGGCGGGATCGACATGGAAGGTCGTCGTCAGCGCCTCGACGACGGCGTCGGCGCGGGCCTGACTCAGCGCCAGATTGTCCTTGCGGTTGCCGGTGGTGTCGGTGTTGCCGGTGACGACGAACTTGTATCCGCCCAGGATCGGATGATGCAGCGCATCGGCGATCGAGCCGATCGTCGAATAGGATTCCGGCCGGATGATCGCCGAATTGAGGGCGAACTGGATCTGGACGTCGATCTGGGCGAGATTGTTCAGCAGTTCCAGCGGCTTCCAGGTGATCGGCAGGCCAGGATTATCGATCATGTGCTGCTGCACCGCCTGGCGGATCAACGCCGCCGACAGTCCGGGCGGCGCGGCGCGGGCGGCGCTCCCCATGGTCTGGACGATCTGGCTGCCGGTCAGCGAGGTCTGCGCGCTGGCGGGAGCCAGCGTGCCGATGGCGGCAAGGGCGAGCGAAAGGGCGAAAACAGTCCGGATCGATCTCGACATGACGCTCAATTCCAGCCGGCGTTGGTGATGGCCGCGGTGCAGCGCTTGCTGACAACCTTCTTGGCCGCGTTCAGGCAGCTGAGCAGATGCGCGTCACCCGGCACCATGCCCTGGCAGAACTGCGTCGCGTCGCCGCGACAGGCCTTGGTCACGGCCGCCTGCGCCGCGAGGCGCGCATCGAGCGACGCCACCACTGTCTTGTAGTCGGTGATGCACTGCGGATTGATCTTGTCGGCGCGCTGCGCCAGGCAGTCTTTCAGCGCCCCGCCGCCGAGATTGACCTTGGGACAGTACTTCTCGATGTCCTTGCCGCAACTCTGGGCGAGCAGAGCCCCCGCTTCTGAAAAGCTGATCGTCTGCGCCGATGCCGCGCCGGCCAGGCCCAACAAGAGCCCGGCCGCGAACCCGGCGCGAACCAGCCCTCGACTTGAAAAACGCATGGTTGCCATTCCCCCGCTAAACCGTCGCCGCGACGTGCGGGTAGATGCCCGCGCGGCGGCCGACATTTCCACTCTGACATGGATCCTGGCGACAATCCGACACCGGCGGCGCGGCCTCCGCGGCCCCGCCCGCTAGTCCCTCGATACCGATTGCCGTCCACGACCCCGTGATGCCGCACGGAAAACCCGCTCCGTCCCAGCCGGATCGTCGCGCTCCCCTACGGCATGCGCGCCATTTACGCACAGATTCGGCGAAGTCGGCATCAATTTCGGTGACGATCGCGAAATGCACACGCCAGGCGGGCATCGCGCGACGACGTCATCGATATAGCCGGCATGGCAAGTGGCGGCGCCAAGGGAAAACGGCGCCACCGGGGACGAGACGGAACAGGATTGCCCCCTCCCAAAAGGTGAAAGCTGCCGCGAGTCCGGGCGACGCTCGGTGGCCGGATGCGCCGGTCACCCGGCGAGCTTCCCGATAATGCTGCGGACCTCGTCCTCGGGAAGCGTTTCCGCCTCTACGAAGTTCTGGATCGAGATCCCTTCCAGCATGGTGTCGAGCGCCCGGGCGGTCCGGGGATCGAAATGCCGTTCCAGCGCCCGGTGGCTGCTGTCGATCCACTTGGCGACCAGCTGCCGGAGTTCGGCCCGCCTCGCCATGTAGGCATAGAGCTCGAACACCAGCGTCATGTTGCGCTGGGTCTGCCAGAAGCCGCCGCAGGCGAGCTGCACCACGGCCTCGATCGCCGCCTCGCGCGAGGTCGCGGCCTCCAGCGCAGCCCGGTAACGGCCGGCGATGTCGTCGGAGAGCTTCTGGAACGCCTCGGCGATCAGCGCGTCGATGCCGTCGAAATAATAGGTGATCGAGCCGAGCGGCACCGACGCCGCCTCGGCGATCCGCCGATGCGTCGTACCGGCGACGCCGTGCTCGGCGATCACGTCGAGCGCGGTCTCGACGATGCGGCCGCGCCGATCGGGCTCGAAACGTCTCTGGGCCTTGATCTGCATCGCTCGACCTACGAAGCCTCGGCGGAAAATTCCTGCGGGCCTATTGTGTACATCTGTTCCATACGTGTACAGGCGTACAAAATTTGGAACATCCCATGGACATCGCCGTCAAACGCCGCCGGCTCGCGCTGTGCGCCTTCTTCCTGCTCTTCGGCATCTCGATCGCGGCGTGGGTGACGCGGACGCCGGCGATCCGCGACGCCATCGGCGCCTCGATCGCCGAGATGGGGATGGTGCTGTTCGGGCTGTCCGTCGGTTCGATGGTAGGGATTCTTTCGTCCGGCTGGCTGCTGCGCCGGCTGGGCGCGCGGCGGACGACGCAGATCGGCCTCTGGCTGGTCGTGCTGTCGCTCGCCACGATGAGCGTCGGTGTCGCGCTCGGCCAGGCGCCCGTCGTCGCCTTCGGACTGTTCCTGTTCGGCCTCGGCGGCGGCGGCGCCGAGATCGCGCTGAACATCGAAGGCGCCGAAGTCGAGGCGATCGCCAAGCGTCCCCTCATCCACGCGCTGCACGGCTTCTTCAGCCTCGGCACGGTGGTCGGCGGCGCCGTCGGCCTGTTCTTCAACGCCCTCCATTTCAGCGTCATCGGCCATCTGCTGATCATCGCCGCGATCGACATCGCGATCATCGTGACGCTGATCCGATATATCCCCGCCGATACCGGAAGAGCGGGCATCCCCGGCAGCGACACGCCGGCGGCGGACGGCGCCGCCTCGGCCTGGAAGGACCCGCGCCTCTATTTCATCGGCCTCATCGTACTCGGCATGGCGCTGGCCGAAGGCGCCGCGAACGACTGGCTGCCGATCCTGATGGTCGATGAATTCGGCTTCGACGCGGCATCGGGATCGCTGGTGTTCCTCGTCTTCGCGACGGCGATGACGATCGGCCGGTTCAGCGGCGGCTATTTCATCGTCCGCTACGGCCGCGCCGCCGTGCTCTGCGGCAGCGCGGTCATCGGCGCCATCGGTCTCGCGACCGTCATCTTCTCGCACAATCCGATCCTGGCCGGCGCCGCCGTCCTGCTCTGGGGCATCGGCGCCTCGCTCGGTTTTCCCGTCGCGCTCTCGGCCGCCGGCGATTCCGGCCCCAACCCGGCCGAGCGCGTCCGGCTGGTGGCGATCTGCGGCTATGTCGCCTTCCTGGTCGGCCCGCCGATGCTCGGCTTCGTCGGCGAAACCTATGGGCTTCGCGGCGCCATGCTGATCGTGCTGATACTGGTGGTCACGGCCGCCATCTCCACACTGGCCCTCCGCCGGCCGCGATAGCCGCCCGAACCGGCGCACGTTTGCGGCCGGCGGCAAACTGCGCGCATACGCGGGCGCACGGATCGGCTAGAACGACGCCGGCGCAGCCGGCAGGCCCGCGCCCGCTTTCCGGCCGCAACCGTCCCCCCGGGGCGCGGCCAGCATCATGAGGTATCCCAGCGTGACGAATGCATATTCGGAAGCAGGCGCGGTCACGCACCTGATCGACATCGTGTTTCCCGGCGACACCAATCATCATGGCACGCTGTTCGGCGGCGTCGGCCTCTCGCACATGGACAAGGTCGCCTTCATCGTCGCCGCGCGCCATGCCCATGTCGACTTCGTGACGGCCTCCTGCGAGCGGATCGATTTCAAGGCCCCTGCCCGCCTCGGCGAGATCGTCGAGCTGACGGGGCGGCTGACCCGCGTCGGTCGGCGGTCGCTGAGCGTCGAGGTCGACATGACCGCCGAGGCCCCGCTGACCGGCGAGCGGCGGCTCTGCACGCGCGGCATGTTCAACATGGTCGCAATCGGCGACGAGCCGGAACGCGAGGGCTGGCGCCTTCCGCCGATGCCCGAGGCGCGGCCCGAGGAACCCGATGCCGACCTTCGGATGGTCGAGCTCGTCTTCCCCCACGTGACCAGCCATTATGGCAGCCTCTATGGCGGCAACGCGCTGGCCGCCATGGGCAAGGCCGCCTTCGTCGCCGCCACCCGGCGCAGCCGCAAGGCCGTCGTCATGGCCGCCTCGCAGCGGGTCGATTTCCGCAGCCAGATCCACAACGGCGAGGTCATGGAACTGATCGGCCGGGTGGAGAAGGTCGGCACGACCTCGCTGACGGTCGCCGTTGAGCTCTGGGCGGAAAACCTGACGACCGGCGAGCGCCGGCGCAGCGGCCAGGGCAGCTTCGTCATGGTCGCCGTCGACGCGAACGGCCGCCCGCAGCCGGTCGATGGCGAGGCCGCCTAGGCGCGGTCTCGATCGCGCCGCACCGGCGATTCCATCGGCGCGGATCAGCGCCCCACTCGCGCACGACTTTCGCCCGACCGAACGGTTTGGTGAAAGCCGGCGCATTTCGGCGTTGTTGCCGGCTCGTTCGGAAAGACCAACGCCGCCGACATCTGCCGGAGCCCACTGCGCTGCACCAAGCGCTGACCCGGTCGTGGTCGGACAAGCGGTTCCTGCAGTCTGTTCTCACCAATACAGATCGAAGCCGCCGCCTCCCTCCGTGTGCCAGCCCGGACGATGACGGCGAACCTCCGGTCAGGAGGCACCGGCCGCGCCGACGAGCGAGCGCCTGAGCCTGCGGCCACGACCCTGAAGTCGCAAAGCCGCCACCGACGGACGGCTGAGCCACGCGACAATGAAGTGCCGGCTCCCAGCCGCGGGACGCGGTTGATGGGCTCCCGTGACCGCCAAAATGGCACGCGCACGATATCGCTTGACACTTATTGGGATATTTTGGAAAACTTTGGAAAATGAACGAGGCCATCGAAGGAGGAAGCGATGGTTCGGGAGGAGGATGGATTCTGGGCGTGCGAATATGATGGATTGTTGGGGCGCTTGCCCCAGCTCATCGCCAGTTCGCGCCTCACATTCTGCGGCATGGGATCCTGCATAGACGCAAGGATCGAAATGGAGGATGCCGCGGCGCTTCTGGCGTCCGAAATTCCGGCTGACGCGCGCAGCTTCATAGACATGCTCGTTGACCGCGCGCATCGGGGCGTGGGCGGCGAGATAAGGGTAGAGTGGCCGGAGGGCCCGGCCTGGCTGACCGACAATCTGCCATTTGGATCCTCGCTGGGCGGCACGGGCCCGCATGCCGCCTGGGTGCTGACCGCGGTCGGCGCTCCTGCCCTGGTGGCGCTGCAGGATCGCAGCGCGGACATGGTGCGCCACATCCCCTCGGATATCCTGGTCGTCGAGCGCGGCCAGACCGTGCCCGTCGGCGCGATCAAGCCGCGCGGCGAACCGCGACCCAAGATCTTCATCTTCGAATACACTGCCGGGATGCAACTCGGCGGAGCCTCGCCACCTCGCTCATCCAGGATCATCGTCCGCTTCACGGATCCCGATCTGGAGAATGATCAGGATTTCGCGAGCTTGACCGCCACCATGGCCGAGCAGGCCGGAGCAGGCCTCATCTCTGGCTTCAGCGGCGTGGCCCGGGAGCGCCTCAACGGCGAGATCGAGCGTGTCGGCGCACTCTCCCGCACCTGGCGTTCACGTGGCCTCGGCACCGTCTATCTCGAGCTCGGCGGCTTCGACAGCATCGATTCATGCCTGGCAACGCTTCACGGGCTCAAGGGCGCCTATGACACGCTCGGCATGAGCCATTCCGAATTCGTCGCGCTGAGCGGCGATGGCGACCTCGCAACCAGCATGGTCCGGCTGGCCGGGGAATTGGAGTTGCAGCGCCTCATCGTGCATGCCGACCACTGGGCGGCGGCAGCGACGCTCGGCGACGGCACCAGGGAGCGGGAGGCTCTCATGACGGGATCCCTGCTGGCATCCGCTCGGGCGGAGGCAGGGAAGCCGGTCCGACCGACCGCCCTGCCCAGCGCGGCGGTATTCCACCAAGGTCCGTTCGACACGCCAAAACGGATCGGCGACTGGACGCTCCTGTCCTGCGCCACCCCCTATCTGGACACTCCCGCGACCACCCTGGGACTAGGGGACAGCTTCACCGGAGGGTGCCTGCTGATCCTCGGACAATGCCCCGCTTCATCGGCCTCGGCCGAAGCGTCGGGATAAGCCGTCGGACATTCCGTCCGGCTCACGATAAAAACTGGAGGAGCTACCATGAGGAAGTCAATTTCGGCTGTCCTGGCGTTTGCCTCGGCCGGCCTGATGTCGAGTGTCGCCCTGGCGCAGACAACCGTCACCATCGCCACAGTCAACAATGGCGACATGGTAATCATGCAGGAATTGTCGAAGAAGTTCGAAGAAGCGAACCCCGACATCAAGCTGAACTGGACGATCCTCGAAGAAAATACGTTGCGCCAACGGCTTACGACCGACATCGCCACCGGCGGCGGTCAATTCGACATCCTAACCATCGGCCTGTTCGAAGCTCCCATGTGGGGCGAGCGCGGCTGGCTGGAGCCCTTCGACAACGTCCCCGCCGATTATGACCTGAACGATGTCTTCAAGTCGGTGCGCGACGGCCTTTCGCATGACGGCAAGCTCTATTCGCTGCCCTTCTATGCCGAAAGCCAGATGACCTTCTATCGCAAGGACCTGTTCGACGCCGCCGGCGTCACCATGCCGGAGCAGCCGACCTGGGCCGATATCGGCGCCGCCGCCGCCAAGGTTCATGCGCCGGACAAGGGCGTGTACGGCATCTGCCTCCGCGGCAAGCCCGGCTGGGGCGAGAACATGGGCCAGATCTCGCCTGTGGTGAACAGCTATGGCGGCCGCTGGTTCGACATGAACTGGCAGCCACAGCTCGAAACCGCTGCCTGGAAGGAAGGCCTCACCACCTATGTCGATCTCCTGAAGAAGTTCGGCCCGCCCGGCGCGGCCTCCAATGGCTACAATGAAAATCTCGCGCTCTTCGCCGACGGCAAATGCGCGATGTGGATCGACGCCACCGTCTCCGCCGGCTTCCTGTCCGACCCGCAGCACAGCACCGTGGTCGGCAAGGTCGGCTACGCGCTGCCGCCCTATGGCAAGTTCAACAAGGGCAATCACTATCTCTGGTCGTGGGCGCTCTCGGTCCCGGTGAGCTCGAAGTCCAAGGAAGCCGCGCAGAAGTTCATCTACTGGGCGACCTCGAAGGACTACATCAAGCTGGTCGCAGAACGCTCCGGCTGGGCCACCGTCCCGCCCGGCACGCGCACCTCGACCTATGAGAACCCGGAATATCTGAAGGCGGCTCCCTTCGCCGCGCTGACGCTCAAGACCATCGAGACGGCGAACCCGCACGACGCGACGCAGGAAGAAGTGCCCTATGTCGGCATTTCCTATGTCGGCATTCCCGAGTTCCAGAGCATCGGAACGACGGTCGGCCAGGAAGTCGCCGCTGTGATCGCCGGCTCGAAGACGGTGGATGAAGCCCTGGCATCCGCGCAAGCCTCGACCCTGCGCGCCATGGATCAGGCGGGCTACATCAAGTAGTCGGCCCCGCTGGCAGCGGCGGGACCCTCCCCCCGCCGCTGCCCCTTCCAAATCCGTCCCATTCCATCGAGGCCGACCATGACCGTGGCACCGATCCCGACGGCGACGCAATTCGACCGCAAGCTCTCCATCGCCAAGCCGAAACAGAAGCCGGAAGCCAATGCGCCGGGGGTGAATCCCCGCATTCTGCTGACGCCCTCGGTAGTGCTGCTACTGATCTGGATGATCGTTCCGCTCGCCATGACGCTGTGGTTTTCGACCCAGCGATACAATCTTCTCAATCCTGGCATCGGCGGCTTTGTCGGCTTTCGAAACTACGAATATCTGCTTCGCGATCCCGCCCTTCTCGGTGCCGTCATCAACACGGTCCTGCTCGTCGGCGGCGTTCTGATTGTCTCGGTCGTCTGCGGCGTGTTGCTCGCGCTCCTTCTCGATCAGCGCTTTCCCGGTCGCAATCTCTGCCGCCTGCTGGCGATCGCCCCGTTCTTCGTGATGCCGACGGTGAGCGCTCTCGTCTGGAAGAACCTGCTCATGCACCCGGTGAATGGCCTGTTCGCCTGGATCGCGTCGCTGCTCGGGCTACCGGCGATCGATTGGTTCACCAATTATCCGCTGTTCTCGATCGGCATCATCGTCGCCTGGCAATGGATCCCCTTCGCCACACTGATCCTGCTGACGGCACTGCAGTCGCTGGATCACGAGCAGATGCAGGCCGCCAACATCGACGGCGCGCGCGGCTTCCAGCTTTTCCGCCACATCATCCTGCCGCATCTCTACCGCCCGATCACGATCGTCGCGATGATCGAAACGATCTTCCTGCTCTCGATCTTCGCCGAAATCCTCGTCACGACCTCCGGCGGCCCGGGCACGCAATCGATGACACTGCCCTTCCTGATCTACAAGATCGCCCTTCAGGACTGGAACGTTGGCGGAGCCTCGGCCGGCGGCGTGTTCGCCATCATCCTGGCCAACATCGTCGCATTCTTCCTGATCCGTTCGATCGCACACAATCTGGAGCGCTGATCATGCTGGAGCAATCCTTCCGACGTCAGGCGCTCATCACCACGCTCGGTTGGGGTGCAACCCTGCTGATGTTCTTTCCGATCCTCTGGATGACAATGGCAGCGTTCAAGACCGAAACGCAGGCGATAGCCTCGCCGCCGATCTTGTGGTTCACACCGACGCTCGAGAATTTCATTGCCGTGCTTCGGCGCGCCGACTACCTGCACTTCTTCACCAACAGCGTGCTGGTTTCCGTTGGCTCGACCGCGCTCGGCATCCTGATCGGCCTGCCCGCCGCCTATGCGCTCGCCTTTCATCCCGGCCCCAAGACGCGTGACCTACTGGTCTGGATGCTGTCCACCAAGATGATGCCGGCCGTCGGCGTGCTGGTGCCGATGTATCTCATGTTCCAGAAGACCGGCATGCTCGACACCGTCACCGGGCTGATCGCAATCTATACGCTGATCAACCTGCCGATCATCGTATGGATGCTGTTCACCTTTCTGCGGGAAGTGCCGCGGGAAATCCTGGAAGCCGCCCGCATCGACGGCGCCTCCCCCCTGCTTCAGATCCTGTACCTGCTGCTGCCGCTGACGGCGCCCGGCATCGCATCGACCGCCCTCCTCGCCATCATCCTGACCTGGAACGAGGCCTTCTGGAGCATCAACCTGACCGCTTGGCGGGCAACGCCCCTGCCGGCCTTCATCGCGTCCTTCTCCAGTCCCGAAGGGCTGTTCTGGGCCAAGATGTCGGCCGCGTCACTACTCGCCATCGGACCGATCATCGCGTTTGGATGGCTGACGCAGAAGCAGCTGGTCCGCGGCCTGACGTTCGGGGCGGTGAAGTAAACCAAACAAGACGAACGCTATTTGAACGACTCATCAGACAGGCGATCCCCATGTATATCAACAAGTACAAGCTGGACGGACAGACGGCCTTCATCACCGGCGGCGGACGCGGCATCGGTCTGGCCACAGCACAGGCGCTGCTCGAATCCGGCGCCAACGTCGTCATCTCGGACATCAATCCCGACGTCCTGGAATCCGGCCGCAGCGAGCTTTCCGCAAAAGGATTCACGGTCGACACGATGGTGCTCGACGTCAGCAATTCCGCCGATGTCGCGCGCGTCGCCGCCGAGGCCAACGCCAGGCATGGCGGGATCGACATTCTGGTCGCCAATGCCGGCATCGCCTGGCCCGACACGGGCGGGGAAAGCATGAGCGACGAAGTCTGGTTGAAGGTGGTCGATATCGACCTGAACGGCTGCTACTGGTCGTGCCGCGAATTCGGGCGGGCGATGCTGGAGCGTGGCAGGGGCGCGATCGTCACGGTTGGCTCCATGTCGGGCCTGATCTCCAACAAGCCGCAGCGCCAGGCGCACTACAACGCGGCCAAGGCCGGCGTGCATCACCTGACGCGCTCGCTGGCGGGCGAATGGGCAGAGCGTGGGGTTCGCGTCAATTCAGTCGCCCCGACCTATGTCGACACCGTCATGTCGCGTGGCGGCTTCACCGATCCGACCCTGTTCCCGATCTGGATGGAGAACACCCCGATGAAGCGCGTTGCGCGGGCCGACGAGATCGCCTCGGCCATCCTGTTCCTGGCCACCGACGCCTCGAGCGCCATGACCGGATCTATCGTCGTCGTCGATTGCGGCTACACGATCTGGTAGTAGAAGGACTCCGTCGCGACAGGTCGCATGGCCGTTTGGTGGCTGTCGCCCGCGCGACGGCCACCATCCGAAAACAGGGCCATGCACATGGATATTCCAAGCAGACGCGTCGAGATCCTTCCGGCGAAGCGGCGCGCGATGATACTGGAACGCGTGCGCCAGAACGGCTCTGCCACGATCCAGGAACTGGCCGACGAGATTCACGCCTCGCCATCCACCATCCGCCGCGATCTCGACCAGCTGACCGAGGAAGGCTATCTGGAGCGCACCCATGGCGGCGTGCTGCTGGTGCCGCCGCTCCGCTCGACCTTCGAGCGTGAACCCTCGCTCGACGCGCAGCTTCAGCACAACCAGAAGATTGCCATCGGCCAGGTGGCCGCCCAACGGCTCAATCCGCGCGACAGCGTCATTTTCGATTCCAGCTCCACCGTGCTGGAGGCGGCCCGCGCCGCCGTCCTGCGCGACATTCCGCTGACGGCGGTCACCAACAACCTGGAGTCCGCCCTCGTCTGCTCGCAATGCCCGTCCTGGCGCGTGATCATGCCGGGCGGCACGATACGCCCCACCACGCGCAGTATGGTAGGGGAACCGGGCGAAGCATTCCTCAAGACCATTCATGTCGACGTCTGCCTGATCGGCGCCTATGCCGTCACCGGTCGCCTGCTGACGGACGCGACCATCGAGGTCGCCTCGCTGAAGCGGGCGATGATCCAGTCCGCGCGCCGGACTCTTCTTCTCGTCGATAGTTCCAAATTCCAGGCGCCGGCCTTCAGTACTTTCTGCGAAATCCAGGACATCGACGAGGTCATCACCGATGACGGCATCGCGCCGGAACATCTGGCGGCGCTACGCGCCTTCAGCGTCAAGGTGACGGTGGTTCCGGTCAACGCGAACGGCTCTGCCAGCATGAGCTGACTGGAACGTTCACGCTCATTTTCGGAATGTTTTGGTATGGATTGATAGAGTTTGATCATGTTAGGATCAATCACGGTCAACCATGGCGACAGCATTCCATCGGGTGGCGATGGTTCGGACCGGCGTCAACAAAAGTTCGAGGGATCGTCCGCGAGCGGCCCAACCTCGAGCTGCAGAAAGGAACCGCCCCTTGACCCGCCTCGACGAAAAGCTAGCCAGGATCCGCAACGGCCAGTACCGCCGATCGGATTTCATCATTGCCGACGCCAAGGATGGCGACATGGGCTCGGGCATCACCTGCACGGCGCCGAACCGCAATCGCGATGGTTCCTGGACCCGCTACCGCACCCGCGCCGAGTTCCTCGATCAGATTGCCAAGGTGGTGAAACAGGACATCGTCGATATCATGCTGGTGTCCGCCTCCAATCTGGAGTTGCTGCAGGAGCGTGGAACCTTCAGCGATAGCCGGGTGAAACCGGCGATCCGCGCCAACGACGCCACCGACTGCTGGGGCGGCGTGCGCCATCAGCGCTACACCAAGTCGCCCTCGCAGCCGCATCGCTCGGCCGACCTGCGCCGCCTTGTCGAGCGGGCGCCCGCCATCGGAACCGATCTCGGCCTCTACTCCGTCACCTTCGTCAACGACGTGGATATGGACCGCGCCGCGGGCGAGGCCTTTGCCGATTTCCGGGCCGACGCCGCACGCAATGGCTTCAAGTACTTCCTGGAGGTCTTCAACCCGAACACCGATATTGGCCTCGACCGCCAGGCGACAGCCGAATTCGTCAATGACAGCATCCTGCGCGTGCTCGGCGGCGTGATGAAGCCGGACCGGCCGCAATTCCTGAAGATCCCGTTCAATGGCCCCGCAGCCCTCGAGGAACTCGCCTCCTTCGATCCAAGCCTTGTCGTCGGCGTGCTTGGCGGCGGCGCCGGCACCACGCGCGACACCTTCGAACTGATCGCCCAGGCCGAACGGCATGGTGGGCGCCTGGCCCTGTTCGGCCGCAAGATCAATCTGGCGGAATCGCAGCGGACGATCATTGCGATGATGCGCCATGTTGCCGATGGCGACCTTACCGCAGAGGAAGCCGTGCGCGCCTATCACGGCGAACTGAAGAAGCTTTCGATCACGCCGATCCGCAGCCTGGACGATGATCTTGTCATCACCGAGGAGCCGCTGAAGCAGGCGGCGATCCGCAAGGCAGCCTAGCGCCGGACCCGGCAAGAAGAACCGGAGCGCGGCCCGCCGCCCTCTCCGAGATGGCGGTCGGCAATGCCAGAAACAGAGATGGTCGCGCAAGGCGACCATCTACCGTCCTGGACAGGCATAATTTACGGAAGGCTTCGATGGGGCCGTCGATCTCCGGGTCTTCGTCCGCCGGCGCCGATATAGAGCTGCGCCCGGCCCGATGGCCTGCTCCAGCACCGGCGATGCCGAGGTCGCACGCTGGCTCTCGCGCGTGATCGCCGTCGAGGGCGGCAAGATCGGCCCCGTCGAGGCGCTGATCCTCGGCGTGGCGCTGTCGGCCGATGCGCTTGCCAATGCCGTCGGCGCCGGGCTGATGGAAATGCCGCCGCTCGCGATCGCCCTCTCGGCCCCGATCGGCAGCCTGCTGACCATTTCGCTCGGCGTGGCGCTCGGCCTCCGCGCGACGCGGATCCGCTTCGGCGGCATCGATGTCGGCCGCTTCGGCACACTGCCGGGCGGCTTCATCCTCGTCGGCCTCGCCATCGTCCAGTTCCGGTAGTAAAGCGCGCCCCCACCCTCCCCTCGACCGTCGCGACCGCTCCCGTCATCCTGCCCCCCCGACGGCCCGCGCCGCAACGAGGACCGCGCCCTCCGCAACGGCGATCAAGTGGAGGGATCCGGAACCGTCCATAGAGGACGAAGGTCAGGGAGGAACGATGGATCCGGTAGGCAAGGCCCTTTGGTTCATGGAGAGCCATTTCGCGGAGGCGATCACGCTTGGCGAGATCGCCGAGGCGAGCGGCGTTTCCCGCTTCGACCTGTCGCGCAGCTTCGGCAGGGCGACGGGCCACACCGTGATGGGCTATCTGCGCCGCCGTCGCCTCACCGAGGCGGCGCGGGCGCTGTCGGGCGGCGCACCCGACATACTTTCGGTGGCGCTCGACGCTTCCTACGGTTCCCACGAAGCCTTCTCCCGGGCCTTCCGCGACCTGTTCGGCCTGACGCCGGAGCAGGTCCGCATGCAGGGTCATCTCGACAACCTCGAACTTCTGGAGCCGTATCAGATGGATGAATCGCTTCTCGTCGACCTCGACGCCCCGCGCGTCGAGGCAGGCCGCCCGCTGCGGATCGCCGGCCTTTCCGGCCGCTACACCTTCGAGACGAACCAGGGCATTCCAGCGCAATGGCAGCGCTTCGCGCCGCATTTCGGCAACATATCCGGGCAGATCGGATGGACGAGCTATGGGGTCTGCCGCAGCCTCGAGGACGCCTGCGGCTTCGACTACATCTCCGGCGTCGAGGTCGCCGACGATGCCGATATCGGCCCGGAGCTTGTAAGCCTGCGCATCCCGGCCCAGCGCTACCTGGTGTTCGTCCATCGGGGCCACATCGCCGGGATCCGCAAGACGGTCTACACGATCTGGAACCGCTCTCTGCCGGAATCCGGCCACGAGGTCGCGGATTCGTCGGACTTCGAGCTCTACGACCAGCGCTTCGACGCGACGACGGGGAACGGAGAGGTCGAGATCTGGATTCCGATCCGCAGCTAGAGCGTTCTCGAGCGAGGGGGATACCGGTTCGCGCGAAGAAAGCCCGGCAAGACAAGGAGCTAGATCGTCTCTGCGTTTGCGCGAAACGCTGAAGCGGATCTGGCCTGCCTGCGACCGGGATATTCCCGGCGCGCAGCCAATATCATGGGTTGCTATTTCCGAACAAATGCTACCTATGAGTTGTGGCTGCGTTTGCCCACCCCGGCTGGATGGCAGTCACAGCCCGCTAGTCCTGGAGCCCTGGGCTAGCGGGCACCTCGCGTGCCTGGGCGGGCGCGATGGACAAGGCTTTTCGGCGCAGCGCCAGACCATCGCGAGAAGCCTGTCGAGCCGCCTCGGCGCGGCAGCGTCCAGCAAAAAGGCCGCCCCGGGGGGGCGGCCTTGGGACCGAGCCTGGTTGAGGCGCACCGCTATCGCGGATAGCCCCCCGACGGCGAGGCCGACATCCTTCTTGGGGTATTTCACGAAAGTCGCGGCATGCGCGGCATGCATCTGGAGGATCGCGCCATAGATCCACTCATGGTCGCCATTGCCCAGGCCATGATGGCCGGGCGTGTCCCGGAAGCGGCTCGAAACTCGCGGTAGACACGAACCCCATTCCCCGTTGCCGTGCCACAGCCGCCACCGTTGCCCATCCGCAACAGCACGGAAGGGTTGTGATCGGATGTGCTTTGTCCGCTTACGGGATCGATAAGTCTGACATAAGGTGTCGGCCGAATGGGCGTGGGGCCGGATTCTGTCGTCGTTGCAACGCATTAGTTCGCGTTTTGAACTAATTCCACATGCGTTGACGGCGCCCCTGGTCGCGCCTTGGGCGACAATGGGGCTGACATTGATGACATTGAACTCCATGCCGGACGCAGGATCGGTTCGATCGAGCGGCACGCTGGGCCGGCGGCTTCGGTCCAACGCATCCCAGCTTGCGCTCGCCGCAGGATTGGCGGTCGGCCTCGGGCATTCGGCCGAGGCCGCGACCTACACCGCCGCCAACGAGACCGAGCTCGCGCAGGCGATCACCGACGCGCAGGCGAGCCCCGACGCAAGCTCGACCATCACGCTGACCGGCAGCTTCTCGCTCAGCGGCGCCCTGCCCGCGATTTCGAGCAAGGCGATCACCATCGAGACCGGCGCGAACACGCTCTCCTACACGACGGGTCGGGTCTTCGACGTCGCCAGCGGCGCAAGCCTGACGATCTCGGGCAACATTGACGGCACCGGCGTCCTCAACACCGGCTTGATCGGCAAGAAGGGAGCCGGCGAGCTCGTGCTCGACGGCGTGACCAGCACCGACGTCACCCGGCTCGGCGTCGAGGCCGGCACGGTCGTGATCACCGGCGGCAGCGACATCACCCTGAGCACGTCGAGCGGCGGCTCCCTTGCTCAGCTCGGCATCGCCGTGCAGGCCGGAGAGGTTGCGAGCCTGACGATCTCGGGCGCGGGTACGCGGGTGGCCACCGCCGGCACCGACGCGACGGTCCTGGGCGGCTCGGCATCGGTCGAAGCGACGCTGACGATCGAGGACGGCGGCGAATACATCACCGACCGCGCCGTCAACGCGCACACTGCGGCCGGCGGCGGCATCGCCAACCTGACGGTCCGCGACGATGGCTCGACGCTGGAGGCCGGCTCGTTCGGCTCCTACAACGGCACCACCTACATCAACGTTCTCGACGGCGGCGTGGTCGACATCACGGGCAGCACCAGTTTCGGCGGCCTCAACGCCAACAACGCCTATGCCAATGCCAGCGTCACGGCCATCGTTTCCGGCGAGGGATCCCGGTGGGACACCGGCGGAGCGCTCGCGATGCAGATGGGGTCGCTCTCCATCCTCGATGGCGGCGTCGTCAGCGCCGCGACGGTGAGCATCGCCACCAACACCAACGCCGTCGCCGCCGATTTCGACGTCCTCGTCTCCGGTGATGGGTCGACGCTGAGCGCCAACGCCATCACCCTTGCGACGCGGCGCACCGGGAGCCTCACCATCGCCAATGATGGCCGCGTCGTGGTGAACGGCGGCAATTCGGCCCTCACCGTCGGCGGCGCCTTCGCGGACAGCCACGCCACACTCAACATCGGCGGCGCGGTCGGCCAGGCGGCGACCGCCGCCGGCACGCTCGAAGCCTCGGCCGTGACGCTTGCCGCGAGCGCCGAGATCAACTTCAACCACACGGAGACGGACTATGTCTTCGACACGCCCATCAATGGCGACGGCGCGATCAACCAGATCGCCGGCCACACCATCTTCGACGCCAGCCAGGCCGGATTCTACGGCCTGACCACCGTCTATGGCGGCACCCTCGAGGTGAACAGCACCCTCGGCGGCACGGTCGACGTGCGCGGCGGCCGCCTGCAGGGCACCGGCATGGTCGGCGATACCGCCAACTATGCGGGCGGCGTGATCGCGCCGGGCAATTCGATCGGCACGCTGACGGTCGCCGGCGACTACACCAGCAATGGCGGTGTCCTCGAGATCGAGGCGGTGCTGGGAACCGACAACTCGCCGACGGACGAGCTCTACATCATCGGCGACAGCGTGCGCGGCACCGGCGCGACGCAGGTGCGGGTCGTCAATCTCGGCGGCGCGGGGGCGCTGACCGCCGGCGACGGCATCCGGATCGTGCAGGTCGATGGCGACTCGGCCGCCGACGCCTTCGTGCTGGCCGGCCCGGCGATCGCCGGCGCCTATCGCTACAACCTGTTCCAGAACGACGTGACCGGCACCCAGGACGATGGCGACTGGTATCTGCGCACCGACGGCCTCGCGCCGACGCTGCCGACCTATGAGAGCTATCCCGCCGTCATGCTCGGCCTGATCTCGCTGCCGACCCTGCAGCAGCGCGTCGGCGACCGCCGGCCGGACAAGGCCGGCGACACGGCGGACACCGCGCTCTGGACCCGGATCGAGGGTGTGCACTCCCGCGTCAAGGCGGACAGCTCGACGACCGAAGCGTCCTATGACAGCGATCTGTTCCAGTTGCAGGTTGGCTTCGACGGCGAAGTGCTGGAGAGCGCCTCCGGTGCCCTCGTCGCCGGGATCACGGCGCAGTACAGCCGCGCCAGCGCCGGCGTCTCCTCCGATCTCGGCAACGGCTCGAACACCACCGAAGGTTATGGCATCGGCGCGACGCTGACCTGGTATGGCGCGAACGGCGTCTATGTCGACAGCCAGGCACAGGTGGCCTGGTTCGACACCGACCTTTCCGCCGATGAGGTCGGCAAGCTCGTCGATGGCAACAACGGCACCGGCTACGCGCTGTCGATCGAGGCCGGCCGCGAGTTCGCGGTGAAGGAGGGCTGGACGGTGACGCCGCAGGCCCAGCTTTCCTACGCCTCTGCCGATTTCGACGATTTTGTCGATCCGTTTGGCGCCGAGGTATCGCTCTCGAAGGGCGAGAGCCTGAAGGGCCGGATCGGCGCCGCGCTCGGCCGCGACGCCAACTGGCAGGACGATCAGGGCCGCGTGGCGCGCACGCATTTCTACGGCATCACCAGCCTGACCTACGAGTTCCTGGACGGCGCCACCGTCGCGGTCTCCGGCGTCGACCTGGTGGCGAAACCGCAGAAGTTCGGCGCCGAGTTCGGCCTCGGCGGCACCTATAACTGGGGCAACGAGAAATACGCGCTGCATGGCGAGGCGCTCGCCTCGACCAGCTTCGACGGCTCCTACGCCTACAAGGGCACGCTCGGGCTCAATATCGGCTTCTGAGCCGCGCCCGCGAAAACGGAAAGCGGCCGGGCCATGCCCGGCCGCTTCCTTTTATCCCGGGTCGCAACCGGCTCCGCGTCCGCACCGGCCGCTTCCGTGGTGGCCGTCGCTTATTGCGCCTCCTGGCCGGCGACCGAGCCGGCGCCGCCGGCACCCTGAAGACGATGACAAGGATCGGCAGCTCCTGCTTCACCGAATAGCCGGCGCGCGTCACGCCGACCCAGAGATTGGCCAAAGCGACCAGCGCCAAGACTGGCATGAACAGCTTGACCGCAAAAGCGAATACCGCCGGAGCGCCACCCCGGAGCCTGGCGACCAGCAGAACCACGCCAGCGGCGCTATCCCGCCATCGGTCACCAACACCATGTGCATCGCCATGTGAAGTATCGAGACGAAAATCCATCTGGCAGCAACGGCCGACGTTGCCCTGCCATCCGTTCTGGCACTGCCACGCGCCCGATCCAGCATGGATGCCCTCGACGCCCGCGCCGCGCCGGGGACACCAGCACGACTTACCCGGGCGGTAGCGGCCCTGCCCCATCCACCCCCGTTGAAAGTCGTGCCCTCAGAATTCGAGACAGGACTTTCGACCGCGGGCCAAAGCAGAGACTCTGCCTACCTCAAGCCAACGGCGCCACGACGCGCGAGCAGATCCAAAGCACCTGCGCGGGATCGTCCGCGGGATTGACGAGAGCATGCCCCATCGTGCTGTCGAAATAGGCGCAGTCGCCGACGTCCAGCAAGGTGACGGCATAGTGTTCGGTATGGAGCTCGATCTTGCCCTTGAGGACGTAGATGAACTCCTCGCCGGGGTGACTGAGGAGTCCCTCGAACTGATGCAGGGACCGCGCCTTGACCTCGGCGAGCAGCGGCACGAACTGTCGATTGGCGATGTCGTTGCAAAGCATTTCATAGTCGTAGAGCAACGTGGAATGCACGACGCCCTGCCCCTTGCGGGTCACCGCACGACGACCGCTGACCGAGACGCCGCGCCCTCCCGTCACCAGTTCGCTGATGTCGACATCCAGCCCTTCCGCCAGACCCAGTAGCGTGTCGTAGGTAGGCGACATCTGGTCGTTCTCGATCTTGGAGAGAGTCGAGACGGCCAGACCCGCGCGCTGAGCCAGGTCGTTCAACGTCAAATCCGCTCGCTTGCGCAAGGCCCGAAGCGTCTTGGCAATCGATCGCTCCCCGCGCCGCCTCAGGGAAGAGACGGCCGCAGGGGCGGAAGCGTCGTCGGACATGATTCAAGTACCTTTCACTGCCGATCTAGAACGTCGCGATATGCATAGCGCATAGCCACCATGCTGAAAATTTTATCATATGAAAATTATTCCGCGACGCAAGCTACCCGACTTGTCCAAGCTGTGCCACGAATTCCCGTTTCGGACCATGCCTGATCGCATCTAGACAACAAATATTCGTGCCCCTCGGTAGACAGGGAACGACTTTTCAGAATTGACAGCACCAAAGAACTATGCCGTAAATTTGTCGTATCGGAAAAATTGTTTCCAGATCACGATGTGCCGGATGCAACCCCGGCGGCCTAGGTCAGTCGAAATCGCTCCTGAAAGGATCGTTCATGTCGTCGCTACGCAGAATCAAGGACCCTGCCGTCCGGGCTTCCGTCGGCCTTCTACTGGCCTCGGGCCTGGCCTGGCCCGCCCCAGGTGCCTTCGCGCAGTCTTCTGATCTGGTCGTCAATGCTGGCGTTGCCCCGTCGACGCTTGATCCCGCCTGGGCCTGCGGATTGCCCGAGATCAGCTTCCTGCAGAATTTCTACGTTCGCCTCGTGCAGCACGGCGTCAAGGACGGGCCGCAGAATACGAAGGAAGTCGACTACTCCACCATCGAGCCCTATCTCGCCACCTCGTGGGACCAGAGCAGCGACGGCCTCGTCTATACTTTCCACCTCAAGGACGGCTTCAAGTTTCCGTCCGGCAAGCCTGTCGACGCCGAGGCAGTGCGCTACTCGCTGCAACGCGTGCTGGACATGGCCGGCTGCGGCCGCTTTTTCCTGACCGACGGCCACCTGGACCCGGTGATCATCGAGAAGATCGAAGCCGTGGACCCCAAGACGGTCAAGATTACGCTCAATGCCCCGAACGGGAACATGCTCGGCGACCTGGCGACCCATGCGGGCTCCATTGTCGATCCGTCGCTGGTTGAAGCCAATGGCGGAGTGAAGGCCGGCGCACCGAACGAGTGGATGTCGTCCAACGTGGCTCCGTCCGGCCCCTTCCTGCTGGAGAGCTATTCGCCCAACCAGAAGGCCCGCATGGTGGCCAACCCCGGCTTCGCCGGCACGCCTCCCGCATCGCCCGCGATCAACGTCAACTGGATCTCGGCCGCCCCCACCTTGCTGCTGCAGGCCCGTACCGGGCAGGCCGACATCACGTTCGACCTCTCCAAGCAGGCGGCACGCTCCCTCGAAGGCAATTCCGGCACCCGGGTCATCGCCTATTCCAATCCCTTCGTGCAGCAGTTGATGATCAACAACAAGCAGGCGCCCTGGGACAATGTGAAGGTGCGCGAGGCCGCGGCTCTCGCGATACCTTATGACGATATCGTCAAGAAGCTGGCCTATGGCTGGGGCACGGCCTACTACGGCCCGATCCCGCCGAGCCTGCCCGGCTTCAATGCGGAGCTTTCCAAGCCGCTCGGCTTCGACATCGAGAAGGCCAAGGCGCTCATCGCCGAGAGCGGCGTCGCGACCCCGATCAAGGCCGAGCTGACCATCCAGGAAGGCGACGCCGCCCAGCAGCAGCTGGCCACCATCGTCCAGAGCACCTGGGCGAAAATCGGCATCGACCTCTCGATCCGCGTCGCGCCGGCGGCCGAGTTCCAGGACCTGACCCAGGGCCACAAGATCCCCGCCTTCATGCGCCTCGACGGCCCGGGCGTCTTCGAGACCGGCTACTACTGGGGATATGACCTGATCTGCGGGATCTCGTTCAACCTGACCGACACCTGCCTGCCGGCCGCCGATCCGCTCATAGCGGAGATGCGCGCGTCTTCCGATACGGCAAAACGCCAGGAGATCATGGACAAGGTCACCACCATGTGGCGCGAACAGTATCCAAAGATCCTGTTCTACGAAGACAAGCCCGTGGTTGTTCTCAGCGATGCCGTGACCAGCTTCACATTCTCGCCGCTGCCCGATTACCGCTATTGGGCGAAGAAGTAAGCAAGGATATTCCTTTCAATGGCTACTCGTATTGGCGTCGATATCGGCGGCACGTTCACTGACCTTGTCTATTTCGACGAGGCGACCGGCCAGACCGTGGAAGGCAAAGTCCCAACCGTCCCGTCGGCGCCCGAGGAGGGCGTCGTCGCGGCGATCACGGGGCATGTGCCGAAAGAGGTCATCGACCGGGCGGAGTTCTTCCTGCACGGCACCACGGTCGGCCTCAACGCACTGCTGGAGCGCCGCGGCGCCAAGGTGGGCCTCATCACGACGAAGGGCTTCCGGGATGTCCTGGAGATTCGTCGCGGCGACCGGGCCGAGATGTACAACCTGTTCTGGAAGCAGACGGTGCCGCTTGTGCCGCGGCGCCTGCGTCTGGAAGTGGGCGGCCGCATGCTCGGCTCGGGTGCTGAATATGCTCCGCTCGATGAAGACGACGTCGCCTCCGCCATCGCAACGCTCATGGCGGAAAAGGTCGACGCCATCGCCGTATGTCTCATCAATTCCTATGCCAATCCGGCACATGAGATCCGCATCGAATCGATGATACGCGCGGCCGGGTTCGCCGGTGGCATCTCGCTGTCCTATAAGATCTCCGGCGAGTATCGGGAATATGAGCGCACGTCGACCACGTGCATCGACGCCTTCGTGCGCGGCCGCATGGCCAACTATCTGCGCCGCCTGGACGGAAAGCTGCGCGAGCTCGGCTTCAAGGGCACGTCGCTGATCACGCGCTCAGGCTCCGGCTCCATGACCTTCGAGGAGGCGGAGGACCGGCCGTTCGAGACGATCATGTCCGGCCCGGTCGGCGGCGCCCAGGGTGCCTCCGAACTCGCCAAGATGCTCGGCATCCAGCAACTGGTGACGGCGGATGTCGGCGGTACCTCCTTCGATACCGCGCTGGTCATAGACACCAAGCCGCAGGTGCTGTTCGAGGGCATGATCGACAACATGCCCATCCAGTCCCCCTGGGTGGACGTGCGCTCCATCGGTTCGGGCGGCGGATCGATCGCCCACATCGATGCCGGCGGACTTATGCGCGTCGGCCCCCGATCGTCGGGCGCCGTGCCGGGCCCGGCCTGCTATGGCAAGGGTGGCGTCGAGCCGGCCATGACCGACGCGGCCGCCTGGCTCGGTATGCTCGGCCCCGGCGATCTCGCCTCCGGCATCCATCTGGACATCGGCAAGGCCGAGGCTGCCATCAACAGCGTCGGCGTGCATATCGAGCAGGACACCGAGGCGACGGCCGCCGGCGTCATGCGCATTTCCTCGGCCGCGATGGCCAATGCGATGCGCGAGATCTCGCTCGACCAGGGCCTCGATCCGCGCGAGATGACCCTGCTGCCGTTCGGCGGAGCCGGCCCCCTCATGGGCACGCTTCTGGCGGACGAACTCGGCATGAACCACATCGTGGTTCCGCCACTGGCCGGCAATTTCTCGGCCTGGGGCCTGCTGGGCGCCGACATGGTGCAATCGGCGGCAAGGACCCGCGTGCTCGATCTCGTGCCCGGCGCCTTCGAGACGGTGAATGCCCTTCTGGGTGAGCTCTTCGCCACGCTGGAGGAACGCAGCACCGCGCATGCCGAGGGCTCGATCAAGTCGGCCCGCCTCGATCTGCGATACAAGGGGCAGGAGCATACGCTCTCCATTGAAGTCGCGGTCGAGGGCGGCAAGCTCTCGGAAACGGAACCGACCGTTCTCGACCACTTCATCAGCGAATATGCCCGCACCTTCGGCTCGACGATGAACCAGGACGTGGAGCTGGTTTCGACCCGCGCCTCCACGACGGTTCTGCTGCCGCGCCGCGAGCTGAGCTACACGCCGAAACGCGCCGATGGCGCCGACGATCGGATGATGGACGTCTACTCCTTCGAACGGAAGGCGCGCGTCCCCTTCCGCATCATTCCCCGCGGCCGGATCCTGGGACAGGTCAAGGGCCCCGCCATCATCACGGAAGAAACCTGCACGACCTATGTCGACGTGGAATGGACGGTTTCCAGCGGCAAGGCCGGCGAACTCATTCTGGAGCGGATTGCATAATCATGGCCAAGACATACGAGCCCGTCGTCCATAATGCGGGCAGGTTCGGCCGCATCACCGAGGCCAAGGCGGATCCGATCACCACCGAGGTGATCCGCCATGCCCTCAACTCGGCCGCCAACCAGATGAAGCGCGCGCTGATCCGCACGTCCTTCTCGCCCATCATCTACGAAGTCCTCGATTTCGCCGTCGCGATCTATGACAAGGACATCCGCCTGCTCAGCCAGGCGCCGTCCCTGCCGATGTTCATGGGCACGCTCTCGTTCTGCATCGACTTCGCGGTCAAGGAAAATGGCGGCCCGGACAGCCTCAACCCCGGTGATGCGCTCATCTACAACTGGCCGTTCGGCACAGGGTCGCACCCGCAGGACATGGTCATCATCATGCCGGCGTTTCTCGGCAGCGAGTTGATCGGCTACACCGCCATCAAGGGCCATTGGCTCGACATCGGCGCCAAGGATCCCTACTGCACCGACACCACCGACGTATTCCAGGAAGGCTGCATCTTCCCCGGCGTCAAGATCTACAAGGAGGGCGTCCTCAATCAGGACATCTTCCGCATGATCATGGCCAACACCCGCGTGCCGCAGATGGTGCGCGGCGATCTCGACGCCCAGGTCACCGCCTGCCGGGTCGGCGTCAAGTCGCTGCTCGAAGTGGTGGAGCGCTTCGGCCTCGATACCTACATGGCCGCGGTCGACGACATGTTCGACCATGGCGAACGCATCGTCCGCTCCTATTTCGAGAAGATCCCCGATGGCCGCTATGTCGGCCGCGGCGAAATGGACAATAACGGTGTCACCAAGGATCGCATCCCCTTCGAGATCGTGCTCGACGTGAAGGGATCCGACGTGACGCTGGACTTCTCCGGCGTCCCCGACCAGCAGGGTGGCCCAACCAATTCACCGCTGCCCACGACCATCTCGGCCAGCCGCGTCGCCATCACCATGCTCGCCGGCTATGGCGAGGCGCCGCACGAGGGTCACTTCCGGCCGCTCAAGGTCATTACCCGGCCCGGCTCCATGTTCGACCCGCTGCCGCCGGCGCCGTCCTTCATCTATGGCTGGCCGGGACTGCAGGCGATCGAGGTGATCTATAACGCGGTGGCGAGCGCCATGCCCACGGCAGTCCCGGCCTGCTCCGGCGGCTGCATCTGCTCGCTCGTGGCGTGGGGCCACCGCGAGGAGAGCGGCGACCCCTGGGCCGATGGCACCCCCCTGCCGACCGGACAGGGCGCCTGGAACGGCGGCGATGGCGGCATCATGCTGCACATCTCCGAGTCCGCCACCCGCTTCACCCCGGCCGAAGTCTGGGAACACCGCAACCCCTGGATCGTCGAGCAACTGGCACTGGCCGAGGATTCGGTTGGGCCAGGCCGGTGGCGCGGAGGCCCCGGTCTCAACCTCGACATTCGCATGACCGAGGACAATCTGATCACCACCGTCTTCGAGCGCACCCTCAATGCTCCCTGGGGCCTCCTGGGCGGCAAGGAGGCAAGGCCGAACCAGTGCCTCGCCACCATGCCGGACGGCGAGCAGCAGCTGATTTCCAAGGCCACCCATTTCCACATGCCCAAGGGCACCGTGCTCAACATGCGCACCGGCGGCGGGGGCGGCTACGGCGATCCAACGGAGCGTCCGGTCGAGGCGGTGCTGGAAGACATCGCCGAAGGCTACATCAGCGAGGCGTTCGCCCGCCGGCACTATCCTCACGCCTTCGCTTAAGGTTCGGGGCAGCGCGGCCTCGCTTCCGCGCTGCCCTTCCTCGCCACATCCCGAGCAACGGAAAGCCGCACCTGTGCCGCGATTGATCGTCCAGACCCTGCGCGACCCCGAACTGGCATTGGGCCTTCTGATCCTGGTGGCGCTGATCCTCATCGCGGTGCTCGGCCCCCTGCTCTGGCGTGTCGATCCGCTCGCGGTCAGCGTCCTCGATTCCCTGGCCCCGCCCTCGCTCCAGCATCCGATGGGCACGGACGACGTGGGCAGGGACGTGTTCGCCCGCTTCATATGGGGCGCGCAGGTCTCCATGAGCGTGGCGCTGACCGTCACGCTGGTCGGCACGGTGATCGGCGGGCTGCTGGGCCTTCTCGCCGGCCTCACCGGGGGCTGGGTGGATGCCGTCCTGTCCCGCATCATGGATGCCGTCCTTGCCTTTCCGCCGCTGATCCTGGCGATGGCGGTCGCCATCGGCCTCGGTGCCGGCATGGTCTCGGCGATGATCGGCGTCGTCCTGGCCGCCATACCCTGGTATTTCCGGTTGCTGCGCGGTGAGGTCATGCGCCTGCGCGGGCTGATGTATGTCGAGAGCGCGCGCGCCCTCGGCGCCACCAATATGCGCCTCATCCGCCTCCACATCCTGCCGCAGACGCTCTCCACCGTTCTCGTGCAGGCGTCGTCGGTATTTTCCTTCTCGATCATCACGATGGCGGCGCTGGGCTTCGTCGGGCTCGGCATCCAGCCGCCTGTTCCCGAATGGGGAACGATGATCACCGAGGGGCTGGCCTATGCGCTGACCGGCCAGTGGTGGCTGGGCGTCTTTCCGGGCCTCGGCATCTTCGCCCTCGCGGTTGCCGGGAATGTCATCGCCGACCGGATGCGCGACCTCTACGACCCGAGATCTGGAATGAGAGGCTAGACCATGGCCAGATTCGTCCTCGAGCGCATCGGCTCGGCCATCCTTACCATTCTGGGCGCCTCGATCCTCGCCTTCATCGTCCTGCGCGCCTTGCCGACGGACCCCGCCCGGTTGATCGCCGGCCCGTTCGCCACGGACGAGGTGCTGAACACGGTGCGATCTCAGATGGGACTCGATAAGGCGCTGGTGGTTCAGTACCTCAACTACATCCTGAACTTCCTCAGCGGCGACTGGGGCTTCTCCTATGGTTCCGGCAAACCGGTCCTCCCTCTGATCATGGAGCGCCTGCCGGCGAGCGCCGAACTCGCCGTCGTGGCCTTCATCGGCGCCTTCGCCGCCACCGTGCTGCTGACCGTGCTGGTGAGCTTCACCGGTTCGCGCCTGCTGGACGGCATGTTGCGCATGGTCTCCTTCATGAGCGTCGGCGTGCCACCCTTCTGGATCTCGTTGCTCCTTCTGATGTTCTTCTTCGAGCGCCTGGGGTGGTTTCCGGGCCCGGTGGGCCGAGGCCCCGCTCCCAGCCTGGTCACGGGCTTCTATACAATCGACTACCTGCTGGCCGGCGACGTGCCGGGCGCGGTGCGCGCGCTGTGGTATCTGGCCCTGCCCGCCTTTGCCCTCGCGCTCGGATCCTTCGGCTATCTGGTGCGCCTGCTGCGCGCCAATCTGCTCGACGTCGTGCACGAACCGTTCGTCACGGTGCTGCATTCAAAGGGTGTCGCACCGGTCGACACCCATTTCCGGCACATCCTGCCCAATGCATTCCTCCCCACCCTGACCGCCGGCGGCCTGATCCTGGCACAGCTCATCGGGGGATCGGTGCTGGTCGAGCAGATCTTCACCTGGCCGGGCATCGGCACGCTGGTGATCGAGGGGATCACACGTCAGGACTATGCTGTCGTGCAGAGCTTCATCCTGCTCTCCGCGATGATCTACATCGTGGTCAATCTGGCCGTGGACCTGCTCTACGGCTATGTCGACCCCCGCGTGAGACGGAGCTGAAGATGTCGGATCGCCCCGTGCTCGACGTGAGCCATCTCCGGACAGTATTCGACACACCAACCGGCCAGGTGGTCAGTGTCGACGACGTCAGCCTTTCCATAGCGCGCGGCCAGACCCTCGGCCTTGTGGGGGAATCGGGCTCCGGAAAAAGCGTCACCAGCCTCTCGCTCATGCGGCTGGTCGAGCGCGGCGGAGGGCGGATCGATGGCGGCACCATATCGCTGAAGGGCCGCGACGGCGACGTCATCAATCTGGCTACGCTGCCCGAGGCGGCGATGCGAAAAGTGCGCGGCCGCGACATCGCCATGGTCTTCCAGGAACCGATGACATCGCTCGATCCTGTGTGGTCGATCGGCGCCCAGATCGCAGAATCGGTGCGGTTGCATCAGGGTGCGGGACGGTCGCGAGCCCGACAGCAGGCCATTGAAATGCTGCGGCTGGTTGGCATTCCGGCGCCGGAGCGGAGGGTGGACGACTATCCGCATCAGCTCTCCGGCGGCATGCGCCAGCGGGTGATGATCGCCATCGCCCTGTCTTGCCGGCCCGGCCTGCTCATCGCCGACGAGCCCACGACGGCGCTCGACGTCACCATACAGGCGCAGATTCTCGATCTCATCCGCCGTCTGCAGGCCGAGATCGGCATGTCGGTTCTGTTCATAACCCACAATTTGGGCGTGGTCGCCGAGATCGCGGACCGGGTTGCGGTGATGTATGCCGGCCAGGTGGTGGAAGAGGCCCCTGTCGCGCAGATCTTTGCCACTCCCCTCCATCCCTATACGGCCGGCCTGCTGGCTTCCATTCCCGGAACGGCGAAGCCGACCGCCGATCGGCGGCTGCCGACAATCGGCGGCGCGCCGCCCAGCCCGATGTCGCGGCCAGCCGGCTGCCGCTTCGCGCCGCGTTGCCCGCTGGCGGTCGACGCGTGCCTTTCCGGCGTTCCGGAGCTGACCGAGGTGGCGCCGGGACACAAGGCGCGGTGCATTCGCTGGCAGGAGGTGAAGCGATGACGAGGCCGGGACGTCCCCTGCTCGAAGCCGTCGGCCTGACCAAGCGTTTCGCCGCGCCATCCGGTCTCTTCGGCCCGCGCCGGCAGGTCCATGCGGTGGAATCCGTCTCCTTCTCACTGGCAAAGGGAGAGGTGCTGGGCCTCGTGGGCGAATCCGGCTCCGGCAAGACCACGGTGGGTCGCATGATCATGGGGCTCGAACAGCCCACCGAGGGAACCATTCTGTTTGACGAGCGGGAGATCGGCGGAGGCACGAGGGCGGAGCTGTTGTCGGTCCGCCGCCGCATCCAGATGGTGTTCCAGGATCCCTTCGCCAGCCTCAACCCACGGCGCAGGGTGGGCGACCTGATCGCCGAAGGCCTGGAGATACAGCGGATCGGCACCCGGGCCGAGCAACGCGCCGAGGTGTCCCGCCTGCTGGACCTCGTGGGGCTGCCTTCCGATGCGGCCAACCGATTTCCGCACGAATTCTCGGGCGGCCAACGTCAGCGTATCGGCATCGCGCGCGCCCTTGCCGTCAAGCCGGACGTGCTGGTGGCGGACGAGCCGGTATCCGCGCTCGACGTGTCCGTGCAGGCACAGGTTCTCAACCTGCTCCAGGATCTCAAGGAAAAACTCGACCTCACGATACTCTTCATCAGCCACGACTTGGCGGTGGTGGAGCATTTCTGCGACCGGGTAGCCGTGATGTATCTCGGCCGGCTGATGGAACTGGCGCCGCGCGAGACTCTCTTCGCGCAGCCGCGCCATCCCTACACCGAGGCCCTGCTCTCAGCGGCGCCAATTCCCGACCCTGCGCAACGGCGCGAGCGTATCGTCATGCAAGGCGACGTTCCGTCTCCCATCGATCCACCGTCCGGATGCGTGCTGCGTACCCGCTGCCGCTATGCCCTGCCGGCATGCGCGGCGGCCGTGCCGCCTCTCGCCGAGGCCGGACCGGGCCATTTCAAGGCCTGCATCCGCGACGACATCCTGCCGAGGCCTGAACATGCCCTTCAATAACCGCATCGCCGATCTGGCTCACGAAGCCGCCGCCTGGCGTCACGATTTTCATGCCCATCCGGAAGTCCTCTACGAGGTGCACCGCACGGCGGCCCGTATATCGGAGCTCCTGACCGGCTTCGGGGTCGACGAAGTCGCGACCGGCATCGGCGTCACCGGTGTCGTCGGCATCGTGCACGGAAATCGGCCTGGCAAGACCATCGGCCTCAGGGCTGAAATGGACGCCCTCCCGATGACCGAGGCGACGGGGCTTCCCTATGCCTCGACCTATCCGGGCCGCATGCACGCCTGCGGTCATGACGGCCATGCGGCCATGCTGCTCGGCGCGGCGAAATTTCTGAGCGAGACGCGTGACTTCGCCGGCAGCGTCGCGCTGATCTTCCAGCCGGCCGAGGAGGGAGGCGCCGGCGGCCGCGCCATGGCGGAGGATGGCCTGTTCCAGCGCTGGCCGATCGAGGAGGTCTACGCTCTGCACAATATGCCCGGCGTCCCGGAAGGGCATTTCATCACCCGGCCAAATGCCATCCTGGCCTCAGCCGACACGTTCGACATCGTCATCGAGGGCAAGGGCGGCCACGCCGCATGGCCTCACACGATCGCGGACGTGATCGTTGCGGCAGGGCAGATCATCGCCGCGCTGCAGACCATCGTTTCCCGCGAGACAGACCCCCTCAAGTCGGCCGTGTTGTCCCTGACGCGGCTCGAGGGGGGAAGCGCCTACAACGTCATGCCCGATTCCGCGCGGCTGTCCGGTACGTTCCGTGCGCTGGACACGGGCGTGCGAGACCGGGTGGAGAAGCGGCTGGTCGAAATCAGCGAAGGTATTGCGGCTGCGCTCAACGTCCGGGCGACGGTCACGATTGATCGGATTTGCGGCGCCGTGGCCAACGATCCGTCGCGGACGGCGTTCTGCGCCGACGTCGCGACAGCGCTCGTGGGCGCTGAAAAGGTGACGACCGACATGGATCCGCTGATGGGCGGGGACGACTTTTGCTATCTGCTCGACCATCGGCCCGGCAGCTACGTCTTCGTTGGAAACGGCGATACCGCTGCGCTGCACACCGTCCAGTACGACTTCAACGATCGTCTGATCCCGCTCGGCGTCGCCTACTGGGTGCGGCTGGTCCAGGCCGCCTCGTCCTCATCGCTGTAAGGAAAGCCTCGTCATGCGTTCGAGCAAGGTCATTCACATCGTCGGCTGCCATGCCGAGGGAGAGGTTGGCGACGTCATTACCGGTGGCGTCGCGCCGCCGCCGGGCGAAACCTTGTGGGATCAATCGAGGTTCATCGCCGCCGACGGCGAATTGCGCGACTTCGTCCTCAATGAGCCCAGAGGCGGGCTCTTCCGCCACGTCAATCTTCTCGTCCCCGCCAAGGACCCGCGCGCCGCGGCGGGCTTCATCATCATGGAGCCGGTCCATACGCCGCCAATGTCGGGCTCCAACTCGATCTGCGTGGCGACGGTCGCGCTCGATATCGGCCTGGTGCCGATGTCCGAGCCCGAGACGCGCTTCTTCCTGGAGGCCCCGGGGGGATTGGTGGAAGTCGTCGCACAATGCCGAGACGGCAAAGCCCGCTCCATCCGGGTCACCAACCATCCGAGCTTTGTCGGTCAACTGGATGCCAGGCTGGAAGTCGACGGATTGGGCACGATTCGCGTAGACACCGCCTATGGCGGGGACACCTTCGCACTGGTCGATGCCCGGTCGCTCGGCTTCAATCTTACGCCGGACGAAGCGCCCGACCTCGCCGCAACCGGCATGAAGATCACCCGGGCGGCGACCGAACAACTCGGCTTTGTTCATCCCGAGCATCCGGACTGGTCGCACATATCCTTCACCCAGTTCACGGGCCCCGTCGAAGTCGTGGACGGCATCAAGACCGGCCGCAACACGGTTGCGATCGAGCCGGGCAAGCTGGACCGCTCGCCGACCGGCACCGGCGTCTCGGCCCGCATGGCGGTGCTCCACCGGCGCGGGCTGCTCGAGCAAGGCGAAGCCTATCGCGGACTTTCCATCATCGGCACCCGGTTCGACGGCCGGATCGAAGCGATCACCAGCCTGGCCGGCACTCCCGCGATCATTCCCTCCATCTCCGGCAGAGCCTGGATCACCGAGACCAAACAGCTCCTGCTCGATCCGTCCGATCCGTTCCCAAGGGGCTACAGGGTTGGCGACACCTGGCCCGGTGCCTGAACAGCATGACAGCAAACCCAGAGATTTTCGGAACGCCGCGCAACACGGCCACGATTTCCTATGGCGATCTGGCAGAACTGCTGGCGACGATATTTCGCCACGCGGGCGCGAGCCCCACGGTGGCCAGCCTGCTGGCGGCCAATTGTGCGGGTTGCGAGCGCGACGGCGCAACCTCGCATGGCGTGTTCCGCATACCGGGCTATCTCGCATCGATCGCCAGTGGCTGGGTCGATGCCAGGGCCGAACCACGCATCGAAAGCGCCGAAGGCGCCGTCGTGCGTGTCGACGCCATGAACGGCTTTGCGCAGCCCGCACTTGAGCTGGTGACGCCCATCCTGATCGAAAAAGCCGCCAATGACGGCATCGCCTTGCTGTCGATCCGCAACTCGCATCATTTCAGCGCCCTCTGGCCCGATGTCGAGCCGCTGGCGGAAGCGGGATTGCTGGCTCTCACAATGGTCAACAGCTTCGCCTGCACGGTCCCGTTCAACGGCCATTCTCCCGTCTTCGGCACCAACCCCATCGCCTTTGCCGCCCCGCGCGCCGATGCGCCTCCGCTGGTGGCGGATCTCGCCACCAGCGCCATGGCCAATGGCGATGTGCAGATCGCTTTCCGCGAGGGGCGCTCCCTGCCCCCTGGGCATGGCGTCGACAGTGCCGGCCGTCCCACCACCGACCCCGCAGCCGTGCTGAACGGCGGCGCCCTGCTGCCCTTTGGCGGTTACAAGGGCAGCACGATCTCGATGATGATCGAGATCTTCGGGGCGGCCCTGACCGGCGGAAAGTTCTCCTTCGAAGTCGACTGGTCGACCCATAGCGGGGCGCAGACCCCCCATACCGGACAGGTGCTGATCGTGATCTCGCCGGATTTCGGCCGGCGAGACAGCAGTTTCGGAAGGCGCGTGAACGGGCTCGTCGAGCAATTGCGCATGAGCGGCGTCAGCCGGCTGCCCGGTGACCGGCGCCAGGTGACGAGGCGGCGCAGTCTGCGCGACGGGATCGTGATGCCCCTGCAGCAATTGGAGGACCTGCGTCGACGGGCCGATGGCGCCTGATCCGGCTTCCCTATCGTGCCCATTTGGCTGAGGCGTCGCGTGCCAACTCTCGCATCTGGCAGTCTGACGATCGCCCTTGGCGTGTTCGTTGACGCACCGGTGGCTGCCAACGCAGCCTCCGCCGCGTGATCATGATCTGCGGGGTCGCATCGCAAGAGGTTTGACACAACCAGCGCTCCGCCTTCGTTACGGCGGCATGGCTCGCTGCAGGGCTGGACTGACCAGGCTCAGCATCTGCAGCACCTCTCGGGGGGCCGGCCTGCGCCAGACGGTCTGGAAGCATTCGACGACGTTCTCGGCCGTGACGGCAAGGCCGGGAAGCGCAACCCAATCCGGTGTCAGGCGTCCGAGAAGGGCGCTGACCGTGACCGAAGCCGCCGTCTCTCCCTGCCGGAACGGTTGCTGGGCCGCGATAGCGACGAGCGAATTGTTCGCGGCCAGGCCGATCGCGGCGTCCTGGCCGAGATCCACGGTCACCATGGGAACTGTACGACCCATCGTGGTCAGCGTGCCGGCAGCGGCAATCGACGGCGTGTCCCATACGACAAAGAGGCCGGCGATGGCGGCATGATCGTCGAAAAGCGCGCGCGTCACGCGGCCCGCGTCGGCGAGAGACGGGAAGCGCCGAACGTGCAGCCGCACATCGGGGCGGTTGATCCGCATCCACTTCAGGAACGCGATTTCGCGCTCGTTGGTCGCAAAGAAGTCCGCCTCATAGCCGAGGACGCCAACCTCACCGGCTTCAGGGACGTGCGGCGACAGACTTTCGGCCGCGATCTTGCCGAGGCCGAAATTGTCGGCCGAGACCAGCGAGGTGTAGTCCTTGCCGGGCAGGAGGCCGGTTGGCACGTTGTCGAGCAGGACCAGCTTGATGCCGGCCGCCGCGACGCGCGCATGGGCGGCCGCGACCTTGGCGTTGGCGACCGGCAGCGAGACGATCGCGTCCGGCGCCTCGGCAATGAGACGGTCGAGCGCATCGATCTGCACCTCCGGCGTGAAGGAGCAGTCGACGACGTCGATGACCGCGACACCGCAGTCGCCGAACATGCCGATCATTCCCGAGAGCTGCTGCTTGGCCCAGTCGCTCGCGAATGTGTGCAGCACGATCGCAACGCGGAAGCCGCCCGCCCGCGCCTTTACGATGTCCTCCGGCAGGAGAAGGATCTGTTCGGGAGCCGACGCCCGCTCCCCGTGAGGGCCGAGACCAGAAATCGTCATTGCTTCCTCCTCACGCCTCCGGCGGCCGGATCGTGCTCGCCTGCACGTCCCGCTTCCGCGCGATCTCGTCCTTCATCCGCTGGAAGAGCGGATGCGCCTGGGGCCGTCCCGCCATGATCCAGTCCCTCAGGATGGATGGGGAGAACATGCCTTCGACCGCGACAATGGACGCGCCCACAAGGCCTGCCGAGCTTCCCATCTGGGAACGGACGACCTGCAGGTCCCGGCTCACCAGCGGGTGGCAGGCGCCATAGATCGCCTCGCGCGCGGAGGCGAGAAGGATGTCATTTGTCTGGGCGATCGAGCCGGAGAGGACGATCAGCGCCGGGTTCAGCATGTTCGCGAGCGTCGCAACGACCTGACCGATCAACCGGCCGCTTTGCGAGAGAATCTCGATCGCGGCCGCGTCGCCGATCTGCGCCGCCTGCGCCACCTCGAGAGCGGTTATCTCGCCCCCGCGGCGCAGATGTTCGGCAAGCACCGGGCTGGCCCCGCGCTCGGCGGCGCTTCTGCCTTCCTGGGCGATATGATCCGAGCCTGCCATGGCTTCGAGCGTGCCGGCGCCGCCTGCCGCCGAAACGGGAACGGACCCGATCAGGCCGACGGCGCCCTGCGCGCCGCGGAACAGCGCACCGTCGCTGCCGAGGCCTGCGCCGATCCGCTTGCCGACTTTGACGAACAGCATGGTCCGGTGGCCACTTCCGGCCCCGGCATGCAGTTCACCCATCGTCATGGTCTCCACGCTGGAACGGAGCCAGACCGGGGCGTCGAAGGCCTCGACCAGCGTTTCGACAAGCGGGAAGCTCTCCCAGCCGGGCAGGATTGCGGGCGTGGTCCCGAGAAAAAGCGCCTCGCCGCCGTCGGGCACGGCACCGGGCACCGAGATCGAGATGCCATAGAGCGGCGGGTTTCCCTGCCGTTCGAGAATCCAGCGGAACAGCGCGGTCAGCCTCTCGGCAAGCGCCGATACGGGCTGTGTGAGTTCACTCGCCTCGTGATGTTCCATGATCAGGGCGCCGTCGAGATCGGCGATCCCGACGCCGAGCGCCGTCTGATCGAGAGTCGCGACGAGGATCCTGCCGCGATCCGCGCTGAACCGCACCAGGCGCGGGGCGCGGCCGCCGGTCGCGGCACCGAGTTCGCTCTCGTTGACCAGCCCGAGTTCGCAGAGCGTGCCGAGTCGATCCGCCACGACGGCGCGCCCCAATTCGCTGTAGCGCTCGATTTCCTGGCGCGTGGTGGCCTGCTCGGAACGGACCAGATTGAGGATTTGGACGAGGCTCGGCGAGGCCGTCTCGGACACGCGCGGACGGCCTTTCCGGCGCGGAGGGGAAGCGGGTTCCGCAAGGGCCGGCGTCGACATGTCTCGTCCTCTCCTCGACGTCGCGTTTGCTCCTTCATAAGACCGGCCGTTTCGGCTGGCAACGACACACTTATGCATTAAATCTGCAGAAGTGGCAGCTTATATGATTCTAAAATGTTGACATCGATTTTTTACCGCCTTAAGCCATCGGCATAGTTCGTGGAAGCACTGGGAGGAGATGCCGATGTCGAGCTTCAAGCTCGCCTATCATGCGAATTGCTGGGGGAAGCTCGGCGGGGACGCCGTCGGCGTCACGTCGATCACCAACCTCACCTACCGCACCTTCGGCGACATGCGTCAGGCCTTTGCCGACATCGCGGCGGCCGGCTATCAGGGCGTCGAGCTCTTCGACGGCAACCTTCTCGATTTCACCGCCGATGAGATGCGCGATCTCCTCGCTGACAACGGGCTGACGCTCGTTGCGACCTATGCTGGCGGCAATCTCATTTTCGACGACATCCTGCCGGAAGAGCTGGCCCGCATCATCCGCGCGGCGGACCGGGCAGCCGAGCTCGGCGCGCCTCACCTCGTCATCGGCGGCGGCGCCAAGCGCTTCGACGGCATCCGTGAGACGGATTACCCGCGACTTGCCGCGGCGCTCGACCGGGTCAAGGAAATCGCCGACGAGCGCGGCCTCACCGCTCACTATCACCCGCACCTGTCGACCATCGTCGAGGGGCCCGAGGAAGTGCGCAAGATCTTCGAGCTGACCGGCATCGACTTCTGCCCGGACACAGCCCATCTCGCCGGCGCCGGCGGCGATCCGGCCGCGCTGATCCGCGAGCATGCGGCGCGCATTTCCTACGTGCATCTCAAGGGCCTCCAGAGGGAGCCCTTCGCCTTCACCCCCCTCGACCGGGGCGATGTTCCGACCGACGCGATCATCGCGGCGCTTCGCGAGATCGGGTTCGACGGCTGGGTGTGCACGGAGCTTGATTCCTGGCCTGATCCGCTGGAGGGCGCGAAGGCCAGCAGGCGCTATCTCGAATCGGCCTGAGGGCCGCGACCGGGGCGAGGCCCCACTTCCGGGAGGACTAAAGATGATTTCCAGACGCACCCTTTTGGGTTCGGCCGCCGCGCTGACGCTCGCCTTGGCCTGTGCCGGGCCGGCATTCGCCGATCCGGACCAGGCGCTTGCCGACCTGCAGAAGACGGTTCTTTCCAAGGGCCCCTCGGGCGAGGCCCCCTCGCCCGCATCCAGCGTCGTGCTGACGCCGGAGGAGCTCGCCAAGATCAAGGGCATGAACGCGACCGCCGCGATCGTGATGCACTACGGCGGCAATGACTGGTCGCGCGCCCAGATCAACGGCCTGCAGACGCAGTTCGCCGAGATGGGCATCAAGGTGCTCGCGGTGACCGATGCCGGCTTCAAGCCGGAGAAGCAGGTCGCCGATATCGAGACGATCTTGGCCCAGAAGCCAAACATCATCGTCTCGATCCCGACGGATCCGACCGCGACCGCCACGGCCTACAAGGCAGCGGCGGAAGCCGGAACCAAGCTCGTCTTCATGGACAATGTCCCGACGGGCTTCGTGGGCGGCAAGGACTATGTGTCCGTGGTTTCGGCCGACAATTACGGCAACGGCGTTGCCTCCGCGCATCTGATGGCCAAGGCGCTTGGCGGCAAGGGCGATATCGGCGTGGTGTTCCATGCTGCTGATTTCTTCGTCACCAAGCAGCGCTACGACGCCTTCAAGGCGACGATCGCCGCCGACTATCCGGACATCAAGATCGTGGCGGAGCAAGGCATCGGCGGCCCCGATTTCTCGGGCGACGCCGAGAAGGCCGCTTCGGCGATCCTGACCTCCAACCCGAACGTCCAGGGCATCTGGGCTGTCTGGGACGTGCCGGCCGAGGGCGTGATCTCGGCGGCGCGCAACGCCGGCCGTGACGACCTCGTCATCACGACGATCGACCTCGGCGAGAATGTCGCGATCTCCATGGCCCAGAACGGCTTCGTGAAGGGCCTCGGCGCTCAGCGTCCCTATGACGCCGGCGTCGTCGAGGCGAAGCTCGCCGGCTACGGCTTGCTTGGCAAGGAGGCGCCCGCCTTCGTCGCGCTTCCGGCTCTCCCGGTGACGCGCGACACGCTGCTCGACGGTTGGAAGGCAGTCTATTCGACCGAAGCGACCGACAACGTCAAGAAGAGCCTCGGCCAGTAAGGCCCGGGCGCACGGGGCGCCGTTGTGCGCCCCGTGCCGCATTGAACGGTCCGACCTGCACCGGCCTCAGCCAGAGCGGCGGAAGGCTGCTGCTTGCCAAAGCCGCTCTCTTTCAGGAGAAAACCGATGACCAAAGTGATGAACGTCGCCATGATCGGCGGCGGATTCATGGGCAAGGCGCATGCCATGGCCTATGCTTCCATGCCGATGTTCTTCTGGCCTGCCCCGGCCATTCCCCATCGCAAGGTCGTGGTCGACGTGACCGACGGCGCGGCCGAGGAAGCACGCCGCCGCTACGGCTTCGAAGAGGCGTCGTCGGACTGGCGCGCCGTGGTCGAACGGCCGGATATCGATGTCGTCGACATCTGCACGCCCAACAACGTCCATGCCGAGATCGCCATCGCGGCGGCCAAGGCCGGAAAGCACATCATCTGCGAGAAGCCGCTTGCGCGCACCGTCGATGAGGCGCGGGCGATGGTCGAGGCCGTCAAGGCCGCCGGCGTCATCCACATGGTCGCCTTCAATTACCGGCGTACGCCCGCCGTGGCGCTCGCCAAGAAGTTCATCGAGGAAGGCCGGATCGGCCGCATCCTGAACTTCCGCGGCACCTATCTGCAGGATTGGTCCGCGGATCCCGACTCGCCGCTGTCCTGGCGCTTCCAGAAGAAGATCGCCGGTTCCGGCTCCGTCGGCGACATCGGCACGCATGTGGTCGATCTCGCGCACTACCTGGTCGGACCGATCGCCGAGGTGATCGCCATGACCCCGACCTACAACAAGACCCGTCCGCTGCAGCAGGGCGGCGTCGACAAGCTGGGCGCCGCCGAAAAGTCGGCCGACGCGGAGCGCGGCGAAGTCGACGTGGACGACGAACTCGTCTCGATGCTGCGCTTCAGGGACGGCGCCATCGGCAGCCTCGAGGCGACCCGCAACGCCTATGGCCGCAACAACTTCATCACGCTGGAAATCCACGGCACCAAAGGCTCGATCCACTTCAACTACGAGCGCCGCGACGAGCTGCAGGTGATGTTCGCCGACGATCCGGCCGATGCGCGCGGCTTCCGCACGATCTATACCGGCCCGGCCCATCCCTACGGCTCCGGCCTGTGGCCGATCCCCGGACTCGGCATCGGCTATTCGGAAACCAAGATCGTCGAGTGCTATGACTTCTTCTCCGCAATCGCGAAGAAGCAGCAGCCGAGCCCGAACTTCAACGACGGCCTGCTGACGGAACTCGTCGCCGACGCCTTCATCCGTTCGGGCGAAAGCGGCGTCTGGGAGAAGGTTGGATGACTGCCACTGCCGCCGCTGTCCGCATGACCGGCATCTCCAAGGCTTTTGGGGGTGTGCGGGCGCTTGACGACGTCAACCTCGAAGTCCTTCCCGGCGAGGTCCATGCGCTGCTCGGCGGCAATGGTGCGGGCAAGTCGACGATCCTCAAGATCCTGAACGGGGTTCATCGCCCCGATCAGGGCACGATCGAGGTCGGCGGCGTGCCGCTCACGACGCATACGCCGGAGGCCTCACGGGCCGCCGGCATTGCCATGAACTATCAGGAAATGAGCCTGGTCCCGACCTTGACCGTGGCCCAGAACATCTTCCTGACGCGCGAATGGCGCGACGGCGTCGGCTTCATCGACGATGCCGAGGCCGAGCGCCGCGCCGCGGAAATCTTCGCGATGCTCGAGGTCTTCGTGGACCCGAAGGCGATCGTCGGCGATCTAGGGGCCGGCCAGAAGCAGCTGACCGAGATCGCCAAGGCGATCTCGCAGGACGCGAAGGTGCTGGTGCTCGACGAGCCCTCGACGGCTCTCGCCGTCTCCGACGTCGAGCGGCTGTTCGTCTTCCTGCGCAAGCTGAAGGCCAAGGGCGTCGCGATCATCTATGTCAGCCACCGCATGGACGAGATCGCCCGCATCGCCGACCGCGCGACCATCCTGCGGGACGGCCGCCATGTCATCACGGCGCCGCTCTCCGAACTGCCGATCGACACGATGATCGAGCATATCGTCGGAAAGCGCTCGATGGGGCTTTCCGATGTCGCGCGCGTCCAGGCGGACAAGGGCGAGGTGCTGCTCGAACTGAAGGATGTCAGCGGCGTCCACAAGCCCGAGCATGTCTCGCTAACGCTGCATCGCGGCGAAGTGCTGGGTCTTGCCGGCCTGCTCGGCTCGGGCCGTTCGTCGCTGGCGCGCGCGGTAGCCGGCATCGATCCCGTCGCCAGCGGCGAGATCCGCATCAAGGGCAAGGCCGTCGCCATCCGCAAGCCGAGCGACGCGATTGCGGCCGGCGTCGCGCTGGTGCCGGAAGCGCGCGCGACGCAGGGCATCATTCCCGCCCACTCCGTCGCGTCCAACATGATCCTCGCCGTCATCGACCGCCTGTCGAAGGCCGGCTTCGTCGACACCAAGGCGGCCGACACGCTCACCGATGCGAATATCGAGCGCCTGAAGGTGAAGACGGCCAGCCGCGATCATGCCGTCGCCACGCTGTCCGGCGGCAACCAGCAGAAGGTCGTCATCGGCAAGTGGCTCGCCACCGATCCCGACATCCTCATTCTCGACGAGCCGACGGCGGGCATCGACATCGGCTCCAAGGCCGAGATCATCCGCCTCGTGCGTGAACTGGCGGCGTCCGGGAAAGGGATCATCATGATCTCCTCCGAACTGTCGGAATTGCTGACAGCCTGCGACCGCATCCTCGTGATGGCCGACGGGCGCGTGCATCAGGACATGCCGCGCGAGGCGCTGGACGATCCGAACGTCCCCGCCGATGACCTCGCACACCGTCTCCAGGCAGCCGAACAGCGGCTGCAGATCGAAATCCAGAAGGCCCTCGCGGTTCAGGAGAAATAAATGGCTAGCGCCTTCTTCGCCAACTGGCGTCAGAACATCATCTATATCGGCTTCCTGGTGATCTTCGTTGTCTTCGCGGCGACGCTGGCCGACAAGGGGTTCCTCAACCCCAACAACCTGCTCAACATCGTGCGCCAGACGGCGATGATCGCCGTGATGGCCATCGCCATGACCTTCGTGCTTTCGGCCGGCGAGATCGACCTGTCTGTCGGCGCCGTCGCCGGCCTCAGCACCGTGACGGTCGCCATGGCGATCGCCGTGGGCGGGCCGGTCGTCGGCGTGATCGCCGGCCTTGCCACCGGCCTTGCCGTCGGCATGTTCAATGGCTGGCTCACCACCCGCGTCGGCATTCCCTCCTTCCTCACCACGCTCGCGATGATGGGAATCGCCAAGGGCGTCGCGATGTGGATCTCCGCGACGGCGGCCGTGCCGATCCTCTCGCCCGGCTATTCCTGGCTGTTCGGCGGCGGCAATGTCGGGCCGGTCCCGGTCCTGCTGCTGTGGATGGTGATCCTCGGCGCGATCGGCCACATCGTCCTGCGCCGCACGGGCTTCGGCCGGCGGGTCCTGGCGACCGGCGGCGGCGAGACGGCAGCGCGCTACTCGGGAATCGACACCAAGGCGATCAAGTTCAAGGTGCTGGTCATCTCGTCCATGGCCGCGGCGCTCGCCGGAATGCTCTATGCCGGCCGCCTGCAATCCGGCCGGTTCCAGCTTGGCGAGGGTGACGAACTCTCGGTGATCGCAGCCGCTGTGCTGGGCGGGACCAGCCTTTTCGGCGGCCGGGGCACGGTGATCGGGACGATCGTCGGCGCGCTGATGATCGGTCTCATCAATAACGGCCTCATCCTCATGGGCCTCGAATTCAGCCAGCAGCTGATCGCCCGCGGCGGCATCATCATCCTCGCCGTCGCCCTCAGCCAGAAGAGAGCCTGACATGGCCATCACCGTCATCGGCACCCTCAAGGCGCGCCCGGAGCGGCGCGATGAGCTGCAAGGCGTCCTCGCCGCCATGGTGGCGCCGACGCGGGCGGAGCCCGGCTGCATCAACTATGATTTCCATGTCGATGCGGCCGACCCCTGCGTCTTCGTCTTCTACGAGAACTGGCGCAGCGACGCCGACCTCGAGGCGCATATGAAGATGCCGCATCTGCAGCCTCTCCTGAAGCAGGCCGATGCCCTGCTGGCCGAACCGGTCGATGTCCGCAGGCTGACGATGATCAGCGATCTGGCCTGAGGGAGTTCGCGCCCGGGCGCCACGCCTTGTGGCTCCAGAACGGAACTTGAGCCTCTCCACCTCTTCGCAAATCGCTCCTTCCTTGAGCGACGGACGAAGAACTGCTGACCGTTCGGGTTAAGACCGAGCGGCTGGACATCTGTCCACGTATTTAGGTGCCCAGCTGCTCGGAGAATACTGACTTGATGCTCCAGCTGGAGCATCACAATCGGCATGCGGAAAGCCGATGCGGAAGCGGCTGTTCTTCCGGATTCCCGGAGGTTGCTGAACGCACCGGCCCGGCCACCCAAGGCGCCCTGATCGGACAAGGAGCTTGCCTTGTGACCGCCAAGGTCGCCGCCCATTCCGCCCGTGATCGAATCATTTTGCTTGGTTAGCCGGCCGCGCATCGGGACCGGCTAACCACACGTCGCTTTTACGACGCCTTGTGCGCGAAGACCTGGATTTCGACCTTCAGCGCGGGATCGGCGAGCTTGGCCTCGACGCAGGCGCGGGCTGGCGCCGATCCAGGGACGATCCACTTGTCCCAGACGCTGTTCATGGCGTCAAAATCCCCAATGTCCGGCAGCCAGATATAGGCATAGAGCGCATCGGCCTTCGACACGCCGGCATCGGCAAGCAAGCGGTCGATCTTCGCCAGCACATCGGCGGTCTGGCCGGCGACGTCAAGCGACCTGTCGTCGGCGACCTGGCCGGAGACGACGACCATCGAGCCATTGGCGGGCCAGGTGACGACGCCGCTCATGCGCTGGTTCTGGTGCAGACGGTTGATCATGAAATGTCCTCTCTCGTTCAAGGGTTACTGGTAACGGGTGCCCGAAAAGGCTGAGATGTCGACGGCCGGCCGACGGTCGGCGACCAGGTCGGCGAGAATGCCGGCTGCGCCGCAGGACATGGTCCAGCCGAGCGTCCCATGCCCGGTATTCAGGTAGAGATTGCCGATGCCGGTCTTGCCGATGACGGGCGGGCCATCCGGCGTCATCGGACGCAGGCCGCTCCAGCGCTCGGCATTGGCGATCGCCTCGCGCGGGATCTTCGGATAGAGCGCCTGCGCCACATATTCGAGACCCTTGTAGCGATGCTCCGGGCGCGAAAGGTCGTAGCCGGCCAGTTCGGCGGTTCCGCCGACGCGGATGCGATCGCCGAGATAGGTGACGCCGATCTTGTGCGTCTCGTCCGAGACGGTCGAGTGCGGCCCGATCGCATCGCTGTCCGCCTGGATGGTCAGCGAATAGCCCTTGAGCGGATAGATCGGCAGCCTGATCCCAAGCGGCGCCAGCAGCCTGGCGCTTCCGACGCCGAGGCAGGTGACGACCGCGTCACACGTATATTCGTCCTTGTCGGTGATCACGGAGCGGACGCGATCGCCGCTGACCTTCAGCTCTCGGATCATCTCGCCGTAGCGGAAGATGACGCCGTCCTGCGCGCAGAGCGCGGCCAGCGCCTGCGTGAACCGGTGGCAGTCGCCCGTCTCGTCGCCCGGCAGCAAGGCGGCCCCGACGATGCCATTCTCCCGGATGGCGAGGTTCGGCTCGCGCAGTGCCAAAGAATCCGGACGCAGCGTCTCCGCCGGCACGCCCATGGCCGCGAGGGTCTTCATGTCCCGCTCGTAGATGCCGAGTTGCTTCTCGGAGCGGAAGAGCACCAGCGTGCCGCGATCGCGCCCGTCATAGTCGATCGGGATGGTGTTGCGCAGCTCGCGGAAACGGTCGCGGCTGTACTCGCCAATCGCCACCATCGCCCGCTTGGAGCGCTCATACTGCTCCGGCGACGCGGCGCGCCACATGCGCCACAGCCATCGGACCATCTCGGGATCGGGAAACTTGCTGATGATGAGCGGCGGATACTTCTCGAACATCCAGTGCAGCGCCTTGCCGACCAGGCCAGGCACCGCCCAGGGAGCGGACAGCGCCGGCGAGATCTGGGCGGCGTTGGCGTAGCTGGTGCCGAGACCGGCGGCGGGCTCCTTCTCCAGGAGGACGACCTCATGTCCTTCCTGGCAAAGGGCATGGGCCGTCGTGACGCCGATGACTCCGCCACCGAGCACAATGATACGCATATGAAAGACTCCAGAATGAACTGTGCTCGGAGAAACCGCCCCAGGAGACCGGGCCGGATTGGCAAACGCGGGGCAGCCGCCCCGCGCCGCCGCGGCTATTGGAACTTCGACTTTCCGAGGAACTCGGCCAGGCGCTGCGACTTCGGGCTGTGGAACATTTCCTTCGGATCGCCCTCTTCGGCGATCACGCCGTGCTCCATGAAGATGACCTTGCTCGACACCTGGTAGGCGAAGCGCATCTCGTGGGTGACGAGAAGCATGGTCATGCCGTCATTGGCGAGATCCTGAATGACGTTCAGGACCTCGTTGACCAACTCCGGATCGAGCGCCGAGGTGACCTCGTCGAACAGCATCAGCTTCGGATTCATGGCGATCGCCCGGGCAATGGCCACGCGCTGCTGCTGTCCGCCGGAAAGCTGGATCGGATAGTGGTTCTTGCGCTGGGACATGCCCACGCGCTCCAGCCACTTCTCGGCAACGGATATCGCCTCGTCCTTGCCCATGCCGCGGGTCTTGCGCAGGCCGAGCGTCACGTTGCCAAGCGCCGTCATGTGCGGGAAGAGATTGAATTGCTGGAACGCCATGCCGGTCAGGGCGCGGTTCTTGGCCCTCTCGCGCTCGGGCAGCGAGATACGCTTGCCGTTGCTGGTCTTGTAGCCGATGAGCTGTCCGTCGATGCGGATATCGCCGCCCTGGAACTCCTCAAGCAGGTTGATGCAGCGCAGCAGCGTCGTCTTGCCGGAACCGGAGGAGCCGATGATCGAGACGACCTCACCCGGCTTCATGGACAGGTCGACGCCCTTGATGACCTCGAGCGGGCCATAGCTTTTGCGCAGGCCTGATATTTCGAGAATGCTGTTCATGATGGATTTCCTCAAAATGCCAGACGCTTTTCGACCAGCTTGCCGAACTTCGACAGGGTGAGGTTGATGGCGAAATAGATCAGGCCGCAGACCAGGTAGAACTCGGCGTTCATGAAGTTGCGCGAGACGATCTGCTGCGTCGTGAGCAGAAGTTCGGGAACGCTGATGACGGCGAGGAGCGACGACGCCTTGACGATCTCGACCGCCGCGTTGATCCAGGCCGGCAGGGCCTGGCGCAGCACTTGCGGCAGCAGCACGTAGAACAGGATCTTCGGGAAGGTCAGGCCGATGCTCTTGGCGGCCTCGGCCTGGCCCGGCGGAACGGCCGCCAGGCCGCCGCGGAACACTTCCGCCACATGAGCGGCGCAGAAGGCCGACAGCGCCAGGATGCCGGCGCCTGTCGACGACAGTCCGAGCCCCACGAGCGGCACGATGTAGAAGCTCGCCAGCATCAGCACCAGGACCGGCGTGCCGCGGATGAAGTCGAGATAGATCCAGCCGCAGATGCGCGTCGGCATGCGGCCGTAGAACATCACCAGGCCCAGCAGCGAGCCGAAGACGCTGCCGATCGCGATGGCCTGGAACGAGACGGTGATCGTCGCGATCGAGCCCTGCAGCAGGCGCGGCCAGACATTGGCCAGTTCGGCGAAGAAGGCGGAAAGATCCATGACCGTCACCTCTTGATGACCAGACGCGCCTCGACGAGGCGGAGCAGCGAGGCGATGGTGAAGGTCGCCGTCACGTAGAGCAGGCTGGTCACGATCCACGTCTCGATGATGCGGAAGCTCTCCACATTGATCTTGCGGGCGTAGAAGGTCAGCTCCGGAACCGCGATCGCGGCCGCCAGCGACGTATCCTTGAAGAGCGAGATGAACGCGTTGCCCATCGAGGGCAGCGTCGAGCGCAGCATCAGCGGAATGATGATCGAGAGGCGGATCTGCATCGGGCGCAGGCCGACGGCCAGCCCCGCCTCGGTCATGCCCTTCGGGATCGCCTGAAGGCCACCGCGGAACACTTCCGCCAGATTGGCGCCGGCGTAGATCGACAATGCCGCGACGAACGACGTGATCTTGCTGAAGCGGATGCCCAGCTGCGGCAGGGCGAAGAACATGAAGAAGATGACGAGAAGGATGGGGATGTTTCGGATGAAGGAAACATACAGACCAGCGATCCAAGCCGTCGGCTTGTTCTTCGAAACCAGGCCGAATGCGACGACGCCGCCGATGACGATGCCGATCAGAATCGACAATGCCGCCAGCGAGAGACCGATCCCGAGGCCATACAGCAGGGTGTCGAAGTTGCGCCAGATCGGCACAAAGTCAAAGGAGTAGTTCATTCAGGTTTCCGTCGAAGCTGTCGATGGTGACCGGATGCGCCGCCCTCCCCGCAACGGGGAGAGCGGCGCCCACGCATGCTTCAGTCCTGCCGGGCGTCACGCCAAAGTGACGCGGCCGGACAGCGAACCGTTCCGCCTAGCGGAATTCGACGGGCACGCCGATGGCCGGCGGCGCCAGCTCGATGCCGAAGTACTCGTTATAGGCCTTGGCATAGTCGTCAAAGTTGACGCCGGCGATTGCCTCCTGGATGGTCGTGTTCAGCCAGTTCAGCCACTCCTGATCACCCTTCTTGACGGCGCAGGAATAGGTCATCGGCTGCCAGTAATAGCCGATGTCGATATACTTCTCCGGATCCTGCTTGACGAGCCAGCGGATGTTCGAGGCGTCGATGACGGCCGCGTCGACACGACCGCTGTTCACGGCCTGGGCCACCAGATCCTGGCTCTCGTACTGGTCGACGGTCGCCTCGGGCAGCGCCTTGTGCGTGAACTCCTCGGCAAAGACGTTCTGCAGCATGGAGACCGTCACCGAACTGCCGGCGGCCTTCAGCTCCTCGAGCGTCTTGTACTTCGACTTCGGGCTGACCAGCAGGCCGACGCCCTCGCGATAGTACGGCGCGGTGAATTCGACCTGCAGCGCGCGCTGCGGCGTCACCGTGATGAACTGGCAGGTGATGTCGACCTTGTCGGTCACGAGGTTGGCGATGCGCGCGTCGGCCGACTGATCGACGAACTCGATCTTGGTGTCGTCGTTGAACAGGCTCTTCGCGATGATCTTCGAGACCGCGACGTCGAAGCCCTTCAGCTCGCCCTTCTCGTCGATGTAGTGCCACGGCGCATTGGTGCTGCCGGTGCCGACAATGATCTTCCCGCGCTTCTGCACTTCTTCGAGCTTGCCGGCGAAAGCCACGCTGCCCGATGCGGCCACGGCTGCGGCTGCGATCAAGGTTGCTGCGAGCGTTTTTTTCATTGCACGTCCCCTCTTTCTCTTACAAGAGACATATGTCCTTGTAAGGGCAAGTATTCACTATAGGGGATATGGCATGTCAAGCGCGTTTGTGAAAAATGGAGCCGACAGGGGGAATCAGATGCAGCGCGCAAAGGGAACGGACCGCATCCTGGACATTCTCGATTTCTTCGAGAATTCGGATGGGCCAGTGACGAGAAACGCCATCGCCGGGGCCATCTCCTGTCCGCGCTCAACGCTCTATACGCTTGTTGATACGTTGATCGACCGCGGCTGGTTGAACCAGACTTCCGATGGGCAGATTTCGCCGGGAAACAAATTTGCTCGCATGGGATTCGCCTACGCGCGCCATGCAAAGTTCGAGCAGATCGCCCGCGAGATCATCGGCAATCTCGCCAAGGAGACCGGCGAAGTCATCGAGCTCAACATCATCGACAATTGGAAGCAGTTGATCGTTCTGTCGGCCACGCTCAAGGAGCACAGCTATTTGCGCACCGTCGAAGGTGCCATGGTGCCGGTACCAGCCACGGCGGCCGGGCGTGTCCTGCTCACCGACATCCCGGCTGCGATCATCGCAAGGCATGTACCCGCCAGCGATTTCACCCTGAACTCCGGCAACCGGGTCTCGCTGGACGAATTCGTGGCAGAGATCGAACAAGCCAAGAAAGATGGCTATTTCGTCGGCTACAAGCTGATCGACGACTTCGTGAGCACGATCGCCGTGCCCGTCTACAACCAGAGGGGCGAGCGCATCGGAGCGGTCAGCATCGTCATGCCCACGTCGCACCTGGAGTCCGACGTACAGAATCTCGTCGACAGACTCAGACGAACCGCCGAACAGATCAGCGATTTCCTCAAGCTGACTCCCTGGGATCTGGGACAAAGCGCGTATGACAAGATAAAGAACGCGAAAGCCTGACGAGTCAGTTCCACACCTCTACGTCCAGCGCAAACGCTCTTCAATCTGCTCAGAAAGCTGCGGCCGACAGGGCTCCAACTTCCCGACATGTTTGAGAGAGCTCGTATATGCGATCTACGCGGATAGTATCTCGGCCTGTCAGGGCGCTTTCAAACGCCGGCCACCGAAATTATTGAACTCCCCACCGCCGCCTGAATATTTGTCGGCGGTCTGGCGGATAGTCGCAGGCCACCATCCATTATTTCACTGCCGAGATCACCACATATAATTATTTGACCGACCCATCGCCGGTGCCAATGGCATTTGGACACGGGGCGCTCGGCCCGCCGCAATCGCAAGGAGGACTACGCCGAGCTCGAATGCCAACGCGGTCATGAAGCCGGTCGGCCCCTCATGAAGCGCCGACGGCGGTTCTCGACAACGAAAAATCCCAAGCGTAGCAGCCCCTGGTGAAATCGCCGGTCAGAACGGTATTCTCGGCCGAGACTCCGATAGCGCCAATCCATCCCACCTTGAAGTAGATGTCGCCTGGCAGATTTAGCGACACTTACGTCAATAGTATGAAGTTGTCGCTAGATTTCATCGAAAATTTCGGGCTATTCTTTAATATATATTGGAAATATAGTAAGAATTTCGCCTTCGGGCGAAGAGTCACAAGTTATATGCAGCAGATTCGCTAGGCATAGCCGATGATTCACATTGGCCTCATGTTTTTTCAGAGGCGGCCAGGCGCTCGCACGGTTGCCGGGGGAGGAGTATTGCGCCGTTCCAGCCGCGGCGCACCGCACGGGTCGACGCGACACAGAACTCGTTCACAAAAATGCAATTTGACGCATAAACTGGCATATAAACTGAGAAATATGCGATTGCCTGATTGCCTATTTCAGCGAAACCGCTCTTAAAAGAGAAACGGCGCAGACTCGACAGGCAAGGTTCGCGTTTCCAATCCACTCCGGTCGCAACGTGAAGGACTGAAGCATGAGCACAGGTGCGGTGTATCCGAGCTTGAGAGGTCGGAACGTCCTTGTCACGGGCGGCGGAGGGGGGATTGGAGCGTCCATCGTAAGGCATTTCGTTGCCCAAGGCTCCAGGGTCGGGTTCCTGGACGTCGACGTCGATAGCTCCACCAGGCTCGTTGCAAGCTTGGCCACCGAGGGAACCGTGCACTTCGAGCCGTGCGATCTCACTGACATCGCAGCGCTACGGGCGGCCATCGGGCGGGTACGGGCATCGCTCGGCCCCCTGACAATCCTGATAAACAATGCCGCCCATGACGCGCGCCACGCCATCGAGGATGTGACGCCCGAATATTGGGACCAGCGTTACGCGGTCAATCTGCGCCATCAGTTCTTCGCGGCCCAGGCGGTGATGGAGGACATGAAGGCCGCCGGCCAGGGCGCCATCATCAATATCGGCTCTAACTCCTGGATGCAGTCCCGCGGCGGCATGCCCGCCTACACCTCCGCAAAATCTGCGGTAGTCGGCCTCACTCGTGCGCTCGCTCGCGATCTTGGCCCGTTCAATATCCGCGTCTGCTCTGTCGTGCCGGGATGGATCATGACGGAGCGGCAGGTGAGTCTCTACCTCACGCCCGAAGGCGAAGCCGACCTGATGCAGGGCCAATGCCTAAAGCGCAAGCTGCAGGTCGAAGACATTGCGCGTCCCGTACTTTTTTTCGCCTCCGACGACGCCTCCGCCTGCACCAACCAATCCTACGTCGTCGACGGCGGCTGGGTCTGAGGGCAACGGCGAAAGCCGCCGAGGGGCGGCGTTCCGAGGCGCGCCCGGCCCGGACCGGCGCGCTTGAGGCCACGTTCAGCGAGCGATGATCACCTGCACACCGGCCTTATCGAGCGCCTCGACAAGCGGTGCCGGCGGCGCTTCGTCGGTGACCAGTATGTGAATGTCCGACAGCGGCGCGATGGTCGCGAACGCGCTTTGCCAAAACTTCGTGGAATCGGCAACGACGATGGTGCGGCGCGCGGCGCGCATCATGTCGGAAATCATCGCGGCTTCCGCTACCGTTGCGGTTGAGATGCCCCGCGTGGGATGCACCGCCCTGACACCGATGACGGCGGTATCTACGTGAATGCGATCAGAATGCGGAAACACGACGGGACCGATCATCACGCCGGATATGCTGAGGAGTTCACCGCCGATCGCATAGACGTTGGTGAAGGCAGTCGTATCGACTTGATCGAGAATCGAGACCGAATTGGTGATGAGGCCGAGCGAGCGATCGGGCGGTAGCATCTTGGCGAAGGCCAGTGTGGTCGAGCCGCCATTCACCATGAGCGTCTCACCGCTGTCGACCAACGCGGCCGCCGCCGCAGCGATGCGGGTTTTCGCGTCAGCCTGCGCGATGATTCGGTCCGCGACGGGAACGATCTTGCTGGTATCCGCGCGCACGGCCCCGCCATGGGTGCGCAGGACGGCCCCATCATCAGCGAGCGCATCGAGATCGCGGCGGATTGTGTCGGTCGAGACACGAAACAAATCAGCAAGCTCGGGCACGGAAGCGCTACCCCGCTCGGATACAAGTCGCGTCATTTCCGTACGCCGACTGAGCGGCAGAACTGCGGCCGGTCGTCTTGGCATGTTGTAACTCCATTTTTTGGCCATGCTAGCGGAACTCGCTTGACGACACCACTGTCTCGTCATAAAACAGCAAAATACCGCAAACAAGAATATAAACATGCATTGAGCCGACCATGGATGCCTCGGAATTGGATAGCGTGGGCCCGAGGGACCACGATCGGGACTGGCGCCGCCGCTACGCTTCGCTGCTGGCCAGCGTGCCGGCTCTTGCCGCGTCGGCCCGACCGGTGCTGGCAGGTTATTCGGCTTTCGTGGATGCCTATGTGCGCCTCGATGATGCGGCGGCGCTCTTCTCGCCGGATGCGCCGGAACCGGCTGTGCGGCTTGCCGGCGAACTGGTGGCGCGGTTGCGCTCCGGGACGGGCGGCGAATATCTCATCGACTGGCCCTCTGGCGATGCGTGGCTCGCGGCCAACCTGGCGCACAGCACAGGCGCCGGCGGCACCTCGGCCCAGCTCGCCAAGGCCCTCGCCCTGCTCGGCGCGCCGGTATTGCTCGCGCTCGCCGACCGAAGCCCCGCCCAGATCGACGTTCTCTCCGGCGACATTCTCGTCGCGGAGCGCGGAGGCCCGCGCCGCCTTGCCGAGGTTGCGCCAGACCCCGGCCATGCGAAGGCCCGTCACTGGATCTTCGAATCGACGGCTGGCGCCGAAATAGCCGGCGAGACCGTGCAGCGCTCAACCCGCGTTATCGTGCGTCTCGTTGACGACGCGCCGGAAAACGACCCCGACTTCGCCGTCCTCAGCGCGATGATGGCGGCGGATTGCGGCGCCGCCGCTCTGTCGAGCCTCGTCTCAACGCCCGATGCCATTCTCCCCACGGTGCTGGCTCGCGTTGCCGGCCTTGCCCGAAGCTGGCGTTCGGCCGGGCTCGGGCTCGTTCACATCGAACTCGCCGACTACGGTCCCCGTCCACATCTGCCGATGCGGATCCTCGAGGCTCTCTCGGGCATCGCGACTTCGGTCGGCATGAGCCTCTCCGAATGGAAGGTGATCGGTGGTGGGCAACCCGTCGAGTCGGTGGCGCTCGCCGGCTTTGCTCGTCGCCACGGCCTTTCGCGCTTGTGCATTCACGCCGACGATTTCGCGCTGGCGGTGACGGCGGGGGATCCGAAGCGGGAAGAGCTGGCCCTGCTCACTGGCTGCCTGTTGGCCGGCGCACGAGCCGCGGCCGGCCAGCCAGTGCTGCCCGCAGCCGTGGCGGACGAGGCCGTCTTCTCCCGATTGCCCGATTTTGGCGCTGCTGCCGAAGACTTCCACACCATTGCCTGCCCCGCGCCGTGGCTTCGGCGTCCGGCCAGCACGATCGGGCTGGGCGACACCTTCCTCGCGGGGACGATGTTGGTGCTTTCCCAGCCGCTCGGCAGCGGCCTGAACGACGATTCATTCCCGGACCATCCCATCAAGGAGCTAAGCACTTGACGTCGCCTGTCCCTTCCCGCCTCCAGGGCTCCATACCCTCGCTCGATCCCGGCAAGATGCGGGGGCTGCAGCGTATCAGCACGGCCGATGGATTCTTCGTCGTGCTGGCGCTCGATCATCTGATCTCTTTCAAGGACCTCCTGGCCGACGACCGTTCCAAGGTCAGCTACCAGCAGGCGGTGGACGCAAAACTGGAGCTCGTGCGCGCGGTCGCGCCAGTGGCCAGCGCCTTTCTGCTGGAGGCGCAGTTCAGCTTGGCGCAGGTCATCGCGTCCCGTGCCTTGCCCGGCTCGGTCGGCCTCATTTCGTCGATCGAGGGCGAGGGTTTCGACACGGTCGACGGCGAGCGGCGCACGCGATTCCGCAATCACTGGACCACGCGCAAGATCAAGTTGCTCGGCGCGGATATGGTGAAGCTGCTGTGGTTCTATCGTTCCGATGCGAAGACCGCCGAAGCGCAGCGACAGGTTGTCCGCGACCTTGTCGTCGAGTGCGCGGAGCAGTCGATACCATTTGTGGTCGAGCCCATCTGGTATGCGTTGCCGGGTGAGGACACCAAGAGCACGGCCTGGCTCGAGCGCCGCGTCGAAGGGATCATCGAATCCGCCCATATCGCCGCGGAATTCGGCGCAGACATGCTGAAAGTCGAGTTTCCAGGCGACGTCTCGACGCCAGAGGGACGGCGGGCCGCCGCCAAGGCCTGCCAGCGCCTCAACGACGGCATGGCCCAACCTTGGGTGATCCTCTCCGCAGGCGTCGGCTATGAGGAGTTTCGCACGCAGGTCGAGGTCGCCTGCGATGCCGGCGCATCCGGGTTCCTGGGCGGCCGCTCGATCTGGCAGGACGCCGTCTCGACCCGTGATCCCGCGGCCCGCTCGATCGCGGCGCACGAGGCGGCCGCGCGCCTGGCCGAACTTACCGAGGTCACACGCCGCCACGGGCGTCCCTATCTGCCGGCCGTCACCGGCGACCAACTCGCCGCCACCTTCCCCGACGGTTGGTACTCCAGCTGGCAGGAGGGCTGAGGCGTGCCGGATTTCGCAGGAAAGACGGTGCTCGTCACCGGCGGCGCCTCCGGCATAGGCCGGGGAATCGTCGAGGCGTTCGTCGAGGCGGGCGCGCGCGTCGCATTCACCTATGTCTCAAGCGGCGACGCCGCTGCGGAGATCGTCGGCATCCATGGCGCAGCGCGCGTGCTCGCCGTGCCGGCGGATGCGACCGACGAGGCGGCCGTCGCCGACGCCGTCACCCGTACCAACGCCGCTTTCGGCCGCATCGACATTGCCGTCGCCAATGCGGGCGGCCTGCTGAAGCGAAGCAAGGTCATCGATTGCCCGATCTCGCTTTGGAATGACGCACTCGCCGTCAATCTCACCAGCGCCTTCCTGCTCGCGCGCGCGGTGCTGCCGCAGATGACCGAGGCCAAGTCGGGTGCGATCGTATTGATGAGTTCGCTCGCCGCTCATGATGGCGGCGGCATGGGAGCCTCCCACTACGCGGCCTCCAAGGGGGGCGTGACCACATTCGTCCGGGCGCTCGCAAAAGAAGTCGGCCCCGATGGAATCCGCGTCAATGGCGTTGCGCCAGGCCTGATCGGCACGCAGTTCCATGATCGGTTCTCGACGCCGGAGGGCCGCAAGGCGACGGTCGACCGCACGCCGGTGCGGCGCGAGGGAACACCGGCCGATGTGGCTGGCGCCGTGCTCTATCTGGCTTCGCCAGCGGCCGGCTTCATCGCCGGAGAGATCATGGAGATCAACGGAGGTCTCGGGGCCTTCTAGGCACGCATAGCGTATATTTGCATAATTTTGCGTCTTTATGCTTGACTCGCGGAGGAGCGCGGCGAGCATAATGCAAAAAACAGCCGGCGAAGGATCGTCGGCATAGCAGGGAGAGAGGAATGACCAAGATAACGAAGACCTCCTCTGGAGGGAGCCGCGGTATCGCCCGTCGCCAGTTTATGATGGGGGCAGGTCTTGCCGCGGGTACCGCTGCGATCGGAATGCCACGCTTTGCGCGCGCTGCCGACCGCGTCGAAATCAGTTTTGCCAGTGCCAAGTTCCAGGGGACCGAGACGATCGGGAACGTCGTCGACACCTTCAACGAGTCGCAGAGCAGGATCTTCGTCAAATATATCGAGCTTCCGCCGCCAAGTTCCTCGACCGAGGTGCATCAGAGCCTGGTGCAGCAGCTCGCGCGCAAGAACGGTTCACCGGATGTCTTTACGCAGGACGTCATCTGGATCGCCGAGTTTGCCGCGGCCGGCTGGGCGTTGCCCCTCGACGAATATTTCGGTTCCGTGAAGGGCCAGTTCTTCGACGGTACGATCGACGCCTGCACCTATGACAACAAGTTGACGGCGCTGCCCTGGGGTATCGATTCGGGGATGCTGTTCTACCGAAAGGACCTGCTGGACGAGATCGGCGCCAAGGTGCCCGAGACCTGGGCCGACATGGTCGCCGCGGCCATGAAGCTTCAGGCAGACAAGAAGACCAAATTCGGCTTCCTGTGGCAGGGCAAGCAGGCAGAGGTGCTGGTGTGCGACGCCGTCTCGGTGCTCGCCTCCAACAATGCGTCGATCCTGTCGGCCGACGGGCGCTCTGCGACGCTCGGCTCGGACAAGGCCGTCGAGGCGATCCAGTTTCTTCACGACACGATCAACAAATACAAGATCAGCCCGGCTGACGTCCTGTCATGGGATGAGGAACCGTCGCGCGCACCCTTCACCGGGGGCGAAGCGGCCTTCCTGCGCAATTGGTCCTATGTCTATGTGCTGGCTCAGGACGAAAAGGCCTCCAAGGTCGCCGGCAAGGTGGGCGTCGCCCCGCTGCCGCATTTCCCCGGCGGAAAAAGCGCAGGCTGCCTCGGCGGCTACCAGTATGGCATCAATGCCAATACGAAGCAGCGTGAGGCCGCCGTCGAATTTCTGACCTGGATGGCGTCGCCGGAGACGCAGCTGCGCTTCGCGCTCAAGATGGGCATCGCCCCGACCCGACCCGCCGTATTCGACGACGCGACCCTGGGCAAGGAGCAACCCTTCATGCAGTCCCTCAAGCCGGTATTCACCGGCGCCACGCCGCGTCCCAAGACACCGAAATATCCGCAGGTCTCACTTGCCGCGCAGTCCGGCATCTCCCGCGCCCTCGTCACCGGCAAGGTCAAGGAAGAGTTGGAAGCGGCGAGCAAGAAGATCGACGCGATCGTCTCGAAGTAATGACAGCGCGGACCCTCCCTGCCGCGACGCCGGCCGGTTCCCTTCGGGGAATCGGCCGGTACATGCCGCGCCTCACCCCCTGGCTCTTCCTGCTGCCGATCGCCGTATCGCTTGGGACGGTATCGCTCTATCCGATCTTGAACGGCATTCGGCTATCGTTCACCAACACCTCGCTGGTGACGCAGGAAAACGATTTCGTCGGCATCGAGAACTACGCGCAGCTGCTCGGCGACGAACTCTTCTGGAATGCCTGGCAGCACACCGTCTATTTCACCTTCGTCTCCACGCTGGCCGAAACCGCTCTCGGCCTCATCATGGCCCTGTTGCTCGTCGAGCGTTTCGCCGGTCGCTCGCTGGTGCGCGCCGCGATGCTCGTACCGTGGGCGATGCCGACCGTCGTGACGTCCAAGATGTTCGGCTGGCTGTTCGATGGCCAGTATGGCGTCGTGAATTGGGTGCTGCGCAGCACGGGCCTCATCGCCGAAAACATCAATTGGTACGGCTCGGTTGACCATGCGATGACGACGATCATCATTGCCGACGTCTGGAAGACGGCGCCCTTCATGGCGCTTCTGCTGATGGCAGGCTTGCAGACGATCCCAAAATCGCTGATTGAGGCGGCTCGCATGGATGGCGCCGGCGCCGTCGCTACCTTCTTCCATGTGCGGCTGCCCCTTCTCATGCCGACCCTGTTGATTGCAGGGATGTTCAGAGCGCTGGACGCCTTCCGGGTCTTCGATCTTGTCTACGTGCTCACGGGGGGCGGTCCGGCAGATGCGACGGAGACTCTGTCGACCCTGTCCTACAAGACGCTCTTCTCGGCGCTGCAGTTTGGCTATGGCTCGGCCATGGCTACGGCGATGTTCATCACCGAAATGCTGATCGCGATCGGCTTCGGATTCTTCATCATGCGCAAGATGCGGATGCCGAGATGATTTACGAACGCACTCGTCTGCAGGTGGCCCTCATCTATCTCGGCGGCTTCCTAATCCTGTTCTGGTCGGCGGCTCCCTTCCTCTGGCAGCTTTCCACCTCATTCCAGAACGATGTCGAATTGACAGCGGCTACCCCGTCCTTCATTCCGTCGCCACTGACACTCGACCACTACTTCAACATCTTCGTCGAGAAGAGCTTCCAGCTCTATTTGCGCAACTCTCTCATTGTTGCCGGTCTCACCACCTTTTTCTGCCTCGCGGTGGGGGCACTTGCCGGCTTTTCGCTGTCGCGGCTCGACATAAGCGGTCGGTTCGGCATTCTGGCGACGATCCTTTCGGTGTCCATGTTCCCGCAGATCGCGATCGTGGGCCCTCTCTATCTCATCGCTTCCGAATTCTCGCTTCTCGATACATATGCCGGCCTCGCCATTACCTATGTGGCGCTTGGAGTCCCCCTCGTTACGTGGGTCATGTTCGGCTACTTCGACACGCTGCCGCGTGAGATTGACGAGGCGGCGCGGATGGACGGCTGTTCCTCCTTCGGTCTCTTCTGGCGCATCATCCTGCCCATATCGGCGCCAAGCCTGGTGACGACTGGCCTGCTGGCCTTCATCGCCGCCTGGAACGAGTTCATGTTCGCGCTCGCCTTCACGTCGAACATCGACCATCAGACTGTGCCGGTCGGAATCGCGAACTTCACCAACCTGCACTACATTCCCTGGGGCGACATTGCCGCCGCGTCGATCGTCGTGACCATCCCGCTGGTGCTATTGGTCCTCCTGTTTCAGCGTCATATCATCGACGGGCTCACCCAAGGCGCGGTCAAAGAATAGCCCTGCAGACGATTGACCGGGACAGCGGCCAGCAGCCGAGAACCGGCGGTATCTCGTCCTTGGCGAAATGCAGGACGTAGCGATTGTCGCTGACGCGCGGCGAACAGATCCGCATGCTGGGCTGGACCGTCCCTTGGGCGCCGGAAGCCAGTTCGCCTCCTTGTCCGCGCCTGGCGATGCGGCCTGTACCGGCCTGCCGAGCGGGCCGTCCTCGTCGAGGGTCAGCTTGTCGTAACCGCCGATGCCGAAGCGGTTGATGACATTGGGCGCCTGGAGCCGTCCATGTCGCGCATGGGGATCGACCAGAACGCGGCCCGCAGCAGCTTGTCCTTCCCGAAGAGCAGCGCATGACGATCGTTGCCCGTCAGCGGCCTTCCTTCGCCATCAGCTATGCGCCGATGGAGAGGGTCTTGGCCTTACCCTGAAATCTGTAGTTAAGGCGCCGGAGTTTGACCCATCGGGGCGAACCAGCGCATAGAGCCGGCAGGAATCGTGGAGTTTGAAGCCTCTTTCGGCAGACTTGGCGTTCCTGCGCGCAGCATCCGTAAGCGCCATCGCCTCCGCCGCAGGACATCAAACGCTTCGCGAATGCCTCGCTACCCTGCCCGATACCCTGTCGGCCGCCTGGCTGCACGGCGACAGCCAAACCCTGCACGGGACGACAAATGGCGGGAGATCGACGGATTTCGCCGCGTCCTGGACGCCGGCGAACTCGCATGGAGGGGTGTTGGTAGCGGAGGGCCGTACACACCGATCCCCCCAGCCAATTTCGTTCGGACATTGGGCGGCGTAAGCGGCCGCCCGCTGCTGTCGGACTGGTCTCTACCTCGCGAGCAAGCTCAGCTTGTCAGAGTTGCGGAGATAGAAAAGGAAATAGGGGTCGGTGATGTCGAGCCGATCACCATCCCAGGCAATCGGGTTGGTTCCAGGCGATATGTCTTCTCCGATAGCTACCATCTGTTCGAGAGAAGAATTGATGCTGGATCCCACTGGGGCGTCGCCTATGCAGATGCCTTTCACGCGCGAGAGAATTTCGTCGTAAGGCAGTGAAAGCGACGCCGGCTCCAATGTAATCGCGAGCAAAACCGCTCTGTACACGTCGCCTTTGGTGGCGTCGCTGAATGAGTGGATCTTCCTCTCTGTTCCTCGTGTCTTGGCGCCGATGTGAAGAGCCGACACCAACTTCGAGAAGTCAGCAAATGAAGAGGTCGCCAGCATCGCGTCGTTGAACGCACCATCGGGAAGATCATTGAGGGTCATTAATTCGGTCAGTGGGCTCCTATAGCCCAATACCTGGCAAAGGCTCAGGCATATGCTTTGCATCAGTTGAGGGGATCCAAACGCTTCAGCTGCCAGGCGGCGGTATATTCCGTCGCCCAAACTGACCTTCAGTTCAGCGAAGCCTTTCTCCGCAATCTGCGAGAGTTCGTGTTCCGACCAGTAGGGCAGATCGAGGGCTACTACTCTTCCACGAAGTTCGGGATTGCTTCTCACGACGTCGTCCGACCGATGCGGTACCGACGCGGTGAATATCCTTATGCCGGCTTCGGCAGCAGCCTTGATTTGCCGGCCGACATCGCTGCGCAGTTCGGGTCTGATATAGTGGAAGTCGTCGATGAAGACCACATAATCGCTTCCCGCAATTTCCCGGGCGACGTCTTCCATCGAAACGTATTCGTAGGTAGAAACCTCGCTAGATCCAGTTGATTTTGCGAGCTCGCCCCCGGCGGTGACTTCAGCCTTCGCAAGGAACGAGACGCCGCTATTGACCGATCCGCTCAATGACTTCGAACTTGCCTGCTCGGTTGACTTCGCGGTTGTCGAAGGAACATCCATCCAGCGCAGAGCTTTGATCCACAAGTCATCCGCTGTCGACAAGCTGGCGCCCGAAATAGTTATGATATTTTCTTCCGGAACAACCTTCTTGACCAAGACGGTTTTGCCAGACTTTGACGGTCCAGATAGGGAAAGCACCATCTTAGGAATGTCATAGGCATCCCTGAGCCGGGCTTCGAACTTGTGTTCGCCGCGCTCCACATATGTCACGGTAGGCGTATCGAACGGCGTAAATATCTCCGTGATCTTCATAGGCTCTCCCCCCCCCGAGATCATCACCCTCTGAAAGAGGGATGCGTCACGAATAGGATCGCTCACGGCCCGGTCCCGATCAAGCGCTCGACATCGGGCGCGCCCCATCAAGGTGCGCGACTTGGATCCTCGCCGGGACCTGAACCGGCATAGCGGGACCCAGAAACGACAAAAAGCCCCCTCCCAGGCCGGAGCCTGGGAGGGGGCAAGTTGCCTTAGGGAGGAGCCCCATGGGGGCGTCGTAGGGCGCGCGGGGCGCGTCCAATCCTAACGGTGCGGTGAGGGCTTTCTCTGCCGGTGGCCCGGCGCGCGCGGGTGACGGGCGAACTCCTGCGCAACCTCGTCCCGGATGACGCGAAGTCGCTCCTCCTCATCAGCCTCGCGCTCGAAAAGCTCACGAATGGCTTCGGCCGCGCCGGCAATCCTCTCGTGCGCGGCGGCTGATCGCTCCTGGGCCACGGCCGATCGTTCCGACAGCGCCAACAGGCCTTGGGCGCTCGCTGCCAGATCGCGGAGCGGCTTGGCATCGGCCAGATCTGCGCCGGCAATCACGAAGTCCTCGGTGGCGCTCTTTCGGCCCTTGAAGAAGTAGCCGTAGATCGAGAGGAAGACGGCCGCCACGCCTGCCCCGATGTATGCGAAGAGCTGCACCTGAGGAGGGAGAGAAGAAGGATCAGGTGCCTGCAATGCCATTGCGATGGGCCTCGTCGGAGTGGCGTGCGTCGGTCGAGGTCCGAGCGATGTTGTAGAAATCCAGAAGCAGCAGGAACGCCGACGCCGACAGCCCAGTCCAGAACTGCTCGGCCGTCCAGACGCTAAGGACTTGGGTCATCCAGAAGAAGCATGAGAACGTCGCCATCAGCATTCGCACATGAGGTGAATAGCGAGACCATGCGGTGGTCGCGAACGTCCCGTTGATGACCAGAGCGAGCAGCCTGAGCGCGGCGACAACGATGGCGCCGCCGCCCCAGAAGACGACCGGCGAGAAGGGCTCGCTCGGCAGCAGGTCGCGAAGCGTCGTCCAGTATTCGCGGTCCAGGTAGCCCGGCGTCATCGCCACGTTGAGCCCCCAATTCAGGAGGATTGCCGCGAGGGTCCATTCGGATGCCCTGGACGGCATGTGGCTGGTGATGCCGGTCGCGATGCGCCGAAGGATGATCATCGCCGGGCCCCCAGCTCGAGCTCGACGCTGCGATAGGCGGCGACCGCCCCCGCATGCTTGATCGTGCAGACGCCATAGGCGTCAATCGCGCGGTTCGCCATGGTCGGCATGTCACGGCTGGGCTTTGGCGGCGCCGCCGGCTCCGAGATTTCCGGAGCCAGCGGAGGGATAGAGGGCAAGGCCGGCGCCGGCCGCCCGCCGGATCCGCTGCTGCACCCGCTCAAAATCAGCATCAGAGTAAGTGCTGCAGGGATTGCCCGAAGCTGGTTCGGTGTCATCGGGGTCCGCCTCTCGCAGTTGAGCAATCGCGCGGTTCACGCGGATCGCGATGTCGTTGACGCCGGCGGTCAGCCGAGCGTTGCGGGCGATGGTCTCGTTGCGCGCCTCGACCTCATTCTTCAGGTCGTCGCGCTCCTTCCGTAGGGCCTTGGCCTCGTCGAAGGTGTTGGTCACGCGATAGCCGGCATAGGCGCCGATGACCGCGCCGATCACCAGCGCGGCTGCTATTCCCTTCAGGCCAAAAACAGAGGGAATGCCCATCACAGACCCGACACGCAGAGCTCGCCCTCGCCGATGCGGCGGGCATCGCCCATCTCGCGGCGATTGACGAGGCCGACGAAGACGCGGCCATTGGCTTTGTTGAACGCGGTCGCAGCGTTGCAGCTCTCGACGAAGCGTCCCGCGATGCCGAGCCGAGCCGCCGTCGACCGGCAAGCGGCGCCGGTGCCGATGTTGTAGGAGAGCGAATTCATCATCGCCCGCCAGGAGAGAGGCTTCTTGTCGAAGCCAGGGATGCAGGCGACGAGCTGCGCCCGGAACTCCTCCATGCGGCGCACGAGGCGCCTGTCGCAGCCTGCCGGCGTTTCGACCATGCCGGGCTTCACGCCTTTGGTGTCGCCGTCGCAGATGGTCCACGGCGCGCCGCCGGTGGCCGGATCGGGATAGGCCCGCAACTCCCGGCCCTCCCATGGGCCGTTGAGATACTGGGCGGCGAGCGCCACATCGTCAGGGACGACCGTGCTGGACATCACCACCATCCCGCCGACGGCGGCGGCAATCACAGCAGCAATCGCGGACTTGCCTCGCTTCGTCGCGGTGAGCTTAGCCATCGGAGAGCCCCCTCTGCGGGACGAGCCGGGAGAACGCGGCCAGCACCGCGATGACGATCGTCACCGGCGTCAGCCAGCCTTCGGGAAGCGGGAGCGACATCCCGACATACGGCATGGCGTAGTCGAGACCTTGGAGCAGAGCGATCGCCACGATCAGCCTGAAGCTCCAGGCGCGCGCGAGGATTGCGCGCCAGTTCGGGAGCAGCATGGATTTTCTCCGGTTGGTGGGAAATGTTCGCCGAGGGCTCAGCGAAGGATGGTCAGGCGCACGCGAGCGACGCCCGAGATCCCGCAGGCGCGCGCGGCGCCATGGGCGAGATCGATGACGCGGCCCCGAATGAAGGGGCCGCGATCGTTAATGCGGACCGCGCACGAGCGCCCGGTCGAGATGACCGTGACCCGGACGCGCGTTCCGAATGGCAGGGTCCGATGCGCCGCCGTCATGCCACCGGGATGGAAGCGCTCGCCGTTGGCGGTGCGATTGCCGCTTTCCGCGCCGTACCAAGAGGCATGACCGACCTGGTCGGCGAGCGCCCAAACCGGGACGATCGACATCGCCCCGGCGATGGCCAGAGTTCTGAGCATGGGTCTGGATTTCTCAGGGAGTGGTGCGGCTGCGATCAGGCAGCGAGCTTGCGGAGGGACACGTCGCCCACCTTGAAGCCGATGCTGGCGGCCGCCGCCGAGGCGTCGAGCCGGGCCCGGATGTTGAGCGCGACGGCCGTGGCGTCGTCCTCGATCCGGATGGGCGGCGCGCGAAGCACGCCGGACCATGTCTCGGCCGGCAGGAAGCCGGACAGCGAGGACTGCAGCGCGCCGTCGATCGCGGTGTAGGAGTTGGCCGGCCGCGTCTCCAGCAGGTAGAGCTCTAGTGCCGTCGCGCGCGCCGGGGCCTGGTGAACCTCGATCGAGCACATGGCCTCGACGACGTCGCCCGGCGAGAAGTTCGCGAAGGCCGGGGAGAACCGAAGATTGTAGACCTCATCAGCACCGCCGCCGGAGTTCGCCGCGATCGTCTCGACCTGCCGTTCGCCAGAGCTCCGGCCCGCATCGGTGCGCGGGTTCTCCTTGGCGTGCGTCCAGGCGCAGGTGGAAGAGCCAGAGCGCACGGCGGTGACGCCGGCGGCCAGCGAGCCGGAATGGGTCAGGCCCGTCGACGCGGTCTGCGATCCACCGGTTCCCGCCATAAGGCCGTAGTTGGCCGAGCCGGAGAACAGCAGATTGCCGGTCTTGTTCGTCGTCGCGCTGAAGATGTCCGCAGCCGCAAGGAAGTGGTCCCAGCGATCGCTCAGGATACGGTTGAAGACGGCGGCTGCTGCCTTGCCCCACTGGAAGGCCCCGATCGTCGAAGGATGCAGGTTGTCCGAGGTCTTGATCATCCCGGCGAGCGCATTGGACGAGGTCGATGCCTGATCGGCCATGAGGCGCCATGCGTCGATGACATCTATCCCGCGCAGGCGGCTGTAGTCGACGATGTGTCGGTTCATCTGCAACAGCACGCCGAGCTGGGCCGCCGACAGCGATGCGCTTCCGCGCGGCAGCGTCGTCACGGTCACCGGGGTGATGCCGTTCGCGATCAGCTTCTCGATGCCCGCCGTCCAGTCCGTCCGGATATCGGCAAAGGAGCGAGCGCCGATGTCGTTCGGCACGCCGCCGACAATGCAATAGGTCGGCTTCGGATAGAGACGGCACACGGCGTCGACCTGGGCCGTAATGCCGGTGTCGGGCGTATTCCACGACGTCCCCGACGCGCCGAGCACGTATTCGGCCGGCAGATTGACGCGCTGATTGGTGAGGATCCGCAGCCACGACAGCCAGCCATCGTTGTAAAAGGCGCGCGTCGGGTTTGTGGCCGGCGGCGGCGTATCGCGGCTGGCGCCATCCTCGAAGCTGGTGCCGACCGCCGCGATCAGCAGCCCGGCTCGCGCGAAGGCCGAGGCGTTCAGGATGGTGTCAACGCTGATGGCTCGCTCAATGCCGTTGCGCTTCGCCCCGATAAGGTCGGTCCGCAGGTAGGCGGGGCTTGGGATGGCCGCCGCCGGCGAGCCGACGAGAACGATCTGGCCGAGGATGAGCGGATAGCTCGCCTGCTCGTGCGACAGGCTGAGGACGCCGCTGTCGGGCACCCTCATGCCTGCGACGAACGACCCCGCCAGGTCGGTGACCTGGTATTCGCTGGTTGCCATTGGGTTATCCCACGTTGGAATTTGGAACTTGGCCCGCCTCGCGGACGCTGCCCGAACTCGAGCTCGACACCGCCGCCGGCGTCGTGCTTTCGCGTCGGTCCTTGCCGGCGCTGCCCTGTGGCTGCTTGACCTCAAGCCGCGTCGTCCAGCCGTTACCGTCAAATTGATGGGTGACGGTCTCGATCCGGTAGGTGCCGTCGATACCGGGCCGGGCTCCGACGAGGGTGACGGTTGCCTCCGGCTGGGGCGTCGTTGTCCCGTTCATGACGATCGTGCCGCCGCCCTTCTCGCGGTCTGCGCTCGTCTTGTGCGCCTTGGCTTTTGCCTTCGCCTGGTCGGCATCGGCCGCGTCAAAGCGGTCGGTCAGGATCGCCTTCGCATCCGGATCCTCGACCTGCTCGGTCTCGTAGACGTATTTTCCGGCCTTGGCGTCGTAGTGCCGAACCCGGGCTTCCTTGAAGCGCGGGCGGCCTAGAACAGGAGAGATGTCCCAGGAGATCAGATTGTCGCCCCAGGCCGCGACGACTGCCGGCAACGCCGCTCCGGACGCCGAAGTGCCGCCGTTCCGCTCTGCGAGGATTGCCCGGCTGCCGGCGATCTTGAACGTTCCGCCAACCTCGCGCGCGATCCGCTCGCCAAAGTGCAGGAAGCTCTCGTTCTGCATCGCCCAATACCTGCGCGTGAGGGATGCAAGCGCTCCGGCGACCTGCACATCGCCGATGCCCGCAAGCTGCCCGGCCTCGCTCAAGACGTCGCCGAGCGACTTCTCGTCCCAATGCTTCCGCTGCGGCTGCTTCGCCTTGCTCTGGCTGTCGAAGCCCTTGGCTGAGACCGTCAGGGTGATGCCGGATCCAGAGCCTTGGCTCTGCACCTCGTCGACCGTCCCGGTGAAGACGGTCGAGACGCCAGCGGCGCCGAGCGAAACCTCGATCGCCGCGCCGGTTCGCGGCAGCAGCAGAACGCCGCCGGTGTCGTCCAGCTCGATCGAGCAGGTGTCAGAACTAGACCCGGCCTTGTCGACGACGGAGAGATTGAGAAGGCGAGGCAGGACGTTGGACGAGACGTCTTGCCCGTCGATGGTGATCACGCAGAAAGTCTGGGTCATCAGCTCCACAGCCGTATTGCTTCGACCTGCACGGCGCCAGGCGTCGGCGCGTCGATCGGGATCTTCACGATCGTTCCGACCGGCAGGTAGGCGCCGGCCGTCGCGAGTTCGGGATTTGCCATCAGGATCCGGTCGACGATCCCGTCTGCGCGACGCTTGAAGCGGCGCCAGACGAGGAGATCGATGGTGATGAACTCACCGGCGACCTTCACTTCCTCGAAAGTGGTGGCCATCACAGCATCCCCATGATCGACGCGAAGAAGTCCGATCCGGTCGGGGCGTCGGCACGCTTGATCGCGATGTCGACATCGATCACCCGGCCGACGCCTTGGGCGCCCAGGTAGGACGATTTTTCTCCGACCTTCTCGACGACGAACCAACCCATGGGTACGCCATCGCCGCGCATGAAATACTGAGCGATCCCGCTCTGGCGCATGGCCGCCAGGTTGGTCAGCCCGTCGAGCCCTCCGAACTCATACGGAAGGATCTTCACGGTCAGGCCAAACGTCTCGGCCCCGTCGCCGATGAATTCCAGCGCCGGGCGGCGGCCGAGGATCGGTTTTTCGGCATACCGAGCTTCGGTGCTCCGATCCATCGCCGTGAGATTGACCGGCGCGATCTCGAAGACCACGCCTCCCAAGATTGCCAGCAAAGGGCGCCCTCCTATTGATGACCGACGCCCGTCACACCGGTGTCGGCATGGATCGCGCGAAGTTTCTGGTCGACGCCTGAGGAGACGCGCGACGCGGCAGAACTCAGACCGCCCAGCCCTCGGCTCAGCGCCGCTAGCTTGCCCAGCGCCTCGTCAAGCGATGTCGTGTCGACGGTCGGGCGAACCGTCGTGTTGAGGGCGTCGACGGCGACGCCTGCCGCCTCGGCCTTGCCCTTGGTCTCATCAAGCGCGGATCCGTCGACACCAGCGCCAGCCCCTTCGCGGCGGCCGACGAGCGGAGGCATGTCGTTCCAAAGACGCTTCAGCGTGCCCAAGGTGCTGAAGTCGTAGGTCTTGGGGTCGTAGCCCTGCGGATAGTCGGGGTGCGGCAAGGCGTCCATACCTGCATCGATGCCGGTCGAGCCCGCGTAGTAGAGCGTTCCGAGGATCGTGGCAGTGCTGATGCCGCCCAGCAGGTTGGACAGGAAACCGCCCTTGCCGCCAACGCCGCCAACCGCAGCCCCACCGGCCTGCGCACCCGCCGCCCGCGTGAGAGCTCCTGCGGCAGCCGTCAGCTCGGCCGCCGAGGCCGACAGAGCCGTCGACGCCCGGAACTCGAGCAGCGTGCTGGTCAAGTTCCAGGCTGCTGTGAACTCGGCCACCTTGCTGCCGATCGCCCCGAGAGCGCCACCGAACGCCAGCAGGTTCGGGTTGATTTCCGAAAGGTGCTGGACCGTCTTGGCGGTCAGGTCGGTGACCGTGGTGAGAACGCCTCCTTCGCCATTGGCGTCGAACGCTCTGCCGATTGCCGTCTCAAGGTTCTTGATGGAGCCCGAGAGCCGATCGGCCGCGCCGGAGAAGCCACCCTGTCGCTCATCGCTGATCGATCCGGCGAAGTTCTCAGGCGCGGTGGCGAGCAGCTTGCGATAGTCCTCGAACATCTCCGGGCTGCCGAATGCCTTGGAGAACTTGCCGCCATGCTTGTCGGTGAAGAACGCGTTCAGCTGCGCGAGCGTCGGGTTGGCCGCCATGATCGCGCGGAGCAACCCCTCGGTGTCGACACTCTCGACCGAGTTCTTCCAATAGGTCTGGGCGAACTTGGCGATTTTGTTGGCATCCGAGGCTCGGAGGGAGCCGTCCTTCTTCTTCTCGAAGCTGCCCGACGCGGCGGCCGTGAACGCCTCAACGAAGGCGCCCTGATCTCCCATCACATCGCCATCTTCGAGAGCGGCGGCGAGCGCGGCCCGTCCTTCTGGGGTCAAGCTCTTGCCGAAATTCCCCCGGAACGCCTTCTCGGCGCTGCCGGCATCGATCGGTCCGCCCTTGGCAAAGTCGGAGTAGTCGATCCCCATCGAGTAGAGCGCATCGATGCCTTTCTTCGTCGGGGAGACGAGCTTAGCCGATGCGGTCCGCATGGCGACGCCAGCCTCGGCGCCCGGGATGTTGGCGCGCTTCATCAGCGCCGCGATGGCGCCCATGGTCTCGTCGGAGAGCCCGGCGGTGGATCCCGGCATCGCGCCGAATTTGAAGAAGTCCTTGATGTCGTCGTCATCGAGGCCGCCGATCTTGGCGAGCTTCACGGACTGGTCGACGACCCGGCGCATGGTTGCCATGGCCTCGCCGGCGTCCTCGATATGCTTGCCGGTGCCGAAGATGATGCCTTCGAGCGTCTTCACGGCCTCGGGCAGGTCTGTGCCCATGGCTCCGGCATAGTTCGCCGCCTCGCCAACGAAGGGGATGATGAAATCCCGCTTCACGCCGCGCTGCGCAAGGCTGGTCTGCGCCTCCATGACCTGCAGGTCATTGAAACGCGTCGTTGCGCCCATGTGGAACGCTTGGTCGAGGAACGGCCGCTGCTGTTCCGGCGTCAGGCCGAGGATCGCCTTCTGCAGGCGGCGGGTGTCGTCGAACTCCTTATAAGTCTCAGCGGAGGAGCGGACGGCCTCGTTGGTCTTCTGGCCGAGATAGATCGCACCTGCGCTGCCGATGACGCCGGCAACCTCGCGATTGAACCGCCGGCGGCCGGCGAGCCCCGCCTGCTCGCGCTCGGCGGCCTGCTGCTGCCTGATGGCGGCCGTTGTCTGCTCGATCGAACCTCGCAGCCTCGCCTCGGCGCCGATTACATTGTCGATCGATCCACCTATGCCGGCATAGGCCTCTTTGGCCTTGGATGCGGCCGTCTGGTATGCGGTCGCTGTGTTCCGGACCTCGCGCTGCGCCCTGGTGAGCGCGGTGCGCATCTTCGTCGACGCCTCTTCGCCGGCGGATGCCAGCGTCTTCGCGGCCTGCTCTACGGCGGTTTTCGCCTCGTTGAACTGGCGGCGGGTAAGCTTGAGCTTCTCTTGCGCATCCCGGAAAACGGCGACGTTGCGCGCGGCCGCCTGAGCTTTGTTCAGCTCGTCGGTCAGCGCCTTCATCTTGGCGGACTGCACACCGCCCTCGGCCTTGCCGATCTGCTCGATCGCCGTGGCGACGCTGGCCGCCTGCTTCGAGGCCTCGTCCTTCAGTCGGACAATGAGCTCGGCGACCGTCGATGATCCGGCCATGTCCTATTCCTTTCCAGGCCCCTCGATGATCAATCGGGCCTCGCCCCACCAGGCGATGAGCTCATGCCAGTCCATCGCCCTGACTTCGGCCAGGGTGATGCCGGGCATCGCGTGCATTACGGTTGCGGAGAGACGGCGCCATCCGAAGGGATTGGCTGCGACGCCTTTGCGGCCCGGAAGCGGCGGGGCAAAAAACGCTGTGAGACTTCCTCGATGCGCTCGCCGTCATCGGCATCGAGCAGGCCGAGCACTTCATCGGGAACGTCGTACATCGGAAACCGCGTGATCTGGTCGGGCGACTTCGCCGCGTTCTCGATGAAGGTGGCGATGTCGTTGACCGTCATGCGGCGAACGACGATCCGCTCGAAGCGGACGCCGTTAATGGTGACGGGCCATTCGAGCGGCACAACCTCAAAGCGCGCCGCCTCGTTGTCGTAGACGGCGGCCGCCGGCGCACCAGCGGGCTGGCCGGTCGGAACGGGTTCGTTGGACATGGGGAGGATCCTTCAAAAGGCAAAATGGCCGCCGGTTGATCCGGCGGCCTGGCTGACTTGTTGGGCGGCCCGTTAGGACGAGACGCCGGGGATGTGCAGGATGTTGTTGATCTGGGCGTTCTGGTCCTCGCCGCCAACGCGGAGGACGTTCGTGAAGAAGTCCCAGAACAGGATCTCTTCGCTGCCGAAGTGAAGCTCGTAATGCGAGATCTCGTTCAGCGAATAGCCGAAGCCCATCAGGTTGCCGCGCTGGAAGGCGTCGGCGTTCGCCTGGCCAAGTCGCGCTTCCATGATCGCCTTGGCCTGCACGGCATTGCCAGACCGCTTGTCGCGCACGGCGCCGTAGACGGTGTAGACGCGCTTGAGCGGGGTCCCGAGGCCGAACTGCTTCAGCAGCTCCGGATCCCAGCCCTTCAGCTTGAAGCTCGATGTGAGCTTCTGGATGCCGACCTCGAACTCCATGGCGACGAACGATCCGCCGGGATGGTGGTCCTGATACATCGCCTGCAGGTTGGGCAGCGTGATCTCGTCGAGGGTGAGGTGCTTCGAATTCTCGGGGTCGTGATCGCCGCAGAACAAGTTCGCGGCCTCCATCACGTAGACGGTGTTCGTCGACATGGGCGGTCGTCTCCATCAAGGAGTGAGAGGGGGAAAGCCGGCAGCCGGTCGGCGGCCGGCAGTAGCGGTTACGCGGCCGACGAGAGCTGCGACTGAAGATCCGAGAGCAGGATGTCGAGCGCCGGCCGGTAACGGGCCGACTGGATCCCGAGGTAGACGAGCGGTGCCGGCTCCTCGAACTTCACGTCCAGGGTGAACCGGCCGAGACGCAGCTGCTCGGGCGAGTTCATGTCGCGGTCGAAATTGACCGGCTTGTAGTCGAGGATGGCCTGCTGCGCCTTCAGATCGCGTAGGGCGAAGTTCATCGTGTTGATCACCGCCTGAAGCGTCTGACCGGTGATGTTGTACTTGCCCAGGTACTGCCTGAGGGTCTTGATGAAGATCAGATGGATGTAGTCGCGCATCCGCACCTGATTGTAGAAGCGCCACAAGGTATCGGGCGCGCAGGTGTCGGTCGCGATCAGCACGAAGCCGCCGTCAGCGATGGCGCCGTCCGTGTTCTCGCCGCGCACCGTCACGCCGATATTGTGCGAGAGCAGCGTCTGGCCTTCAGTGGCGCCATCCAGGAGCGAGAAGGCAATTGGACGGCTGGTACCGACGATACCGCGCACGGCGCGGTTGGCGGCCGAGTGCGACGGCAAACCTCCATGCTCATGATCATTGGCAATGAGCTGCCCGACGACATAGGGCGACTTGGGCACCGTCACGATGTCGCCCTCGTCGTTGATCCGCTTGTAGGCGGGATCGACGGCGATCAGGCGCTTCGAGGACAGCGATGCCCGCCAGATGACGGCGGCGTTCATCGACGACGCGGGGCCGTCGACGACGCCCACGGCCAAGAGCTGATCGAGGAGGGCCGGCATGCTCGCGCAGATGGCATTGGTGGCACTGTCGAGCGTCGCCGTCGCCGCCGCGCCGTTGCCGGAGCCGCCGGCGAAGGCGATCGTCGGCGCGACGGTGAGGTTCTTGCCGCGCGTGTCAACGACGACCTGGACGACCTTGCCGGCGTCCGCGCCCGTGCCGAGAACCGCGTGACCGGTCGGAAGCACCTTGCCGGGATCAGAGCCGCCGCCGCTGAAGGTGACGGTCGGCGCCGTGACATAGGCGCTGCCGGGCGACGTAACGGCGATCGCCGCCGCGACCTGGTTGATCGCCTGCGAGGTGTAGCCGGGGATCGCCACGATGCGCGGGGTGACGCCGAGGACGTGCGGAGCGTCGAGCAGCGCGAACATGCCGGTCTTGGCGTTGATGTCGCCGCGGAGGTTGGCGATCGTCTCCTTGACGGTCGCGCCCTGTTCGACGCGCACCAGCACGACCTGAGCGGCGACCTCGAACTCGGACAGCTGCTCATTGATGGCCGCGAGCGCGCTGTAGGCGTTGCCCTCTTTGCCGAGAGCCGCGAGCATCGCCGCGTCATCCGAGAAAAAGGTGATCGGCGTATCCAGCGGGAAAATCGTGTCGTCGGCCGCCGGCGCCGTTACCACCAGGCCGGCGATGCTCATATTCGACCGCAGCCCCGGGCGGGGCTCGGTGTCGAGCGTCGAGATGGAAAGTCCAAAAGTCGGATCGCTCATCGCGGTCTCCTTGGAAGCGGCATCCGCCGCGTTGAGGGCAAAGAAAAAGCCGCCTCAAAGGGCGGCCTGGGTGGAGCGCCGGGTGAACCGGCGAGATCGCAGTCTCGTCAGCCGGGCCAGCCGGCCTTCTCGTCGATCGCATCGACGTCGGCGATCGTCTCGGCAGCCTCGACGAGATCCTTCAGGTCGCGGCTGTGCTGCCGCAGGGCGGCATAGTGGTCCCCGACGACGGCTGCGACGGCCAGGCCCTCGGCAGGCGTAGGCATGGGGATGCGGACGTTCTCGATGGTGATGAAACCTCGTGCGTAGCCCTCCGGCCACGGCACGGCTCCCTCCCTGGCTGCAATCGCAGTGGTTGCCACCGCGCCCATGTCGGCCCGGGCATCCGCGTCGAGCGCGACATGCAGCCCGCCGACCGGCGCGCCGGCGGCGAGCCGCGCCTCGGTCTGCGCAACGATCGCGAGGAATTTGGCTGCGCGCGTTTCATCCAACGTGAGAGGATCGGTCGCCACATCCACGAGCGCGTCGAGCTTTCGAGGCTCACCATCCTCGTCGATCAGGCTGTAGGAAATGATGCGCTTCCCTGCCGGCACCGAGGTCTCGCGAACGAGGTGCAGGCCGAAGCGCTCGCGCTTCTCGGCATCCGACCATTGCGGCGGGACATGGAAATTCAGCGCTGGATCGCCACCGACGATCGGCAGCGGCTTCCCGTCCCATTCGGTCCAGGTCGAGTTCAACCTTCGTGCATACATTGTCGTCCTAGCTCACTGTGATCCGGATTTCTCCGCGTGCGCCTGCAGATGCGTTGCCGGTTTTCGTGCCGCCGGCCCCAAGCGAATACGGGGGGTCAGAGGTCAGATCGCCGTACCGAAAGACCCGCTTGAACTTCGCCCCGGAGCCGCCTCCACCGCCGTTGTAGGCAGTCGAGCCGCTGCTATCGAACTTGCCTGCGCCGCCCGCGCCAGGGGTGGTCGGCGTCAATGCGGCGATGTTTCGATCTGGCTGCACTCTGCCGACCGCGCCGACGCCGCCGCCGTCAGGGCCGTCGCCGCCGCTTCCGGCGTAGTTCCATGTCAGGCCGTCCGTGCCGGGATTTCCGGGATAATTTACGTCACCTCCTGTGGATGTGCCGCCAGCGCCACCCGCCGCGCTTATGCCGCTGGCGCCCTGGGCGATAGAGCCGCCGATCCCTCCGGTGGCTGTGCAAGGGCCGAAGGTGGTCGTGCCGCCAGTGCCGCCCTGTACGGTGCCACCGCCCGCGCCGCCGCCGCCCCAGCCCTCGACCGTGATCTCGTTGAAATCTGCCGGCAGGGGCCAGTTCCCCGACCCTGTCGTCAGCGTGACCGAGTAGGGAGTGATGACCTTCCGGGGGGAGATCAGAGGCGCCAAACCTGGCAGCATCAGTCGACCCTCCGGCGCATACCCATGAAGGCGAATTTCCCGGATGCGATGCAGACGAACGCCAAGAGATCCTCTGCGCCCGCCGGCGTGCTGAGAACCGGCGTGCCGAAGTCGCCGAAATCGAAGTCGGCGGACCATGTGGGGATGCGGGACCCGGTGGTGTCCTGCTTGATGCGAACGTTCCAGGGGAAGCCGGGCTTGGCGTTTGTCGGCGCGCCGAACAGACGGTTGCCGGCGATGGTCACGGCACGGTTGACGCCGGCAGCGTGGTTGATGGCAATCGTCGCCGCGTCGTCCAGCGGCACCCACGACATCGCCGCGAGGACGACGTCAGGCGTCAGGAGCTTCCCGGCATTTGCCTCGCGGATGTCAGCCGCAGCGGCGAGTGCGGCGGCAGCAATCTTCGCGAAGGCGAGCGTACCGTCCGGCACGACAAGGTCGCGTGCGACGGCGGCATTGGCGGCCAACAGGATGGCGCGGCCGATGGTGGTAGCGTTCGAGATATCCGCCGCGACGATGCTCGCCGGGATCCAGAGGTTCCCGTTGTACTTGATGAACTGCCCACTCGCGGCGCTAGAGAAATCGACGCCGCCGAGGCTTCCAATGCTGTGCGTGTGGATGTAGTCGGCTTTGCCCGACAGCGCCGAAGCAAGGCCGATGATGTCAGCAATGGCATGCTGATGGTCCTTCGGCGCGAACCCGACCATGCCGGTGATGATCGCCGCGATATCGGCGTCGATCATCTGCAGCGAGGCGATTAGGCGAGGCACATCCTCGCTCTTCATCCGGTTTGCTGCGTTCGGAAGCAGGTACTCCCGATTGTCGGTGCGAATGTCGAGCATGCTTCCTTACCTCAAACCGACCAGGACCGAAGATCGGCCAGCGACGGCCGCGCCGCCGGCGAGCCGGTCAGCGTCAGCCGGATCCGGCCCTTGGTCGCGGAATAGGGATCCTTCTTGTATTCGCGCTCGATCCATCCCTCCTCGAGCACCGACTGCGCCAGGAACGTCGCCTCGACCCAGTTGTTGTCGCCGGCATCGTGCTCGACCTTGAGGGTCGATCCCGCCGGCAGCTTGGTGGCGAGGTTGGTCATCACCCGCACCGCCGTGCCCATCTTCATGGCGCGCGAGATGTAGGTGCCGGTTCCCCGGAGCTTGCCGGCGAGGAGCTGAACGCCCGGGAACAGGATCGGCGACGCCTTGGCCGAGCCCTTCAGGATCGCCCGCAGCTTCACGGTTTCGGTCACATATTCGATGAACTCGTAGACCTGGTCCGACAGCAGCTTGATGATCTCGCCGGAGGCGCGCTCGACTTCGAAGTAGAGGCTGGTCTCGGCGGTCGGCAGCAGCACGCCTGCACTGACGATCAGATCGGAGCAGTCGACCAGAGCGAATGAACCGAGGTTCACCGCCTTCGTCACCGGGTTGAACTTCGCCGCCACGATCCGGAACGTCAGGTCGCTGTCCTGATGCGCCGTCCAGGTGCTGGCGTTCGAGGACGAGAGCCGCACGCCGATCGTATAGGGCTGAGCCGAAACCCATGCCTGGTTGCCAGCATCGAACGAGCCCATGGTCGCGGCCGCGATCGCATGCTGCGGATCGTCGGTCTTAACCACGAAGGCGAACTCGGTGCCGGCCGGCTGGTAGAGCGGCAGCGCGAAGCGCACATTCGTCCAGGCATTGACCAGCACGGTCGCCATGTCGACTTGCGCCACGGCTAGCACCTCGCCGGTCGGCCAGCCATTCTCGACGGTGCGCACCTCGACCAGGCAGGCCTTGGTGCGATCGCCGATCGCGCAGAACTTGATGTCGACGCCGGCGATGTGCCGGCCCTCGTCGAGGGTGGCCGTCTGGGCCTGCGGGTCGACGCCGTGCGTCTGCTGGAACACCTCCTGCTGCACGTTCCAGAACTGGATCGTCGTCACGCGCTGCATGACGGTGACGTCGATCTTGCCCTGGCCGACGAAGGACGCCGAACCGCTCGATCCGGTGCCGCCGGTGGCGACGACGGACTTCTGCCCCGCCGTCACGTTGGCCGGTATCGTGAAGGTTCCCGACACCTTGCCGTCGGCGCCGGCGACGAGCGGTCCCGCCGGGGTGACGTCGACGCCGTCGAAGGTGAGCGAGGCGAGGATCTCGCCATTGCCGAAGCCCTTCACCGTGAAGGCGACCGGGATCTGGCGCAGGAACTCGATCATCTCCTCGCGATGGTCGACGACGTTGGTCGAGACCGTCGTGCGGCTGGTGTTGCCGGAGCCGAACCGCTGCGTCTGGGCCGACAGGAACTGCGTCGACGTCTCCGTCCAGAAGTCCGTCGACGGGGTGATCGCCAAGCTGATCGGCAGCGGATTGAAGTTCTGGTACGGGTTGACCAGGACGCAGTCGGTCGCGAGCTCCTGCCGGATCACCACCTCCTCGGTCCAGTCCAGCAGCACCGGCACGGCAAGGGCGGCCGAGTAGAGGGTCGGGTCGATCGCGAGCTGGCAGGAGCCATCGAAGACGGCGGCCGTCTGGGCCGCACCGGCATCGCGATACAGATCGTTGACGAAGGGGTCGACGAACATCCCCTTCTTGGCGACCGGATCCTTGGTGTCGATCGTCCGCTTCAGCTTCTCCAGCGCCACCATATCGATCAGGTCGATCAGCCGGTTGTAGTAGCGCCACTGCTCGGAATAGGGCACCGAGCGGACGCCGCTGTTGACGATCTCGGGCTTGCCGATCCAGGTGTTGGTGACGGTGCAGAGCGGCAGCAGATCCGCCGCCGGCGCCGGCTCGACCGGACGCGACCGCGCCGAGAGGCCTTTCACATAGACGGGCAAGCCGTCCTGATCGAGGCAGAGCAGATCGATGCGGGGCAGCTTCCAGTCATAGGTCAAGAAGACGTCGGTGCCGGTCACGCCGCCCGCGAGCGTGACGCTGGTGTCGGAAACAGCAGTCGGCGTCACCGCCACCAGATAGCGGTACTTGACGGTATAGCTCTGGCCCGAGCTCGGCTCGGCGCCAGCCGGCGCCCAGGAAATGGAGCCGCCGGAGAGATTGTAGTCGGTGCCGGCGGCGTAGGTCGTCGCGCCCGACTTCACCTCGATGATGGCGCGGGGATTGTCCTTGTCGAGCAGGTCCGACGAGTTGGCCGGCGTGCCGCGCACCTTGGTCTCTGTCACCTCCTTGGTGATCATCGCGACCGCCAGCGCCGAGAGCGGCGCATGGTTCAGCAGGATCTTGGCCGTGCCGGTGCCGGCATCGTCGAAGGTGTGCGGCTCGCTCTGGGCCGAGGCGAGATCGTAGAGTTCGGCCTGGGCGAAGCGCAGCGCGGTCAGGCGCGTCGTCTTGAAGCCGTAGATGTTGGCGATGCCCTCTTCGATCGAGAACACCTGGGCGCCGCCGCTCTTGCCGAGCGCCGTGACGCGGCAGCCCTGCACGATGTAGTTGCCGTGCGCCTGATAGTCATAGACCGCGATCACCTTGACGATGCCGGAGAGCGTCGGCGGCGGGCTCTGGTCGAGCACCGTGCCATTGCGCAGCAGGTAGACGGCGATCAGGTCGCCGGCCTCGCCATCGCCCGAACGGCCCCAGGCAACGGTCTCGGCGATCCGAGCGGAACCGCCTTCGCCCTCGGCCTCGGACCCTGGATAGAGGCCGAGCAAGTCCGGATCCTGGACAGCGGTCACCACGGTCGAGACGATGCGGATGCCGATGACGACGTCGCCGGTCATCGGCACGTCGGTGAGCACGGCAGCCGCCACGTCGCGCACATCGCCACGAGCATAGACCCGACCAGCGGCCAACTGGACGGAGCTGCCGGCGACGTCGACGACGATGTCGCCATCGGCGATGCGGTCGCCATCCGAGGCCACCAGGTCGCCGACGCGGCGGTGCCGCCGCTCAACGATCGTCTGAATATCGTTCAGGTCGGACGCCTCGGCAAAGCAGTCTTCGCGCCCGACGACGCGCTGCCAGAGCGGCTTGTGCTGCGCCCGGTCAAAGGCAGCCGGGAGGCCGGAGGGATCGGAGAAATCGGTCATCAGAACCTCAAGAGGAAGCGCACGCGCTCGCGCACGGTGCGGCCGAATTCGATATCGAGCGGGGTCACGGCGATCTCGGGCAGGCCCGCGCCGAGCTCGCCGGGGCCGAGCCAGAGCGCGCCTGGCCGGGCAGGATCCGCAGGCTCGGCCGCGAGGATCAGCGAGACGCTCGCAGCCGTGCTGCCATAGCCCTCGCCGAAGTCGGTCAAGGCCTCGACCAGCATCATCTCGGCGCCGGTCGGCACCGCTGCGAACCGCAGTCCGCCGAACTGGTAGGGGCCGGTCGGGTCGACGGCGACGCGCTGCTGCACCTTCGCCCGGCGATAGCCGATGACGCTGCCGCCGGCGTCGCGGAAGCAGGCCCAGGCGGTGCCATTCGGCACGCTGAGCAGCATCAGCGCCGATCGCGCATTGCCGAACTCGTTCCAGGCGATGTCAGGCCATTCGATGTCGAGCCATGCCGGCTCAACATCCTCGCCTTCAGCCGGCGGGTCGACCCAGACGCCGAGCGTCTTCAGCTCGGCCTCGGTCATGGTGTGGTCGAAGGGATATGTCCGCCCGAATGACCACTTGGCACCGTCCGCACGCAGCCGCGCGCCCGACGAAGAACTCCAACGCGTCTGCGACCAGCGGTTCCGGCTGTATTCCAGCGGACGGATGTCATAGCCCGCAAAGCCGCGCCAGAAGACTGAGCGGAGCGGCGTCGAAAGGTTGGCGACGCCGTCGATCGGATCGAGGTCATCCTCATCATCGCGGACGCGATCAAGCGCGAGCTGGAACAGGTTCCAGCGCGCCCGGCGGACGGCTGCCTCTTCGATCGCGGCGGTGTAGCCGAGCCAGCCAAGCGCCCGCTCGACGGCCGCAGGCGTGCCACGAACGCGGGTCCAGGCCACGCCTTCCTTCAACAGGTCGTAGAGGTTCGGGACATACGGCGTCAGCTCGCCGAGACCGTACTCGTAGACCAGGAACGGAAGCAGCGGCGGCGGCGGCGTGAACTTGATGCCGTAGAGGCTCGAAATGGCACCGTCGACCCTCGGCGTGATGTCGATCGCCTCGGAAAGCGCCCGCTCGAATGCGGTGGCCTCCGGCGGCAGAAGGTCGACGGGCATCGTCATCGATCGCGTCCTGCAAGGGTGAGCGTAAAGGTCCCGAGGGCGAGCGCCTCAGAGTTCGGAACGATGATGTTGGCGCCAGGCTCGACGATCTCGACGCGCTGCACGCCGGTCTTCATCAGGCGCGCGACGAGCCACTCGCGGGTCAGGTCGAAACCGAGGCCTGCCTCCTTGGCCCAATCGGCTTTCACCGCCGCGCCCAGCGCGTCCATGATCGTTCCGCTGGTCTCTGGAAGGAGCCAGATGCGGGCGACGACATTGGCCACCGCCTTGACGGCAGCGACGACGCGGATCGTGTCGTTGACCATGCGCACCGCCGGCGCCTGCACGGCCGCATCGACGAGCGCCAGAAGCGCCGGATCCGCGACGCCGTCGTTGTCCGTGGCTGTCACTGCGACCTCGATCTGGGGCGAGGTCCCGACCCGATAGACGGCCGCGTCAGCAATCCGCGTCGACGCGCCGAGAGCGACCGCGCGATAGCGCGGCTCGGTGCCGCCAGTCGAGCGGCCTTGGATGATGAGAACCGTCCTGAGGCGGAAGCGCTCATCGTCCTCGCCCGGCAGGCGCACCGCGTCGTAGAACGCCGCGAGATGGTCCAGATTGCTGCCGGTGGCAAATGCCAGCAGGTTCGCGAGAAACGCGGCGTTGATCCGCGCTCGCACCAAGAGCTCGCGGTAGGCAGCGGCCTCGTCCACCACCTTGACCGGGTCGGTCTCAAGGCCGCCGACATCATAGGGAATGCCAGCAACGTCGAAACGCTCCTGGGTGTCGCCCATCAGATCGGCCAGGATCTTTTCGAACTCCAGCGTCTCGATCGCCTCGGGAGCTGGAAACGAAGAGAGGTCGATGGTGGTCATGCCGATGAAACCTCAAGGCGGTCGCCGTCGCCGCGCGACACGGTGATCCGCTTGGTGCCCTCGACCGCGAAGTCGCCGAGGTGCCCTCGCGGCCGGTAGTGCATTTCGATGAGGAACCCGGCGCGGCCCTCGCGCGAAACCGACAGGGGCGAAATCCGGATCAGGTCGACCCTCGGTTCCTGCGTCAGCGCGACGCCAACGGCGGCGTAGAAGCGGACAAAGGTGGCGGGGACCATGTTGCGCCCCAGCAGGACCGGGACGTTGCTGCCGAACCAGCGGCGCATGACGCGGGAGCCGAAGCGCGTGGAGAGGATCACCTCGAGCGATTGGAGCACATGGTCCCAATCGGTCAGTAGCCGCCCGGTGCGGCGGTCGATGCCGGTCGACGCCATGGCATCAGCGCTTGCGCCCGCCGCCGCCACCTCCGCCGATCCCCGCGCGAACGGTCAGATCGACGGCGCCGCCATCTTCCGGCGTCCGCAGCGGAGGGACGGCGCTGTGCGGCGCGATCGTGCCGAGCAGCAGCTCATATTCGGCCTGCGCGTTCGTCAGGTCGATGATGGCGCCGATCTTGACCTTTCGGCCAGCGACATACGGCCCGGCCGCGTCCGTGACGCGGTACGGCTTCTTCTCGGCCATGCGGCCCTCCTATGGGTTGGCTTTGGCCCGAGCCTTGGCGAGGCAGTCGGGGTCGGTCGCGTCGAGCTCGATCACCTGATCGCCGAGGACCAGGAAATGAGCCTTTTGGAACGGTCTCTCGCCGGTTCGGCGATCGTCTTCGAAAAACGCGAGGAGCAAGTCGTCCTCTTTGTTGATCATCACCAGCGTTGAGGGCGCATGGTGACCTCGGTCTCGAAGAAACTGCTCGAAGGTCATTGTCCGATTGCCCTTCAGGTCAGGCCGTAACGTGCTTGACCGCCCACATGACGGCTTCCTCGATGCGCTCGACCGCGATGTTGAGCTCGCGATCGAAGGTGCCTATGGCCATGGGCCGCAATTCGGCGTCGAGGGTCGGCGCGCCGTCATCCTCCAGCAGCGGCTCAGGGGCTGTCCGCAGGCTTTCGATCAGCGCGAGGAACTCGGCACCCTTATCCTTGATCGCGGCCATAGCCGCCTTTTCCTCGTCCGACAGCACGCGGTAGCTGTGACGCAGGGTGTTGTTGACGACGCGGTCGTCCGAAGTGCTGCCGACAAAGCGCATGACACGTCCTTTCTCTGGCCCAATCGGGCGATCTCATCGGTGAAGGAAGATGGCTAGGCCGGCGGGCCGGTATTCGAGCCGCCAGGCGTAACGCCCGAGTGCTTGTGCTGCGCTCCGACGTCCTTGCCGTTGTTGGTGAAGGACGAGCCCTCGGTGTCGAAGTTGCCTTTGATCGTGACGTTGCCGTCGATTGCGACGTCGGCCTTGATCGCGACCTTGCCGCCGCCGATCGTGACCGACAGGCCGCCCTCGGTGATCTGGATCTTGCCGCCGTCGAGCGTGAACTTGAAACCGGCATAGGTGGCGACGTTCTCGTCGTCCTTCTCGCTGGGGCTCTTGTTCGCGTCGCTCTGGGTCATGGGCACGGCGAGGCCCTGGCTGAAGTCGCCGGCGACATTCAGCACCGTCATCTGCTGCCCTTTCGAGGGCGGCGTGTGAACCTTGAGGGCACCCATGAACTGCGCATAGGGGATCGGCGGTGTAAGGAACGGATTGCCGTCGCTGTCCTCGCCGATCTTGATCCGGACCGTCCCCGCCTTTGCGTCGATCTCCTCGACCGTGCCCTGCGTCATCTGCCCGTCCTGGCGCCGCTCGACCGCTGCCAGACGGAGGAACAGCGCCTCGAAGAGGTCCCCGAGCGACGTCATGGCAGCCGCCAGGTCTCGCCGTCGCCTGTATCGACGACGGCCTCGGAAATCGGGGGAGCCTCCGATGACGGGGCCTCGGGCAGGACGATCGGGCCGATCCCAATTGCTTCGCGGCCTTCCTGCGTCAAGCCGAGATCGGCCTGCGCCACGCGCCAAGAGGGGAGCTCCTGCGGCCCTCGGATCTCACCTTCGATCCACGCCGCGAGCGGAGCGAGGTCCGGATCCTCGGAGATGGTTCCGATCACGGCCCGCCAGAAATCGCTCTCGACGGCCTTGCCGAACGAGGGCTCGAAAATCCCGAGCCGGCACATGTAGGAGGCTTCGTTCGCGGCGACCCGGACCTGATCGTTGATCTGGAAGAGAAACGGGATCGCCGACGTGCTCTCGATCTGGGCGACAAGGATGCGCCAGAGCGAGGCCGCGTCACTGTCGCTCGCCGCGAGCGCCGCGTCGATCTGTCGGCGCACGATGCTCATGATCACATCGGCGCCGCCCTGGCGCGAGCTGATCGTAAGAGGCGACCCGTCGATGGTGATGTCGATCTCGGCTGGCAAGAATGCCTGAATGAGCAACTCGACCCGGTGCTCGCCGCCGACGAGTTCCCGCCCCTGAAGCGTGCGATCGTCCTCGCCCAGGAAAACCGCGATCAGCGGCTTCGCCAGCAGCGCGGCGTTGACGTCGAGGGCGTCGATCGCCCCGAACTGGACCGCGTCGCCGGCCAGCGTTGCGCCGCGCAGCGCCGCTACTGTCAGGCATTGGAGCGCAAGTGAAGTGATGCCCATCAGACCACCGGAGCCACTGGAACGAGCATGAACAGGAAGCGCCCGCCGTTCTGCCCGGCGGGCGTTGCGATCTTGAACTTGGGAGCGCCGGGCCGATCGAGCGCCACGACGTAGTCGCCTATTTTCGGCATCTCGTTGGGGGCGACGATGGAAGACGCCTCAATCAAAAGAGCCACCTCCTGGACCACCACGTCCTGCCGGGAGCCCGTCCGGGTGCCTTCGCCGCGTGCATGGTCGGAGTGGTCGGTGATGTCGAGCGTCGCCCGCGCCTCGAAGGCTGGCCGATCGGGATCCGCGCCCCCGACCACAATGCGACTGCTGTTGGCCTGCGGCTCGACCCTAACGAGCTCCCCGAACAGGCGATTGCTCGCCCGGCCGGCGAGCGCGTCAAGTCGAGCCCAGGACATCAGAACGCGCCGTTGAGACGGACGCGCGCGACGACGTCGGTCGAGGCCTTGGCAGCGGTTGCGACGCCGATCTTGGTGTTGCTGGCCGACGTCTTCGTGGCGCGCTTGGCCGTGTTGTCCCAATAGACGGCATCGCCCACTGCGAAGGCCTGGCCGGAAGCCGCACCCTCCGCAGTCAGGTCGAACACGCCGGTCGTCTTGGCCTCGACACCCGCACCGCTGAGCGCGGAGAAGGCGGCGATGCCGAAGATCGAGCCGACGAGGATGCCGCCGCCGGAGGCGACATCGTAGGGGGCCGTGAGGGTGAGCATGTCACCCGGCTGAACGAAGTTCTTCATCGAAGAGATGCTCCAGATGGGAGGGAGGGAATGGCGAGGCCGAAGCCTCGCCGCTGGCCAGCGCCCTTAAGCGCCGGCGTTCTTGAAGAAGCCGCGCCAGTCGATCGCCTTGGCGCCGACATCGAGGCGAACCTTGATCTCGACACCGTCGACATCGAAGCCCTGGCGAGTTTCGGTGAAGACGCCGCGCTGGCCTTCGAGATAGGCAAGCTCGACGAGGTCGATCTGGCTGATGGCCGCAGCCAGGTACCAGGCCGTCGCCGAGCCGGCGATGCCGAGCTTCGGAATGCCGACATCGAGGCGCGGCTCGGCGATGATGGTCAGGCTGCGCAGGCTCTCCGGCACCTGGTCGGCGGTCTTTGCGGCCCAGATCTGACCGACGAACTGCTCGGCCTTGGTCTGCAGCGACTTCGGCACGACCAGATACTGCGGGTCGATGTTGAGCAGCGTCGTGCCGTCGATGCCGGTCTGCTTCGACATGCCGAGGCGGCCAACGCCGATGCTATCGACGGTGATGGCCGCGTTGGTGCCGGCGAGATTGCCGTGATCGGCATGGAACAGCGCCTTGCCGTCGCCCATCGCATAGGCGCCGAGGATCTGCGCCCAGACGAGATCGCTTTCGAGGTTCGCGGCCTGCACGCCGAACTGGCGCGGCAGGCGGGAGAATGCCTCGAGGTCATCATTGACGATGACCTGCCGCGTGATGGCGACGATACGGCCATAGGTCTCGACGGCGTACTTCTCGACGCCCTCGCCGATCGAGCCGCGCTTGAACTCGCCATGCTCGTTGACCTTCTCGAAGCCCGGGGCGTCGCCGAGCTGCGTGCGGCTGACCTGCTTGAAGTCGGAAACCGACGTCTCCCGAACGAGCGGGCGGAAGGTCTGCGGCGCTGCCTCATAGGCGGCCCGCAGCGTCTTGGTTGCGACGTTGGCGAGGATGCCGGGGAAATCGCTGGTCGACATCATGCCGCCGCTGCGGAGTTCAAGCGCGCGCTGCGCCACTTCCAGCTTCGACAGGCCGCGCGTCCGCACGCCGGCACGTTCCAGGCATTCGCGACCGATCTCCAGCAGGGTATAGCCCCGGAAGTCGCGGCCGGCGGCAGAGAGTTCGAAGGTGCGCGGATCCGAGCGATGCAGCAGCGCGCTTTCGATCGCGGCGCCCCGCTTTTCCATCTCGTCGGCCTGCGCTTCGACGCGGGCATGAGAGGTCGGATTGCCGCCGCGCTCCTGCTGGTCGGCGATCTCGTCGATCAGCAGCACCCGGAACGCTTCGACGGTCGTGTCGGTGCGCACATGGGCGTCCGCGAAATCGGGACGGCCGACCTTGGCCGCCAGCGTCCGGATCGTATCGATACGGGTGCGCTCGGCGCGAGCGGCGTCCTCAACGGCGCGACGGATCTGCGCATCGACGTCGGCGGACGGAGCCGGCGCCGCAGTCGAGGCGGGAGCCGGTGCCGGCGTGCGGGTGTCGACGGTGGTCTCGTTGCCGCGTGCTTCCTCGGCAGCGGCATTGGTGCGATTTGCCATCGCGGTCTCCTTCTTGGGTGCCGACTGCGCGGCGGGGGGAGCATCGGCACGGATGACGATGCAGGGCTGGGCTTCGGCGCGCTGTTGCTCATCGGCAGAGCGCACCTGGGCGCCGGGATCGGCCGGAACAGGCACGGCCGAGATCTCGAACGGCTCCCAATCGACGACCCGCCAGTGTGCCAGCGTGCCGTCATCGGCTTCGGTCTTCTCGACCTTGTGCAGCCGGTAGCCGACGCTGACATTGCGGATGATGCCGTCGCGGATCTTCTGGACGTTGTCGGCATCGCCGGGCGCCTGCGACAGCAGGATACGGGCAATGCCCTGGCCGCCCTCGATCCGCGCCGAGCCGGGCACGACCGAACCGATGACGTCGGACAGATCCCAGCTTCCGTGGGTGTTGAGGAAGGGGGCGCCGGCATTCAGCCGCTCAAGGCGGACCGATCCGGTGTCGACGACGAGCTCCTCGTTATACTCGCCGTCCCACCAGCTGTAGCGGCGCACCGTCGCGCCGGTGGTGAAGACGACCTCGATCGTGTTGTCAGCCTCATTGAAGCTTTCCGCACGGAATTCAGCGCCCCGCCGCTGCGGCGGGACGTTCACAGTGTTCTGGGGCATGAGAGTTTGCCTTTCAGGCCTTGGCCTTGGAGTTGGCGGTCCCGCCGCCGTCTGAGAGCGCCGCCGCGATGACGGCAGGGTCTTGCAGGATGCCGGACTTGTCCGTGTGCCTCGGGTCGCTATCGAGCTTGATGCCGAGGTCATCCAGCAGCTTGTTCGCCTCGGCGATCTCGTTCAGGACGGCGCGCGGGTTGCGGCCGGTCTCGGCGATCACGTCGAGCAGCGAGCGCTGGCCCGAGCGCACCTCCATGAGGGCCGCCATCGCATCCTTGAACGGGTCGACCGAGACGAAGCGAGGCGGGCTCCACTCGACCGGGAACTTGCCGTCCGGCAACAGCCCGGCGGTCTGGGCACTTTCGATGAACCAATCCCAGACGGGCTGGCACATCATGGGGATGAAGAGCTGCCACTGGACGCTCGACACCAGCCGCCGGAACTCGACCAGGCCGGCGCGGATGCTCGAATAGTTGACCTCGGCCAGGTCGCCCGAGATCAGTTCGTAGGGAACGCGGAAGCCGGCGGCGACCGACCGGAGGGTGACGCGCTTGTAGGCCTCGTGACCGCTCTTGGCTGCCGGGTCGTTGAACTTGACGTCCCGCCCGCCCCGCGCATGCAGGAACATGCCCGGCTCGAAGCGCTCGACCAGCGTGCCATCGGCGTCATAGATGCCGGGCTTCTGATCCTCCCCGAGCGGAATGCCGAGGCTCATGTCCGCCTCGTCACCGCCGGTGACGACGCCGACCAGGCACGCCTCGATCTTCTTCCGCATCAGCTCCGCATCCTCGTACTCGTCGAGGTCGCGAAGGGTGATCAGCGCCGGCGATCCCCACGGGACGCCGCGCACCTGCGTGCGCTGCTTTTCGTAGACATGCAGGATGTCTGCGGCCGGGTAAGCCTTGCTCGTCACGCCGGCCGCCGTGTAGGCGTGGTTGTCGCCGGGGTGAGACGAGAACAGCCAGTACTTGGACCGGCGGCCGATCTTGTCGAACTCGACGCCCTGGACGATGTTCGCGCCACCGACTGCCGTGAGCGTGCGGTTGCTGTCGAGCAGGTCCGCCTCGAGGATCTGGATCTGCATCGGCACCGGCAGGCCGTCCGAGACCCTTCGGGCCCGGCGCCGCACCAGCACTTCGCCGCCTTCCAGCATCTCGCGGCAGGCGAGCGTCTGGAGACCCAGAAAGTCGAGCTGGCCGTCCGCGTCGCAGCGCTTCGACCACTCGTCCCAGAGGTCGTTAACCTTCTTGTCGAGCTTGTCGTCGCCGGTCTTGGCGCGCGGCAGAATGCCGTCGCCAATGATGTTGGTCGAAAGCACCGACACTGCCTTGGCCGCATGCGGGTTGTTCCTCACAAGGTCTCGCATGCGCGAGCGCAGGACGGGCCCGGCCATCTCGATCTCGGCATCCGCCGAGGTCGACGCGGTCCGCCATCCTTCAGTGCGGCGCCCCTTTGACGCGCCCTCATAGCCGCGCCGGCCCGAGCCGACCAGCTTGTCGAAGGCCGCCCGCTGCAGCACGCGTCGCGCGGCAAAGCGCGGGGAGACATAGCTGATGGCCTTGTCGATGAACGTTGCGCGCATCGTCATCGGCCTTTCGAGAACGAGGCCAGGCTGACGCGGGATCGGCCAGCGCCGGCATTGAGGCCTTCGAGGTACTCGAGCCGCTTCTTGAGGTCGTCGAACGACGGGTACTCGACCTCGCGCTCGACCCCGTTGGTCTTGGTGCGGATCTTCCTGGCGCCCGAAGCAATAGCTTCGCGGATCGCCGCGATCTCATCAGCGATCGACATCTCTCACCATGGTTTTGGGTTGCGCGGCGGGCCGCCGCTATCCGAGGAAGCCCCGGCCGCGTCCGCCTCGCCCGCCGCCGTCGAGCCAGCCGCTCCGCTTCGGCGGTGGCGACGGCTTGGGCTGTTCGGGCGCGGCGCTTGGGGGCGATCGGGCCGGTTCCGTGGCTCGCGCCTCCGGCCGGCGCGCCGCATCCGGGAGACGCTGGACGCCGAGCATGTATGCCGCTGCAAAGGTCAGCGCCTCCGCGTCCAGATAGTGGTTGTTCTTCGACTTGGGGATCCACTGGAACCCGCCGCTCGGCTTGCGCACGCGCGCTTCCGAAACGATCTGCCGGCAGTAATCCTCGGTGAGGCCGTCAGGGTTTTCGTCGCTCTTGAACTCAAAGACGTGCCAGCCGCCCGGCTGATCGACCGGCCAGCGCAGGCGCTGGTGAACCCACGACTTCATGAAATCACTGTCGAGACGCACCAGGTCGAGGCCGTACTTCGTCGTCTTGCCGCGCGGCGTGACGTCGATCCGGTTCACCGAAAGCGGCTTGTCCCGGTGGTCAAAGCCCTTAGTCGCGAAGGCCTGGCGCGGACGCCGGCGGCAGAGCTCGTAGACGCGATGCTCCGGCACCTCGTCCTTTTTGCCAGGCCGGAACCCGGCGTCGATGAACGTCCGCGAGATTGGCATCCCCCCATACTCCCCATCGAGGAGCGTTGCGAGGTCGGCCCAGACTTCATCGTGCGATGTGTCTCCCCAGAGTTCACCGGCATCGATCAGCCAGCTCTCCTGGCGAACGCCCCAGCCGCGCACGACGTAGACGAGGCGGTTTTTCTGGACGTCGACCCCTTTGGTCAGGAACAGCACGCCGTCCGGCACGTCGCCGCGCCGGTATGGCAAGGCGAGCTTCTTGATCTCCTCCCACTCCGGAACGTCACCGCCGGCCGGCGCCCAGACCTCGCCGAAACCGCCATTGACCGCCGTCTGGACTTCACTCTCGTTGCCGGAGCGAACCGCCGTGACATAGGCCTCGGCACGCTGGCCGAACGTCACGAAGGGCGAGCATAGTCCGGACACCCAGAACGACACGGTCGAGCTGTCCGGTGCCGCGCCGATCACCTCGCCATTGGCCTCGATGCGCTGGCCGGGCGCGACGTAGACGCCCCGTGCGTTCATCTCGGCCTTGAGGTTCTCGCCGTTCGGGTTGTCCTCGATCAGACAACCGTTGCGCGGGCAGATCATCCTCGTCTCGCGGCCAGCGCGAGCCGGATCAGCGCCACGCGGGATGTCGAGGCACTCGAAACGCGGGATGAAGAACTCGCCGCAATGCGGGCAAGGCCAGGCCCAATGATATCGGGTGCCCTCCTGCCACAGCGACCAGATCTTGCTGTCGATGTCGTCGGGTTCCTGCACGGCCCAGAACTCGAGGCCGCTTTCCGGGTCGCGCGTCACTTCCTTCGCTCCCACGCTCGGCGTCGAGACAATCGCGTGAACGAAGTCCGCATAGGTGTCGCCTCGGCGATCGACGAGGCTGATCGGGTCGCCCTGACCCTTGACGTTCGCAAGCAGGTCGTCCGCTTCGTCGGTCAGCGCCAGGGCGAACGGGTCCGACTTCAATGCAGTCGACGAGCCGGCATGGGCGAGGCGCAGCGGCACGCCGGCGACCAGCTTGCGCGTCTGCTTCATGCGCTTGCCGCGCGCCACCTTCCGGGACAGCGATGCGGCCTGGTCGAGCAGCCCCATGATGCGGTGCTCGAACTGCTCGGTCACAAACTGCTTCGAAGGGCCGACATAGAGGATCGGTGCCGGTGCCTGGTCCAGACGCTGACCGATGACGTCCAGAAAGGTCTCGCTCTTCCCCATCTGCGCGCTGCACGCCAGCACCACCCGTCGATGGGTGCGCGCGGCGACGGCGCGTCCGAACGGCACCATGTAGGGTGTGAGGAAGGGATCGCGCGGTCCCGGCTTGCCCGAGCTGGTCGGATAGACGCGGTGTTCGATAGCCCAGGCGTCAGGCGTCGTCCTCGGTGTCGGCCGCAGCATCAGCGCCGCCCGAAGCAAGATTTTCCGATCCGGCCTCGAGGGCTTCCGAGATGCGTTGGAGGCTGGCATGAACTTCGGTCTCGATCTTGGTGCGCATCTCGATGTCGCGGGTCACGCGCGCGGCGAGACCGTTCATCTCCGCATTGACCTTGCCGACCACGACATCCATCGCGGCCTCGGCTTCATCCCTCGGAACGAGCTCGCGCTCGCGCTCGGCGATCCGCAATTCGACCTCACGTTGCCGGGCTGCTCGTAGACCGCTTTCGTTCTGAACAAGGGAGGTGCGGCGCTCCTCATCGCGGAGGAAGCGGATGTGCCCCTGCACGACATCGGTCCTGATGACGTTTCCCCGCGTATTGCGAGCGATATAGCCGGCGTCGATCAGCTTCTTGGCCCAAACGGCCGAATTCCCAATCAGCAGCGCCGCGTCGGCCACGGTCATCTCGCCCGATGCCAGGTAGCGGCAGAACCCTGCAATCAGGCTGGGCGTCGAGTATTGCCCCTTGGTTCCCCGCTTGATGTAGCCCCAGCGCTCGGCTCGCTTCAGTTCGATTTCCGGCGCATCCACGAGCGCCGCCGCCTCTGTCAGCGAGATCCTTGAGGCGATGGCGTCAGGCGTGCTCTGCGCCTTCGCCCTGCCAGCGGCAGCCGCGACTTTCGGCATGGGGACTAGTCCTCTGGCGACGATGAACTCTCGATCCTTGCTCCCAGCGCGGCAGAAACCGGGCCGCGCGCAAAGACGGCGGGAAAAGCCCTTCCGATCTGAACTAAACCCCGATTTTCGAAAGCGGGAATACGCTCAAAATCAACGCTGCCGCCGCAGTGCGGGCGCCAGGCCCCCTGGAAGTACCTTCGAGGGGGGTGGGTTGGCCGGAATGTCGGTTTTCCGCCATTCCTTCGGCTCGCGCCCTCGGATCAGCGCTTCCGAGGCGCTGGGGGCGGCATGGGGAGCGGGTCGGGTTCGCCTGCGACCTTGGCCCATGCGTCGAGGGCGTCGCGCTCAGGCTCGGCCGAGAAGGCGACGAACGGACCAGAGACGCCGCATCGGCACTCGGCGCGCATGCCATGGAACAGGCGGTGCCTGACGGAGGGCTGCTGCCCGCAGTTGGGGCAGCCCTTGACGCGAGGCATTGGTCGATAGCTCAAGGCTTCGCTCCGGAGTGCTGGCTGGTGAGGGACTAACGCCCGGGCAGCAGTGCCGCGAGGCGACGAGCGATCGAGGGCTCAATGATCTCGGCGATGCCGCGTTGGAAGGCGGCGAGCGACTGATCGCGGTTGAGCTCTTTCGAGACGGCGGGGCCGTAGAGCTGGCGAACGCGCCCCTTCTCTCCGCCTCGGATAGCGCGGGGACCGCGAGGCCCTACGAAGGATCGCTGGAAAGCGTGCAGGCTGCCCCAGACCATGGCCGAGACGGCAGCGTCCGGCGTGTCTTCGATCTTGCCGAAGCGACCTGCGGCGTCGCGCGGTTGCAGCCGCCAGTGCTGGCGCGGGCTCCACCGGACCATAGCCCTTTTCGAGCGGCTCATTCGGACAGGGAAGGCATTGATTGGCAGGCCCTTGCCGACGCCGTAGATGGTGAACGTGAGGCCAGATCGATCGAGCTTCGAAGGCGTGCGCTGGTTGATGGGGGCGGCTGTCCGCGTGCTCATCTGGGCGCGCAGTGCAAGCCGGACTTGTGTGCGCAGCTTGAGGCCGCCATCGCTGAGGCCGTTCTCGAACTCGCGTTTCGCCTTCGTCGGCATTTCGCGAAAGGCGCGCGCCCATCCTTCGAGCGCTCCGCCCTTCAGGCTGATCTCGATTTCCATGGTGTCGCCATTTCGGTGGAGATTTTCAGCTTTTCGGAAGCTGAACCGGAACCGCTATCCGAAAGCCTTCAGCTCTCGTGCGGGTATCATCGGAACTAGGTATCGGCTGGCCTCGCTGAGGCCCTTGAGGGGCCTCGCTCGCTGCCTCCTCCGCAACCCTCATTTCTGCTGGGCGCGTATCTCTAGCCTGTTCGCGTGAGAGAAAGCCGTGATTTGTCTCACGGCGCAAGAGGGTTTTTGGCGTGACAGGCGTGACATGTCACGCAATGTCACGCACGTCACGCTGGCGAAATGGCGGAACTCTGCAGCTTTGCCGGCCGATTGGAAATTTCCAACATTCGGAATTGTCACGGCGCAGGCGACCGAATGGGGATTGACCGCAGAAACCCTAGCTTTTTGGGCGTGACGGCCTGTCACGGAATGCGTCACGCGAGCCGTCACGGCGCGGCGCAATGCTCGGTTCCGCGCCATTCTTGCGTTGTCACGCTGCACGTCACGCGCGCATCGGCACTGGCCATCGATCTCGGCTTTGCGTAGGGTCCCGGAAGTGAGGGCGGGAGGCGACAATGAAGCGGGTATTTGCTGGGGCACTTGCGCTGTTCGCGACGATCGGCAGCGCGTCGGCCGAGACGATGACGCTCGCCGAGGCGCTCGTCGACTTCCCGGATCTCGTCGGGAAAACCGTCTCGATCAACTGCGACCGGCTGTTCGCCAGCGGCAGCTCGTCGCTCGCCTGCTTCGGTGCCGAGGGCCAGGCCATCATGATGATGGTCGACCTGCAGTCGGCCGACCGCGAGAGCCGCAAATTCGCGATCACGCAATGCTCCACCGCTGACACCTGCAAGGCTGTCATGACCGGCAAGATCGAGCGGTTCATGGGGGCCAATACGCCGATCCTGACCGGTGCCCATTTGCAGCCCCGGTGATCGAGTGCCGACGATGTTCGCGAAGCGTACCTTGGGCCCGGTGCGATCGGCTCTGATAGCGACGGCCTTCCTGATGCTGAACACGCTACCGGGGATGGCTTCAACGGAGAGCCCGCCCGAGGCCTGCAAGCCCGAAGTTCTGCAAGATCGCATGGTCGATTGCAGCTTCTGGGATTGGTTAGAGCGATGGCAAACGCTGGTGGGTTCGGCGATCGCCGTCGTGTCCGCCGTAGTAGTCTCTTATCCGGTTTTCCGAGGCATGCGGGAGAATAGCCGGCAAGCCGCAGCAACCGCCGCCGGCACGCTTCGGCAAGTGGTCGCACCGTTGGAGGCCGAGCTTGTCGCTCACACTGCCTTGCGGCCCGATGTCTGGGCACTTCGCGTACCCTCCTTGAGGAACGGGCGGTTCACCATCGACCCCAAAAAGGCCGTTAGCGAGAAGCAACTCGCGGCGGCGCGCGCAGCACTCGTCTCGATGCATCTCCAACTGTCCACATGCCTCCGACAAAATCCTGAGCCGGGAGAGATGGCAGACCTTAGAACGGCGCTCTTTCAGCATGTGCTGATCTTGGAGACCCAGGTCACGCAATTCTTTATCGAGGTCAGCGACGAGGATGTCCTGCCGGTAGATGGCCGAGACGTCATCAATGAGGCCCAACGATCCCTCGCGATGGCCCTAAATGGCGTCGCAGAAAGCTACGTCGAATGGGAGGCTGCGGCAGACGCATACTCGGCCAAGCTGCGGACCGACGTGACAGCCCTCTGGACAAAAATCCACGAAATGGAGCGACGGGCGACATCCGTTGGATAGAGCGCCGGTCACCCCTTCCTGTAGGGGTAATCGCCCGGCCGGTGGTGTGGCACGGCGAGGAGCCGAACGAAGGCCGAGCGGAACTGCTCCATCGCTTCCTCGCGCGAGCTGGCGCGGCCGCTGGGGCCGATGGTGCGCTCGCCCGTCTCGATCAGCCCGGTGATGTGCCAAGGCCAGTAGGTCGCCGCGTGAACGTCCTCACGGCGAATGGTGCCGACGCGCTCGTCGCCGCTCCAAACTCGATAGATCTCGCTGCCGGCCGCGCCGGGCTCATGGCGGAGGATCAAGCTGCTCATGATTGCGCGGCCAGCACCACAAGGCGATCCAGCATTTGCCGCGACATGCTGAAGTCGTCGGCGCCATGCTCGTTCGCGCCGAGGCACAGGTCGACGACCAGCGAGCGCGGCTCCTCGCCAGCGATTTGGCACTCGGCCTTGGCGCGATAGAACAGCCTGTGAGCCTCAGCGGCGGTGCGCGTCGGAATGTTCAGGACCGTGACCGCTTCGGTGCCATCCTCGGACATTCCGCAGACATGCAGGCCGACCGCGCATGGGGCATAGCTCGCTGGCGACATGATCAGGTCCCTCTCGACCTGGGGGCGCGCACGAAGCCCGGAAGCTCGGCGGGCACGGCGGCGCAGTCATAGAAAACAATCTGGTCGGCGATCGGCTGGGCCTCATGCCGGGACCATTGCACGCCGAGCGCACGCATGTGGTCGAAGGCGTCGCGCTGCTCGCCGGCGACATGGGCGCCGATCAGGTCATAGATCAGGATCATGGCGTCGTCCTACCCTCGCTTGGCCGCAGCGCGAAGCGCTAGGCCAACTCGTCCAGCGTCACGCCGAGCGCCTCGGCGATCCGCTTCATGACGTCGATCGTGCCGGCTCGAGCGCCGGTCTCGATCTGGGATAGATAGGCGGTGCTAAGCGCCGCCTTCACGGCGAGCTCGCGCGCCGAGATGCCGCGATGGTCGCGCCAGACGCGCACCTTGTTCTCGCCGGCAAGGATGCGGTCGACGATGGCGGAGGGGATCTGCTCCTCTTCGCCGGCCGCCAGCTTGCGCCGGTACTCGACCACGGCGGCCGCATCCTGCGCGTCCTCGATCGCCTCCCGCATGGCGTCAAATTCGGCCTCAGGGATGACGACGAGGCGCTCCCCTCCCGGGGTGGTGATGATCTGCTTGTTCATGTCGTTCCCTCAGTCGTAGGCCCCGCCGCGCGGGGCCACCTTGATGATGGCGATGACTTCGCCGGTTTCCGAGAAGATCACTCGCCAGTCACCGACCCGCATCCGCGAGGCGTCCACGCCCTTGAGGGCCTTGACGTTGTTGGCGAGGCTCGCCGGATCGGCGGCGTACTGCTCAATCTTCGCCCGGATCAGCTTGGCGACGTTCGCCGGGATCCGGGAGAGGGTCTTTGTCGCTTCGCGGGAGAAGGTGATCGTTTTCATGTCCAGATATTAGCAATTAGCGAATTCTGGTGCAAGAGAAATTTGCAGAAAGCGAACTAATTTTGACCCCGCCATCTATCGCATCAGAGCTGCGGCTTTCGACTTCACCATGGCGATATGCGGGTCGACGAACGCGGCCCGATAGTGGCGACCAAATGCAACACGTCGCCAATATTTCGGCCGAAGGGACAGCAACCCCATGACCGTCCGGCGGAACGTCTTGAACTCCCATCCGCGCGGCGGCTCGGGGATGTCGGCGCCAGACGCGATGCGGTATGCCTCGAAGATCTCCGAAAGCGGGCAGCGCTTGTTCGCCCATGGCTTGTCGGGGCCTGCATAGTGGACGATGCTCGGCGTCATCTTTTCGAAGCGCGTAATTTCCCGGGCGAGGAAGTTGAACCGCCGGTCCAGCAACTTCGCCCGGCCGCGCGTGACCAGGTTGAGCGCAGTCTGGTCCGGGTAGCCCAGATCCGGCCGCGCATCGAGAATGGCGATCGCCTGTTCGCTCACGCGCTCGGCTCGCCAGCGGTCGAGATCCATAACGATCACGCCAGAGTTGACATATTCGTCGGCGCGCATCCCCACGCCGGCGAGGAAGGCCGGATCCATCATCCCATCAAGGCAGCCGGCGACCAGGTTGTCGCCCAGATCGAGATCCCAAAGCTCGGAGAGGCTCGTTGTCACGACCGCGTCGCTATCGATGTAGATGGCGCGGCTGTGCTGCGGAAGCAATTCGGGGATCAGAAGGCGAGCATAGACCGCCTGCGACCAGTGGATAGCGACGGGCAGTCGCGCCAGAAGCGCGGGGTCGGCCTTCAGGAGGCCGCAGCGAATTCCGTGCCGCCTACAGAACGCGTCAATCCGGTCGCGCCCTTTGGCGCTGATGCCGGCGTCGATCACGTAGAACTGCGCGTCGGGATTGTTGAGCCATGCTGAATAGATGAGGATCAGCACGCCCGGAACGAACTTCGTGTCGCTTCCGCTGACGATTACCATGAGACCAGTCTATGCCATCAATCCATGCTCGGACTTCCGAGCGGGCATCATTTAGCACGGCAAGAGCGAATGGCTAAGGCAGAGACGGAGCCACCCTGTCAAAGCCCGCGCCCATCAAGGTGCGATCCCTTGCTCTGCAATTTGCGATCGATCTCGATAACGCGGATCCCGGCCGCCGTCGCCTTCTCGATCACATCCTCCGTCTCCCATTTGCCGGGGAAGACGATCACCGCGTCGGGCTTCCCTTCGCGGATCATCCTGTCGTGGTTGAGAGGCTCTGCCGTCTTGCCGTAGCGAGCGGTATCCATCTCATAAAGGCCCATCGGGAAGCCTTTCCGATCGCTCCAGGCCTGAGCGCAGGCGACGGCGCCGGTGCCATTGTCGGCGATGATTTCCCGCATGCCGAGGCGCTCGACAGCGGCCGCCAGCACCTGCTCGACCCGCTCGCGCTGCTGTGCCGCCAAAGCCTCCGCCGCCGGCCGATCCGCCTTCGACGTGTTGCCCTTCACGCGACCATAGTTGCGGCCGCCGCATACCAAGATCCGCATTATGCGTCCTCCGGCTGGCGCACGGTCTGGCGCTGCTTCCTTTCGGCCGCGCGCGCCCGCTCGAGGCGCTTTCGATCACGGATCAGGCCATCCGCGATATAGGTCCGCAGCAGCGACGAGATGGTGATGTCGTCGAAGACGGCGAGCGCCCTCAGGTTGTCGACGACGCCCGGCGGGACTGTCGTCCTGACCGCGCGATGCCGGGTGTCATAGTTGCCGTTGAGATCCGCGCCGGCGGCGCGCTTGGTGCGCGCGTCCGCCCTCTTCTCGCGAACGCCAAGGACATAGCCGCCGGTGTTGTTGACGCTGCCCATGCTTAAGTCCCCTTGCCGCCGCCGAATTCGATCAGCGCGAAATCCCGATCGGCCTGCTTCTCGACGTCGAAGGCTCGCAGCAGCCATTGCGGCTCCGGGTGCCATTCCGTCGAGCCGTACCAGACGCTTTTCGGGATGATCGAGCGGACGCCTGTCACGCCGCGCCAGTTGGTGTACAGCACCTCAACGGGCTGACCTGGCTGCGTCGGCACGCCCAGCCGCACCGCAAGCTCCTTGGCCTCAGCCGCCTCTATCGGCCCGCGCTTGCCGGCGGCGACCGCGAGCAGCGTGTCCTCGACCTTGACGCGCCGGTTCATGAAGTCGACGGACGCATCCCAGAAGGCGCGCTCGGCCGGCGTGAAGCGATCGGCTGCAGGATCGATCACGCCCAGAGGCTCGACCCTCGCCCCCTTGCCGCGCTCACGGGCCGCGAGCCAGCCGGCATCGGTCAATTGCCACGGCAGCGGCTTGTCACCGAAGAGGTGCTGATATCGCCACGCCACGGCCGCCGGCGCGGGCCACGTTGCCACCTGGATACTGGCGCGGACGCCAGCCGCGTCCACCTCTGCCGGGTCTGCTTCCGGCAGGAAGCCAGAGAGCAGGACGAGAAGCTCGTCCGTGATCTGCTCGACCCGGTCCGTCACCGGTTCAAAATCGTCTACCGACATCGTGCCGACCTCCCACGCGCTCCAGGCGCGGGTGCAGTCGTAGGTGTTGGAGAACTCCGACCGAAGATGATCGACCAGCGCCGACCTCGGCACCGGATTGGATAGGCGTCGCGAGGCGGGAGGCGAGAACCTGGACAAGCGCCGCTCGATCAGCCGAGAAAGCGCGTCTTCGTCATTCGGCTTCGGCCCTGCGAACCACTCGATCACCATCTTGGCGATCGAACGAGCTGCGACAGCCGCCCCGATCCGTTCGTGCGTGCTGATCCAGGGCTCGCGCCCCTCCAACATGTCGGCGGGCTCGAACGGCGCTTCGCTCCGGGTGGCGGGAGGTGCGGGCGCGGCGGCGAGCTTGCGTAGAACCCTCTCCACCTCATCGATCAACGCTGAGGCATCGCAAAGCGGCTGGCTCATATGCTCGTTTGCCGCGAGGTTGATATCCTGCTGTGCGTCGAGAAGGCGCTCGATCAGATCCTCGACATCCTCCGGCACCGCCACGGCTGGCGCGGGCAACTCTCCGGGATTTCCGGATAGTTGGGGCGCCACGGCTGGCGCGGGCGGGGAGGCGTGCGGATATAGGGCCGTCCAGCCCGGCTCGCTGAAATCCATGCCGGCGGGGCAATTGTCGAGCCGCCATATCGCGCCATTCTTGTGCATGTATGCCGCCGGCTCCCCCACCACCTCGGCGCGGCGGTCCATGGCGAGGATCGCGGCGCGGGAAATCATGTCCATGAAAATTCGGCCGGGCGGGTGATACCTCGGCTTTGCAAGGCGTGCCGCCTCCTCAATCGCATTTCGCACCCGCTCGATCTCGTCGGCGCTCGGCTCAATTGCGGTCGTCATGTCGTGAACCTCATGCCAATGGCCATGACTGCGTCGTCGTCACCTTCCTTGCCCCACCAATATCGAGGCTCGGTTTCGTCCTCGGACATTCCCTGCGCGATGTCGGGGTCGATCGTGGAGCGAACCACCCAATGCGTCTCGACCTCAGGAAAATCGCCATCAGGGCAGGCTTCATCCAGGTCGAGGCTGACGATCTTGGCCTGCTCGCGCGCCGCTGTGATGAAGTCAGCCTGAGAAGGCAGAACGAAGCCTGCCGGCGGATCGATGATCAGCGCGGCCCATGCCTCGCCGTCCTCCGTCCATAGCGTCTCAATCTGCGGTGTTGCGGTCGTCATGATTGGGCTCCGGGGTAAGGGAGGGGGCTTCGAACAGAAGGCGCGGCGATAGGTCGGTTTTGTCCTTTCTGGGGCGCGACGGCGTGTCCCAAGAGCGGCCCGAGACCTCAGCGACCATTCGCCATCCTGCCGCGAGGAGCGATGTCCCCGGCTCGTCGGCGCGGATATATGTCCCGAGCCGGGCATAGCCGAGCGCGAACGACGCCCGCGCAGCCGCGCCGTATAGGAACGAACAAGCGTTGCGGGCGCCGTCGGTGCAAAGCCGGGTGACTTCCAGCGTCAGCCCGTCATCGCGGTGACGGGAGACTGGCCTACCGACAATGACGACGCCAACGATCTTTTCGCCCCTTGCCGCTGCGATGGAGAACTTGTGCCCGACAACAGGCTGATGATGCCGATGGTGGCGCCGGACAAACTCATTGGCGCCCTCTAGGTCGATTGGGAATGACCGGAGGCGCGCCATGCTCAGCACCCCCCTGTTCGAGGGCGGGCCCATCGCAAACGAAGACGCGCGCCGACACCGAACGGCACTCGTAACCGTCGTCATCGTCGTCGAGCTCTTCTTCGGTCCGGCAATCGGGCTCGTCGCACCAATCGCAGCCACAGCGGGCGAACTCGTCGGACCCGCAGCACAGGAAGCCGCAGGCGTTACACATTGTCAGCGCTCCTGCGGTCGGTGACACCGAGACGGCGCTGCGCCGCTTCGCCGAGATCCCGGCGTGCCTGCTTGATCTCGGCGAGAGCCGGGAGGACGTCGCGGCGAATGGCTTCGAAGGCGGAGCGCAAGCCAGGCTCATGGTCGCGGATGTAAGCGGACCCGAGGAGCTCCTTGAACGCCTTCAGGAAGGCGTCATCGCCGTAGCCGACCAGTGCATCGAGCGCGCGGATCTCCACCTCGTTGAGGGTGAGCGTCGTCGAGAACTGCAGGTCGACTTTATTCCGGGCGGTTGCCATTTCAGCGGGCCTCCGAGGTGAGAAAAGAACGGGCCTTCGCCTCGGCGGCCGTCGCAGCAGCGAAGGCGACGACGACGGTGGTCTGCTGTATGTCCTTGGGCGCGATGATCATGGCGAGCACGGCCTGACACTCTCTCAAGGCCGCATCTCTCCGCTCGATCTCGTTGGCCGCTTCCTCGAAGTGCAGCGCGTCGGCGAGGCCGGTTGCGGTGATCTCGGCGCGCGCCGCAACGGCGCGCTCTCTCAGGCGGGCAACGAGGGTGCTCATTCGGCGGCCTCCAGCGCTTCGTCGGAGAACCAGTGCGCAGGGGGCCGATAGTTCGCGGCGATGATTGCTGCTGCCGGCCGCCGGCAGACGCTGTTGCCGATCTTGTGCCGCTGCTCGGTCTCCGAAAGGACGCCGCCCTTGTAGGGTGCCGCCAGGACGTAGCTGTCGGGGAAGCCTTGGGCGCGGGCCAGCTCGCGCGGCGTGAGCATGCGCATTCCGATGTCGACGATGACGAAGGTCACGCCCTTGATCTGCAGCGTGACGACTTCGCGGTCGTCCCAGCAACCGTGCGAACGAAGGAAGGCAGCGACGGCCCGGGCGCCGGCGAGCTGCTCGGTGCTGAGCGGCGGCGGGGTCGCGTCTGCTTGGGTGAGCCCGAACCGCGCCTTGGTCGGGACCGTGAGCATCGGTGCGTCGGCTGCAGCGCTTTGGCCTCCCTCGGAATAGTAGGCGGTCACCAGAGGCAGCGTGACGACGTCCGCCTTGCCGCCGCCGCCTGCCGTGATCGAACCCAAAGGCTCCTCGGCCGGTTGACCGATCGAGTTGCCAAAGTCCCGCTTTACGAATGCCGCCTGCACCACCGCCGAGTGCTGGCCCCCGGCGCAGATCGCGGCGTGCGGGGCTTCACAAGAGCCGTCCCGCCTATCGCTGCCCTTCAGCGAGAGCATGTGCGCGGCTACGACAGTCTGCTGCGAGCCGGTCTGCGTCGCAGTCGAAAGCGGCTCGGACGCATCACGGCCAATCGGGGCTCGATCGCCCCCGTTGTGCTGCGCGAGATAGACGGCCGCAAGGCTGCCCTGGTTGCCGCCTGGGACCGGCGTCGGCAGAGGGCGGTCGGCGCCAATCGAGCGCGGCGCTTGGCCGTCGCGCTCGCCGTAGCGGGGAACCAGGTACGGCACGACGACCTGGTTCTGATCGCCGTCAGATGCCGCGACGGTGTGGTGCGGGACATCCGCCCGCCGGTTGCCGCCGCCGTGCTGTCCGCGCGAGACGAACGGCGCGATCGAGGCTTCGACCCAGCCCAAACCCGCGCCGCCGGCGGTGACAGTCCGCGCAGGCTCATCAGCGCCGGCGTCCGGCCGTCCCGAGTTCCGCATCGTGGTCAGGTGAGGAACGATTGCGGTCTCAACCAAGCCGATTGGCGACGCACCACCCGGCCGCTTGACAAAGCTGTTCGCGGTGACGGTTGCGACAGGTTCGGTCGCAGGGCGCCCGATGCTGTCGCCCCGGAACGCCGCCACATGCGGCACGACAAGGCCGTGTGCATCACGCGCCCGAGCCACGGTATCGAACGGCTCGTCGAGGGGCTGACCTCGGAAGCCAGCGCCACCGTGATTGCAGGTGACGACGAACGCCTCGTCGGCCTCGGCGGCATCGAGGACATGCCGCTTCACGCCCATTGCAATCCGGGCCATCGTCTTGGGCGCCAGCGGCCGAATGATCCGGCTGCCCGTCGCTTTGGTATAGGCGCGCGCCTCGTCCTTCGTCATGAGGATCGACGGGCAAGGCTGGCCGAAGTCGATGATATCGGCCGCCACCCGCCAAGGCTCCAGCTGGCCCGCCTTGACCGCATCCCCCTTGGGATTTCCATGCGTCGGCGCCGGCCAGTCAGTCCGTCCACCGTCGCGCCGCATGACCATGTAGAGCCGCTTGCGGATCGTGGGGTCGCCATAGTCGCAGGCGACCAGCTCCTGCCAGCCGATCGAATAGCCGAAGTCGGCGACGGCGCGGGTGAACCTGGCGAAGATCTCACCCTCGCGCTCCTTGTCGCGCAGATAGGTGCCGTCCGGCTGGAGGATCAGCGGCGACCACTTCGAGAAGGCCCCGACGTTCTCCAGGAAGATCGACCAAGGCCGCTGCCAGTCCGGCAGCTCCTTCAACCAGCGCACCAGCACCCAAGCTAAGTCGCGCACCGACTTCGACGTGATCGGGCCGCCCTTGGCGTTCGAATGGTCGCGGCAATCGGGGGAAAGCCAGAGCAGTCCGAACCAGTCGTCGCCCAGGAGATCGCACATGTTCACCTTCCAGACGTTGTGCGGCAGGTGGACGGTGGTCGGGTGATTGGCTGCGTGCATCGCCAGCGCCGCCTCGTCGTGGTTGACGGCGAAGTCGACATCCATCGGATGTCCACCGGGCAGCAGGCCGAGGCCGGCCAACTGCTCCATGGCGAGCGCGATGCCGTTTGATGCCCCGCCTCCGCCGGCGAAGCTGTCGACGATGCGGACCCTGCGCGGGCCCGCCTTGGCCGGCGGCGCTGCCGGCGGCGCGATCCGCGCGCCTCGAATGAAACCCGTCGCGGGAAGCCCCTTCGCGGTCTTTTTCGCCTGCGCCGGCGGCGCATCGATCAGGCTTGAGAGGAGGTCCATCAGAGCGCCTCCGACCGGGCGCGGCCGCGCAGCGACTTGCAGCCCAGCGCCCGCTCGAACGTCAGCACGTCCTCAGCGATGCGGCGGTCGAGCTCCGGGCCGGCGGCGTAGCCGTCCAGGGCAGAGAAGTCGGAATAGCGCCGGATCTCGATGCCGTTCAGGTAGAGCGCGAAATAGCGATAGACGCGCCAGCCGCCATGGCTGGGGCCGCCGCCCGTCCGCAGGTGGATCAGGGCGAGCGTGTTAGCGGGACGCGACCGCTCACGCTCTGCGTCAGCGCGCATAGCTTCCACCAGGTCGAGCAACGCCCCGAGGGTATATGCCGGCGCCTCGCCCCGAATGTCATAGCCAAGAACTCGTTCTGCGCTCTCGAGGAGCGCATCGCTCGCGAGCGCGCGCGGTGACGTCCGGTCCGTCATGGCTTTTTCACTTTCACGAAGAGGGTGTTGACGTTGGTGCCGACCTCGGAGAACGAGCCGGCGGGGAGGTCGCGCCAGTCGGCGCGCAGGCTTTCCATGAGCGCGCGGAAGGCCACCGCCTTGCGCGTGGTGCGGTGTTCGGTGCCGGCCGACATGATCGCGATCAGAACGCCGCCGGGCCGGAGGAACTTCAAAGCGTGGTTGACGTGATCGATATCCCGCTCCCGATCGAACGGCGGGTTCATCACGATCCGGTCGTAGAGGCCGGTCACGTCGGGGGAGAGGGTGAGGAAGTCGCGCGCGAACACGCGGCCATAGATGCCTTCCGCTTCGAGGGCGGCGGCGAGGTGCGGCTGGATCTCGATGCAATCGACGATCGCGCGGCAGGCATATTCGACGCGCTCGCGACCTTCCCAATTCCACGTGGATTGCTCGGCTGCCGCGAGCCGGGCGAGATTGCCCGTCCCGGCCGATGGTTCCAAAACCCGCAAGGCCGGCGCACCCTTGGGCGTCGACAGAGGGAGCTCACCGATGACTTTTTCGGCCGCGCTCGCTGGTGTGGGGAAGAAGCCGTAACGCCTTGCCGGCGTGGTCTTAATCTCGTTGAGTGGATCGGCCTCCTGAGCCTGGCCGTCGCCGATGACCTCCCCGTACCATTCGGCCAAGAGCTTGTTGACCTTCTCCAGAAGATCGTCGCGCTTGAACCATAGGTGAGCGTTTCCGTTCTTGAAGCCCCGGATCAGGAAGTATTCGGTCTCGACCTCGCTCTGCCGCGCGCCGCCGCCTCGGCGGTCATGTTCAAGGGCATTGAGGGCCGATGTGAACGACGCCTCCGGCTTGTCGTCGAGGACAGAGAGGACGCGCTCGATGTCCACGAGCTTGTCGCGCGTCTCGCCATAGCTGAAGCGTCCCCACTCGCTAAACACGCGGGTGAGGATTACGCGCGAACCGACCTTGAACCCGTCATGCGAACGGAAGCGCCGATCGAGCTTCGAGAAGACGTTCGCGATCCCGCGCCGGAAGATCGTGCCGGCGTCGGCCACGAACTGCTCAATCGTCGCCGTGATGTTCTCGACGGTCGGCTCAGGCAAGCCCTTGGCGATCTCGTCGCCGTTGATGATCTCGCCGTCGCGGCTGACGCGCTCCGGGATATAGGCCATCTGGTCGCGAAGCTTCTTCTTCGCTTCGGTATCCATCAGCCGCTCGAGGTCGGTGCGCTGGACGACATAGGCCCAGACATCGATATCGATCAGCCGACGCGCCGTGCGGAGATACCGTTCGCGCTCCGGCATCGACACGGCGTTCCGAAACGCTACGACTTCGTCGGCCTGGGCATAGTTGTAGCCGTTGATGCCAGGCGAGGCGCGGCGCGCCATGCCGGACGCCGCCTCGACCGCCGCCTGCGCTTCCGCGATCTTCTCGTATGCAACGCCGTAGAGCGCGATAGCCTCGTTGCGGAAGCGAACGATGTCCTCGACCGTCGCGCGAGGGATGAGGGCCGTCATGCCACGACCCCTCTGTAAAATCCGAGACGCTGGAAATGCCCGATCATCCGGCGGGCCTGCTTTTGCGCAGAGCGGTCGACGGCCTCGATCTGGGCCGCGTGCTCGATCGCAGGGATGAAAAGCTCGATGGCCCGGTCGATCGACGACCCGGCGGCGAAGATGAAGAACTCGCAGTCGACCAGCGCCTTGATCCAGTAGAAGGCGATCAGGCCGAACTTCGAGACCTCGGAACCTTCAGGGGTGAAGGGCGCGGACACCTCGCGGTGGACCCTCGTTACCCGGTTCAGGATTTTGCGCTGTTGGCCCGGCAGCAGGTCCGCCACCGGCTCCTTCGCTGCGTCGAGCAGGTGTCGCTGGCATTCTGCGAACTCAGGTCCGGCCTGCTGGTCCTCGGGCACACCGGCGATCAGAACGCCGAGCATGATCTGGGCTGGCAGCAGGATCTCGACCCGCTGGCGGTCGGTCAGGATCATCGCCCAGCCTCGACCGGCAAGAGGTCGGTCGGGGTGGCGTCACGCCATACAGCAACTCGATGTGCGTTGGCCGGCCTCACATGGCCGTTTGGCGGGCTGGCCTGCCACTCGTCGCGCTCAAATTCGAGCTGCAGGACCATGACCACTTCACGGTCAGGCCAGAACCCAATCTTGGCGATGCGATGCCGTCGACGACCAGTCGGCTGCCAATCTGTCCCATAGGTAAGCATCCATGGCACGATCATGAGTTACTTCCCCTTGCTTCGCTTGGTGATTGCTGCCCGGGTGGCAGCGAGATCCTTGGCGCGCTGCCGCTTCCGCTTGGCCGCCGCATGTCGACCTACGCGATCGTCCGCCTGGGCTTGGTCAGCCAGCCGGCCGATGTCTTCGGTGAGGGCGTCGCACTCGGCGCGCCAGTCGACGGGCGGCTGGCTTTGGGGCGCGGTGCGAACGACCGGCGCCTGGGCCGGCGGCGCCGGATCCGCTGCCGGCTCAACCGCAAGTATCGGTTCGGCAGCGATGATGGAGATCTCGGTGAAGACGACCCAGCCCAGATTGAGGAAGCGAGTGCGGGCCTCGGCTTCGCTCTTCCCGCTGATCTCGTAAGTCTCGACGCTCTCGCCAGGCCGGCGGTAGCTGATAAGATATCGGGCCATCACCAGCCCCGCTTCTTCAGCCAGTACCGGGCAGTGAACTTGGTATCGGCGTTCAGGTCGCTCTTGGCGGCGATCCACTCCAGGTAGTCGAGCGGAGCCTCAGAAAAGAGCTGCCCCTTGGCTTTCGTGCCGAAGGTGATGCGCCGCAGCAGGGCGGGATACTTCGAGATCTGGACGAGCTCGTCGGGGCTCTTCTCGTCGAGCAGCCGGTTGAGGATATGCGCGGTCACATACGCGTCAGGCAGCGCCCGATGAGGCGGCGACGCGAGCTCGCGATCGAGATCAAGGCCCAGGCAATAGCGCAGGCCCTGGTTGCTGTGCGTCGGGGCATCGGGCCAGACGACGAGCGCGCACTTGTAAGTGTCGATCCAGGCACGGCCGTTCCCCTTGTGGAAGTGCTGCTCGAACTGCGCGTTATGAGCCGCGAGCAGGTCCTCCGGCGCGCACCCCTCAAAGAACGGCTGCCAGAGCGTCGCCAGTTGCGGGCTGCTCGCGACGTCCTCGTCGGTAATGTGGTGCACCGCCATTGTGACGGGCGGGATCGGGCTGCGAGGGCGGGCAAGCGATGTCCAGGCATTGCCGATGTCGCGCGTCACGAGGTCCACATCGATGCGACCGAGCTCAATGATTTCGGCGCCTTCGTCCTCGGGCGTTCCTGTCGTCTCGAAATCGATCACGCGGACGCGGCGCGGACTGCCGCCGGTGTTGGGGAAGAGGTCAGCCACGCGCCGCCCTCCCGGCTGCGCGCGCATCGATATCGCCGGCGATACGCTGCGCGACGAAAGTCGCCGTGCTGGCCTCCATGACCTTGACGCTCATCGCCTGCATGGCGCGTCGGGCCTCTCGGTCTCGGATCTTGCCGATCAGATGGCCTTGCACGGCGGCGAGGGCTGCGATCGCCGCAGCCTCGTCATGCACGCCCTGCGGGCCGCCGGCGCGCTCAAGAGCTTCCATCACGGCCGAGCGGTAGGCGTCGGTCTGCGCGGGTCGAAGATCGATTGTCGAGCGGAAATGGCTCATCTGGTTTTCGGTCCGTGTGAGGGGATTTTTTCGAGCCGCAGCCGGAAGCCGCAGGCCTGGACAAGCGCTTCGATGTCGTCCAATCGGGGAGCACGCAGGCCGTGCTTCCATTGCGAGAGCTGCGGGCCGCCCAAGCCGGCGCGCTTGCCGGCGGCGCTGTAGGGCACGCCCTGCCGGTCGAGCTCATCGAAGATCTCGCGGATGATCGGCGACACCGTCCGAGCGGGCTTTGTGGAGCGCGGCTTAGGCAGCGGCGCTCGAGGCCTTGCTATGGGAAGCGCCGTCATTCGACGGTCCCGCCGTCGACGCATTGCTTTCCGCGCCGGCGTTGCGCGGGACCGCAACGGTCCAGGATGAACGCGACAGCCTCCTCCTGCGCGGCAGACGTATCCACCCCCTGACGAGCCCGCTCGCGCGCGTCCGTCAATGCCGCGATCGCATGCGGGGTTGAGCAGAAGGACGCGGCGACCATCAGTGCCGCCCCTCGCGTTGGATCACGCTCTCAAGGTCAATGCCGCCGCCCTCGGCGACGAGGTCGCCCAGCAGCATCCCCATCGTCACCTGCTGGATCTGAATGGTGCGCCGCAGTTCGCCATACGCCGCGCCGAGGATCTCGCGGATGGCGTCCAAGCTCACCGCGCCGCCTTCGTCGATGTTCTTGATCTGGCGCGCGACGCGGTCGGCCAGCAGGCGGGTTTCGCAAAGACGGCACATCAGGGTTTTTCCTCGTCAGAAAGCGCCAACTCGCAGCCGGCCAAAATGAAGGTGAAGACAGCCGCGAAGATCGAGGCGATGGTGGCCGCCGTGGCGCTGCCGCCGAACGCCGTGACGGCATGGAAGACGCAGCCGGCGAGGAACGTCGCGGCGACGGCCGAGATCACGAGGCGCCTCATTGCCGGAGCCCTCGGATAGCCTCGGACACGCGGCCCGGATTGACGTTGAAGAGCCGAGCGATTTCGACCTGCGACATCTGCGGGTGCGCTACGGAATAGGCGCGCAATGCCGTGCGTAGGGCGGGAGTGATCGTGGTGCTGGAAGCCGGCGCGATCCGCCGAGGGCGGCGCCGTGAGAGGGCGTCAGCGAGGTCCGCAAGCTCGGCCAGGCCGTGAGCCGTCGCGAGCTCGCGCATGCGACGCTGGATGGCGGGGATACGCATGGCGCTCAGGCCTGCGTCTGGGCGAAGGAGAATTCGTCGCGACCGATCACTCGGATCGGCGCGGGCGCGATCCCACCGTTGCGGACCCAGCCGCAATAGGTGGCGAAGTCGAAAAGGCGGATCTCGATGATGGGGAGATAGTCGGCCGACGCAGCTACTCCGAGCGCGTAGTCGACGGCTTCATCGATCGTGGCCTCGGTCTGGATCAGAACCTTCGCCACCTTGTTGCGCCCCTTCGCCTTGGCGAGGTGCGGAGGAAGCTGGCGCTCCATTTCGATGCGGATCATTCCGCTGCTCCTTCAATCAATCCAACGACTGAAGGTTAGCGAAGGATGTCGGCTTTTGTCCATCGTTAAGTTGGATTTAATCCAACAAAATTTAGAACCGCCAGCCGAATGCAAGGGCCCGATCGAGGAGCTCGCGCGTTATGCCAAGCGCGTGCGCGATCTGATGGTCGGTCCTGCCGCCGGCGCGCATCGAGCGCGCGGACTGGCGCCATCTCTTGGTTCTGTCGAAGACCTGGACCCGCCGACCGCCTCCGACATAGAGCGTCCGCGCATGAAAGGCGGATCCAGCAAGGTAGCGAGCGAGGTTCATTTCCATGACCGACGTCCCGAGGCGCGAGCCTTCTCCATAGCCCGCTGCTGTCGGAACCATTCCAACGTTCCCGCAATATCCTCCAGCATTTCCAACTCGGCAGGCTTCAGGAGGACCCAGGTCTCGTCGGCATCGATACCGGAACGCGTCTGCCCGCGCAGGCGCAGATCCATGACGAAATAGACCATGGCCGCCAGGCCCTGTTTCGGGTTGATGCGTGGCTTCTCGACCTTCTGAGGGAACACGTCGGCCAGCGCCGGCTCGTCGAGCCCTTGGTCCAGATCGCGCTCGATCTCGTCGTCGCTCACCATGGCTCGACACCGTCCCTGGTCAGTCCCATGGCGATCGCGGCTGTTGCCCGGTCGCGATACCGGTACGCGCTGGCGCGGCTCATTTCCTGCCGACTGGCGATCGCGTCGTCGAAGTTCCGGCGATAGACCTTGCAGCGCAGCCAGAGGTTCAGGACGAGGGCAGAGGTCGGCAGCTCGGCGATGACGTACCGGGTCGTCCAGAAAAGCGCGTCCGTGAGCTGGGAGACCTCGCGCGGCGATAGCCGCCTTCGGGTTGGTGGCGGCTCTGTCGGATCGTCTGCGCTTTCGCGGATGCCCCAGCCTTCGGCCTCGAAGTCCTCGGGGCCGGCCACGAAGGCGGGGAAGGTCGACCGAACCGCCGCAGGCCCGGTCGGTCCGGCATGATACCGCGCCCACCGGATAGCCTCGACCAGGCACTCGCGCACCATCTTCGGCGTCCAGACGTCGGCAAGTTCTCTCGCTTCGATCGACAGCGCGCGCTCATCAGGCATTCAGAAAGGCCTCGACGTCGTCGTCAGAGAACGGCAGGTCGTCGACCGGCGCATCGGTCGCCTCGGCGCGCGGGCGGCGGGGGCGAATGCCTGGCGGCAGGCCGAAACCCATGACCGCCTTGCCGGTGGCCCAGACGTGATCGTTCCGGATCCCAATGATGTTCTTTGCGTAGAGGTGATCCCTGGCGCGCTTGATCTGCTGCCGTATCCGCGCGCGCTCCTTCTCCTTCTCGTCCTCGGTCAGATCGTCGAAGTTGTCGGGCTTCTCCAACTCGGCGAAGCGCGTCGTCATGGCCTTGCCGGAGACGACCCGGGCGCCCTGCTGCAGCCCGAGTTCGGCCGGCGCGTGGCTGTAGACGAGTTGGTCCGCCAGCATCTCGTAGAGGATGCGGAAGACCTTGGCGTTGGTGCCGCCGAGCTGCACGGCACCCGTCGCCGAAGGCTTCGCACTCGCGTCGCCGCCTGGCGCCGCGACGACGCAGCTGGTCACGTCCTGGCCGTCTTCGGGATCAACGCCGATCTTCACCTGCGGCAGCACGAAGCGGATCGAGACGCCGTCCTCGCCGTCCTTCTGCTTGGCAATGACCGCCTCTCGGATCTTGCGCCCGCTGGCATCGGCATGGTCAGGCACCACCCGACAGAGGAGGACATTCTCGACATTCGCGAAAAGAGAGGTGTGTCCGCGCGCCTTGCTGCCCCCAGCATTCAGATGATGGACCAGCATCACATGCGCACCGGTCGCCTTCCGGATCCGGTCGCAGCGCGCCAGGACGAGCCCCATGTCCTTGCCGTCGTTCTCGTTCGCGCCGGGCGTGGCCTTGTTGAACGTGTCGATCGTGATCAGCTCGATCGGCAAGCCATAGTGGCTCTGCCAGTACAAGCATTCCTCGATGAACTGGTCGGTAGGATCGTCGCTCGAATACAGGTCCAAGGGCGATTGCAGCAGCACGAAGGGCAACGGCTCGTTCGCGACGTCGAAGTGCTGCTGATAAGCCGGCAGGCGCCGGCGGCGAACGCCAGTCGCACTTTCACCCGCCTGATAGATGACGAGGCCGCGCCGGACGCGGCGGCCGAACCAATCCACACCCCGCGCTACGGCCATGTTCATGTCGATGGCGAGGAACGATTTCCCGCTCTGGCTTTCGCCCAGCAGGAAGGATAGCTCGCCCTTGGTCAGGACGCCCTTGATCAGTTGCTCATAGACCGGGCCCGGCTCGTTGATGTCGAGCCATTGCACGGCGCCGAAGCGGCTCTGGAACGGCACGGCCTCGAAGGGCTTGGCATTGATCGCCAGCGCGTAGAGCTGCTCGGCGCTGCCGCCGGCAGGGAGCCAGTCATCGACGCCCCCCTTGAGCGGCAGATCCGGCAAGTCCAGCACTCGAACGCGGGCCGCGACACCGAGAAGCTTGTTGCCGACGATCCCGCGATGCTCAAGACCGGCAACATCGTTGTCGGCCAGGATCGTGACCTTGGCGCCGCGAAACCATTCGAGCAGGTCGTCCGGGAACTTGCCGGCGCCGCCACTATTGCAGGTCGCCGGCACGCCGATCGCGCGAAGCATGTCCGCCTTTTTCTCGCCCTCGACGATGAAGATCTCGGCCCCGTCCGCGATGTCCTCCAGCAGCTCCGGCAGCCGGTACGGAAGTGGCACGGTGCCTTTCACCTTCCAGGTAAACCCGTTCCGCTTCGAAGGGTCCGGCTTGCGCTGCAGGAAGGACTTGCTGTGCCCCTTGGCATTCTCCGCATCGTCCCAGTCAAATCGGACGACCTGGTATCGCAAGGTGCCGTCGGCTTCCCGATAGTCGTAGACGGCGGTCTGACGCGCGTGGTCAGGGACCTGCGGCGGCAGCCAGTTTCCGGCCGGATCATGCCGCGATGGCGCGCGATCGCCGCCGCCGTGGGTAGGACGCCAGCCATCGTCGCGATCCTCAATGTGGTATCCGTGATCGCGAAGCCACTGGACAGCGTCTCCTCCTGCAAGGCCCGTCTGGCGCTCGATTGCCCAGAGCACGCCGCCGCCCTCTTTGGCCTCATGGTCGAAGAAGGTCCCGGCCTTTACGTCGACCGATAGGGATCCATTGGTTCCGAAGCGCAGCTCGTCCTTGCTGGAGAGGTGCTTGTTGGGCTCTCCATACAAATCAGCCGCGACCGCCCTGGCGTGCTGGGCGAACTGGTCGCCCCTGTCGTTTGTCATCGGTGCCCCTGGTCAATCAATCCCCTCCCGCGTTGGCGAGAGGTGCCGTCACGTCTGTGAGAAGAGCGGCGTTGCCGCCGCGCCGACCCGCCCGTCGAGGATCGAGCAGGCGTAGAGCCAGCCCGCGATCGCATCGCTTTCGTCGGTGTTCTTGGGCTCGTAACCGAGCGAAACGATCTGCTTGAAAACGTCGCTCTTGAGCTCCCCTTCCTTCCGGCGGCCGGAGCCCTTCGGGCGCGGCGGCAGGAGGAACGAGCGAATGGATGCGGCTTCCGCCTCGCGGATATCCAGGACGCCGCAGGCGTAGGCGGTCGCCTCGGCAACGGCCGGCAGACCAATCAGCATGCGGATCGCGGCAAGGTTCGTCTGGCCGCCCATGTGCCTCGGATCGCGAGGCGCCTCGTAGATGAACAGGTTGGGCTTGAAGGCCTGGAGCCGGCCGCCGATGAACCGGAGCAAGCCGGCGAATACCGCCGGACTGTCGCTGCCTTCAGGAGCGAGCCGCTCCGACCCATAGATCGGCCGCTCGCCGACCCGGCCCTCGCACCATCCGGCGTTACGGGCCAGGTCCATGAAGAAGATCGATTTGCCCGGGGCGCTCATGCGTGCGCCTCAGGCGGCAGGAGGGCGACGTCGGGGGGGATGATCGAGACGATCGCCTCGCGGATGAGGATGCAATCCCTCCGTCCCACCTCGCGCCGGCGACCGGCTCCAGCCGGCTCGCTATCAATTCGCGAGCCGTAGACGGTGCCGTCCGCAGCCAAGGTCTCGTTGAGGTCGAAGAGGGTGTGGTGGTCGGTCTCGAACAGGAACCAGATGTCGCGGGCCTGGCCGTTCTGGGAGATCTTGATAGTGACCTGAGAGATCATGCGGGTGAAATCCTTGCAATCAAAAGGACCGCCGCTGCTCATCAACGGCTTGGTCCAGCCCCTCCCGCTTCAACCCGACTGAAGGGGAGCGGGAGGGGCCGCCACAGCCGCGCGCCATCTCCCAGGGGGGAGTGGGGTGCGCGCGGCGGGTTCAGTGGGTCGAGGGGGCTTGCGTGCCGAGCATGCCCTGCACGACGGGATCGCCCTTTTCGGTGGCGCCCTCGCGATCGCGCGCGCGCTGCACGATCCGCTCAAGCGTGGGGATCATGTCGTCGAACATGTCGATCCAATCGAACATGCCCAGCTTGTCGGCATAGTCGAGGACGCCGCGAAGGGTCCCTTGCTGCTTCGCGGTCTCGTTGCGCGAGAGGCCGACGACGAACGTGAGGGCCTTCCGATCGAGGCCGTACTGCTCGATCGCCTGCTTCGTCGCCTGGCCTGCCAGACCCGAGTTCTCGCTGGCGTTCTCCTTGTGGCGGTTGATGTCCTTCACCACCCGCTTGAGATCGGAGGCGGCAACGCCGCGAACAGTGGCGGCATCGGCAGGCTTCATCTTCTTGGCCATTGCGGCCTCCTACGTTTCGGGGTTGGCAGAGGCAGGCGGAGGAATGTCAGCGGTCCACCTGGAGGGAGGTGGAAGCGCGCGCGAGTAGCGGATCTCGCGGGTCGAGAGCTTGCTCATCAGCTCAGGGGGGACCTCCAGCGGCGGCGGGCGCGGGACACTGCGGGGCCACGCGACATGCGCGGGCCAGAGTGCCGAGAAGCGCCCGACCACCCGGTCGTAGGAGCTGATACGCAGGTCGCTCCGGTGGTAGCGGGAGACGAACGCCCGGTCGTCCGACACGACTTCAGACACGAGCGTGAGGGGCATGCGCGTCGCGTTGCAGTACGCCTGGAAGAGCGCGGCGATGGCCTTGCGGGCGACGTCGATGAGCGGAGGATCAAGCGGCTGTGTCATGGCCGCCGATAGAATTGGATTAAATCCCAATATTCAAGGGGGATAAATCACACTGGCGCTTGTTCCAAATAAAAATTATTATCCGCCCCATTGGTGGATTGATTGAAGGATTGGGCGATATGTTGGGTGACATCCTGCGCGCTCGCGTCAGATCGCGGCTCGACGATCTGGGCATCAACCCGTTCGAGGCGGAGCGACGCGCCAACCTCAAGCGCGGCTATCTGAATGACCTCCTGATAGGCAAAAAGGACATGCTCCGCGAGAAGGCGCTGCCTGCTCTCGCCGAGGCTCTGGAGTGCGACTATGAGTTCCTGATTGGAACGCAGGACGCCCCAGTCGGTGCGCCTTCAGGCCTGAAAATCTCTGGCATTGCCGAGGCAGGAGCCTGGCGCGCGCCGGGCGCGGCCGGGCTTCCAACTGCGCCGCTTCCGATCCCCCTGGATCCTCGGTTCGATGCTGATCGACTGCAGGCCTATCTCGTTCGAGGAGATCATGCCGGCGGCCTGGGGATCCTTGACGGGTCCATCATCACGATCCTAACGGGCGAACAGGCCCAGCCCCGCGATGGCGACGTCGTGCTGGCAAAGCAAGTCGAGGCAAACGGGTCTGAAGAGATCTCCATCAAGGTTGTTTCGGGGAAGTCGCTCGCTTCCCGCCCGCTGAAAGGCGATCCGATCTCAGTACCGATCGATGACTGTGAAATCATCGGGCGCGTGATTAGTACCTTCCGAGTTTTTGGATCATCCAACTAATCTAGAAATTCGAATATTTATGTAAGGGGGAAGGGGTATAAACCCCTTCCCCTTTTTTATTATATTTATTTCTATCCGCGCGCGCATCCCGCCCGCGTGTCATGCGCAGCCCGCGCACGTAGCCCCTGACCGCGCCACCGTCAACGCCGGTAACGCACATTTTCAGTGGGATTAAATCCAATTAATAGGTTGCTAATCTCCATTAAGGAGTTTTAAATCCAATCAGTGACCGAAGCGCCGAACCTGATTGCGGCGCGCCAGGGTGGATTGATTGGAGGCGACCCGATGCAGAAAGCCAGACGAGCCGCGCCTGACGCCGGCCCTCGGCAGCACATCCTTCGAGATTGCTAACCATAAGGTCAGCATAAAATTCGGACTGCGAGACAATACTCGCGTCTGAGCCCCATCATGCCGAAGCATAATTAGCCTAGGGGGCAGAAATGTCTAAGAACAGCGTCAGACACCACATTGCAAGCGACGATCTTGCCGCGATCACTCGCGCGATTATTCAAGATCAGATGGCCGCAACGCTTCGCGCCGCGAGCATTGATCTTACAGACGACGAGGCCTGTGTTCGGATCTTGGTCGCGAGCGGATTTGGCTCGGCGTCTATTGCCGAGCTCTCCAGCCAGGCTCGGTCGATGGCTACGGCGCCGGCCAGGATCTCCATGAAACCGACGCCTCGCGGGCCGTGCAAGCCCCTCCAAGAAACGACGGCGAGAAGAGCGGCCCAGTGACCAGCGACATTGAAATGATCCGTCCGCGCAATCGGTCCGCATGGCTGGCCGCTCGTGGACAGGATGTGACCGCTTCTCAGATTGGCGCTCTCTTCGGAGAGCACGAGTTTCTGACGACCTTCGAGATTTGGGCCACGAAGACCGGCCGCTTGGCGAGATCCAGCGAGGAAACGCCGGCAATGCAGCGCGGACGCCTGCTTGAGCCCGTCGCCGTCCAGCTCCTGCGCGAGCGCTTCCCAAAGTGGAAGGTCGAGCACAACGCCGCCGCCAATATCTATTTCAGAGACCCCGCCGCGAGGCTCGGCGGCACCCCGGACGTCATCGTCAACGCCCCAGATCGCGGTCGAGGGGTCATCCAGATCAAGAGCGTCGAGGCTTCGGTCTTCCGTCACAAGTGGCATGACGCGGACGTCGACGAGCCGCAGCCGCCGCTCTGGATAGCCCTGCAGGCGACCCTGGAAGCCTATCTGACGTCCAGTTCCTGGGCGGCTGTTGCCCCTCTGGTGATTGGCCACGGCCTCGAGATGCCGCTGATCGACATCCCGCTCGTCCCCGGCGTCGTCGAGGCCATGAAAGTCAAGGCCGCTGAGTTCTGGCGGTTGGTCGCCGCCGGCGAGGAGCCTCCTGTCGACTACCGCCGCGATGGTGAGGTTCTCGATCGCATCTACGCCCAAGGTGACGAAGCAACCGAGGTCGACCTCTCGGCGGACAACCGTATCCCGACGCTCGTGGCCGAGCGCGCCTTTTACCGGGACGCGATTGCCACGGCCAACCGCCAGGTCGAGGCGATCGATACCGAGATCAAATCGAAGATGCGCGACGCCCAAGTCGCGCACATCCCCGGCGGCCAGAAGATCACATGGAAGCCGCAGAAGCGCGCCGGCTTCTTCGTGGAGCCCAAGACCATCCGCGCGCTTCGCTACCCCAACGAAAAGGCACGATAGACGATGGAACGGAAACCCGTCGCCGAACAGATTTTCGGCCACAACAAGGCGCCGCTGGCGGACGTCCTCGCGAATGACTTTCGCGACCTTGAAAAGCTCGTCGGCGACGCCGTTGAGCTCTTCAGCAAGACGCCGGCGAAGTGCAAGACCGAGGAGGACTTCAAGGCCCTCGGCAAACTGATCATCAGCGCCCGCCAGATCGGCAAGCAGGTTGAGGAAGCCCGCAAGGACGAGACCGACCCTCTGTTCAAGGCGCAGAAGTCGATCAAGGCGCACTTCGACGCGATGGCTGATCGGGTGACGGCTGCGATCGCGCCGCTCCAGAGCGCCGCCGACACGTATGTTCGGGAGAGGCAGGCGCAGGAGAAGCGCGAACGCGAAGAAGAGGCTCGCAAGCTGCGTGAAAAGGAAGAAGACGCGCGGCGCAAAGCGCAGGAGGCCGAGGCGGCGGGCCGGACCGCCGTCGCAGGTCGCGCCGAGGATCGCGCGGAGGCGCTTGCCGAGCGCGCGGAAGCCATCGAAACGAGCAGCACGTCGGCTGCCGACGTCGTCCGCACTCGCGTCGCCGGCGGCGGCGTCGCGACCGCCTCGGCGAAGTGGGATTTCCGCATCGCCGACTATGATGCGATCGATCTGAACAAGCTCCGCCCGTTCCTCAACCGCGATCACGTCGAGGCGGGCATCCGCTCGATGGTTCGGGTCCAGAAGGGCAACACCAGCCTCGTCGGCGTGGAGGTCTTCCAGGAGACCAAGGCGGCGTTCCGATGAGCGGCTTCCTGATCCTCGACACCGAGACATCCGGCCTGTTCGACTTCACCCAACCGGCCGACGCGCCGGGGCAGCCGCACCTCGCTCAAGTCGGCCTGATCTACCTCGATCATGTCGGCGCCACGCCGCGACGCAAAGGGGCCTACGTCCGCCCCAACGGCTGGTCCATGGAGGCCGGCGCGAGCGCCGTCAACGGCCTCACCGACCAGTTCCTTCGCGAGCATGGGACCGACGTCGAGATGATCCTCGACACCTACGAGCAGGCCATTGACGAAGGCCGTGTCGTCGTCGCGTTCAACGCCCAATTCGACACGAAGGTGATGCGAGCCGAACTTCGGCGGTCTGGTCGCCCGGACCTGTTCGAGCGGACGCGGAATATCTGCGTCATGCGGCCGATGATGAAACTCGGGGTGCAGAAGGCCGGATCCAGCCGAGGCTATCCCAAGCTCTCGGACTGCTGCGCGCACTTCGGCATTGCCCGATCCGGCGCGCACGACGCGCTCGGCGACGCCGAAGACGCGCTCGCCATTTTCCTGAAGCTGCACGAGCTGGGCGCCCTGCCGGCGCCAGCGGTCCACTACGCGAAGAACCGGCCGTAGCACCGGTCTCCCGAACCTTCCCCGACATGCCCTGTAACAGCCACGAGGAGAGACCCATGGCGAAGACTGTCCAGGCTTTAAAGATTGCCGCGTCGTGGACGCCCAATCAGCCGACCGCCGGCGTGATGATCAACGCGGTGCTTGCAGAGACGGACGCGTTCGGCGCTCGCTTCTCCAGCGGCCGGCTTCTGCTGAAGCACGCCATCAAGATCGACTTCACCGACCCGTCCCAGGCGCAGCGCGTGAGCGCTCGCGCCGCCGACATCAAGGCCGGGCTCGCATCCACCGGCACGCTTCACGACTTCCGGACCACGGCCGGCGCCGTTCATGCGGACGAGGCAGAAGTGCTGCCCGAGCCGGTCGTCGAGCCGAGCGCCGATATGCCGTCCGAACTGCCGGAGGGCTTCACGATCCGCGACAGCGACGGCGCGCTGATTATCCCGGATGCCGCCGACGAAGCTCGGCCGAGTGGCCCTGTGGCCCTCTATGCCCGCTTCGATCGCATCGAGACGGTCAGCGGCAAGGTCCTGAAGACCAAGGAAGGGCCGGCACCGGGCGGCGAAGCGGCAGCCGTATCGCCGCCGGCCTCGTCCGGAAAAGCCGTCCGCAAGGCCCGCGCCGCCGGATGACCAGCGCCGAGGGCGCCATCGCGCCCCGGCTTCCCCTCCCGACGTGAAAATGGAGGCCCAACGTGGCCCAGGACATCGAGAAGATCGACCCCGAGACCGGGGAAGTGATCCTGTTCACCGAGACAGCCCAGCCGCTCGCCGTGCAGTTGGCACAGGCAGAGCTCAATCAGGCGGTGACGACGGCAAAGGCGTTTCCGCGATCGATCACGCAGGCAGTGCAGAACATCATGAGCCTCGCGACGCTCGACGAAGAGGCGGCGAAAGAGAGCGTCTATGCCCTGCCGCGTGGAGGCAAGCCCATCAAGGGCCCTTCGATCCGGTTCGCAGAGATCGTCGCCAGCCAGTGGGGCAACTGCCACACCGGCTCCAGGATCGTCGCCGTCGACCGGTTCGAGAAGGTCGTGATCGCGGAGGGCGTCTTCCTGGATCTCGAAACAGGCATGAAGCGCACCGCGCAGATCCGGCGCCGCATCAGCGACAAGAACGGCCGCATCTTCAACGACGACATGATCACCGTGACGGGCAACGCGGCGGCCTCGATCGCAATGCGTGAGGCCATCCTCAAAGGCATTCCGAAGGCGGTCTGGCGTAAGGCCTACGAGCGGTGCGAGGGGGTGATCGCAGGCGACATCAAAACGCTGGCGGTTCGTCGCGACGACGCGATCAAGGCGTTCGCCGTCTGGGGCGTGAAGCCCGAACAGATTTTTGCGGCCCTGGAGGTCGGCGGTCTCGACGATGTCGGCTTGGACCAGCTCGCGACGCTCACCGCGATGCACAAGGCCATCAAGGGCGGCGAGCAGAAGGTGGAGGACTATTTCCCGGCGAAGGTCGAAGGAGACAAGGCGGTCGAAGCTGCAAAGGGCACGGCCGCCAAGCTCGGCAAGATCGCCGAGGGAGCCGCGAGCGCCAACCGGGACGACAGCGCCGAGCACAAGAAGCCCGCTGCCGGCTCCGGCAGGACGACCACCCACAACGCGGCCGAGGCGGAACAGGCGCAGATCAGCTCTGGCGAAGACCGCCGCTCTCCCGACGACGGCCCGACCGATGACGAGGGCGCGGCCGGCGCCGAACCCCGCACCTTCACCGATGCCGAGATCGAGGGCGCGTTCCAGCGCGGCGAGGAAGCTAAGGCCAAGGGCATGAGCCGCAAGGCTTTGCCGCCCGAGTGGAAGGCCGAGGGGTTCGAGCCCCTCGCTGACGCTTGGGTGCGCGGCTTCACCGGCGCCTAGGCCGATCCGGGCCACCGGCGCGGGCCAGGGAGCCCGCGCCACCTCCTCAGACAGGACTTCGAGCATGACAGCAATCGACAGGAAGCTCGGGCCGGATGATGCGCCCGAGGTCAACCGAATGATCGGCGTTCGCCTGGCCGCGTTCATGGCCTCGACCGGTCGGTCGCGCGACAAGCTGGCCTCCGGCCTCGGCGTGTCGACCCATATGATCGCCCGCTTCGAAAGCGGCAACAGCGCAATGACCGCCGTGCAGCTCATGCTCGCGGCTCGGGTTCTGGGCATCACCACCGCCGTCCTGACCGGCGAAGAGAGCTTCAAGGGCGGTGCAGCATGAGCGCCGCCGGCTTTCCCCTATCCTGGCCGCCCACCTTCCCCCGAGCCAAGAACCGTGAGAAGGGCGCGTTCCGGACATCTCTTGCCGGCGCGCTGAAGAACGTCGAGGAGAGCCTTCGCCTCTTCTCCCGCGATAGCGGCAAGAGGATCGACGGTCTGGTGATCTCTTCCAACGTCACGCTCGGCGCGATGAAGCCGGCCGACGCTGGGGTCGCGGTCTGGTTCGTCTGGGATGGCCTGCAGGTCTGCATTCCCGTCGACCGCTACGTGTCGGTCGAAGCGAACCTGCAAGCTATCCACCTCATCATCGAGGCGCGACGCGTGGAGCTTCGTCACGGCACGCTGGCGCTCGTCCGAGCGAGCTTCGCTGGCTTCGCTGCACTGCCGGCGCCGGCCGGTCCGCCCAGTTGGAAGACCGTCCTCGGACTTGAGCGCGTGCCGACCGTCAATATCGCGAAGGCCACGATCGAGAATGCCTTCCGTGATCTGTCGAAAAAGCGGCACCCGGATATGCCCGGCGGCTCGACCGAGGCGATGGCCGAACTCAACCGCGCGCGCGACGAAGCGCTGGCCGAGGCGGCGCAATGAAGCTGCATCCCACCATTACCCGCCGCCGGGTCGAGCACGCTGTCGAGCGGCGGATGCTCAGCCTCGACAATCCCGGCCTCTGCATCGCCTGCGGTGAGGAAGCCGATGGTTGCGAGCCCGACGCCCGCGAATACGAATGCCAGTCTTGCGGCGAGGCTGCCGTCTACGGCGCCGACGAGCTGCTGATGGAGATGGGATAGATGGCACTCTCCCCGCAGCAAGACGCCGCCATCAAGGCCGTCTCGGCCTGGCTGGCCGACCCCTCGGCTAGGCAGGTCTTCTACCTCGCCGGCTATGCTGGAACGGGCAAGACGACGATCGCCAAGCGGTTGGCGGAGGATGCCGGTAAGGTCGTCTTCGCCGCCTTCACCGGCAAGGCGGCTCTCGTCCTGCGCTCGAAAGGATGCGCGAAGGCGTCAACCATCCACTCGCTGATCTATCGCGCGGAACAGGACGCCAGAGGCCTGACGACCTTCGTGCTGAACACGAGGGATAGCCCGGCCTGCAACGCCGACCTGATCGTGATCGACGAGGTGTCGATGGTCGGCGAGGAGCTTGGCCGCGACTTGCTTTCGTTCGGCCAGCGGATCCTCGTCCTGGGCGATCCGGCCCAGCTTCCGCCGGTCAGCGGTGAAGGCTTCTTCACCGCCGGCGCGCCCGATTTCATGCTGACCGAGGTTCACCGCCAAGCAGCTGGCAATCCGGTGCTGCAGCTCGCGACCAAGGTGCGTCAGGGCGGCAGGCTTGAGCTCGGATCCTATGGCACCAGCCTCGTCGTCCGCCGCGATCAGGTCGGCCAGAAGATGGTGCTGGGCGTCGACCAGGTTCTCTGCGGCACGAACAAGACGCGCAGGGTCACCAACGAGCGGATCCGGAGGCTTCTCGGTCGCGAAGGTCGCTTCGTTCCCGGCGACCGCGTCGTTTCGCTCCGCAACGACAAGGACCTGGGCCTGCTGAACGGAGCGCTCTGGGAAGTCGACGAGGTTTCCTATCAGGACATCGACGAGACCGAGATGGTCGTCCAGCCGATCGACGCCGGCATGCCCAACGCCGTGGAGGTGCGGACGCATCACGCCTGGCTCGATGGGCGGGAGAAGGAGCTCCATTGGCAGGAGCAGCGCGCCTATCAGCCGTTCGATTTCGCCTATGCGCTCAGCGTTCACAAGGCCCAAGGCTCGCAGTGGCAGAGCGTCCTCATCTTCGACGAGAGCCGCGTGTTCCGCGAAGACGCGGCCAAGCACCTCTACACCGCCCTTACACGCGCCGCCGAGCGCGTCATCGTTGCAATCTGAAAGGCCGGAAAATGGCAGGCATCAACAAGGTGATCATCGTCGGCCGCATGGGTGGCGACCCGGAGATGAGGACATTTCAGAGCGGCGACCAAATGTGCGAGTTCTCGGTCGCAACCTCCGACACATGGCGCGACAAGCAGACCGGCGAGCGCAAAGAGAAGACGCAATGGCACCGGATCAAGGTGCTCAACAACTCCTTGGTCAAGAACGTCATCGAGCAATACCTACGCAAGGGCTCTCTCGTCGGCGTCGAGGGCGAGCTGCAGAACGAGGAATGGGAGAAGGACGGGGTCAAGCGGATCACGACGAAGGTCGTCGTCACCGCTTTTCGAGGGACCGTCTATCTGCTCGGCTCAAAGGACGACGGCGGCGGCTCGTCCGGCGGTTCGTCGCAGCGGTCGAGCGCGTCCAGCGGTGGCAACGGGCAGTCGTCCAGCAGCTACAGCGGTGGCGGGCGCCCGTCGAGCGGCTACTCGGCCGACATCGACGACGACATCCCATTCGCCCCGGAATGGCGGTGACGGTCATGTCGACGCTGGACCTCAACAACGACGACCTGGACGCCATCCTATTCCGGTTCTGGATACGGGCGGCGAGCGAGTTCCCATCCGAAACCATGATCGCGCTCTGCTCGGCGACGACCGCAGACGCATACCGGGTTGCGCTGCTGAACCTCGCACGAGTGAAGAAGGTCAACCTGCCACACCGCGCGACAGCCTCCTCGCTCGTAATGGCCCAGGCAGGTCTCGTCGACAGCCTGCGCGCAGCCCTCGCGGAGGTCGTGGACGGCACGCCGGCGCATCACCTCGCCGAACAGCACGGGATGACCATCGAGCGAGCGAGCGAGATCCGGAAGCTCGCGGGGCTCGACGCCAGCGATCACCAAGGGAGCAACAGATGATCCAGGTCATCGTCTACAGCACCGACGAGCCTTGCCACGAAGCATTTCGCTTCGCGGCGCACCTGATCGGCCCCGGCACCGGCGCGAAGGGCAAGCCGATCGCCGAGATGCTCCCGATGGTCTTCCACAGCGCCACAGCGGAGACGGCTCGGGCCAGCGCCGAGGCGTGGCTCGCAGCCGAACGCGCGCGCCAGGACAAGATCGGACGCGATCCCGGCGCACGCCGCAAGAGTAAGGCCAGCTCGCACGAAGGGGAGGACGCAAATGCCGAAGTCTGCGATTGACCAGGATCTGCGCGACCAACTGCTCGCCGTCGGCGAGGCCGTCCGCGCGATCGCCGCTGATACTGTTCCCCGGTCGCTTTTCGAGCGCCGCCAGACCGAGCTCCTCGAAGCGAACAATCGCCTGCTGATGCGCGCGCGTAGCGCCGAGGCAGCGCTGGCCGAGGTCATGGGAGGCCGCGACCATGGCTGACCTCCTCAAGGTTTCTGGCCGGCTACGGTTCTACGGATGGACGCATCCGACGTGGGATCTGCTGCAGCCGGACGGCTCGGCCGTCGATATCAAGCCGGCATTCTGGGAGGCGATCCTCTCGATGGCCGGCAAGCGCGGCGGTCACGACTATGTCGGCCACCATTTTCCGTCGATGCGGATCTATCTGGAGCCTCGATCGGATCGGGAGATCCTGGCGCGGGAGATCGACTGCGGCATCATCGAGAGCCGCCTCGATAATGCCGGCTGGTCAAACATCGCCGCATATTTCGAGCAGATCCTCGTGGCGCTCGCCGGCCGGCTTGTCGAGTTCAAAGCCTCGCCGGACGAGATCGAGATCATCGCCGATCGGACGGAGAAGGTCCCTCACGTCCTCTACTTCGGCCGAGGCAACTCCGCCCGCGTGCCGGATGGCGCCGAGCGTATCGTCTGCCGGGCCGGCGAGGCGGATTGCTGCATCTTCTTGACGATGGGAACCGGCGGCTTCGAGTGCGCGAAGTTCAGCGGGCCGATGGCGCTGCATCTGCTGCAGCGCGCCGGCGCCGGAGAAATGCGAGCCACTCGGCTCGGAAACTGCGCCGTGGTCGGCCGCGAGGCGATGCCGGACCAGGAGACGACCAATGGAAAATGAGCCGCACTGGCATTGGCGAAACTGCCGCGACGTCGGCGTCAGCATTCATTTCTTCCCGCTCTCGTGGAGGCTGGGGTTCGAGCGCGAGGCCGACGTCTACGGCGGCGATTGGCACTTGCTGGTCGGCCCGCTCGGGTTCGTCCTTCACGCCAACATCGGAAATTGCAGTAGCGATCGGTGGCTTGAGCGCAAGCTCGGTCTGTCGATGGATGAGGCTTGGCAGCGTTCGGTTCGTTTCGAGGAGCGGGCCGATGGCTGACCTCTACATCCCCTTCACCGGGCCAATGGTCCGCGCTCTGCTCGCCGGGACCAAGTTCCAGACACGGCGCCCCGTCAAGCCGCAGCCTATCGTGCAGGCAAATGGCGCGTGGCGCTGGGAAGGCCGCAACGGCGGCTTCGTCGGCGCCATGGGCACCCATGTCGACGATGGCTTTCCCCAGACGGCGGCAATCCATGCGCGCTATCAGCCCGGCGACCGCCTTTGGGTCCGCGAGGCTTGGCGTGTCAGCAAGAATTACGACGCGCTGCCCCCGCGTGACCTGCCGCCGCGCAAGATGACCGTCCTCTTCGAGGCCGGCGGATCGATCGCCAACCAGGCAGACGGCCATTGGCGCCCATCCGACTATGAGCCGGAGCCCAAGCACGCGGGATGGGTCGGTCGCTATCGGCCTGGGATGTTCCTCCCGCGTTGGGCATCCCGGCTGACGCTCACCGTGACCGACGTCCGCGTCGAGCGGCTGCAGGACATCAGCGAGGAAGACGCTATCGCCGAAGGCGTCGAACGGCTGCACCACGGATGGTTTCCCTATGGCATCAGCACCTTCATGACGATGGTCGTCAAAGGGCGCGAGGTCCCGGCTCAGTGCTGCCGGACGGCGCACGACAGCTACCTGATGCTCTGGAATGCCATCAACGGCCCCGGCGCCTGGGAGGATAACCCTTGGGTCGCCGCCTACACGTTCACCGTCGCGCATCAGAACATCGATGAGGGAAAGCCATGTTCCTGACGATCCACGATGTTGTCGCGTTGAGCGGCTTGAGCCGTGCCCAGATCGACCTCTTGATCTCGCGCCACGGCGTCGCGGTGCGCGGCCGCGCCGCGCCGGGAGAAGGTCGGCGCTTCGTTAAGGCCGATGCTCTCCGCTTTGCAATCGCCGGCGAGCTGGCGCGACTTGGGCTCAATCAACCCCGCATCAGCGATGCCCTCGCCAGCCTCAAGGGTCTGACAAATGACCTCCATGCGCACATGGCCGACATCAGCAGCCCACAGATCGTGCTCTCCGTCGACGCAGCCGGGAACTTGGCGGCCGATGTCGTCGACGCATGCAAGCACGCACCGTGCCTCCGTATGTCGATCGTGATCGACGCGCGGCCTCTGCTGGCTCGCATTGAGCGGCAGATTGCCGGAGCATCAGCATGACGAGCACCTCGACGCAGTCGCGGCCGTTCCGTCACCGCGCCAATCATTTCCTGCACTGGCGCGAGGACAACGGCGGCGCGGTCCGCTGGGATAAGGGAGGCGCCCAAGCGCGCCGCCGCAACCGCGAACGCCAGCACGATGCGGCTTCCAGCGGCCTGGTCCCGACCGACAGGCGCATCGAGGCTTCCCTCGAAGCAGGGGGCGTCCTCGCGTGAGCCTTCCGCCGCCCGATCCGCTTCTGGTTGCGTTCGTGCGCGCTTTGGCTAAGGCTGATGCTCGCCGCGATCGCGCGCGGGCCGGATTGATTGAAGGTGAAGGCGAATGCACGACCAAGGAACGCGAGCGGCTATCTATGCCCGGTTCTCGACCGACCTCCAGAGCGAGCGATCCGTCGACGACCAACTCGCCCTGTGCAGAGAGTTCGCCGCCCGCTCCGGGCTCAAAGTCGTCGCCCAGCACTTCGACAAGGCGCGCTCGGGCGCCTCGGTCTTCGGACGAGACGGATTACTCGGCCTCATGGACGACGCCCGCGCCGGCAAGTTCGACACGGTCATCGTCGAGGCGCTAGACCGCCTCTCCCGCGACCAGGAAGATCTCGCCGGGCTGCATAAGCGGCTCACCTTCATGGGGGTCAGGATCGTCGCCGTTCACGACGGCGCCGCCGACGCAATCCAGGTCGGCATTCGCGGCTTGGTGTCGACCCTGTTTCTGGCTGACCTCAAGCACAAGGTGCGACGCGGCATGGCCGGCGTCGTCAGGGACGGCCGCCATGCGGGCGGCCGCGCGTATGGGTATCGTCCCGTCATCGGCCATCCGGGCGAGCTCGAGATCTACGAACCGGAGGCGGAGATCGTCCGGCGCATCTTCGGAGAGGCTGCCGCAGGGCGCCTTGCCCGTGAAATCGCAACCGGCCTGAACCGAGATGGTGTTCCCGCCCCGCGCGGCGTCTCGTGGAACGCCAGCACCATCGCCGGGTCCGCCAAGCGCGGCTATGGCATCCTTCGCAATCCCCTCTATGCCGGCAAGATCGTCTGGAACCGCGTTCAGATGGTTCGGGATCCTGATACCGGCAAAAGGGTGAGCCGCGTCAACGACGCGAGCGAGTTGCGAGAGGCCGAAGCCCCGCACCTGGCCCTAGTCGATGCAGAGACCTATGAGGCGGTCGCGGCCATCGTGGAAGGCAGAGCAAAACGAGCCAAGGGCGGCGAGTACGTCCGCCGGCCGAAGCGCCTGCTGTCTGGCCTGCTACGGTGTGGCCACTGCGGCGGTGGCATGTCGATCCACGACCGGAACAAGAGCACGACGCGCATCAAGTGCACGCGGTCAGTCGAGGGGGGCACCTGCGACAACCGGAAAAAGTACAACCTCGAAAAGATCGAGAACGCGGTGATCGCGGGCCTGCGCCAACAGCTCGCCCATCCGGAGCTCTTGGCCGAATACGTCCGAGCCTATCGTGAGGAGCGGCGGGACGAGGCCGCCAAGGCTGCAAGAGAGCGCGCGACAGTCGAGCGGCGCGTCGCTGATCTGACAACCCAGATGGAGAGGCTGATGGGCGCACTGGCGCGCGGCGTGTTGCCGGTCGAGGCTGTCGAGAGCCAATATGGGCCGCTTATGGCGGAGCGGGACCGGCTCGCGGCAGATCTCGCGACGATCGCCATGCCTGACGCCGTCGAGCTGCACCCGCACGCTGTCCGCCAGTACAAGGCAGCCGTCGAAAATCTGGCCGGCCGCCTCAGCGAGCTTGACGACCGCGCCGACGCCGGGGCGATCGAGGCCTTCCGCGCGCTCGTCGATCGTGTCGTCGTGCACGACACGCAGTCAGGAGGGGTCTCGGCCGAAGTCATCGGCCATCTGTCCGCCCTGCTCGGCCAAGGCGCCGAGCAATTGGGGGGATCGATGGTAGCGGAGGAGGGTTGCAAGCGGAATAGCAACCTTTTGATCGTCCCGCTCGTCCGCTTTGTCGCCTATCCGGTGTGGGGGAAAGACCCCGAAATCGAGTATGCGACCGGGTTCGGAAGCATGTCGGCCGCTGCCGCGCGCGCCGTCGCGATATAGGTCCCGCTCAGGGACCTGAACCGGCTACGGGACCCTTAGCGGGCGGCCAAGCAGCCTTCATGTTCTCCACCCGATCCCACCGAATGCAGACGAAGGCAATCGCGCCGGCGACTGTTCCGCCGACGATCGCGGCGATGACCGCCCATTGCCACAGGGTCGTATCCGAGCCGGTATTCCGAACAACGTCGCTCAGCATGAGGGTCACGAACCCCGTTGCCCAGATAGCCGCAGCGATCGCGACGTGAGATCGCGTCAATAGCCGGGTGGGCAGGTAGAGGCTTATGAAGGCTGTGATGACGTACTGCCCGACCAGGAACAGGAACTCCACGGCTGGCACTTGGATTGACGACAGCGCCAACGCCGCACCAAGGATCGCCAGCACCGGCATGAATAGGACCGCTGCCAAGCCGATATGGAGCGCGGTTTGCCACCAAGCTCGGTCGTCGCGCGGTTCGGTAGTCATAGCGATCTCTTTCCCCCATTGGTGGAATGATAATAGCGAGATCCTGCTCGACGAATAGAGCAGATTGGCGGGTCGAAGACGCAAGCCGAAAACGCAAAAAAGCCCCCTCGCTGCGGTGAACCGCAGGAGGGGGCTAAGTTGCTTGGGAGGAGCCCCGAGGGGCCTGGTAAGGCGCGCCGGAGGCGCGACCGGTCCTTAGCGAAGGGAGGGCGGCTTGCGCGGCCGGGGGCTCGGCGAAGCACGTCGAGCCAGTTCCTCGGCGACGCCGCGCGCAACCTCTTCCTGAATAATGCGTCGCCGATCCTCTTCGTCGGCCTCGCGCTCGAACAACTCTCTCATCGCTTCAACCGCTGTGGCCGTCCGCTCAGCAGCCGTCGCGATCCGCTCATGCATTGGCTTGAGCGCTTTCACAGCGTCGGCGAGATCTCGCATCGGCTTCGTGTCTGCGATCTCGGCCGACGTGATCACATAGTCTTCGGTGGGCCGCCTCCGGCCCTTGATGAAATATCCGTAGACGGAGAGGAAGAGGGCCGCCAAGCCGGCCCCGATGTAGACGAAGATCTGAACCTGCGGCGGCAGCGACGAGGGGTCAGGTGCCGGTGATGCCATTGCGACGTACCTCATCGGAGTGACGGGCGTCCGATGAGGTACGGACGATGTTGTAGAGATCGAGCGCGAGCAGCACCGCCGAGGTCGAGAGCCCGGACCAGACCTGTTCGGAGGCCCAGACGCTCAGGACCTGCGTCGTCCAGAAGAAGCACGACAGGACCGACATCAGCATCCGCACATGCGGCGAGAACCGAGACCATGCCGTATCGGCAAAGGTCCCGTTGACGACCAGAGCCCCGAGCCGCAGGACCGCGACCAGGAGCGCCCCTCCGCCCCAGAAAAGTGGCGGAGGGAGCAGGACGATTTCCTCCGGCAGCATATCTCGCAGAGGCAGCCAGAGGGGGCGGTCGAAGTAGTCCGGGGTGAACATCGCGTTCAGCCCCCAGAGGAGCAGGATCGACGCCAGCCCCCATTCGGAAGCTCGGGCCGGGAAGTGACTGCTGACGCCACGATAGAGCCTAGCGATGATCATTGCCGCGCGCTCCCGAGTTCGAGCGCGGCGGCGTCGTATGCGGCCACGGTGCCAAGGTGCTTGATGTTGCAGACGCCGTAGGCGTCAATCGCCCGGTTGGCCATGGTCTGGGGGTTGCGGCTCGGAACCGGCGGCGGCGCTTGCTCGTGCAGCTCAGGGGGAAGCGGCGGAAGGGACGGCCCGACCGGGGCGAGCCGCGCGGTTGATACGTGATTGCACGCGGCCAAACTCATCGTCCCGATAATCACAACCGGGATCGCTGCGCGTAGTGCTCTCATCGCCGGCCTCCTCTCGAAGTTGGGCGATGGCGCGATTGACGCCGATCGCGATGGTGTTCACCCCGGCCGTGATGCGGGCGTTGCTGGCGATGGTCGCGTCGCGCGCCGCGATGGCGTCCTTCAGGTCGTCACGCTCCTTGCGCAGCGCCTTGGCCTCGTCGAACGTGTTGGTGATCCGATAGCCGGCGTAGCCGCCGATGGCGGTGCCCACGAGCAGCGCCAAGGCCATGCCTTTCACGCCGAAGACGGACGGGATGCCCATCAAAGGCCGCTCACGCAGAGTTCGCCCTCGCCGATGCGACGGGCGTCACCCATCTCGCGGCGATTGACGAGGCCGATAAAGACGCGGCCTGCGGCCTTGTTGAACGCAGTGGCAGCCTGGCAGCTCTCGACATAGCGGCCGGCGATGCCGAGCCGGGCCGCTGTCGACCGGCAAGCCGCGCCGGTGCCGATGTTGTAGGAGAGCGAGTTCATCATCGCGCGCCACGACAGCGGCTTCTTGTCGAAGCCGGGAATGCAGCGCACGAGCTGCACCCGGAACTCCAGCATCCGTTGAACGGTGCGCTTGTCGCAGCCGGCGGGCGTCTCCACCAAGCCGGGCTTCACGCCCTTAGTGTCGCCATCGCAGATCGTCCACGGAGCGCCGCCGGTCGCCGGGTCGGCATAGGCCTTGAGATGGCGGCCTTCCCACGGCTTGGTCAGATAGGTGGCCGCGAGAGCGACGTCATCCGGGACGCGCTCGCCGGAGAATGTGACCAGGCCGCCTACGGCGATAGCGACGATGCCGGCAATCGCCGCCTTCCCCCGCTTCGTCGACGTGAGTTTAGCCATCTGAGAGCCCCTTCTGCGGGACGAGGCGCGAGAACGCAGCGAGCACCGCAATCACGATCGTGACGGGCGTAAGCCAGCCTTCCGGCAGTGGCAGGGACATGCCGACGAAGGGCATGGCGTAGTCGAGCCCTTGGAGCAGAGCGATCGAGACGATCAGCCGGAAGCTCCAAGCGCGCGCCAGAATGGCGCGCCAGTTCGGGAGCAGCATGGATATCTCCGATGGTTGGCTTGGGCGCTGTTTCGGTCAGCGGAGGACGGTAAGGCGCACACGAGCGACGCCGGAGATCCCGCAAGCGCGAGCGGCGCCATGCGCGAGATCGATCACGCGGCCCCGAACGAAAGGGCCGCGATCGTTGATGCGAACCGCGCACGAGCGGCCAGTGGAGAGCACCGTGACGCGAACGCGGGTGCCGAACGGAAGCGTTCGATGCGCTGCGGTCATTCCCCCGGGATGAAACCGCTCGCCGTTGGCGGTTCGGTTGCCGCTTTCGGCTCCATACCAGGACGCATGTCCGATCTGGTCCGCGAGCGCCGAAGCGGAGGCGAGCGAGATCAATCCGGCGAGAGCCAGAGTTCTGATCATGATCAAGATGATGAGGGTGCTTAGGCGGGGAGCTTGCGGAGGGCCACGTCGCCCACCTTGAAGCCGATGCTGGCCGCCGCCGTCGAGGCGTCGAGCCGAGCGCGGATGTTAAGGGCAACAGCCGTCGCGTCGTCTTCGATGCGGATCGGCGGAGCACGGAGAACCCCCGACCAAGTCTCGGCCGGCAGGAAGCCGGACAGCGAGGATTGCAGCGCGCCGTCGATCGCCGTGTACGAGTTCGCCGGCCGCGTCTCCAACAGGTAGAGTTCCAGCGCCGTCGAGCGGGATGGGGCCTGGTGGACCTCGATCGCGCACATCGCCTCAACGACATCGCCCGGGGCGAAGTTGGCGAAGGCAGGCGAGAACCGAAGGTTATAGACCTCGTCGGCACCACCGCCGGAGTTCGCCGCGATGGTCTCGACCTGGCGCTCGCCGGAGCTTCGTCCGGCGTCCGTCCTGGGGTTCTCCTTGGCGTGGGTCCAGGCGCAGGTCGACGAGCCGGAACGAACGGCGGTGACGCCGGTGGCAAGCGAGCCGGAATGGGTCAGGCCGGTCGACGCCGTCTGCGAGCCGCCGGTGCCGGCCATCAAGCCGTAGTTGGCCGACCCTGAGAACAGAAGGTTGCCGGTCTTGTTCGTCGTGGCGTTGTAGATGTCGGCCGCCGCGAGGAAGTGATCCCACCGATCGTTCAGGATGCGATTGAAGATCGCAGCGGCGGCCTTCCCCCACTGGAACGCCCCGATCGTCGAGGGGTGAAGATTGTCCGAGGTCTTGATCATCCCCGCAAGAGCATTCGACGAGGTCGACGCCTGGTCGGCCATCAGGCGCCACGCATCGATAACGTCGAGCCCCCGCAAACGGCTGTAGTCGACGATATGCCGGTTCATCTGCAGCAATACGCCGAGCTGAGCGGCCGACAGCGACGCGCTCCCGCGCGGCAGCGTCGTAACCGTGACCGGCTTGATCCCGTTGGCGATCAGCTTCTCGATGCCGGCGGTCCAGTCCGTCTTGATGTCGGCAAAGGAACGAGATCCGATATCGTTCGGCACGCCGCCGACGATGCAATAGCTCGGCTTCGGGTAGAGCTTGCAGACCGCGTCGACCTGGGCCGTGATCCCGGTGTCGGGCGTATTCCACGACGTGCCCGACGCGCCGAGCACGTATTCGGCCGGAAGGTTGACGCGCTGCCCGGACAAGATCCGAAGCCACGACAGCCAGCCATCGTTGAAGAAGGCCCGGGTCGGGTTGGTCGCCGGCGGCGGGCTATCGCGGCTGGCGCCGTCCTCGAAGCTCGTTCCGACCGCCGCAACCAACAAGCCAGCGCCGGCGAAAATCGAGGCGTTGAGCAACGTGTCGAGGCTGACATCGCGCGAATTGCCGTTCCGCCGAACCGAAAGAAGATCGCTTCGGAGATAGGCCGGGATCGGCAAGGAAGCGGCCGGCGAGCCGACGAGAACGATCTGGCCCAAGGCCAGCGGATAGCTTGCCTGCTCGGCAGAGAGCCGGAGGACGCCGCTCGCCGGCACTCGAACTCCGGCAACAAACGGCCCCGCCAGGTCGGTGACCTGGTAATCACTGATGGTCATGTGCCTATCCCACGTTGGAATTTGGAACTTGGCCCGCCTCGCGGACGGAGGCGGCTCCCGACGCAGCGGCCGGCGTCGAACCGCTGCGAGCGTCCTTGCCTGCCTCGCCCTGCGGCTGCTTGATTTCGAGCCGCGTTGTCCAGCCGGAGCCGGCCGAGAAGTCGTGCGTGACGGTCTCGATCCGATAGGAACCGTCGATCCCGGGGCGTGCGCCTACGAGAACCACGTTCGCCTCAGGCTGCGGGACCGTCGATCCGTTGATCGAGATCATTCCGCCCCCCTTCTCGCGCTCGGCGTTCTTCTTGTGCGCGCCGGCCCTCGCCTTGGCTTGATCAGCGTCGGGCGCATCGAAGCGATCGGTTAGGACGGCCTTCGCGTCCGGGTCCTCGATCTCTTCGGTTTCGTATTTGTAAGTTCCCGTCTTCGGGTCGTAGTGCCGAACGCGGGCGCTCTTGTATCGAGGGCGGCCGAGGGTGGGAGAGATCTCCCAAGAGATCAGATTGTCCCCTCGCCTCGCTGTCACCGCCGGCAGGTCAGCGCCGGAGGCAGACTTTCCGCCGCTGCGCTCGGCGAGAACGGCGCGCTTGCCCACGATCTTGAACGTGCCGCCGACCTCTCTCGCGATACGCTCGCCGAAGTGCAGAAAGCTCTCGTTCTGCATCGCCCAATATTTGCGGGTGAGCGATGCGAGGGCTCCAGTGACCTCGATATCCGCCAACCCGGCCAGCTTGCCGGCTTGGGACAGAACGTCGGCGAGGCTGCTGTCGTCCCAATGCTTTCGGTGCGGCTCCTTCGCCTTTCCCTGGCTATCGAAGCCCTTGGCCGAGATGGAAAGCGTCATCCCTGACGCCGAACCTTGGCTCTTCACCTCGTCGACCGTGCCAGTAAAGACCTGGGAGACACCGTCCGCTCCGCCGAGAAGGATCTCGATTTCCGCGCCCGTTCGCGGCAGCAAGAGGTGCCCGTCCGTGTCGTCGAGATCGATCTGACAGGTGTCCGAACTAGTTCCCGCCTTGTCGGTCACGGTAAGGTTGATGAGCCGAGGGAGGACGCCGGAGGAAACGTCCTGTCCGTCGATGGTGATGACGCAAAGGGTCTGGGTCATCAGTTCCACAACCGGACGGCTTCGACCCGCAGAGCCCCGGGCGTCGGCGCGTCGATCGGAATGAGGACGACGGTGCCGACCGCCAGATATGGACCGCCGGTCGCAAGCTCAGGATTGGCAGCGAGAATGCGGTCGACGACCCCATCCTTTCGGCGCTTGAAGCGTCGCCAGACCAGCAGGTCGAGCGTGATCTCATCGCCCGCCACAACGACGCGCTCGAAGGTCGCGGCCATCAGAGCATCCCCAGGATTGAAGCGAAGAAGTCGGAGCCGGACGGCGCGTCGGCGCGCTTGATCGAGATGTCCACGTCAATCACCCGGCCCACGCCTTGCCCACCGAGATAGGACGATTTCTCGCTCAGCTTCTCGACGACGAACCAGCCGAGCGGCACGCCGTCCCCGCGCATGAAATACTGAGCGATCCCGCTAGCCCGCATGGCCGCCAAGTCGTCGAGAGTTCCAAGGCCGCCGAGCTTCTCCGGGAAGAGCTTCACGGTCAGGCCGAAGCTCTCCGCTCCCTCTCCGACGAATTCGAGTGGGGGCCGGCGGCCCATAATCGGTTTCTCGGCGAACCGAGCCTCCGAACCGTGCTCGACGGCATGGAGGTTCACTGGCGCGATCTCGAAGATCACGGCCCCCAGAATTGCCAGCAAGGCGGATGCTCCTATTGGTGGCCGACGCCCGACACGCCAGTGTCGGCGTGGATCGCCCGGATCTTCTGATCGATCGCGCCCGAGGACCTCGAAATGCCCGCGTTGACGTTGCCCAGCCCAACGCTCAGCGCCGACAGTTTTCCGAGGGCGTCATCAAGCGATGTCGTGTCGACGTTCGGCCGCACGGTCATGCCGAGACCGTAGACCGCTTGGCTGGCGGCGTCGGCTTTCGCCTTGGTCTGATCAAGCGCCGCGCCGTCAACGCCCGTGGTTCCGTCGCGCCGACCGACGAGAGGCGGCATGTCGTTCCAGAGGCGCTTGAACGTCCCGAGAGTGCTGAAGTCATAGGTCTTGGGGTCGTAGCCTTTGGGATAGTCCGGGTGAGGCACAGCGTCCAAGCCGGCGTCGATTGCCTGCGTGCCAAGGCCATAGAGCAAACCCTGGAAGGTCATCCCGCCAAGGTTCTTCCAGAAGCCGCCTTTGCCCTTTCCGCCTCCGGCAGCACCGCCGAGGCCATCGGTGACGCCGGAGCCACCGAGAGCGATTGCCGCCCGGGTGAGTGCAGCCGCCGATCCATCGAGGGCGACCGCCGAGCCGGTCAGCGCTCCGCCGCCGCCGAAGAAGGTTCCGAGGAGCTTCATCGAGCCCCAAAAGAAGCCTGCGCCGGCGGCGACCGCGCCGAGAGCAGTTGCCGCTTGCCGAACCGGCGCGCTCAGGTTCGAGAACGCGTCGATCGTGTTTCCGACGCCCTCGAAGGTGTAGGAGAGCCACTTCGCGTTGGCCTCGCCCATGGCGAGCGTGACGTTCTCGACGGAGCCCTTCAGGCGCTCGAACGAGCCGCCCAGACCGCCCATGATTTCCGAGGCGATCTCCGAACCGTAGTTGTCCGGCACCTCGCCAAGGAGCTTCCGATCCTCGGCGACCTGCCCAAGGTTGGAAGCAAGAACGCCCGCCTTGCCGCCGTGCTTGTCGGTGAAGAACGCGTTGAGCTGTGCCAGCGATGGGTTCGATGCCAGGATCGCATTGAGAAGACCTTCGGTGTCCACGCTGCCAACGGACAGCTTGTGGTAGTCACCGAACATCTTTGCGAGCGAGTTCCTGTCCTTCGCCCCCATCTTGTCGCCGCCGAACATGGGAGCCACGGCCTCAAGCATCGTGGCGGTAAAGTCGTCTCGGCTGTTGACGATATCTGGGTTGTCGAGGGCCGCCTCGATGAAGGCTGCCGCCTCGTCGCTCAGCGCCTTGCCGAAGTTCCGCTTGAGCGCCCCGCCGATCGCGTCGGTCGTCATCCTCTCCGGCGCGGACGTGTAGTCGTCGAAGTTGATCCCCATGCTGTCGAGCGCGGCGAGGCCCTTCTTCGTGGGCGCGACGAGCTTGCTGGAGAAAGACCGCAGCGCGACACCAGCGACATCGCCCCGGAACCCCGAACGGCGAAGACCGACGCCGAGAGCGCCGAGAGTAGTGTCGGAAAGGCCGGCGATCGTGGCGGAAGGGCCGGCATAGCTGAAGTAGTTCTGGATGTCTTCGTCGGACATGCCGCCGATCTTCGCCATCTTGATCATCATGTTCGTGGCGCGGCGGGCTTCCTTGACGGCTTTCTCCTGCGTCGAGATATCCTTCTGGGTCTGCTGAAGGAACGCGGTGATGCCCTCGGCCGAGGTCTTCATGTCGGCCTGCATGGCGAGGGCGTAGTTCTTCACCTCCTCTGTGATGCCGTAAGCGACCTTGGCGCGCGGCAGGCTCGGCGGAAGCCGCTGCATGACGGAGGTCTGGCTCTCGACGATGTCGAGGTTCGAGAACTGCGTCTCCTGGCCGATCCGCTTCGCCTGCGGGATCAGAAGATTGTCCTGATCCTCCTGAGACGTGCCGGTATAGGCGCGCTGGCGCCGGACCCCGATATCGAAGTCGGCGGCCGATACGATCGCGTCCTTGCCCAATTCCCGGGCCTTGTAGCCGACATAGACACCGGCAACGCTCGCAGCTCCGCCGAGGATGTCGCGACGCTGCTGACGCCTGGCGGCATTGGCGCGGGCGGCATCGTCGGCGCGCTCCTGCGCCTTGATCGCCTCGGTGGTCTTGTCGATCTCGGCCCGGAGCTTCGCCTCTGCCCCGATCACCTTCTCGACCGAACCGCCGATGTCGGAAAAGGCAGCCTTCGCCTGAGCAGCGGCGCTGTCGTATGCGGCGGCGGTCTTCTTGACCTCCGACTGCGCCTTCCGCATCGCGGCCTGCGTCTTCCGAGATGCCTCGTCGCCGGCTGCCGCAAGGGTTCGCGCCGCCGTCTCGACGGCAGTCTTTGCCTCTTGGAATTGCCGGCGGGTCTGCTTGAGCTTTTCCTGCGCGTCCCGGAAGACGGAGACCCGGCGGGCTGCCTCCTGAGCCGCCGTCAGATGCTCGGTCAGCGCCTTCATCTGCGCCGACTGAATGCCGCTCTCGGCCTTGCTGATCTTGTCCAGCGCGCTCGCGACGCTGCCGGCCTTCTGGGAGACTTCGTCCTTGAGCCGGACGATAAGCTCAGAGACGGTCGAGGAGGCCATCGGCTAGTCTTTCTTTGGGCCTTCGATGATCAGCCGTGCCTCGCCCCACCAGGCGATCAGCTCGTGCCAATCCATCGCCCGGGTATCGGCGAGGGTGATGCCCGGCATGGCGTGGAGAACCGCGCCGGACATCCGGCGCCATCCGAGAGGGTTCGCTGTCAGACCGTCGCGGTCCGGAAGCGGCGGGGCAAAAAACGCTGCACCGCTTCCTCGATCTTGTCGCCGTCATCAGCGTCAAGCCGTTCCAGGACCGCATCGGAAACGTCGTACATCGGGAAGCGCAAGCGCTCCCCATCGCTCTTCGCCATCGCCAAGAGGAAGTCGCCGATCTCGCCGACAGTCATTCGGCGCACCGTGACGCTCTCGTAGCGAACGCCATCAATCGTCACGGGCCAATCGAGAGGGACCGTCTCGAACCGCTCGGCCTCTCGGTCGAAGGCGGGGGCCAGCTTCTCGGCTGCGGCCTCTGCCGCCTCGGTCTTCTCGCTCATGTCTTGGTGTCCTTCTCAAGCGGAAAAGGCCCGCCGGTTGATCCGGCAGGCTCGTTTTTTCGAGGTCGGGTTAGGAGCTGACGCCCGGGATGCGGAGGAGGTTGTTCACCTCGGCATTCTGGTCCTGGCCGCCGGTGCGCATGACGTTCGTGAAGGCGTCCCAGAAGAAGATCTCTTCCCGGTCGAAGAACAGCTCATAGTGGGTGATCTCGTTCAGGCTGTAGGAGTAGCCCATGAGATTTCCGCGCGTGAAGCCGTCCGGCGTGGCCTGACCGAGCCGGGCTTCCATGATGGCCTTGGCCTCAATCGCGCGGCCGGTTCGCTTGTCGCGAACGACGCCATAGGCCGTGTAGACGCGCTTGAGCGGGGTTCCGAGGCCGAACTGCTTGAGCAGGTCCGGGTCCCAACCCTTCAGCTTGAAGGACGAGGTCAGCTTTTGGATGCCGACCTCGAATTCCATAGCGACGAACGAGCCGCCGGGGTGATGGTCCTGATACATGGCCTGAAGGCTCGGCAGGGTGATCTCGTCGAGCGTCAGGTGCTTCGAATTCTCGGGGTCGTGGTCGCCGCAGAACAGGTTGCTGGCTTCCATCACATAGACGGTGTTGGCCATTTCGATCTCCAGTCGGGGAAAGGGTAGAGGTGCGGCAGGCCCGGAGAGCGAGCCTGCCGCGTGCCGTTACGCGGCGAGGGCGAGCTGCGACTGAAGGTCGGACAGCAGAACATCGAGCGCGGGGCGATAGCGCGCCGACTGGATGCCGAGGTAGACGAGCGGCGCGGGCTCTTCGAACTTCACGTCGAGCGTAAAGCGACCAAGGCGAAGCTGCTCCGGCGAGTTCCGGTCGCGGTCGAAGTTGACCGGCTTGTAGTCGATGATCGCCTGCTGAGCCTTCAGGTCGCGGAGCGCGAAGTTGATCGTGTTCATCACGGCCTGGAGCGTCTGGCCGGTCAGGTTGAAGCGGCCGAGGTAGAAGCGCAGGGTCTTGATGAAGATCAGATGGATGTAGTCGCGCATCCGGCCCTGATTGTAGAACCGCCACAGCGTGTCCGGGGAGCAGGTGTCGGTGCAGATCAGGACGTAGCCGCCATCGGCAATTGCGCCGTCCGTGTTCTCGCCCCGCACGGTGATGCCGATGTTGTGCGAGAGGAGCGTCTGGCCCTCGTTGGCGCCATCAAGCAGCGAGAACGCGATCGGCCGGCTCGTGCCGACAATTCCCCGGATCGGCATGTTCGCGGCGGAGTGCGACGGGAGCCCGCCGTGAGCATGATCGTTGGCGACCAGCGCGCCAAGGACATAGGGGCTCTTCGGGACGATAACGATATCGCCCTCGTCGTTGACAACCTTGTAGGCGGGATCAACGGGGATGATCCGCTTCGAGGCGATCGACGCACGCCACGCCAGCGCGGCGGCCTGGGTCGAAGCCGGGCCGTCGACCGCACTGAAGGCCAGAAGCTGGTCGAGCAACGTCGGCAGGCTGGCACAGATCGCGTTGGAGGCGCTGTCGAGCGTAGCGGTGGCTGCCGCGCCGGTGCCGGAACCGCCCGTGAAGGCAATCGTCGGCGCAGCGGTCAGGTTCTCGCCGCGCGTATCCACGACGACGGCGACGACCTTGCCGGCATCCGCGCCGGTGCCAAGAACCGCATGGCCGGTCGGCAGCACCTTGCCGGGGTCAGAGCCGCCGCCGCTGAAGGTCACGGTCGGCGCGGTGACGTAGGCGCTTCCGGGTGCGGTGACGACGATCGCCGCCGCGACCTGGTTGATTGCCTGGGAGGTGTAGCCGGGGACGCCGATCAGGCGCGGGGTCACACCGAGAACGTGCGGTGCGTCGAGCAGCGCGAACATGCCGGTTCGCGCGTTGATGTCGCCGCGCAGGTTCGCAATCGTCTCCTTGACGGTGGAGCCGGCCTCGACCCGGACGAGAACAACCTGCGCTGCGACCTGGAATTCGCCGAGCTGCTCGTTGATCGCGGCAAGCGAGGCATAGCCCGTTCCGGTCTCGCCGAGAGCGGCGAGCATCGCCGTGTCGTCGGAATAGAAGGTGACAGGCTCGTCCTCGGGGAAGATCGAGGCGTCAGCGTCGGGAGCCGTCACAACAAGGCCGATCACGCTCATATTGGCGGTGAGCGCGGGACGCGGCTCGTTGTCGAGCGTGGTGATAGAAAGACCGAAAGTCGGATCGCTCATCAGAGCCTCCTTGAATGAGGCGGCAGTGCCGCCGGATTGCCCGGCGATCCGCCGGAGAGTTGCGAACAGCAAAAAGCCGCCTCAAAGGGCGGCCCAACGGATGCCGGCAGGTCCGGCGTGAAAGCGGATTGCGCTAGATCGGCCAGCCGGCCGTTTCGTCGATTGCGGCGAGCGCGGTCTTGCTGGTCGCGGCCTCGGCCGCGTCCTTCAGGTCGCGGGAGTGCTGCCGGATCTGCGCATAGAAATCCCCGACCACCGACGCGAGAGCCAGGCCATCGGCCGGTGTCGTCATCGGAATGCGGATGTTCTCAATCGCGATGAAGCCCCGGATATAGCTCTCGGGCCACGGCACGTAGCCGCCGGCAGCCGCGATAGCCGTGGTCGCCATCGAGCCAACGTCGGCCCTCGCCCCGTCATCGAGTGAGATGTGAAGACCTCCGGGGACCGGCGCTCCCTCCTGAAGAGCGAGCGAGGTCCGGTCCCTGATGGCATCCAGCTTCGCCGCACGCAGGTCTTCCAGCGGCGCGTCTTGCGTCTGGAAGGACTGCACCGGGACGCCGCCGACCAGCGCATAGGTCGTGCCGGTCTTGATCTTGCCCGCCGGCGGCTCCTCCGCCGGGACAACTTCGGCGATCCGATAGGTTCCGTTGGTCCAGCCCGGCGTCGACGGACTGACCGTTTCCTCGGGCGAGCCAAGCTCAACAAACGCCCGCGTCGCCGGGTAGACGCGGACGATCGTCGCGCCAAGGATCAAGGCGTGTTCAACAGCCATGGGTTCTCTCTATCGAAGGGCGATCGTCGCCGGGACGCAGACCGCCGACGAGACCATGGTGAAGGCCGCCGGATCTTCCGACGCAGTCCGGGCAATGCGATTGCCGAAGGAGACAGTGCCCTTCGCTGTGCCGGTGTTGTTGCACATGGTTAGGTTGCCGTAGCCGGCTGGCAGCGCCGAGACCGGCACGGCGCTATTGTGCAGCGTGTGGACGGCAGCGATGAACATTGCGCGCTTGTTCCCCCACGACGGGGAAACAGCCGCCGGGTCCGGTGCGGCTGTCGTAGCTGCCACCATTGCGGAGACCTCCGGGATCTCCCGGACGCCTCGAATGGCGAGACCAATCAGCGACCATTCCGAGGCGTTACCGCTGGTCGGCCTCATGCTCACCTCCGACCCGTCCGCCACCTTGTAGAAGCAGCCGGCGCGCCGAAGATTGCCGCCCGGAACCATGTTGTACAGCGTCGACCATCCGGTCGGCGCGGTCATGCTCGTTCCGTTCGTGCCGTTCGCGATCGTGCAAAGGCACATCAGGAGATCGCCGACCGCCCACCCTGTCGGGAGCGCGAGTGTCGGCGACCCGCCCGCGTTCTGCGTGGCCTTCGTCGGCGTACCGATAAGGACCGGGGCTCGTCGGCCCAGGATGAGAGGCGGCGCGTAGAGAACCATCACGCCACCTTGAAATTGAACGCCACCTTTCGGGTGCCGCGCGTGACGAACGAAGTGACGAACTCGCTTCCGACCGTCGTATCGAAGGCGTCGCTGGCGTCATGGATCGTGACGCCCGACATAGTGATGGCGCCGGCTCCGGTCACATTGGTGGTGTGCAGGACGGTTGTGCCCTCCTCGGAACCGAGGACGAGCGAGCCAGCGCCGTTGTTGCTGCAATACTGAAGCGACCGGGCACTGTAGTTGACCGCAAGGCTCGCCCCCGAGAGGTTGCCGAGGTTCTTCGGCGTGACCTTCGCGCCGCCCGCGACGGTCTGGCCCTCGGTGTTGAGCCGGGCAATCGCGTCAGCGGTGGCAAGCTTGGCGAAGGTGATCAGCCCATCCGGGATCATGCCGAGCGTCATCTGGACGAACGCGAGCGCATCAGCGACGCGCGCCAGCATGCGATCGTTTGCCGTTGCCGAGATATCGCCGGGCGTACCAAGGGAGGCAGAGGCCCGGCCGATTACGGTCAGCGGATCACTGTCCCGCAGCTTGGCATTGGTGACGCCCTTGTTGGGCAGATCCGCCGAAGCAATTGCAGCCGGGACCCAGATGGTCCCATTATATCGAACGAACTGCCCGGCCGTAGCGCCGGTGAAGTCGAGGCCGGTCAGGGAGCCAATGCTGTGCGTATGGATCAACGCGGCCTTGCCGGCGAGCGCCAACACGAGGCCGACGATATCGGCCATCTCGTGGGTGTGAACGGAACTCGCCTTGCCGGTAAGGCCTGCGAAGAGTGCCGCCACGTCTGCGTCGATAGCCAAGAGACTTGCAATGAGGCGAGGAAGATCCTCGCTCCTCATCTTGTTCGCAGCGTCCGGGAGCAGGTATTCCCGGTTAGCGGTGCGGTTGTCGATCATCGCAGGTTCCTTACACCGACCACGAGCGGAGATCGGCAACGGACGGGCGTGCCGCCGGCGTGCCGGTCAGGGTCAGCCGCAGTCGCCCTTCAACCGCCGTGTAGGGATTTTTTGCGTATTCGCGTTCGATCCATCCCTCGTCGAGGAGGGACTGAGCGGCGAAGGTTGCCTCCGTCCACACGCCGTTGTTGGCGTCGTGCTCGATCTTGAGGGTCGAGCCGGCCGGCAGCTTCGTGGCCAGGTTGGTAGCGACGCGGACGCCGGTTCCCATCGTCATCGACCGGCTGATGTACGTGCCAGTCGCCCGGAGCGTTCCGGCGATAAGCTGCACGCCGGGGAACAGGACGGGGCTCGCCTTCTCCGTGCCCTTCAAGACGGCACGAAGTTGAACAATCTCCGTCACGTACTCGGTGAACTCATAGACCTGATCCGGGAGGAGCTTGATGATCTCGCCCGAGACCCGCTGGACCTCGAAATAGACGCTGCAATCTCCGGTCGGCAGGAGGACCGTCCCGCAGATCATCAGATCGGAGCAGTTGTTCAGCGAGTAGCTGCCGAGGTTGACCGTCTTCGCGTTGGGGCTGAACTTCGCGGCCACCGCCCGGAACGTGAGATCGCTATCCTGATGCGCCGTCCATGTGTTGCCGTTGGCCGACGAGAGACGCGTGCCGATCGTATAGGGCTGCGCGGAGACCCAGGCATTGTTGACGGCGTCATAGGAACCGATCGTGGCTTCCGAGATCGCGTGAGCCGCATCGTCGGTCTTGACGACGAACACGAACTCGGTGCCGGGCGCCTGATAGAGCGGGATCGGGAAGTCGACAGTGGTCCACGCTCCGATCACGACGGCGTCCATGTCGATGCGGACGGCGGCGAGGACCTCGCCGGTCGGCCAGCCGTTCTGGACGGATCGCACCTCTAGGATGCAGTCATTCGAACGGTCGCCAATGGCGCAGAACTTGATGTCGAACGCGGCGAGCTGCCGGCCCTCGTCAAGCGTATAGGTCTGCGCCTGCGGATCGACGCCGGAGGTCGGGCTCTCGGTCTGAGTGTTGAAGAATTGCGTGGTCGTGATGCGCTGCATCACGGTCACGTCAACCGTGCCTTGACCGACGAAGGACGCCGTGCCGCTGTTGCCCGAAGCGCCAACGGCCACGACCGCCTTCTGGCCGGCGGTGACATTCGCCGGGATCGTGAACGAGCCGGTGATCTTGCCTTCCGCATTGGCGACAGGCGGTCCAACCGGCGTGACGGGAATGCCATCGAACGTCAGCATCGAGAGCGCCTCACCCGGGCCGAAGCCTGAGAGCGTGAAGGCAACCGAGATCTGCCGGAGAAACTCGATCAGCTCTTCCCGCTGGTCGACGAGGTTATTCCGAACCGTCGTGCGGCTGGTGTTGCCCGAGCCGAAGCGCTGCGTTTGCGGCGAAAGCCAGACCGTCGCCGTCGTCGTCCAGAAGTCCGTCGCGGGCGACAGCGCCACGCCGATCGGGAGCGGGGTGAAGTTCTGGTACGGATTGATCAGGACGCAGCCCGTCGAAAGCTCCTGGCGGATGATGACTTCCTTCGTCCAGTCCAGGAGGAGCGGCCCAGCCATCGGGACAGAGAAGAAGGTCGGATCGATCGCGAGCTGGCAGGAGCCGTCGAACACGGCGGCGGTCTGAGCCGCGCCGGGATCTCGATAGTAGTCGTCGACGAAGGGATCGACGAAGACACCTTTCTTGGCGACCGGGTCCTTCGTGTCGATCGTCCGCTTGAGCTTCTCCAGCGCGACCAAGTCGATGAGATCGAACAGCCGATTGTAGTATCGCCACTGCTCCGAATAGGGGACCGAGCGAACGCCGCTGTTCTCGATGTCCGGCTTCGCCACCCAATTGTTGGTGACGGTGCAGAGCGGCAGGAGGTCCACCGCCGGGATCGGAGGAACCGGCCGGCTCCGAGCCGAAAGGCCCTTCAGGTAGACCGGGAGACCCTCCTGATCGAGGCAGAGAAGATCGACGCGCGGCAGCTTCCAGTCATAGGTCAGGAAGACGTTCGAGCCGGTGACGCCGCCGGTCAGCGTGACGGTGTCGGCGGTCGTCGCGGTAGGCGTGACCGCGACCAGATAGAGGTAGGTAACGGTATAGGAGGAGCCGAGCGTCGGCTCTGAACCGGCCGGAGCCCACGAAATGCTGTTTCCCGACAAATTGAAGTCGACGCCGGCGGTATAGGTGAACCCGCCCTGCTTCACCTCGACGATGGTCGTCGCGTTGTCGTGGTCGAGCAGATCCGACGAATTCGCCGGCGAGCCGCGCGTCTTCGTTTCAGTGACCTGCTTGGTGATGATCGCGGTGCCGATCGCCGAGAGCGGCGCGTGGTTGAGCGCGATTACGGCAGTGCCGGTGCCGCTGTCGGAAAAGACATGCGGCTCGCTCTGCGCCGACGCGAGGTCATAGAGTTCGGGCTGGGCGTAGCGGAGCGCCGTCTGGCGGGTCGTCTTGAACCCGAAGATATTCGCGATCCCCTCCTCGATGGAGAAGACCTGATCCGAGCCGGTCTTGCCGAGCGCAGTGACGCGGCAACCCTGCACGATATAGTTGCCATGTGCCTGGTAGTCGTAGACGGCGATGACCTTGACCACGCCCGAGAGCGTCGGCGGCGGCGACTGGTCCAGCACGGTTCCGTTGCGCAGGAGATAAACGCCGATCAGATCGCCGTCGTTTCCATCGCCGGAGCGGCCCCAAGTCGAGACCTCGACGGTTCGCGCCGAACCGGCTTCGCCCTCGCCTTCCGTGCCCGGGTGAAGGCCGAGAAGGTCCGGGTCGTCAACTTCGGTGACGACGGTCGACGTGATCCGCACGCCGACGACGATTTCTCCGACCATCGGAACGCCGGTCAGGACGACGCCCTCGATCTCGCGAACGTCGCCGCGCGCATAGATGAGGCCGGGCGCAAGCGTGACGGTGCCAGTGCTCACGTCGACAACGATGTCGCCGTCCGCGATGCGGTCGCCGTCCGATGCCACCAGGTTGCCGACGCGCCGATTGCGCCGCTCAACGATCGTCGCGAAGTCGTTGAGATCCGTGGCCTGCGCGAACCTGTTCTCGCGCGCGATGATGCCGGCCCAATCGGGCTTCAGCCGCGCACGGTTATAGGCTCCGGGAAGACCGGAGGGGTCCGAGAAATCGGTCATCAGAACCTCATGAGGATACGGACGCGCTCGCGCACGGTGCGGCCGAATTCGATGTTCACGGCCATCTCGCCCACCTCGGGGAGAGCGGCATCGAGTTCGCCCGGCCCGAGCCACAAAGCGCCCGGCTTCGTGGGATCAGCCGGCACGCCGGATAGGATGAAGGAGACGGAGGCAGCGGCGCTTCCGTAGCCGTCGCCGAAATCGGTCAGCGCCTCGATCAGGATCAGACTTGCGCCGGTTGCCAGTGGCGAGTAGCGGAGGCCGCCGAAGGAGTACGGGCCGGCCAGCGTCTGCTCCACGCGGTGGTGGACGCGCGCGCGGCGATAACCGATCACGGCACCGTTGCTGTCGCGAAAGCAGGCCCACGCCGTTGCGACGGGGACGCCGAGAAGCATGATCACGGAACGAGATCCACCCGAGAACGCGTCCCATGCGATGTCGGGCCACTCCACGTCGAGCCAGGTCGGTTCAACCTCGCCGGTTGGTTCGATCCAGACCCCGAGCGCGGTAAGCTCCGCCTCGGTCATCTCATGGTCCGAGGAGTAGTCCCGACCGAAGGACCATTTCGCTCCATCGGAGCGAATGCGAGCGCCGGAATAGGCTCCCCAAAGGGTCTGCCCCCACCTGCTCTGCCCGTACTCCAACGCGCGGATGTCGTAACCACGAAAGCCACGCCAGAAGACCGCGCGGAGCGGCGTCGAGAGGTCAGCAACGCCCGCGATCCCTTCCAGGTCATCCTCACTGTCGCGGACGCGACCGAGTTCGATCTGGAAGAGGTTCCAGCGGGTGCGCCGGATCGGGCTTTCCTCGACCTCGCCGGTGTAACCGAGCCAGCCGAGCGCGCGATCGAGCGCGGCGGGCGTGCCCCGCTGCCGCGTCCATTTCACGCCTTCATTGATCAGGTCGTAAAGGTTCGGCACATAAGGCGTCAGCTCGCCCAGACCGTACTCGTAGACCAGATACGGCAGGAACGAGGGCGGCGGCGTGAATTTGATGCCGTGCATACCCTCGATGGCGCCGTCGAAGCGCGGAGCAATGTCCGTCGCCTCAGAGAGCGCGATTTCAAATGCAGTCGAGGACGGCGGCAGAAGGTGGACGCGGTCACTCATCGGTCGCGACCGGCCAGCGTCAACGTGAAGGTGCCGAGAGCCAGAGCTTCGGACGGCGGAACAACGATGGTGGCGGCAGGCGTGAGAACTTCGACCCTATAGACGCCGGCACGCATCAGGCGCGCGGACAGCCATTCCTTCGTCAGGTCGAAGCCGAGACCGCCCTCGGCCGCCCAATCGGCCTTCACCGCCGCGCCGATCGTCGTCAGCAGGGATGCGCTCGCCTCGGGCAGCAGCCAGATATTGGCGGCGACGTTCACAACCGTCTTGACGGCAGCGACAACCGAGATCGTGTCGGTGACCATCCGCACGGCCTCGTCCTGGACAGCGGCGTTGACGAGAGCAAGCAAGGACGGGTCGGCCGCGCCGTCGTTGTCGGTCGCGGTCACGGCGATCTCGATCAGCGGTGACGTGCCCACGCGGTAGACGGCAGCGTCGGCTACGCGCAGCGACGCGCCAAGAGCCACCGCGCGATAGCGCGGCGCGGTTCCCCCGGTCGAGCGGCCCTGAATGATCAGCAGCGTGCGAAGACGAAAGCGCTCGTCATCCTCGCCCGGGATACGGGAGGCATCATAGAAGGCCGCGAGGTGGTCGAGATCCGCGCCGGTGGCGAACGCCAATAGGTTCGAGCGGATGGCATCGTTGACGCGGGCGCGCAGGATCAGATCGCGATACGCGACAGCCTCGTCGACGACCTTGACCGGGTCGGTCTCCAGCCCGCCGACATCGTAGTCGATACCAGCTCCGTCGAAGCGGATCTGCGTGTCGGCCATAATCTCGGCGAGGATCGTCTCGTAGGCGAGCGTCTCGATCGCGTTCGGGGCCGGATAGGTCGAGAGATCGATCATGCTCATGCGGTCGAGACCTCAAGGCGATCACCGGAGCCCGGCGACACGGTGATCCGCTTCGTTCCCTCGACGGTGAAATCGCCGAGGTGGCCGCGCGGGCGGTAGTGCAATTCCACGAGGAAGCCGGCGCGGCCGGTGCGAGTGACCGACAGCGGCGAGACGCGGATCAGCTCGACGCGCGGCTCTTGCGTGAGAGCCACGCCAAGCGCGGCGTAGAACCGAAGAAAGGTCTCGGGGACCATGTTCCGGCCGAGCAGGACCGGGATGTTGCTGCCGAACCAGCGACGCATCACCCGGGACCCGAAGCGCGTCGAGAAGATCACCTCAAGCGATTGGAGGACGTGATCCCAATCGGTCAGGAGCCGGCCGGTGCGCCGGTCGACGCCGGTCGAGGGCATGGCTCAGCGCCGACCCTTTGCCGACGCCTGCGACGCGCGCTGAGCGCCCTCTTCCGTTTCCAGGCCGCGAGTAGCCCGATCGATCGATCCGCCGTCCTCGGGCGTGTCCGGCGAGATGGCAGGCGTGTGCGGAACGATCATCCCGCGCGCCAGTTCGTACTCGGCCTGTGCCCCGGAGAGCGCGATCACAGCGCCGACCTTGACCTTCCGGCCAGCCACGTACTGGCCAGCCGCACCCGTTACGCGGAACAGCGTCTTTTCGGCCATGAGGCCCTCCTATGGATGAAGAAGAGAGTGCGCCCTGTTGCAGGTCGCTATGCGGGCGGGCCGGTATTCGAGCCGCCGGGGGTCACGCCGGAGTGCTTGTGCTCCGCGCCGACATCCTTGCCGTTGTTGGTGAAGGACGAGCCCTCGGTGTCGAAGTTGCCATTGATCTTCACGTCGCCGTCGATCGTGACATCGGCCTTGATTGCGACCTTGCCACCGCCGATTGTGAACGTAAGGCTGCCCTCGGTGACCTGAAGCTTGCCGCCGTCCAGCGTGATCTTGAACCCTGCATAGGTCGCGACGTTCTCGTCGCCCTTTTCGCTCGGGCTCTTGTTCGCATCAGATTGGGTCATCGGGACCGCGAGGCCCTGACTGAAGTCGCCGGCGACGTTGAGAACGGTCATCTGCTGGCCGACCGAGGGCGGAGAGTGAACCTTCAGCGCGCCCATGAACTGCGCGTAGGGGATTGGCGGGGTCAGGAACGGATTTCCGTCCGCGTCCTCGCCGCTCTTGATCCGCACGGTCCCCGCTTTCGCGTCGACCTCGTGAACCGTGCCCTGCGTGATCTGGCCGTCCTGTCGCCGCTTGATCGCGGCGAGATCAACCAAGATCGCTTCGAGAACGTCGGCAAGGGAACTCACGGCGACCCGCCCATACCCGGGCTGTCGCTATCGATCACCCATTCGCCCTGGCCTTCAACCTCGACGGTCGCGCCAGAGATCGATGCGGGGTCGGCCGCGTTCGGATAGGGCGGAACGGCCTCAGATCCCCCCGGCGCGTCGACCGGCCCAATGCCGATGCCGGCGCGCGCTTCGGCGGAGAGGCCAAGGTCGGCCTGATCGATACGCCAGCGCGCGAGGCCGTTCGGCGCTTTGATCTCGGCCTCGATCCACGCCGCAATGGGCGCATAGTCGGGGTCTTCGGAGAACAGACCGACCACGGCCCGCCAGAAGTCGTCAAGGGAGCTTTGGCCGAAGGACGGCTCATCGAGCAGGATGTTGACCAGGTAGGATGTTTCGCAGGCCGCGACCCTCACTTGATCCGTGATCTGGAAAAGAAAGGGCGTCGCGTTCGCGGTTTTCACCGAGGCGACGAGGATGCGCCATAGCGTTGCCGCATCGCTATCGCTCGACATCAGCGCTCGCTCGATCTGGCGCCAAAGCATTCCAGTGATCAGGTCCGAGCCCCCGTCGCGGGAGGACAGCCTGAGGGGCGATCCCTCGACGGAGATCTCGATCTCGGCCGGCAAGAACGTCTGGATGAGCAGCTCAACCGAATGCTCGCCGCCCCGCAGGTCCTTGCCGGTGATCTCTCGGTCGTCCTGTCCAATGAAAACGGTAATGACTGGCTTCGCCATGCGAGCGAGATCAACGTCGAGCGCGTCGATCGCGCCGGGCTGCACAGCCTCGCCGGCAAGCGTCGCGCCCCGCAGAGCGGCGACGGTGAGATACTGAAGGGCGAGGGACGTAATTCCCATCAGACCGGCACCATCATGAAGAGGAAGCGCCCACCGTTCTGCTCGGCCGGGGTCGCAATCTTGAACGTGGGCGAGCCGGGGCGTTCCAGAGCGACGATGTAGTCGCCGGCCTTCGGCATCGCGTTCGGCGGCAGGATGGCGCCCGCCTCGATCAGGAGGGCGACCTCCTGAAGCATCAGATCTTGCCGCGACGCGGTGCGGGACCCATCGCCGCCGATATGCTCGGAGTGGTCGGTGACATCGAGGGTCGCCGCGATCTCGAATGGCGGGCGCTCGGGATCGTCTGATCCGACCACGAGACGCCCGGAGGATTGCGCCTTCGGGACGACCCTGACGCGTTCGCCAAACTGCCGAGCCGTGGCCCGGCCGGCGAGCGCGTCAAGTCGAGCCCAATTCATCAGAACGAGCCGTTGAGCCGGACGCGGGCAACCACATCTGCGGTTGCCTTGGCGGCCACAGCGACGCCGATCTTGGTGTTGCTCGCGGTCGTCTTGGTCACGCGCTTGGCGGTGTTGTCCCAATAGACCGCGTCGCCGACCGCGAATGCCTGACCGGAACCCGCGCCCTCGGCGAGCAGGTCAAAGACACCCGTCGTCTTGGCTTCGACTACCGCGCCGCTGAGAGCGGAGAAGGCGGCGATGCCGAAGATCGAGCCGACGAGAAGGCCGCCGCCCGACGCAACATCGTAGGGGGCAGCGAGGGTGAGCATGTCGCCCGGCTTGACGTAATTCTTCATAGCGATTTCTCCAAGGAGTGGGGGGGCCGTGGCGGGGCTGAGCGCCCCGCCGTTAGGCCGATCAGGCGCCGGGGTTCTTCCAGAGGCCGCGCCAGTCGATGGTCTTCGCACCAACATCGAGGCGGACCTTGATCTCGACGCCGTCGACATCGAAGCCTTGGCGGGTCTCGGTGAAGACGCCGCGCTGACCTTCGAGATAGGCCAGCTCGACGAGGTCGACCTGATTGCCATCAGCGGCCAGATACCAGGCCGTCGACGAGCCAGCGATGTTGCTGCGAGCGATGCCGTTATCGAGGCGCGGCTCGGAGATGATCGTCAGGCTGCGCAGGCTCTCCGGCACCTGGTCGGCGGTCTTGGCAGCGAAGATCTGACCGATGAACTGCTCGGCCTTGGTCTGAAGCGCCTTCGGCACGATCAGATACTTCGGGTCCAGATTGAGCGTGGTCTTGCCGTCGAGACCCTTCTGGGTCGAGACGCCGAGGCGGCCAGCTCCAATGCTGTCGATGCCAATCACCGCACCGCTGCCGGCGAGGTTGCCGTGGGTCGCATGGAACAGCGCGACACCGTCGTTCATGTTCGGATTGCCGAGGATCTGAGCCCAGACGAGATCGCTCTCAAGCTGCGCCGCCTGCACACCGAACGCGCGCGGGATGCGCGAGAACGCCTGAAGGTCGTCGTTAACGATGACCTGCCGGGTGATGCCGACGATCCGACCGTAGGTCGCGATGCTGTACTTCTCGACACCCTCGCCGACCGTGCCGCGCGTGAATTCGCCGTGCTCGTTGACCTTCTCGAAGCTCGGAGCCTCGCCGAGCTGAACGCGGCTGACCTCCTTGAAGTCGGACACGGTCGTTTCACGGACGAGCGGACGGAAGGTCTGTCCCATCGCCTCGTATCCGGCGCGAAGGGTCTTGTTCGCGACGTTGGCGAGGATGGCCGGAAAGTCTGCGGTCGAGTGCAGGCCGCCGGAGCGCTGCTCAAGCGCGAGCTGAGCGACTTCGAGCTTCGAGAGCCCACGCGAGCGGGTGCCGCGAACTTCGAGGCAATCCCGAGCGATCTCGATCAGGCTCATGCCACGGAATTCGCGGCCAGCGTCGGTGAGCTGGAAGCTCTGCGGGTCGGCGCGGTGCAGGATCGCGTTTTCGATTGCATCGCCGCGCTTCTGGCTTTCGTCGGCAGTCACGTCGACGCGGACACGGCCTCGGATCTCGGTGGTGCCCTGAGCGGCGACCATGGCGTCGAACAGGAATTCGCGGAACTGCACCACCGAAGTGCCCACCCGGATGTGCTCCGCACCGAGGGCGTCATGACCAGCCTTTGCGGCGAGGGAGCGGATCGTCTCCGACCGGTCGCGCTCGCCGCGAACGGCTTCCTCGGCAGCGCGGCGAGCAGCACCGTCGATATCGGCCTGGCTCGGAACGTCGAGGCCACGGATTTCGCTTGCCGTCGCGTGGATCGTGGCCGGAGCGTTGGGCTCGACCTCGCTGCGCGTTTCATCGGCAGCGGCATTGGTGCGATTGGACATCGCGGTCTCCTCGTGAGTTGCCGACTGCGCGGCGGGAGGGCCTTCGGCCCGGATAACGATGCAGGGGTTGGCGTCGGAGCGCTGGCGGTCATCCGCCGAGCGAACCTGCGCGCCGGGATCGGCCGGGATAGGCACGGCCGAGACTTCGAGGGGCTCCCAATCGACGACACGCCAAACCGGGACAGAGCCGTCGTCCGCTTCGGTCTTCTCGACCTTGTGGACGCGGTAGCCGACGCTGATGTTTCGGACGATCCCGTCACGGATCTTCTGAACGTTGTCCGCGTCGCCCGGGGCGCGCGAGAGCAGAACCGTCGCGATGCCGAGGCCGCCCTCAATCCGCGCAGAGCCCGGGACGATGGAGCCGATCACGTCGGAGAGATCCCAACTGTCGTGAGAGTTGAGGAACGGCGCGCCGGCGTTGAGCCGCTCAAGACGGATCGAGCCCGGCTCGACGACGAGTTCCTCGTCATAGGGACCGTCCCACCAGCTATTCCGGCGCACGGTCGCGCCTGTAGTGAAGACGACTTCGATCGTATTCTCAGCTTCGTCGAAGCTGGCCGCGCGCAATTCGCCGCCCCGCCGCTGCGGCGGGACCTGCATGGTCGTATTGCTCATGGAAGTGCCTTTCAGGCTTTAGCCTTCGAAGAGGCGGCCCCGCCGCCGTCTGAGAGCGCCGCTGCGATGACGGCCGGATCTTGGAGGATGCCGGACTTGTCGGTGTGCCTCGGATCGCTGTCGAGCTTGATGCCGAGCTGGTCGAGCAGCGCATTTGCCTCGGCGATCTCGGTCAGAACATCGCGCGGATTTCGGCCGGTCTCCGCGATCACATCGAAGAGCGACCGCTGGCCGGAGCGAACCTCCGTAAGGGCCGCCATCGCATCCTTGAACGGATCGACCGAAACGAAGCGAGGCGGGCTCCATTCGACTGGAACTTGATCGGTGTCGATCTCGCCGGCGAAGTAGGCCGCTTGGACAAACCAATCCCAGACTGGCTGGCAGAACATCGGAATGAAGATCTGCCACTGCACGCTCGACACTAGCCGCCGGAACTCGACCAGGCCGGCGCGGATGCTCGAATAGTTGACCTCGGCGAGGTCGCCGGAGATCAGCTCGTAGGGGACGCGGAAGCCAGCGGCGACGGTGCGAAGCGTCACCCGCTTGTAAGCCTCATGCCCGCTCGTCGCAGCCGGCGCGTTGAACTTCACGTCGCGTCCACCGCGAGCGTGCAAGAACATGCCGGGCTCGAAGCGCTCAACGAGCGTCCCGTCCGCGTCATAGACGCCCGGCTTCTGGTTCTCTTCGAGCGCGATCCCGACGCCCATATCAAGCTCATCTCCGCCGGTGACGACACCGACGAGGCACGCCTCGATCTTCTTCCGCATCAGCTCGGCGTCTTCGTATTCGTCGAGGTCGCGGAGCGTCGACATCGCCGGGGCTCCCCAAGGGACGCCCCGGACCTGTGTCCGCTGCTTTTCGTAGACGTGAAGAATGTCGCGAGCGGCGACCGGCTTGCTGGTAAGCCCAGCGACAGAGAACGCGAAGTTGTTCCCGGGATGCTGGGTGAACAGCCAATACTTCGAGCGGCGACCAATCTTGTCGAACTCGACGCCTTGGATGACCTCTGTGCCGTCCTGATAGAGCGAGGTCCTGCTCGCATCGAGCAGGTCGGCTTCAAGGATTTGGAGCTGCATCGGAACCGGCAGCCCGTCCGAGAGCTTTCGCATCCGGCGGCGGATGAGCACTTCCCCGCCTTCGAGCATCTCGCGGCACGCAAGCGTCTGAAGACCCAGGAAGTCGAGCTGACCATCGGCGTCACAGGTCTTGGAGAAGCGCTCCCAGAGGGAGTTGATCACCTTGTTTTTCTCGTCGTCACCTGTCTTCGCGCGCGGGACGATACCGTCGCCGACAATGTTGGTCGCCAGCACCGCGATTGCCTTCGCAGCGTGCGGATTGTTGCGGACCAGATCCCGCATGCGATCCCGAAGGATCGTTCCGGCCGCCCAGACTTCTGCGTCGGCCGACGAGTTGGCGGAGCGCCAGCCATCGGTTCGCCGCCCCTGCGATGCTCCCTCGTATCCGCGCCGACCCCCGAGCAGGCTGTCGAGCGCCGCCCGTTGCAGGACACGCCGAGTGGCGGCCCGGGGCGATACGAAGCCGATCGCGCGGTCGACCCATGTCGCGCGCATCATCAGCGGCCCTTCGAGAAGGTCGCGAGGCTGACGCGCGAAAGCGGACGACCGGACTGCGCCGCGTCGAGCCCGTTCAGGTAGTCGAGACGCTTCTTCAGATCGTCAAAGGAGGGATATTCGACCTCACGCTCGACCCCGTTCGTCTTGGTCCGCACGCGCTTCGTGCCAGACGCAATAGCCTCGCGGAGCGCCGCGACTTCTTCCGCGATCGACATCTCTCACCATCAATTTTCGAGTTGAGCGGTGGGGCCGCTATCCGAGGAAGCCTCGGCCTCCCCTGCCCCGTTCGAGCCAGCCTCCGGCTCGCTTGGGCGGCGGCGTCTTCGTTGGTTCGGCCGTAGCTGCTTCTGGCGCGGCTGGTTTCGGGGCCGGGCTTCTCGCGCCCGGCCGGCGCGCTGTGTCAGGAAGCCTTTGAAGGCCGAGCATGTAGGCCGCCGCAAATGCCAGCGCCTCCGCATCCAGAAAGTGGTTGTTGCGGGCCTTGACGATCCACTGATGGCCCCCGCTCGGCTTGCGCACGCGCGCCTCGGAGACGATCTGCCGGCAGTAGTCCTCGGTGATCTCTTGGTAGAGGTGCCAACCGCCGGGCTGGTCCTCCGGCCAACGAAGCCGCTGGTGAACCCACGACTTCATGAAATCACTGTCCAGCCGGACGAGATCGAGGCCGTAGCGCGAGGTCTTGCCGCGCGGCGTCACGTCAATCCGGTTGACCGAGAGAGGCTTGTCGCGATGATCGAAGCCCTTGGTCGCGAACGCTACCCGGGCGTGCCGGCGGCAGAACTCGTAGACGCGATGGTCAGGGACCTCGTCGACCTTGCCAGGCCGGAAGCCAGCATCGATGAATGCCCGCTGGATATGCAGGCCGCCATACTGCGCCGAGAGCAGCTCGGCGAGCTGCGTCCACACGTCGTCGGCTCGATCGCCATCGCCGGCCGCTTCTCCGATGATGCCGGAGGTTTCACCCCACAGCTCGCCCGCGTCGATCAACCAGCTTTCTTGGCGCGCGCCCCAACCGCGCACGACGTAGACGAGCCGATTTTTCTGCACGTCGACGCCGAGGGTCAGGAACACGACCTCTTCGGGGAGATCTCCCTTCGAATAGGGCAACGCAAGCCGGCGCACCTCTTCCCATTCCGGGACATCGCCGCCGTGCGGAGCCCATAGCTCGCCGAACCCGCCGTTGATGACGGTTTTGACCTTCTGCTGGTCCCCGCTTTTCAGCGCGGCGACGTAGTCGGCCGCCCGGTCGCCGAAGGTCGAAAACGGAGAGCAGAGGCCCGAGACCCAAAATGACGCGGTGTCGCTGTCTGGCGGATCGCCGAGGACGCGCCCGCGCTTGTCGATCCGTTGCCCCGGCGCCACGTAGACGCCGGTCGCGTTGAGATCGCGCGTGATCTTCATCGCCTCCTTTTCGTCAGAGGAGCCGATGATGCAGCCGTTACGCGGGCAGATGACGCGCGCGTTCGCGCGAGCGTCGGCCACCGTGACCTGCTTCCAATCCTTGCCGCTCACTTCGAGGCAGGAGAAGCGCGGAATGAAGTAGCCTTGGCACTGCGGACAGCGCCACGCCCAATGATACCGGGTCCCGTCCTGCCAGAGCGCCCAGATCTTGCTCTCCAGGTCGTCAGGATCTTGCTCCGCCCAGAACTCCAGGCCGGTCTCGCTATCGCGCTGCACCTCGGACGGTCCTGCTGACGGGGTGGAGACGATCGCGTGGACAAAATCGCCGTAGGTCTCGCCACGGAGATCGATCAGGCCGAGCGGATCGCCCTGGCCTTTGACGTTCGCCATCAGCTCGTCGGCCTCGTCCGTCAGCGCCAGCGCTGCGGGGTCGGATTTGAGGGCGGTTGAAGAACCGGCGTGGGCGAGGCGGAGCGGGTTCCCGTTGATGACCTTTCGGGACTTGGTCATGCGCTTGCCGCGCGCGACCTTCGACATAAGCGCCGGCGCCTGATCCAGAAGATCGACGACACGCGGTTCCCACTGCTCGTTCAGGAACTGCTTCGTCGGGCCGACGTAAAGGATCGGAGCGGGTGCGCGATCCATCCTCTCCCCGATCAGATCGAGGAGCATCTCGGACTTGCCGCCTTGGGCGAACATCGCCAGGACGCAGCGGGAATAGTTCGCTGCCGCGACCTCGCGGCCGAAAGCGATTGTGTAGGGGGTGAGCGTCGGATCGCGCGGGCCGGGAACGCCCGAGCCGTTCTTATAGGTCCGGTTCGCGGCTCCCCACTCGTCAGGCAACATCCTCGGCGTCGGCTTCGAAAGCTTCGCCGCCCGTTCGAAGAGCAAGTGCCCTTTTCGCAAGCGTTGCGCTGACGCGGTCGAGGATACCATTCACGTTTTTCTCTATCTCTCGGCGCAGCGGGAGATCGTTCCGAGCGAGACGCGCCGGCAGACCGGACAGCTCGGAGCGGTACATGCCGACGATCTCCTCGACGACGCCGATCGCGTCCTCGGTGTCGCAGATCCGATGCTCCTTTTGAGCGATGCGAAGCTCGATCTCGCGTGCCCGCGCCTCGCCGACCTTGCTCGCCGTGGCGCTCTTTGAAGAGCGGCGCTCCTCGTCCTTCAGGAACCGGATGTAGCCCTGCACGACACCGCGCTTGCTGTAGCGGTTGGCCCGGAGCTTGGTGATGTAGCCAGCCTCAACGAGCTGCCGAATGCGCTCCTTCGAGACCATGATCAGCTCGGAAGCGTCCTGAAGGCCGCATTCGTCTGACGAGATGTGAGCGACGTACTGCTGGATCAGTCGGCCGGCCGGGTACGTCCCGCCCTCGGTGCCTGGGATCACCCCCTGCTGCGCAAGCCGCTTCAGCGTTTCGGGCGTCGTCGCGAGAAGTGCGGCCGCTGCCTCCGGCGGAAGACGACTTCCCTCCGGCTCGGCAGCCGCCTTTGCTGACGTGCGCGCCATCGGCCTCAACCACCCTCACACAAAAAGATTGTAAATTTACACCCGTCACCTTTACAGGTCATCGGATTTGGGTTGTATTCAGACAACGGCGATTGGAAACCGTTTGGATTGAAGGAGACCGAAATGCAGACCAACCTCACCAGCGCGCAGATCTCGACCCTCTCGGGCATCCTGACAAGCGGCCGGGTGGCGGCACGCGCGGCGACGAAGGAGGTTGCGGTGAAGCGCTTCCTCGCCATCGCGGAGATGAACGGCGTCGAGAATGCCCCGGACCTTCTCGCCATGACCTTCGAGGTCGCGAAGCCGACCGTCGAGCTTGTGAAGAAGGCGATCGACGAGCGGGACGCGGCTATCACCGCCGACGCCCAGCCCCCCGCAGAGGTCGCCCCCTTCGCGCCCGCGCCGTCCCAGCCGTCCCCGGGCCTCGCTCGTCTCCGCGCAGCCAGGAATGCCGAGGAACTTCGCCGCGAGACGGCGGCGGCGGCAGCGCAGGCAACGGCACTCGCCCCTCTGGTCGGCAATCCGAGCGCGCGTAGGGCCGCCCTCGAACTCGGCCGGATGGCAGAGCCCAAGCCAAGCCGCGCAGCCAAAGCTCCGAAGACCGAGAAGGTCGAGGGCGAGAGCGCTCGCACCAAGCTCGACACCACCGCGACGATCGCGGCGGTCGTCGCGAACCCGAAGCAGCCCGGCTCGCGGTCGCACGCTCGCTTCGCGCTCTATCGCGCCGGCGCCACCGTCCAACAGTTCATCGATGCTTGCGTCGCCGCCGGCTTTCCGGCTCGGGAGGCCAAGGCCGACCTGAGTTGGGACCGCAGGAAGCAGTTCATCACCATCGCCTGATCGATCTCGCGATCGGCACCGGCCCCGCCTCAACGGCGGGGCTCGTTCATTTGATGATCTTGAGAACCATCCCGTAGTCGTTGATGCCCTCGGGTACGACGATCCCCTCGGCCCTCACAAGCTTGCGGGCCTTGAACGGGGCGTAGTCGACGTGATGGTGCCACCGCTTGAAGCGCCAGGCCATCTTCGCAACGTCCGGGTGGACATCGCAGAGCATCCGCGACTTGGCGACCGTGCCGGTGTCCGAATACTTCTGCCCCTCCCGCTTCGTTCCCTCCGCGAGATAGAACTCGTCGGTGTTCCCGCCGGGGAGCTTTTGCGTCTCCATCTTCTCCTGCAGAAAGGCGTTGAACTGGATCGTGGTCCAGCCGGCCTTGAGCATGTCGAGCGAGAGGATCGTGTCCTCGTTGTATCGGCCGCGCCAGCGGAACGGCACGTCGTTCCTGATCAGGTTGCAGGAATAGATCCGCGTCCCGGTCACGAATGGCGGCATGGCGGTCTTGCGCGAGGCGAACATGAAATAATTCGGCCCAGCCATCGCTACATTGCTGTACCGGAGCGCGAAGTCCTCCATCACCCGGAAGATCGTTCCATCCGAGACCGGCACCTTCAGGTTCCGGTTGAGCCGATAGAACCACTTGATGTTGTCGTCGATCACCCAATGCCAGGCATGGCCGGCGGCGATTGAATGCTCCCACGCGAAGTTGCGCGCCGGCCCGGGGCCGGTGCTCTTGGAGAGCCCCAGATCATCGCACAGCTCGTAACGATCCTTGAACGTCAGATCCATTTCGAGGACCGTCGCGTCCAGCTTCATTTGGTCTACGGCGCGCCGGTAGTCGTCGGATTGCTGAGGCTCGACGACGAGGAAATGCGGCACGCCGAGCGTCGTCAGAACCTTCGACGTGATCATGTATTTGTGCCGACCCTTGGTCGGGATGTAGACCGGAAACTGCGGCTGCGTCAGGCTCATGCCGTGATGTGCTTGACCGCCCACATGACGGCTTCCTCGGTCTTGGTCTTGGCGATGCTCAGCTCGCGGCTCCCACCGAGAGCTTCGATCAGGCTGAGAAGCTCTGCGCCCTTGTCTTTGATGGCGACCATCGACGCTTTCTCTTCGTCCGACAGCACGCGGTATTGATGGCGCACTGCGTTGTTCGCGGTGCGATCATCCGAAGCACTTCCGACCGTGGACATCAGCTCATTTCTCTCTCTTTTTGCGCGCTGTAGCGCTTGTCGGCATAGGTCTCGATCTCGATCTCGGGATACCAAGCGAAGCGGGTCTTCTCGGTGATCTTCTGCCCAATCAGCGCGGCGAAACGATCGACAGCGGCCTGGTCCGGGAAGTGGATCGGGAGCGTTCGGAATGCCGTCTTGTCGGTCTGATCGAACTCCGGCATCCCGTTCCACTCGTCCTTGGGATCGGAACCTTCCCCGCCGTGAACGATGCGGTCGAGTTCGAGCGCCGAGAAGCCGATCAAGCCGACATCGAAACCGCCAAGCGCCAGCTCCCCGAGTTCAAGCTTCAGGAGGCTCTCGTCCCACTCGCCGTTCTCGGTGAGCTTGTTGTCGGCTATCGTGTAGGCCCGGCGCTGCTCGTCGGTCCAGCCCCGGGCGACGATGACCGGGACCTCTTTCATGCCGAGCAGTTGAGCCGCGAGCAGCCGGCCGTGGCCCGCGATAATCGTGCCATCCTCGGCCGCAAGGATCGGGATCGTAAAGCCGAATTCCGTGATCGAGGCGGCGAGCTGCTGGACCTGCGCCTTCGGATGCTTCTTCGAGTTTCGAGCGTAGGGGACGAGGTGCTCGACCGCCCACATCTCGATTTCGGTGGCCGGCACCCCCGGCTTTTCAGCCGGGGCCGGCGAGGACGATCGTGCAGCCATGCAGGGCCTCGGTCATGCCATCAAAACAGGAACACGCAGAGCTGAAAAGCGCGCAAATTCCGCGCTGCCGCCGCCGCGCGGGGCCGCCGCCCCTGGATAGGACCCAAGGCCCCGGGGGGGTGTTGCGGATCGGCAACGATCGGAACCGCCTCGGGACACCTCGCGGGCAGCGTGGCAGGGGGCGTGCACGGCGGTCAGGGGCGGACGGGCTAGGGACGAGGCGTGCGTCGGGCCTTGGGCTTGGGCACGGCCTCAGACACGTCGGCCGACGTGGTCTCGAAACGCGGCTTGCCTTGGTCGTCGGGTTGAGCGCGCCAGCCTTCGATCAGGATCAGGTCGGGGTCGTCGTCATGGATCGAGAAGCGGAAGAACACACAGCCTTGGACCGAGGCGGCTTGCCGAGCGTCGTTCCACCAAGCCTTGGCCTGCTCGGTGCTCTCGACCTTGGTCTGTCGGACGTAGACCGGTTCATCGCTCATTGGGTCGCCTCGCTTCGCTAGGGGCTCGGCATCGACGGGGCTGGGGGCGGGACGCCCCCGCCCGGGAGCCCCGGGGCATATGTCTTTGGTCTCTCCTCGGCGTGAGAGAAGAGAGTTCGTCGGGGCCGAGGTTGCGAGGTCGCGCTCTGCCCTAGCCGGTTGGCAATAGACGGGCGAGGCGGCGCGAAATCGAGGGCTCGATGATCGAGCCGATGCCGGTCTTGAAGGCGACCAGCGATTGATCAATGCCAAGCTCTTTCGCGACCGAGGGACCGAAGAGCTGGCGCATGCCGCCCTTGGCTCCGCCACGGATCGCACGCGGGCCGCGAGGCCCGACGAACGAGCGCTGGAACGCGTGCATGTTCCCCCAGACCATGGCCGAGACGGCGGCCTCGGGGGTGTCGCGGATCGGCCCGAACTGGCCGGAGGCGTTGCGGGGCTGAAGTTGCCAATGCTGCCGGGGGCTCCACCGGACAAGCGCCCGCTTCGACCGCGACATCCTCACCGGGAAGTCAAAGATCGGTAGACCCTTGCCGTTGCCGTAGATCGTGAACGAGAGCCCGCCGCGATCGAGCTTCGACGGCGTCCGCAGATTGATCGGGGCGGCCGACTTCGTCCCCATTTGGGTCCGCAGCGCTCGCCGCACGCTTGTCCTGAGCTTGAGGCCGCCATCGCTCAGCCCGTTGGCAAGCTCTTTGGAAGCCTGCGCCGGCATCTCGCGAAACGCCCGCTGCCAGGCCGCAATCGCGTTGTTCCCGAGCCGGATTTCGAGTTCCACCAGCGCCTCTTTTCGGCTGAAAAATTCGCCTTTTCCGATCCCAAACCGGAACCCTCGGCGAACAGGTATCGCTCGCCGAGGGCTGTCACAGATCCGAGAGGAAATAATCAAGGGGGGCAGGGAGCGGCCCGGTCAGGGTGGAGCGCGATCCGTCCTTGATTGAGCGCGAGAATGGGGTGGATTTGTCTCACCCGTCAACGGACATTTCCCACCATTCGTTGGAATTATCCTTCACTGTCAACGCTTTGCGGTGAGCCGCCAGCAGCTTGAGAATTCGAAAATTTTCGCGCTCAACCTGCTCATCTTCCAATCAAAATGGACTTTTTGATCGACGCGCATCGCCGAAAGCGGCCCTGCTTCGCGGCACAGTCATCCTTGCATTTTTTCCGATCAAACTTCAACGCGACCCGTTGTATTTCGCTTTTTCTGATTGTAAGAATACAACGATTGAACAACGGAGGTCGCAGATGGAAGTCAGCTTCAAGCGTAGCGAGGAAGAACGGCGAATGACCCGCCGGGCCGTCCGGCGGGCGCGCCGGCTGGGCCTGATCTTCGAGGGCTACGACCGGGTGCATTGCGAGATGGATCTCACGGCGACGAACGCGAACGGGACGCCCCTCGCCTTCGACCGGCTCCTCTCCTTCGACGATTTCGACTTCACCCACGACATCACCGGCATCGCCCGACACCTGGACCGGACGACGGGGAAGCTCGGCGACAACTTCCGCCCGCGAGCCTCAGAGAGGGCCGCGTGATGGCAAAGCTCTCTCGCAAGAAGTGGCCGACCCTCGCCGAGGCTTGGGACAACTACGGCCATCAGATCGCCTTCGACGATCTCGCCGACGCGAAGGTGCGCAGCGATGGCGCCTACGTCGTCCTGGCTTGGAAAGCCGGCGACGGCTTCTGCGTCGCCGACCTCGCCTATTCGCCGTTCAATCGGTCCTGGGAAATGCAGAACGACAGCAGCGACCAGCTGACACCCGCGCAATGGCGCGCCCTCTACATCGTCCCGGAATGCGACTGGTGGCGGATCAAGGGAGAAGCCTGACCTCGGCCTAGCGCCGGTCTCGACCGAGGCCGGCGACGGGACGCGATCATGCGTCGAAGGAGATCCACCAATGCTCCCCTACCTCTTCGACTGCGAGAGACACCCATTCTCCTCGGGATGCTTCGCCGGCTTCCTCTGCGTGAGCGTCTTCGTGAGCCTTCTCACCTTCCTCCCGACGATCCCCTGACCGCGACCTGATGCCGACGCGCGCCGGCGGCATCGAGACGCGATCAGGCGTTCAACGGAGGGCATGCAGATGGGGTTCGCACTTAAGGCCGAGATCGTCGAGCGGCCGGCAACCGACACGATCCACACCGAGGCTGCAATCGCGACGGCCGAGCCGCGCGTCGTGAAGGTCGATCGTGGAGAGGGCGAGGTCTTCACCAGTTACGTCCGGCTCGGCCTGCAAGTGGCCGGCTTTTACAGCTTCGCGGACGCGGAACGACAGGCGGTTCTCTTCGAGGTCCTCCGGGAGTGCTCGACCGTCGACGAGGCCCGCAGCCTTCGCGACCGCCTCAACGCCCATTCGGTCGCCCTCTGGTGATCCTGGCTCCCTGCCGGCGCCAGCCGCCGGCAGCGGGACGTGATCATGCGTCGGTTTTCAGGAAGGGATTTCCCATGGACGTAAAGGTGCTTGGTCCGTTTTCAATGGCGGACCTGATCGGCGGCAGCAACGGCGGCAACGACCCGCGTCCGAAGCCGCAGAACCGGCCGATCCACGAGGCGCAGGTCGAAACGCTGCGCGAGTTGTTCGCCCGCTATCAGACCGAGAAGCCGTTTAAGGTCGGCCAGTTGGTCACCCCACGCGCCGGCTTCAATCTTCATGGCGTTGGCGAACCGTGTGTCGTTCTGGAGATGGTCGGCTTCGACGAGGCGCTTACCTCAGACGAAGAATTCGGGTCTCCGGGCTTCGGTGCGCGGCTCGACCTGCGGATCGCCACGCTCGCCAACGGTTCGCACGGCGAGCACGCCATCATGGCCTATTGGAACGAGAGCTGGCAGTTCGAGCCCTACACCGGCCCGGGAGCGAGCGTCGCGGAGGGCCAGGCCAATGGCTGAGCCCGGCAGCATCGAGGCGCTGTTCGAAGCGGCCTGACCGCAGCGCATAGCCGGAGGGGCCTCTCCTCCGGCTTCCGGTGCGATCAAGCGCCTTGGAGAAAGTCATGAGCAACACAGCCCTGCGCGCGATCCTGACGGAGATCGCCGCAGCAACGATCAAGCCGCAACCTCCGGCATCTACCGCGACGATGGAAGACTGGCGCAATCGGCAGATCGAGCGCTTCCGGCGCAAGGGTGCCGAGGCGCTCGCGCTGCTCGATCAGGACGGCGGCGACGCAGATCGCGGCGGCTGGCGTCCGATCGACAGTGAGGCCAAGAGCGGCGCGATCGTCGAGGTCTTGACCGAATACAACGGCTCGGGGCGGAAGCTTCTCGTTCAGACCGCACGGTACATTGGGGGCGACTTCTCCCTCATCGACGAAGACGGCGACGAAACCGGTAGCAACTATCTCATCCCAATCGCTTGGCGGCCCGCACCGGAACCGACGCGGCCGACGCTCGAATACAGCGGTGGGGTCGTTCAGCTCAACGATGGGCAGGCGCGGGGCGTTCGGGCAATCCTTGAGGAAGACGACCCGTTCTCTCTCGCTACAGCATTTCGCTGGAGTGACACCCCGCAAGGGAGGGATTTTTGGGAAGGGGAGAGCCATCGCGACAGCCTCTCCGATACCGCCCGCGCAATCCTAACGGCCTCCCTCCGAGCCCACTATGAAAGCGTCGGCGGCGGGCTCCGGTTCTTCGAGGGTGGCGAGCAGATTTCGCGCGGTATCCTCATCGGCGAGTATGGGCCGACCAAACTCGCCGATGCGTTTTCCTGGTCGAGCGCTCCGCAAGGAACCGCATTCTGGGACCGCGAAGGCGGACGGAGCGCGCTGTCTGACGAGGCGCGCCGCATCCTCGTCGCCGCGCTCTACCTGCACGACGCCAAGGGAGAGATCTCGTGACGTCCAGCCTGCCTCTCCCACGCGCGACGGTCGAGGACATCGTCCGCTTCCGAAACGAGGCGATCGAGCTGTACGGCGTCGCCTATGAGAAGATCGCCGAAGCACAAGCGGCGGTCGACGCGGCGGCTGGCATGGCGCGGCGCGCTTCGCCAGGTGTCAACGGCTACAAATACGCGCAAGCCGACGAGGTCGCGGCGTTTCGGAACGCCGTGTCGATGCCAGAGCGCGAGCGCTATCTCCGCACGGCGCGCCGCCTGATCGATATCGATGTCTGGGCTTATGTCGTCCAGCGCACCGACCTTGAACGTCTGATGGACGCGGAGGCGAAAAAGAAGCTCCGCGACCAGATGGCCTACATCCCGGAGCGCGTCAGCCGCGACGGGGAGATCATCAACCGCGACGAGATCGCCAAGGGCCTGCCCGAGCCGACCGTCGAGAACATCACGGCGACGATCGAGCAGTTCATGGCCGACGCCGGCACGATCTTCCGGCGCGGGCTCGCGAACGTCTTCTCGCGGCTCGATCGCCGCTTCCGCTCCCATGACGGCTTCAAGGTCGGCAGCCGCGTCATCCTCACCCGCGTTTTCAGCGAGTGGGGGCGCTTCAACTACGGCGAGACGCGCGACAAGCTCCTGGACATCGAGCGCGTCCTTTCGGTCCTCGACGACAAGCCGGAGGCGTCGTTCACCTCGGCACTCAATGCCCTTGACCACGATCGTCGGGGCGGCGGCGCGCGGCAGAGCGAGGTCGACACCGAATACTTCCTGATCCGGGGCTTCAAGAACGGGAACGCCCACCTGTGGTTCAAGCGCGACGACCTTCTGGAGAAGGTCAACAAGCTCTTGGCCGAATGGTACGGCGAGGTGATCGGCGACGGCCAGGCGCAGGAGGCGGACCCGCTCAACGAGGTCAAGACGACCCCGGCGCGCCGGTATGGCTTTTTCCCGACGCCAGACCTTGCCGCAGCGAAGATCCTCGGCGAACTGCCGATGGTCGTCGACAAGGGACAGCCGCCGCTCCGCGTTCTTGAACCCTCGGCCGGAACCGGCAACCTCGCCAGGCTCGCCGCTGCCGAGCAGACCTCATGGGCCTGGGAGGGCAGCGAGCGCGTCTCCTTCTCCTGCCGCGCCATCGTCGACTGCGTCGAGATCCAGCCGCATCTCGCCGCCGCCCTCGAAGCGGAAGGCATCTATGGCCGTGTGTTCGCGCGCGACTTCCTGACCCTCTCCCCGGACGTGACCGGCCCTTACGACCGGATCGTGATGAACCCGCCGTTCGATCGGGAGCGGGACATCGACCACGTCAACCACGCGCTGAAGTTCCTTCGGCCCGGCGGCCTCCTGATCGCGATCATGTCGGCCGGAACCGAGTTCCGCACCACGCGCAAGGCGGTCGCCTTCCGCGCGCTGATGGAAAGCCTTCGCGCGGAATGGCGCGACCTTCCTCCGGGCTCGTTCTCCGAGGTCGGCACCAACGTCAACACGCTGTTCGTGAAAGTGAGAAAGCCCTGATGGCTCGCGTTCTTATCGGCTGCGAATTCTCCGGCATTGTCCGGCGAGCGTTCGCAGCTCTTGGCCACGACGCGTGGTCAAACGACCTCCTGCCGGCGGAGGATCGCAGCAACAAGCACTTGATCGGCGACATCCGCGAATTCCTCGACGACGGGTGGGATCTGCTCTTTGTCGCCCATCCGCCTTGCACGCGGCTCTGCAACAGCGGCGTGCGCTGGCTCTCGGAACCTCCGACCAAGCTCGCCGCCGAGCACTACAGCGCCGCCGAGGCGGCTGCCTATGAAGAGATGTCGCGCGACGAGCGGCTCGCCTTCATGTGGCGAAAGCTGGACGAAGGCGCGGAGCTTTTCTCCGCCTGCTGGAATGCGCCGATCGAGCGCATCGCGATCGAGAACCCGGTGATGCACCGACACGCGAAGGAGCGGATCGTCGACTTCCAACCGGCCGCGCAAACGGTGCAGCCGTGGTGGTTCGGAGAGCCCGCGTTCAAGGCGACCGGACTGTATCTCCGCAACCTTCCGCCGCTCGTCGCGACGAACAAGCTCACGCCGCCCAAGGCCGGCACGCCCGAGCACAAGGAATGGTCGAAGGTCCACCTGATGCCGCCCGGTCCGGCGCGCTGGAAAGAGCGGTCGCGGTTCTTCCCAGGCATCGCGAACGCCATGGCACAGCAGTGGACGGATCACGTCGAGCGGCTCGCGGAGGCGGCATGACCGGGAGGAAGAGCATTCTGGAATTCCTGTTCAACAGTCCAGCGGAGGAGGCGTGATGGGCTGGCTGGCAGAAGAAATCCTGTTCTGGGGCGCGATCCTTGGAGCCGTGTGCGGGGTGCTCGCTGCGGCCGGCGTCGATATCGTTCACCTTCTTCTCGGAGCTATGTCATGACGAGCAAAATCGTAAGGCTTGAGCGGTGCGCTCATTGCGGGATCAGCCTCGAACTCGACGCCAAAGGCGAGACCGCGCAGCACCCGGGAGATGACTGCGTCCTGTCTCAACTGGTCGTTCTCGCCGAAGCGTTCCCCGCCTGGAACCGCCGCGCCTCCCCGGCCGCGCCAACCGTGGCAATCAAGCCGCTGGAGTGGACGCAGCGTCCGCCGCCGGCCCATGACCATGAACCGTTCGTCTATTGGGCCGCCGGCATCGGCGGCCACTATAAGGTCGAGCCAGACGGTACGCTCTGGATGGCCCACGATGCGTTCGTCTGGGAGCAGTATGGATCTCAGAAGGAAGCGAAAGCCGCTGCCCAAGCCGATCACGATCGGCGCGCCTCGGCTCTGGTCGAACCCGCGCCAGCCGTGGCGGTGCCGGAAGTGGCCCGTGTGGCTCTGGCCGCACTCGACAACTATGCCGATCCGACCGGCTATACCGACAGCAACGGCGAGCAGTACGAAGCGGGCGAAGATGTGCACCCCGGGCTGCTGGCTAAAACTGCCGCCGCTGAGATCCGCGCCATCCTCGCCGCCGCCCCCACGCCTCCCGCAGCCGAAGCCGAAGCCGAGGATGCGGCGCGCTCGATCGCCAAGATGATGATCGAGTGGTTTGCGGGGCCGAGGCCGAACAACGAGGACATGATCACGGCGTTGATCCTCAAGAGGCTTTCCCGCTTCACGCCTCCCGCAGCCGAAGCGCCAGGGCAGGAGCCGGTGGCGGTCAAGGCGTTGGAGTGGTATGGACCATCTGGGCACGGCGTTGACCCATATTTCTGGGCGGTTGGCGCGCGAACGGAAACCAAGTCATACCGGATCGACTGGACAGGCTATGGCCGAGGGCACACAGATCACAAAGGCCCGTACACCGTAGATGGTCTGGGGAGTTTCCGCAGCATCAACGCCGCCAAGGCCGCCGCTCAAGCCGACTTCGAACGGCGCATCAGCTCGGCTCTCGTCTCCGCCCCTCCCACCTACGCAGACGCCGAGGCGAAGGGGTTCGAGCGGGGGATCGAGGCGGCGGCGAAGTGGCATGACGAGAAGGCAAGGTGGAACCGAGGGCATCTTGCCGGAGGAGGCCGCGCCAACATGCACGAACACTACGCCTCGGAGATCCGCTCTCTCGCCTCTCCCGCGCCGAAGGGAGAGACGTGATGGGAGCCGATCGCTTGACGCCCGCCGAGCGCGCGTTCTGGAACGCTGCTGTCGACTTCCTGAACCGACGCGTCAAGGTCGAGGACACTCTGCTCGCTGTCGCCGCAGGCAAGCGCGGGCCGATCGAGGCGGAAGAGGCAAAGGCTCTAGCCGTCCGGCTGGGGGTGCCGACGCAGCCAGGCGAGCCGCCGCTGGAGATCCTCTACACGAACTGGCGCGGAGAGAGCCACCTGCGCACGATCATCCCGCGCGGCGTCTGGTACGGCGCGACGGAATGGCATCCCGAGCCACAATGGCTCCTCCGCGCCTTCGATATTGAGAAGCAGGCCGACCGTGATTTTGCGATGATCGAGTTCGGCGGCTCTTAGCCAGCGCTCCCTCTCCGACCCCGCCGCGGCGATTTTGCGGAGCCGCGGCGGCTGAAATCCGGCCCGTCCCGCTCTGCCAGAATGTCGGCCTCCTCTGCGGCCTTGATAAGAGCGGCGCGCACCTCGATCGGATCTCCATCGTCTTCTAGGGCCTTGAGGCAAGCGATCTGCGCGGCGCGGTGCAGCGGGGTCGAGACGAATTCGGGCGGCCATCTTTCGAGCAACCATTCGGCGGCGCGGACCACGTCGGCAACGACCTCAGTTGTGCCGAGGCTTCGCCATAGATGAACCGGCGGAAAGCTGCGCATTCCCCCGAACATAGTGCGGCGGCGCTCGGCCGACAGAGGTGCTAGTTCAAGCCTCGGGAGATCTCCGCCATAGCCTCGTCGCGCGTCATCTTCAGATAGAAGCTTTGCACGTCGTCCGCGAGCTGCCCGGTCGTAAAGACCTGCGTCAGCACGCCGCCGGACCCGACCGCCTCGTGCTCGACCAGCGCCACGATGTGGCGAATTGCGATGCTGACCTTCATGTCGTTCTGGTCGCTTCCGACGAGGAACATCCGCGCTCATCCCCTCTTGAGATAATTATTCTGTATTGACGATTTAGGCTGGACAGCCCAGATAGCTCACTAGAAAGTGGGCTCATGAAAATCGTATGGGACACCACGAAGCGCGAAACGAACCTTGCAAAGCACGGTCTCGACTTCGCTGATCTGACCGAGGAATTCTTCCTCGGCTCGACCGTTGTCCCGGCGAAGGCCGACCGCTTCATGGCGATTGGCGAACACGAGGGCGAAATCGTCGTCGCCGTCGTCTTCCGCCCGCTCGGCTCCGAGGCAATCTCGGTGATCTCGATGCGGCCGGCAAGCAAGAAAGAGAGGGAAGCCCATGGCTAAAGCAAAGCACCCGGCGCTGACCGAGGCTGAGATCCAGCAGCGTATCGCGAGCGACCCGGACGCCCCCGAGGCGACCGACGAGCAGCTTGCACAGGCCCGCCCGTTCGCCGAGGCGTTCCCTGAGCTGGCGGCGTCGATCCGGCGCGGTCGCGGGCCAGGCGTCAAGGCGAAGAAGGAAGTGGTGACGCTTCGGCTCGACCCCGATGTCATCGCACACTTCAAGGGCGAAGGCTCCGGCTGGCAGACCCGTATCAACGACGCGCTGCGAATGCTGACCAAGGTCGGAGACAGCGGCGGATGGGTCCACCGCGACGCTGACGGTAGATTTCACAGGATGAAGCGGCCCTCGCCTTCAAAAAAGAGGGCATGATATGACCGCTCGGCCGGCACAATACGCGCCGTGCGCGATCGGCTTGCACGTCTGCGGCATGTCCGATGACGAGACCGAGCCGGTCACGGTCCTCAACCACCCGACGCGCACCGCCGCCGAGGCGCGGCGGCTGTTCTATCGCGCCAAGGCGGAGTGCCAGATCGCCGGAGAGGAGCCGCGTTCCCTCGTCGTCGACTTGTGCCTGGGCGCGAACGAACATGGCGCGGATGACTTCAGCATGTCCCGGCAGATGCTGGATCGCCTGAGAGCGATCGTCGAGGAGGGGCAGGCGTGATCGGCTTGGTCCTTCGCCACGAGCCCGGCGCGGCCGGCAGCGAGATCTATCGCGTCTGGAATGGAGAAGAGCGCGTCGGAACCATCCTGCAGGAGACGGTCGGGCTGACGACGTTCTGGCAGTGGTCGATCTCCGGCATCGAGGAAAGCGGCCTGACCACGGTTCAGAAGTATGGTCGCGAGGATAGCCGCGACGAGGCCGCGAAAGCCTTCCGGGCGGCGTTCGAGCGGATCATGGAGCTGCCTCACCATCGGCCGGGCGAGTATCCGCACAAGACATGGTGACCGCCTCCGCCGGGGTGCCGGCGGCGGCCCCTCAACCTTCCCGCGACGGCGAGCGAGACTTCAGATAGCAACGTTGATGATGGTCATCGCAGTAGCTTGAGCCGACCCGCGCTGTCGCACCGCAGAACAGTGCGTCGATACCCTCTCCGCTGATCACGTAGCGGCAATCGAACAGCGCCAGCATCGAGAGCGGCCGAGGACCTTTCCCGAGGCCATACTCGGACACGGCTCGGCCAGCCTGAAAGTCGGTCAGCATCTCCAAGTCGAAAGTCGGGCGCGCCTCGGGCGGGTTCGCCGATGGCGCGACCTCCGGGCGCTGCTCTGTAACTTTGATCGCTTTGGTCACGTCAGGCCCGTTCTTCTGGCCCTTCTTTTTCCCCGAGTTCTGAGGCCGCACGCGTCGGCCCGGAACCGGAACTGACGCGCCGGCCCGGCGGATCATGCGATGGCGGTCGATGACGCCGCAGATTGCGTTCCGAGAGAAGCCGCCGGCGATGGTTTCGGAGATCTGTCGCGCCGACTTTCCTTCGGCGTAAAGTCGCCGGACCTCATCGATCTGCTCTTCAGTCCATCTCGCCATCAGACTTCAACCTCGACACCATCTTTGTTGAGAGCTTGAGCGATCAGCGCCAAGGCTCGATCGCGGTCGCGGTAGGCGGTTGCCCGCGACCACCCGCGCTTCTTGCAGGCGCCATCGAAGGGCGTGCGATAGGCTTTGCAGCGCAGATAGACCGCAAGCACGCCCCGCACCTCGGCTGCCTCCGCCAGGTAACGGACAGGCCAGCGGAGCGCCGCCTCCATGAGCGAGATGTCCCGGCTCGTCGCCCGGATACGCCCACGGTTCCGGGCGACGGCGTCGAGTTCCCTCGTCTCTTCGTCCATCTGGATCTGCGCGGCGAACGCCTCCGCCTCGCTGTGGACGTATCGCGGCATGCCCGAGCCGTAGCCCTTCGGGCCGACCGGCCCGGCGATGCTGTTGATCAGCCTGGCGGCCCCCACCAGCCTGCGCTCGACGAGCTTCGGGACCCAGATGTCGGGGTCCATGCCATAGACCGGAGCGATGCCTCGCCGGTCGTCCAAGTCTTCCAGTGTTTCGTCGTCCAGTACTCGCATCTGCGGCATGGCACGCCCCCGTCTTCTAACCGATCAAGTCCTGAATGCTGTCGTCTGTGTCCGCATACGCTGAGGCTTGGTCCGCTTCGAAGGGCGGTTCTGGGCGCTGGTCTGGCGCGTTTGTCCGATCGTAGGTTTCCGGGAAGCCAAGCACGGCCTTCCCCGTCCACCACACGAACGGCTCCGATCGACCGATGATGTTGAACTTCAAGAGGCTCTCGCCGGCGCGCTTGATCTGCTTCCTGATCGCATCGGCGCGGCGCTTCTGCGCCTCTTCGTCGTTCTCTTCGCCGATCTCGATCAGCGCGATTGCCTCGAAAGCCTTCTTCCAATGGGAAGCCCGAACGACCTTCGTGCCAAGGGGCAGCCGGAGGGAAGATGGCGCCTGCTCTCCTTGGGTGCGGAGCGCGTCGAGCAGCGCACGGAACACGACGCTTTCGTTCACGCTGAGCTTGAAGCCTTTCGCTCGCTCCTCCACCGCCTTCGCCTTCTGGCCCACGTCGACCACGACGCAGCTCGTGATAGGGCGAGGCAGATCGTCCGGGTGAGCGCCGGGCCGAGAGCCAATCTCGATGCTCATCAGCTCGAAGCGGAAATTGATCCCGTCAGCATCGTCTTTCTGCTTGTCGAGGGTGACGGTGCGGACCTTGGTCGTCTCGTCCCGGGTGACGAAGATCGCCTGGTCGAGGTTCGAGATGATCGAGGTATGCCCCCTGAGCTTCGACCCTTGCGCGTTCATGTGGTGGACGAGGCAGACGTGCGCCCCGGTCTCGCGGTTGATCCGGTCGATGTTGTCGAGGACCGCGCCCATGTCCTTCCCGCTGTTCTCGTCGGCCGCGCCTTGCGCGGTCGCGAGCGTGTCGATGAAGAACATCGCCAACGGATATTCGGGATAGAACTGGCAGATGGCCTTGATCTCCTCGATCAAGGCCGCCGTGTCCCCATCGGCCCGGTAGAGGTCGATCTTGCTCTGCAACAGCACGAATGGGACATCTTCGTCGGCTGGCACCCCGAAGTGCTTCCGATAGGCGCGCAACCGCTTCTTCACGCCGCGCGCGCCCTCGCCGGCTTGATAGATCACGAGGCCGCGCCGAACCGGCCGCCCGAAGAAATCGACGCCTCGCGCCACCGACATGCCGGCGTGGATCGCGAGGAAGCTCTTGCCGGACTTCGACGGCCCGCCGATGACGCTCTTGTCGCCTACGGTCAGAAAGTCATCGATCAGGTATTCGTGTTCAGGACCAGGCGCGTCGAGATCGCGCCAGCGCAACGCACCGAACCTGGAGATGAACCGTGGCTGCGGGCGGGCCTCAGGCGGGCGCACCGTCAAGGCCAGATCATAGAGCTTCTCGGCGCTGCCGCCGGCCATGATCCAGTCCCAAGCATCCCCCTTCAGCGGGAGCCCGGGAAGATCGAGCAGCCCGACCGCCTTCGCTACCGGCCTGAGCTTCCCGAACACGGCCTCGGCGTGGTCGATGCCGGCGCGCTTCGGCCGCCCGTCCGCATGGAACAGAGGTTCGCGCGTCGCCTTGTTGATCGCCTGCGGATCGTTGTCGGGGATGATGACGACATCCGCGCCGACGAAGAACGGGGTCAGCTCGTCCCACCACTTTCCCGCCCCCATGGGGTTGCAGGTCGCCGGGACGCCAAGCTCCCACAGCGCGTCGGCAGCCTTCTCGCCCTCAACGAAGAATATCCGATCTCCGCCCTTCACCGCCTCGATCAGGTCTGGGAGGCGGTACGGCACGATCCGCGCGCCGGCGAGGCTATAGACCCATCCATCGCGCACCTTCTCAGGATCGTCGTCGGGCCTGGCAACTCGGCGCTGTGAATAGGTCTTTTCCGGCTTCCCATCCTCGCCGACCCGCCAAGTCTTGTCCGGCAAGCGGAACTGGAACCGTATCGTCTGATACAGGACCTTGCCCGCCTCATCGACGTAGTCCCACGTCCTGACCAACTCCTTGCGCGCGCCGTCGTCAGGCTTATCGGCGGCGGGCTGCGTCTGCTGCCGCCGCACCGGCTGCGCCGCCGGCTGACGGCGCTCTGGCGCGGCGCGGCGCTCGTATTTCGGATCATCCTCGATCGGGAAACCGTGGCTGCGCAGCCATTCGATCCCATCACGACCCTTTAGGCCGACCTCGCGCTCGATCAGCCACAGCACGCCGCCGCCGACGTTCTCGCCGTGGACGAAGCAGAGCCCCTTGACCGGGTTGACGGTGCGGCCATCCCCGAACCGCTGCTCGGTCTTCGTCCCGCCGGCGCGCGGCTTCCCCCAGAGGAGTTCCGCGACGCCCATGATGTGCTGACCGAATTGATCTTCCAAGATGAAGCCCCGAAATGCTAAGCGCGGCCCTGAGGCCGCTTCAAAATCTGTCGGATGGCTGGCAGGTGCGGCGCCAGCGCATCCAGGAATTTCGCCGTGGCCTCCATGACCTCGGCCCGCCGCGTCTGCCGGGGTTCGGCTTCGATCCGATATCCCGCCGCAATCAGCGCCTCTTGCGTCGAGGTGATCCGAATGGCCTCGACCATGCAGACCTCGGCCATCTCGGACAGGCCCACCGGCTTCTTCGGCGGTTCGGGCGGGTCGACGGCGGCCGGCGGCCCGAGATCCTGTTCGGCTTCTTGGGGTTCTCCCGTAGCTTCCTCAGGCTTCGCTTCATCCATCGGAAACAACTCGGTGAGACGGGGTCATTGCGGGGTGCTCTCCAGAATTTCCTTTGCCCGAGCCTTGATCGCTGAAAGGTTCCGGTAGACGGCGGCCTCACGCAGAAACAACACCGAAGCGATCCGGGCCGTGTCGAACCCCTGAAGCCAGAGGTGCGCGGCGTGCTCTATTTCGTCGCCACTCACGCCGCCTCGCCCATCGGTTGATCCGCCTTCCAGAACGCGTCACGGTCGCGTAGCGACCGGCAGACCTCACGCACGATCTGTCCGCCGGTGAGAGCGCGGGCGAGCGCCGGCTTCATCGCCTGAAGGCTCGATCGGGAGTTGACCTTGACCGCCCCCGTCCGTTGCGCGATCGCGAATGCCTCGTCGCGCCACAGCAGGTTGAGCATCTTCGACGTGATCATTTCGTCGATGACCGCCTTGCGCGGGTAGCCGCGCCGCGAGGTCGCGCTGAACGGGATCATCTCGTCGACAGCATCACTGACGATGATGTGGCCGATCCCGGACCCGAGCCGGCGATTGCCGCCGTCGTAGCCGAGAACGGGGAGCCAGCGGGGCGCATAGGCGAGCCATACCTCGGGCAGGTGTTCCCGGAAGGTCTCAATCTGACGATCGAGCCTCGTCATCACGTCCCGGCTGGACTTGATCTCGACGCCGGCGAGATGATCAGCGCTGATGAAAGCCATGTCGATGCGACAGTCGGCGACCACCAGTTCGTGGACGACCCGCGCGCCTGGCCAGCGCCGCCGGCCCCAAGCCTCGATCAGATCACGCATTGCCAATTCTTCGGAGGAGCGGTTCGTCGTCATACCCGCCCCCCGGCGCGCGCCACGCGCGCCCGCTGCGGACCGGCCTCCTGATCCTGATAGCGACCGGCGTAGGGCTGTTCGGTCGGCTCTTCGAGCCGCTCCAACACGATCTGCGCGATCGGCGTGCCGGCCTTGATGCGGATCGGCCAAGGCAGGTGGCGGGTCAGCTCAAGGGTCAGGTGCCCCCGCCAGCCCGGCTCGCCGGTCGTGTTCTGGACGGTCAGGAACCGGCGAGCGTTGCTCGATTTGTCCTTCACGTCGGCCGCAAGATCAGCGGGCAGCTCGAACCGCTCGATCGTACTGGCGAGCCGACCCCAGAGCGGCCACACCCAAATTGTCTCTGCGATCCGAACGTCGTAGCCCGCCGAGCTCAGTCCGAAGGTTCGCCCGTTCGACACCGCCCTTTCGAAGAAAGGCCAGATGATGGGACGCGAACCCCGGCACAGGCGGCGGATTGTCTGGGCGGGGAGCCTCATGACAGCACCGCCGCTTCCGGCGCGGGCATTTCGACCAGCATCAGAATTGGAACCGGGACGCTGACCGGAAGACCGACGAGGCGGTGAAAGCCGATTGCCCTCGTCAGAGCAGCGGTGCGGGTCCAGCGTTCAAGCCAAGGGGCAGTCGCCGCCGCCTCGGCGCTTTCCATCTCACTCCAGTCGGCGACCGTGTTCGCAAGGTCGGCGTACCGGGCGGCGTCATGCAGATCCACGAAGTAGACGAGCGCCGCGCCGGTGCGGAGATGGGTCAGGCAGAACAGCACGACCCCGTTCTCTATCGCGCGAGCCCAAATCCCAAACCCACCAGAGGTCCAGCCCACGACGGTCCCCTCGCTCCAAGCGCCATCCGCGCCCATGAGGCGGAACCGATCGACGGTCCACGGCAGCGGCAGGATCGGAGGGGCCGCAGCGAGCCTCTCGAAATCAGCGTCGGTGTTCAAAGCGGGACCTCCTCATCGGCTTGCGCGGCCCGGCGGGCTCGACGCGGTTCGGTCTTCGTTGGGGACAGCAGCCGAGCCGCGTTAGGGCGGCCACCCGCGAGAAGCGGGTCGTATTGGGGCGATACCTTCGGCGCGATCATCCCGACCGCCACGATCCAGCCTGCCAGGGCATCGGCCTCGTCGTCGTTGGCGGGATCGAAGCCTCGCCGGACGACCTCATCGATGACAGCGGCCTTCAGCTCCGGGCCTCCCTTCGGATAGCCCTTCGGAAGGAAGCGCGAGCGAACCGTGCTGACGTGGATCTGCTTGATCGAGCGAACGCCAAGCCGGTAGCTGACCCCGCGCACGACGCCGCAAAGCCCCATGAGCAATTCGGCCGTCCGCTGGTTTCGCACCAGCGGGGCCTCGTAGACGATCCAGCGAGGAGGAAAGGCCATGATGCGCTCGCCAAGGAAGCGCACCATCCCCGCCAGCACCTCATCGCCGCTGGCGCCGGCCGGGGCGAGTTTGATCGAGCCGAAGCTCGGCCGTTCGCCGGGGACGCCTTCGGCCCACCCGGATCGAGTTGCGATGTCGAGAAACAAGAGGGAGCCGGAATGGGTCAATCCTCCGGCTCCCAGATTTCGTGGATCGAGGGCTGGATGGACCCGATCGCGAATGCACCGATCGCGTAGGGGGAGCGCGCGCGGACCATCTTGCGGCCCTTCCCGTCGTCGATGACCGACAGCCTCTCGCCGGGGACGGTTCCGCGTGCGGCCAACGCATCCGAGAGGTCCTTGACCGTCTCGTATTCCGGCGCGCTGAAGACGAGCTGATACGGTCGGTCGGGGAGCTTCCCCGGCAGCGTGGTTACGATCCAGAAGACAGCCATCGCTTACCTCACCGCCTTCTCGATCGCGGCGAGCCGGCGATCGACTGCAACGATGCTGCTCGACAGCGGGGCGACCCTCTCGGCGAGCGCCTCGCCAAACGCGCGGATGCGCTCGCCCTCGGCGCGAACATCGCGGAGCAAAGCTTCGGCCTGCTCACGCAGCGCCTTGGCGGTCTCGACCGCCTCTCGGATATCCTCGTTGTCGCGCGCCGGCCCGAAGTTCGCCTCCCGCTGGATCTCGACCCACTTGCGAGGAACCGAAAGATCGTCGGCGACCTTCTGATCGGTCCAGCCGGGGCCATAGCCCCGCTTCTCGTCGAGGTAGACCTCTTCAAGCTTCGCGTTGATGATCCGCCGATCGTCGAAGCTCGGCGTCCTGGGAATGTCGGCAACGGAAACAAGGCGCGGAGCGGCCCTGCCGTCGCCGTTGCCCGCCGGGGCGGGTTCGTTCGGTGCGGTTGACATGCCTACCTCTGGGATGGGGATGGCGCGGGCGCGCTTGGTCCGGCGATGAGCGGAGGAGCAACCCGGGCATCGGTCGCGGCGCGGGTTCGGCCCGATAGTCCAGCCGCCCCGACGCCAGATCTTGAGAAGGTCCGAGTGGGCTCGTGAGCCACACTCGGTGTTGGCGCTCACATCGTTGGTGGCGCCGCAGCCGCCGCATGTGATCCGGTGGACCCTGCGGCGGCCAGCCTCAGCCGGCACGGTGATCGGGTCGAAGTGCCGGCTCTTGAGCGAGGGCATTCAGCGATCGTCCGGCTCGATGACCCGGAAGTGCGCCGGGGTGATCGTGAGAACCCCGGACAGGCCGACGAGTTGCTCCTGCCTGGACCGGATCACGCGGCTGTCGCCCGCGCCGTGTTCGAGTTCCAGTTTCTGACAGATGATCAACCCGTCAGCCTTGAGAACGTCCCGGATCTCACGGAGGGTCGCCTGCTCAAACTCCGCCATGAACCAGACGAAGCCGCTCTTGCTCGGGATCGAAGTCGTAACGCTGAAGATCGACATCGCCCGGCCTCAGTGCGTCAGGGCGTCGTTGAGGGCCTTGTCTTCAGCGGGCAGCTTGCGCTTCTCCGGCTTCGAGGTCCCCCGAGCCGCATCAGCCTGCGCGACGATCTCGCGGAACAGCTCGATCGGGTCATTGAAGGCGTCGCCCTGATCGAACAAGCCGAGCTTGTTCCAGTAGTCGATGCTCGAATAGATGACCGAGCTGCGCTTGTTCTCTTCCATGTCGTGGATGCGACGGGTGAACGTGAGCGCGTTCTTCTCAAGGCCGTGGCGCTCGACCGCGCCCTGCGTGGCCTTACCGGCAAGGCCCGCATATTCGGATGCGAGCGACTTCTGCCGGCTGATCTCCTCGATCGCCTTGCGAAGGTCCTCTGCCGAGACGCCGCCGACTTTGTCGGCCGACGTCAGCTTGTTCTTAGCCATGTTGATCTCCTTTGGGGGGGGTGGGAGGGACGCGGCACGCGTTCGGCGCTACTCCGCAGCCTGCGGAACAGCCCGGTCAGATCGGGGCTTGCGGGGACGGGGCACGAGGTCGCTCTGGCTGATCCGCTCGATGTCGGTCGGCCACGGCAGGTCTTCGGGCCAGATTGCAGCGAAGCCGGCCACGGTCTTGTCGTAGACGTGGACCGAGAACATCGACGTGCCCTCGCGGAGCTTCTTAAGGAAGCGCGCATCCCCGCTCGTAATTAACGATGTTCGGATCTCGGCATGCCCGGTGTGGGCCAGGTACGCCTCGAAAAGGGAGATGAGATGCCCGCGCAGAAGGGGCTCCATTGGCATTGTAAACACCCAATCAAATCGTTGGAACGAGGGGCATTGTACGTTGCGAAACGGTTGGAAAAGTCAATAGCGCTTTTTGCGCATATCGCGTATAGGTGAACGGCCGATCGGAAAGACCGGTGATTGAACGACGGGTGAGAATAAATGCCGAAGGTTCCAAGCATAACCCAGGCGCGCGTCAAGGAGCGCGTCGAAGTGATAGGCAAGTCGCCAATCACGCTTGCGCGCTCTGTGGGGCTTGAGCGCGGCTATATCAACGACCTCATGATCGGACGCAAAGCGTCTATTCGCGCCGACAAGTTAAGTCTGGTTGCGCAAGCTTTGGGCTGCGATCCAGATTACTTGACCGGAGATCAGGAAGAGGTACGCAAGCCCGTTGCAGAAACCGTTCCCCGAGACCACTCATGGGTGGAATTCGGTGGTATTTGCGAGACGGAAGCCTGGCGCTCGGAAGCCGCTATGCGCTCCGTTACCGTGCCAGAAGTGACGCCGATGGAAGTGGACAGCCGGTTTCCTGGATTGGAAAACCGAGCTTTCCTCGTTCGGGGCGACGGAATGGCCGGGGAAGGCATCTACGACGGCATGCTCGTCGCGGCGGTGAAGTTCCCGGGAGCCCCGCAGCCCGGTTCGGTTGTAGTCTGCCGCAGGTCTCGCGCGGGCGGCCGGGAAATTGAGCTTTCCCTCCGCCTGGTCGAAGCGGCCGGCGACGGCCTCGTCCTTCGCGCAAGCCCTGCGCGCGCCGAAAACAGCTTCGCCCCGATCTCGCTCTCGCGCCTTCCCACCGGCGAGAAGGTCGAGATCGTTGGAATTGTGACCCGGGCGATAAAGCTTTTCCTGTCCCCAGCGATGCGGCCGAGCCACTAAATCCCATCCCCTCGCGTATGTGCGCGCGACGCGCTCGCGTCGCCCTCGCGTATACGCGCGCGCGGCAACCAGTATATAACTACGGTTAAGAGGGGATAGGGTATTAACCCTATCCCCCCCTTAGTATCTATCGGAAAGGATTTTTCTAAACCCGGGCGCGCACGCCGCAAGAGCCATGCCAAAAGCGCGTGTGCGATGCACAAAAAATCCCGGCCCGACCGATTGGATATCAGTTGGAAATATTTTGATCCGAGGGTTGTAATCCGATCGCATATCCGCTTACCTAGACCTCGCCGCCGATTTGAGCGGTGAGGAGAAGCTCATGGATATCGTCTCTGCCGCCCCGTCGTCGCCCGTCAAGACTTCCGCCTTCGCTGTTGGAAACTTCCACGCTGGTGATACCCGCTCCGACCTTTCCAAACAGTGGATCAGCCGACCGGCAGATCAGCGCTTCCTCTCCCTCTCCTCCCTTCGCGATAGCGTAGCCGCCCGCGCCGAGCGCTCTTTCGAGGCTCGGCTCGACATCCGCCGCATCGAATTCATCGCTCCCGAGCCGACCACTCCCGACGACTTGCACCGCCTGTCGATCGGTCTGCCGAACGGCAACGAGATCGCTCCGACGCATTGGAGCTTCAGCCAGTTGGCGGGGTTGGCGCAGGCTCCGGCGGGATATCTGCGGAAGCTTCCTTCGCAGATCGCGGCGGACGCTCTCCAGTACGGCATGCGCTACAACCGCCCGACCGAAGAGATCAAAGCGTACGCGTCCGGCGACGAGCTTCTCGCGGCGACCGGGCCTGACTACGGCCGGATCTTCGACCGCGAGGTCGTCGAGGCGGTGATGCAGATCGCCGGAAATGGGGCCGGTGACGAGCGTTGGAAAGTTCCGGGGGTCCTCGATTGGCGCACGATGCTCTACGACCCCGAGCACCCCGTCACCACTGACACGACGACGCTCTATGCCTCCGATCGCGATGTCTTCGTCTTCCTCGTCGACGACCGAAATCCCATCGAGATTGGAAAGCTGCCGAGCGGCGACCCCGATTTGATGTTTCGGGGCTTCTACATCACCAACTCCGAAGTCGGATCGTCTGCGCTGCGGCTCGCGGCCTTCTACCTCCGCGCCGTGTGCTGCAACCGGATGATGTGGGGCGTTGAGGGCTTCCAGGAAGTCACGATGCGCCACAGCAAGTACGCGCCGAGCCGGTTCATCGAAGAGACCCGGCCCGCGCTCAAGAGCTTCGCTGACGGCTCTGTGAAGCGGCTTCTCGACGGCGTCGAAAAGGCCAAGGCCGCGAAGGTCGCGAGCGACCAGGACGAGGCTCTCTCGTTCCTTCAGCAGCGGAAGTTCACCGCGAGCCGCTCCCGGGCGGTGCTGGAAGCGGTCGAGCGCGAAGAGGGCCGCCCCGCCCGCACGATCTGGGATTTCGCGACCGGCATCACCGCCTTGGCGCGGTCTGAGCCGAACACCGACCGCCGCGTCGAGCTTGAGCTTGAGGCCCGCCGCATCCTCGATCGCGTCGCGTAGCCGAGCACTGGAAAGGCGGCCGGCGGCCGTTATCCGCCGGCTCTTCGCAACCCCTTAGCGGGCCACCGCAATGTCAATTATCTTCGATATTCCTAGCGCGAAGTTAGCCGTTTTCATCGGCGCAAAGATCGTCGACCAGATGGTCTTCGCTCTGTCGGAAGTGCAGCCCGTCAACGAAGCCGACGCGGTTTCTGCCTTGCTCTCGCGCGGCTTCGCTCCCATCGCAGTCGACCGGCTTGGACCGCTCGCAATGCAGTTCGCGGACGTGCGGAGCCACTCGCCTAGCGCGAGTTGGACGAGCCCCTCGATCAACGGGGGGAAGGCATGAGCGCCGCCTCCCTCGCGAAGGATTTCAACATCGAGGTCGAGACGCGGATGCACCGCCAAGTCTTGCTCATGCCGAGGCACGGCATTGAGCGGGTGCTGATCCGGTACATCCCGATCTCCCTGCCCCGGGTCCGCTTCCTCGACCAGCCGACGTCCAGCGAGGAAGCGCCGCCGGAGGACGACGGACCATGACGAGCCAGGCGCCGAGCCGAGACGACGCCGACGAGCGGATCGCCCGCGTCGAGCGCGCTCTCCGGGCACTGCGGGCGATCCCTGACGGGAAGCCCGGCGATGTCGGGACGATCCCCTGCCCGGTCTGCTCCAAGCCCCTTCACTACCACTACCCCGAGGGCGGGTTCCGCCTCCGGGCCTACTGCGAGACCCCGATGTGCGTGGGTCTGCTCGAATAGAGAGGCAAGCGATGTGGATCGCCGTCGTGAACAACCTACCGGAGATGGCCCTCGGCCTGTGTTGGACAGGGGTCTTCTTCTGGATCGGCCGCTGCTTTGAGCGGTGGAAAGCATCCCGCACCGCGCGCTGAGCGCGGTCGGAACCGAAACGGGGCCGGGCGAAAGTCCCCGATTACTTGAGAGGACTATCTGAAAATGTTTGGTGCTCTGAAAAAGGCGCTCAAGGCCGGAGCGACGGAAGTCAAAGCCGAATACGGCGAGAATAAAGACTTCCTGGAAGCGGTCTGCGCCGCCGTCGCACTGGTGGCCGCCGCCGATGGCGATATCGAGGAGAGCGAGCGCCGCAAGGCGATCTCGATCATCACGAACCACTCGCAGCTCGGCCGGCTCTACAAGCAGAACGAAATCGAGCAGACCTCCGAGCGCATGTTCAAGCTCGCCAAGGACGCCTCCGGGCGCCAGCAGCTCGCTCGCGAACTCGACGACATCAAGGGTCGCCCGAACGGCCCGGCTATGGCCGACGATGTCTATCTCGTCGCCGTCGATATCGCCAACGCAGACGGCGAGATCGAGCCCGAGGAAAAGGTTGTCCTCGAAAAGATCGCGGCCCGCCTGGGCGTCGACCCCTCCCGCTTCGACTTCTGATCCGCTTCGGCGGATCGGCGAGACCGGCGCTGAGCGCCGGAGGGCGGCGGGAAGGGTGTCCCGTCGCCAACCCGAACAACCCGAAATCGGCGCTGGCAAACGCTGAAGATCCCTTGAGAGGAAGTTTCTGATGAACGCTATCACCAACGCGCCCCCCGACTGGACGAAGATCGACACGACGATCCGCCACGACGGCAAGCAGATCATTCTCCCGAATGATCCCGGCAAGATGGATTACGACGACGCGATCGTGACCATCGGTCGTATCCGCGACCAGGAAAACCAGACTTTCGACGTGACCGAGTACGTCAAGGCCGCTCCGTGGGACGCGATCGTTGCGGTCTACCGCGCCATGCAGGATATCTACGGCGTCGTCATTGCCGAAAGCATCCAGACGTTCTTCGGCGAGATCAAGCCCGACTTCCTGACCGTGAAGACCGGCCCTGGCCCGCTCGACAAGGTGCAGGTGCCTGTCGGCCAGATGAGCCTTCCCGGCGTTACCGAACCGGTGCGTATCGGCATCGTGGCGACCGGCGCATTCATTACGGGCGTGGTTCGCAAGCGGGATCGTGCCCGCCTGATTGAGATCGCCAACCGGGCGCGCGAGCTTCTCAAGTCGTCGTCGGTCTACCGCGCTCGCGCAATCCGCATCGGCGTCGATGACGACGGCGATCTCGACATGGGCCAGCAGCCGGAGTTCCTCGACCTCTCGCGGGTTGCGGTCTCCGACATGATCCACACGGCCGAGACCGAGGCCCTGATCCGTACCAACATCTTCTCGCCGCTGCGCAATACGGAGGCGTGCCGCAAGCACCGCATTCCGCTGAAGCGCGGCATCCTGCTCGAAGGTCGCTACGGCACCGGCAAGTCGCTGACCGCTCGTGTTACGGCGAAGGTCGCAACGGACAACGGCTGGACGTTCATCATCCTCGACCGCTCTCAGGGTCTCAAGGCCGCGATCGAATTCGCGCAGACCTATCAGCCCTGCGTGATCTTCGCCGAGGACATCGACCGGGCGGCGGATCGCGATGACGAGGCGGTCAACGATCTGGTGAACCTGATCGACGGCGTGATCTCGAAGGAGATGGAGATCATGGTCATCCTGACCACGAACTTCGTCGAGAAGATCGACCGCGCCCTGCTCCGGCCGGGCCGCTTCGACGCCGTGATCTCGATCCAGCAGCCCGACGCCGAGACCGCCGAGCGTCTGATCCGCGCCTACGCCCGCGACCTGCTCGGCCCGGATGTCAACCTGGCACGCGTCGGCGAGGTCGTTGCGGGCCAGATCCCGGCGACGATCCGCGAAGTCGTCGAACGCGCCAAGCTGTCGATGCTTGGTGAAGATCGGCCTTCGCTGTCCGAGGAAGACCTGTACGCCTCGGCGATCGGCATGAAGCGGCACATGCTTCTCCTCGATCCGCCGTCCAACGAGAAGACCCCGGCCGAAAGCTTCTACGAGGCGTTCTCCGACATGATCGTCGGCGCCATCGGCGGCACCGCCAACGGCGAGCCGGCAGCGTCAGATCAGACCGTTCGCGAGGGCGTCAAGCAGGTCGTGTCGCATATCTCGGCGGCTCGCCGCGAAGTCGGTGCGGTGAAGGAGCTTGCCGCTGGCGCGGCCGGCTCGTCGCAGAAGGCCGTCGAGAAGATCGGCGTCCTTCAGGACACCGCCAACCAGATCAAGCACGCCGTCTGATCCGCTTGATCTAGTAGCGCCGAGGCCGTTCGCGGCCTTGGCACGACGGCGGCCCCGCCCCCCCCCTGGGGCCGCCGTTTTCCCCCCTTTCGACCAGGAACGCGCCATGCGCACCGCATTCACGATCTACCGCGTCGACGCTGAGCCCGAACAGGCCGAGGCCGACCTCCCGGAGCAGCCCGGTTATCGCCTCCTGCGGGACCTCCTCACGCCTCTGCTCGACGGCGCGCGGTTCGAGCACGTCGCGGTCCTTCATCAAGACGAGCCGGCGGACATGTTCGTCGACGAATTTGGGGCGCTCAACGGGCTGCCCCGCAACGAGGCCGCGACGAAGATCTACCGCAACAATTGGCTGACCATGCACCCGGGAACGCCGCCGGATGATCTCCCCGCGATCTACGGGACCGCCGTGCTGTTCGCGCGTCGGGTCTGGTTCTAGCGCCAGAATTTCAGAGAGGGAAATTCGATGACCGATCACGTCACGCCCCGGTTCCGCAAGGGCGACGTTGTGCAGATCGAGGCAACAGTCGAGAGCTGCTACGACGACCATGTCACGCTGCGCCCAACGTTCGGGCACGCCGTCATCTATGCGGTGGTATCCGAGCTGCGCGAGCGCCCCCTCCGCGAGGCATTCGAGGTCGGCGATACCGTCGCGAGGATCGGAGAGCAGGCGTCTTGGTCGGTGGAAGCCATCGTTGGCGACTATCTGATCGTGAAGAACAACCTTGGCCCAAAGCCGCATGTTCTGGCCGCTGACAGCGCGCGCCGCGTGTACGACGAGCCCGAACCGAAGCCGCCGCTCGCAGCCGCGATTGCGGCCGTCGACGCGTACAACGCCCAGCCTCCCGTCGATGCTATGCCCGACGCTCTCGACGAGGCCGGGCTCTGATGGCCGCCCGCATCATCGAGCACGAAGACGGCATCTATTTCGGGTTGTCCGATGTCGAATACTTCGCCGATCCGGCTCTCGGTTCCGGCGATCACAAGGCGCTCGCCATGGCCCCGGAGGCATACTGGTTCGGCAGCCTCTACAACCCCGCCCGGCCGGAACACAAGGAAACGCCGGCCCGACTTCTCGGACATGGCGTGCACAAGGCGGCACTCGAAGGAGCCGCCGCTTTCCAGAAGGCGTTCGTCCGTCGTCCCGATGACCTCGAACGCCTGACGGCGAAGGAGAGGGCGATCCTTGCGCCGCGCGGCGAGCGGGTTCTCACCGGGGACCAGTACGACCGGGCGGCCTTGGCGAGCGCGATGATCCGCGCCCACCCCGATCTCTCGGGCGCATTGGCGAACGGATACCCGGAGGTCTCGATCTTCTGGACCGTTGAAGTCGACGGCGCGCCGGTGCGGTGCAAGGGCCGCTTCGACTATCTGCGGCCCCGGGCAATTCTTGATCTGAAGTCAATCGCGATCACGCAACCCCTGCCGTTCCCGGTCCTCTGCATCCGAGCGATGCGCATCTTCAAATATCCGGTTCAGGCCGCGCTCTACCTCGAAGGGCGGGAGCATGTCGGCCGGTTCGTCGCCGAGGGCAAGGTTCACGGCGATATCGACGCGGCATTTCTCGACGCGCTCGCCGCTGCGTCGGATTGGGCATTCGTCTGGATCTTCTGGGCGTCCGAAGGGCCGCCGCTCGTTTGGACCTCGCAGTTCAGCCCCACCAATCCCCTGCTGGACGACCCGCGCGCCGCTGTCGAGCAAGCCCGCCGCAACTTCGCAAATTACCGCGCCCGGTTCGGCACCGACGCCGCGTGGATCGAATACGAGCCGCTACGCGAGCTGACCGTCGAAGACTTCGAAACCGCCTACGGCCGGCACCTCTGATGGAGAAGAGCATGACGAGCGAGACCGAGGGCGGCGTCGGCCGCGATCACAACAATCCCCCGTTGGCTGAGCGCTTGCCGCTCGAATTCGAGCTGCTGATCGAAAAGGTCGCGGACACGCTCACCGAAGCGCGTGGCCTCCCTGTCGAGATCACGTCCGATGCCGAAAACTCCTCTCTGGGCGAAATCGTCAAAAAGCTGCGCGCGGTGGCAACCGAAGCCGAGGCATCGCGCAAGGCCGAGAACGAGCCCCACCTCGAAGCGCAGCGCACGATCAATGCCTTCTTCGCCGGTTTGGCCGACCGGATCCAGAAGGGGAAGAGCATCCTTGAAGCTCGCGGCAAAAAGTACCTCGACGGGAAGGCCGAGAAGGAGCGGATCGCGCGCGAAGAGGCAGCGAATATCGCTCGCGAAGAAGAGGAGCGGCTCCGCCGCGAGGCGGAGATCGCCGCAGAGGCCGGGCGCGAAGTTCACGCCGCGATCAAGACGGACCAGGCCGACGCCGCTGCCCGGCGCGTGGAACTCGCAACCGACGCCGCTGCGGGCTCCGCAGCCGACCTCGCCCGAACTCGCACCGCGAGCGGCGTCTCGACGCTCAAGACCGGCTGGAAGTTCGAGGTCGAGAACCTGAAGGCGATCCCGCTCGCTAGCCTCCGGCCATACCTGTCCCAGGCCGAGATCGAGCGCGCGATCGGCAAGTTCGTGAAGGCCGGTGGCCGAGAACTGAAGGGCGTCCGCATCTTCGAAGAGACCAAAGCCCAATACCGCTGACGGCGCTCGCCGCCAGCACCGCCCCTTTGCGACACGAGGAGGGCCAGATGGCCGAACAGGAAATCATCACGGCAGACGGCGAGGTGATCACGACGGGTCTCCCCGCCATGATCGACGACGCAATGGCTGGAACGCTCGCGCGCGCCGAGATCGACATGCAGATCGCGACGGCGCACAAATTCCCGCGCTCGATCAAGCGGGCAATCGACAGCATCGTGTCCCTCGCGACGCTGGACGAAGAGACCGCAGAAGAGTGCATCTATGCGCTCAAGCGCGGCGGCAAGCCGCTGCGCGGCCCGTCGATCCGACTTGCTGAAATCATCCAGCAGACCTGGGGGAACAACCGCAGCGGCGCGGTTGTCACGTCGATCGACCGCATCAACAAGATCATCGTCGCCGAAGGGTTCTTCCACGACCTGGAGACGAACAGCGCGACGCGTGCCTCGGTGCAGCGTCGGATCAGCGACAAGAGCGGTCGGATCTTCAACGACGACATGATCGCGGTGACTGGCAACGCGGCCTGCTCGATCGCCAAGCGCAATGCGATCCTTGCCGGCGTTCCGAAAGGCGTCTGGCGCCGCGCCGTTGATGCGGCGGAAGATGTGATCCGGGGCGATGTGAAGACGCTGGCCGAGCGGCGGGGCCGGGCGCTGGCCGCCCTCGCCCACTACAACCTCTCGGCCGCCGACGTTTTCGCGATCATGGAGGTTGAAGGCGAGGACGATCTCGGTATCGACGACCTCGTCACCCTTTCGGCGATCCGCTCCAACCTGAAGAACGGCGAGACGACGGCGGAAGAACTTCTGCGCGGGACCAAGGCGGCCAAGCCGGCGCATCAGGTCGTCGAGAACGCCCTCTCGGATGTCCCCACCAAGGCGCAGGCCGAGGCCGAGGCGGAAGTGGCCAACTTGGACGCCCGCGCAACCGCCGTTCAGGGGGATGGCGAGGCCGCGCAGGTCTCCGCAAATCACGCTGCCACAGGCGGAACCGCAAGCGGCGACGACGCCGCCCTTGGCTCCGAGAACGCCGCCAGCAGCGACGCCACAGCAGCACAGACGGACGCCGACCCGATCGCGACGGCCCGGCAGCGCGGCGAAGCTGCGCGCCAAAAGGGCATGTCCCGAAAGGCAGTGCCGCCGGAGTATCGCGAGGCCGACCGAAGCGCCGAGGCAGCGGCCTGGGTTGAAGGCTTCGATAGCGCGAAGAGCCGCGCCGAGGAGGCCAAGGCCGCAGCGAAAGATGGCGGATCATGAGCGCCAACGAGAGGCAGTACCCTCTTCGCGGGACCATGCTGGTCAGGAGGAACCCGCGTAACCGCTGCGAAAACTGCCTGTTCTGGGACAACTCTGCCATCTCCTCCCATTCTGAAGAGGAGACCGGCCAGTGCCGGAGGTCCCCGCCCGGCTTCGACAGCCGCACGGGTCTCGCGGTCTGGCCGTTCTCCGAAGATCGGGATTGGTGCGGGGAGCACAGTCTGGACCCAGACCTCGTAGACCCGAACGATCCCGGCGATATGGAAGAGGGCGGATCATGAGCCGCCCTGTCGATCTCCAGCGCAAGGCGGCGCAGCTCTTCAACCGCATCGCCACAGTCGAAGACGAGTGCCGGGTCAACGCAAGGATGGCGCGGTTCGCTGCCCTTGTCCTTGGCGTCGGTACGACAGCCCAGATCGCAGATTTTGTCGCGTCGGCCAGTTGGCTTTCGTTCGGCCTCGGTGCGGTCTGCTTCACCGGAATGCTGCTCGACGTACGCCTTGGCATTGCCGCCGATCGCGACCTTGAGGCGCTCGCGGCGCTCCGGCTGTCCCTGATCAACGATGAAGACCTGAGGTCGGACGCCCGGTTCGGCCTGATCAACGAAGGAGAATTGCAATGAAAGTGATTGCGAAGACCGGCTTCGGCTACCTCGTCGAGATGACGGAGGACGAAATTGCCAAGGCGGCCGGCTACCCCTACGCGGATGGCGATTTCAAAAAGGCAAGCGGGCGCGAGAGCTACAGCCGAGACACGCTCCAGATCGGAACCGAGATCAAGGTCGCGGCGGCATACGGCTTCCATTCCCGCATCGCCGAGCATCAGGACGCCGCTCGCAAGAGCGCCGGCACGCTGCGCGCCCTTGCAGATCTGCTCGACGGATCGATGCCGGATGTTGTGATCCCACCCGCTCAGCCCGAACCCCAGGCCGCCCCCGGAAGCACCACCATTCTGACGGCATCCGGGCAGGACGCCTAGCCGTGGACGGGTCGCTTGTTCTCCCCGCCTGCGCCGCCGGGTTTCTCCTCACGATGGGCTTGATGACGAACACACCCAACGCGGCCAGCGCCCTGCTTTTCCGGGTCGTCCCGGTCGCACTCGGCGGCGCGCTGGCGGTTCAGACGGCGGCCCAGGTCATGGGTTGGCCGCTGTAGCGCAAACGATACCCGACCCCGGATTTCCCCGAGGCCGGCCCACGATTTCTCCGAGGGTTTAGCATGAACGATTGCCTGCACTGCCACCTCATGGCGTCCATGCTGGAGTGGCTGAACGAGAAAGCGCCGAAGTCTGACGACGGTCGGCCCGAGATCGGGAGCGGGGCGGTGATCGCCGCGTCCGTCAAGGTACTCTGTGACGCCATCGAAGCGGAGAGCACGCCGGGTGAGCACCGGGAGCAGGGCACGGACCTGACCATCAAGGCAATCCGCAAGGTGATGGCCGATCGGATGCTCCGGGATCGGTTTGACGAACCCGCGTTCCGGCATTGAGGCGCGCGTCATGTCGTTCAAACCGCCCTCTATCCTGAAGCTCTACGGGGCGATGCAGACCCGGCCCGGGGTGCGGCGCGCACCTTGGGTTTCCCCGAACTACTGCCGCGAAAGCTCGCGAGCCGTAAAGCAGGCCATCGGGGCACTGTACCGCCCCGATGCCCCTCTCAAGGGCTGGACCGACGCCAAGCGCGCGGGCTGGCGCATCGTGCCGATCCGCGCCCGCGTCTCTCTCTCCGACAAGGACCTCGGGAAGATGCTTGAACGGAGGCCGGGCGAATGATCCGCGTCGTCGTCTACTCGTCGACCGACGAGGACTGCCCCGAGCCGCTCCGGTTCGTCGCCACGCTGATCAACAAGAACGGTCAGCTCCCCATGATCTTCTCGGGGGCATCGGCCGCATTCGTCCGGGACGCAGCGCAGAACTGGCTCGATGACGAGCGCGCCAAGCGCGACGCCAAGGCCGCGCGCCCGCCCCGCAAGCAGCCGGCGCGGAAGCCGAAGCGCGAGGTGCAGTGATGGCCGTTCCCTCCCGCCGGCTCAATGACCTCGACGCGAGTATCGCCAAGGCGCTGATCCTGACGCCTTGGGCGCAGCACGACATCGCCGCGCTTTTCGGCTGCAACCCCGGCCGCATCGCGGAGATCGCGACCGGGCAAGCGTTCGAAGCCACCCCCGCCGCCGACCTCTCGACCGAGCGGGCACGCGCCCGGCTCGCGGAACTGCAAAACGCTTGGGTCCTGCGCATCGCCCGACAGCTTTCGCAGGTCCTCCGGCCTCATGGAGCATTGCTATGACCAGAGAGATTGCCGCCGTCCAGGCGGATATCGAGGCCGACTTCGTCGCGGCCTACAACGAGCACCAAAGGGAGCTTCACGCCGCCGTTGTTGAGCACAAGGCGGGTGATCCGAAGGAGATCATCGTCGCGGTCGCCTCGGTCGCGATCCAGGTCGCTTGGGCCGTGATGAAAACCCAGCTCAAGACGGGGATGCGGCTCGATCACGCTGGCATCGTCTTCCGGCAGATCATCGAGCAGGTCGCGACTGCGATCGTCGAGACAGAACTGACCGGCGACGAGACGGCTAGCAACTGATCCTCACCGGGAGCACGACAATGACCACGGAAAAGCCGAGCGCGGCCGCGCGCCAACCTCATCCCGACGACCCCGATCCCTTCCTCCGGTTCAAGCTGGATCAGGTCGCAGGGCTGGCGATGCGCGCGCATGGAGAGCGGGTCGCCCGGGAGAAGGAGCTGCTCGAAGCGAATAACCGCTACCTCGAACGCGCACGCGCCGCCGAGGCGCGCGTGCGGGAGTTGGAAGAGGCGCTGAAGCCCTTCGCCGATGCGGGCCGCACCTTCGAAGGCTTCATGCTGTTCTGCGCCAATCCCGCAGTCGGGATCATGCTCGCCGATGAGTTCAAGTTTCCGATCGGCACTGACGGCGACGGCGATCCGATCGATGTTGTCACTCTCGGCGATCTCCGGCGTGCGGCCCGGCTGCTCGGGGCTGTCACTCCGCCTCCTCCGATCGCACCGGCGGTGCCCGAGTTCAAAGGCTTCGGCATCAAGGCCAGCGACGGCGCGATCGACATCCGCACCGTCTCCCCAACCGAGCGCGCGGCGAAGGTGAACGGCCTTCACCTCGCCGGCCATTTCGTGAAGCACGACGCTACGGACGGGCAGATCGAAACGGCTTGGACAAGGTTCGGCGAAGAGACCGGCAACAGGATCGTTCCGGTACTGATCTCCGAGGCGACGAAGTGAACGCCAAGCCCCGCCGCCTGACCCTCGCAGTGAAGGGCGAATACTTCGACCAGATCGCGTGCGGGGAGAAGCCGGAGGAATACCGGCTCGTGACGGCCTACTGGACCAAGCGGCTCGTGGGCCGGGCCTATGACGAGGTCGAGATCACGCGGGGCTATCCACCCGCAGGAGATCAATCCCGCCGCCTCGTCTTCCCCTGGCGAGGCTACGCCTGCCGCCAGATCACCCACCCGCATTTCGGCTCGTCGCCTGTCGATGTCTTCGCAATCCGCGTCGGCTCTGCCGACGCCATCACGGAGTAACTGCCTTGCTCAAGCACACCGCGCTTGCCGCTGTCGCCTTCACCGCCGCGCTGCTGGCCGGCTGCACCGATGCGGATGTCGCGTCGCACAATCTGTCGAAGGCGGCGGACAACTTCGAGATCACCCGCCGGGTCGTTTTCTACAACGGCATCACCGGCGAATACATGCTCAGCATCGAGGGGCTCTGCTCGATCGGCAACAACGACAAGGCCCGCGAAGTCTCGATCACCTGCAAGACTGGCCCCCGGGCGTTCAAGAAGCATTTTCTCGGGCTCTCGGACAACGTGACCTATTTCGTGGAACAGCTCGAACCGTCCGATGTGAGCGTCTACCGCTACCGCGTCACGTTCAAGCCGGCGGTGATCTTGCCTGATGTGGATGTCCGCCTCGGGGGCGCATCGTGACCGCAGCCGCGTTTCCCTTGGCCTGGCCGGCTGGCTTCCCCCGGCGCACGACCCGCGAGAAAGGGGCCTTCAGGACATCCCTTTCCGGGGCGCTCGATAACGTTCGAAAGAGCATCGAAGGCTTCGCGCGTGACAGCGGAAAGCGCGTCGACGGCATCACCTTGTCGTCGAATGTCACGCTCGGCGTGAGCAAGCCGGCTGATCCGGGCGTCGCCGTTTGGTTCGTCTGGGACGGGATGCAGGTCTGCATTCCCGTCGACCGCTATTCGACCGTTGAGGCCAACATCCAGGCGATCCACCACATCGTCGAAGCGCGGCGTGTCGAGCTGCGGCACGGCACCCTTGCGCTCGTGCGCGCAAGCCTGCGCGGCTTCATTGCTCCGCCGCCGGGCTCAGAGCCGCGCCAGCGCCATTGGCAGGACGTGCTCGACCTCACGTCGCCCAGCGTCACCACAGGCGATGTCGAGAGCCGCTTCAAGGCTCTCTCCAAGCAGCGCCACCCGGACATGCCGGGCGGCTCGAACGAGGCAATGGCCGAGCTGAACCGTGCCCGGGACGAAGCCCTCAAGGAATTGGGAAATGGCCGGGGATGAGATCCCTCCCGCACGTCTCCTTTGCTGCGTCCCCTTCTGCCGGGCAACGCGCGGAGACCGCAAGAACGATCCGATCACGGCATCCATGGAATGGATCTGCGCCCGTCATTGGGCGCTCGTGCCGAAACGGCTCAAGCGGCGGCGCGCCAAGCTCCGGCGGCTGACGCGTCGAGGATACGACGACGCCAAGGCAGCCCGGCTCGATCACTCCGTCTGGGACCAATGCAAGCGCGCGGCGATCGAGATCGCGGGAGGGATTGCATGAGCAAACGGAAGGCAATCCCCGATCGCGTCAAGCTGCACGCGGCGCTCCGGCGGCTCGGCCTCAAGATCGAGCAGGTCAACTTCGATCACGATCCTCCGCTCGCGCTGCGGCCGGTCGACCCCGACACCGGCGACACGATCCCGCCGGCGAACGACCCCGATCACATCTTCCTCGTCACCATCGACGAGCACCGAGAGAAGACCTTCGGCAAGGGCGGAGCGAAGCGCGCGACGACGGCGGGCTCCGACATCCACCGGATTGCAAAGACCAAGAGGCTCGAACGCGCGCGGTCGGAGCGCGAGAGCGCGGCGGAAGACTTCCGCCGGCGGCTTTTGGCTAGAGAGCACGACGAGCCCAAGCCGACGCCGCAGCGCAAGAGCACCTGGCCGACGCGCCCCTTTCCCTCACGCAAGAAGCCGAAGGTGCGCCATGACGGAGAGTGTTGAGCAGGACGAGTTCCATCTCGAAGAGCCGTGGGACCGGGACGCCGCTTGGAAAGAGGTGCACGAGATCTATTCCGCCACAGGCATGCGGTCGGGCATGGGGTCTCTCGTCAGCGTGCTCGTGCGGACGCACCGGCGGTCGATCGACTACCTGAGGCAGGCTCCGGCTGCGGTCGTCTACCTATCTTGGGGAGGAGTTCCCCGGCGGCCGGAGGAACGCCTGCACCTTGCGAGCCGGTTCGGCGGGATGGTGCGACGCGGCATCAAGCTCAAGGCGATGCTGGACGAGTTGCACGCGCCCTACCCGATCCGCCGGCTCAGCGGCGCTGCCGTCACGCCGGCGAACTTCGAGATCATCCTTGCTCTTCGGAATATCCCACCGAGCGTTCTCGCTCAGGCGATCCCTAGCGAGCGCCGCCTGCAACTGAAGTGGCTCCGCGCGTTGAGAATAGCCCATGGCTACATTCGCTACACCGCCGCGTCGAGCCGTCATCCGCTGTTCTGCTGGCTCGTGACGGCGATCAGCGGCTATGTCGCCGAGCGCGGCACCGACCCGTCCGGGTATATGCGCGATCTCCTCCGCGACTTCTTCCGGTATCGGATCGAGCACGGCGGCTTCAATTTCAACTGGACCCTCACAGAGGCGATTGCCGCGCAAGAGCGCTGGCACGCCGAGTTGGTCGCGCGCCGTGACAACGCGCGTTTCGTTCTGCAGTACGGAAAGCGCTTCGACGAAGAGGTCGACTATGGCGGAATGCCGATCGAATGGCGCAACCCGAACAAGGGCGACAAGGCCCTCTCGTTCGTTGCGCTGCGATCTGGTGAGGCGCTGTTCCTCGAAGGCCGCGCTATGCACCATTGCGTTGCATCCTACAGCGGCGAGGTCGCGGCGGGTCGTTCCCGGATCTTCTCGATCAGGGAGGGTGCGCATCGCCTTGCGACGCTCGAACTGGTCCAGAACAATTCAGGGCGATACGAAGTCGCGCAGGTCGCGGGACCTGGCAACAACAAGCCGAGCGCGCGGGTACATGCCGAGGTCACAGCGTTCCTTGAGAAGATCAACGCCGGGGCCTTCGGATCATGACCAGCCCGAGAAGGCAGCGAGCGGGCGCTACGCTCTTCGAGCCCGTCTCCGACCCGGACAAGCTCGTTGAGCCGCTTTGCCGCTTCTGCGGCAAGCGCTGCGGCCGGAACGCGGGCGAAGCCATCTGGCGATGCCCTGCCTGCGACGCCTCGCAGGCGTTCGATCCCGACACGCGCAAGCCGAAAGCCGGCTTCAAGGTCTCGACGGCTCAGACCGTGCGAAACGAGGCAAAGGTCGCTTTCAACCGCATCGTGCTCGATCGCGTCTTCCGAAGCGATGTAGCTCACGACGCCGCCTGGCGCGCCGGCGTTGCATGGCTCTCAGGCCAGCTCGCCGTACAGCCGGCGGCGATCGACTTCAGGACCATGGACCCGAAGCTCGCGAAGCGGATCACGGCGCTCTGCGGCCCGCTGTGGAGCTTGAACAAGAAGGCAAAGACATGACTGACCCGGTATTCGTCTTCGGCTCGAACCTTCAAGGCCGACACGGCAAGGGCGCGGCGCTGTGGGCGGTGCAGCATCGCGGCGCTATCCCAGGCTGCGGCGGCGGCCGGCAGGGCAACGCTTACGGGATACCGACCAAGCGCACCCCTTGGGAAACGCTCCCGCTGAACGAGGTTCATTGCCATGTCCTCGTCTTTCTCGGCTATGCCCGCGCGCACCCCGATCTTCAGTTTCAGGTGACGCCGATCGGCTGCGGGCTCGCTGGCTTCACCCCAGCGCAGATCGCGCCGATGTTCCGGGACGCGCCGCCGAACTGCATCCTGCCCGATGAATTCCGCGCGGTGCTCGAATGACCCGCGTCCTTGTCTGCGGCGGCCGGGGCTATGGCGAGGTTCCAAGGGATTGCCCCCTGGATCAGCTCGACTTCGAAAGAGCCCGAGCAGCGAAGGAGGTCGCGCGGCTCTTTCAGGTGCTCGATGCCGCCGTCTCCCGCCTCCGGCTCACGCTGCTTATCCACGGTGGCGCGTTCGGCGCTGACCGTAACGCGGGCTCCTCGGCGAAGGCACGCGGGATTGCCATGCAGATCTACCAGGCAGAATGGTCAGCCGACGTTGAGCGGGCTGGCGCCGTGGTGAGGGTCAATTCACGGGGCAACCGCTATGACGCCGCTGCCGGCGCTCGACGCAATCAGCAAATGATCGACGAGGGGAAGCCCGAGGTATGCATCGCCTTCCCTGGCGGGTCGGGCACGAGAGATATGGTGTCGCGCGCCACGAAGGCAGGCGTGCGCGTGATCAAGGTGGATTGGTAATGACGAACCACCCTTCGCTGCCGTCCCCCGACATTCTCGAACTCGCCCGCGCCCTCGCCCGGGCTGCGGCTCGCCGCGACCATGGCCTCGAACCAGATCCGCTCGCCGAGCTATCGGAACGCAGGACGCCGGCCGCAAATGTGAGGCCGATCCTCCTAGTAGACCCCATCAGGTCCACTGGATAGGTTGACGGCAAGAACAGACTACGGGGGTTCTCCGGCCATGACGGCACGCCGCGCCGCGATCTACGCGCGCTACAGTACCGACCTCCAGAGCGACCGCTCGATCGAGGACCAAGAGCGGCTCTGCCGCGACTATGCGGAGCGCAAAGGGTATCGGGTCGCCGATGTCTTCTTCGATCGAGCCAAGTCGGGCGGGTCGATGGTCGGCCGCGACGGGTTCGCCCGGATGATGCAGGCAGCGCAGGACGGCCAGTATCAGGTCATCGTCTGCGAGGCGCTCGACCGTATCTCCCGCGACATCGAGGACCTCGCCGGAACCTACAAGCGACTGAGCTTCGCCGGCGTCGACCTCGAAGCTGTCCACGAAGGCAAGGCCGACACAATCTTGATCGGCTTGCGGGGGCTGGTCGGGCAACTGTTCCGAGAGGACGGCGTGAAGAAGGTTCGGCGCGGGCTCTCCGGCCGGGTCGATAGCGGGCTGTCGGCCGGCGGGCGCAGCTATGGCTACCGCCCGGTTGCTGGCGCCCCGGGGCAGCTTGAGATCGATCCCGTAGAGGCAGAAATCGTCCGGCGGATCTTCCGGGAGTATGCCGCCGGCGCACCGCCGCGCGAGATCGCCCACCGTTTGAATGCAGACGGCATCGCCCCTCCGCGCGGCCAGGCATGGACGCCGTCAGCAATGATTGGTTCGAAGGAGCGCGGAAGCGGACTGCTCCGCAATCGCCTCTTCGAAGGCGTCCGTGTCTGGAACAAGGTTCGCATGGTTCGGGACCCGGACAGCGGGCGGCGGATCAGCCGCGCCAATCCCGAAAGCGAGTGGAAGGTCGTCAAGGTTCCCGCTCTGCGCATCGTCGACGACGAGACGTTCAGAGCGACCCGCGCCCGGCTTGAGCGGCCGAGAGCCGAGACGCAGCACTACGAGCGCAATCATCGGATCTTCTCGGGGCTGCTCCGCTGCGCCGGATGCGGCGGCGGTATGACGATCTCCGGGCATACCAAGACGGGGCAGCCGCAGATCTCATGCGCGCGTCAGCGCGAAGCCGGGATCTGCGACCACAATCGCCGATATCGGATCGACGTGATCGAACGGACCGTGCTGAAGGGCATTCAAGAGCAACTCGCTCATCCGGCCGCGATCGAGGCGTATGTCGAGGAGTATATGGCGGAGCGAAAGCGCCTCGCCGCAAGCGCGACGCGCAATCGAGGCTCTATCGAGCGCCGACTGGCCGACGCGAAGGGTGCGGTCTCGCGCCTGATCGACGCCTACACCCGGGGCCTTCTCGACATCGACCAACTCGCGGAGCGCAAGCCAGCCTTGGAGGCCGAGGTGGCTCGCCTCGAAGATCAGCTTGCTGCGGCCGAGCCGGTCCCGAGCATCTCTCTGCACCCCCAAGCGCTGCGGCAATACCATCACGACATCAAGATCCTGCACGATCGGCTCGATCAAGATCCGGCCGCCGTGCCGCCTGAAGTCGTTGCGCCAATGCGCCGGCTCGTTGCTGAGGTCCGCGTCTTTCCGTCGAAGGGCTTCGAGCCCTTCGCGATCGAGGTCAGGGGAAGCCTCAACGCCCTATTGGCCGAGGCTATGGTCCCCTTCGGAAAGGTTGCTTTAGGGTTGGTAGCGGAGGAGGGACTTGAACCCCCGACACGCGGATTATGATTCCGCTGCTCTAACCAGCTGAGCTACTCCGCCCCAGGGCCGGCGCTTGCGCCGGCTGGAATGGCCCGCTTATAGGGAGCCGGGCCGAGGGCTGTCAAGCATCGACAGCGCTTCACACACGCTCAAATACGAGCAGTGTGAAAAACCCGATCGGGCCGACGCGGCGACGGTCGACCAGGCGCAGATCGGTGCGGCCGAGGATGCGGTTGATGTCGAAATCCATGTGCCAGCCGAGCGCTGCGGAAAGCGGTGCCAGCCTTTCGCCGATCCAGCCGCGCCAGCCCTTCTGCTCGGGGAAATGGCTGACCAGCACGACGGCCCCGCCCGGCCGCGTGACGCGGGCGAGCTCGCCCATCACCGCGCGCGGATCCGGCACCACCGTCAGCACGAACATGGCGACCGAGGTGTCGAAGCTCGCATCCGCCATCTGGAGATCGCCGGCATCGGCCACTTCCAGCGCCTCGACATGAGGAAGCTTCGCCTCGGCCACGCGCTCGCGCGCGACGTCGAGCATCTCGGGCGAGAGGTCGATGCCGGTGATGCGGTGATCGCGGCTGTAATGCGGCAGCGAGATGCCGGTGCCGACGCCGCATTCGAGGATGCGGCCGGCCGGCAGTTCGTTGACGAAGCTGACCGCGGCGCGGCGGCCGGAATCGAAGACATAGCCGAAGACCCGGTCATAGACCGGCGCCCAGCGGGCATAGGTATTGCGGACCGCGTTCTCGTCGATGCGGTTCGACGCGCGGCGCTTGCCGGCAAAGGACTTCCACTTGCGGGCGACGTCTTCGAAAAACTCCGGCATTGCTCTCCCTCAGGCTGCGGCGACGCTATCCGTCACGATCAGGCGGCGGAGCGCCTGCTCCGCCTCGGCGTTGCGCTCGGCCCGGGCGATCCAGCCGCCTCCAAGCACGCGCGCGCCCTCCCCTTCGCCCGCATAGAAGACGCAGGCCTGGCCGGGCGCGACGCCGGTCTCGCCGTCCAGCAGCGAAACCTGGATCTCGCCGTCCTTCCGGCGGATCTCGGCGCGCTGCGGCGGGCGCGTCGAACGCACGCGGGCAAAAATCTCCATCCCCTCGGCGCCGGCCGCCTCCAGCGGCAGGTCGCCGAGCCAGTTGACGTTGCGCAGCACCAGCCGGCGGGCGGCGAGCGCCTCGCGCGGGCCGACGATGACGCGGCCGCGCACGGCGTCGAGATGGATGACATAGAGCGGATCGGCGGAAGCCACACCAAGGCCGCGGCGCTGGCCGACCGTGTAGTGGATGATGCCCTCGTGCCGGCCCAGCACGCGGCCGTCGATATGCACGATCTCGCCGCCCTCGGCCGCGCCCGGCTTCAGCCGCTCGATGACATCCGAATATTTGCCGTTCGGCACGAAGCAGATGTCCTGGCTGTCGTGCTTGTCGGCGATCTCGAGGCCCAGCTCGCGGGCGATGGCGCGGGTTTCCGGCTTGGTCAGGTGGCCGAGCGGGAAGCGGATGAAATCGAGCTGCTCCGGCGTTGTCGCGAACAGGAAATAGCTCTGGTCGCGATCGAGATCGGACGGACGGAACATGCCGCGATGGCCGTTTCCGAGCAACCGGCTCTGCACGTAGTGACCGGTGGCGAGCGCCGCCGCGCCGAGTTCGCGCGCGGTGGTCAGGAGATCGGAGAACTTGACCGTCTGGTTGCAGGCCACGCAGGGGATCGGCGTCTCGCCGGCGATGTAGCTCGCGGCGAAGCTATCGATCACCGACTTGCGGAAGCGCTCCTCATAGTCGAGCACGTAGTGCGGGACCTCGAGCCTTTCCGCGACGCGGCGGGCGTCGTGGATGTCCTGGCCCGCGCAGCAGGCGCCCTTCCGGTGCGTCGCCTCGCCATGATCGTAGAGCTGCAGCGTCATGCCGACGACGTCGTAGCCCTCGCGTTTCAAAAGCCCCGCCACCACCGAGGAATCGACGCCGCCCGACATCGCGACAACGATGCGCGTGTCCTCGGGGCGGCCGGGAAGATCGAGGCTGTTGAGCATGGTGGGGATGCCTTGCCGGGATGCCGCGGCCAACTTCTCGCCGCGACAGCAGAAACGCATGGGGCGGCGAAGCCGCGTTAAGGGCGGGACTATAGCGGCGATCGCGTCATCTTCAAGGCGCAAGCGTCGCCACAATCCTGAATGGAAGCGGATCGGCGGATCCGGGGCGGCGGCGGCGCGGCCACGAAAACCGATGCGCCGCGGCGGATTCCACCTCCCGCAGGTGCTTGCAGGCGTTACCGAATTGTTGCCGAGCGCTTAGTCAATTTTTAAAGCCGACGTCGTAGTCTCACCATCGCAAGGTCAGGTTGAGTGTGTGAGAGTAGAATGACCGATCAAATGCGTCCGCGCGTCAAATACGTCATCGGGCCGGACGGCAGTCCGCTTACGATTGCCGATCTGCCGCCGCGTGACACGAAGCGTTGGGTTATACGCCGCAAGGCAGAAGTCGTCGCGGCGGTGCGGGGGGGCCTGCTCAGCCTAGAAGAAGCGTGTCAGCGTTATACGCTGACCGTCGAGGAGTTCATCTCCTGGCAGCAATCGATCGACCAGCACGGCCTCGCCGGGCTCCGGACGACGCGGATTCAGCAATATCGCCAGTAGATCGCGCGGCCTTTCGGGGCAGCGCTCACGAAAACCGAAAAGGCCGGCGCTTCGCCGGCCTTTTCTTTTGGTCGGTCGCGGCAGGCCCTCACCCCAGCCCTCTCCCGCAGGCGGGAGAGAGAGCCCCGCGCCGGTTGGCAGCGGCCGTTCGATCCGGACCACATCCTCGCGCAGGCGAGGATCCATGCAGCCGAAGCCTCTCCGGCTCGCATGCCTGCCAACCCGGCGGAATGGATCCCGGGTCTTCGCCCGGGATGACGCCGAGTGCGGGGCAAGCGTACGCAATAGAAGCCGTCGCCCGCTTGCGAGAGAGGGTTGGGTGAGGGTCTTGTTCCCGCCTCAGAGCGTCAGCGTCTCGCCGACCGCCGGCACCGCCACCTTCGCATCGGCGCCCTGCATCGCCTCGACGAACGTGTCCGCCGTCGCGTCGAGCAGACCGAAGGTGGCGTAGTGGCAGGGGATCACCGTGTCGAAATGGAAGAACCGGCGCGCCGCCAACGCCGCCACCTTGCCGCCCATGGTGAAACGGTCGCCGATCGGCAGGATGCCGATCTTCGGCTGGTAGATCTCGTCGATCAGCGCCATGTCGGAGAAGATGTCGGTGTCGCCGGCATGATAGAGCGTCTTTTCGCCCGGGGCGGCGATGACGAGGCCGTGCGGATGACCGAGCGAATGCGAGACGCCGTTTTCGTCGAGCGTGGCGGAGGAATGGTGCGCCACCGTCATCGAGACGCGGAAGGCGCCCTGGTCGGTGGTGCCGCCCGAATTCATCGGGTCGACATGGGCGACGCCCTTGTGGGCGAGGTAGCCGGCGAGATCGGCATCGGCGACGACCTTGGCGCCGGTCGCCCTGGCGATCGCGACGGTGTCGCCGAGATGATCGCCATGGCCATGCGTCAGCAGGATATGGGTGACGCCGCGCTTCCACGCCTCTTCATTGCCCGGAAAGCTCGGATTGCCCGTGAAGAACGGATCGATGAGGATGACGGCGCCCTTGATTTCAAGGTGAAAGGCCGAGTGGCCGAGCCAGGTGAGCTTCATGGGTAAGGTCCATCCTTCTGTCGAATTCCCGCTCCAATATGGGCGGGCGGCCGGAATTGGCTAGCCCCGGACGGCGCTTTCGCGCGGCGCGGCAGAGCGCCATGTTGCCGCGCGGATCACGATCCGTGATAAGGGCGGAACGAACGACCGGAGGGACTGTGACGGACATGGAAGCAACCGCGCCGAAGGCCGGCCGCAGCGGGCTGATGAAGCGCCTCTTCGACAGGATCATGGTGCTCTCGGCCGGAAAGCATGCGCTCTGGCTGCTGGCGATCGTGTCGTTCGCCGAGGCGTCGTTCTTCCCGATCCCGCCCGATCCGGTGCTGGCGGCGATCGTGCTGGCCAATCGCCGGCGCGCCTGGGTCGCCGCCCTCGTCTGCACCGTCGCTTCCGTGCTCGGCGGCCTCGCCGGCTATGCCATCGGCGCCGGTCTTTATGAGGCGATCGGCCAGCCGGTAATCAATTTCTACAATCTGCAGGAAGCCTTCCACACCTTCCAGACCCGCTTCGACGAATGGGGCGGCTGGATCATCGTGGCGAAGGGGCTGACGCCGATCCCGTTCAAGCTGGTGACGATCGCCTCCGGCGTCGCGCATCTGAACCTGGCGACCTTCATCATCGCCTGCATCATCACGCGCGGCCTGCGCTTCCTGCTGGTGGCGGCGCTGTTCTACGCCTTCGGGCCTCAGGCGCGCGCCATCATCGACCGGCACTTCTCGACGGTGATGATCGTCGGCACCATCGTCGTCATCCTCGGCTTCGTCGCCGTCGTCTACATCTGAGGGCGCGGACATGGCCGGCACCATCCTGGAATTCCCCGAGCTTCGCGAATCCCTGCCGCCGGCGGCGGCGCTGATCGGGCTCGACCTCGGCACCAAGACCATCGGCGTCGCGATCTCGGATCTCGGCCGGCGCATCGCCTCGCCGCTGGTCCTGATCAACCGGGTGAAGTTCACCCAGGACGCCGAGACGCTGATCAAGCTGATCGGCGAGCGCCAGGTGGCCGGCATCGTCATCGGCCTGCCGCTCAACATGGACGGCACGGAGGGGCCGCGCGCCCAGGCGACACGCGCCTTCGTGCGCAACCTGCTGCCGAAGATCGATATTCCGGTGTCGTTCTGGGACGAGCGGCTGTCGACGGTGGCGGTGACGCGGACGCTGCTCGAGGCCGATACCAGCCGCAAGCGGCGCGGCGAGCTGGTCGACAAGATGGCGGCGGCCTTCATCCTGCAGGGCGCGCTCGACCGTCTGCAGAAGCTCGCGCGCGACGCCGAGGCCGCGCGCGAGGACGATCCGGATCAGCCCCTCGGGCAGATGTAGTCGACGAAGGCGCGCGCATCGAAGCGCGCGTCGAGCATCCCGTAGGTCGAACGCCACGGCTTGCCGAGGCGCGATTCCAGGAAGGCGTCGGCGACCACGGCCGGAAAGCGGCGGCGCATGGCTGCGGCGGCGACGGTCATGGCGAGCTGCTCGACCAGGATGCGGGCCGAGCCCTCGTCCGCCAGCGCCACGGCGGTGGCGGCGCGCAGCACGTTGAGCGTTGAGCGGGCGGCCTGGCCGAGCCCGTCCTCGATCACGCGGAGCACGGCCTCGAGCGAATCCGACGAACGGCGCAGGATGCGCAGCACGTCGAGGCAAAGCACGTTGCCGGGACCGTCGGCCAGCGCCGGCGCCAGCGCGTCGCGATAGAGCCGCGCCAGGTGGTTGTCCTCGACGAAGCCGTTGCCGCCGGTGCATTCGATCGCCTCGGCGACCACGGCCGGCGTCACCTTGGTGATCCAGTACTTGACCACCGGCGTCATCAGCCGGGCGAAGGCGGCCTCGACCGGATCGTCATGCGAGCGGTCGACCGCCTCGGCGAGACGGAAGGCGAGCGCCGCCGACGCGGTGACGTCGAGCGCCATGTCGGCGAGCACGCGGGTCATCAGCGGCTGGTCGATCAGCGGCGCGCCGAAGGCCTTGCGATGGCGGGCATAGTGCACCGCCTCCGCCAGCGCCGCGCGCGAGATGCCGGCGGAGGTGAGCGCGCTGTCGACGCGGGTCAGCGTCACCGTCTCGTTGATGGTGGCGACGCCGCGGCCCGCCTCGCCGACGAGGAAGCCGGTGGTGCCGGGGAATTCGATCTCGGCGACCGCGTTGGAGCGCGTGCCGAGCTTGTCCTTCAGCCGGGTCAGGCGGATCGGGTTGCGCTTGCCGTCGGGCAGGAAGCGCGGCACCAGGAAGAAGGAGAGCCCTTCCAGCGTCTGCGCCAGGACCATCAGCGCGTCGCTCATCGGCGCGGAGACGAACCATTTGTGGCCGACGATGCGGTAGCTGCCGTCGCCCGACGCGTCGGCGCGGGTGGAACTGGCGCGCAGGTCGGATCCGCCCTGCTTCTCGGTGGTGGCGAAGGCGAACAGCGCGCCCGCCTTCTGCGCGGCGGGGATGACGCGCGAATCGTAGCGGCGCGAGCGGATCATCGGCAGCCAGGTCTCGGCCAGCTTCGGCGCATGCGCGAGCGCCGCCACGCTGGCGCTGGTCACCGACATGGCGCCGACATGGCCGGCCTCGACCTGGGCGGTCATGTAGATGCGCGCGGCGCGCGCCACGGCGCGGACGCTGGCCTCGTCGCCGCTGGCGTCCCAGATCGACGCCTGCAGGCCGGCGGCGACGCTGCGCCGCATCAGCGCGTGATAGGCGGGGTGGAACTCGACCATGTCGGCCCGGCGGCCGGACGCGTCATGCGTCTTCAGCACCGGCGGCACGGCATTGGCGAGCCGCGCCAGGTCGGCCATTTCGGCCGAACCCCATTGCTGACCATGGGTTGCAAGCCCGTCGACGACCGGCCGCGGCAATCCCTCGACGAGGGCCGCCAGCACCGGGTCGGACGCATAGAGGCTCGCGCCCACGCGGAACGCGACCTGGTTGATGACTTCGTGCGTCTCGTAATCCGGCGAAACCATGCCTCTCCTGCCCCGTAACTCGGCCCGCGACTCTTATGGCCCGCCAAGGTTAATAGGGGCAAAAGGCGCCGGTGTCTTGCCTCAAGGATTCGAGATTATCTACCGCCGCTTGCCCCCCGGCCGTCCCTTGAACGAACCGCCCGTCGGCCGGCCGCGTCCGCGGAACTCCCGCTCCGCGACCTTGCGCTCGCCCTTCGGCAGCATCTTGCCGTCGGACATCAGCTCGAAGCGCAGCGCGCCGGCGACCGGCGCCACCTCGACAAGCTTGACCTCGACCGTATCGCCGAGCCGGAACATCTCGCCATTGCGGGCGCCGATGACGGCCTGGCGGGCCTCGTCGAACTGGTAGAAATCGGAGCCGATCGAGCCGATCGGCACGAAGCCGTCGGCGCCGGTCTCGTCGAGCTTGACGAAGAGGCCCGCGCGGGTGACGCCGGCGATGCGGCCGAAGAAATGCGCGCCGATCCGGTCGGCCAGCCAATGCGCGACGAGACGGTCGATCGTCTCGCGCTCGGCCGCCATGGCGCGGCGCTCGGCGCCGGAGATCTCCTGCGCGATCGCTTCCAGATCCTTGTCGATGCCGTCCTGCAGCCCGCCCTCGCCCATCTCGAGCGAGCGGATCAGCGCACGATGCACGATCAAATCGGCATAGCGGCGGATCGGCGAGGTGAAGTGGGCGTAGCGGCGCAGGTTCAAGCCGAAATGGCCGATGTTCTCGGGGCTGTAGATCGCCTGGCTCTGCGAGCGCAGCACCACCTCGTTGACGAGGGCGGCGTGCTCGCTGTCCTTCACCCGGTCGAGGATGGTGTTGAAGTTGCTCGGCCTGAGATTGCCGCTCTTCGGCAGGTTCATCTCGATCGTGGCGAGGAATTCGCGCAGCGATTCGAGCTTGGCGAGCGACGGAGCATCATGCACGCGATAGACGAGCGGCGATCCCTTGCGCTCCAGCGTCTCGGCGGCGGCGACGTTCGCCTGGATCATGAACTCCTCGATCAGCTTGTGCGCGTCGAGGCGTTCGGGAACGACGATCCGGTCGATGGCGCCGTCGGCGCCGACGATCACCTTGCGCTCGGGCAGGTCGAGATCGAGCGGCTCGCGATTGTCGCGGCCGCGCTTCATCACCGCGTAGGCCGCCCAGAGCGGCTTCAGGATCGGCTCCAGAAGCGGGCCGGTCTTGTCGTCCGGGCGACCGTCGATCGCCGCCTGCGCCTGCTGGTAGGAGAGCTTGGCCGCCGACCGCATCATGATGCGGTGGAACCAGTGGAACTTCTTCTTGCCCTCGGCGGTGAACTGCATCCGGACGGCAAGCGCCGGCCTGTCTTCACTCTCGCGCAGCGAGCAGAGGTCGTTCGAGATCCGCTCCGGCAGCATCGGCACGACGCGGTCGGGGAAATAGACCGAGTTGCCGCGCTTCAGCGCCTCGCGGTCGAGCGGCGAATTCGGCCGCACATACCAGGCGACGTCGGCGATCGCGACGGTGACGAGGAAGCCGCCGGGGTTCTCCGGGTCGGTATCCGGCTCGGCGTAGACGGCGTCGTCGTGGTCCTTGGCGTCGGCGGGGTCGATGGTGACGAGCGGGATGTCGCGCCAGTCCTCGCGGCCGCCGGAAAGCTTGGCGGGCTTCGCCGCCTCGGCGTCTTCCAGCACCTGCGCCGGGAAGATGTAGGGGATGTCGTGCGCGTGGATGGCGATCATCGAGACCGCCTTCTCGCTCGTCATCTCGCCGATCACCTCGATGACGCGGACGCGCGGCAGGCCGTAGCGCGTGGCGCGCTTCGGCTCGACCGAGACGAGATCGCCGTTCTTGGCGCCGTTCAGGTCGTCCGGCGAGACGTCGGCTTCCTTCTGCTTGCGGTCGACCGGCTCGATGCGCGCGCCGCCGGGCGTGATGCGCACGACGCCGAGGATCGAGGCCGCCCGCTTCTCGAGCACCTTGATGATGCGCGCCGTGTGCGCGAAGCCGGTTTCGCCGAGATCGGCGGGATCGACATGCGCCAGCACGCGGTCGCCGACGCCGGGCGCGGGAACCAGCGGCTTGCCGCGGTTCTGCCGGATCAGGACGCGCAGCGGCGAGCCATGGTCGCTGTCCCAGTTGGCGGGCTGGGCGACGAATTCGCCGTCGTCGTCGCGCTCGGTGATGAGCAGCACGGTGATGGCGGGGATGTCGCCCGGACGCGTCAGCTTCTTGCGATGCTTCTCGACGAGGCCGTCCTCGCTCAGTTCCTTGAGCAGGCGCTTCAGCGCGATGCGGGCGCCGCCGGAAATGCCGAAATGCTTCGAGATCTCGCGCTTGGTCGCCTTGCCGGGATGCTCGGCGATATAGGCGAGGATCGCCTCGCGCGACGGCATGCCGTTGGCGAGCGGCGCGACGGGGGCGACCGGCTTGCCGGAGGCCTTGGCGAAGGCGGCGGAACGCGTCGCGGATCTCGCGCCGGGCGTCCGGACCTTGGCGGCTTTTGGGGGAGTTTCTGGCTTCTTGGCCAAGTAGATTGTGTCCAATTCGGAAAGGGGTGCGGCCGGGACTTCGCCCGTCCTCTCCCAAGGGGGAGAAATGAGAATGGCCGGCTACGCCAGTTCTGGCAACAGCCGGCCTCGATTGTGTGCTCGGCGGCCGATTACTCGGCGTCGGCCTCGACGGCCGATTACTCGGCGTCGGCCTCGACGGCCGATTTCTTGGGCGCGGCCTTCTTCGCGGCCGGCTTCTTGGCGGCAGCCGTCTTCTTGGCGGGCGCCTTCTTGGCCGGCGCGTCTTCCGACACGTCGTCGCCGTCGGCGACCTTGGCGGCGGCCTTCTTGGCCGGCGCCTTCTTGGTGGTGGTCTTGGCTTCCGCCTTCGGCTTCGCCGCCGCGCGCGTCTTCTTGGCCGGCGTCTTGCCCGCCTTCTCGGCGATCAGCGCGACGGCCTCGTCGAGCGAGACGGTCTCCGGCGCCAGCGTCTTCGGCAGCGTCGCATTGACGGCGCCGTGCTTGACGTAGGGACCGTACTTGCCGGCATGCACGGTGATCGGCCCGCCCAATGTCGGGTGGTCGCCGAGCGTCTTCAAGGGCTCGGCGCCGGCCCGGGCCGGACGGCCGCCGCGCGCCGCCTTCTCGGCGATCGCCGAGACGGCGCGGTTGATGCCGACGGTGAACACCTCGTCGACACTGTCGAGATTGGCGTATTTGCCGTCATGCAGGAGGAACGGGCCATAGCGGCCGATGCCGGCCTGGATCGGCTTGCCGTCCTCGGGATGGATGCCGACTTCGCGCGGCAGCGACAGGAGCGCCAGCGCCTTTTCGAGGTCCAGGCTTCCCGCCTCCCAGCCCTTGGGCAGCGAGGAACGCTTCGGCTTTTCCTTGCCCTCCGGCTCGCCGAGCTGGACATAGGGGCCGAAGCGGCCGGTGCGCAGCGTCACGTCGAGGCCGGTGACCGGATCCTTGCCGAGCACCTTGGCGCCGTCGGCGCCAAGCGCGGAGCCGTTCTCGCCATTCTCGCCCGGGGTCGCCTCGTCGCCGGAGACGGCGAGCTGGCGGGTATAGCGGCACTCCGGATAGTTGGAGCAGCCGATGAACGAGCCGAACTTGCCGAGCTTCAGCGACAGGCGGCCGGTGCCGCAGGACGGACAGGCGCGCGGGTCGCCGCCATCGGCGCGGGCCGGGAAGATGTGCGGACCCAGCAGATCGTTCAACGCATCGAGAACCTGCGCGACGCGCAGTTCCTTGGTCTCGCCGACATCGGTCGAGAACTGCAGCCAGAACTGGCGCAGCACGTCCTTCCAGGCGATTTCGCCGGCCGAGATCTGGTCGAGCTTCTCTTCCAGATCGGCGGTGAAATCATATTCGACGTAGCGGGCGAAGAAGCTCTGCAGGAACGCCGTGACGAGGCGGCCCTTGTCCTCGGGAACGAGGCGCTTCTTCTCGATCCGCACATATTCGCGGTCGCGCAGCACGCCGAGCGTCGCCGCATAGGTCGAGGGACGGCCGATGCCGAGCTCTTCCATGCGCTTCACCAGCGTCGCCTCGCTGTAGCGCGGCGGCGGCTCGGTGAAATGCTGGGTGGCGGCGATCGCCTTCTTGGTCAGGGCCTCGCCCTTCTCCATGCGCGGCAGGCGACCTTCGTCCTCGTCGCCGTCGTCGTCCTTGTCTTCATTGTAGAGTGCTAGGAAGCCGTCGAAGGTCAGCACCTGGCCCGAGGCGCGCAGGTCGATCTTGCGGCCGCCGGCATCGACGAGGATGTCGACGGCGGTGCGCTGCATCTCGGCCGATTCCATCTGGCTGGCGACGGTGCGCTTCCAGATCAGCTCGTAGAGACGGGCCTGGTCCTGGTCGACATAGCGGGCGACCTCGCGCGGACGGCGCTTCGGATCGGTCGGGCGGATCGCCTCGTGCGCTTCCTGGGCGTTCTTCGCCTTGACCTGGTATTTGCGCGGCGCGTCCGGCAAATGCTTGGCGGAGAAGTCCTCGCCAATCACGCCCCGGACGGCGGCGACCGCCTCCGGCGCCATGTCGACGCCGTCGGTACGCATATAGGTGATGAGACCGACCGTCTCGCCGCCGATGTCGACGCCTTCATAGAGGCGCTGCGCCAGCTGCATGGTGCGGTTCGGCGCGAAGCCGAGCTTGCGGCTCGCCTCCTGCTGCAGAGTCGAGGTGGTGAACGGCGCGAAGGGATGGCGCCTGGCCGGCTTCGACTCGATCTCGGCGACCGTGTAGCGGCCAGCGTCGAGCGCCTTGCGGAAGGCTTCCGCCTCCTCGGCCGTGCCGACGTCGAGACGGCTGATCTTCTTGCCGTCGGCACCGACGAGGCGGGCCTCGAACTCGTCGCCACGCGGCGTCGCCAGCGTCGCCAGCAACGACCAGTATTCGCGCGGCTTGAAGATCTCGATCTCGTTCTCGCGGTCGCAGACGAGGCGCAGCGCCACCGACTGGACGCGGCCGGCCGAGCGGGCGCCCGGCAGCTTGCGCCACAAGACCGGCGACAGCGTGAAGCCAACCAGATAGTCGAGCGCGCGGCGCGCCAGATAGGCGTCGACCAGCGCCTCGTCGATCGGACGCGGATTCTTCATCGCGTCGAGGACGGCCTGCTTGGTGATGGCGTTGAAGACGACGCGCTCGACCGGCTTGTCCTTCAGCGCCCGCTTCTGCTTGAGCACCTCGAGCACGTGCCAGGAGATCGCCTCGCCTTCGCGATCCGGGTCGGTTGCGAGGATGATGCGGTCGGCGGCCTTGGCGGCGGCGGCCATGTCGGTGAGGCGCTTGGCGGACTTCGGGTCCGCCTCCCAGCTCATGGCGAAATCCTCGTCCGGCAGCACCGAGCCGTCCTTCGACGGCAGGTCGCGGACATGGCCGTAGGACGCCACGACGTTGTAGTCGGAGCCGAGGTACTTGTTGATCGTTTTCGCCTTGGCGGGCGATTCCACGATGACGAGATTCATCAATGCCATTTACGAAAAGGCCGAACGAGCGACGAAGCCCGGTCCGACGGGATTTGGAACAAGGCGGAAACCCCGCCAGCCCACGGAGGTGGGCGCATTCGGGCTGGACAATCCCGGAAAGCACCCTGACTGTCAATGAAGCCGGGCAGACCAAACGCGCTTGCTCTTATTGGTTGCAACTGATTTGTCGTGCAACTATGTGAAAGTAAGCCTGGTCTCCCAACGGTCGAGGTATGGATATGGGGTGGCAACCGGAAGATACCAGCGACCCGGGCGGAACGGCCAGGCTCGACGGCATGAGCCTCCGGCACGAACAGGCCGTCTACATCGCCGACATGACCCGGGAACTGCGGGGCATGGCCGCCGGCGTGGGCCTGGAGCTGCTTTCCTATCTCCTCGCCATCGCCGAGGAAGAAGCCCGCGAACAGAGCCGGCGCACACACTATCACGGCTAGAGCCTCCCGGCATTCATCGGGGCGGCGACACACCCGGGGCCGTGTCCGAGGCCGTCGCCCCGCCTCAGGCAAGCAGCGAGACGCGCTGGCCGGCGTGATGCTCGATCCGGCCGGCGAGGTCGAGCTCCAGCAGCAGCACCTGCACCAGCCCCGCCGACAGCCCCGTGAACCGAATCAAGTCGTCGATCTCGGTCGGCACCGGCCCGAGCGCCTCGATCAGCCGCTCGCGGTCGCCCCGCGCCGGATCCTCCACCCCATCCGGATCGCCGTCGTCGCGCGCCTCGCCGGCGAATTCCGGCGCCGCCAGCCGCTCGGCCATGCCGTCGCCGCGATCGGCCAGCCAGTCGGGCTTCGGCGCGAAGGCGGGGCCGATCATCGGCGCCACGATCTCCAGCACGTCGGCGGCCTCGGTGACGAGATGGGCGCCCTGCTTGATCAACTGGTTGGTGCCGGCGGCGCGCGGATCGAGCGGCGATCCCGGCACGGCGAACACCGCCCTGCCCTGCTCGCCGGCGAGCCGCGCCGTGATCAGCGAGCCCGAGCGCTGCGCCGCCTCGACCAGGAGCGTGCCGGAGGCCATGCCGGACACCAGACGGTTGCGGCGCGGAAAATCGCGCGAGCGCGGCTCCCAGCCGAGCGGCATCTCGGAGACATGCGCGCCGCCCGCCTCGAGGATGCGATCGGCGAGCGCGGCGTTCTCCGGCGGGTAGAGCCGGTCGAGGCCGCCGGCGAAGACGGCGACCGTGCCGGCGGCAAGCGCCGCCTGGTGCGCCGCCGCGTCGATGCCGCGCGCCAGGCCCGAGACGACGACGAAGCCGGCATCGCCGAGATCGCGCGCGAGGCGCTGCGCCATCCGGCAGCCGGCGACGGAGGCGCTGCGGGCGCCGACGATGGCGATCATCGGCCGCGCGAGCACGCCGAGGCCGCCGCGCACCGAAATCAGCGGCGGCGCCGCGTCGATCGCCTTCAGCCAGGCGGGATAATCGGGTTCGCCGATGGCGACGAAGCGGCCACCGAGGCGGGCGAGCTGCGCGATCTCGCGCTCGGCGTCGGCGCGGCCCGCGACGCGGGCCTGCCGGCCGCTGCGGGCCGCGAGTTCGGGCAGCCCGTCGAGGGCGGCGGTGGCGGAGCCGAAATGGCGGATCAGCTGGCGGAAGGTGACCGGGCCGACATTCTCGCTGCGGATCAGCCTCAGCCAGGCCAGCCGCTCCCGGTCCGAAAGACGATCGGCGCCGGCCGGCCTGACGTCGCGGGGAGAACCGTCTTCCCCGCCCGCCATCGCCTCAGCCCTTCTGGCCGATGCGGCTTTCGGTGCCGCCGAGGAGCCGCCCGATATTGGCGCGATGCTTGACGATCAGGATCAGCGACAGGACGGCGAAGAGCAGCCCCTTCGGAATGTCGCCGATGGCGAACAGCACGATCGGCACGACGACGCTGGCGACCAGCGCCGCCAGCGACGAATAGCGCGAGATATAGGCGACGGCGATCCAGACCACGGCGAAGAGCAGCGCGATCGGCCAGGCGAGTCCGATCAGCACGCCAAGATAGGTGGCGACGCCCTTGCCGCCCTTGAAGCGCAGCCAGATCGAGAAGATGTGGCCGAGAAACGCGCCGAGGCCGGCGAGGATGGCGGCTTCCGGGCCCCAGAGATGGCCGGCGACCAGCACCGCGACGGTCCCCTTCAGCGCGTCGCCGATCAGCGTCGCGGCGGCGAGCTTCTTGTTGCCGGTCCTGAGCACATTGGTGGCGCCGATATTGCCGGAGCCGATCGAGCGGATGTCGCCGAGCCCGGCGAAGCGGGTCAGGATCAGCCCGAACGGGATCGAGCCAAGGAGATAGCCGAGAACCAGCGCCGCCACGACGAGCGACGCAGTGAGATCCCAGCCGACCGGCTGTGGCAGCATGGCAGCTTCCCCCGAAACTCAGATACAAGAAGCGACGCCGGCTCCCGGAGCCCGGCGTCGCGAAGAGACCCCGTCAGTCGCCAGCGTATGCGTAGACGGTCCGGCCCGCAACGATTGTCCGGAGCACCCGGCCCTCGAAGCGCGCGCCCTCGAAAGGCGTGTTCTTCGAGCGCGAGCGCAGCTTCTCGCCGTCGCAGATCCAGGGCATGGCCGGGTCGACCAGCACGAGATCGGCGGGAGCGCCCGCGGTCAGCCGTCCGCCCGGCAGGCCGAGCAGTTCCGCCGGCCGCGTCGACAGCGCGCGCGCCACCGTCAGCAGATCGACATCGCCATTGTTGACGAGGCGCAGCGTCGCCGCGAGCAGGGTCTCGAGGCCGACGGCGCCGTCGGCCGCTTCCGCGAAGGGATGGCGCTTGGTGTCGACGTCCTGCGGATCGTGGCTCGAGACGATGACGTCGATCGAGCCGTCGGCGACGCCCTCGATCATCGCCTGGCGGTCGTCTTCCGAGCGGAGCGGCGGCGACAGGCGGAAGAAGGTGCGGTAGGGCCCGATATCGAGCTCGTTCAGCGCCAGATGCGTCGCCGAGACACCGCAGGTGACGGCAAGGCCCGCCTTCTTGGCGCGGCGGATGATCTCGAGCGATTCCGCGCAGGAGATCTGCGCCGCGTGATAGCGGCCGCGCGTCAGCGCCGCGAGGCGGACATCGCGCTCCAGCATGATGATCTCGGCTTCCTTCGGAATGCCGGAAAGGCCGAGCCGGGTCGCCGTCTCGCCCTCGTTCATCACGCCGGCGCCGGTCAGGTCGGGATCGGCCGGATGGTGCATGATCAGCGCGCCGAAATCGCGCGCATAGGTCAGCGCCCGGCGCAGCACGAGCGCATTGGTGATCGAATGGCGGCCATCCGTGAAGCCGACCGCGCCCGCGTCGCGCAGCAGGCCGAATTCGGTCATCTCGCGGCCCTTGAGGCCCTTGGTGATGGCGGCCATCGGCATGACGCGCACGAGCGCCGTATCGCGCGTGCGGCGGGCGATGAAATCGACCAGCGCCACGTCGTCGATCACGGGATCGGTGTCGGGCATCATGATGACGGTGGTGACGCCGCCGGCGGCGGCCGAATGGCCGGCGGAGGCGAAGGTCTCGCGATGCTCGCCGCCGGGCTCGCCGACGAAGACGCGCATGTCGATCAGGCCGGGCATCACGGCGGCGCCGCGGCAATCGACGATCTCGGCGCCCTCGGGGAACGCGGTCGCGTCGGCCTCGGGGCCGGCGGCGATGATCACGCCGTTTTCGACGATCACGCTGCCGCGGGCATCGAGCTTGCGCGACGGATCGATCACCCGGGCATTGGTGAGGACGAGCGGACGCTCGGCCGGATTCAGACGCTCATCGGTCATCTCGCCCTCATCCGTTCGGCAGGTTCTGCGCCAGCGCCTCGAGCACGGCCATGCGCACCGCGACACCCATCTCGACCTGGTCGCGGATCAGGCTCTGCGGCCCGTCGGCGATGGCAGAGTCGATCTCGACGCCCCGGTTCATCGGGCCGGGATGCATGACGAGCGCGCCGGGCTTGGCATAGGCCAGCTTTTCGGCATCAAGGCCGAAGAAGTGGAAATATTCGCGCACCGACGGCACGAAGGAGCCGTCCATCCGCTCGCGCTGCAGGCGCAGCATCATGACGATGTCGGCGTCCTTCAGCCCCTTGCGCATGTCGGTGAAGATCTCGACGCCGAGGCGGTCTAGCCCCTTCGGCAGCAGCGTCGACGGCCCGATGCAGCGCACCCGTGCGCCGAGCGCGTTCAGCAGCATGATGTTGGAGCGGGCGACGCGCGAATGCAGGATATCGCCGCAGATCGCAACCGTCAGGTCGTGGATCGGGCCCTTGTGGCGACGGATCGTCAGCGCGTCGAGCAGCGCCTGGGTCGGGTGCTCATGCGCGCCGTCGCCGGCGTTGATCACCGAGCAGCCGACCTTCTGCGCGAGCAGATGTACCGCGCCGGCGGCGTGGTGGCGGACGACGAGGATGTCGGGGTTCATGGCGTTCAGCGTCATCGCCGTGTCGATGAGCGTCTCGCCCTTCTTCACCGAGGACGAGCCGACCGACATGTTCATCACGTCGGCGCCAAGCCGCTTGCCGGCGAGCTCGAACGAGGACTGGGTCCGCGTCGACGCTTCGAAGAACAGGTTGATCTGGGTGCGGCCGCGCAGAACGGCCTTTTTCTTCTCGACCTGTCGGCTGACTTCGACGGCCTCCTCGGCCAGGTCGAGAAGGGCGATGATCTCCGCAGGCAGGAGACCTTCTATGCCTAGCAGGTGGCGATGCGCGAACACTGCGGCGGGACTGGCTTTGAGCTCGTTCATTTGAAGCGATCCCTATATGGGGAGTCGGACCGTGCGACAAGACCGGGGGCGATCCGACGCCTGTTTTGCACGTCGGCCAACGCGGCGCCAGTGACGCCCGCAACCGGCAGACGCCGACGCGGTGGATTGCCGCGTCGGCTTGTATCATGGGTCGGAGGCGCGATATTAGCCGCGTCGAGGAGATCCTGATGGACCAGTGGATCAGCAGTTCGGAAGCGACCGCGCGACCCCAGCGTTCATGGGCGCAGGCGATGACGCGCGGATTCCTGTGTCGCTGCCCCGCCTGCGGCAAGGGCCGCATGTTCAACGGCTACCTCACGGTCGTCGATGCCTGCGAGGCCTGCGGCGAGGACCTGTCGCACCAGCGCGCCGACGACGCCCCGCCCTATTTCACCATCACCATCGTCGCCCATATCGTGGTGCCGCTGATGCTGATCGTGGAAATGGCCTGGCATCTCTCCAACATGACGCATCTGGCGATCTGGCTGCCGCTGACGGCGGTGCTGACGCTCGGCCTGCTGCGGCCGGTCAAGGGCGCCATCGTCGGCCTGCAATGGGCGCTCTATATGCACGGCTTCGACCCGGACGGCGACGCCGACGACCACGCGGCAGAAGCGTGGCGGGCGGATTCCGGCTGACGCCGGTTTCTCTCCCTCTCGACCCCGGCCGGCTCAGCGTCTAGAACGGCGCCGTCCTTGAGCGACCCTGCAATTCAGTACCCGAGGCGAATATATGACCATGGCATCCGAACGGCGGACCGATGGCGGAGGCACGATTGGCCTCGTCGCGGCGATCGGATCGGTAGCGGCCGTCGGCCTCGGCTTCTCGATCACCCTGCCGCTGCTGGCGCTGACGCTCGAAGATCGGGGCATCTCCTCGACATGGATCGGCATCAACACGGCGACCTGGGGCCTGGCGGCGATCGCCATCACCCCCTTCGTCTCCAGGCTCGCGGCGCGAATCGGCACCGCCCAGCTGCTGGCCCTCGCCATTCTCGTGCTCGCGGCCGCGCTGCCGCTCTTCTATCTCTCGCCCTTCTGGGCCTGGTTCATCCTGCGCCTCGTCGGCGGCGCCGCCGTCACCACCACCTTCGTGCTGTCGGAATTCTGGATCAGCTCGGCCGCGCCGCCTGCCCGGCGCGGCGTCATCATGGGCATCTACGCCTCCGTGCTTTCCGGCGGCTTCGCGCTCGGCCCCGTCATTCTGTCGCTGACCGGCACGCAGGGCCTGCTGCCCTTCCTGGTCGGCTCGGTCGTGCTGATGCTCGGCATCATCCCGGTCCTCTGCGGCATGCCGGTGGCGCCCAAGCTCGACCGCCGCGAAAGCCACTCCTTCGGCCGCTTCCTGTTCCTGGCCCCGGCGGCGACCGGCGCCGCGCTGCTCTTCGGCACGATCGAGACCGGCGCCTTCGCGCTACTGCCGATCTACGGCCAGCGCGTCGGCCACACCCGTGACCTGGTGATCCTGCTCGGCATCGGAGTCACCATCGGCAACATCCTGCTGCAGATGCCGATGGGCATGCTGTCGGACCGGATGAACCGGCGGAAGCTCCTGATGATCATCGCCGCCTTCGGCCTGCTCGGCGCGGCGATCCTGCCGATGGTGGCCTCGCATTTCTGGCTCCTGATGGTGGCGCTCGCCATCTGGGGCGGCGTCATCGGCTCGCTCTATACGGTCGGCCTCGCCCATCTCGGCTCGCGCTTCACCGGCTCGGACCTCGCCGCCGCCAATGCCGCCTTCGTGTTCTGCTATTCACTCGGCGGCCTGGTCGGCCCGGCCACGCTCGGCGTCGCGATGGACATGTGGGATCCGCATGGCTTCGCCATCGGCATCGGCATCTTCTTCGCCGCCTATCTTGCCATGCTGATCATCCGCATGGGGTTGGCGCGCCTGCCCAGAGGCAACTCACAGGGAGTTTCCAAGGGAGTCTCCAAGAACGTTTCTTGACTTTCACTTCTGAATCCGTAGGGTGCGCGCACAAAGGCGCCGGGCCAGTTCTTGCTACGTTGCGCGCAACAATTTTGAGGTTTGACCATGGCCAAGGCCACCACGATCAAGATCAAGCTCGTGAGCTCCGCTGACACCGGCTTCTTCTACGTCACGAAGAAGAACTCGCGCACCATGACCGAGAAGTTCTCGGCCAAGAAGTACGACCCGGTCGCTCGCAAGCACGTCGAGTTCCGCGAAGCCAAGATCAAGTAGGATCGGCACGCAGATTTCCAAAAAAGGCGCCATTTCGGCGCCTTTTTTATTGTCCTCATTTCGGCTCCGCCGACGGAAAGCGTGGCCCGGCCGGGTGCGGGTCTTGGAGGAGGCCACTCTCGCCGCTCCGACCGGGCCGGCCTCGCGGACCCAGGAGATGCGGCCCTGGGGCTCCGCGGGGTTTTCGAGAAGCGCCGGTCCTCACCGGCGCCGGCCGCCCGCAGCGGCGGCCCGATGCCCATGCAGATCATATGGGGCGCAGCGGGCCACCTGACCACGCCGCGATCGGAAATTCCGGGGAGGATCGGACGAAACTGCCCTCAGGCGTCGCCGAGATAGGTCTTCACCGTCTCGATGAACTTGGCGATCGAGATCGGCTTCGACAGATAGGCCTCGCAGCCGCCCTGGCGGATGCGCTCCTCGTCGCCCTTCATGGCGAAGGCGGTGACGGCGATGATCGGGATGACGCGCAGCTCGTCATCCTCCTTGATCCATTTCGTCACTTCGAGGCCGGAAACCTCGGGCAGCTGGATGTCCATCAGGATCAGGTCGGGCCGGTGCGTCCGGGCAAGCTCCAGCGCTTCCAGCCCGCTGCGGGTCTGGATAATGTTATAGCCATGCGCTTCGAGGAGGTCGTGGAAGAGCTTCATGTTGAGCTCGTTGTCTTCCACCACGAGAACGGTCTTTGCCATTCGTCCCTGCTTGCAGCCCTCGATCCCGTCGACGGCGTCTACTAGATGGTATCGATCTGGAAATTAGCGAAGATTCGTTTCGGAAAGGCAAATGCATGATCCGGCACAAGGAGCCGCCGCTCGATGTCGAGGGAGCGGAAAGGCTGGCGATCGAGGGACTGGCGTTCCTCGCTTCCGAACCGGAGGAACTGGGCCGCTTCCTGGCGCTGGTCGGCCTCGGCCCTGAGACGCTGCGCGACGCTGCCTCCGACCCCGGCTTCCTCGCCGGCGTCCTCGAATATTTCATGGAGAACGAGGCGCTGCTGCTTGTCTTCGCCGCCCGCGCCAACATAAGGCCGACGATGATCGCCGCCGCCCGCTACCTGCTCGACCGGGAAATCACGGAATGACCGAAACCATCGCGCTCGACCTCGACGGCTACACCGACCTGCCGCCGGGCCGGATCGCCAATGTCGTCACCTATCTGGAAATGACGGAGCGCCCTGCCCCTTCGGCGGAGCCGGACGGCGCCGGTAACCGTACGGTGCGCCGTGTCGAAAAGCCGGACCTCGATTCTTATCGCGACCTCTACCGCCGCATCGGCACCGACTGGCTGTGGTTTTCCCGCGCCGTGATGTCGGACGACGAACTCCGCGCCCTGCTGGCGAAGCCGACGACCGAGATCCACTTCCTCGAGCAGGACGGCGTGCCGATCGGCCTCGCCGAACTGCACCATGGCGAAGGCGGGCCCGCGAATGTCGAGATCGCCATGTTCGGCGTCGTGCCGAAAGCGACCGGCACCGGCGCGGCGCGGCAATTGATGAATGCGGCGCTTGCCGTCGCCTGGGACGGCGGCACGGAGCGCGTCTGGCTCCATACCTGCTCCTTCGACCATCCGGCCGCCCTGCGCTTCTACAGGCGATCCGGCTTCGCGCCGTTCAAGTTCGCGATCGAGGTGTCGACCGACCCGCGCCTCGACGGCCACCTGCCGCGCTCGGCGGGCCCGCATGTCGCGTTGATCGATCCGGACACCGCCGGCTGAGGCCGGCGCCGGCAGGAAAGGGTTGACGGAAGGCTACCAGCTTGGTGCGCTGTTAACCCCTACCAGGACCGCCGCTCGGCCGCCGTCGAGGAGCGACCGGGACGACGCGCCGCCGCGAGCTCGACCGAAGCGCTCCGCTCCTGGTCGCGCGCCGCCATCTGCTCCGCCTTGCGGAGATCGTCCAGCGCCAGGTCCAGTTCGGCCTGCGCGGCCGAAAGCTGCGCCTCAAGATCATGCGCCGAGGCGCGGAGATTGTCGCGCCGGGCCATCGCCGCCTTGGCGAAGGTCGGATAGGCGAAATGCGAGCTGTCCCGGATGCCGGCCCGTTCCTGCTCGACATTGATCTGGTCTTCCAGGTCGCGGGCCATGCGCTCGAACTCGGCGACCATGGTCTGGATCTGGTTGACCTGCCGACGCTTTTCCTCGGCCTGGAAACGCTTTAGCCGAATGATGCTATCACGCGACTTCATACTCGTTACTCCCTGAACACTGAGACGCACACGCGCCGCGACGCCGGCCCTTGCAGGCGCGCATCGCCGCTGTGGGTTGCGGCCATCAGACTTGTCAAAACCTTAAGCCTTCGGGCTCGCGCTAACCTTTCGTTTACGTCTCGCGTTAATCATGCGCTGGAGGGCTTAAGGGCGGGTAAACCCATCCTGCGGTGCCTTCATCCTAATTCCGTGAGTCCGACCAATTGGTTACCGGATTGCGTGCATTCGGGCGATGAGGTGCAATCCACACCAATTCGCTCGGAATCTCAAAGAGCTTGGGCGATTTCCGAATAATTCGCCTGAACCCCTTGTGAGCACGAATCAGAATTTGTTAACCATTAAGCGTTAGCCTTCGAATCGGGGTGAGCCGTTTTCCAAGCACCGGTTTTCGAGGCCGGAGCGCCAAGCCCAGGATAGGCAATTGAGGGGATTGGTATGCGAGTTCTGCTGATCGAGGACGACAGCGCCACGGCGCAGAGCATCGAGTTGATGCTCAAGTCCGAGAATTTTAACGTCTACACGACGGATCTCGGCGAAGAGGGTGTCGATCTCGGCAAGCTCTACGACTACGATATCATTCTGCTCGACCTGAACCTGCCCGACATGTCGGGCTACGAGGTTCTCCGGTCGCTGCGCGTCGCCAAGGTCAAGACGCCGATCCTGATCCTCTCCGGCCTGGCCGGCATCGAGGACAAGGTGCGCGGCCTCGGTTTCGGCGCCGACGACTACATGACCAAGCCCTTCCACAAGGACGAGCTCGTTGCGCGCATCCACGCGATCGTGCGCCGCTCGAAGGGCCATGCCCAGTCGGTGATCGTCACCGGCGAGCTGACCGTCAACCTCGACACCAAGACCGTCGAAGTGCATGGCAGCCGCGTCCACCTGACGGGCAAGGAATACCAGATGCTGGAGCTGCTCTCGCTCCGCAAGGGCACCACGCTGACCAAGGAAATGTTCCTGAACCACCTCTATGGCGGCATGGACGAGCCCGAACTGAAGATCATCGACGTCTTCATCTGCAAGCTGCGCAAGAAGCTGGCGACCGCGACCAACGGACTCAACTACATCGAGACCGTCTGGGGCCGCGGCTACGTGCTGCGCGAGCCGGATGAGACCCAGATGCGCGCAAGCGCATAGCCGGACCTCCCCCGGCCGAAACTAGAAAGCCCCGCCCCTGCGGGGCTTTTTTCTTGTCCGGCTGCGCGGCGGCGGCGATCAGCTGCGCTCCCCGCCCCGGGCCAACCAACTGGCAGGCAACAAAAAAGCCGCGCGGATCAAGCCGCGCGGCTTTTTTGTTGCCTCGGACGCGCCGGGCGTCCAAGTCGGGATCAGGCCTGGCCGGTGGTCTCGGCGACAGCAGCCTCGGCGGCGGCCTCGGGTGCGTCCGCCAGCATCGTCTCGGTGGCGGGAGCCTCGACCGCCGGCGCCTCGACCGGAGCCTCTTCCGCCGCAGGCGCAAGGGCGCTGGAGCGCGCCGTGATGATGACATCGGCGCCGTCGAGCACGGCGGCGACGCTCATGCCGCAGCTGCGCGCCAGCAGGCCCGCATAATAGGGCTGCACGGCATGGGCATCGATGTTGACGTCGACGATCGCGCCGGGAATGAGCTTCTCGAACGCAACCGGGATGCGGGCGCTCGGGCCGGAGCAATGGAAGGTGACGTCCGGCTTCGTGGGCTCGCCCTCGATCGTGACCTTGATCGAGCCGCCGCGCGGCACGGCCGCGACCGCCATCAGCACGAGGTTCAGGATCAGCTTGACCTGGTTCTTCGGCATCAACGCGCGGGGCGCCGTCCACTCGAACGATGCCTTCTCGCCTTCCATGTAGCCGCGCGCCACCTTCTCGGCGTCGCCGATGTCGATCTCGGCGCCGGCGGAACCGGCGGCGCCGAAGGCGAGCCGTGCGAACTGCAGCTTGGCAGAAGCCTGGCGGGCGCTCTTGCGGATCAGGTCGAAGGCGAACGCCTTCATCTCCTCGCTGGTCTCCTCGTCGAGGACCTCGAGGCCGTTGTTGATGGCGCCGACCGGCGAGATGATGTCGTGACAGACGCGGCTGCAGAGCAGCGCCGCGAGATCGAGGGCTTCGAGTTCGATCTCATTGGTCATGACGGATCCCCCTGAACGAATCAGCGCAGTAAAAAAGGCGCTTCGGGGATACACCGGCCCAGCGAAGCTGCCAACCGCCAGCCGGTCGCGGCCCGCAGCTCCTGCAGCCCACCGCGTGCCCCGATGCCGCCCCTTTTTGACTTACACTTCCTGAGGTGATTCGCGTGCCCACTGCCGGTTTCCGCCCATCGGGGATCGGGTTCCGTGCCATGACAGCCGCCACGACAAGGAGCCGACCGACATGACCCGCAGCCTGCGTCTTTTCCTCCTGCTCGCGCTGGTCGCCCTGGCGGCGCCCTTCCTTGCCCTCAGCCACGCCCAGGCTCAGGCACAGAACCAGTATTCTTCCGATGAGCTGGTCAATACCGGCCACAAGTTCTTCGGCGAGGTTTCCGGCAGCCTCGCCACCGTCGTCGAGCACGCCGTCTCCAAATATGGCCAGCCGAACGGCTACATTCTCGGCGAGCAGGGCTCGGGCGCGCTGTTCGCGGGTCTGCGCTACGGCAACGGCACGCTCTACACCAAGAACGCCGGCCAGCATCAGGTGTTCTTCCAGGGTCCCTCGCTAGGCTGGGACATCGGCGGCGAAGGCTCGCGCGTCATGATGCTGGTCTACAACCTGCCCTCGATCAACGCGATCTATTCGCGCTTCGGCGGCGTCAACGGCTCGGCCTTCCTGGTCGGCGGCGTCGGCATGACGGTGCTGTCGCGCGACGACGTCTTCATCGTCCCGATCGTCTCCGGCCTCGGCGCCCGCCTCGGTCTCAACATCGGCTACCTGAAGTTCACCGACCGTCAGACCTGGAACCCCTTCTGACCAGGGCCATTGAATCCCGGCGGCTGTGACCGGGATCATCGCGACAAAGCCACACCCGCGTCAGAACCGGCATTGCGGGCCGGCGACACGCGCTTGTGGCTGGACTCTCGGGTTCGGACAATGTCATCTGGAAGCCTGCGCGTGGGCTGGCGCTGAAGGCCGATGTCTGCGGAGCGGTTCTCGCCAGGCGCTCCGCGGGCGCAACCGACATCCGGAGACGGTGCGTTGATTGAATCTCTGATGTACTTCGCTCTCGGCTTCCTGTCGGCAGGCATCTTGGCCTTGGTCCTCATCCCCCCTTTCTGGCGCCGCGCCGTCCGCCTCTCCCGCCGCAACATGGAGCGGACGCTGCCGATGACGCGCGCCGAGATCCAGGCCGAGAAGGATCAGATCCGCGCCGGTTTCGCCATGTCGACGCGCACCCTCGACCAGACGGTCGAGCGGCTGAAGGCGCAGGTCATGGAGCAGATGATCGACATCAACCGCAAGCGCGAGGTCATCACCCATCTGACGGCACAGGGTTCGCTTTCGGCCGATGACATCGTCGCGCTCGAAGCGCGCCGGGCCGAGTTGGAAGTCCGCGTCGCCGACGCCGAACTCGCCGCAGCCACCGCTACGACCGACCGCGCCGAAAACGAAAAACGGCTGGAGAAGATCCGGCTCAAGCTGGCCGAAACCGAGGAGACGCTTCGCGAGACGAACGACGAACGCGAGGCGCAGCGCCTGGAAATCATCGCCCGCGACACCGAGCTCGACAACATGCGCGACGCGCTGGCGGCGCTGAAGATGTCGACGACGGGCGACGAAGTGGCGAATGCCGGCATCGAGAGCGAGATGTCGACGCTGAAGGCCAATCTGGCGATCGAGCGCCGCCGCATCGAGGAGCAGAGCGAGCGCGAGGCCCAGAGCGAGGCGACGATGCGCGCCGCGATCGCCGAACTGAAGCTGCGCGAAACCGAGCTCGAAGAGACGCACGCCAAGGTCAAGGACCTGTCGATCCGCCTCGTCGAGGCGGAGACGGCCGAAATGGGCGCCCTGGCGCTCAAGGACCAGAAGCGCGAGCTGGAGCAGCGCATCGCTGCGCTCGAAACCCGCAATGCCGGCCTCGAAGCCGATATCGAGGCGCTGAGGCTTCGTTCGGGCACCGCGAGTGCCGAGGAGACGGCGTTGCTGCGCGGCAAGCTGATCGAGTTCGGCGCTGCCGTGGCGCGCCTCGCCAATGAGCGCGGCGAAGGCCCGACCCTCGTCACGATGCTGCCTCCGCCCCCCGAGGGGACGCCGTCTCCGGCGCCCGCCCAGGGCCTTGCCGAGCGTATCCGCGCCTTGCAGCACGCCGGCACCGGCCTCTAGGGGACGTCAGCGCGCAGACGCCACGGGCAGCACTCCCATCGCCGCCAGCGTCGTGTGCAACGCCTCCGGCAGGGGCGTATGCGGCTCGCGGCCGAGAAAGGCGATGAGCTTGCGATTGTCGAGTTCCAGCCGCTCCTTCCAGAGGTAGCGCACCTCGATCAGCTCGCGGAACATCTCGACGAAGGGCGCGCCGAGATAGATGGCGAACCATGGAAAGCCGCGGATCCGGCTTGCCGGCCGCCCCATCGCCGCCGCGACCCCTTTCGCGATGTCGACGCCGTGCTCGAAATAATGGCCGCGGAAGTGGAACACCTCGAACGGCCCGAGCTCGTCGGCGCGCTCGATCAGTTCGACGATGGTCTCGGCCAGATCCGGCAGATAGGCCCAGTCATGCCCGATGTCGCGCTTGCCCGGATAGGCAATCGTCGTCGCGGGCTTACCCGGCTTGACGATGCCGGCTGCAAACCAGTTGTTGCCGGCATGCGGGCCGAAGAAGTCACCGGCACGGACAATCAGCACCGGCGTCCCGGCGGCCGCCGTATCGCGCAGCCGCCGTTCCATGGCGACGCGGATCTTCCCCTTGCGCGTGGTCGGCCGCTGCGGCGAGGTCTCGTCGATCAGAGGCCGCGCGTCCGGCCCGAAGTTATAGATGGTGCCGGGGAAGACGATGCGGGCGCCGACCGCCTTCGCGGCGGTGATCGTGCTTTCCAGCATCGGCAGGGCCAGACCCCGCCAGTTGTGATAGCCGGGCGGGTTGGCGCCATGGAACAGGATCGACGCCCCTTCCGCCGCGGCGATGACGTCGGCGGGGTTCATGGCGTCGCCCCTGACCCATTCGATGCCATCACCGCCGGGCTTGCGGCGGGCCGCCGCCGGGTCGCGCTGCAGCGCGCGCACCCGCCAGCCATGCGCCAAAAGCGCCCGTGCCACCGCGCCACCGACGCCGCCCGTCGCGCCGATCACCAGGGCCCGTTTCTGTTCGGTCATGATCCGCTCCTTCGTTGCCGTGGAAACGAACATCGCGCTGGCGCATGTCATTTTAAATTGTTGAACTTTGGATGCCAGTCATACATTTTTCTATGATGACCCCATCCTGGGACCATTTCCGCTCCTTCCTCGCCGTACTCGGCGACGGCAGCCTGTCGGCGGCGGCGCGCAGCCTGCGGCTGACCCAGCCGACGCTCGGCCGCCACGTCGACGAACTGGAGCAGGCGCTCGGCGTCGTGCTGTTCACCCGCTCGCGCGCCGGCCTGACGCCGACGGAGGCGGCGCTGGAGCTGGCGCCGCATGCCGAAACCATGGCCGCCGCCGCCGAGGCGCTGGTGCGCGCGGCGTCGGCCGAGGCGGCCGGGGACCGCGGCACGGTGCGTCTGACGGCGAGCGAGGTGGTCGGCACGGAAATCCTGCCGGCGATCCTCGCCCCCTTCATGGAGCGGCATCCGGGCATCGCCGTCGAACTGGTGGTTTCCAACCGCAACGAGGATCTGGTGCGGCGCGAGGCCGACATCGCCGTGCGGATGGCCCGGCCGACGCAGGGCGCCCTGCTCGCCCGCCGCATCGGCACGATCGACATCGGCCTGCATGCCCATCGCCGCTACCTGGCGCGACGGGGCACGCCGGGGACGCTGGCCGAGCTGGATGGCCATGCGCTGATCGGGTTCGACCGCGATTCACCCGCCATCCGGGCGCTGCAGCAGCTGGGCCTGCCGCTTTCGCGCGAGATGTTCAGCCTGCGCACCGACAGCGACACCGCCCAGCTCGCCGCGATCCGGGCCGGCCTCGGCATCGGCGGCTGCCAGAGCCCGCTCGCGGCGCGCGATCCCGAGCTCGTCCATCTCGTGCCGGCAGAATTCGCCTATCCGCTCGAATGCTGGGTCGCCATGCACGAGGATCTCGGCACGGTCCGGCGCATGCGCCTCGCCTTCGACCATCTGGTCGCGGGGCTCGGCGACTATGTCGCCGGAAGGCCATCTCCCGCCTGAGCCTAAAGGGCACAAGCGGCTAGCCCACGCGCGAAACATGCCGTGTTGGACGGGTCAGTATTCAGTTCTGGAATGTGGAGGTTTTGGTACGCCCAAGGGGAATCGAACCCCTGCTTTCGCCGTGAGAGGGCGACGTCCTGACCGCTAGACGATGGGCGCGGATCCGTTTGCTTTCGGATGACGGCGATATACCGGGTGATCGGAACCTTGGCAAGCCACCTCGCCAAAGTTCTTTGAAACTCCCTGTGCAGAACTTTTTCCGCATGGGGGAGAAGATGGCGGAAACCCGCGACCCGGCGCTACGGCGTGGTGCCGAGGCTGATGTTGCGCAGCACCTTGCCGGTGTTGATGTTGAGGATGACGACGCGCGTCGCGCCGCCGACATCGAGCGTCAGCGCCAGCTGGTCGCCGTTCAGCGCCGAGGAAACGACGCGGCCGCCGGCCGGTATGGCCTGCTCGATGCGCAGTTCCGCCGAGGACGGGGCAAGACCGGACTTGCTTCCGCCGGGGCCGATCCGATAGATGACGGCGAACAGCACGGCGACGAAGCCGAGCACCACCGTCAGACTCGATACCAGAATCAGTCGTCTCAGCTTCTGCCGGACGCGCTCGACGGCGGGATCGAGGGGCGTATCGCCACCCTGTTGCGGCGCGCCGTTCGAAGAGGAAGTAGGGTTGACCATGGATCAGTTTCCGGATGACGGCGAGGAAATCGTCGACCTCGTGGTCGAACCGGATGCGGCTGGCCGTCGCCTCGACGCCTATCTGGCCGCCGCGATCGCCGAGCTTTCCCGCAGCCGCCTCAAGGCCCTGATCGAGGCCGGCCACGTTTCGATCGGCGGCGCGACCATAGTGGAGGCCAAAAAGGCGGTCAACGCGGGCGACGTCATCCGCGTCGCCGTGCCGCCCGCCGTGGCGCCGGAGCCGGAAGGCGAGCCGATCCCGCTCAATGTCGTCTATGAGGACAGCGACCTGCTCGTCATCGACAAGCAGGCCGGCCTCGTCGTGCATCCGGCCGCCGGCAACTGGACCGGCACGCTCGTCAACGCGCTGATTGCCCATTGCGGCGACAGCCTTTCCGGCATTGGCGGCGTCCGCCGCCCGGGCATCGTGCACCGGCTCGACAAGGACACGACCGGCCTGATGGTGGTGGCGAAGAACGACCGCGCCCACAAGCGCCTCGCCAACCAGTTCGCCGACCATGGCCGCTCCGGTCCGCTCGAGCGCGGCTATCGCGCCATCGTCTGGGGCGTGCCGTCCCTGCCCTACGGCCTCGTCGACGCCCCGATCGGCCGCTCGCCGGTGAGCCGGCTGAAGATGGCGGTGGTGAAGACGGGCGGCAAGGAAGCGATCACCCACTATACGGTCGAGGAGCGCTTCGGCGATCCCGCCAATCCGATCGCCAGCCTGCTCGACCTCCGGCTGGAGACGGGCCGCACCCATCAGATCCGCGTCCACATGGCCGCGATGGCGCATCCGCTGATCGGCGACCAGGAATATGGCAAGGGCTTCCTTACCAAGCTGGCGCGGATCCCGGAACCGGCCCGCAGCGCGATCGCCCGCTTCCACCGCCAGGCGCTGCACGCGTGGCTGCTCGGCTTCGAGCATCCGACGACCGGAGAAACGCTGCATTTTGAAAGCGATCCGCCGGAAGACCTGGCCGATCTGATCGAGGCCTTCAACGGACTGTGATCGGGTCGGACCAATCGGTCCTGTTAAACTTGTATTTCGTGCCTATATATCTCCATGCGGGCCAACATGGCCGCGATCGGCGTTGGCTTTCGGGGAACGCCGAAAAGAATGGAGGGGGCACGTATGGCTGCCAGAGCAAGTCTTCCTGTCATCGCGTCCGGCGAAGCCGGACTTTCACGTTATCTCGACGACATCCGCCGCTTTCCCATGCTCGCGCCGGATGAAGAATATATGCTGGCCAAGGCCTACAAGGAGCATGACGACCGCAGCGCCGCCCACAAGCTGGTGACGAGCCATCTGCGCCTCGTGGCGAAGATCGCCATGGGCTATCGCGGCTACGGCCTGCCGATCGGCGAAGTGATCTCCGAGGGCAATGTCGGCCTCATGCAGGCCGTGAAGCGGTTCGAGCCCGAAAAGGGCTTCCGCCTCGCGACCTATGCGATGTGGTGGATCAAGGCCTCGATCCAGGAGTACATCCTGCGCTCGTGGAGCCTGGTCAAGATGGGCACGACCGCCAACCAGAAGCGCCTGTTCTTCAATCTGCGCAAGATGAAGAGCCAGATCCAGGCGCTCGAGGAAGGCGATCTGAAGCCGCACCAGGTCGAGCAGATCGCCACCAAGCTCGGCGTCTCGACCGACGACGTCATCTCGATGAACCGTCGCCTTGGCGGCGACGCGTCGCTGAACGCGCCGCTTCGCGCCGATACCGAGGGCGGCGAATGGCAGGACTGGCTGGTCGACGACAGCGACAACCAGGAAACCATCCTCGCCAACCAGGAAGAGGCCGACAACCGCCGCCAGCTGCTGCGCGATGCGATGGGCGTGCTCAACGAGCGCGAACGCCGCATCTTCGAAGCGCGCCGCCTGGCCGACGACCCGATGACGCTCGAGGAACTCTCGGCCGAATTCGGCGTCAGCCGCGAACGCGTCCGCCAGATCGAGGTCAGGGCGTTCGAAAAGGTGCAGAAGGCGGTCAAGCGTGGCGCGCGCGATCTCGAGCGCAGCCACGCCGACGACGAACTGGCCGACACCGACGCCTGACCCGATCCGGCGTCGGTTTCGCGCGTTGCGTCCTTTCTGCCTACGCGCGTAACTTTCGACTTTCTCGACAAACGAAACCGTTGCGAAAGTTTCGCTGATGCTGTATGCGGCTAGAGGTGACTTGCCTTTGCGTAATCTGCGGCAGGCCCGATAGCTCATACAACACAGTGTCGAGGGATCATCATGGCGCGCCCGCGTCGCCGATTGACCGTCATTGCTGCCTTGGATGTGGTCGGTTATTCCGAGCTCATCCAGCGTGACGAGCTCGGCGCCATTCGCGAGATGCGCGCGATCTATCGCAGCCTCGTCCGACCCACCATTCCCCGATTCGGCGCCCACATCATCAAGACGATGGGCGATGGCGGCCTGATCGAGTTTCCGAGCGTCCTTGACGCGGTCGAATGGACGATGGCGTTCCAGAACGGCATGGCGGCGCGCAACGCCACCCGCGGCCGCCCGCCGATCGAGGTGCGCGCGGCGATCGTGCTCGCCGACCTGATCCTCACCGAAGACGACCGGTTCGGCGCCGCCATCGGCTTCGCCATGCGCCTGCAGGCCGCCGCGCCGCCCGGCGGCATCGCCATCACCCATTCTGTTCGCTGGCAGTTGCTCGGCGAACCGGCCGCCGCCTTCAAGCCGGCCGGCTTCCTGTCGCTGCGCAGCGATCACGAGGCCTTCGCCGACGGGGTCGTCGAGGAGATGACCGCCACGCTGTCGCGCGTGCGCGACATCCGCGTCGTCGCCCGCAATTCCGCCTTCACCTACAAGGGCAAGCCGACCGACGTCCGCTCGCTGGGCCGCGACCTCGGCGTGCGCTACGTGATCGAGGGCAGCGTTCGCCAGGCCGGTGAAACGCTGCGCGTCACGGCCCAGTTGGTCGAGGCAGAGACGGGCGCGCATCTGTGGTCTGGCCGCAAAGATGGCACCGTCCATGATCCGCTGACGTTGCAGGACGAAGTCGCCACGCTGGTCGCCGGCGCGCTCCGCCCCGCCATCCGGGCGGCGGAAATCGAGCGGGTGAGGCGCAAGGCGACGGAAACGCTGAAGACGCACGAGCTCGTGCTGCAGGCAATGCCGCATTTCTGGGCGCATCGGCGCGAGGACAATGCCGCCGCCCTGGCGCTGCTGCAGAAGGCACTGCTCGCGGATCCGCGTTCGAGCGCCGCGATCAGCCTGAAGGGCTGGTGCCTCAGTCAGCAGATCACCTATCTCTGGTCCGACGATCCGGCCGCCGACCGCGCCGAGGCGATTGCGCTCGCCGAGCTGGCGGCGGAGCTGGGCGAACCCGATCCGCTTGTCCTGACCGCGATCGGCGCCACCTTCTCGATCCTCAACACCGACCAGTCGCGCGCGCTGCAGTTCATCGAGCGAGCCATCGCGCTCGATTCGACCTTCGCCTGGGCCTGGACCCGGCTGGGCTATGCGCAGGCTTATTCGGAGCGGCCGGAACTCGGCATCGAGAGCTTCGAGAAGGCGATCGCGCTGAGCCCGGAAGATCCGATCCAGTTCAACGCCTTCGCCGGCATCGCGACCTGCCATTTCCTGCTCGGCAACTATGCCGAGGCGGCGCATTGGGCCGGCCAGTCGCTGCATGGCCGTCCCGGCATGGTCTGGGCCTATCGCCTGCAGGCGACCTCTGCGGCGCTCGCTGGCCAGACGACGCTCGCCCGCAACGCCGTGCGTCGGCTCCTGGCCGAAAGCCCGGGCCTGACGGTCGCCGGCGTCCGCGACGGCATCAAGAATCTCGCCGGCCCGCAGCTCGACCGCTACATGGAAGGCCTGAAGCTGGCCGGCCTGCCGGAATGAACCTCTCACGCAACCCTTGAGGTTCTACAGGTCTCGATCTCCAGCATCCTGAGGCGGCTTGCGCTGCAAGCCGTCTCGGAGGACGCACCACCTGAGAGGAAAATCTCCGTACCGACGCCGCCCTGCGTGCTTCGAGACGGCCCTCCGGCCACCTCAAAATACTGAGGTTAGTGCTGGGCGAAGGCCTCCCTCAGCGAGAGGTGACGGATTGCGCCGGCATATCGATGCCGATCCGTCCTATCGCGGCGCGATCGCGTAGCTGTCGATCGGCGGGATCGAATCGAGCAGCCCCCTCGCCTTCATGAACTCGGCAAAGCGGTCATAGCGGCCGATATCGAGGGCGGCAGGGCGCTTGGCGAAGCGCGGCAGCGTCGCCAGGAACGAGTCGCGGTTCAGTTGGTCATCCAGGTCCTTGTGCAACTTCAGGAACATCGCCAGCGCCTCTTCCGGATGGTTGGTCAGGAAGATCGTCGCGTCCTCGACCGCCGCCAGGAAACGGACCATGCGCGGGTCGTCGCGAAGCTCGTTGCGAGTGACGTAGATCAGCTCGTCATAGGCGGGAACGCCGTGCTCCTCCAGGTAGAAGGCGATGCCCGGCTTGCCCTCGAGGCCGAGCTGGATCAGCTCGACGTTGCGATAGCCGTCGATCACCGCATCGACCTGGCCAGACATCAGCGAGGTCGAGAGGTTGAAGTTGACGTTGACCATCTCGACATCCTTCTCGCTGAGGCCGACGGAGGCGAGGACGGCGCCGATATAGGCGTTCTGCAGGCTCGCCACCGAATAGCCGACCTTCTTGCCCTTCAGGTCGGCGAGCGTCTTGATCGGCCCGTCCTTGAGCGCGATCAGCGCGTTGAGCGGCGTCTCGATCAGCGTACCGATGCGGGTCAGCGGCAGCCCTTCCTTCACCTGCAGCATAAGGTCCGGCTGATAGGTGATCGCGATATCGGCCTGGCCGGCGGCGACGAGGCGCGGCGGCGCGCTGGCGTCGGCAGGCGCGATCATCTCGACGTCGAGGCCGTGCTTCTCGAAGAAGCCGCCCTCCTTGGCGATCACCAGCGGCGCATGGTCGGGATTGTAGAACCAGTCGAGCAGGACGGTCAGCTTGTCGGCCGCCTGGACCGGGCCGATCGTCAGGGCAGCGGCCAGGCCGAGCGCCGCGAGCCGGAGGAAGGGTTTCATCGACGTTTCCTTTGCAGGTCGAGGGGATTAGCGGATGGTTTCGGGCGCCCAAGGGGCGATATGGCGCGTGGCGATCTCGACCGCGGCGCGCACCAGCACGGCCATGGCGGCGAGAAGCGCCAGCGCGGCGAAGACGACGTCGGTCTGCGCCCTGCCGTTCGCCATCAACATGGCGTAGCCAAGCCCCGACGAGGCGCCGACCCATTCGCCGATCAGCGCGCCGACGGGCGCGTAGACAGCGGCGACGCGGAGTCCGGAGGCCAGCGCCGGCAGCGCGTCGGGGATGCGCAGATAGAGGATTTCCTGCCAGCGCCTGGCCCGGTAGAGGCGGCTCAGGTCGATCAGCCCGGCATCGGTGCGCGCCAGCCCGTCATGGAAAGCGGACGCGACCGGAAAGAAGATGGCGATCGTCGCCATGACGATCTTCGAGCCGATGCCGAAACCGAACCAGAGCACGAGCAGCGGCGCGATGGCAAAGACGGGAAAGGCCTGGGTGACGATCAGCAGCGGCATCAGGATGCGCCGGATCGCCGGAACGAAGGTCATGACCAGCGCCAGCGCGACGCCGGCGAGCGCACCGGTAACGAGGCCTGAGATCGTCTCGATCAGCGTGGTGACGGCGTCGCGGCGCCAGAGATCGGGCCGCTCGACGAGGGCGCGCCAGACACGCGCGGGCGGCGGCAGCATGAAGGGCGGCGGCGCGAAGACGACGATCACGATCTGCCAGATGGCAATCAGGGCGACGGCGACGGCGAGCCCGCGCGCGAGGCCGCCGGCCCAGCCATGCCGTCGCACAGTTCCCTCAAACTCTGCCCTTGCCACCATGGCGAAGCCGCTCCTCCGAAGATCGGACGAGGCCATGCGCATGGCGATGGAAACGAGCAGACGTCGTGAACCAGCTTCCCGTCCCTTCGCCGGCATGACCCGGATCAGGTTCGAAGGGTTCGGCCCCAGGCCATCTCAGCTCGCGTTCGCGAACACCCCTCGGAATGGGGCGAGCATGGCCGAGGATGCTTCCCCGTGCAAGGGGCCGGCAGAGCGGAGCTGCTATGCGGTGCCGTCGAGCGGGGTGGAGCCGAGGTGGACGCGAAGGGAGGCGGGCCGGCACTCGACGCGGAAATGCCGCGTCTTCACCGGCTCGCCATCGAGATTGACGTGCAGTTCCTCGTGCGAATCATATTCGATCCAGGCGCTGCGGGTCCTGATCTGGATGTTCTCGACGGCCGCCGCGCCCTGCCGCCACAACTGCGTGAAGGCTTCGAGCCGAGCATCGCCGGTGAGTTCCGGCAGGATGGCGAGGTCAAGCAGGCCGTCGTCGATGCGGGCTTCCGGGCAGAGCACGATGCCGCCGCCGGCCTGGCGGCCATTGCCGATCGCGAGCGCCAGGAAGCTGCCTTCCCACTCGAAGCCTTCGGCGCGGAAGCGGCCGCTATTGGCCGAGAGCTCGCGAAACCGGGTGACGCCGGTGACGACATAGGCGAGGCCGCCGAGCCGGCTCTTCAGCTCCGGATCGGTCTCGACGGTGACGCGCGAGCCGAAGCCGCCGGAGACGAGATTGACGAAGACGCGACCGTTCAGGCTGCCGACATCGATCCGTCGCGCCGGGGTCGTGGTGACGAGCCGGAGCGCCGCCGTCAGGTCGTCGACGGGAATGCCGGTGGAACGGGCGAAATCATTGGCGGTGCCGAGCGGCAGGATGCCGAACGAGCAGCGTTCCGGCGGCTCGGCCGCGAGCGAGGCGGCGAACACCTCGTTGACCGTGCCATCGCCGCCGCCGGCGACGATGCAGTCAATCGCGCCCTTGCGCGCTTCCGCGACGGCCTCGCGGGCGAAACGACTGGCGTCGCCCGCCTCCCAGGTCACGCGGACCTCGACAACATGGCCATCGGCGCGGACGGCGCCGACGGCCTCACGCACGCGCGGATCGCGCGCCGCCTTGCCATGCAGGATGAGCCGGACTTTCATGGTTCATCCCGCGAGGTTGGCGTGGCGCTACTTGTTGCCCCAGGCGGTCATCGCCTTGTCGAAGACGCGCTGGCCGGGTGTGCCCTTCTCGAAGGTCAGGATCGCGCGCTGGTCGTTGTTGTAGACGATCGGCAGGTCGATCCAGTTGCGCTCACGAAGCAGCGCGACGTTCTGCGCCATCGGCTGGGCGTCGTTCGAGAAGGCGATCCAGAAGAAGCCGTCGGCGACCTTGGCAGCGGCGCCGTCGAGCGGCTGGCCACGCGATTCCTCGGTCGGCTTCATCACCAGTGCCGGCACCGACTTGACGCCGCCGCCGGCGAAATTCGCCGGGGTATCCACGACAATCTCGACCAGATGGCTCGCCGGCAGCGCGCTGTCATTGTTCTTGCGGATGTTCAGCGTCACCTTCATGCCCTTCTCGGGCACGTCGAGATTGGCCTGGATCTCCGGGCCGTTCGGCGAATTGGCGTTGAACTTCCACGTCACATTGGCCGGAACCACCTTGACGTTCTGGGTGCCGTCGGTCGGCTGTTCGTAGAGGATTGCCTTCTGCGCGACGAGCGACTCATCAGCCGTTCCGGCCGCGGGCGCCGCGGCGGGAGCCGAGGCCGCCGGGGCCGTATCGGCCGGCTCGGCCGCGGCCGGCGCCTGGGCCGGGGCGGCGGAGCCGGTGCCCTCCGGCGTCATCACGCCGGCGAGCGGATCGGCTTCCTCGCCATCCGACGAAGGCTGGGCATCGACCGTGCGGACCGACTTCGCCGGCGCCTCTTCCGCGGCGCCGCCGCCGAGGCGATCGGAATTCTTGCTGCTCGCGGGCGCCGAAAGCGTCGGCGGCGCGTCCTCGTTCGACGCGGTCTTGGCGCCGGTATCGGAGGACGAGATCAGGTCGCCGATCACGTCCTTGACAACGCTGCGCTGCGACCAGACCAGCGCCGCGATGCCGCAAAGCATCAGCGCGATCAGGACCAGCAGAATGATCGTCGGCCAGCGCGAAGGCTTGGTGCGCTCGACATAAACGGCGGGACGCTCGGCAGCCTCGCGGTTGCGCTCGCGACGCGACGGACGGCGCTCGCGCGGCTCGTCGAAAGCGTCATTCCCCATCGGCGTGGCGCGCAGCGGCTCGGGCGCCCAGTCGGCGTCGGCGCTGAAATGACGGCTGTCGTCATGGTCGTGGTCATGTTCGAGATCCGCGTCGAAGCGGGGCTCGTCGGCCGGTTCCGGCGCCGACATCGTCGGCTCGCGACGGCCCTGCGGCGCGGCGCGATCATAGGCGCTCGGGCGCGTGGGCGAGACCTGCGGCCATTGCGGCTGCACCGGCGGCGGCTGGCGCGAAGGCTTCTGCGGCGGCTCGGGCTCGTGCCAGTCGGCCTCGATCTCGGGCTCGGACGCATGCGCCTCGTCGGCCTCGTCATGGAAGAATTCGGCCTCGGCGGCCTGCGGCGGAGGCGCTACGGGCGCCGGGGCCGGCGTCGGCGCGGCGGGCTGCTGACGCGGCGGCTCGGCGGCCGGACGCGGGCGGGCCACGACCGGCTGCGAGGCCGGCGTCGGCAGGGGCGGCGGAGGCGGCGGCGGCGCGATCTCCGCCTCCAGCTCTTCTTCGAGCTGTTCGACCGGCTCCGGCTCGACCGGCTCGGGCGTGACGGCAAGCGCCTCGGCAACGGCCGCCGCGGCGCTGACGCGGACCGGGGCCGGGCGCGCGGCGCTCGCCTCGCGCTCGACCTTGCGGATCGCCTCTTCCAGTTCCAGGCGCTGGCGCGAGATCTCGGACGTGGTCAGGGGCGGGTCGATGGACTTCAGCTGTCCGATCAGCGCCGTGCGCGCCTTGTCGTAAACTGAACGACGCGCGTCGCCGGATTCGCTCTCGAACCCGGAAACCGCCTTTTTCAATACCGCGTAATAGTCGGTCATCGTCCCATTCTACTAACTACGTCCGAACCGGCGCCTGCGATCGACAACCTCAGTCCTGAAACGGATCCTGAACCAGAATTGTATCGTCTCGTTCCGGGCTGGTCGACAGGAGCGCAACGGGCGCGCCGATCAGTTCCTCGACGTGACGGACATATTTCACGGCCTGCGCCGGCAGATCGTTCCAGCTACGGGCGCCGGCGGTGGAATCCTTCCAGCCTTCCAGCGTCTCGTAGATCGGCTCGACCCGGGCCTGCGCCGCCTGGGATGCCGGGAGATAGTCGATCTCGCGGCCGTCCAGCCTATATCCAACGCAAATCTTGATTTCTTCAAGGCCGTCGAGAACATCGAGCTTCGTCAGCGCGATTCCGGTGATGCCGGAGGTGCGGATCGTCTGGCGAACCAGCACGGCGTCGAACCAGCCGCAACGGCGCTTGCGGCCCGTCACCGTGCCGAATTCATGGCCGCGCGTGCCGAGGAAATCGCCGACTTCGCCGGTCTGCTCGGTCGGGAACGGACCCTCGCCGACGCGCGTCGTGTAGGCCTTGGTGATGCCGAGCACGTAGCCGACGGCACCCGGGCCGACGCCCGAACCGGTCGAGGCCTGGCCGGCGACGGTGTTGGACGAGGTGACGAACGGATAGGTGCCGTGGTCGATGTCGAGCAGCGCGCCCTGCGCGCCCTCGAACAGGATGCGCTTGCCGGCGCGACGCTCGCGGTCGAGCAGCTGCCAGACCGAATCCATGAACGGCAGGACCTTGTCGGCGACCGAGGCGAGCTCCTCGTAGAGCGTCTCGGCGAGGATCTCTTCCTGGCCGAGGCCACGGCGCAGCGCATTGTGGTGCGCCAGCAGCCGCTCGATCTTCTCGCGCAGCGCCGGCAGGTCGGCGAGGTCCATGACGCGGATGGCGCGGCGGCCGACCTTGTCCTCATAGGCCGGGCCGATGCCGCGCTTGGTGGTGCCGATGCGGGTGCCGGCATTGCTGTTCTCGCGGAAGGCGTCGAGTTCGCGATGCAGCGACAGGATCAGCGCGGCGTTCTCGGCGATGCGGAGATTGTCGGGGCCGACCTTGACGCCCTGCGCCTCGAGGCGGCCGATCTCGGCCACGAGCGCATGCGGATCGACGACGACGCCATTGCCGATGACGCCCATCTTGCCCGGACGCACGACGCCGGACGGCAGCAGGCTGAGCTTGTAGGAGACGCCGTCGATGACGAGCGTATGGCCGGCGTTATGTCCGCCCTGGAAGCGCACGACGATGTCGGCGCGCTCGGAGAGCCAGTCGACAATCTTGCCCTTGCCTTCGTCGCCCCATTGCGATCCGACGACGACTACATTCGCCATTGAACTTCCCTCTTCGACGTCAAGCCAATTGCTGATGCCACGCTGCGCGGCACGCGATAGGACTCACCCCGGCGAGCCGCCAGGACGAGGCGCGCGGACTATATAGACTCCATCTGCCCCGCGCGACCCCCGCGAGAGCATCTCAGCCCCTCAATTCTCCCAGAATACGTCCTGATCCGCCGGCCAACGCACGGCAAAGGCGTTCAAGATCTCTTTTGTTTCGCCGGCGGCATAATCATAGCGCCAGGCAACCACGCCGCGCGCCCCGTCGACGGCGCTCTCCGTCGGCGGCGTCGCCTCGGCGAGCGACTGCACGGTGATGGCCGCCGCCTCGGAAACCGGCAACTGGTCGAGCACGACGATCGCCATCGGGCGGGCGTGGCGGTTTTCGACCTTGATGCGATAACGCCGCTCGTCGGTCTTCTCCGACGAGATCAGCCCGCGCTCGCCGGTCTTGCGGTCGAGCGTCGTTCGCGTGACGCTCACCTTGTCGTCGATGCCGAATCCGAGCGTCAGTTCGCCATCCGGCGCGACGAAACCGAGCGGAACCGTGCCGACGAAGACGCCATCACGGTAAAGCACGGCATTGCCGCCGACATAGGGCGCGCCGGACCGGTTCTTGAACAGCGCCGTCAGGAAGGCGGCATCGCTCACCGCCGGCACCGCGCGCACCTCGATCGTCGGCGCCAGGGTCTCGGTCGCAATCCGCACCGAGCGATTGCCCTCGCCCGAGGCGATCGAAACCGGCTCGGCAATCCGGTATTCGGCACGGAAATCGCCGAAATCGGCGACGGCCTCCGCCTGCCCCACCGCCTCGGCATCCGCGCCACCCGCGGCCATCTTCCGGGATGGCGCCATCGGGGCGGGGGCCGGCGGCGCGATGGCGAGCGATTCGCGCGCCGGCTCCTGGACGAAGCGCGGCATGAAGCGAACGACGCTCTCATAGAGCTCGGGCGGCTGCGTGCCTTCGGCCGGCCGTGTCGTCGACAACGTCAACGCCACGCCGGACCAGTCCTCGCCGGTCTCCTGATGCAGCTCGGCCCGCCGGATCAGTTCCAGCTTCGGCTCGGCCGCCGTCTCGCCCAGCGCCAGCGAGATGTCGTAGGCGGGGCTCCATCCGGCCGACTCGGTGCGGTAGCCGAGCGTCAGCTGGCCCGTCGCCGGCTGGTCGGCCTGCAGCTCGATCCGCGCCGTCAGCTTCGGCAGGGACGGCGGCAGCGCATCCATCGCCTTCTGCCGCTCGGCGATGGTCTTCTCGACGCCGCGCTTTTCGATGCGAAGCGCGGCGCGCTGGCGGTCGATCTTCTCCCGCTCGAGCCCGAGGCCTTCGGCGGTCTCGACCCAATTGCCGATCGACTTGCCTTCCGCCATGCCCTTGGCGAGCCCCTCGGGCACGCTCTCGGCCAGCTGGTCGATGAACTTCACCCGGAGGTCGAGGGCGGCGAGCCGGTCGTCGAGCGCGGCGACCTGGTCGCGCAGCGCCTCGATTTCGACGGCGATCGACTGCCGGGCCGGATCGGCGCCGGCATCCGCCCTGCCCGGTCGCGTCTCGACGGAGCGGATGGTGACGCCGCCGGCGGCCATGCCCTTCACCCGCAGGCTGTCGGCGACCATGTCAGCCGGCAGATCGTCGGCCACCAGCACGCTGACGCCGGCCGGCACGGCGAACGTCGCCTCGCGCAGCACGGCCGCCCCCTGCGGATGCACGGTCACGGCGGTAACCCGGCTGCCGAGCGGCAGGTCGGCGGCAAGGGCGTGGGCGCTGCAGGCGGCAAGCGCCGCCACGGACAGAGCGAGGATCTTCATGGCCGTCTGGATTCCCCTCAAGATGAAACGCCGCCATCCATGGACCTGCCGGCGAGCATTCCGCCGGATAACGCGCGATTGTGGTATCGCCGCGCCACAATTGCGCGGATCTCGTGAAAAACGCCCCTCGCCGCTCAGGCGATGCCGTTCGCCTTCTTCCACGTGCGCAACCGCCCGCGCGCATTCGCATAGGGCGACGACGTGTTGAACTGGATCATCCGGCCCATCGTGTAGCTCTCGTACCAGGGCGTCCCATAGAGCGCGGCGTCGTCATGGCGTTCGATCAGCGCGACGAGGCGATCCTTCGCCTGGGCCAGGCGCTGCAGCAATTGTTCAAAGGAGAGGCCGTCATAATCGGCATAGAACTTCTGCGCGAGCGCGCCGAGCTGATTCCATTTGTAGCCGGTTTCCGGAAAGTCGACCGGCTCGCCGGCGTCCCGCCGCGTATGCCACTTCAGCACCAGCTCGTTCCATCCGGTCAGATAGGCGACGAGGTCCCGCACGCTCATGCGGGTCCCCTTCGCATGACCGTCGAGCGTCTTCTCCCCGGTCCGATCGGCGGGAATGGTGGCGAGCTCCCGCATCAGCCTGGCATAGGCGTCGTCGATCGCCTCCAGAAGTGCATCCTTGCCGTCCGGAACCGCCATCGAGCCCCTCCATCCTCGGTTGCAGGATGGCATAGCCCTCGCGCCCGCGCTTCGCAAACCGTCGATCCCGTCCGGGCGCACGGTTGAGGCTTGGCAGCGACGCCCCGTCGGGGCTATCCAGACGTTCCGCTGTCCGGGGCCAGTTCATGTCATTGCTTCCGCGAGCCTTCGCCTGGCTGTTCAACCGGCCCTATCTGCTGCTCGCCCTCACCTTCCTGTTCTGGGCGATCAACATCGTGCTCGGACGCTATGTCGCCGGCTCGATCCCGCCGGTGGCGCTGGCGCAGGTGCGCTGGGCCGGGGCATCGCTGATCATCCTGCCCTTCGCCTGGCCGCATCTGAAGCGCGACTGGCCGGCGATCCGTGGCAGCCTCGCCATCATGCTGCTGCTCGCCGCATCCGGCATCGGCGCCTACAACACGCTCGCCTATTACGGGCTGCAATATACCGAGGCGCTGAACGGCCTCCTGATGCAGTCGATCGCCCCGCTCGTCATCGGCGTGTGGTCGCTGATCCTGTTCCGAGACCGCATGACGGCACCGCAGATCACCGGCGTCTGCCTGTCGCTCTCCGGCGTCGTGCTGATCATCTGCCGCGGCGACCCGATGGTGCTGCTGCACCTGACGCTCAACATCGGCGACATCATCATGCTGCTGGCGATCAGCTGCTACGGCTTCTATTCGGCGCTGCTGAAGAAGAGCCCGCGCATCCACTATCTGTCGATGCTGGGCTTCACCATTCCCGCCGGCGCGACGATGATCCTGCCGTTCTGGATCTGGGAGATGGCCTCCGGCAAGTTCATGCACGCGACGCCGCTCACCTTCGCCGTGCTCGCCTATGTCGTCGTGATCCCGTCCGTCGTCGCCTACATGTTCTTCAACCGCGGCGTCGCGCTGATCGGGCCGAACCGCGCCGGTCCGTTCTTCCATCTGCTGCCGGTCTTCGGCTCGATCATCGCAATCCTCTTCCTCGGCGAGCAGCCGCGCTGGTATCACGGCGCCGGCTATGCGCTGATCATCGGCGGCATCGCGCTGGCGCAATTGAGCCTCTCCAGGATCCGCGCCTTCGGGCGGTGACTCTCGAACCGGCCGCTGGGCACTGTCAGGTCACGGCCGAACGCCCCTGCCCCTCCGCACCCTCGCCGTCATCCCGGGCGAAGACCCGGGATCCATGCAGCCGGGTTGGCCGCCGCGTGAAGTGCCCGCTCGTGCGGATGGATGGATCCCTGCTTTCGCAAAGATGACGGAGACGTCTGGTCCCGCCGACGAGAGCCCAAGAAAAAAAGGGCGACGGTTGCCCGTCGCCCTCTTCATTCCAGTGCCGAGAGAGGATCTCAGAAGTTCAGGCGCTTGGCCTGAACGACGCCCTCGAGACCGCTGACGCGGTCGAGCACGCTATCGGAGATTTCCTCGTCGAGGCCGATCAGAGCGATCGCATCCTCGCCGGCGGCCTTGCGGCCGAGGTTGAAGGTGGCGATGTTGATGCCCTCGCCGCCCAGCAGGCTGGCGAAGCGGCCGATGAAGCCCGGCTTGTCCTTGTTGGTGACGTAGAGCATGTGGGGGCCGAGCTCGGCTTCCATGTTGATGCCCTTGATCTGGATGATGCGCGGCTTGACGTCGCCGAACACCGTGCCGGCGACCGAACGCTCCTGGCGCTCCGTCGTCACGGTCAGGCGGATATAGTTCTCATAGGCACCCTGCTGCTCGCGCCGGACTTCCTCGACCGCGATGCCGCGTTCCTTGGCGACGGCCGGTGCCGAGACCATGTTGATGGTCTGCAGCTGCGGCCGCAGCACGGCGGCAAGCGCCGCCGCCGTCAGCGCGCGGACGTTCATCTCGGCGACGTCGCCCTCATATTCGAGACGGATCGCCTTGATGCCGCTCTCGGTGAGCTGGCCGGCGAAGGAGCCGAGCTGCTCGGCGAGCTTGACGAACGGCGTCAGGCGCGGCGCTTCCTCGGCCGTGATCGACGGCATGTTCAGCGCGTTGGAGACGGCGCCCTTGGTCAGGTAGTCCGACATCTGCTCGGCGACCTGCAGCGCGACATTCTCCTGCGCTTCCGTAGTCGAGGCGCCGAGATGCGGCGTCGCGACGACGTTGGGCAGGCCGAACAGGACGTTCTCGGTCGCGGGCTCTTCCTCGAACACGTCGAAGCCGGCGCCGGCGACCTTGCCGGACTTCAGCGCCTCGGCCAGGTCCTTCTCGACGACGAGGCCGCCGCGGGCGCAGTTGATGATGCGGACGCCGTCCTTCATCTGCGCGATCGCCTTGGCGTCGATGATGCCGCGGGTCTTGTCGATCAGCGGCGTGTGCAGGGTGATGAAGTCGGCGCGACGGAACAGCTCGTCCAACTCGACCTTCTCGACGCCGAGATCGACGGCGCGCTCGGGCGACAGGAACGGATCGAAGGCGATGACGCGCATCTTCAGGCCGACGCCGCGCTCGGCGACGATCGAGCCGATATTGCCGCAGCCGATGATGCCGAGCGTCTTGCCCGTCACCTCGACGCCCATGAAGCGGTTCTTCTCCCACTTGCCGGCCTGGGTCGAAGCATTGGCCTCGGGGATCTGGCGGGCGGTGGCGAAGATCATCGCGATCGCGTGTTCGGCAGTGGTGATCGAATTGCCGAAGGGCGTGTTCATCACGATGATGCCCTTGGCGGTCGCGGCCGGGATGTCGACATTGTCGACGCCGATGCCGGCGCGGCCGATGACGCGCAGGTTCTTCGCCGCGGCGATCACCTTCTCAGTCACCTTGGTATTCGAGCGGATGGCGAGACCATCATAGTTGCCGATGATCTCGAGCAGCTTCTCCTTGTCCTTGCCGAGGTCGGGCAGGTAGTCGACCTCGACGCCACGATCCTTAAAGATCTGGACGGCGGTCTTGGAGAGCTTGTCGGAAATGAGAACGCGCGGTGCCATGCTGAATGGTTCCTTTGGGTTCGCCACCGTCACCATCCGTCGTCATCCCGGACGAAGCGAAGCGGAGATCCGGGATCCATCCGGCCGAAGCCTGGAACTGGATGGATCCCCGCTTTCGCGGGGATGACGCCAAAGGGACAAGCTGGCGCATCAAACGGGGAATGAAAATGGTGGCCGGGGCGAACCCCGGCCGGAACGCGCTGGGAATCAGGCCGCCTGGAGGGCGGCCTTCTGCGATGCGAAGGCCCAGTCGAGCCACTCGGTGACGACTTCGAGATCCGAGGCCTCGATCGTGGCGCCGGCCCAGATGCGCAGGCCCGCCGGGGCGTCGCGGTAGGAGCCGATATCATAGGCGACGCCGGCCTTGTCGAGCGCGGTCGAGATCGCCTTGGCGAAGGCGGCCTGTTCCTTGTCGTCGAGCGCCTTGACCGCCGGATCGGTGATGATCAGGCAGACCGAGGTGTTGGAGCGCGTATTCTCGACGACGGGCAGGAAGTCGATCCAGTCTGATTTCTCGACCCAGTCGGCCAGCACCTTGAGGTTGGCGTCCGCACGGGCGGCGAGCGCCTTCCAGCCGCCGAGCGACTGGGCCCAGGTGAGCGCGTCGAGATAATCCTCGACGGCCAGCATGGACGGCGTGTTGATCGTCTCGCCGACGAAGATGCCGTCGATCAGCTTGCCGCCCTTGGTCATGCGGAAGATCTTCGGCAGCGGCCAGGCCGGCTTGTAGGTCTCGAGCCGCTCAACGGCGCGCGGGCTCAGGATCAGCATGCCGTGGGCGCCCTCGCCGCCGAGCACCTTCTGCCAGGAGAAGGTGACGACATCGAGCTTGTCCCAGGCGAGATCCTGCGCGAAGGCGGCCGAGGTGGCGTCGCAGATGGTCAGGCCGGCGCGGTCGGCGTCGATCCAGTCGCCGTTCGGAACGCGGACACCCGAGGTGGTGCCGTTCCAGGTGAAGACGACGTCGCGGTCGAAATCGACCTGATTGAGGTCGGGAAGCTTGCCGTAGTCGGCCTTGAAGGTACGGGTGTCTTCAAGCTTCAGCTGCTTGACGACATCCGTGACCCAGCCCTCGCCGAAAGATTCCCAGGCGAGCATGTCGACGCCACGGGCGCCGAGCATCGACCACAACACCATCTCGACGGCGCCCGTGTCGGAAGCCGGCACGATGCCGATGCGATAGTCGGCGGGAACGCCGAGCACGTCGCGGGTCAGGTCGATTGCCTTCTGGAGCTTGGTCTTGCCGATCTTGGCCCGGTGGGATCGGCCGAGGGCCGCATCCTTGAGCGCTTCGAAGGTCCATCCAGGACGCTTGGCGCAGGGGCCGGAAGAATAGTTAGCGTTCACCGGCCGGCGGCCGGGCGTGGCGAGATCAGCCATGATCTACCCTCTCAGATAGTGAGCGCCTCGTTGGGGAGGCGTGTCCCGCCGACGCGTTTACGCCTGGCCTGGAGGGAAAGCAAGACGAGGACGAAGATTTTGTCGAACGGCCCCTCGGCGCCTACATGGAGCGAGGCTGACATCCGACCACCCGCCTTGCAGAGGTTCCATGCAGATCGACGGCAAGTCCCCGCGCCGCCCGCCCTATCGCCCGTCCGGGCAACTGGTCCTGCTCGTGCTCATCGTCATCCTGACGGTCCTGCAGACGGCGAAATCGCAGGGCTGGTTCTAGCCGCGCCGACGGGTGCGGCATCGCCACGGCCCGGAATGGCAAAAGCCCGTCACCGGGAGGCGACAGGCTTTCCAAGTCGATGCATCTGACTCCGGCGCGCCGGCTGCCGCTCAGTTGAACAGGTAGCGAATGCCGAAGTTCACGTCGTGCGAGGTGATGTTCTTGAACTTGAAGCCGTCATTGGCACGGGAATAGGCAGGATTGGTGTTGTAGGCCGTGTCCGTGCGCGCATTGCCGAGATCGAGATAGGAGTAGCCGAGATCGAAGATCAGGTTCTCGGTCACCTTGAAGCCCAGGCCGGCATGCAGCGCCCAGGCGAAGTTCCACTGCGAATCGGAGCCGGCATAGCCGCTCGCGCCCAGTTCGGTATTGATGTCGCGGAAGCCTGAGATGGTGTTGCGCGATGTACCGATACCGGCGCCGACATAGGGCGTGATGCCGTGATAGGTGCCGAGGTCGACATAGCCGTTGGCGAGGAACAGCCACTCGGACTTACGCGCCGTGTAGTCGTCGCTGTAGACCGATTCGTTGCCGAGGTCGGTCACGCGCTGCGAAGCGTGGAAGTCCGCCTTGCCACGATACTGGCCGGTCACGTCGGCGCGGAACCAGTCGTTGAACTGGTAGCCGCCGCCGAGGCTGAAGGTCGGGGCGGAGGAGAAATCGCCCTTGTTGATCCACTCGGTCGCGTAGCCGGGCGTTTCGAAATACTGGTAGTCGAGATTGCCGAGGCGCTGGTTGCTCATGCCGATCGCGCCGCGGAGGTACCAGCCGCCGACCGCGAGCGGCACAGGCACCGGCTCGACATAGGGCAGATCCGCCGCCACCGCCGTCCCGCCCGAAACACTGCCGCAAAGGCCCGCGGCAATCGCGAGCGCCAGTATCCGAGACTTGGTCATCCTATTCCCCATCCAAGGTCGGGCCACGGCGCGCGCGATCCCGCAATTCACATGGGACAGGAGTTCAACCGGAACTATTTAACATCGGATTAACCACAACTTTTAACCACGATGCACTTGCCGCAACGGAAGATTAAGCATCTTCGCACAGGACGAACGCCGAATATGCCGTGGAAACTCTCGCAATTCGGCCATCCGGACCGGAATGGACGCGAAGGCGGCCGGGCAGATGGCCCGACCGGCAGAATTGCGCCCCTGCGACAAACTGCCGCCGCCGTTCAGGCGACCTCTTTCAGCGCGCCGATGATGTCGTCGACCACCGCCTCGACCAGGGCGTGGTCGTCGCCCTCGGCCATGACGCGGATCAGCGGCTCGGTGCCGGAAGGACGGATGACAAGACGGCCGGAACGGCCGAGCCGCGCCTCGCCCTCGGCGATTGCCGCCTGCACGCTAGCGACCTCCAGCGGCTTGCCGCCGCCAAAGCGCAGGTTCTTCAGGATCTGCGGCACCGGCTCGAAGCGGCGGCAGACCTCGCTGACCGGCTTGCCGGTTTTGCGCACGACGGCGAGGATCTGCAGCGCCGAGACGAGGCCGTCGCCGGTGGTGGAGAAGTCCGACAGGATCAGATGGCCCGACTGCTCGCCGCCGACATTGAAGCCGTGGTTGCGCATGTGCTCGACGACATAGCGGTCGCCGACCTTGGTGCGCGCCAGCGACAGGCCGAGCGAGTCGAGATAGCGCTCGAGGCCGAGATTGGACATGACGGTGGCGACGATGCCGGGCTGCGACAGCAGACCATCCTCGGCCCAGGAAGCGGCGACCACCGCCATCAGCTGGTCGCCATCGACCACTTCGCCGTTCTCGTCGACGATAATGACGCGATCGGCGTCGCCATCGAGGGCGATGCCGATGTCGGCGCGCACCTCATGCACCTTCCTGCGCAGCGCGTCCGGCGCGGTCGAGCCGACATCGAGGTTGATGTTGAAGCCGTTCGGCTTGTCGCCGATGGTGATGACCTCGGCGCCGAGTTCCCACAGCACCTCGGGCGCCACCTTGTAGGCGGCGCCATTGGCGCAATCGATGACGATGCGCAGGCCGGCGAGGTCGAGCGTCTTCGGCAATGTACGCTTTGCGAACTCGACATAGCGCTCCTGCGCGCCGTCGATGCGCTTGGCGCGGCCGAGATCGGCGGAGGCCGCCAGGCGGCCGGAAAGATCTTCCTCGATCAGCGCCTCGATCTTGGCTTCCGTCTCGTCCGAGAGCTTGTAGCCATCCGGGCCGAACAGCTTGATGCCATTATCCTCGTAGGGGTTATGCGAGGCGGAGATCATCACGCCGAGATCGGCGCGCAGCGAGCGCGTCAGCATGGCGACGGCCGGCGTCGGCATCGGGCCGAGCAGGAACACGTCCATGCCGGCGGCGGTGAAGCCGGCGGTCAGCGCCGGCTCGATCATGTAGCCCGAGAGGCGCGTATCCTTGCCGATCACCACGCGGTGCCGGTGGCCGCCGTTCCGGAACGCGAGCCCCGCGGCGATCCCCACCTGCAGCGCAAGTTGCGGGGTGATCGGAAAGGCGTTGGCCTTGCCACGAATGCCGTCGGTACCGAAGAATTTGCGAGCCATGCGTCGAATCCGTCTCCTGAATCGCCGGCAGTCATAGACCAGCATTGCGGCGAAACAGTTCAAAATTCATGAGCAGTTGTTACACGCTCCCCAGGCCACAGCCGGCGCGTGCAGCGCGGGCTCTCGCGACGCCGACGGCCCGCTCCAGTATTTTTACCGCAAGGTACAGATTTGATTGGAGAATCCGGATTCCTGCGCCGGAAGAACCGTTCGGACGCCGAATATTTCAGCCCGACACGCAAAGTGCATTTTCGCGAGCGGGAACGGATGGCAAGGGGGCACTCTCCTTCCCCAAGCGGAGCCCATCCATGAAGGCCCTCATCATTGTCGACATGCTGAACGACTTCTACACCGGCGTGCTGCAGAACGAGGCGCATGCCTCGAAGATCGTGCCGGTGATCGCCCGGCTCATCGATCATGCGCGAAGCCGGACGGACTGGCTGGTGGTCTATTCCAACGACGCCCATCGCGCCGAGGATGCCGAGATCGCCATCTGGGGCCCGCACGCCATGGCCGGCACGCGCGGCGCCGACGTGATCGACGCGCTGACGCCGATCGGCGCGCCGCGCGAGATCGTCTCGCCCAAGCGCTTCTACGGCGCCTTCGACGAGACCGGCCTCGACGCGATCTTCAAGGAATACGGCGTCACCGACGTGGTGGTGGTCGGCCAGCACACCCATTGCTGCGTCCGCCACACCAGCTACGGCGCCTTCATCCGCGGCTATGGCATCGAGATCCCGACCGATGGCGTCTGCGTCTTCGACGGCGTCGATAACCAGGCGGCGATCGAATATCTGCGCACCATCTATGGCGCGACGATCACCGACTCCTCGGCGATCCTCGCCGCCGACATCAGCAAGGCGGCTTAGCGCCAGCCCGGCACAGCGAGCGCACAACGAAAAAGGGCGGGTCCGCGAGGACCCGCCCTTTCTGCATTCCTTCCGCCGCGGTCAGACCTGCGGCTGCGGCTCCAGGCCGGTATCGCCCTTCGGACGCGGACCGCGCGTCGTCGGCACGACCGAGGGGCGCGACGGCGGCACGTCGTCACCGGTGTCGCGGATCGGCGGCTGGCCGTCGAGCAGGTTCTTGATCTCCTCGCCGGAGAGCGTCTCGTATTCGAGCAGCGCCTCGGCGATGGCGATGAACTTGTCGCGGTTCTCGGTGATGAGGCGGCGCGCCTCGCTTTCACCTTCCTCGATCAGCTTGCGCACTTCCTCGTCGATGATCTTCGCCGTCTCGTCCGAGATGTTGGTCGACTGCGACACCGAATGGCCGAGGAAGACCTCCTGCTCGTTCGAGCGGTAGCGCACGCGGCCGAGGCGCTCCGACATGCCCCACTCCATCACCATGGAGCGGGCCAGGTTGGTCGCCATCTGGATGTCGCCGCTGGCGCCGGTCGTCACCTTTTCCGGGCCGAAGGTCATGATCTCGGCCTCGCGGCCGCCGAACAGCATGATCAGGCGCGACTTGGCCTTCTCATAGGTCCAGTTGTAGCGGTCCGATTCCGGCAGCGTCATCACCATGCCGAGCGCGCGACCGCGCGGAATGATGGTCGCCTTGTGGATCGGGTCGATCGTCCCGGCGAGCAGCAACGCGATGATGGCGTGGCCAGCCTCGTGATAGGCGGTGTTGCGCTTCTCGTCGGCGGTCATCGCCATCGACTTGCGCTCGGCGCCCATCATCACCTTGTCCTTGGCGTCCTCGAACTCGGCCATGGTGACGATGCGCTTGTTGCGGCGCGCCGCCAGCAGGGCACCCTCGTTGACGAGGTTCATCAGGTCGGCGCCCGAGAAGCCTGGCGTGCCGCGGGCAAGCGTCTTCAGGTCGACGTCCGGCGCCATCGGCACCTTGCGGGCGTGCACCTTCAGGATCTTCTCGCGGCCGACGACGTCCGGGTTCGGGATCATGACCTGGCGGTCGAAACGGCCGGGACGCAGCAGCGCCGGATCCAGCACGTCGGGACGGTTGGTCGCCGCGATGATGATGACGCCTTCGTTCTGCTCGAAGCCGTCCATCTCGACGAGCAACTGGTTCAGCGTCTGCTCGCGCTCGTCATTGCCGCCGCCGAGGCCGGCGCCGCGATGACGGCCGACCGCGTCGATTTCGTCGATGAAGATGATGCAGGGCGAGTTCTTCTTCGCCTGCTCGAACATGTCGCGGACGCGGGACGCGCCGACGCCGACGAACATTTCGACGAAGTCGGAACCCGAGATGGTGAAGAACGGCACATTGGCTTCGCCGGCGACGGCGCGCGCCGTCAGCGTCTTACCGGTGCCCGGAGGACCGACCAGCAGCACGCCGCGCGGGATCCGGCCGCCGAGGCGCTGGAACTTCTGCGGATCGCGCAGGAACTCGACGATCTCCTGCAGGTCTTCCTTGGCCTCGTCGACACCGGCGACGTCGTCGAAGGTGACGCGGCCATGCGCCTCGGTCAGAAGCTTGGCCTTCGACTTGCCGAAGCCCATCGCCTTGCCGCCGGCGCCGCCCTGCATCTGGCGCATGAAGAAGATCCAGACGGCAAGGATCAGGAACATCGGGAACCACGAGATCAGCACGCCGATCAGCGAGGTGCCGCCTTCGGTCGGCGGCTTCGCCGTGATCGAGATGTTCTTGTTCTCGAGGCGCTTCACCAGGTCCGCGTCATTCGGCGCGAAGGTCTGGAAGCTCCCATTGTCGGTGTAGCTGCCGGTGATCTGCTGTCCGGCGATCACGACGCTGCGGACGCGGCCGCTGTCGACGTCGCTCAGGAACTGCGAATAGGCAATGTCCTGACCGGCCGCGCGCGGACCCGGGTTCTGGAAGAGGTTGAACAGGGCGATCAGCAGCAGGCCGATAATGACCCACACTGCGAAGTTGCGAAAATTCGCGTTCATCAGAATCCCTTCAAGGGCAGGATTGCGGCCTAGGCGCCGCCCGTTTGAGGCTAAGATAGGTGGCCCGGCCGCTGAAGCCAATATGAGCTATGCCAATGAAAGTGCGGAAAATGCGGCAATGGTTTAGATCCGGCCCCTCAATCGGCCTGCCGGACGGGCTCCTGCAACCGCGCCGCGACCCGCGAGGTCGCCGAGAAAGCCACGCCCAGCTCCGCTTCCGCCGCAACGCCAAGCCCCGGAACGGCGACGATTTCGCCATTCCGCCGTAGTGCTGGCAGCGCCTCGATGGCGCGCGGCATGGCCTTGGGGACACAGACGGCAAATTGTCGCCGCCCCTCGGGCCCGAGTGCGCCGATGGTAAACGCGCCGCCGCCCGAAACCTCGAGGCGGACCGCGAAACGACCGTCCCAGATGCCGTCGAAGCCGTTCGAAACCGCCAGTTCCGGTAGCCCGTCGCGTCCGGGCTCGCGCTGGAAGCGGAAATCACCCTTCCGAAGATCGATCACGACGCCGGCGAGCGTGCGCGAAAACGTGCCGGCGCCCTCGCCCGCGAGCCCTTCCGCCGCGAGCCGCATCGCGGCCTCCAGCCCCTCGAGGCTGTCGAGACGCGGCACATAGGCGGCGCCGCCCACGGCGCGCAGGATGCGGGCGAGCGCGCGCAGCCGCACTTCCTCCGGCTCGCCGCGCCAGGCCTGCGCGTCGAGCCGGACGGCGCCTGTGGCGTCCGCCGTCGCCGCGTTCGCGAACAATCGTCCGACATAGGCGTCGAGCGCCGCGGCGGCGCGTCCGAGCCGTCGCGCCGTCGCGGCAAGCGTCGCGGCGTCGAGGCCCTCGGCGGCGAGCATGGGCATCCGCTGGCGGAAACGGACCCGGTCGAAGCCCGGATCGGCATTGTGGGGATCTTCCACCGGCACGAGGCCCGCCTCCCGGACGACGGCGACCAGCCGGTCATGCGGCACGTCGAGCAAGGGGCGGACCAGGCGGATGCCGTCGCGCTCGACGTCCCCGGCCATGGCCGCCAGCCCGTAGACGCCCGAGCCGCGCGCGAGCCGCATCAGGAAGGTCTCGGCCTGGTCGTCGCGATGATGGGCGGTGGCGAGATGGGTAGCGCCCGCCTCGCGCGCCGCGTCGAGCAGCAGCGCATATCGCGCCCCTCGCGCGGCCGCCTCAACGCCGGACGCAGGCGCGGGACCGTCCCAGCGCATCGAGCGGAAAGCGAGATCGTAGCGCCCGGCGACCTCGCCGACGAAGCGGGATTCGGCCGCCGATTCGGGCCGGAGGCCATGATCGACGTTCAGGACGAACAGATCGGGGCCGGATGCCAGGCCGGCGCGCCAGCGACAGGCGAGGATCAGAAGGGCGAGCGAATCGGCGCCGCCGGAAACGGCGAGGGCCAGCCGCTTCGCGCCGGCGAACGGCGCGAACCGTGCCAGGAGCGCCGCGTCGCCTCCCGCCGCCGAAGGATCAGCAGCTGGCACTGGCCTGTTCTTGCTTGACCCGCTGCAACAGCGCATTCGAGCTCTTCGGGTACTGCTTCAGTACCTCCGCAAAGGTGGCGCAGGCGGCCTCGCGCTGCTTCAGGCCGGCAAGCGACATGCCGAGCTTCAGCAACATGTCCGGCGCCTTGCCGCTCTTCGGATACTGCTTGTAGCCGGAGAGGAAGGAATCCGCCGCGCCACGATAATCCTGCCGCGCGTAAAGGCTTTCGCCAAGCCAGTACTGTGCGTCGGCGGCAAGCGGGTCGCGCGGATATTGCTGCAGGAACTGGCGGAAGGACGTCTCCGCGACGTCGTAATCGCCCTTCAGCACGAGGTTGTAGGCGGCGTCATAGTCGCCGCGCGGGCTTCCCGTGGAGGCCGCAGCGGCGGTGGGGGCAGCGCCTCCCCCCTGCGACAGGTCGATCGGCGCGTTGGGGTCGAGCGTCAGTTGGCCGAGATCGCGCGGCGGGGCGCCCTGCCCGGCCGGCACGCCGCCGCCCATCTCGCCATCGGTGGAGCCGATTGCCCGGCCGATCGGATCGCCGCCGGGTGCCGGGGCCTGCGCGGCGGCCGGAGCCTGCGCCGGCATGCGCGCCCGAAGCGGCGGCGCCTCCGAGCGCTTGCCGGCGACATCGGCGGCGCCCTGGCCGCCCTGCAGACGATTGAGCTGTTCCTGCAGCTGGCGGACCTGGAAGTTGAGCTGCTCGATCTGGCCGGTCATCTCGCGCATCTGCTGCTCGATGCGGTCCATGCGCAGGCCTGCCTGCCCCTCGTTGGCGCCCGATTGCGCCGGCTGGTAGCCACCGTCACCGACATTGCCAGGCGGAACCTGCTCCTCTGGGCCGCGCTTCAGCCGGTCGAACAGGCCTGCATCGGCCGGCCCCGTCGAGGCGAAGCTCAAGCCTGCGGCGACAAGCACCGCGGCCAGGATTGGAAGTCTCTGTTTCATCGGCCCATCCGTTGAGGGATCGTCACGGCACGATCCACCGCATTGCGTCTCGGTCTATCTGATGGGTTCGAGTTCGGCCAAATTGCGGCGCCGCACAAACAGAAACGGCGGCCCGAGGCCGCCGTTTCCGTCAAACCGTATGGTGGACGGCGATCACGAGCCGGCGTTGTTCAGCACCGTGACGGCACGACGGTTCTGCGACCAGCAGGAGATGTCGTTGCAGACGGCGACGGGCCGTTCCTTGCCGTAGGAAATGGTGCGGATACGGGCCGGGTTGATGCCGCGCGACACGAGGTAGTTCTTGGTGTTGGTCGCGCGACGCGCGCCGAGCGCGATGTTGTATTCACGCGTGCCACGCTCGTCGGCATGGCCTTCGATCGTGACCTGGTAGCGCGGATACTGCTGCAGCCACTGCGCCTGCTTGTCGAGCGTGGTGCGGTTCGCGGCGGTGATCTCGGTCTGGTCGGTCGTGAAGAAGATGCGGTCGCCGACATTGACCACGAAGTCCTGGGCGCTGCCCGGCGTCGCCGAACCAATGCCGCCGGAACCGTAGCCGCCGGCACCGGCGCCAGCGCCGGGCTTGTTGGCGCAGGCTGCGAGCGCGAGCGCTGCGCCGATGAACACGACGAACTTGGCGCCGCGCAGAATGGGTAGAGTATTCGTCATGAAGATAACTCCTTGTCCACCATACTCGGACATGACGCGTTCTTAGCAGCCCGTTGGTTAAGCACGGGTTCAAAAACGTGGTTGAGAGGAGGTTAACGCCGTCCCCGCGCCCACGGTCCGATGGTGAAGAAATCAAGGCCCCGTCTGGGTTTCCCATGCCTAACGCGGCTGGAAAACATCGTTACCGATTCATCTTCGGCATAAAAAAATGCCGTCGGCGCGACGCGTCGACGGCATGGAAATTAACCAAGCTGGCCTAGTTGATCAAGGGCGACCAGGCCGGATCCGAGCCGAAAGCGGGGGTCGGCACGCGGAACTCGTTGTAGCCGGTCAGATCGACCGACCAGAGCTGCGGTCCGCCATTCGCGCCAGGCGTGTCGCGGAAGAACATCAGCACGCGTCCGTTGGGAGACCAGGTCGGGCCTTCATTGTGGAAGCCCTCGGTCAGGATGCGCTCGCCAGAGCCGTCCGGCTTCATCACGCCGATGGCGAAGCCGTTCGAGGACTGCCGCGTGAAGGCGATCAGATCGCCGCGCGGCGACCACACCGGCGTCGAATAGGAGCCCTGGCCGAACGAGATGCGCTGCGGGTTGGAGCCGTCGGCGCCCATCACGTAGATCTGCTGGCTGCCGCCGCGATCCGAGGTGAAGACGATGCGCGAGCCGTCCGGCGCGTAGGACGGGCTGGTGTCGATCGAGGCCGAATTGGTCAGCCGGGTCGTGCGGCGCGAGCGCAGGTCCATGGCATAGATGTTGGCGTTGCCCTGGTCCTCGAAGCTCATGACGATGCGCTGGCCATCCGGCGAGAAGCGCGGCGCGAAGGTCATGCCCGGGAAATTGCCGACCAGCTCGCGCTGCCCGGTCTCGATGTTAAGCAGATAGACCCGCGGCTGATCGGAGCCGTAGGACATGTAGACGACTTCCTGCGCCGAGGGATTGAAGCGGGGCGTCAGCACGAGGTCGTTGCCGCGGGTCAGGTAGCGCGAATTGGCGCCGTCCTGATCCATGATGGCGAGACGCTTGACGCGCTTGTCCTTCGGGCCGCTCTCGTCGACATAGACGACGCGGCTGTCGAAATAGCCCTGCTCGCCGGTCAGGCGCTCATAGATCGCATCGGCGATGATGTGGGCGACGCGGCGCCAGTTTTCCGGCGTGGTGTAGAACTGCTGGCCCGCCATCTGCTGGCCGGCATAGATGTCCCAGAGACGGAACTCGGCGCGCAGGCGGCCGTCCGACTGGCGAGTGACGCCGCCGGTGACGAGGCCCTGTGCCTTGATCACCGACCAGCTCTGGAAGTTCGGCGTCTGGTTCGGATTGCTGATCTTCTCGATGAACGAGGCCGGATCGAGCGGCAGGAACAGGCCAGAACGCTTCAGGTCGGCCGCGATGACGCCGGAGACGTCAGCGGCGAGCTGAGCGTCGGCCTGGGTCCCGCCGATGAAGGTCGGGATCGCGATCGGCAGCGGCTGGACATTGCCCTGCGTGACGTCGAGCTCGATCAGGGCCTCGGCGCGCTGGGTGAACGGGACGGTCGCCACCACGAAGGCAGCGGCGAAAAGCAGGGCCGCTCCGAGAGAGGTGCGGCTTAGGCGACGCGGAGCGGCCGCGGCGCCTTTGTCGAGGGCGTGAACCGTCATGATGCTGTTCCTGTAATCCAAAACGTCTGTGCTGGGCCGGTTGTGACCGAAGATAACGGCAGAGCAGTGACGCAGGCGATCCTCATCCTTGCGGAGAGAATCGCATCTGCACCTCGCTCCAGAGATCGTATTTCTCGGCCGGAAGCTGGTACGGACCGCACTGGAGAACGGCGCCGACCGCTCGATCCGCTGCGACCGTGCCATACTGGCTGGCCGGGTATTGCTGGATCGACGGCACGCCATTGACGGTGCCGTCCTGGTTCAACTTGAAGCGGATCGTCACCGTCACGTCCTTCGGATCCGTCCAGCCGACCGGGATGTTCCAGCAGCGCTGGATCTGCGCGCGCAAGGCGTCGATCTCGCTCTGGGTCATCGTCGCGCTCGGATTGCGCGCCTCCTCGGCGCCGAAGGATTCCGGCTCCTGGCTGCGCGTCTCGCCGCCCGTCGGCTTCTGCTTGTCGAGCAGCGCGGCGATGCGGTCCGGGTCGAAGTCGGACGAAGTCGTGCTCTGCGACGGCTGCTTCGCGGGCTTCTCGGGCTGCTTCTTCGGCGCTTCCGCGGTCTCGACCGGCTTCGGCGGCTGCGGCTTCACGCGCGGCTTCGGCGCGGGCTGCGGCGGCGTGGCCTCCGCTTCCGTCGGCGCGGGCGCGGGATCGGGCGACGGCTCGGGCTTCGCCTCTGCGGGGGCCGGCTTCGGCGGCTCGGGCTTCGGCGGCTCGGGCGGCGCAGGCGCGGGTTCGGGCGGCGTCGGGGTCGGCGGCGTAGGCGGCGTCGGTTCCGATTTCGGCGGCGGAGGCGGCGGCGGCGGCGGTGTCGTCGCCTGTGTCGGCTTTGGCGGCGTCGGTGACGGCTTCGGCGCTTCCTTCTCGGAGGGCTTGTTCGGCGAGGGCTTGTTCTTGACCTCGGCGGTCTTCTTGCCCTTCTGCAGGCTAGTCAGCTCCGAGATCGGCACCAGGTCGACCGGCATCGATTCGACCATGGTCACGTCGAACGGCTTGCTGCTGGGCAGGCCGATGAGCCCCCAGGCCAGAAGCGCGAGGTGGGCAGCGGCGGAAAGGGCGAGCCCGGCGCGCATGAATCAGCCGTCCGTCGCCTCGGTGACGAGGCCGATGTTGTGATAGCCGGCGCTGGAAATAGCGCCCATCACGCGCATGATGGCGCCGTAATTGCTGGTCTTGTCGCCGCGCACGAAGATGCGCTCCTCATAGCCGGCGGCGGCGATCGCCTTCAGCTTCGGCATGAGCTCGTCGAGCGAAATCTCGGTCTCCTGCAGGAAGATCTTGCCCTCGGCGTTGACGCTGACCGAGATCGGATCCTTGTCGGCGGTCAGCGCCTTGGCCTGGCTCTGCGGCAGGTCGAGCGGCACGCCGGCCGTCAGCAGCGGCGCCGACACCATGAAGATGATCAGAAGCACGAGGATCACGTCGACGAAGGGCGTGACGTTGATCTCGCTCATCACGCCGGTCGAGCGCCGACGCCGGCGTCCGCCGCGTCCACCGCCTCCCGACCGTCCGCCGACCGACATGCCCATGGATCAGGCCCTCTCGTCGATCTGGCGCGACAGGATGGCGGAGAACTCGTCGGCGAAGCCTTCCAGGCGCGACGAGATCTTGCCAGCGGCGCTCGACAGCTTGTTGTAGGCGATAACCGCGGGAATGGCGGCGAACAGGCCGATCGCGGTCGCCAGCAGCGCCTCGGCGATACCCGGCGCCACGACGGCGAGCGACGTGTTCTTCGAGGCGGCGATCGCCTGGAACGAGGTCATGATGCCCCAGACCGTGCCGAACAGGCCGATGAACGGGCCGGCGGCGCCGACGGTGGCGAGGAAAAGCAGCCGGCTTTCCAGCCGCTCTGCCTCGCGCGACAGCGTCACGTCGAGCACCTTGTCGATGCGCATCTGCAGGCCCATCGGCGAGCGGGCGCCGGATTCGAACGAGCGCTTCCATTCGCGCATCGCGGCGACGAAGAGCGCGGCCATCGAGGTGGCGGGACGGTTGGAAAGGGAGCGGTAGAGTTCCTCGAGCGACTGGCCGGACCAGAATACCTTCTCGAACCGGTCAATCTGCCGGCGCACGCGGCCGAACAGCAGAACCTTGTCGATGATGATCGCCCAGCTCCAGATCGACGAGACGAGCAGGCCAAGCATCACCAGCTTGACGATGATGTGCGCCTGCCAGAACAGGGCGATAAGCGACATATTTGCCGGCGCGTCGAGCGCTACCTGGCCCACGTCGACCGGATTCATTCGCTTTGCAACCTCTCGGAGTTGATCTCTCGCATCTCGCGAAGCGCGAGGACAGGACGCGCATCCGGCACCCATCCCCACTCCGGAACCAGTCCTGCAAGCATCGGGCCGAACACAACAATCCGACTTGGTGTCTCGCCTTCAAATTTGTTCATTTGAGGGCGTTTCCGCCAGTTCGCCCCGGCTGTCGCGACGCCTTCTGTATAGTGTCCGTATGGTTAAGCAATGGTTATTTCGGCGCCGCAGCGAAGCGCAACGCGAGGCTCTCCGGAATTCGCTGCGCCCGGCCCGCCCGATTGACCAGAACCACCGTCACCACGGCCTCGACCAGGATCTCATGGCCGCGCCGGATCGTCTGCGAGAGCAGGATTCGCGCGCCGCGAACCTCCTTCGGCCGGGTCAGCACCTCGACGACGTCGTCGATGCGCGCCGGCCGCTTGAAGTCGATCTCCATCCTGTGGACGGCGAAGGCGATCGGCTCGCCCGTCTCGCCGGCGTCGAGCTCGCTGTGATGGACGCCGAGCAGGCGGACATAGTCGCTGCGTCCGCGCTCCAGGAAGCGGACATAGGAGCCGTGGTAGACGACGCCGGAAAAGTCGGTGTCCTCGAAATAGATCCGGACCGGCAGCACATGGCCGTCCGGCGTGTGCCGGCCTGCGAGATGGGGATAGTCCTCGGGAGTGCCTGCCTGGCTCATCGATCCTGGCTCCTGTCCATGCCGCTGCGACGCCGCGCCGCGGCGGCGGTCACCGTCGCAGAGCCTTTATGCGATCTAGTCGTCGAGATCGAGCAGCGGCGCGTCGGCGATCGCGCTGTTCGGCACGGCGAGGCCGAGATGGCGGAACGCGTGCGGCGTCAGAAGGCGGCCGCGCGGCGTCCGCTGCACGAAACCCTGCTGGATCAGATAGGGCTCGACGATTTCCTCGATCGCGTCGCGCGGCTCCGACAGGGCGGCGGCGATCGTCTCGATGCCGACCGGGCCGCCGCCGAAGGAAACGGCGATCGTCGACATGTAGCGCCGGTCGAGCGAATCGAGCCCCATGCCGTCGACCTCGAGCCTGAGAAGCGCGCCATCGGCCACCTCGCGCGTGATCATGCCCGGTCCCTCGACCAGGGCAAAATCGCGCACCCGCCGGAGCAGCCGGCCGGCGACGCGCGGCGTGCCGCGCGAGCGGCGCGCGATCTCGGTCGCCCCGTCCGGCGTCATGCCGATGCCCATCATCCGCGCTCCGCGCGAGACGATGTGCTCCAGCTCCGGCACGGTATAGAACTGCAGCCGGACCGGAATGCCGAAACGGTCGCGCAGCGGCGTCGTCAGGAGGCCGAGACGCGTCGTCGCCGCCACGAGCGTGAACTTGGCCAGGTCGATCTTCACCGAGCGCGCCGCCGGTCCCTCGCCGATGATCAGGTCGAGCTGGAAATCCTCCATCGCCGGATAGAGGATTTCCTCGACCGCCGGGCTGAGGCGGTGGATCTCGTCGATGAAGAGGACGTCGCGCTCCTCGAGATTGGTCAGGAGCGCGGCGAGGTCGCCGGCCTTGGCGATCACCGGTCCCGAAGTGGCGCGGAAATTGACGCCGAGCTCGCGCGAGACGATCTGCGCCAGCGTCGTCTTGCCGAGGCCGGGCGGCCCGACGAACAGCACATGGTCGAGCGCTTCCTTGCGGTTGCGCGCCGCCTCGATGAAGACCGAGAGGTTGGCGCGCGCCTGCTGCTGGCCGACGAAATCGGCGAGCACCTGCGGCCGCAGCGTGCGGTCGAAATCCTCGCTCTGCATTTCCGGATCTATCAGGCGGCCGTCGCTCATCGTTCCTCCTGCGACAACAGCGGCCGCGCGAATGGTCGGCTCAGTCCGTAGCAGAGGAAGCCGGCAAGGACCACGCTGACGAAAGCCCGCGCCCCGATCGCCAGCTGAGCACCCAAGGGCGGCGGCGTGAAGATGAAGAGGTTCCGGGCGAAGAAAATTCCGATGACGATCCCGAAACCGGCCGAGAGACCGCCGATCCAGCGGCCAGAGGCCAGCCCGCGCGAATCGCGCCAGGCGACCAGAGCGCCGACGACCGCCGCCGGCAACGCGCCGAGCATGAAGACGAAGCGGGGCACGAAGAAGACATCCTCGGCGATCCAGTTGCCGAGACGGGCAAGCGTCAGCCCCGGATCCTGGCTCATCTGCTCGAAGGCCATGTCGAAAAGCATGAAGAGGAACGGTCCCAGCAGCATGAAGATCACGATGGTCGGCCAGCGCCGGGCGAGCGCCGCGCGGATCCCGGTCACGGCAGCCCCCTCCCCGCGACGGTCCGGATCATCGCGCCAGTTCCTTGAGGCCGAGGCGGATCAGCGTTTCGGTCGTCGCCGCCTCGCCGGCCGAACGCGCCGCCGCGGCCACCGCGGCGCTCGCCTGCAGCTGGGCATAGCCGAGATTGGTCAGCGCCGAGACGGCATCGGCCACCGCCTGCGGCGCGCGCTTGTCGTGCAATTCTTCCTGCAGGGAGACGAAGGTCGGGTCGGCGGTCGAGAAGGCCGGCGCCTTGTCCTTGAGCTCGGCGATGACGCGCGCCGCCACCTTCGGCCCGACGCCCGGCGCGCGCGAGATCTGCGCCTTGTCCTGCAGGGCGATCGCGTTGGCGAGGTCGGCCGGCTTCAGGATGCCGAGAATGGCGAGCGCCACCTTTGAGCCGATGCCCTGCACGGTCATCAGCAGGCGGAACCACTCGCGCTCGACATCGGCGCCGAAGCCGAACAGCTTGATCATGTCCTCGCGCACATAGGTCTCGATGGCGAGCTGGGCCGCCTCGCCCGGCGCGGGCAGGCCCTGCAGGGTGCGGGTCGAGCAATGCACCAGGTAGCCGACGCCGCCGACATCCAGGATCACCCAGTCATCGCCGAACGAATCGACGATCCCCTTGAGCTTGCCGATCATGCTTTCCCCAGCCTCCGAAAACGGCGACCCGTAAGGCGGCGAGCCCACCGGATCGGATCCTGCGTCGAGACGAACTACCCCGCCGCCCGCATCATACGGGCGAGCGAGACGCGGTGATGAGCGTGGCAGATGGCGATGCCGAGCGCATCCGCCGCGTCGTCCCCGTCAAATTCGGCCTTGGGCAGCAGCACCTTCACCATCATGCGGATCTGCTCCTTGCCGGCATGGCCGGCGCCGACGATCGTCTTCTTGACCGCGTTCGGCGAATATTCGGCGACCGAAAGACCGGCGAGCGCCGGCACCAGCAGCGCGATGCCGCGCGCATGGCCAAGCTTCAGCGTCGCGCCCGCGTCCTTGTTGACGAAGGTCTGCTCGACCGCCGCCTCGTCCGGCTTGAACTGCTGCATGACTTCCGTCAGGCCCGCATGCAGCGTCACCAGCCGGTGCGCCAGTTCGCCGTCGAGCTGTGCCTTGACCGTGCCGGAGGCGACGAAGGAAAGCGCATTGCCGCGGCTGTCGACAACACCCCAGCCGGTGCGGCGGAGCCCCGGGTCGATGCCGATGATGCGAATCGTATGTGTCATGCCAAAGGCCTAGCCGACCCTCGCCCGCTTGTGAAGAACATTCGGGGAACATCGGCAGCCGACGAGACACGCGGTCGCCCGGCGGAGGCGCCTAGAGCGGCTTGACGCCGTCCTTTTCCGCCTGCACGGCGCGGGCCGACAGATTGCCGTCGGCGCCCTTGACGACGAAGGCGGAGACGGCGGCGCCCGGCTTCAGCAGCGAGCGGTCACCCGGGACGATGGCAACGATGCGGGCGTCCGGCCCCACCTCGATGTCCTGCTCGCCGCCCTTGTAGGTCAGGCGCAGGGTCTGGCCCTTCGGGTCGGCGATCACGGTGGTGACGGTGGCGTTGGTCATCGAGCGGTTGACGCCCGACATCGGCCGCTGTCCCTCGCCCGTGCCGCGCATGCTCTCGGCGAAAATATGCACTTCCTGCGCGTGCAGCTTGCCGTCAGGCCCCTTCACGGCGGCGGAGCCGACGAAATCGCCGGCCTTGATGTCGCTGAGCTTGCGGTTCTGCAAGGCGGTGACGTTGACGGTGGGCGGAACGCGCACCGTCTCGGTCTGGCCGTCGCCGGTCTTCATCGTCAGCATGTCGCCGGCGAAGCTCACGACCGTGCCACCGACGCGGTCGGGCATCGCCGCCTGCTGCGCCTGCGCGGCGAGGGAGCCGAAGGTCAGAAGGAAGCCGGCGGTAACAAGGGGGAGAAGGCGCATGGGTCGCTCCGGGGCGGGACGGCCGACATGGCCATCGGAAGGAGCAACTAGGGTGCATCGGCGCGCTGTCGAGCGCGCTGCCGCAAAGGCGGCAACCGGCCCGCGCGTGGCGGGCCGGCCATATCGAAGGAGCCTCAGGCGGCGGTCAGCTTCTGCATGACTTCGTCGGAGACTTCGAAGTTGGTGTAGACGTTCTGGACGTCGTCATCGTCGTCGAGCGCGTCGATCAGCTTCATCACGCCGACGGCCTTCTCCTCGTCGACCGGGACGAGGTTCTGCGGCTTCCAGATCGCCTTGACGGACTCGGGTTCGCCGAGCGTCTCCTCGAGCGCCTTGGCGACATCGCCGAGGGTCTCGAAGGAGGTGATGATCTCGTGGCCGTCCTCGTTGCTCTGCACGTCGTCGGCGCCTGCCTCGATCGCGGCGTCGAGCACCTTGTCGGCGGAGCCGGCTTCGGGCTTGTAGACGATCTGGCCGACGTGATCGAACATGAACGAGACGGCGCCGGTTTCGCCGAGCGCACCGCCGGACCGGGTGAAGTAGGAGCGCACCGCGCTCGCCGTGCGGTTCTTGTTGTCGGTCAGCGCCTCGACGACGACAGCGATGCCACCGGGGCCGTAGCCCTCGTAGCGGATCTCGTCATAGTTCTCGCTGTCGGAGCCGGACGCCTTCTTGATGGCGCGGTCGACGTTATCCTTCGGCATGTTTTCCGCGCGCGCATTCTGGATGGCGAGGCGCAGGCGGGCGTTCATCTTGGGATCCGGCAGGCCGAGCTTCGCGGCGACGGTGATTTCGCGCGCCAGCTTGGCGAACAGCTTGGACCGCTTGGCGTCGGCCGCACCCTTGCGGTGCATGATGTTCTTGAATTGGGAATGTCCGGCCATCTGGGGCGTCCTATTGAAGCAAATGGGCGGCGCGGCGCCGCGCGATCGCCCCGCTTATAGGGGCAAGAAGGCTTGAAATAAAGTCGGCTCAGTGGCCGGCAGGCCAGCGTTCCGCTGCGATCTCGGCGGCCTTGCGCTGGCCCTCGGGCAGCTTCTCGACGAATTCGTCGAGCCATTCGTCCTTGGCGCCGCGCTTCTCGGCGATCAGGTGCCATTTCGCCGCCGCGACCGGATCGGGGTCGGCGCCCATGCCGCTGGCAAGGACCCGCGCATAGCGATTCTGGCCAATCGGATTGCCGGCCTCGGCGGCGCGCTGGAACCAGCCCGCCGCGGCGATGATATCCTTATGGGTGCCGATGCCGTTGAACAGGCGGATGCCATATTCGACCGCCGCGTCGAGATGGCCTGCCTTGGCCGCCTTGGCCATCCACATGGTCGCGATGCCGTCGTCGAGCAGCACGCCCTCGCCTTCCGCATAAAGCTGCGCCAGCGCGAACTCGGCGTCGATATTGCCCTGGCCGGCCGACTTGCTGAACAGCGAAGCCGCCTTTTCCGGATCGCGCGGCCGCGCCGTGCCGTCGAGATAGAGCAGGCCGAGATTGTAGAGCGCCTGCGGCTCGTTCCATTCGGCCGCCTGCTCGAAAGCGTCGGCGGCCTTGGCACGATCCTTCTTGACGCCGCGCCCGTCGAGATAGAGCAGGCCGAGCGCGAGCTGCGCATTGGGATCGCCGCCGAGCGCGCCCTGCTGATACCAGGCGGCGGCGGCCTTGTCGTTCTGCTTGACGCCAAGGCCCTCGCCATAGAGGCGGCCGACAAGCGTCGCGGAAATGGCGTCGCCGCGCTGCGCCCGGCTCATGGCGATCTGGAAGGCGGTGAGGTAGAGGCCGCGCTGGAACGCGCCGAACGCCAGGTCTCCCTCGCCCTCGTCGGTCAAAGCCCGGCCGGAGCGGATCAGGTCGTCGGCGCTCGGCATCAGGCCGGCGGCCGGCGGCGGCACGCCGAGCGTGCCGTCCGAATCGAGCACCGGCGCGACGCCGATCGATTTCTCGGCGGCTGCGTCCTTCGCCGGCGCCGCCTTGTCGGAGGCAGCCTGCTTGGCCGATTGCGTAGCCTTGGCCGGAACGGACACGGCCTTCTCGGCCTGGGCCGGCAGCGCAACAGCGACAAGAACGACGCCCAGGATCGCGGCTCTCATCGGGATTGCGCCTCTCCGCTTCATTCGGTCGCTTCGGCCTGGCGGGCGGCGATCAACGCGTTCGCCTCGGTGACGGCGGCGACGGGGCCGGCGGCATGGTTCCAGATCGCCGAGCGCAGCGCCACGAACTCGACATGCGCGTCGACGGCGGGCTCGACCGAGGCGAGGCTGCTGCCGCCCATGACGATCGCCGGTATCTCGAACACGGCCGACCACCAGGCCGCGAGATCGAACGCCTTGTCGAAGCTCTGCTCGCCGGTATCGCCGTCGAAACGGCCAAAGAAGATGTAGTCGCAGTCCGTCTCGGCGGCGAGCATCGCATCATGCCGGGTGGTGACGCCGCCGGCGCCGACGATATGGTCGGGCCGCAGGGCCGCGACAGCGTCCTTGAGATCGGCGAGCCCGGTATCGACATGCAGGCCGTCGGCGCGCGCGCGGCCGAACAGGCGGGTGTCGTTCGGCACGATGGCCGCGACGCCGTTTGCGTGCGCCACCGGCACAAGCGCCTCGGCAATGCGCTGCAGCTCGGCTGCGTTCGACGTCTCCGAGACGATGAACAGCGTCGCGACGTCGCCGGCCTTCACCACCGCGTCCAGCATCGGCGCGAAGGCCTCGGGATCGAGGCCCGCGGGCGTGACGAGGCACAGGCGCGCAAACGGCTCTGGCGGAGGGGCTTTTTTCTTCTTGGCCATGATCGCTTTCAACAACGCATCCGAAAACGCCACAGCCTTATGGCGAAAGCGCGACGGCATTCAAGCCATCGCGCGGAACGTCAGGCGTATCAGCCGCGCGCGTTGGTGAGCGCGGCGAGCAGCCGGCCCTGGATCTTCTCGTTGCCGGCGCAGATCGTCCGGGTGTCGATCATGCGCTCGCCGCCCCAGAGATCCGTGCTCTTGCCGCCCGCCTCGCGCACGAACAGTGCGCCGGCCGCGATATCCCAGGGCTGCAGGCCTTCCTGCCAGAAGCCGTCGAGACGGCCGGCGGCGACGGAGGCAAGCTCGAACGCCGGCGAACCGCTGGCGCGCATGCCGGCCACTTCGATCATCACGCCCTGCATCTTGCGGATGGCGCCGGCATGGTCCGGCGTGCCGAGATGGGGAATGCCGGTCGCGACGACGGCGTCGGCGAGCGCGCTACGTCCGGCGACGCGCAGGCGGCGGTCGTTCAGGAACACGCCCGTGCCGCGCTCGGTGACGTAGAGGTCGTTGGTGACGGGGTTGAACAGCACCGCCGCGACGATCTGCCCTTCCCGCTCCAGCGCCAGCGAGACGCCGAACACCGGGATGCCGTGCAGGAAGTTGGTCGCGCCGGCGAGCGGATCGACGATCCAGCGATGCGTCTCGTCAGTACCGGCAAGCGCGCCGCGATCCTTGGTCAGGAAGCCATAGCCCGGACGCGCCTTGGTCAATTCGGCGATCAGCGCCTGGCCGGCCTTGCGGTCGGCGGCCATAACGAAATCGGCCGGGCCGCGCAGCGAAACCTGCAGGTTCTCGATCTCGCCAAAGTCGCGCGCGAGCGGACGGCCGGCCTTGGTGACCGCATTGACCATGACGTTGAGAAGGGCCGAGCGGGCCATGGGCGAAACTCCTGCAGCATCGTCCGGCGGTATCGAGGCGAACCCGCCCGGACGGAGCAAATCTGAAATGGGGGAAGCGTTTGCCTCTCCCATCACGGAATGACGACCGGCGTCAACCCCAGAAGGTCGGCAACCGCTCTTCAAGCACACCGCCGATCGCCAGCGGCGACACGGCGCGAGCCAGTCCGGTGGTGTCGTCGACCTCGACGGCGAGGCCGCACAGCGTGGCGGGACCGCCCGACGGCTGGAAGCGCCCGGACGGCACCTTGGTCAGGAAACGGCGGACGGGCTCTTCCTTCTCCATGCCGAGCACGGAATCATAGTCGCCGCACATGCCAGCATCCGACTGGTAGGCGGTGCCGCCCGGCAGCACCCGGCAATCCGAGGTCGGCACATGGGTGTGCGTGCCGACGACAAGGGTGACACGGCCGTCGAGATGATGGCCGATCGCCTGCTTCTCGCTGGTCGCCTCGGCGTGGAAATCGATGACGATCGCGTCGGCCTGCTCGCCGAGCGGGCAGGCCGAGACCTCGCGGTCGATGACGGCGAAGGGATCGTCGAGCGCATCCATGTAGATCCGGCCCATCGCGTTGACGACAAGCACGCGCGCGCCGTTGCGGGCGACGAAAAGGTTGGCGCCGCGCCCGGGCGTACCGAGCGGATAATTGACGGGGCGGAGGAATTGCGGCTGCCGCTCGGCGAAGACAAGCGCCTCGCGCTGGTCGAAGGCGTGGTTGCCGGTGGTGATGACGTCGGCGCCGGCATCGAGGACGTCGCGCACGATTTCCTCGGTGATGCCGAAGCCGCCGGCGGCGTTCTCGCCATTGATGACGACGAAGTCGAGCTTGTAGCGGTCGATCAGGCCGGGCAGCCGCTCGATGACGGCGTTGCGCCCGGTCCGCCCCACGATATCACCCAGAAACAGCAGTCGCACACAAACCCCCTTGATCGGTCAGCCATGTTTCGGCGCAGCGATCAGTTCTTCCTCGGTCAGGATGAAGTCGAGGGGGATGTCGTGCGGCTCAAAGGGAACTTTGTCGACCTCCTGCACCGCGAAGGCAAGCCCAACCAGCAAAGGCCGCCTCCCCGAGGCGAACAGACCGGCGACGGCGCGGTCGTAATGGCCCTTGCCATAGCCGATCCGATGGCCGCGCCGGTCGAAGGCGGCGAGCGGCAGGATGACGATGTCGGGAATGACGAAAGGCGCGGCGACGGAAGGGCCGACCGTGCCGAAACCGGCCGGCTCGAGCACGGCGCCGGGGTCCCAGCGACGGAACAGAAGCGTCTCCGCGTCGAGCAGGACCGGCAGCGCGATCGTCGCGCCGGCCTGCCGGGCCCGGTCGAGCAGCGGCCCGGGATCGGCCTCGCTGCGGATCGGCCAGTAGCCGGAGACGATGTTGCCGGGCTGGTCGAACAGCGGTCCGGCATGCTGGACGATCCGCTCGCGGGCGGCGGCGCGCGACGCCCCGTCGACGGCGTCGCGTCGGGCAAGGGCGGCGGCGCGAAGCTGGTTCTTGTTCGTCACGGCAATGGAAAAACTGGAAGGAAAGAAGGGTGGCGAGCCACGATGGGCCGATGGAGTGATCGATCCCGGGAACCTACAGCGTAGGTGGGCGCCGTATGTCCGGAACCAGGGCTCCGGTCAGGGACAGCTCCCTTTTGGATCGATAAGGCCCCGGGGAATTGTGAGCTCCTGTCGCACCGCGCAGCCTCGCCGACCCCAAATATAGGGGACCGCTGACCGCTTAGCCAGCAATCTCGACGCGATGTGCGCAGGACTTTTTTTCTGCCGGCTGCGCGTGGGCGCGGATCAGTCGCGCTTGTCGCCGGAGACGAGCTTCTGGGCCAGGCTCTCGAGCCGGCCGGCCGCCTGATCGATGGCGCGGGCGATGCTCGCCTCGGATTCCTCGAAGCGTGAAATCACGGCGGTCTTGGTCTCGTTGACGGCGGCGAGTTCCGACTCCAGCCGGCGGATGCGCCGATGCGCCTCGGCCAGGTCGTCGCCCATGGTGATCGCCGCCATGACGGTCAGGCGCTGGTCGCCGATCTCGCCGAAACTCTGGCGCAGCTGGCCGATGATCTCGTTCAGGCGATCGGCCAGGCCCTCGAGATGCGCCTCCTGGCCGTCGTCACAGGCCATGCGGTAGGTCTTGCCGTTAATCGTGACGTTGACTTGCGGCATTGTCGCTCCGGTCAGCCGTCATTCCGCTCGAGCACGGAACGAATCGTTTCCATGGCGGCGACGAGACGGCGGGAAACTTCCTTGTTGGCTTCTTCCAGACGCTCGGAACGGGCCTCCGCCGCATCGACCGACTGGGCCAGCCGCGAACGGTCGAGGCCGATGCGCTGCATTTCGATTTCGATCTCGCCAAGGCGCGCCCCGGCATTCAGGCGGCGATCGACCGCGCCCTCCAGCCCGTCCAGCGCCGCGCTCAAGCGCCGCAACGCACCGTCAATGGGCGACGCCCCTCGCATTGTGGCGGAATCTCCCTGATGCAGCCGGCCTGAAATCGTCCCGGACATTAGGCAGGCCCGAAACAGGGCGTCAATGGCCTAAGCTGCGGCGGGGATTCTCCGCGCATTTCCGGGGCGCGCGCCGGTTGTGCGACGTGGTCACGAGATTGACTCACCAAGGTGGTCTGTTATTTGTCGCAGCGCCTTTCCGCGACGGTCGGCGGCCGGGTACAGACCCCCACAAAACAACGAGGCCGCTCGCTGCTCGATCAGTGAGCAGCGGTCCGGCCCACAAGCGTGGAAGCAGATATGACAGCTCCTGAGACTCACAAGCGCATGGCGAACGCCATCCGTGCGCTCGCGATGGATTCGGTCGAAAAGGCCAAGTCCGGCCATCCCGGCATGCCGATGGGCATGGCCGATGTCGCCACGGTGCTGTTCACGCGCTTCCTGAAATACGACGTCAACCAGCCGCACTGGCCGGATCGCGACCGCTTCATCCTGTCGGCCGGCCATGGCTCGATGCTGCTCTATTCCGTGCTGCATCTGCTCGGCTCCAAGGAACTGCCGATCAGCGAGCTGCAGAATTTCCGCCAGCTTCACTCGAAGACGCCGGGCCATCCCGAGAACTTCGTGACGCCGGGCGTCGAGACCACCACGGGCCCGCTCGGCCAGGGTCTCGCCATGTCGGTCGGCTTCGCGCTGGCCGAGCGCATGCTGAATGCCGAATATGGCGACGGCCTCGTCGATCACTACACCTATGTGATCGCCGGCGACGGCTGCCTGATGGAAGGCGTCAGCCATGAGGCGATCGACCTCGCCGGCCACCTGAAGCTGAACAAGCTGATCGTGCTGTTCGACGACAACGGCATCACCATCGACGGCCACACCGATCTCTCGACCTCGGTCGACCAGGTCGCCCGCTTCAAGGCGAGCGGCTGGAACGCCGAGCGCGTCGACGGCCTCGATCCGGAGGCGGTCGCCGCCGCCATCGAGCGCGCCCGCAATTCCGACCGCCCGAGCATGATCGCCTGCAAGACGATCATCGGCTATGGCGCGCCGACCAAGGCCGACAGCCACGCCTCGCACGGCTCGGCGCTCGGCGACAAGGAAATCGCCGGCGCCCGCGAGGCGCTTGGCTGGCCCTACGCCCCGTTCGAGATTCCGGACGATGTCTATGCCGACTGGCATGGCGCGGCAGCGAAGCTCGCGGCGCCCCGCACCGAGTGGGAAGCCCGCCTCGCCGCCACCGACGCCGCCGTGCGCTCGGAATTCGAGCGCCGCATGAAGGGCGAGCTGCCGGCCGGCCTCGACGCCGCCATCGACGCCTACAAGAAGACCCTGTCGGAGACGAAGCCGAAGGTCGCGACCCGCAAGTCCTCCGAAATGGCACTCGACATGCTGGCGACCGTCGTGCCGGAACTCGCCGGCGGCTCGGCCGACCTGACCGGTTCGAACCTGACCCGCGCCAAGAGCCAGCAGCCGCTGACGCCGGACGATTATTCGGGCCGCTACATCCACTACGGCATCCGCGAATTCGGCATGTCGGCGGCGATGAACGGCATCGCGCTGCATGGCGGCTTCATCCCCTATGGCGGCACCTTCCTGGTGTTCACCGATTATGCCCGCCCGGCGATGCGCCTCTCGGCGCTGATGCATGAGCGCGTGATCTATGTCATGACGCATGACTCGATCGGCCTCGGCGAGGACGGCCCGACGCACCAGCCGGTCGAGCACCTGGCGGCGCTGCGCGCCATCCCGAACATGCTCGTCTTCCGCCCGGCCGACGCCGTCGAGGCGGCGGAAGTCTGGCAGATCGCCATCGAGAGCCCGAAGAACCCGTCGGTGCTGGCGCTGTCGCGCCAGAACCTGCCGACGCTGCGCACCGAGCATGTCAGCGAGAACAAGTCGGCCAAGGGCGCCTACCTGCTCGCCGGCCCGGCCGAGGCCGACGTGACGCTGTTCGCGACCGGTTCCGAGGTCGAGATCGCCGTCAACGCCAAGGCGAAGATCGAGGAAGCCGGCCACACGGCCCGCGTCGTCTCGGTCCCGAGCTTCGAGCTGTTCGAAGCGCAGGACGACGCCTACAAGGCGGCGACCATCGGCAATTCGAAGGTGCGCGTCGGCATCGAGGCGGCGATCCGCCTCGGCTGGGACCGCGTCATCGGCAATGACGGCATCTTCATCGGCATGAACGGCTTCGGCGCCAGCGCGCCGGCCGACAAGCTCTACGAGTACTTCGGCATCACGGCGCAGCACGCCGCCGATGCGGCGCTGGCACGGCTGAAGTCCAACGCCTGAACCCAATGAACTGAACCCCGGCCGGGCACGCGCCCGGCCGACCTGGACGAAGGCGCGATGCGCGCCTCAAGGAGATCGAATATGGCGGTGCGGGTAGCTATCAACGGCTTCGGTCGGATTGGCCGGAACATCCTTCGTGCGATCGTCGAGTCAGGCCGGACCGACATCGAGGTCGTCGCGGTCAACGATCTCGGCCCGGTCGAGACCAACGCCCACCTGCTCCGCTTCGATTCGGTCCATGGCCGCTTCCCGCATGAAGTGGTCGTCGACGGCGACACGCTCGTCATCGGCAAGAACCGCATCAAGGTGACGGCGATCAAGAATCCGGCCGAGCTGCCGCACAAGGAGCTCGGCATCGACATCGCGCTCGAGTGCACGGGCATCTTCGCCAGCCGCGAAAAGGCCGCCGCGCACCTGACCGCTGGCGCCAAGCGCGTTATCGTCTCGGCCCCGGCCGACGGCGCCGACTACACCGCCGTCTTCGGCGTCAACCATGAGGGCCTGACCAAGGACCATTTGGTGATCTCGAACGGTTCCTGCACCACCAACTGCCTGGCGCCGGTCGCCAAGGTCCTGCAGGAGACGGTCGGCATCGAGCACGGCTTCATGACGACGGTGCATTCCTACACCGGCGACCAGCCGACGCTCGACACCATGCACAAGGATCTCTACCGCGCCCGCGCGGCGGCGCTCTCCTCGATCCCGACCTCGACCGGCGCCGCCAAGGCGATCGGCCTCGTGATCCCGGAACTGAAGGGCAAGCTCGACGGTTCGTCGATCCGCGTGCCGACGCCGAACGTCTCGCTGATCGACCTGAAGTTCGTCGCCAAGCGCGCGACGACCATCGACGAGGTCAACGCGGCGATGAAGGCGGCCGCCGCCGGCCCGCTCAAGGGCGTGCTCGCGATCACCGACCAGCCGAACGTCTCGCACGACTTCAACCACGACCCGCATTCGGCAACGTTCCACCTCGACCAGACCAAGGTCATCGACGGCAACTTCGTCCGCGTGCTGGCCTGGTACGACAACGAGTGGGGCTTCTCGAACCGTATGGCCGACATGGCGGCCTATTTCGCGAAGACGATCTGACCATCGCGATCGGATCGTTCGGCGCTCTCGCGCCAAAGACGATTTGATCCGGCGAAACCAGATCAGCTAGAACCAGATGGCCCGGACACCCTCCGGGCCATTTTCACATTTCGGGCGATCGACGCCCTGTAGGAGAGAGCGCGCATGTCGACCTTCCGAACCCTCGATACCGCCGACATCAAGGGCAAGCGCGTCCTGATCCGCGTCGACCTCAACGTCCCGATGAAGGACGGCATGGTTTCGGACGACACGCGCATCCGCGCCATCCTGCCGACCGTCCGCGACGTGTCGAAGCGCGGCGGCAAGGCGATCCTGCTGGCCCATTTCGGCCGTCCCAAGGGCGAGCGCGTGCCCGAAATGTCGCTCGCCCCCGTCGTGCCGGCGCTGGAGACCCTGCTCGGCCGCCCCGTCGGCTTCGCCAATGACTGCATCGGCAACGACGCCGCCCAGGCGATCGCCAAGCTGTCGGACGGCGACGTGCTGCTGCTCGAGAACACCCGCTTCCACAAGGGCGAGGAGAAGAACGATCCGATCTTCACGAGCGCTCTCGCCGAACTCGGCGACGTCTATGTGAACGACGCCTTCTCGGCCGCCCATCGCGCCCATTCCTCGACCGAGGGCCTCGCCCACCAGCTGCCCGCCTATGCCGGCCGCGCCATGCAGGCCGAGCTGGAGGCGCTGGAGAAGGCGCTGACCAGCCCGCAGCGCCCGGTGATCGCGCTCGTCGGCGGCGCCAAGGTCTCGTCCAAGATCGAGCTGCTTGAAAACCTCGTCACCAAGGTCGAGGCGCTGGTGATCGGCGGCGGCATGGCCAACACCTTCCTGCACGCCCAGGGCTATCCGGTCGGCAAGTCGCTCTGCGAGAAGGACCTCGCCGACACCGCCCGCCGCATCATGGCCAAGGCGCAGGAATCGAACTGCGCCATCATCCTGCCGGTCGATGCCACCGTCGCCTATCACTTCCAGGCCCATGCGCCGACTCAGACCTACGGCGTCGACGCCATCCCCGAGGACGGCATGATCCTCGACGTCGGCGGCCTGTCGGTCGAGCGCATCAACGCCGCCATCGACGAGGCGGCGACGCTCGTCTGGAACGGCCCGCTCGGCGCCTTCGAGATGGAGCCGTTCGACCGCGGCACGGTCGAGGCGGCCCGCCATGCCGCCAAGCGCACCAAGGCCGGCCAGCTCCTGTCGGTCGCCGGCGGCGGCGACACGGTGGCGGCGCTCAACCATGCCGGCGTCGCCGACGACTTCTCCTATGTCTCGACCGCCGGCGGCGCCTTCCTGGAGTGGCTTGAAGGCAAGCCCCTGCCCGGCGTCGAAGTGCTGCGGCAGAACGGCTGAGTATCGCGGATCGCAACCAAGCAATTCGCGCTATCGTTGCGATAATTTGATCGTTAAAATTAAACAACTTCCGAGTTCTGACGACTTGGAAGTTGTTTTATTTTGCAGTGCAAAATCTATTCCGACGCGGTATGCGTCCTGCGGACGGCCTGGACGGTCCAGGACCGCGTTTGGGAAGAGATCGCACCGCATGACCGAGAGCCTTCAGGATATTGCCCGTCGTCTGGTCGCCCCCGGAAAGGGCATCCTCGCGGCCGACGAAAGCTCGAGCACGATCAAGAAGCGGTTCGATTCCATCGGGCTGGAATCGACGGCGGACAACCGCCGCGACTATCGCGAAATGCTGTTCTCGGCCGAGACGGCGATGCGCGAACACATCTCCGGCGTCATCCTGTTCGATGAGACCATCCGCCAGTCGGCCCGCGACGGCCGGCCGCTGGTGCAGCTGATCCAGGCCAACAACTCGATCCCCGGCATCAAGGTCGACATGGGCGCCAAGCCCCTCGCCCTCTACCCCGGCGAAACCATCACCGAGGGCCTCGACGGCCTGCGCGAGCGCCTGGTCGAGTACCACAAGCTCGGCGCCCGCTTCGCGAAGTGGCGCGCGGTCATCACCATCGGCGCCGGCCTGCCGACGCCCGGCGCGATCTCGGCCAACGCCCATGCGCTCGCCCGCTATGCGGCGCTCTGCCAGGAGAACGGCATCGTCCCGATCGTCGAGCCGGAAGTCCTGATGGACAATCCGAACGCCACCCACACGATCGAGACCTGCCAGAAGGTGACCGAGGCGACGCTCGCTTCCGTGTTCGAGGAGCTGGAACGCGCCCGCGTCGACCTGACCGGCATGATCCTGAAGCCGAACATGGTCGTTCCCGGCAAGGACAGCGGCCAGAACGCCTCGACGACGGAAGTCGCCGAGCGCACCGTTGCCGCCTTCCACGCCACCGTCCCGACCAGCGTGCCCGGCATCGCCTTCCTGTCGGGCGGCCAGTCCGACGTGCTGGCCACCGAGCATCTGTCTCGGATCAACCAGATCCCGGACCGTCCGTGGGCGATCACCTTCTCCTACGGCCGCGCGCTGCAGGCGGCCGCCCTCAAGGCATGGGGCGGCAAGCGCGAGAACATCGCCGCCGGCCAGGCCGCGTTCCTGCACCGCAGCCGCATGAACGGCCTCGCCGCGCTCGGCCAGTGGACGCCGGAACTGGAGCGCGAGATCGCCTGACGCCACGCGTCGACGGAGGCAAGGAGTCCATCGTGACGGACGCTTGCGTTAGGGACTTTCTATCCTCTGTCAAATCACGTTAAACCTTGATCGACGGAATGCGGCGCGGCTTGCTGTCGCCGCATTCCGGAGCAAGAACTGGCACTCTCGAACCGGACTTGGCGCATCGCTTCGGCCAGCGGAAATCGCTGGGCCAGGATGCGCGAAGGCGAAACGAGACGCAGCGTGATCCGGCGGAGAACGATGGCAAGAGACTTCGACCCTTACAAACTTGCCAGCCCGCAGGTCTATCTGTGGCGGATGATCATCTTCCTGGTCATCGCCGCCTTCGTCGCGCTGATCCTCTATCGCCAGGTCTATACGTCCTTCCTCGCCAACCCGGCCCTGAACGGCGTCATCATCGGCGTGCTGTTCATCGGCATTCTGCTGGCCTTCCGGCAGGTGATCCGCATCTTCCCGGAAATCCGCTGGGTCAACGGCTTCCGCAATTCCGACCGCTCGATCGAGCTGGAGCGCGCCCCGGTGCTGCTCGCGCCGATGGCGGCGATCCTGGGCGACCGCCTCGGCCGCATGTCGATCTCGACCCAGACGATGCGCTCGGTGCTCGATTCGATCCTGATGCGCCTGGACGAGGATCGCGACACGTCGCGCTATCTGGCGGGCCTGCTGATCTTCCTCGGCCTTCTCGGCACCTTCTGGGGCCTGCTCGAGACCGTCGGCGCCGTCGCCGACGCCATTCGCGGCCTCAACATCGGCGCCGGCGACAGCACGGTGATCTTCGAGGACCTGAAGGCTGGCCTGGAGGGCCCGCTGACCGGCATGGGCACGGCGTTCTCGTCCTCGCTGTTCGGCCTCGCCGGCTCGCTGATCCTCGGCTTCCTCGACCTGCAGGCCGGGCAGGCGCAGAACAAGTTCTATACCGAGCTGGAAGACTGGCTCTCCACCGTCACCGATCTCGACCCGAGCATGCTCGACGTGCGCGAAGGCGCCACCTCGGGCGAGGATCTCCGCGTCGCCATCGAACGGCTGGCGGCCGCCGTGCATGAAGGCGGCGGCGCCGGCGCCGGCGGCTCGACGCAGCGCGCGACCGCGGCGATGGCCAACCTCGCCGAGGGCATCCAGGGCCTGGTCCAGCACATGCGCAGCGAACAGCAGGTGGTGCGCGGCTGGGTCGAGCAGCAGGCGGACCAGCAGCGCGAGATGCAGCAGCTGCTTGAAGTGATCGCCAGGGCCCTCAAGCAACCGGCCGGAGAATAAGCGTGGCCGCCCGTGCCCGCCGCCGCGAGGCCAGGAGCGATGTCTGGCCGGCGTTTGTCGACGTGCTGTCGAACCTGCTGCTCGTCTTCATCTTCCTGCTGTCAATCTTCGCGCTGCTGCAGTTCCTGCAGAGCCGCGAGATCACTGGCAAGGACACGGTGCTGAACCGGCTGAATGGCCAGATCGCCGAGTTGACCGAATTGCTCGCGATGGAGCGCGCCGGCAAGCAGGACGTCGCCGACCAGCTCGCCAATCTGCAGGCGAGCCTCGCCTCCGCCGAGGCGGAACGCGACCGCCTGAAGGGCGCCGCCGACAGCTCGACCGCCGCCGCCGGCTCGGCCGAGGGCCAGATCGCCATCATCACCAAGGCGCTCGAGAACGAGAAGGTCGTCAGCCAGAAGGCGCTGTCGCAGGTCGAGATCCTCAACCAGCAGATCGCGGCGCTGCGCCGCCAGATCGGCGCGCTCGAAGAAGCGCTGGGCGCCTCGGAGAAGCGCGATACCGAAAGCCAGACCAAGATCGCCGACCTCGGCCGCCGGCTGAACGTGGCGCTGGCGCAGCGCGTGCAGGAACTGTCGCGCTATCGCTCCGACTTCTTCGGCCGCCTGCGCGAGATCCTCGGCAACCGGCCCGACATCACCATCGTCGGCGACCGCTTCGTCTTCCAGTCGGAAGTGCTGTTCCCGTCCGGCTCGGACGAGATCAACGAAGAGGGCCGGGTCGAGATGACCAAGCTCGCCGACGCGCTCAAGGTGCTGGAAGGCGAGATCCCGCCCGAGATCGCCTGGGTGCTGCGCGTCGACGGCCATACCGACGCGCGTCCGCTTTCCGGCTCCGGTCGTTTCCGCAACAACTGGGAACTGTCCTCGGCCCGCGCCATCGCGGTGGTGCGCTTCCTGGTCGATCAGGGCGTGCAGCCGATCCATCTGGTCGCCGCCGGCTTCGGCGAGTTCCAGCCCTTGGTCCAGGGCAATGACGACGCCGCCTATGCCCGCAATCGCCGCATCGAGCTGAAGCTGACCGAAAGGTAGTTTGCCCTCGCGACTGGACGAGGTTTGCCGCACTGCCCTCCGCTCCGCCGTCATTCTCGCGGAGGCGAGGTTCCATGCAGCATGAGCCTCGGCGCATGGACCTCCCAATCCCGCGGCTGGATGGATCCCGGGTCAAGCCCGGGATGACGTCGAGTCTAGGTCGGAGGGCAGAGAGCAATTGTCGACATGACGGCATGCGCCCTTTTGTTCGCCTGCCAGACCCAATTCCCGTCATCCTGAGGAGGCCTGTGAAGCAGGCCGTCTCGAAGGACGCACTTCGGAATTGCAGGGCGCTTGGCCATGAGCGCCCTGCATCCTTCGGCACGCCCCTTCGGGCTCCTCGGTGATGAGGGCTGCACGCTACATCCCGAACTGAGCTGAGGACGCCTCGCCGCCGCCTGAGGTCAGGCGGCGTCTTCGCGGAACTGCAGCCGCGCCAGCCGGGCATAGAGGCCGCCGAGCCGCACGAGGGAATCGTGCGTCCCCTCCTCGACGATCGCGCCGCCATCCATGACGAGGATGCGGTCGGCGCTCAGGATGGTCGCGAGCCGGTGGGCGATGACGATCGTCGTGCGGCCTTCCATCAGCTGGTCGAGCGCCGACTGCACCGCCACCTCGCTCTCGGCGTCGAGGGCCGAGGTCGCTTCGTCGAGCAGCAGGATCGGCGCGTCCTTCAGGATGGCGCGGGCGATGGCGATGCGCTGGCGCTGGCCGCCCGATAGCGTCACGCCGCGCTCGCCGAGTTCGGTCGCATAGCCGGCCGGCAGACTGGCGAGGAAGCCGTCCGCATGGGCGGAGACGGCGGCGCGCTCGACCGCGGCGCTGTCTGCGCCGGGCCGGCCGATGGCGATGTTCTCGGCGGCGCTCGCGGCGAAGACGACCGTATCCTGCGGCACGATGGCGATGTGGCTGCGCAGCGCCACCGGATCGAGTTCGCGGATGTCGACGCCGTCCAGCGTCACGCGGCCATGCTGCGGATCGTAGAAGCGCAGGATCAGGTTGAAGAGCGTGCTCTTGCCGGCGCCGGAGGGGCCGACGACGGCCACGCGCTCGCCGGGCTCGACCCGGAAGCCGATATGGCGGATGGCAGCGCCGCGACCACCCTCGGGATAGGCGAAGCCGACATCCTCGAAGGCAAGGCCGCCGCGAACCGGCTCGGCCAGATGCTTCGGCCGGGCGGGGGCGGCGATCGACGGCTTTTCCGCCAGGATCTCGGCCAACCGCTCGGCCGCGCCGGTGGCGTTGGAGATATCGCCCCAGACCTGCGAAAGCTCGCCGAGTGCGCCGGCGGCGATCACCGCGTAGATCAGGAACTGGCCGAGCGTACCCGGCGTCATCCGGCCGGCGAGCACGTCCTGCGCGCCCCACCAGAGCACCGCCACCATGCTGGCGAAGACCATGAAGATGCCGAAACCGGTCAGCGCCGCGCGCGCCACCGTCGAATTGCGCGCGGCGACGAAGGCGCCCTCGACACTGTCGGCGAATCGGCGCGCCACCGTCGCCTCGGCGGTGAAGGCCTGGACGATGCGGATGGCGCCGATGCTCTCCGACGCATAGGCCGAGGCATCCGCCAGCATGTCCTGCGCCTTGCGCGAGCGCAGCCGCACCCGGCGACCGAAGCCGACCAGCGGCAGCACGACGATCGGCAGCGCGATCAGCACCATGCCCGACAGTTTCGGGCTGGTGACGATCATCATCGTCACGCCGCCGAGGAACATCACCAGGTTACGCAGCGCGATCGAGATGTTGGCGCCGGCGACCGCCTTGATCTGGGTGGTGTCGGCGGTCAGCCGCGAGGCGATCTCGCCGGACCGGTTGCGGTCGAAGAAGTCGATGCCAAGGGCCGCCAGATGGCGGAAAACATCGGCGCGCAGATCGGCGACGACGCGCTCCCCCAGCCAGGTTACGAAATAGAAGCGCAGGCTGGAAGCGGCGGCGAGCACGGCGACGACGCCGATCAGCGCCATGAAATAGACGTTGATGGTGCCGGCGCTGTCGGCGGTGAAGCCGTGGTCGATCATGCGGCGGACGGCGAGCGGCACGGTCAGCGTCGCCAACGCCGCCATCACGAGCGCGAGGATTGCGCCCACCAGTTGCGGCTTGCGGCGCAGCACATAGGGAAGCAGCATCGCCAGCGGCCGCAGCGAGCGGCGCCCCCCCTTGGGAGCGTCGGCGGCGGCCGCAGAGTCAGAAACTCCAGAAGCGCGCGCGGCGGCGCTCGGTATCGCGTCTCGGTCCGCCATCGGCTCCCGTCTCAATCCTTCGCGGAGGCGATCGCCTCGATGGCGCCTAGATGCACCGATGGCGGCGGTGTTTCAAGCTAAGCCGCCTCTTGTGCCGGCCGGAACGCTGGGCTATATCGTCGCCCCACAGGACGGCCCGTCGCAAGCAGCCGTTTTCCCCATTGATCAGGACGGCGCTGCCGCTTCGGCGGGCGACGACCATGCGGTCCAACGGACCGAGCCGCGAGGACCAGACAATGAAGAATGGCATTCATCCCGATTATCACACGATCAAGGTCGTGATGACGAACGGCACCGAGTATCTGACCAAGTCCACCTATGGTGAAGAAGGCGCGGTCATGAACCTCGACATCGACCCGACGACCCACCCGGCCTGGACCGGCGGCACGCAGACCCTGCTCGATCGCGGCGGTCGCGTCTCGCGCTTCAACAACAAGTTCAAGGGCTTCATCGGCGGCTAATTCGCCCTCGAAGCACGACGTTTCGAAAAGCCCGGCCTCTGGCCGGGCTTTTTGTTTGTCCGAAGGAAACCGGTCGCCACAAGTCGCGCACGCGCCAGCAAGGACCCGGCAGCGCCGCTTCCGCGCGCCGCCGGCCCGTCCGATCTGTCAGGGAGCGTCCGAAGAGGGGCTATTCGCCACCGGCGCCAAAGGCGCGCGCCAATTGGCCGAGCTGGCGGCTGACGGGATTTTCCGCCGGCTCCTCGGCCTGGGCGGCATTGTACATGGCGTCATCGAGGCGGATGACGCGCTCCTGCAACCGCACCGAATGCTCGATCAGCTCGCGCAGGCGCAGCGGCAGCTCGGCCCAGTTCGGGCCCTCGGTCTGCGTGCCGAAGCCGCGCAGTCGCACCTTGGCCTTCTCCGCGCCGGCCTGCTCGAAGGTCATCTCGCCCTCGTTGACGGCGCGCTGCAGCAGCAACCACGACGCGATCTGCATCAGCCGCGTGGTCAAGCGCATCGATTCGGTCGCGTAGGTCAGCGAGGCGGCGCGGGCGAGATCGCGCGATTCGGCGCGGCCGTCACCGTCGAGATAAGCCGCCGTCTCCTCGACGAGCAGCATCCCTTCCCGGAAAAGTCCGCGGAAAGTATCAGAAAACGCGAAGCGCCTGCCGAAAACGACCGGCGCGTTGCTCTGCCCAGGGCTATCGTCTGTCATGAGGCCATTCCATTGCGCAGCCGCGCTCGTCCATCAAGATGCGAACGGGGCGCAAGTCTTCGGCGATTTTGCCGCCAGCCGGCACGGAAGTCAAAGAATGAGCCGTGCGCAACGGCCTCCTGACGCCAGGGAATCGGCCGCTGTGACAAAGGAGCACGCCCGCGGCGGGCGCGGGGACGCCGGGCCTTCGCAATGGCTTGCCAGGTCCTCGCGCTAGCTCTTGAAGAAGGACGAGGCGGCGGCGCGCGAAGCGGTCTTGGCAGTGATCGCCTCGCGGAGCCGGCCGATTTCCGCCTCCAGCAGTGCGATCCGATCGGTGAGCTCGTCGATCGAGAGTCGGCCGAGATCCTCGCCGATCCGGTGGGGAACCGGCTTTTCCACCGGCGCGTCGTCGAAGAGAGCCATGATGCGCTCCATCTCGTTTTCAGGTCCCGTCTGGGCCAAAGATAGCAAGATCGAATCCGCCTTTGCCAGCCAGGGGCGTCGAAGCCGCAGGAGAGCCCGATGAACGCCTTGCCCGAAACCATGACCGCGATGGCAATCTCCGAGCCCGGCGGGCCGGACGTGCTGCAGCCGACGCGGCGCCCGCTGCCGCATCCCTTCGAACATGAAATCCTGATCCAGGTAGCGGCGGCCGGCGTCAATCGGCCGGATGTCGCGCAGCGCCAGGGCCACTACCCGCCGCCCAAGGGCGCCTCCGACCTGCCGGGGCTGGAAGTCGCCGGCCATGTGTTGGCGCTCGGCCGCAACGCCAGCCGCTTCAAGATCGGCGACGCGGTGACGGCGCTCGTCGCCGGCGGCGGCTACGCCGAATATGTCGCCGTCAACGAGACCAACGCGCTCCCCGTTCCGAAGGGCCTCAGCCTGGTCGAGGCGGCCGCCCTGCCCGAGACCTTCTTCACCGTCTGGCACAATGTGTTCGAGCGCTGTGGCCTGAAGGCCGGCGACGTCTTCCTGGTCCATGGCGGCACCTCCGGCATCGGCACCACGGCGATCCAGCTGGCGAAGGCGTTCGGCGCCACCGTGCTGGCGACGGCCGGCTCGCCGGAAAAATGCGCCGCCTGCGTCGAACTCGGCGCCAGCCGGGCGATCGACTACCACCTGGAGGATTTCGTCGCCGCGGTGAAGGAAGCGACAGACGACCATGGCGCCGACGTCATCCTCGACATGGTGGGCGGCGACTATATCGAGCGCAACTTCGACGCGGCCGCCTTCGATGGTCATATCGGCCAGATCGCCTTCCTGAACGGCGCCATCGCCGACGTCAATTTCACCCGCCTTCTGGCCAAGCGGCTGACGCTTACCGGCTCGACGCTGCGGCCCCGCACGGTCGCCTTCAAGGCGGGAATCGCCAGCGCGCTGCATGAGAAGGTCTGGCCGCTGATCGAGCGGCGCGAGGTATTGCCGCGCATCGACGCCACCTTCCCGCTCGCCCAGGCGGCGGAAGCCCATCGCCGGATGGAGAGTTCGGGCCATATCGGCAAGATCGTGCTGACGCTCTGAGCGCTGCTCCCGGCCCGAAGGCGCGCTATATGCGTGTCCGATGAAACCATGGCGCGCGAAAGCCGTTGCACTTTCGGGCGGGGAGGATGTTTCGGCGCATACCGCAGCGTAACACCACCCCTTCCTGCCGAGAGCCGCTGGATAGAGGCTGAATTCTCAGGCTCCGGCCACCAAGATCAGCCTCGATGCAGTAGAATTCGAGACCGTCCGAAACGTAACCCATTGTTTCCTCTTCGTGGAATGGGTCGATTCGATGTAAGATTGCAGCTGTCGGTGCAGCACGCACCCCGGAGGACAACATGCAACGCCAAAATACTTGGGTCTGGGTCGTCGTCGTCATCATCGTCCTGGTGATCGCCTATTTCTGGTGGAAGTCGCGCACGCCTGTCGCGCCGCCGGCTCCCACCACCACCGAGCAATCGGCACCGGCCCCTGCTCCGGCCGCTCCGGCGGAAGCTCCGAAGCCGGCTGAACCGGCCAAGCCCGCAGAGCCGGCCACGCCTGCCCCGGCAACGCCTGCTCCGGCTGCTCCGGCAACGCCGGAGCCCGCCACCCCGGCTCCCGCGACGCCGGCACCGGCCGAACCGGCCAAGCCCGCCCCGTAGGCGCGCCGCAGGGATCGTCTGGCTGCCGGATGCGCCCGCATCCGGCAGCCGCTCGTCCGGGTGGCGATGGAGGGGCCGCGACTGGCCGTGCGCCCGCGGGCGTGAACAAGCATTGTTTGCGTCGTCGAGGGCGCCGGTCTATATATCGGGCCATCCCCGTCATTCAGACGATTGCTCTGCTCCTCCGGCCGACCACCGGGAGAGCGACCAGGAGAGAATTATGTCGACTATCCCGCTGATGCCGAAGGCAACCGCCGTCTGGCTCGTCGAGAATACCTCTCTCGGCTTCGACCAGATCGCCGATTTCTGCAAGCTGCACCCGCTCGAGGTGAAGGCGATCGCGGATGGCGAGGCAGCGCAGACCATCAAGGGACTCGATCCGATCACCACCGGCCAGCTGACGCGCGAGGAAATCGACCGCGCCCAGAAGGATTCGAAGTATCGGCTGAAGATGGCCGAGACGCGCGTCCGCGTGCCGGTGCAGAAGCGCAAGGGTCCGCGCTACACCCCTGTGTCGCGCCGTCAGGATCGTCCGAACGCCATCCTCTGGCTGCTGCGCAACCATCCGGAACTGAAGGACGCGGCGATCATGCGCCTGGTCGGCACCACCAAGCCGACGATCGATTCGATCCGTGACCGCAGCCACTGGAATTCCGCCAGCCTGACGCCGTCCGATCCAGTCATGCTCGGCCTCTGCTCGCAGATCGATCTTGACTTCGAAGTCGAGAAAGCCGCCAAGAACGCGCCGCCGCGCGAGCCGGGCGCCGAGGGCGAGACGCTGCTGCCGACCGAGGAGACGACCGCGGCCGACGCGCTCGCCTCGGCTGCACTGCGCTCCTATCGCCACGAGGAGACCAGCAAGGACGAGCTCGACGCCGACGCCGTCTTCGCCAAGCTGAAGTCGCTGAAGGGGCCGGTCGACGAGGACGACGAGGATTGAGGCTGGCGCGAAAGCGCCTCCCCGGCCGCCGCGCCCGGACGACTCGGACAGCAGGCCCCGCCATCGGCGGGGCCTTTTTCGTGCGATCCGGCCGGATCCGCCCAATGTCGTGATGACCCGCCGCGACTCGGTCGCGAAGAATTGCACCCGGCCGCCGATTCTGTTTGAATTCAGCGTGTCGTCGCCGGCCGAATTCGGATCCGATGTCCGCAATCGCAGGCAGAAATGACACGCCAGGCCGGCCAGGGCGAGATTTTACCTTGTTTTGGCAGTGCTTCGCTTTGACATGGCCTCGCCCCATCTGCTAAGAGAGCCACCACAAATGGGACGGTGTTGATCGGCGGCTTCTGTCGCCCGGCGTCGTCTCTCCCGAGATTTCATCCGGACCGGATCAAGATAGGACGCTCCCGCGTGCAGGTACTCGTTCGCGACAACAACGTCGATCAGGCGCTCAAGGCTCTCAAGAAGAAGATGCAGCGTGAAGGCATCTTCCGCGAGATGAAGCTTCGCAACTTCTATGAGAAGCCCTCCGAGAAGAAGGCTCGCGAGAAGGCGGAAGCCGTCCGTCGCGCTCGCAAGCTGGCCCGCAAGCGCGCCCAGCGCGAAGGCGGCCTCGTTGCGGCTCCCAAGCCGAAGCGCTGATACGCTAAGGCGGTGACGGCCCGGGCTGTCCCGCCCTGCTTTCGCCTATCTTACGCTTGAAGTTCCAAGGTAACGAGCTCGTTCATTCGGGCTCGTTTCCTTTTGTTGTCTAGCGCCCGCTCGATCGCCATGGGCGCCCATTCGGAGCAACGTCCATGCTGGCGCAGCATCGCCTTTCGCTCGCGGGCCCGTTCTCGAACGGCGCGACCAGGCCGACGCGGACGCTGCTGCTCGGTTCGATCCTCGGCGCTCTGGCGCTGGCCGGCTGCCAGACCGCCTCGAACGTCCACGACTTCGACGACGTCGACCGCGCCATGGGCTCCGAGGCCAATATCTCGTCGCTCTCCGCCGTCGTGAACCAGAACCCGAGCGACGCCTCGGGCTACAATGTTCGTGGCACGGCGCTCGGCCGAGCCGGCCGCTACGATCAGGCGCTGGCCGACTTCAACCGTGCGATCGAGATCAATCCAGGCTTCTACCAGGCCTATTCGAACCGCGCCCTCGTGCAGCGCAAGCTGAACCAGAACGGCCAGGCCCTCAGCGACTACAATCGCTCGATCGAGATCAATCCGAGCTACAACGAAGCCTATGTCGGCCGCGGCAACCTCTATCGCTCGCAGGGCCAGATCGACCTGGCGCTCGCCGATTTCTCGAAGGCGATCGAACTCGAGCCGACGGATCCGAAGGCCTACAACAACCGCGCGCTGATCTACCAGGGCCAGGGCCGCCACGACGACGCCATCGCCGACTTCACCGCGTCGATGACCTATGTGCCGAACGCCCCTGCCCCGCATCTCGGCCGCGGCCTGTCCTACCTCGCCACCGGCGACTACAAGGCGGCCCTCGACGACTTCAACGCCGTCGTCCGCCGTGACAAGGACAATTACCAGGGCTGGACCAACCAGGGCCTGGCGCTGGAGAAACTCGGCGAGCGCGACGCGGCCTTCGCGGCCTTCAATCGCGCCCACACGCTCAATCCCGGCTACGCGCCGGCCCGCGACGGCATGCGCCGCACCGCGCCCGGCACCAGCAGCTGACATTCTCCAGACGCGCCCCCGCGGGCGTCCTGAAGCTCGCCGGGCGCCTCATCCTCCGTCGCCATCCGGCTTTTCCTTGAAGGGCTTCAACCGAAGCCGGGTCAGGTGATCCGAGGGCGCCGCCGATTCGTCGAAGACGTCGGTGCCGCGCCGATAGTTCCCCGGCCATTTCTGTCGCCGCTCCGGCGAATCGGGATCCTTCAACGCTGCCTGGAACCCTCTGCGGCGCGCGAGCCATTCATCGATATAGGCGGCCAGTTCCGGCTCGTCGGAAAGCCGGCGCTTCTCCGGCTCGAAGTTTTCCAATTCGCCGCGCTTCACCGGAAAGACCTGGCACAGCGGCTGCCCCTTCTTGAAGCGCACGGCGAAATTCGGACGCGTCAGTTGCCAGTTCATCGAGATGATGGTGGTGGCCCAGTCCATCTCCACGATGCCGGCGAGCGGCGCCACGCCGTCGATCGGGTTGTTCGGCGGCGCCTGGACGTAGAGGTCATAGCCCGGCTCGGTGCGGAACACCGCCGGCAATTTGTAGGTGACGATCCCGCTCCCGAAGAAGCTCAGGATCTGGCCGTTCGAATCCTCGTCCTCGAGGATGGCCACGCCGTCCTTGTGGCCGCCGCCGTTCCAGATCGCGGTGAAACTGACCGGCGAGAAGATCTCCCAGCCGTGCATATTGGCCATCAGCAGCGGCAGGCAGCCATAGGCGTAACGTTCGAAATACGCGTCCATCCACGCGCGATTCGGGCGCGCCGGCCGGATGTCCAGTTCGTGGCCATCCATGACATAGGCGATGAGCTTCATGCTGGCCGATCATTTTCGCCAAGTTCACCCCCCGATGGCCTGGGGCCACCGGGTTCGACACAATCCGGCCCGTCACGGCGACGGGCCGTGTGTCCCGTGCTAGGTCGGCGACCAGATCACCGGCGACGTAAGGGCCACGATCGGGCCGATCTTGGAACGCTTGATAAGGACAGGCGGAACATAGGTCTTGCGGTCGGACATCAGTAGAGCCCCGTTGCTTGTGAATCGCCCCCGCAGCGAGACTGAACAATTGATTCCGCAGCGTCAATCCAAGTTCGGCAATGACGCCGTCTTCCCGTCTTCAGACCTCCGGCGCGGACGGCTGCATATCCAGCACTAGGAGGATCTCGTCGTGGAAGACGCCGTCGACGAAAAGAGCGCGCGGCAGCCGGCCGATCTGGCGGAAGCCGAGGCTCTCATAAAGCGCGAGTGCGAAGCGATTGCCGACCGTTACCCCCGCCTCCATCACCAGCGCATGCTGGCTCGCATGGCCGATGACCGCCTCGACCAGCCGACGCGCAAGGCCGCGCCCGCGCTGCTCCGTCGCGACGAAGACGCCCCAGAGCAGGCCACGATGGCGGCGCTTGGGGCCCGACTGTGCGTGGAAGCCGGCCATGCCGACCATCGCCCCGTCCTCGAACGCAGCGAAGACGGCGCTGGCGCCCGCGAGTCGCGCCAGCAGCGCGGCCTCGGAGAGCGCCGAGTCCTCCTCATAGCTGGAGCCGAACGCCGTCGGCGTATCCAGCAGCGCCCGAAGACGCAGCGCGCGAAAGCCCTCGACATCCCCGGCCTGGAGCCGGCGGACCGTCACGTCGGAACCCATCGGTTCTCCCCTCTCCCATGATCCCGCGCAGGGAACGGATGTTCCGGGCGCCACGCAAGCCCCCCCCGGCGACGGGAAAGTCCCCGGAAACAAAAAGGCCGCCCCAGAGGCGGCCTCCTCGTATTCCTTGGCCGGCCGGCGGTCAGTCGAGCGACTTGACGATGCTTTCGACCATCTTCTTCGCGTCGGCGAAGAGCATCATCGTGTTGTCCTTGAAGAACAGCTCGTTCTCGACGCCGGCATAGCCGGAACCCATGCCGCGCTTGATGAACAGCACCGTGCCGGCCTTCTCGACGTCGAGGATCGGCATGCCGAAGATCGGCGAGGTCGGGTCGGTCTTGGCGGCCGGGTTGGTGACGTCGTTGGCGCCGATGACGAAGGCGACGTCGGCCTGGGCGAACTCCGAATTAATGTCCTCGAGCTCGAAGACCTCGTCATACGGCACGTTCGCCTCGGCCAGCAGCACGTTCATGTGGCCCGGCATGCGGCCCGCCACCGGATGGATGGCATACTTGACCTCGACGCCTTCCGCCTTGAGCTTGTCGGCCATTTCGCGCAGCGCGTGCTGCGCCTGCGCCACCGCCATGCCGTAGCCCGGCACGATGATGACCTTGGAGGCGTTCTTCATGATGAAGGCGGCGTCCTCGGCCGAACCCTGCTTGACCGGACGCTGCTCGACCGCGCCGCCCGAAGCCGCTCCCGCCGTCTCGCCACCGAAGCCGCCGAGGATGACGGAGATGAACGAGCGGTTCATGCCCTTGCACATGATGTAGGACAGGATCGCGCCCGACGAGCCGACCAGCGCGCCGGTGATGATCAGCGCGGTGTTGCCGAGCGTGAAGCCGATGCCGGCCGCGGCCCAGCCCGAATAGGAGTTCAGCATCGACACGACGACGGGCATGTCGGCGCCGCCGATCGGGATGATGATCAGGCCGCCGAGCACCAGCGAGACCAGCACGATCAGCCAGAAGACCAGGTGGCTCTCGGTGAAGACGAGCGCGACGATCAGCACCACCAGCAGGATGGCGAGGCCGGCGTTCATCAGATGTCGGGCCGGCAGCAGGATCGGCTTGCCCGACATGTTGCCGTTGAGCTTGGCGAAGGCGATGACCGAGCCGGTGAAGGTGATCGCACCGATCGCGACGCCGAGCGACATCTCGACCAGCGCCTGGCCGTGGATGTGGCCGATGTCGCCAATGCCGAAGGCGGCGGGCGCATAGAGGGCGGCGGCGGCCACCATCACGGCGGCGAGGCCGACCAGCGAGTGGAAGGCGGCGACCAGCTGCGGCATCGCCGTCATGGCGATGCGGCGGGCGATGACGGCGCCGACGCCGCCGCCGATGGCGAGGCCGAGGATGATCATGCCCCAGGCGGAGGCGCTCTTCGGCGCGGCGAGCACGAGGGTCGTGACGATCGCGATCCCCATGCCGACCATGCCGTAGAGATTGCCCTGGCGCGAGGTGGCCGGGCTGGAGAGGCCCCGGAGCGCCATGATGAACAGGACGCCGGAGACGAGGTAGAGCAGCGCCGTGATATTTGCGGTTGTCATCGGCGCGGCCTCACTTCGTCTTCTTCTTGTACATGGCGAGCATGCGACTGGTTACGAGGAAACCGCCGAAGATGTTGACGCTGGCGAGGATCAGGGCGACGAAGCCGAAGCCCTGCGCCCAGGCATGGCCGGAGGCCGCGGCCGCATCGACCGCCGCGTCGACGCCGACCGCGAGCAGCGCACCGACGACGATCACCGAGGAGATCGCGTTGGTGACGGACATCAGCGGCGTGTGCAGCGCCGGCGTGACCGACCAGACGACGTAGTAGCCGACGAAGATCGCCAGCACGAAGACGGAGAGGCGGAAGACGAAGGGGTCGATGGCCCCGCCGGAAACCGCGTGCGCCACGGCGCCGGCGGCATCGCCGAGACCGCCGGCCGCCTGCTCGGCATAGATCTGCGCGGCGGCGGCGGCTTCCTGCGCGGCGCTCGCCGCGGCGCTCGCGGCGTCGGCGGCGGACTTGGCGGCACTGGCCGCCTGGTCGGGCGTAAGACTTGCCATGATCAGCTGGCCCCCTGCTCAGCAACGAGAATTGGCTTCGGCTCTTCGACCGGCGCTTCCTTGGGCGCTTCCTTGGGCTTGAACGCCGGATGCACGACGGCGCCGTCGCGCGTCAGCACGGTCGCCTTGACCAGTTCGTCGTCCCAGTTGACGGCGACGGTCTTCGACGCCTTGTCGATCAGCGTCTCGACGAAGGCGTAGAGGTTCTTGGCGTAGAGCTGCGAGGCGGTCGCGGCGATGCGGCCGGCGACGTTCAGGTGGCCGACGATCTTCTTGCCGTCGACGACCGTGACTTCGCCAGGCCTGGCGCCCTCGACATTGCCGCCACGCTCGACCGCGAGGTCGATCAGCACCGAACCCGGCTTCATCGAGGCGACCATGGCGGCCGAGACCAGGCGCGGCGCGGCGCGGCCGGGGATCAGGGCCGTCGTGATGACGATGTCCTGCTTCTTGATGTGCTCGGCGACGAGCGCCGCCTGCTTGGCCTGGTATTCCGCCGACATCGGCTTGGCGTAGCCGGCGGCGGTCTCGGCCTGCTTGAACTCGTCGTCCTCGACGGCGACGAACTTGGCGCCGAGGCTCTCGACCTGCTCCTTGGCGGCCGGGCGCACGTCGGTCGCGGTCACCACGGCGCCGAGGCGGCGGGCGGTGGCGATCGCCTGCAGGCCGGCGACACCGGCGCCCATGACGAAGACGCGGGCGGCCGGCACGGTGCCGGCGGCGGTCATCATCATCGGCAAAGCGCGGTCATATTCGGCGGCGGCGTCGATGACGGCCTGGTAGCCGGCGAGGTTCGCCTGGCTGGAGAGCACGTCCATCACCTGGGCGCGGGTGATGCGCGGCATGAACTCCATGGCGATGGCGGTGACGCCGGCGCCGGCCATGCCGGCGACCGCGTCCTCATGGCCATAGGGATCCATGGTGGCGACGACCAGCGCGCCCTTCCTGTAGGCGGGGAGTTCCTCGGCCTGCGGCCGGCGGACCTTCAGCACGACGTCGGCGTCGCGCACGGCCTCGGCGGCGTCCGCGGCGATCGTCGCCCCGGCGGCGGCATACTCCGCGTCGGGAATGCGCGAGGCCAATCCCGCGCCGGACTGCACCGAAACCTCGGCGCCCAGCGCGATAAACTTCTTCACGGTCTCAGGCGTCGCGGCGACGCGGCTTTCCAGCCCGTCAACCTCCGCCGGCACACCAATCTTCATGGCGTATCCCTTTGGCACGGCGGGGGTCATCGGCACACCCGCGCAGTCAAGTCACTCGGGTATTGCTGCATCCGGAGATGGCCGGATGGCCTCTATCAGAACTCAGAGCAGGAAGATTGCCATGAGCACGAGGACCACGACGCAGGCGATCGTGCCGTATTTGGTAAGGCCGGTGAAGAAAGCGTAGGTTCTCTCGTGCTCAGCGTAGTCCATCGGGCTTTCGGCCATGTTGTCTCAATCCTCCAGCGGAACCAAACGTGTTCGGCGTTTACAACACTTGGCCGGGGCGGGCAATCCGGCATCGCCGCACTGCGGCAGGACGCGGCAGTCCGGCGCTGCGGGCGCCCACAGCCGCCGCCTCCCGATCAGGCCAATCCGACCCCGCCGAGCGCCGCCTTCTGGCGGTAATCGAGCATCTCGCGGTCGAATCCCTCGATCGTCTCGGCAAACAGGCGGTGAAAATTCATTTCCGCCTTCAAGTGCAGGAACACCGAGCCGAGACCGACCGCCGCGCGGTCCATGAAGACGAATTCGCGCGGCACCGTCACCGGCCCCTTCTCGCGCAGCACCTGATGCACCTGGAACGCCTCGCGCCGTCCATATTCCGACGGCGCGACGCCATCGGCGATGGTGCGGACGCGATCGTCGATCAGCGGCCCGTAGATGAAGCGGGCCCAGATGTTCAAGGCCTCGATCAATTCGTTCGATAGCCCGCCGAAGCCCCAGACCTCATAGGCCGAGACGATGCGGTCGCGGTCGTTGTCGCGCAGGCCGTGGAACAGGTCGACGACGCCGGCGACGAACGGCGCCGGGAAGATGCGGACGCAGCCATAGTCGAGCAGGTTGATGCCGGCCGCCTCGCCGGCGCCATTCTCGAACACGGTGTAGTTGCCGAGATGCGGGTCGCCATGGATGACGCCGTATCGGGCGAAGGGTGACCACCAGGCATTGAACATGGCGGTCGCGATCCGGTTGCGCTCTTCGAGCGGGCGATCGCGATAGTCGAGCAGCCTCTTGCCGTCGAGCCATTCGAGCGCCAGTAGCCGGTTGGTCGACAGCCGAGGCTCCACTTCCGGGACGCGGACCAGCGTCTCGCCGTCGAGCATGATCTTGTAGAGCAGCGCATGCCGCGCCTCGCGGCCATAGTCGAGCTCCTCGCGGATGCGCGTGCCGATCTCCTCGTAGATCTCGCTGGTGTCGATCGCCTTGTCGATGCGGCGATAGACGGAAAGCAGGATCTTCAACTGCGCCAGGTCGGCCTCGACCGCCGACTGCATGTCCGGATATTGCAGCTTCATCGCCAGCGCCTTGCCGTCCCTGGCGATCGCCCGATGCACCTGGCCGAGCGAGGCGGCGGCGGCCGGCTGATGCTCGAACAGCTGGAACCGCTTTTCCCAGCTCGCGCCGAGTTCGGCCTGCATGCGCCGCTTGACGAAGGGCCAGCCCATCGGCGGCGCGTTCGCCTGCAATTGCGACAATTCCTCGGCATATTCGGGCGGCACGAGGTCCGGCACGGTGGAGAGGATCTGGCCGACCTTCATCAGCGGCCCCTTGAGCCCGCCGAGGGCGGCGGCCAGTTCCGACGCGTTCTTGTTCTTGTCGAGCGAGCCGCCGAACAGGCGCGCCCCCGCCACCTTGGCCGCGACCCCGCCGACATTGACGCCGACGCGGGCATAGCGCGACAGGCGGCCGGTGAGACGGTTGCGTTCGGAATCGGACATGGGCGGCTCTCTTCTCGGGCGTTCGGCGAGCGCCCTCACAAGACGGACGTGCCGGACGGAGGCACGCGGCGGCGGGAATCGATCGGACCCAGCCTAAGATGCGATCCCTTGCGCCGCACGCAAGCGCCGGCTCACCAAAGAGCCCGCGCTACTCCGTCGCTGGCGGAAGATCGTCCCGGATCCAGCAGGTATTCCTTTGGCTCAGAAGGTCCGCGCTCCGCGCCACCGGATGCGAGTTCCCACCCTCGTCAGCCGTCCGTGGACAAGCTGACCGCCTTCCAGGCCTCGATTTCCTGCTGAAGCCGCTCGATCCTCGCCGACACGAGCCGGACGGCATCGCTGCCGAGCAGAAGCTGCGGCGGTGGATTTCCGGATTGCACCAGGGTCAGAACGGCATCGGCCAGCTTTTCCGGATCGCCCAGCTGCCTGCCGCTGACGGCCTGCCTGGTTTCCCGGATCGGGTTGAACTGCGCGTCGTAGTCGGCGATCGACCTTTCCGTGCGCACCATCGATCGTCCCGCCCAGTCCGTCCGGAAGGAACCCGGGCAAAGGGTCGTGACGTAAACGCCGAACGGCGCCATTTCCATGCGCATCACTTCCGATATGCCCTGGAGCGCGAACTTGCTGCCGCAGTAATAGGCGATGCCGGGCATGGTGATCATGCCGCCCATCGATGTGACGTTGACGATGAAGCCGCTGCGGCGCTCGCGGAATCGCGGCAGAAACGCCTTGGCGACGGCGACGGCGCCGAAAACGTTGACGTCGAACTGTCGCCGCATCTCTTCGAGCGGCGACTCCTCCAGCACCCCCTCATGGCCGTAACCGGCGTTGTTGATCAGGACATCGACGGGCCCGTGCTCGTCTTCCGCCTCACGAACGACATCCGGGATGCGGTCGAAGTCCGTCACGTCGCAAAGCACGGGACGGACGTCCGGCACGGCATCGGCCAGCACCGCGCGGGCGGTCTCCGAGCGCACGGTTCCGATCACCTTGTGGCCAGACAGGGCCGCGGCGGATGCGATCGCCAGGCCGAAACCGGAATTGGCGCCGGTGATGAAGAAGGTTCTAGATGACATGGTCGGCAAACTTCCTTGCTGGGGAACTTGATTGACCGATAATATGGATCACGTGCCTCGACGACGGCATATCCTCTTGGTTTGTTGCCGAATCCTATGAACCGAGAAAACGAGCCGCCCAATCGGCGCGCCCTGGTGGCGATGGCGGGCCTGCTTGCGCCCCAGCACGGTTACAACCCGACCGCGCTCAAGGGTGTCCGCATCCTCCGCACCGAAGCCGTGCTGCAGGACATCCCGGTCCTCTACGAGCCCGGCGCCGTATTCGTGCTGCAGGGAAGCAAGCGGGGCATCCTGGACGGCGAGGTCTTCCAGTATGACGAAGACCACTATCTGGCCGTTTCCGTGCCCGTCCCGTTCCGGATGGATTCGCTCGCCAGCCCGGAACGGCCGCTGATCGCGCTCTATGTCGATTTCGACATGCAGCTGGCTGGCGAGATCGCCATGCAACTGGAGGGGCACGGCGCCCGGTTGACCGACAGGCCGCGGGGCCTCGTTTCGAGCCGGATGGCCCCCGACCTGGAGGACGTGCTGCTGCGCCTCCTGAAGGCGCTCGGCAACGCCGTCGAGGTGGACGTGCTGGGAGCGGGCCTCCTGCGCGAGCTGCATTACCGCGTTCTGATCGGCCCGCAAGGCGGCGCGATGATCGCGGCGCTCCGACAAAATAACGCGGCCGGCAAGGTCTTTCAGAGCCTGGCCTGGTTGCGGAACAATTTTGGGACCGAGATCTCGGTCCCCGATCTGGCCGGCGCGGTCGGCATGAGCGTTCCGTCCTATCACGCCCATTTCAAGGGCATGACGGGCACCAGCCCGATGCAGTACGTGAAGGCCATGCGGCTGCACGAGGCCAGGCTGATGATCGCTCGACAAAGCCGGACGATCGCGGATGTCTCGGCTTCCGTCGGCTATGCGAGCTCCGCCCAGTTCAGCCGGGACTTCAAACGCCATTTCGGACGCACGGCGTCGGAAGAGGCCAAGTGGGTGCGCCGTCACCTGGGCGAAATCGCCTGACCGCCGGACAGCACGGACAAGGTCGGGTGCACGTGCGCCGCCGCCCAGCGGCAGTTCGGGACGGCCCGTGCCGAAAAGCCACGAACGGCCGGTTTCGGCCGGACCGGCATTGCCGGGCGGGGGGCGCAGGGCCATAGTGCCGCCTCGTCCAGCGAAAACCCGGGAGCCTCCGATGAGAACCTTCATGTCCAGCCGGAAAGGAGCTTTTGAAAATCACCAGGACATGACGTTCCATGCTTATCCGTTCTCCGGAACCGCAGACACGCGACGACGCCCCTAGCCCCAGCGCACCTTCCCCGGCTCCGATCGCGCGCTCCCGACGCGCCGCATCGCTGTCGGAAGATCCGACTGAGGCCTCGACACCGCGGCTGACCCGCGCCCGTCTCGCGAAGCTGCTCGGCTATTACCGGCCCTATCTGCCGCTGCTGGCGCTCGACCTCGCCTGCGCCGTGCTGATCTCGGTGACGGCGCTGCTGCTGCCGCTCTGCGCCAACCATGTGACGCGCCTGCTCCTCGGCGCGGACGATCCGTCGACGACGCTCCCCACCATCTACGCCATGGGCGGACTCATGCTGCTCCTGCTGGCCGTGCAGGCGTTCGCGACCCTGTTCGTCGACTACCAGGGCCACATGATGGGCGCGAAAATGGAGGCGGCGCTGCGGCGCGAACTGTTCGCCCACTGCCAGAAGCTCTCCTTCAGCTTCTATGATCGCCAGCGCGTCGGTCAGTTGATGAGCCGCGTCACGCACGACCTGTTCGACGTCGGCGAGCTCTACCACCACGGGCCGTAGGACCTCGCCATCGCCGTCCTCAAATTCGCCGGCGTGACGGCGATCCTGTTCACGCTCGACGTTCCGCTCGCGTGGATGATCCTCGCCTTCATCCCGCCGGCGGCCTTCTACGCGCTCCATTTCAACAGCCGCGTCAACGCAGCGATGCTGCAGGTGAAGGAGCGGGTCGGCGGCGTCAGCGAGCGGGTCGAGGATTCGCTCGCCGGCATCCGCGTCGTGCAATCCTTCGCCAACGAGGCGCTCGAGAACCGGCGCTTCGACGTCGCGAACCGGGACTTCCTCGAAGGCAGGCGCATCGGCTATCGCAGCGAGGCCTTTCTCTGGTCCGGCACCACGGTATTCCCGCAGATCGTGACGGTGATGGTGATCGTCGCCGGCGCGGTCCGCGTGGCGCAGGGCGCGCTCGGCGTCGCGGAACTCCTCACCTTCCTGCTCTGCGTCGCCGTGCTGGTCGACCCGGTCGACCGCCTCGCCAATCTCGCCCGGCTCTGGCAGAGCGGCTTCACCGGCTTCGTCCGCGTGATGGAGATCTTCGAGACGGAGCCGGACATAAGGGACAGGCTAGGTGCCATCGCGCTCGGCCGGGCGAAGGGAGCGATCACCTTCGAGACGGTCGGCTTCCGCTACGAGGAGGACGGCCCGCATGTGCTGAAGAACCTGTCGCTGGCGATCCGGCCCGGCGAGTTCGTGGCGCTCGTCGGCGCCTCGGGCGCGGGAAAGAGTTCGCTCTGCGCGCTGATCCCGCGCTTCTACGACGTCACGGAAGGGCGGATCCTCGTCGACGGCATCGACATCCGCGACATCCGGCTCGACGCGCTCCGGCGCAATGTCGGCATCGTGCAGCAGGACGTCTACCTGTTCGCGGGAACGGTGATGGAAAACCTCCGCTACGGCCGGCCCGACGCCACCGACGCCGAGGTCGAGGCGGCGGCGCGGGCGGCGAACGCGCATGACTTCATCCGGGCGCTGCCGGACGGCTATGCCAGCGACATCGGCCAGCGCGGCGTGAAGCTCTCGGGCGGCCAGAAGCAGCGCCTCACCATCGCCCGCGCCATCCTGAAGGACGCGCCGATCCTGATCTTCGACGAGGCGACCAGCGCGCTCGACAACGAGAGCGAACGGGCCGTGCAGCAGGCGCTGCTGTCGCTGGCGAAATCCCGCACGACGCTCGTCATCGCCCACCGCCTGTCGACGGTGCAGCGCGCCGATCGCATCCTGGTGCTGACGGAGACAGGGATCACAGAGGAAGGCAGCCACGAGGAACTGATCGCCGCCAACGGCGCCTATGCCCGGCTCTACCGGGCGCAGGCGAGCCTGTAGACGAACTACGCTGCGCCGGTAACGGCGCGGCGTACCACTCTCCGCACGCCTCGCTCCATCCATCCCCTCCCCACCCTCGCCGTCATCCCGAACGAAGCGCAGCGGCGATCCGGGATCCATTCAGGCAGCGACGCGGGAACTTGGCTCGGCGGTCAATGTGAAAACCCCGCGAACCCGGCTGCATGGATCCCCGCCTTCGCGGGGATGACGGCGCGTGAGGCATACGAAAAAGCCCGGCGCCATCCGATCAGGACAGCGCCGGGCTCGTTGTTCAGAACGACGTCAGCGACTACGCCTCCATCGCCTCCAACTCGGAGATGAAGCCTTCGAGCACCGAAAGGCCCTTCTGCCAGAAGGACGGGTCGGTGGCGTCGAGGCCGAAGGGCGCCAGAAGCTCCGAATGATGCTTGGTGCCGCCGGCCTTCAGGAGGGCGAAATACTTGTCCTGGAAGCCGCTCTCCGACTGCCGGTAGACGGCGTAGAGCGAGTTCACCAGGCAATCGCCGAAGGCATAGGCGTAGACGTAGAACGGCGAATGGATGAAGTGCGGGATGTAGGTCCAGAAGGTCTCGTAGCCGGGGCCGAGGCGGATCGCCGGGCCGAGGCTCTCGGCCTGCACCTCCATCCAGATCTCGTTCAGCCGGTCGGAAGTCAGCTCGCCCTCGCGGCGGGCGATGTGGACCTTGCGCTCGAACGAATAGAAGGCGATCTGGCGCACGACCGTGTTGATCATGTCCTCGACCTTCGAGGCGAGCATGGCCTTGCGCTGGATCGGGTCGGTCTGGCTGTCGAGCAGCGCACGGAAGGTCAGCATCTCGCCGAACACGCTGGCCGTCTCGGCGAGCGTCAGCGGCGTCGGCGCCATCAGCGCGCCCTGCGGGCCGGCCAGCACCTGGTGCACGCCATGGCCGAGCTCATGCGCCAGCGTCATCACGTCCCGCGTCTTGCCCTGGTAGTTCAGGAGCACATAGGGATGCGCCGAGGGCACGGTCGGATGGGCGAAGGCGCCTGGCGACTTGCCAGGGCGAACCGGCGCGTCGATCCAGTTCTTGTCGAAGAAATCCCTGGCGATCGACGCCATCTCGGGCGCGAAGGCGCCATAGGCGGAGAGCACGGTGTCGCGCGCCTCGGTCCAGGGGATGGTGCGGCTCGGCACCTTCGGCAGCGGCGCGTTGCGGTCCCAGTGGTCGAGCGCATCCTTGCCGAACCACTTCGCCTTCAGCTTGTAGTAGCTGTGCGACAGGCGCGGATAGGCGTCGCGCACGGCGGCGACCAGCGCGTCGACCACTTCCGGCTCGACCCGGTTGGCGAGATGGCGCGAGGCGGCGACGTCCTCGAAGCCGCGCCAGCGGTCCGAGATCTCCTTGTCCTTGGCGAGCGTGTTGGTGACCAGCGTGAACAAGCGGATGTTCTTGCCGAAGGTCACGGCCAGCGCCTCGGAGGCGGCCTTGCGCTTCGCCTCGTCCGGGTCCTGCATCAGGTTCAGCGTCGGCTCGAGCGTCAGCTCCTCGCCGTTCACGTCGAAGCGCAGCGAGGCCATCGTCTCGTCGAACAGCCGGTTCCAGGCGCCGCGGCCGGTGACCGACTTCTCGTGGAAGAGCTGCTCGACGCGGTCTTCCAGCTGGTACGGCTTCTCCTTGCGGACATCCTCGATCCACGGGCGGTAATGCGCGAGCGCCGGATCCGCCTGCATCGCCGCCTCGAGCATGGCGTCGTCGACGCGGTTCAGCTCCAGCGTGAAGAACAGCAGATGCGTCGAGGCGTCGGTGATCTTCTGCTGCACGTCGCCATAGAACTTGGCGCCGACCGGATCGGTGGTGTCGCCGGAATAGACGAGGCCGGCATAGGAGATGATGCGGCCGAGCAGCTCGTCGAGCGCCTCATAGGCGCGAATCGCGGCGACGAGGCCGCCGTCGCGGGCGAGACCCTCGAGCTTGCCCTTGTAGGCGGTCTCGAAGGCGACCGAATCGGCCTGCCCCCTGGCGAGGTCGGCGACGAGCACCGGCGATTCCATGCCGGGATAGAGATCGGCCAGGTTCCATTCCGGCAACGGGCCGAGCGCCGCGTCGGCGGGCTGGCTGGCAAGGGCGGAACTCTTCGGGATCGCGGAGGTGAAGGACATGGAAGATCCGATAACGCGAGAAAGATTGGCTCATACTTAGGGGTCCACCCCCATCCGGATCAACCCGTCCGTCCCCGCCTCGGCGCAACGGAGTGGGGATTCGGCCGCGCCCGGCGACAGGGGTAACAGCGCGTTAACGCTGCGATCCGATCATGCCCCGACCGGCGCCCCGGCAATGTCCGACATCGCGCCGCCCTCGCCCGCCGAAACATCGTGAAGCGACGTCATGCCCGCAGAGATCCTCATCGTCGACGCCGACCCCGCCCAGCGGCGGCTTCTGGCTGCGGCGGCGAACCGGCTCGGGCACGAGGTCGAGCTGCTGGCGGATGGCCGCTCGGCGCTCGAGCGCCTCGCCGCGCCGGACGGCGGCCGCTTCGACCTGATGATCCTCGACCTCGTCCTGCCGGAACTGGACGGCCTCGGCGTGCTGGAGCGCCTGCCGCGGACCGGCCGCTCCCTGCCCGTCATCGTCCAGGCCAGGGAAAGCCGCATCGACCAGGCCGCCGCCGCGATCCGGGCCGGCGCCACGGATTTCCTGCTGAAGCCCGCCGCGCCGGAGCGGATCGAGGTGTCGATCCAGAACGCGCTCCGCCTGCGGGCGCTGGAGACGGAACTGCGACGCGTCCGGCATTCGGCCGACGGCACGCTCGATTTCGACGACATCGTCGCCGCCAGCCCGGCGATGGACCGCGTGGTCCAGCTTGGCCGGCGCGCCGCGCGCTCGCCCCTGCCGATCCTGATCGAGGGCGAGCGCGGCGTCGGCAAGGCGCGGATCGCCCGCGCCATCCATGGCTCCGGCGACCGCAAGACGAAGCCCTTCGTCGCCGTCGCCTGCGCCACGCTGGCACAGCCGCTGGCCGATTCGGTCCTGTTCGGCCTAGAGACCGGCACCGCTACGCGCCATCCTGGCAAGCTGCAGAAGGCCCAGGGCGGCACGCTGTTCCTGGATGAGATCGGCGAACTGCCGCTGGACGTACAGGCGCGCCTGGTCACGGTGCTGCAGGAAGGCGAGATCGAGCCCGTCGGCGCCCGCCGTCCGGTCAAGGTCGATATCCGCCTGATCGCGGCGACCGAGCGCGACCTGATCGCCCTCGTCAAGGAAGGCCGGTTTCGCGAGGATCTCTATTACCGCCTCAACGTCTTCCCGATCCGCGTGCCGCCGCTGCGCGACCGGCACGACGACATTCCCGAACTGATCCGGCAATTCGCCGCCCGATTCGCGGCCGAGGAGGGCAAGCGCAGCCTGCGCGGCGTCTCACCCGAGGCACTGGAGCAGCTGATGGCGCATGGCTGGCCCGGCAATGTCCGCCAGCTCGAAAACGCGATCTTTCGCGCCGTCGCGCTATCGGATGGCCCGATGCTGACGCCGGCCGAATTTCCGCAGATCGCGCTGCAAGATCCCGGCGAGGCCAACCCGGGAACGCCAATGCCGCTTGCCCCGGAAGGCGAGCCGGCGCCTCCGGCCGCGCCGGCCGTCCCGCGGCCGCAGCAGCCCGGCGTGCTCCAGGCCGTCGATGCCGGCGGCGACATCCGTCCGCTTGTCGAGATCGAGGCGGAGATGATCCGCCTCGCGCTCGACCGCTACCGTGGCCGCATGGCAACGGTGGCGCGGAAACTCGGAATCGGACGCTCGACTCTCTATCGCAAGCTCAAAGAACTCGGCATTGCCGAGGGGGGCGAAGAAACCACCGTCCGCAAAATAGCGGCAGAGTGACGTGGATCGCAGCGCGGTCCACGCAGTTGATGTTTATGGGTGCCAGGCACCAACCGCGACGGGTTCGCCCCGGAACGGCTCGATAGGTTCGGAAGTCATGAAGGGTTCGGGCAAGATGTTGTTGAAGGCGAAGGCACTCCTGACGGGCGTGGCTCTGATCGGCCTCTCGGTCGGATCGGCCCATGCCTACCTGCCGGAAGGCAAGACGTTTCGCGAGCGCGCCGGAAGCGCCGCGAGCCTCGCGCTTGCCGATGTCGCCAGCGACCCGGGCGCCCGCGCCCTGAAGGCGCTGCTCGCCGAGCCCCAGGCCAAGGCCTCGTTCAACGACAAGCGCGACCGCGCCGCCATGGTCGAGTTCTACGCCGAGCGCGACTACCAGCCGGTCTGGATGGTCAATGGCGTCTACACCGCCCAGGCCCGCAAGATCATGGCCCGGATCGCCGCCGCCGCCGAGGACGGACTCGATCCCGCCGCCTACAAGCTGCCGCCGGCCGCGATCGGCGCGACCACGCCGGCCGGCCCCGACATCGCCGCTTCCGTCGACCTGCTGTTCAGCAAGGCGGTCCTCACCTATGCGCGCCAGGCCTATGCCGGCCGCCTCGATCCGTCCTCGATCGGCCAGCTGATCACGCTGAAGCCGCTCCTGCCCGATCCGATCGAGGTGCTGACCACCGTCTCGACGGCAACCGACGGCGCGGCGGCGATCGCTTCGTACAATCCGCAGCACGAGGGCTACCTCCGCCTGAAGAAGGCGCTCGCCAAGGCGCGAGGCGCCGAGAGCCCGACGGCCCATGCCCCGGTGCCGGAAGGCAAGTCGATGAAGGTCGGCCTCGCCGATCCGCGCGTGCCGCTGTTGCGCGCCCGCTTCGACCTGCCCGCCCCGAGCGAGGCGCCCGAGGTCTACGACGAGACGCTCGCCCAGGCGGTGAAGAGCTTCCAGGCCGACAAGGGTCTGACGGCCGACGGCATCGCCGGCAACGCCACGGTCGCCTTCATCAACGGCGCCGGCAAATCGAACACGGCCGAGATCATCGCCAACATGGAGCGCTGGCGCTGGATGCCGCGCGACCTCGGCCAGTTCCACATCATCGCGAACATCCCGGAATACAGCGTCCGCGTCGTCGAGGACGGCAAGGTCATCCACACCACCCGCGCCGTGGTCGGCAAGGTCACCAACCAGACGCCGATCTTCTCCGACGCGATGGAATCGATTGTCGTCAATCCGAGCTGGAACGTGCCGGCCTCGATCACGATGAAGGAAATGCTGCCGGCCGTGCGCCGCGACCCGAGCTACATGACCCGCAAGGGCTACCAGGTGCTCGCCAATGTCGACGGCAAATACCGCCCCGTCGATCCGCAGATGGTCGACTGGAGCAACGTCAACGCGCGCCAGATCATGATCCGCCAGCCGCCGGGCGACGACAACGCGCTCGGCAACGTCAAGTTCCTGTTCCCGAACGAGCACTCGGTCTATCTGCACGACACGCCGTCGAAGAGCTTCTTCAAGCGCGACGTGCGCGCGCTCAGCCATGGCTGCGTCCGCGTCCAGGATCCGCTGGAGTTCGCCGACGTGCTGCTGGCGCATCAGGGCGGCTGGTCGCCGCAGCGGCTGCGCAAGATGGTCGGCGGCAAGGAAAAGTGGATCAACCTGCCGAATCGGATCCCGATCCACCTGACCTATTTCACCGCTTTCGTCGATGATGACGGCGTCGTCCAGACCCGCCCCGACATTTATGGCTACAACGCGCGGGTGGAAAAAGCGCTCGGCCTCTGAGCCCGAAACCGGCCTCGCGCCTCGCTCGGCGGGGCAAAGCTTGTATGAATCAATCGATTGAATGTGCGAAACCGCGCAGGAAATGCTCCTGCGCGGTTTTCTTTTTGCCCCTCAAATGCCACGATCGTGCTCGACTGTTGCGAAATGACAATGCCGTGATCGGCAGGTGACCCCATACTGCCGGGGTAAAAAAGGTCGATTACGGTAAATGCTGGTTAACTCTCTTCAAGCATTCTGCCCTGTACGGGGGCCCATTTCGGGCAAGGACGCAGAAGCACATTGATTAAGCAAACCGATCCGTTCGAGCGAGACCGCAGCCTGCTGCAGCGTTGCAGCACCGCTTTGCGCATGCTCCTCGCAACAACCGTCGTTGCCGGCTCAATGGTCGTCACGGCGTCACTGGACGAAGCTGGAGCTGCAGCGGGCGACCGCGCGCTGAAGCTCCACAACGCCCACACCAACGAAACCGCGACCATCGTCTTCAAGCGCAACGGCCGATACGATCCGGCCGGCCTGAAGCAGCTCAACGTGTTCCTGCGCGACTGGCGCAAGAACGAGCCGACCAAGATGGATCCGCAGCTTTTCGACCTGATCTGGGAAGTGTACCAGCAGTCCGGATCGCGCGTTCCGATCACCGTCGTCTGCGGCTATCGTTCGCCGGCCACCAACAACATGCTGCGCTCCCGTTCCCGCGGCGTCGCCAAGCAGAGCCAGCACATGCTCGGCAAGGCGATGGACTTCTTCATTCCGGACGTCCCACTGCCCAAGCTGCGGGCCATCGGCCTCCGCATGCAGGTCGGCGGCGTCGGCTTCTATCCGACCTCGGGCTCGCCCTTCGTCCACATGGACACGGGCAGCGTCCGTCACTGGCCGAAGATGACGCGCGAACAGCTCGTTCGGGTCTTCCCGGACGGCAAGACGCTGCATATTCCGTCCGACGGCCGGCCGCTTCCCGGCTATGAGCAGGCGCTCGCCGCCTACAAGGCCCGCAAGGCGGGCGGCGGTTCCGTCATGATGGCCAGCGCCTCGTCCGGCAAGGGCAAGTCCTGGCTCAGCCGCCTGGTCGGCAACGATTCCGTCGACGAGGACGATATCCCGGCCGCCGCGGCGACGCCGGCTCCGAAGCCGGGCAAGGCCCCGGCCGTGGATGCCGACGCCGATGCCGTCCAGGTCGCCGCCGTCGCCAAGACGGCCGAGCCGGACGCCGAGGCGATCCCGTTCGAGACCGCCTCGGCGCCGCTGCCGCGTCCCGCACCCAACCGCGAGGCGGAGACCGTCGTCGCCGTCGCCGATACCGGCGCGGAAGACGCTTTCCCACCGGCACCGCGCCGCTCGCCGGTCGTGCGCCCGGTCATGGCTCTCGCCAGCGTCGCGCCGATCCCGCAGGCTTCGCCCATGCAGCCGACGCCGGCCTATGGCAGCGGCATCACCGATACGCTCGCGGCGCTCGAGGCGACCAGCGCGGCGAAGGCCGGCGGCCAGACCGCTGGGCAGCGCCCGGGCACGGCCGCCGACGCCATCGCCGACGCCGTCGGCAAGGGCAAGCCGGCCAGCGACGCGATGATGGCCTATGCCGCGCCGCTCGCGGTCGACGACAGCACCACGGTCCACATTGACGCCGCCACGGGCGCCATCGTCGCCGGCCGCGCGAATAAGCCGGTCGCCAGGGCGTCTTCCACCGGCGCGCCCAAGCTTGCCTCGCTCGGCAATGCCGACGGCCTGCAGAACGCCGCCACCACGGCCTCGGCCGACCCGCTGGCCCGGTTGATGCCGGTCGCCTACCAGGCGTCGACCATCGAGCTCGTGACCCGCGCCGGCTCGACCCGCCAGCGCAACTACGCCAACCTGCAGATGCCGACGCCATTCTCCAGCCCGGAACTGTTCGCGGCGCCCGAGCGCTCGATCCGCCTCGGATTCGGACGGATCGCGTATGAAGGCCTCCGGACCGACCGTTTCGCCGGCCCGCTGGTGCATCAGCTCCGCACGCAGGAATTCGCCTCGCTCGACCCGATCGGACGGACGGCCTTCCTGAAGCGCTGACCGCGCCGGAATTCAAGACATGCAAGAGCGCCGCGGCGGCAAGCCGCGGCGCTTTTTCTTTTTCCGTTGCAGCGACTTGAGCGAGGCGCCCGAAGCGGACGCGCCGAAGCAACACGCCTGCGGACGCGGTCGTGACCGGACGGCTGGAGAGATACAGGGGCTCGATCCGGACGTTGGGAAAGTCGGTCGCCGGCGGCGCCGGGGAGGCAGTCACGACCGCGTCAAAATGGCGGCGGACCCTGTCGATCCGCGCAGCGGGCTGATATAGCCTTGGGCGCCCCCCAACCAAGGAAGCGAGCGCCATGACCGAAACCAACGACCGCTTCAAGAAGGCCCCCCGCCGGGCCAAGACCCCAGTCAAGCGGGTCGCCCTGTCGGCGGAAGCCCGGCAGGCCTACGAGGACCTGGTGCGCACGCGCGACGAACGCGACCGCACCTATGGCCAGCACCTGCCGACCGACAACAAGGGCAAGTAGCCCTCCCGCGAGCCCGCCCACGGCGTCCGATCGGAGCGGCGCTCCGATCGACCCGTCAGGCAGCCCGGCCGCTCAGACCATGCCGAGGGCGTTCTTGTAGAGTTCGAGGATCGCCTCTTCCTCTTCACGCTCGTTGGCGTCCTTCTTCCGCAGCGCCACGATCTTGCGCAGCGCCTTGGTGTCGTAGCCATTGGCCTTCGCTTCGCCGTAGACGTCCTTGATGTCGTCGGCGATCGCCTTCTTCTCTTCCTCGAGCCGCTCGATCCGCTCGACAATGGACCTGAGCTGGGCAGCGGCTATGCCCTGGACTTCATCTTCAGCCATGGTGGGGAACCTCAAAAGATTGGCGACAGGCGAGCGTGAGTGCCCGACTTAGCCGAAGGGGTCAAGTGCGCAGAGGATGTGCCGACGCGTCAATGATCGGGACGATTGGTCTCGAAGGCCGCCTTTTGCGCCGCCGTCGCCTCGCGCTGGTTCAGCTTCTGCCACTCCGCATAGGGCATGCCGTAGACGATCTCGCGCGAGGCTTCCTTGGAGAGCTCGACGCCTTTCGCCTCGGCCGCCTCGCGATACCAGTTGGCGAGGCAGTTTCGGCAGAAGCCCGCGACATTCATCAGGTCGATGTTCTGCACGTCGCTGCGCTCGCGCAGATGCGCGACAAGGCTGCGGAACGCCGCCGCCTCGAGTTCGGTCGTCGTCTGCGGGTCGAGAGCGGGGGCCGTTTGGGTCATGACAGCAAGCCTTCAAATGGGACGGACGACGGTCAGGTCGGTCGGGAATCGGCGAGCGAGCCGAAGAACTGCACCTTGTGCGGCGCCTCGCCGATTCTGAGATCGACGAGCACGTTCGCAAGCCGGTCCGTCCATTCGGCGACGCCGGCGGGATCGGCGATCAGGTCCTGGCGAATCTCGACCAGGGCATGGGCGAGGCCGCGCCGGGTCGCGTGGCGATAGAGCGTGTCGCCCTTCAGCGCCCCGTGATAGGGCTCATTGTCGCCGACGACGATGGCCGGATCGGCAGCGAGACCGGCAATCAGCGGCTGCGCCAGGCGCGGATCGGCGTCCCAGAGGATGCCGGCGTGCCAGGGCCGCGGCACGCCCTTCCAGAGCGGCGTGAAACTGTGGATCGACAGGATCATCGGGATCCGTCCGGTCGTCATGCCGGCGTCGATCGTCCGCGTCACGGCGTCATCATAGGGGCGGTAGAAGCGCTCGATGCGATGCTCGCGTTCGGCCGCGTCGATCCGGGCGTTACGCGGGATCACGGCGCCGTCCGAAAGCCGCATGATCAGCGTCGGATCGTCGAGGCCGCGATTGGGGTCGATCAGCAACCGCGAGAAATGCGACAGCACCGCCGGAACGCCGAAACGAACGGCGAGCGCGCGGGTCAGCGCCTCGGCGCCGATGTCATAGGCGATGTGGCGCGTGAACTCGGACGGCGGCAGGCCGAGCGAACCATATTCGGACGGCACATGGTTGGAGGCGTGGTCGCAGAGCAGGATCAGCCCGGCGGCGGCATCGCCCGGAACGATCTCGAAGGCGGCCCCGGCCGCGCCGCCCATGGCCCGCGTCGGATTTAAAGCGTCATGCATGGTTAAATGATAGTGACCCGGCCGAGGAGCTGCCATAGGAATGTGCTCCCCTTCCCCATCGAGATCGCCTTGTCCTCCTCGCCCGCCGCCCAGACGCCCGCCTCCGTCGCTGCTCTCGCCGTGCCTGCCCTGGTCCTGGGCGCGATGGCGATGGGCGTCTCGCCGATCTTCGTCCGCCTCGCGGATGTCGGTCCGTTCGCGAGCGCCTTCTGGCGCGTCGGCGGGGCGGTGCCGATCCTGTTCGCCTGGGCGGCGCTCGAAGCGCGCCGCTCCGGCACGCCGCTCGCCTCGATCTGGAAGATCGATGGCGCGATCCTGGCGGCCGGCGCGCTGTTCGTCGGCGACCTGCTGTTCTGGCACCTCGCCATCCTGAAGACGAGTGTCGCCAACGCCACCTTCCTCGCCACCATGGCGCCGGTCTGGGTGGTGCTGGGCTCCGGCTTCTTCATCGGCGAGAGGGTCGGCCGCAGCGTGCTGGCGGGGCTGGCGCTCTGCCTGCTCGGCGCCACCTTCCTGATCGGGCTCAGCTGGAAGATGCGGCCGGAGCATCTCGACGGCGACCTCTACGGGATCTGCACCTCGTTCTTCTTCGGCGGCTATTTCCTCGCCGTCCGCGCCGCGCGACGCCGTTCCTCGGCCGGCAAGATCACCTTCCTGTCGACACTGATCACCGCCGCCGCGCTCTTGGTCGTCGCCATGGTCGTCGAGCCGCGCATCCTGCCCTCGACGGTCGACAGCGCGGCGTCGCTCGCCGGGCTCGCCTTCATCAGCCACGCCGGCGGACAGGGCCTGCTCGCCTTCGCGCTCGGCCATCTGCCCGCCGCTTTTTCAGCGCTGGTAATCTTCCTGGAAGCGGTCGCCGCCGCCGTCGCGGGCTGGCTGTTTCTCGGCGAGGCCGTCTCGCTGCCCCAGATGCTGGGCGGCGCCCTGATCCTCGCCGGAATTTTCATCGCCCGGCCGCAACGCCGCGGTTGACGAAGGGGTTTCAGCCATCATGCCGCCGTGTTTAATTTGATGATCATAGAAATGCGATTCATCGGACTGAAAACGGCGGCCAGCCCGCATCGGACACGGGCCTTGCCAGCAGCAACTCACCTCGCCTCAAGGTTGACAGCCGGAAAGCCGCAGCGTCATAAAGCTGCCTCCTGCCTCAACCGGTTCGCGACCTCATCGATGCGATCATACGAGCTTCGACATTGGCCGCGCACGGCCCTCCTCGCTGGCATGGGCGCGCTCGCGGTCCTGTTCCTGCAGTCGGCGCCGGCCAAGGCGGACTTGCGCCTGTGCAACAAGACGCCCAGTCGTGTCGGCGTCGCCATCGGCTACAAGGACAAGAAGGTCTGGACCACCGAAGGCTGGTGGAACGTTCCGATCAATAGCTGCGAGACCCTCGTCAGCGGCACCCTCGTGTCACGCTACTATTACGTCTATGCGGTCGACTACGACCACGGTGGCGAGTGGAGCGGCAAATACGTGATGTGCACGAAAGACAAAATGTTTACCATTGAGGGCACCGAAGATTGCGTGCCTCGTGGTTTTAACCGTTCCGGTTTCTTCGAAGTCGACACCGGCGAACAAACCAGCTGGACGATCCAGCTCAACGAACCCGCACAGCAAGGAGCGCAGCACAAATGAGACGGTCGCGTAAGGTCAAGATTCTCGCGACCCTGGGTCCTGCCTCTTCCGACAAGAAGATGATCGAGGCCCTGTTCCGGGCCGGCGCCGACGTGTTCCGCATCAACATGAGCCATACGAGCCATGACAAGCTGAACGACCTCGTGCGCATCATCCGCAGCGTCGAATCCGAAGTCGGCCGGCCGATCGGCATCCTCGCCGACCTCCAGGGCCCCAAGCTCCGCCTGGGTACGTTTGCCGACAAGGCTGTCGACATCACCGTCGGCCAGAACTTCACGCTCGACAGCGACCCGGCCCCCGGCACCACCGGGCGCGTGTTCCTGCCGCACCCCGAAATCCTCGAGGCGCTCGAGCCGGGCCATCGCCTGCTGATCGACGACGGCAAGGTTCGCCTGCGCGTCATCTCGACCAACGGCACCAGCGCCCTCACCACCGTCGAAGTCGGCACCAAGCTCTCCGACCGCAAGGGCGTCAGCGTCCCGGATTCGACGATCAAGACCGGCGCGCTGACCGAGAAGGACCGCGCCGATCTCGACGCCGCCCTGCAGGCCAATGTCGACTGGATCGCGCTGTCCTTCGTGCAGCGCCCGGACGACGTCGCCGAAGTGCGCAAGATCGCCGCCGGCCGCGCCGGCATCATGTCGAAGATCGAAAAGCCGCAGGCCGTGCAGCGCCTGGCCGAGATCATCGAGATCTCCGACGCGCTGATGGTCGCCCGCGGCGACCTCGGCGTCGAGATGCCGCTCGAGCAGGTTCCCGGCATCCAGAAGCAGATCACCCGCGCCTGCCGCCGTGCCGGCAAGCCGGTTGTCGTCGCCACCCAGATGCTGGAATCGATGATCACCGCGCCGGTGCCGACGCGCGCCGAAGTGTCGGACGTCGCCACCGCCGTCTACGAGGGCGCCGACGCGATCATGCTGTCGGCCGAATCCGCCGCCGGCGCCTTCCCGATCGACGCCGTCGCGACGATGGACCGGATCGCCACCCAGGTGGAGCTCGATTCGAACCACAAGAACATCATGCACGCGCAGCGCACCGAGCCGGAGGCGACCGGCGCCGACGCGATCTCGGCCGCCGCGCGCCAGATCGCCGAGACGCTGAACCTCGCCGCCATCTGCTGCTACACGGCGTCCGGCTCGACCGGGCTGCGCGCCGCGCGCGAGCGGCCGCAGACCCCGATCATCGCCCTGTCGCCGATCGTCTCGACGGCACGGCGCCTGTCGGTCGTCTGGGGCCTGCACTGCGTCGTCAGCGACGATGCCTACAACCTCGACGACATGGTGAACCGCGCCTGCTTCATCGCCCATCGCGAGGAGTTCGCAAAGCCCGGCGACCGGATCATCATCACCGCCGGCGTGCCGCTGCGCACGCCGGGCGCGACCAACATGCTGCGCATCGCCTATGTCGGCACCGGCGCGGAAGAAGGCCGCCGCTGAGGCCTTTCCCCGCTCTGCGGAGCGGGCGGCTGATCTCGAAGGGCGCGCCACGCGGCGCGCCCTTTTCCTTTTCCCGGAACGCGGCGCAGCCGCGCGCAAGAATACCCGCCGAAGACGGCCGCAGGCATCCGTGGTGTGGTCGAGAGAGAGACTAGATCTCGCGGCCGTCGATCTGCGGCTCGAGTGTCTTGATGGCGTCGCGGACCTGATCGTCCAGATAGGGATCGATGGCGATCGCCTTCTTCAGCGCCAGCAGCGCTTCCTTCTTGCGGTCGATGTCGTTCAGGATCATGCCGAGGCCAGCGAGCGCGCCGAAATGGCGCGGCTCCAGCGCCAGCACCTTCTCCAGGTCGGAGATGGCCTTGCCATACTCATCCTGCAGGAAGAACAGCGTGGCGCGACGGTTCCAGCCCTCGATGTAGTCGGGCCGCATGGTCGTGACCGCATCGAGATAGTCGAAGGCGCGAGGGTAGTCCTTGGTGGCGATCGCCTCGGCCGCCCACTGCATCAGCAAGTCGATCGTATCGCTGCCGGAATCGCGCCAGCGGCGCTCCAGTTCGGCCTCGACGGCCGAGCCGCTCGCTTCATCGCCGGGCTTGGCCAGCGACGTGAACAACTGGTCGATGCTCTGACCTGCGAGGCCATCGCCCTTCGACGCGGAATCACCAACGCCCGGCGCCGCTGCAAGCGACGCCGACGAAAGCGCAAGGAAAACAAGCAACGAAACGACAAATGCCCGCATGGTGGCAATTTAAGCCTTCATGCGGGCATCGTCAAAATCGGATCCGGGTGGTGCGCGGAATGGCGCACCCGCCAATCAGCCCTGACGGGCCTTGAAGCGCGGATTGACCTTGTTGATGATGAAAACACGGCCCTTCCGGCGGACGAGCCGGTTGGCGCGGTGGCGCCCGAGCAGGGACTTGAGCGAGTTCTTGATCTTCATGGCGCGACGCTCGCGAAAGGGTTCTAGGAACGACACGAGCGCCAGAGGCGCCCGCTCGAAAATTCGGCCGGACCATAGGCAGCGCACCCCTACCTTGTCAACACGAACGCGCCAGAATCCCGAGAATACGGGCTGCGACCTAACGTTATGCGGCAAAGTTCGGAACGATCGCCGCACTGAAGGGTTTGTTACCCGGACGGGGTTCATCGGAGTAAGTGAAATGCCCAACAAAGACCAACGCGGCGGATCCGGCAATTTTGCCAACGATCCGAAACGAGCTTCCGAAATGGGCAAGAAGGGCGGCGAACAGGCGGGTCAGCGCCAGCAGAGCCAGGCGTCCGAGAAGGCGCCTCAACAGGGATCCCAGAACAAGGATCGCGATCCGCACAAGGGCGGCCAGCGCTGAACCGCGCTGCCCCCGCGGCACTGACCTGGACCCGCCCCTCCCCGGGCGGGTCTTTTTTTCATGCGCGCCCCGTTCCGGCGCCCGAGACCGAATCGGATGGCGGCCACTAGCCGGGCCGGCGCGACGACAGGACGTTGCGGATGGCGAAGCTCGAATGGATGCGGGCGACGCCCGGCAGGGCCGACAGGATCTCCTTGTGCACCCGCTCGAAATTGGCGGCGCTGTCGACCTCGACGCGCAGGAAATAATCGGAACCGCCGGTCATCAGGAAGCACTCCCGGATCTCGGGATATTTCCGCACCGCCCCCTCGAAGCGGTTCAGATACTCCTCGGTCTGCCTGTCGAGCGTGATCTGGACGATGACGGCGATCCCTTCCTCCGCCCCGGTGCTGACCAGCGCCGTATAGCCGCGGATGACGCCCGTCTGCTCCAGGATATTGACCCGGCGCAGGCAGGCGGAAGCCGACAGCCCGACCGCCTCGGCCAGCTTGGCGTTGCTCATCCGGGCATTGAGGCGCAGCAGGCGGATGATGTTGCGGTCGATGGCGTCCAGGCCCGACATGCAGATTATTCCAACCATTCGAAGAAACGATCGATTGTCATAACTCTATCGCATCATCATGCGCGTTTCGATCGGAAGTTCGCACGATGAAGCAATATGCTGATTTCCAGCGAGAGGGATCGGACGCGCCATGAACGAGACTGTCAGGCTGGAAACCAGGATTGGCGCCGACGAGGCCGCGGCAGGCGGCGTGCTGACAATCGACCTCGCGGCGCTTGCCGAAAACTACCGGATCCTCTGCCAGACCGCCGCGCCGACGCGCGTCGCGGCCGTGGTCAAGGCGGACGCCTATGGCCTCGGCGCCGCCCGCGTCGTTCCGGTGCTCCACGAAGCCGGCTGCCGCGACTTCTTCGTCGCCCATCTCATCGAGGCGCGTCGGCTCGCCGCCATCCGCCCGCGCGATTCCCGGCTCTATGTGCTGAACGGCCTGCTACCGGGCGGCGAAACCGTCTGCGCCAATATCGGCGCCATTCCCGTACTGAACTCGCTCGACCAGGTGCAACGTTGGTCGGCTCTCGCCATCGCTCGCGCCGTGACGCTCGAAGCTGTGCTGCAGGTCGATACCGGCATGGCCCGTCTCGGCCTTTCGCTCGCCGAATTGCAGGCGCTCGCCGCCGACCCGGCCGCGCTTTCCGGCATCCGATTGACGATGATCATGAGCCACCTCGCCTGCGCCGACCAGCCGGGACACGAGGCGAGCCCGACGCAACTGTCCGTCATGCAGGCGGCAAGCGCCTTCTTTCCCGGCCTGCCCGTTTCCTTCGCCAATTCCGCCGGCGTGTTTCTCGGCCCCGATTATCGCGGCGCCCTCGCCCGGCCGGGCATCGCGCTCTATGGTGGCGCCCCGACGGTGGCCGGCCATCCGATGCGGCCGGTCGTCCGCCTCGACGTCCGCGTCATCCAGACCCGCACCGTCCCTGCCGGCACGGCGGTCGGCTATGGCGGCACCCATGTAACGACGGGCGAGACGCGCATCGCCACGCTGGCGGCCGGCTATGCCGACGGCCTGCCGCGCTCGCTCAGCAATCGCGGCGCCGCTTGGTTCGACGGCGTGCGCCTTCCGATCCTCGGCCGCGTGTCGATGGACAGCCTGATGGTCGATGTCACGGCGCTGCCGGCGGCGCTCCCCCCCGGCGCGCTGGTCGAGCTGATCGGCCCCAGCCAGACGCTGGACGCAATCGCCAGCGACGCCGGCACCATTTCCTACGAAATCCTGACCGCTCTCGGTCAGCGCTACCATCGGCACTACGCATTTCCGGCAAGCCGCGCGAGCGGACAGGGGCAATCATGAAGATCACCATTCTCGGCGCCGGCGTCATCGGCGTGACCTCGGCCTATTATCTCGCCAAGGCGGGCCACCGGGTCACGGTCATCGACCGCCAGCCGGGCCCGGCGCTGGAAACCAGCTTCGCCAATGCCGGCGAGATCTCGCCCGGCTATTCTTCGCCCTGGGCCGCCCCCGGTATCCCGCAGAAGGCGGTGAAGTGGGTGTTCATGAAGTATGCGCCGCTGATCATCCAGCCGATGCTCGACGCCGACACCTGGCGTTGGGTGATCGCCATGCTCGGCAACTGCACCTCGGCGCGCTATGCGGTCAACAAGAGCCGGATGGTGCGGCTCGCCGAATATTCGCGCGATTGCCTGATCGATCTGCGGAACGAGATCGGCATCGAATATGACGGCCGCGCCAGGGGCACGCTGCAATTGTTCCGCACCCAGAAGCAGCTGGACGGCATCGGCAAGGACATCGCCGTGCTGAAGAGCGACGGCGTCCCCTTCTCCGTGCTCGATCCGGCGGGCTGCATCGCGGCGGAGCCGGGCCTGGCGCATGTCCGGGAGAAGATCGTCGGCGGCCTGCAACTGCCGCATGACGAGACGGGCGACTGCTTCAAGTTCACCAACGAACTGGCGAAGCGCGCCGAAGCCCTCGGCGTCACGTTCCAATATGGCGTCGACCTGCTCGGCGTCCGTACCGAGGGCAAGCGCATCGTCGCGGTGAAGACCTCGCGCGGCGAGGTCATTGCCGACGCCTTCGTCGCGGCGATGGGCAGCTTCACGCCGCAATTCCTGAAGCCGCTCGGCCTGCGCGTGCCGGTCTATCCGGTCAAGGGCTACTCGATCACCGTGCCGATCGTCGACGAGACGCGCGCGCCGGTCTCGACGGTGATGGACGAGACCTACAAGATCGCCATCACCCGGCTCGGCGACCGCATCCGCGTCGGCGGCATGGCCGAGATCGCCGGCTTCAACCGCGACCTGCCGCCCTCGCGCAAGGCGACGCTGGTCTATTCGGTCGAGGATCTGTTCGGCGGCGCCGGCGACCAGTCGAAGGCGACCTTCTGGACCGGACTGCGCCCGATGACGCCGGACGGCACCCCGGTCATCGGCCGGACCGATTACGCCAATCTCTATCTGAATACCGGCCATGGCACGCTGGGCTGGACCATGGCATGCGGATCGGGCCGGCTGCTCGCCGACCTCATCGGCGGCCGCAAGCCCGACATCCAGTCCGACGATCTCGGGATCCAGCGCTACGACGCCCGCAAGGCCGCCTGACGAAACGGGCGGCCCGGCTCGGGACGGTCGGGATTTGCCCGCGCCGTCCCCAATGCCCGATGGGCCATGCCGGCGGCGGCGAATGCCTGTTCATTCCGACGCCGCGGCGCCGACGCCGGGGGCTCCGTCGAGAAACCCGACCGAAGGGCCCGGCGTCTGGGCCGGTTCACGCCGACCTATGCCGCGCGAACCGCTAGGGAGTGCGCGACTGGCGCGCTAGTAGCTGGTTCCACCGCTCGAGCCGGTGCCCATCGTCGACGGATGCGACTTCATCGTCGTGTGGCCCTTCATCGGCTCGCACCGCCAGACATGCCGCCCCTTCTCCATTACCCGCATCGGCTCCATGCCCGACTTGCAGGTCAGGCCATGTTCGGTTGTCGCCGACGCCATCGGCGCGGCGGCGGTCAAGGCGAAAAGCGCCATCGCCGAAGCGGCGGCCAAAGCAAGATGCCTGCTCATGATGTCCTCCATTGTCCGGCGCGGCGGTCGAGCGCAGATGCGCGACACCATGCCGACACTCCAGATAACTGGCGCGCAGGGAGGGAAAGGCAACGTCGGGCAGGTGTCGCTGCGACGATTCGGCCTCGCTTCGGCGGGCGCGAATGGCGTGGATCTATCGCCGCGCCGCCTCGCGGCCGGAGAGCAGCAGCAACGCCAGAATCAGAGTCCCGAACAGGATGCTGCGCCAGCCCGGCGAGGCGTTGACGACGGTGATCAGCGCCGTGATCGTGACCAGCAGGATGGCGCCCGGAATCGACCCGGCGTAGGTGCCGAGGCCGCCGAGGATCGAGGTGCCGCCGAGCACGACGGCGGCGATCGAGGCGAGCAGATACGGGTCGCCGATGCCGACATAGCCCTGGCCGTTCATGCCGAGCACGAGGATGCCGGCAAGGCCCGCCATGAAGCCGCTGATGCCGTAGACCGCCATCGTCGTCGTGGCGATCGGCACACCGGAGAGCTTGGCGGCGAGCGGCCCGGCCCCCATGGCGAACAATCGCGCGCCGAACGGCGTCGCATGCATCACCACCAGCACGACGACCGAGACGACGACCCAGACGAGGATGCCGGCTGGCACCCCGAACGGCCGCGCATTGCCGACCCAGCTTACCAGCGGATTGGAAGCGGTGACGGCGCTGCCGCCGGCGATGATGATCAGCAGGCCCTGCAGGAACGTCGCCATGGCGAGCGTCATGATCATCGGATGCACGCGGAGCAGCGCCACGCCGAGCCCGTTGACGAGGCCGATCACGGTGGTCATCGCCAGCACGGCGAGGATCGGCGTCAGCCCGGTCGGGTCGGCGTCGATGGCGAAGAGCGGCAGGCCGACGGCGGCGACGGTGACGATCGCCGCGACCGAGAGATCGATGCCGCCCGCGATCACCACGAAGGTCTGGCCCGCCGCGACGATGCCGATGACGGCGGCGAGCTCGACCAGGTAGCGCAGATGGCCATAGGCGCCGAAGCCGCGCGAGACGAAGCTGGCGACGATCCAGACCAGGGCCACGATGGCGAAGGTCAGGAACGGCCGGCTGGTGACGACCGCGAGAATGCGGGATCGGGACAGAAGTCCGGCGTCGCGAATGCTCATCGGGCCCTCATGCGGAACTGCGGGATGGCGACGGCGCCGATGATGATCAGGCCCTGCGCCACATATTGCGCCACCGGCGTGAAGCCGAGGAAGAACATGACCGAGATCATCAGGCTGAGCAGCAGGCTGCCGGCGAGCGCGCCGCGCATGGTGCCCTGGCCGCCGAGGAAGCCGATGCCGCCGAGCACGGCGGCGGCGATCGAGTTCAGCGTGAACGAGTTGCCGATGATCGGATCGCCCGAGCCGGTCTGCGCGGCGACGAACAGGCCAGCCCCGGTGCAGAGCAGGCCGCTGATGGCGTAGGCCAGGATACGGGCGGCATCGACCGGCACGCCGGAGCGATAAGCGCCCACCGGATTCTCGCCGGCCGCATAGAGGCTGAGGCCGAGCGGCGTCGCCAGATAGAGCTTCCAGAGCAGGACGATCACCACCAGCAGGCCGAAGGCGGCGGGCGTATTGCCGGCGAGCAGGTCCGACAGCCAGGGCGGCATCGCGCCGCCCGGCCGCGGCAGCACCAGGAGCGCCGCGCCGGCGATGATGAAGGATCCGGCCAGCGTCACGACGATCGCCGGCAGGCGCAGGCGGACGACGATGATGCCCGTCGCGGCGCCGATGCCGAAGCCGGCGAGACAGACGAGGGCCGCGCCGCCGGCGACGCCGAGCGGCCCGGTCATGGTGGTGGCGGCGAGCACGGCGCCGAGGCTGACCAGCGCGCCGATCGCCAGGCTGATGCCGCCGGTCAGCATCAGGATCGCCTGCGCCATGGCGACGAGGGCGAGCGGGAACCAGCTCTGGGTGAACTTGGCGAAGCCCGAGCCGGTGAAAAGGCCGTGGAAAAGCAGGCCATAGGCGACGAGGAAGGCCAGCACGACGAGGAACAGGCCGCGCACGCCGATGTTGCGCTTGGCCTGGATCGCCCAATAGAGCGAGCCGGAAGGGGCGCGCGGAGAGACGCTCGCATTGCTCATGCCGCGTGCCTCTCGCGCTCGGCGCCCATGGCGGCGGCGACGATCGCCTCCTCGCTCAGCGCGCCGCGTTCGAGCAGCGCCGCGATCCGCCCCTCGCGCACCACCGCGACGCGGTCGCAGAGATGCACCAGCTCCGGCGTATCCGAGCTCAGCAGGACGACAGTCTTGCCGGAGGCCGCGAAGGCGCGAAGCATCGCGTAGATCTCCCGCTTGGTTTCGACGTCGACGCCGCGCGTCGGATCGTTGAGGAGCAGCACGGACGGGTCGAGCGGCATCCATTTCGCCAGCGCGACCTTCTGCTGGTTGCCGCCGGAAAGCGCCTGCGCGGCGCGGCCGAGATCGCCCTTGATGGCGAATTGCAGGGCCAGCCCCATGGCGGTTTCCCGCTCGCTGGCGCGGCTGCGCAGCTTCAGCGCCGGCATGCGGGCGAAGGAAGGCAGCATCAGATTGGTCAGGATCGGATGGATCAGGTGCAGGCCCTCGCGCTTGCGATCGGCCGGCACATAGGCGAGGCCGCGCTGGTTGGCCTCGGGCACGGCGGCGGGAAGGCTGGCGGCGCCGTTCAGCGTGGCGGATTCGACCTTCGCCGGAATGGCGCCATAGAGGCCGAGCAGCAGGTCCTCCTGCCCCTGTCCGACCAGGCCGCCAATGCCGACGACCTCGCCGGCGCGGACCTCGAGATCGACGTCGCGCATGAGGCCGGCCGAGAACCGACGGACGGCGATCGCTGTCCGCTCCGTCCGCGTGCTGTCCCAGCGCGGAAACAGGTCGCCGGGATCGCGCCCGACCATCAGCCGCACCAGCCCGGCCGCGTTGACGCCCTCGAGCGGCCGATCGGCGGTGCAGGTGCCATCCTTCAGCACGGTGACGTGCTGGCAGAGCTGCATCACCTCGTCGAGGCGGTGCGAGATATAGAGAATGGCGATGCCCTCGCCGCGCAGCCTTTCCAGCAGCGCGGTGAGGATGCGCGTCTCGGTGGCGGAGAGCGACGAGGTCGGCTCGTCGAGGATGAGCACGCGCGGCTTGCGATAGAGCGCCTTGGCGATCTCGACCATCTGCCGGCGGCCGAGCGACAGCTCGCCGACCGGCGTCGCCAGCGGCTCGTCGAGGCCGACGAGATCGCAGGCCGCCTTCGCCCGCGCCGCGAGCGCCGCATAGTCCACCAGCCCGAACCGGCGCGGATAGTCGCCGAGACCGATATTCTCGGCGATCGACAACGAGCCGGTCAGGCTCAGCTCCTGCTGCACGACGGCGATCCCGGCCCGGCGCGCATCCGCCGGGCTGTGGCGGGCGACCGCCCTGCCGTCGATCTCGATTTCTCCGCTGTCCGGACGCAGCGCGCCGGACAGCAGATTGATCAGCGTGGACTTGCCCGCGCCATTCTCGCCGAGCAGCGCATGGACGCGGCCCGGCATGAGGGCAATGGAAACGGTCCGCAGGACGGGGTTGCCGAAGAACGCCTTCGACACCCCGCGCGCGGCGAGGATGGGAGCGGGCGATGCCACGAGACTGGCCCTACTTCTGCGCCAGCAGCTTGTCGAACAGGGCGCGGTCGTAGGGCGAGAAGATATAGCCGTCGGCCGGGAAATCCTTCGCCCGGGCGAGGTACTCGTCGATGTTGGAATTGTCGATGATCGGCAGCGGCACCTTGACGAAGGCCGGCACGTCCTTGCCCTCCAGCGCCTGCACGGCGGTGTAGGCGGCGAAGGCGCCGAGCCAGTTCGGCTGCATCGTCGCCCAGCTCTTCAGGCCCTTTTCCTTCCAGAGCTCGAGGAACTGGCGCGCGTTCTCGCCGGTGATCGGCACCTGCTCGCGGCCCTGCTTGTCGAGCGCCAGCACGGCGCCGGCCGAAAGCGCGCCGCCGAAGGAGAGAATGCCGTCGATCTCGGGATGGGCGAACAGCAGGCTGGTGACGGCCTCCTGGGCCGGGGCGACGTTATAGGCCGTGTTGGTCTCGGCCAGGATCTCGATGCCAGGATTGGCCTTGAGCAGCTCGTTGCCGCCGGCGCGACGGTCGTCGCTGACGGAAACGCCGGCCGGGCCGTTCAGGATGAGGATCTTGCCCTTGCCGCCGAGCGCATCGATCATGAACTTGGTCGCCTGCTCGCCCCACTGGTGCGAGTCGGTATTGACCTTGGCGGTGACGTCGTTGGTGTCGACGAGGCTGTCGAAATTGATGATCGCGATGCCCTTGGCGCAGGCGTCGGCCAGCACGCGTGCCGGCGCGGTCGACGAGCCGGCGATCAGGATGATGGCGTCGACATTGGCGTCGATCATCGACTGGATCTGCTGGATCTGGACGTTGGAATCACCCTGCGCGTCCGTGACCATAAGCTTGTCGACCAGTCCTTCCTTCTTCAGCTGCTCGACTTCCGCCTCGATCGTACCCTGGGTCTGCTTCATCCAGGTCGGCACTGAGTAGATGTTGGCCCAGCCGAGCGTATAGGGCGCCTTGCGATCGCCCTTGATGCAGTTGGCGGCGGCGGCGGCCTGCGAGGCGCCGAGTACGTTCAGCAGGATACCAAGGCCGAGAACGCTTGCGGATGCAAAAAGCGAAGACTTCTTCATGATGTTCCCCTGGAAGGTTTCGCCTCGACGCGCAGGGAAACGACAATGCGGGACAGCGGCGTCACCTGGACGCGGCCTTGCTGCCTATCGTCGTGAACTCTCCGCCCGGGCCCCCATTTTTTGTCTGATATACTGGACAAGAAGCCTGTATATCGGACAAATGAGAGGCTAGTCCGAGCCACGACATCTTTCAAGAGCCTTCCAGAACCTTCCCTTCGACCCGAGCAACCAGGCCATCGATGACGGAATTCGCAAGCGCAGACACCATCCGGCCAGCGACAACGACGGCAGCCGGCAACGAACGCAAGCGCGGCATCGACCGCGTCATCATCCTGCTGGAGGCGCTGCTGCGGCAGCGCGCGCCGATGCGCGTCGGCGATATCGCGCGGAAGATCGGGGCGCCGCGCTCCACTACCTACGAGATCGTCAACCGCCTGCTCGAAGCCGACATGCTGGAAACGGTCGGCAATGACGGCCACGTCTATTTCGGCCGCGCCATGCACCTGTTCGGCTGGGCCTACAGCCATCACAACGCCCACTACCCGCGCATCATCGAGGCGCTCGAGCGCCTGGCGGCGGAGTCCGGCGAGACGGTGCAGCTCTGCGGCCTGCGCGGCAACAAATATGTCGTGCTCGACAGCCGCGACTCCGTCGGCCCGTTCCGCATCTCCAGCCAGGTCGGCGTCGAGGTGCCCATTCCCTGGACCGCGTCGGGCCGGCTGCTGCTCAGCCACATGGACGATGATGCCGTCCGCGCCTTCATCCCGGCCGAGGATTTCCGGCTACCGGACGGCCGGGTCATCGCGGAGGCGGAGTTCCTCGGCGACATCGCGCTGGCGAAGCAGCAGGGCTACAGCGAAACCGCGGCGCTCGCCGACCGCTTCACCTGGTGCCTGGCGGCGCCGATCCTCGACGGGCGCGGCCAGGTCTCGCTGACGCTGTGCTTCGTGCTGCCGGTCGATACGCCGGAAGCCCGCCGCGTCGCCCTGCTGGCGCAATTGCGCGAGAGCGCCGCCGGCCTCGACCTGACCGGCGACTAGCGCCTCGTCGACGGATCGCCGGCTCGCCGGGCGCATTGGCCCATCAGATCGTGATTGCGAAGCGGCCGCCGCCGTCGTAAAACGTTTTTCGGTAAATCGTTTTGCGGCGATGCCGCCTTGCCGAGAGGTCCCGTCCATGTCGGACAAGCCGGTCTCCATTCGCGACGTCGCCGAGCGGGCCGGCGTGTCGCCCGGCACCGTTTCCAATGTCATGAACGGCAGCAAGCCGGTCAACCCGGCGCTGGCGGCGCGGGTTCGCGAAGCGGCCCGCGAACTGGGCTACCAGGCCGACCGGGCGGGCGCGCTGCTGCGCACCGGCAAGGCGCGGATCATCGCCGTCCTCGTTCCCGATCTCGACAATCCGTTCTTCACCTCCATCGTCTCGGCGGTGGAGAGCTGCCTGAGCGACCAGGGCTACGAGATCATCGTCGCGAGCTCGAATGGCGACGAGGCGACTGAGCAGTCTCGGCTCGCCGCCATGCTGGCCTGGCGACCGGCCGGGCTGGTCGTCATCCCCTGCTCCGACGAGTTTGCCACCCGCGCCCTGATCGAGCGGACGAGAATCCCCTATGTCGTCGCCGACCGCATCACCCGCGATCCCAGCGCCGACACCGTATCCGTCGACAACGTGAACGCCGGCACGATCGGCGCGCAGCATCTCCTCGAGCTCGGCCATCGCAACATCCTCGTCGCCGCCTCCGTGCTGTCGCTCGGCAACATTCGCGAGCGCTGCGCCGGCATCGCAGAAACGCTGGCGCGCGCCGGCGCGCCGGAACCGACCTTCCTCGAAGCCGGAAATCATTTCGAGCGCGCCGCGGTGCGGATCTTCCAGTGGCTGGAGGAGAACCCGTGGCCGACCGCCATCCTGGCGCTGACCAATTTCACCACGCTCGGCGCGCTGGCGGCGCTGGCCGACCGGCAGATCTCGGTTCCGCGGCCGATCTCGCTGATCGGCTTCGACGACTATGCCTGGATGCGGGCGCGGGCGACGCCGCTGACCGCCATCCGCCAGCCGGTGCCGGAGATCGGGGCGGCGATCTGGGCGAGGCTCAAAGCGCGGATCGAGGGCGACACCGCGCCGCCGGCGCATATCCAGCTCGAATGCAGCCTGAAGGTCAGGGCCTCGACCGCCCCGCCTTCGCCGCAGGACGGGATTTCGACAAACGCGGGCTGAACCCGCTTTTCACACCAGGGAGGAAAACCATGAAAAACCGATTGGGCGTCCACGCGCAGGTCTGGGTCGGCGGCTGGAGCCACGAGGAAGCGGCCCGCGCCATCGCCAGCACGGCCTCGCTTGGCTACGACTATATCGAGGCGCCGGCCCTCGATCCGTCGCTGATCGACATCGACTTCACCCGCAAGGAGCTGGAGAAGAGCGGGCTCGGCATCACCACCTCGCTCGGCCTCGACGACAGCTGCGACATCTCCTCCGGCGATCCCGACAAGAAGAAGCGCGGCGAGGCGCACCTGATGAAGGTCGTCGCCACCACGCGCGACCTCGGCGGCACCCACATCACCGGCATCCTCTATTCCGGCTTCCAGAAATACTTCACCGCTGCCACGCCGGAAGGCGTCGCCGGCGCGGTCGAGGTGCTGCGGCGCGTCGCCGAGGAAGCGGCGAAGAGCAACATCACCCTCGGCCTCGAAGTGGTGAACCGCTACGAGACCAACGTCATCAACACCGCCGCCCAGGGCGTCGAGCTCTGCAAGCGGGTCGGCATGGCCAACGTCAAGGTCCACCTCGACTGCTATCACATGAACATCGAGGAAGCCGACGCCGAACGGGCGATCATCGATACCGGCGACTATCTCGGCTATTTCCACACCGGTGAATCGCATCGCGGCTATCTCGGCACCGGCTCGATCGACTTCGTGAAGATCTTCCGCGGCTTGGTGAAGGCGAACTACCAGGGCCCGATCTGCTTCGAATCCTTCTCCTCGGCGGTGGCCGGCGAGCCGCTGACCGGCATTCTCGGCATCTGGCGCAATCTCTGGACGGACAGTACCGACCTCTGCCGCCACGCCATGGAATTCACCCAGGCCCAGATGCACGCCGCCAGGCAGGCGCATTCGATCAACAGCAGCGTGACCTGGTAGGAGACGACGCCGGCGCGGCAGCCCCGCGCCGGCGACCATGGGCGCAAGACATGTCGCGGAACGTCCGCCGCGACAGCGCCGCGAAGGAGCGAACGACCATCCGGGACAGCGCCACATTCCGAAAGGGAAGGCCAGTAAATCAAGCGGCCATGCGCCCCGATGCGGCGTCCGGATCTCGCTCGAGCGCCAATCTATCCACGCTGGCCGAGTAGTATAGTCAGGCTATAATTCAGGGCCTTGAAATCACCTTGACTCCAAAGGGCGAATGCTTAGCCTGAAATTGGTACGGAATTTGAAATATCGGGGCCTGCCACACCTTCGGGAAAAGTATTTCGCTCGGCGCCGTTCGAGACAGATGCCGCACGCCTGCATGGGCGGCGGCGTCCCATGCCTCGGAGAAGATCGCCCCGGCGGAATCGCATCGACGAACGGCAGCGCCGCCGCAGCCAGCCTCAACCTGCGCGTAGGTGTGCGATGGACCGGAATGTGGAAGCGACAGCCAGTCAGCCGCTCGTTCGCTCGACGGCGGCCCGGCCGGGCCTGCCGGAGCGCCGCCGGCGGACGGCGTCGATCCGGCAATACCCACTGAAGCGCGGCCTCGATGTCGTCGCCGCGTCGATGCTGCTCCTGTTCCTGCTGCCGTTCGGCATCCTCATCGCCGGCGTCATCGGCCTGAGTGGCGGGCCGGTCTTCTTCCGCTCGTCGCGCATGGGGATGAACGGGCGCCCTTTCCCGATGTACAAGTTCCGCACGATGGTTCCGGACGCCGAGCGCCTCCTCGACGCCTGGCTGGCGAACGATCCCCGGACCCGACTCGACTACAGCCAGCGCTACAAGCTGCGAGGGGACCCGCGCGTCACGCGGATCGGGCGCCTTCTGCGCCAGTTCAGCCTCGACGAGCTGCCGCAGCTCATCAACGTCGTCCGCGGCGAGATGAGCCTCATCGGGCCGAGGCCGCGCCTGCTGCGCGAGATCGCCGACGCCGGCAACTACAACCGGCGCCACTTCGAGGCCTACTATCTGTGCCGCCCCGGCATGACCGGGCTCTGGCAGGTGTCGGGCCGGTCGAACACCGATTATCACGCCCGCATCCGCCTCGACGCGCTCTATGTCCGGCAGATGAGCCTGGCGCAGGATCTCGGCATCCTCGCCAGGACCATCCCCGTCGTCCTGATGGGACGCGGCGACTGCTGACGGCCGGCTGGCTACGACGCCGAGAGCTTGAGCCCGAGGAGGCCGAGGATGATGAAGGCGACGCTGCCGATGCGCAGCAGGGTCGCCGCCTCGCCAAGGACGAAGATGCCGACGCAGAAAGCGCCGACGGCGCCGATGCCGGTCCAGATCGCATAGGCGGTGCCGAGCGGCAGCGATTTCATCGCGACCGCGAGCAGGCCGAAACTGACGATCATGGCGAGGATGGTGATGACGGACGGGGTCAGCTTGCTGAAGCCGTCCGAGTATTTCATCGTCGAAGCCCAGACGACTTCGAAGATGCCGGCGAGAACGAGATAGATCCAGGCCATCGGGCCCTCCTGCGAAAGGGCCGGGCCGTCCCGGACATGGTTCCCGATTTGGGGAGGTCGTTCCTCTTCCCGTTTATATACTTATGCCGCTGCGCCGGGGCAAGGCGCGCCCCTCAGCCGAGGGCGCGCCGGATCGCCTGCAGCCAGACGACGACAGCCTCCGCGCCTGGATCGGCAACGCCGACCACCCGCGCCCCGAGATAGCTGGAACGTCCGCGGCGCGAGGCGGTCGAGGACGAATCGCGCACGCCCTGCTGCGCGGCCTCGATCGCCCGTCCGAGCCGCCCGAGGCCATCGCCGGACGAGGACGGCTCCGCCTCCAGCACGGCCGCGGCAGGCAGCAGCGCGTCGAGCATGGTCCGGTCGCCGATCCGCGCGTCGCCCAGTTGCGCGATGGCGCGCGCGCCTTCGCCAAGCGCGCGCGACCAGTCGCCCCGGCCCGGCGCGTCGATCGCCTGCAGCGTCGCCGCGGCACGAAGCAGCCCGGCCGCATAGAGCGCGCCGGAGGTGCCGCCCACCGTGCGGCGGATGATGGCAGAGAGGCTGCGCAGCAGTTCGGCCGGATGCTGGCCGGCCAGCGCGTCCAGCTCACTCCCGATCGCCGCGGCGCCCCGCGCGAGATTGAGGCCGAGGTCGCCGTCGCCGACCTGCTGGTCGAGCCCGGTCAGATAGGGCTCCGCCTCGCCGAGTGCGTCGATGACCTGCTGCAGAGAAGCGCGGATCCGGGGATCGCTGGCTGGCGCGACGCCCGATTTCGGCGCGGACGCCGCCTGGCGCGCCGCCACACGGCGGACGACGCCGCCCTCGCCTGCCAGCCCCGGCCAGGCCGGCGCGGCGGCCGGCGCGCGGAGCGCTTCCAGCATCGAGCCGGAGAGCTTCAGCGCCGTGATCGAACAACCGGCCATCTCGATCGCCGTCAGGAAGGTGCCGACCCAGACGGCGTCGACGACGAGGCCGCGCCGGGCCGCCTGGTCCAGCGTTTCCCGGGCGACGATGGCCATCTCCATGCCGGGGGTGGCGCCGAGATTGTTGACGAGCAGCGCGACGCGGTCTCCCGGCGCAAGTTCCAGGAAATCGAAGACCCGCGCGCAGAGCCGCCGCACGATGTCGGCGGCGTCGGTGAAGGGCTCACGAGCGACGCCGGCCTCGCCATGAATGCCGAGACCGAGCTCGATCTCGTCCTCGGCAAGGGTGAAATTGGGTTTGCCGGCCGCCGGGACGATGCAGGGCGACAGGCCGACGCCCATGGTCGCCAGATGGTCGATCGCCTGCTGCGCCGCGCGGGCGACATCCGTGAGCGGCTGGCCCGCCTCGGCGGCGGCGCCGGCGATCTTGTGGACCAGCACGGTTCCGGCAAGGCCACGCCGGCCGGCGGTCTCCGACGCCTCGGCCAGCGCCACATCGTCGGCGACGACCACCATCCGCACGTCGAGCCCCTCGGCGCGGGCGATCTCGGCGGCGAGGCCGAAATTCAGCCGGTCTCCGGTATAGTTCTTGACGATCAGCAGGGCGCCGGCCGGCCCGGTCACGGTGCGGATGGCGGCGAGCACGGCATCGGTGGAGGGCGAGGTGAACACGTCGCCGCAGACGGCGGCGGTCAACAGGCCCTCGCCGACATAGCCGGCATGGGCCGGCTCGTGGCCGGAGCCGCCACCCGAGATCAGCGCCACCTTGCCGGCGTCGCGCAGCGCGGCGAAATCGGCACGGACGACGACGCGCGCCCCGTCGAGGACCGCCAGGTGATTCGAGGCGGCCACGATGCCCTCGATCATCTCGTCGACGACGGCCCCCGTCGTGTTGATCAGCTTCTTCACGTCTTGCTCCTCCCGAACCTCGCGTCCAGCCCCGCGTTTCCCCCGTCCCGCCTGCCTTGCCCGGCCGAGAAAGCCGTGTCACTCATCAAGGCAACAACCGGAGGAGCGGGGCATGCGATTGATCATCGGCGTTGCATTTCTGGTTGCCAGCTGCATCGCGTCCGTCGCCAGCGAAGCTTACGCCGAAAAGCTGAAGGGCAAGTTCGATATCTGGGAAGACTTCGAAGGCGGCAGGGTCTGCCCGGTCACGCTCAGCGACGAGACGGCGATCGGCGGTTTCGCGCTCGAGGGCGACGAGGCGTGCCTCGCCGAACTGAAGCTCGGCGGCGATCCCGCCGCCTGGTTCATCGACGGGGAAGGATCCTTCGTCCTGATCGACGCGACCCGCCATGCGCTCGTCCGCTTCAACGCGCTGGAGGACGGCTCCTTCTACGCCGACCGGAGCGCCGAGGGCCTCGACAACCTCAACCTGACGCCCGCGAGCTGATGCCGGCAGGCCGGAGCCGAATTCCCGCAGCCCGAATCCCGACCGCTTCCCGCCCGCGCGCAGGAAGATCCGCACCAAGGCGAGAATCGCGCTAGAATTGCCTGCCCGCAAGGATTGCGCGTGCGTGATTGATTCCGTTGGTCGTCACATGGGAGGTCAACATGAGTGGCACTGGCGTTGGCTGGATCGCAGCCATCATCATCGGCGGCATCGCCGGCTGGATCGCGTCGAACATCATGAAGAGCGATACCGGCCTGCTCACCAACATCATTCTCGGCATCGTCGGCGCGGCGATCGCGAGCTTCCTGTTCGGCCTGATCGGCGTCGGATTCGCCGGCTGGCTCGGTTACCTGATCGCCGGACTGGTCGGCGCCTGCATCCTGATCGGCGTGGTTCGAGCCGTCAGTCGCTAGAGCGCTTTCGAGCGAAATGGATACCGGTTCGCGAAAAAACGCGACAAGACAACGAGTTGGATCGTTTCGTCGTTTTCCGTGAAACGATGAAGCGATCTGGCTCGGTGTCTGGAGTGGCAAGAGCGGCCGGCTGCAGTCATCCGCTTGCGCGCCGTCGAGCCCGGCCATGTACTGGGGAATTCGTACCAGCCCATATCAGCCGGGCGTTCGCGTGCGCGCACGCCGCTTGGAACAAGGGAGCCGGCTCACGATCCCGACCCGCGTCGGCGCGGCGGGCGTCGGCCTTGACCGGAAGCGAATGACCTTCGGAAACTTGGGAGATTTGGAAAGGATGGTGGGCGTGACAGGGATTGAACCTGTGACCCCTACGATGTCAACGTAGTGGCCTTCAAGGTTTCCGCGGATTCCTGCGGTTCCTCCGGCATCCAAAATGTCGTTTTCGGACGCCTGTTCGCACTACGTTCACGGTTCCACGGTTCATTGAACCAAAGAGCACTACGTTGATGTCCTACCGCCGCCTCCGCATCCCGATTGCCGCCTGGATCTTCATAGCCGGGCTATGGGCTGTGCTGCTCTGGAATATAGGCGGGAACGTCTGGGCGCTCGTCAGGTGGATGGCGGGTGGTGAGGGCTAGCCCGCGAAGAACCGGCGCTCCTGCATAGTCGGCTCGCCGTACCACCGGCGCGGGTTGCCGCAGCAGGGCCCCGAACAGATGCAGAGGTGGTCATATAGAAGGTCGTAGTTGCCCGGGAGCCCGCGCGCCTTGCCGACGCTCTTAGCTCTCGCCTTCATGCGCTGCTTGTCGCGGATGCGTCTGGCGCGCTTCTTTTCCATTTATAGCTCCCGCGAGATAACTTCGTCATAAATGGAGAGGTGGCCGGGTTCCTTGTGAAGCCCACCGGCCGGGCCATCCGCTCTTCTTTTGCGACGTTGCGGCCTTAACCCCCTTGCGGGTCGTCGATGCGGCCCCCCGAAATTCTCGGGGCCACGATAAGCCAGCGCTGCGGCCTTCTGTTCAGGAGTGAGCGTGACGAAGAACCCCGTCATCCTCACGCCGACGTCTTCGCCACGTGCGTATGCCAAGGCTTCCTCGAGGCCGATGCGGATCTTCTCGAACGCCTTCTTGCTCATGATGCCCTCGCAAAGAAATAGCCCGGCCCCGTCCGAAGACAGAGCCGGGCTGATGATGGCGTCGCTTTTGTCCAGTGCTTCGGCTTCGTGCCTTCTCCAGGCTACTCGCGACTTTCGTTTGCCAGTCCGGACGCTCGAATCTCAGGTTGGCCTCGGGAGCGCCACTGTACCAACCGTTTCGTGGCTCACACCGAAGCGTGAGCGATAGGATCGACGCGGGCCGGGCCTACTGGACGGCAAGCGTCACTTCGATATGACAGCCCATCCTTAGAAGCGCCCGGTACACCTCTTCAAGAGAGGGATTGCTGAGCGTGCCCTTTGAGAGAGCCGAGATCTCCTTAACCGACATCCCGATGTCTTCAGCAATGACATTGATAGGGTCGTCGATCAGCCGATCAGAGAGCCCCTTGCGAAAGGCCCTCCAAGCCTGCATCCGCAGATCGGCCAGTTTGTCTTCGACTTCCAGATCGTCCACAGTAGGCTCCTGGCGCCGCGTCGAATATCAAGCGCCCGGCGATCAACCCGGGCGGCCTTCCGAGGAAGGACTTAGGCTGGACAGCCGGAACAGTTGGCGCCAGCAGACAAGATCGACGCGGGCCGGGCTTGATGCCCGGTTTCGGGTGGGCGTCGCTGGTTTCGTCCACAGCGTCCAAGGAGCATTTGCGCTCCCCGCTGCTTCATCCGTGCCAGCTGGCAGTACGCTTCCGGTCACCCTGAGATGCAGCCTTCCTCCGCGTCGCCCGCATTCTACCCCATGCCGAATCGCGTGTGAATCCCTAGGCGGGAGGCTCTACCATTTTTGTGGTTGACGCTATTTTGTACAAAAAGTACATTCCGGTGAAAATTACAAAAAAAGGCAACCCCACCCAGGACAACCCAGATGAAGAATTGTGAGACCTACACCGCGTCGGAGGCTAGAGAAAACCTTTCTGAGATCATCAACAAAGCACTATATAAGAATCCAGTGATCATAACGCGACGGAAGGAAGCAGTAGCGGTTATCCCGCTGGAGCTTTTAAACCGCATCACTGACTTGGAAGCAAAGTACGACGCAGAGCTGGCAGCTACTTCGCTTGAAGAGTTCGACAAAACGGGAGGAATCACTTTGAAGAGGCTTAAGGAAGAGCTGGGAATGTAACCCCCAGTAACCATCCAGATCGGAGCATTTTGACCGAGATCGAAATACGCATTGCGCCCGCTGCTCGCAGGGAAATTCGGAAGTTGAGCCGCCAAGCGCAGAAGACAGTGATCGAGGCTTTGGAGCTTCTGGCTTCATGCCCACGCCCTAAGGGCGTAGAAAAGATTACCGATCGACCGGACTTTCTAAGGGTCCCGGCCGGTCGGAACCACAGGATCATCTACCACATTAGGTCAAATGTACTCCTAATCGTGCTGGTGGTTCGGGACCGAAAAGATGCTTACAAGGGGCTCGACTCTCTCGACGCCAAGCTTGCCGCGGCAATCAGTGAGATAGCCGAGACCGCGCCGGTGCTCCGGCTGGTTGGACGTTGAAGTACGAAAAGGGCGCGGCTTCCGATGCCGCGCCCTTTCTGTTCCAATCCCCAAGGCTTGACGGCCATCGCTAGCCATGAACAAAACTGGAACATGGGCAGGATCGCGACAGTCGGGGAGTTTCTGGAAAGCGGCACGGGCCTCGGCATCCACTGCCTGGACTGCCACCGGTACGTCGAGCTGGACCTACAGCCTGTCGCCGAGCGGTTCGGAGCGGACTACCTCATCGTCGGCGTCGACACGCCATTCCGGCGTTCGCTGAAGTGCTCAGCCTGCGGAAGCCGCAAGATCCAGATGACGGTGATCGCGCCTGGAACGCGGGGCCACACCATCTCGCGGGACTAAAACGCCGACGCGATATCAACCCCGGCCTTGATGACTGCCCACCACATCACGCCGGACAGCCCGAGCAGGGCCGCCCACACTAGCGCTGCACGCATGGCTCAATCCCCCGATTGATGACGTAGAGTAACGCCGGCAACCCAGGCGGACAAGCTAGGCGCGCACTACCTCGCCGGCGCCGGGTAGCCGAGCAAGCGGTCGAGCTTGTCGTTCATTTCCTTGAGGGTGCCGCGGACGCCTTCCATCTGCGTCTCCACGCGGACGATGCGCATTGGCTGGTCGCCTGACGTGGCCTGTGCAAGCTCGAGGCTGGCCACCCGGGCGTCGAGCTTAGAAGCCCAGATGAGCCCGACCGCGGCCTGGAGCAGAAGCGTCACGATCAGGGCGATGGGAACGCGCTTGTCGAGATGCCAGCCGGACGAGGCTGGATCTTCCGTCGTTGGGTTCATTTCAGTCCCTTCCGGAGGCTCTCATGGAAAGCCACCGCATCGGCGCGCTTGCCATCGCATTTGCTGAGGGCGACGGCGTAGCGGGCTATGATCGCCCGCGCGTCCACTTCGCTGATGAGGGGGTGCTTGCACGGCGTGCGGATCGCGGCCGGCATCTGCGGGAGATCAGGGCGCAGCGCTACCCGGCCGCTGGAACATGTGAAGGCGCTCAACATCGGCACCGCGCAAACGATAGTCACAGCTGCCAGCCGGCGCCTTAGAGAGCGACTTAGCCAGATCGGCTTCATATTGGTTCACCTGTGCTTCAAGCTGTTCATTCTCGGCCGCGCGGGCCAGTTCGCGGGCCACGGCCTCGTCGAGCGCCTTGGCTCTGACGGCGGCTTGCCGGGTCTGCTCGGCGGCCATGGCGGCCTGCCACTTCTGATCGGAAGCTTGACGCCCATGGCGGTAGCCGTAGGCGTAGAAGCCCGCGAGGAACGCCAGAACGAACAGGGCGCCGCCAACCCAGCGACCGATGGGGGAAAGGAGCGCGGCGATCACTTCAGCCCCTCCAGGCACAGCTCGCGCTCGCCAATGCGCCGCTCGTCGCCATCCTTCCGGCGCAGATCGAGTCCCCGGATCACGCGCCCGCCGGCCTTGTTGAACCAGGTCATCGCCTCGCAGGCGCCGGGCCAGTCCTTCGCCATCGCACGCCTCGCCGCGGTCGAGCCGCAGACCGCGCCAACGCCGACGTTGTAGGAGAGGTCAAGGAAGGCGGCCTGGACGCTCAGCGGCGCGCCGTCAAAGCCGCGAATGCACTTCTGAAGCGGCCGGCGATAGTCCACCTCCAGCCGGCGCATCAGCATGTCGCTGCACTGCTTGTCGGTATAGACGTCGCCCGGCTTGACGCCCTTCGTCTCCCCGGCGCAGACCGTCCAGACCTTGCCGATCGAATCCCAGTAGGCGCGGTTCTCGACGCTCTCCCACGGCACGGTCAGATAGGTGGCGGTGAGCGCGACAACGCCGAGCCCAGAGGCCAGAGCGGCCTTTGCGCGCCTACTCATCGGCGCCTCCGCTCACTGCCTTCTGAGGAATGAAGCGAGAGACGGCCGCAGCGATGGCGACGACGAGCGTCACCCATGGCAGCCAGCCGTCAGGGAGAGGCAGCGCCAGCCCGACGAGCGGCATCGCCACATCGAGGCCCTGCACAAGGCAGATGAGCGCGATGAACCGCACGCTCCACGCGCGCAAGGCTACAGCGCGCCAGTTGGGCACGAGCATGAGGTATCTCCGGGGATGTGGGGTGACGTTGACGCGGGCGTCAGCAGGAAAGTAGCGTGGTTGAATTGCTACTGACGGGGGAACAAATGGTTGCGCCGCACTGGTCTCTGAATGAAAGCAGGACGCGTCTCGTAGTGGACTTCCCGACCGATCCGCCGGTTCGTTTTGACTTCGATGCAGACGAGGTCGACGAGTTCATCGCGAATTTGGCGATGACGCGGGCGGCGATGTTGCCTCCTCCGCCTATCGAAGCAGACCCCGACCCCGGCTCTCTAATGCAGGTGTCCCACATGGGCCGGTGGTATGTGCACCCAATGCCGGATCGAGAGGGGATCGCCCTCCTCCTCCTAGTGCCGGGGTACCGATGGATAGGGTTGTGGTTAGATAGGGCCGGTGGAGAGAGGCTGATCGAGATTGTCCGCCACGCCCTCGACCACCCACGATAGGGACGCTGATCACTGAACAGCCTTCAGCCGGAAGCGACCAAGTTTGCTTCGTCATACAGTATCTCCGGGGATGTGGTGGGAGGGTGGTTAGGCCTTGGGCCTATTCTTCAGGCGGGGGCGGCAGGAACAACGTCTCGCTGTCGAAGACGCGGATCGGATAGCCGTCGAAGAACGGCACCCACACGGCGTAGTCCGGATCGTTCAGAAGGCGGGCGGGGCTGACCCACTTGCCGACTAGCGT